>NZ_JOIJ01000008.1 GCF_000719975.1 Prauserella rugosa
CGTGCCCGGCAACTGGCCCTGCCCGGTCGCCCGACCCGGCATCGGCGCCGGCGCCACACCCGGCGGAGTGCCCCCGCCACCGCCGGGCAGGCTGCTGACGTTGCCCGGACCGCCACTGCCGGGCACCGACGGGCCACCACTGGGCCCACCCGAATACCCCGCAGCACTGGTCGAATCCGACGGACCACCCGGAATATCGATCACCCCGGAGCCCTTGAACCCGGATCCGTCGCCGCCGCCGGCACCGCCGAACTCCGGGGGAGGGGCGAAGGCAGGCTGTTTCGAGGCGGATTCGTAGAGGTTCTTGTCGTAGGTGCTCATCACCTGCGCGGCTTCTTGGTGGGCCGCGTCGGCCTTCTCCCGGGTTTCCATGGCCTGGTTGAACGCGCCGATCGGGTTGAGCGGGTTCTCCTTGACCGCCGACCCGAAGTCCTTCATCAACCCGTTGGTCTCGACCGGCTCGGGCATCGAGTTCTTCGCCGTCTCAGCCGCGTTCGACTGCGCGTAGATGGCTTCGGACGCCAGCTGTGACCGCTGCGAGTTGGTGCTGGACCACTGGCCGAGCTGCTGCACATAGCCACGGGCGGCCTCGGCCGAGTCGCCCTCCCAGTGGTGCTGAGACTGTTGGACGGCCTCGTTGAACTTGCCGTCGAACTCACCGAACAGCGTGACAAGCTCCGCCCACGCGTCCGAGAGCTGCGTGGTCTGGCCGGAGTCGAGGTCTTGGTGGACGTAGTTGTACATCGCCTGGTGGTCCTGGCCGGGGTAGTTCTGGTCCGAACCCTGCAGACCCTCCAGGAACTCCGCGTCCTGCGAAAGCTTCTCGATCTGCTTCTCGTTCATACCCTGCGCGCGCATCTGCGCCTGCGCAGCGGCGAGGGGCGTGCCGATGATGGGGACGTTGCCGTACTCACCCATCTGCTCGGCATAGATCTGGTTGTAGCGCTCCGACGCGGAGGTGTAGCCGTCTGCTCCGCCCGGACTGCCCTGTCCGCCGGCGTTGCTGTGCGCTGGAGCGTTGCCGTAACCACCGTTGCCAGGCCGTGGCTGTGGGTAGGTCGATATGGCGAGAGCGGTCGCGTACCTGGGCGCGCTCGCCGACCTGCAGGGTTCTCCGCCAATGCCGAGGCCGAGATTCCGCTCGGCCTTCCTTTGTGGTGTGAGTCGTGGTGCGAACCGGCGTCAAACCAGGCGGCCACCCGGGTGGCGCGGTGCTCACTGCGTGAGGAGGGACTCCACCTGACCGGCTGCGAGGGCATGGTCGATCACCATGAATGCCGCACCGGACACGCCGGCCTCGTCGCCGGATCGCAGCGGCACGATGCGCAGGTTCTGCGTCGCCAGCGGCAGGGAACGTTGATAGACGGCTTCCCGCACTCCGGCGATCAGGTGTTCACCCGCCAGTGAGAGCGCGCCCCCGACCGCGAGCACGGACGGGTTGAACAGGCTGACCGCCGTCGCGAGGACCTCCCCGATGTCGCGGCCCGCTTGCCGGATGTGCTGCAACGCGGTCACCGAGCCGTTGCGGGCGAGAGTGACGACGTCGGCGCTGTTCGTCGCGGGGACACCCGCCTCGGTCAGCTTCGCCGCTATCGCCGCTCCGCTGGCGACGGCCTCCAGGCACCCGACATTGCCGCAGTGGCAGAGAATGTCCGTGTCGTGCGGTACCCGGACGTGCCCCATGTCGCCTGCCGCGCCCTGCGACCCACGGTGCAGCCGGCCGTAGCTGATCAGGCCACTGCCGATGCCGGTGGCGACCTTCACCAGGATCATGTGCTCGTATTTGGTCCAGTGGGCGCGGTACTCACCGAGCGCCATGATGTTGACGTCGTTGTCCACGAGCGTCGCCGCGCCGAGTTCACCGCGCACGAACGCGGGGACGTCGAACCCGTCCCAGCCGGGCATTATCGGCGGATTCGTCGGCTTGCCCGACAGGTGCTCGACGGGTCCGGGCAGTCCGATGCCCACGCCGAGCAAATCGGTTTCGTCCCGTTCGGCCTGCGTGAGCAGCGCGCGGCCGCGGTCGCACACTTCCCGCAGCACGACCTCGGGGCCGTCGGCGATGTTGAGTACCTTGTCCTCCTCCACCAGCACGTCGCCCGCGAGGTCGGTGACTGCGAGCTTGGCGTGTGTCGCGCCGATGTCGGCGGCGAGCACCACCCTGGCCGCCGGGTTGAAGGCGACCGTCGTCGGAGGACGGCCGCCGGTGGAGTTGGCCTTGTCGCTGAACTTCAGCAGACCTGAGCTGAGCAGGGTGTCGATGCGCTCGGCCACGGTGGAGCGTGCCAGGCCGGTCTCGGCGGCCAGCTCGGCGCGGGTGCGTGGCCGCCCGTCGCGCAGGAACTGGAACAGCGTTGCCGTGCCTGTCGGTGCCAGCTCATGCCGAGTCATGTGGCTGCCTTCCTTCCCCTCATCAGCAGAATTCGCTGGTTCGACACTAGAACACCCCGGACTTCGCACGTCTCAGACGCGGCCATTTGGATGTAAATCAGCGGACTTCTGATGACGAACAGGCAAAAGTGAGCCTATAGTCCGCCGTCATGAGCTCAAAGGAGAGCGAGATCACAGACGATGCGGGGCGGGAGCCCCTGCTGCGCATGAGCGGCATCGTCAAGCACTTCCCCGGCGTGAAGGCGCTGGACGGCATCGACCTCGAGGTGCGGGCGGGCGACGTCCATTGCCTGCTGGGGCAGAACGGCGCAGGCAAGTCCACGTTGATCAAGGTGCTCGCCGGGGCGCACCAGCCGGACGGTGGCACGATCCGCTGGCACGGCGAGGACATCCGCATCGCTGGCCCGCAGGACGCGATCGACCACGGGATCGCCACGATCTACCAGGAACTCGACCTGGTCGACGGACTGACCGTGGCGGAGAACATCTACCTCGGGCACGAGCGCGCGCGATGGGGAGTCGTCGCGCGCACCGACGCGAACCGGTCGGCCGCCGAGCTGCTGCGTCGTCTCGGCCATCCCGAGGTGGGTCCCGACGTCGAGGTGGGGCGCCTGCCGGCCGCGGGAAAGCAGATCGTGAGCATGGCCCGCGCACTGTCGCACGAGGCCGAGCTGATCGTGATGGATGAGCCGTCCGCCGTGCTGGACCAGGAAGAGGTCGCGCGGCTGTTCAGCGTGATCCGCGAGCTGGCGGCGCAGGGCGTGGCGATCGTCTACATCTCCCACCGTCTGGAAGAGATTCGCGAGATCGGCGACCGGGTCACCGTCCTCAAGGACGGGCGCACCGCCGCCACCGGACTCGCCGCGGCCGAGACGCCGACGGCGGAGATCATCCGGCTGATGACCGGGAGGTCGATCGAGTACGCCTTCCCGGAGCGGCCGGAGCGGCAGCTGGGCGACACCGTGCTCGAGGTGTCGGGGCTGAGCAGGCCGGGGGAGTTCCGCGACGTGTCGTTCACCGTGGCCGCCGGGGAGGTCGTCGGCCTCGCGGGACTGGTTGGCTCCGGCCGCTCGGAGATCCTCGAGACGATCTACGGCGCGCGCAAGGCCCAGGCCGGGACGGTGTCGGTCGCGGGGCGCAGGTTGCGCCCGGGGCGGGTGGGTGCCGCGGTGGCCGCGGGTGTCGGTCTGTGCCCCGAGGAACGCAAGAGTCAGGCACTCGTGCTGCACGAGTCGGTGGCGCGCAACATCTCGCTCGCCAGCCTGGGCCGATTCGCCCGCGGCGGCTTCGTCAATCGCCGGGACGAGCGGCGCGCGGCCGACGACCAGGTTCGCGCACTCGACGTGCGGCCCGCCGACGTGGCGCGGCACGTGGGCACGCTCTCCGGCGGCAACCAGCAGAAGGTCGTGCTGGCCCGCTGGCTGTTGCGCGAGTGCCGGGTGCTGGCGCTGGACGAACCGACGCGCGGCGTCGACGTCGGCGCGCGGACCGAGATCTACGCGCTGATCCGGGATCTGGCGGCCCGCGGTATCGCGGTTGTTGTTGTCTCCAGCGAGATCGAGGAGGTGATCGGACTGTCCGACCGGGTCCTGGTGATCTCCGACGGCGTCCTCCTCCACGACGGTCCCGCCGATGAGATCGACGAGCACCGCGTGCTCGACATGGTGATGGAAGGAGACGCGGCATGACGACCGCATCCGACGAGCGAACCGGCGCCGGCGCGCCCGGCGGCGACACCGAAGGGCCGTTGAGCCGCGTCACCGCGATCTTCTCCGGTCCTTCCGGTCGCAACCTCGGCCTGGTGATCGCGCTGCTGCTGCTGTGCCTCGTCGGTGTGATCACCGCGGGAGACCGCTTCGTCAGCTTCGACAACGTGATGACGATCCTGCGGCTGGCGTCGGTGATCGGCGTCGTGAGCGTCGGCATGACGTTCGTGATCACCGGCGGCGGTATCGACCTGTCGGTCGGTGCGATCGTGGCGCTGTCGTCGGTGTGGGCGTCGACCATCGCCACGCAGACGCTCGCGATGGACACCCACTGGATCGTCATGGTTACCACGGCGTTGCTGGTCGGCGCGGGCTGTGGCCTCGTGAACGGGATACTCATCGCCTACGGCCGGATGGCGGCGTTCATCGTGACGCTGGCGATGATGGCCGGGGCACGTGGCCTCGCGGAGATCATCGCGCAGAAGCGTACGCAGGTCGTCACGGTCAGCGAATTCACCGACGTGATCGGCGGCCGGGTGCTCGGTATCCCGGTGCTCGTGGTCATCTTCGCGGTGGTCGCCGTCGCGGGCTGGATTCTGCTCAACCGCACCACGTTCGGCCGCCGGACGCTCGCCGTCGGCGGCAACCCGGAGGCCGCGAGGCTGGCGGGCATCAACGTCAAGCGGCACACCACGCTGCTGTACGTCCTCGTCGGTGTCGCATGTGGACTCGCGGCGGTGATGCTGCTGGCGCGCACCACGGCGGGCACGTCGACGCACGGCACGCTCATGGAGCTCGACGCCATCGCGGCCGTGGTCATCGGCGGCACGCTGCTCTCGGGCGGTCGCGGCACGATCGTCGGCACCGTCTTCGGCGTGCTGATCTTCACCACGCTCACCAATGTCTTCACGCTCAACAACCTCGACACGTCCACCCAGGCCGTGGCGAAAGGCGCGATCATCGTCGTCGCGGTGCTGCTGCAACAACGAGTCGCGGCCCGCAACGGCTCCCCGCCGTGAACCGCGCGACTCCCCACGCGAAACCCATCGGAACACTCACCTCCGAGGAGAGAACCATGCGGCACCGCAGCAGCAGACTCCTTCGTGCCACCGGCGCCATGGCAGCCCTCGCCATGCTCGCCACCGCCTGTACCGGCAACGATCCGGCCTCGCAGGAGGCCAACACCGGCCCGAGGGCGGTCAGCGAGAACGACGACCCCGGCAAGGAAGTCGTCATCGGCTTCTCCGGTCCGGAGGCGGACCACGGCTGGCTGGCGGCGATCAACTCGACCGCCGTTGCCGAGGGCAAGAAGTACGAGGACGTCACGTTGCGGGTCGCGGAAGGCACCAACGACCCGAACATGCAGATCAGCCACATCGAGACGTTCATCAACGACGGTGTGGACGCGATCGTGCTGCTGCCGACGGACGGCGCGGCGCTGACCCAGGTCGCCACCCAGGCGATGGAGGCGGGCATCCCGGTCGTCAACGTCGACCGTGAGTTCTCCAGCGAGTTCGCCGCCCGCACCACGATCCTCGGTGACAACTACGGCATGGGCGTCTCGGCGGGCAACTACGCCTGCAGCCTGGTCGAAGAGAACAACCTCGGCGGCGACGCGGTGGTGGCCGAGATCGCGGGCACGGACTCCTTGCCGCTGACCCAGGACCGCTCCGACGGCTTCAAGGAGGCGTTGCAGCAGTGCGGTCAGAACGTCGACCACCGGGTGGCCGCGGACTTCACCGTGGAGTCCGGCGAGAAGGCGGCATCGAACCTGCTGCAGGCGGTGGCGGAGATCGACATCATCTGGAACCACGACGACGACCAGGGCGTGGGCGTCAAGGCCGCGTTCGAGAGCGCGGACCGCGACGAGTTCGCCTTCCTCGGTGGTGCCGGCTCGAAGAACGCGATGCGCTGGATCCAGGCGGGCGAGATGGAAGCCACCGTGCTCTACCCGCCGACGCAGGCCGCCGACGGTATCCGCCTCGCGCGGCTGCTCGCCCAGGACAAGGGCATGTCCGACCTGGTGCAGCGCGAGGTGCCGCGCCGGATCGTGCTGGATGCGCCCGTCGTCACGCAGGAGAACGTCGAGCAGTACCTCTCACTCGGATTCGAGTCCTGACACACCGCGCCGACGAACCACCCCTGGGAGGGCTGATGACGCACGTGGACAGAGCGCCGATCGGGATCGGCATGATCGGCTATGCCTTCATGGGGATGGCACATTCCCAGGGATGGCGCAACGCCAAGAGTTTCTTCGACCCGAAGTTGGAACCACGGCTGGTTGCGCTCGGCGGGCGCGACCGCGCCAAGGCCGAGGAGATGGCCCGCCGGTTCGACTGGCAGAGCGTGGAAACCGACTGGCGCGCACTCATCGCCAGGGACGATGTCGGCCTCGTGGACATCTGCACCCCGGGTGACATGCACGCCGAGATCGCGATCGCCGCGCTCGCCGAGGGCAAGCACGTGCTCTGCGAGAAGCCGCTCGCCAACTCGGTCGACGAGGCCGAGGAGATGGTCAAGGCCGCCGAACAGGCCCGCGCCGACGGTGTCCGCGCGATGGTGGGATTTACCTATCGGCGAGTTCCCGCACTCGCGCTCGCACGACGGCTCGTGCGCGACGGCCGGATCGGCACGCTGCGCCACGTCCGGGCGCAGTACCTGCAGGACTGGCTCACCGACCCGGCTGCTCCCTATTCGTGGCGGCTCGATGCCACCAGGGCGGGCTCCGGTGCGCTCGGGGACATCGGTGCCCACGTGATCGACCTGACCCAGTTCCTCACCGATGAACACATCACCGGGGTCAATGCCGCGCTGGACACCTTCGTCCCCGAACGTCCGCTGCCCGGCGGTGACGGCACCGGCCAGGTGACCGTGGACGACGCGGCGGTGTTCCTCGGCCGGTTCAGCGGCGGCGCGATGGCCACCTTCGAGGCCACTCGCTACGCCACCGGCCGCAAGAACGCCATCCGCATCGAACTGAACGGGACCGAGGGCAGCCTCGCGTTCGACTTCGAGGACATGAACACCCTGTGGTTCTACGACGCCTCGGCGCCGGACGAGACCCAGGGCTTCACCCGGATCCTCGTCACCGAGCCGACGCACCCGTATCTCGGCGCGTGGTGGCCACCCGGGCACGTGCTCGGCTACGAACACGGCTTCTCGCACCAGGCCGCCGATCTGCTCACCTCCATCGCGGAGGGCACCGACCCCGAGCCGTCGTTCGCCGACGGGCTGCGGGTGCAGCGGGTGGTCGCCGCGGTACAGGCCAGTGCGGAGGCCGGCAGCGCGTGGGTCGACGTCGCGGGAACGAACGCAGACACAGCAGGAACGACATGGGAGGTGGCGTGATGGCACGACCGGTCACCCTGTTCACCGGGCAGTGGGCGGACCTGCCGTTCGAGGAGGTCGCGAAGCTCGCGTCGGAGTGGGGCTACGACGGGCTGGAGATCGCCTGCTGGGGCGATCATCTCGACGTCTGGCGCGCGGTGGAGGACGAGTCGTATCTCCGGTCCAGATTGGACATACTGGACAGGCACGGGCTCGGCGTGTGGGCGATCTCCAACCATCTCAAGGGGCAGGCGGTGTGCGACGATCCGATCGACGCGCGCCACCAGGCGATCCTGTCCGAGCGGGTATGGGGTGACGGCGAGCCGGAGGGCATTCGGCAACGCGCGGCCGAGGAGATGAAACACACCGCGCGGGTCGCGGCCCGGCTCGGCGTGAACACCGTCGTCGGCTTCACGGGTTCGGCGAACTGGAAGTACGTGGCGATGTTCCCGCCGGTGCCCGCCGACCTGATCGAGGCCGGATACCAGGACTTCGCCGACCGCTGGAACCCCATCATGGACGTCTTCGAGGACGAGGGCGTGCGGTTCGCGCTCGAGGTGCACCCGTCGGAGATCGCCTACGACTACTGGTCCACCGTGGCCACGCTCGACGCGATCGGGCGCCGGGAGTCGTTCGGTCTGAACTGGGACCCGAGCCACATGGTGTGGCAGGACATCGATCCCGCCGGGTTCCTCGTCGACTTCGCCGACCGGATCTTCCACGTCGACTGCAAGGACACCAAACGTAACACCGGAAACGGCCGCAACGGCAGGCTCGGTTCCCACCTGCCGTGGGGTGACCCGAGGCGCGGCTGGGACTTCGTGTCCACCGGACGTGGGGACGTGCCGTGGGAGGCGTGTTTCCGCGTGCTGAACTCCATCGGCTACGACGGTCCGATCTCGATCGAGTGGGAGGACGCGGGCATGGACCGGCTGCGGGGTGCTCCCGAGTCGCTGCGGTACGTGCGCGAGCAATTGTTCGACCCGCCGGAGGCTGCGTTCGACGCCGCATTCAGTTCCTGAACCCGATACCCGCGTGCGCCTCGCCGCGCGTGCAACACACCCGATCCTGACGTCTCCAACGAAGAAGTACGGAATAGGAGGGTTCATGTGTTACGGATTCGATGGTGAGCGGGCGGTTCGCCGCTCGCTCAGTGAGCGAGGCATCAGCAGACGAGGTGCGTTGCGGTCCGCATTGGGCGGTGCGGTCGGTGCCGGGCTTCTCGCCGCCGGGTTCGCGGCACCCGCGGCACAGGCCACCGTCCCGGGTAGCGGACTTCGGCGGGTGCCGCCGGGGTTGATCAGCGTCCAGTTGTTCACGGCGCGCTCGGACCTGCAGGGTGAGCCGGGCTTCGACGCCACGTTGCGGATGCTGGCCGACACCGGCTACCCGAAGGTGGAGCAGGCGCTCGGCTACTTCGGCCGCACGGCGCAGGAACTGCGGGAGTTCTACGACGAGATCGGCATCTCGGCGACGTCCGGCCACGACGACATCAGCGACAGCGAGCAAGCCCTGCACACCAAGATCGACAACGCACGCACGCTCGGCCAGTCGTTCATGGTCGTGCCCTACCTGGACTCGTCCGACAAGGCCGACTGGCAGCGGTGGGCTGAGCAGATGAACCACGAGGCCGAGGTGGCCCGGTCGGCCGGCCTGCGCTACGGCTACCACAACCATGCGCACGAGTTCACCACCGATCTCGGCGGCGGGGTGACGCCGTGGCAGGTGCTGACGTCCGAACTGGACCCGGAGCTCGTGCATCTCGAGCTCGACATCTACTGGGCGGTCCGCGGCGGCATCGAGAGCGGTGACGGCGCGAGCGACCCCGAGGGCTTCACGATCGACGTGATCCGGTCCGCGCCGCAGCGCGTGCTGCAGTACCACGTCAAGGACCGGCACGCCCACGACGGCGACATGGCCGACCTGGGCACCGGCCACATCGACTTCGCCCGCATCTTCCGTGCGCACCGCGTGCGGGAATACATCGTCGAGAACGACACCCCGGACGTGACGGTCCGCCAGACCGTCGAGGTCGGCTACTCCTACCTGCGCACGCTGCGTTTCTGAGCCCCCTTTCCGCCGATCGGCCGGTCGTCACCCGGCGCCGGCCCCATCCAGTGGCGTGCGGTCACGTCAGCCGCGCGTGTGGTCTCCACCTATCCGAGGAGAGTTCGTGATGCGCAAAATATCCGTCGCGGCGCTCGTGACCGCCGTGACTACCGCGCTACTGACAGCGCCAGGACTGTCCACGGCGGAGGAAGAAGCTCCGCCGCCGGACTCGGAGTTCCAGAAGGTCGTCCTCGACGACACCCCGGGCGAGCCGATGGATCTCGCCGTGCTGCCGGACGGCAGGGTGCTGCACACCACGCGGCCGGGCGAGGTGCGGATGCACGTCCCGGACACCGGTCGCAACATCGTCGCCGCGGACCTCGACGTCTACGAACACGACGAGGAGGGTCTGCAGAGCATCGCCATCGACCCCGGCTTCAACGGCACGACGAACCGCTGGGTCTACCTGTACTACTCGCCGCCGTTGGACACCCCGGAGGACGATCCATCCACACCGGACGTCAACGAGGGCGACGCTCCCGAGGTCGGGACGCCGGAGGACTTCGCCCCGTTCGAGGGCGAGATCCGGCTGTCGCGGTTCCAGCTCGACGGCAACACCCTGGACCTGTCGAGCGAGCAGCAGATCATCGAGGTTCCGGTCGATCGGGGAATCTGCTGCCATGTCGGTGGGGACATCGAGTTCGACAGCGACGGCAATCTCTACCTCGCCACCGGCGACGACAGCAACCCGTTCTCCTCGGACGGCTACACGCCCATCGACGAGCGGGAGGACCGCAACCCGGCCTTCGACGCGCAGCGCGCCTCGGCCAACACCAACGACCTGCGCGGCAAGGTATTGCGGATCAAGGTTGGCGACGACGGCTCGTACACCATCCCGGAGGGCAACCTCTTCGAGCAAGGCACGGCGAAGACGCGCCCGGAGATTTACCTGATGGGACTGCGGAACCCGTTCCGCATCGCCGTCGACCCCCACACGGATGCGCTCTACGTCGCCGACTACTCGCCGGACGCGGCCGTCGCCGACCCGGACCGCGGCCCGCAGGGGACCGGCAAGTGGTTCGCCGCGACCGAACCGGGCAACTGGGGCTGGCCGTACTGCGCCACCGCTGAACTGCCCTATGTGGACTACGACTTCGCCACCGGTGAGTCCGGCGAGACCTTCGACTGTGCGGCGCCGGTGAACGAGTCGCCACGCAACACCGGGCTCACGGAGCTACCGCCGGTGGAGCAGCCACAGCTCTGGTACGACTACGAGGAGTCGGAGCAGTTCCCCGAGCTCGGCACCGGGGGTATCGGCCCGATGGCCGGCCCCGTCTACGACTTCGACCCCAAGAACCTCGTGGGCCGCGCGCCGGTCGCCTGGCCGAAGCACTACGACGGGTTGCCGCTGTTCTACGAGTGGACCCGGGACTACATCAAGGGGCTCCACCTCGACGAGTCCGGCGCGCTGACCGGTATCGAGGACGTGGTCTCGTCCACCCCGCTGTCCGCTCCGATGGCCATGGAGTTCGGCCCGAACGGTGCGCTCTACATGCTGGAGTACGGCAAGGGCTACTTCGGCGAACTGCCGGAGGCCTCGCTGTCGCGGATCGACTACATCGGACCGAACGGCAACCACAGCCCGGAGGCGAAGGCCACGGCCGACGTCGACAACGGGGAGGCACCGCTGACGGTGTCGTTCTCCAGCGAGGGCACCAAGGACGCCGACGGTGACCAGCTGCGCTACGCCTGGGACTTCAACGCCGACGGCAAGGTCGACTCGCGGGAGCCGAACCCGACGCACACCTACACCGAGAACGGGGCCTACAACGCCTCGTTGCAGGTGACCGACGTAGGCGGCAAGCACCGGGGCAAGACCGGCGTCGCCGAGGTGCCGATCGTCGTCGGCAATGAGGCGCCGGAGGTGGAGTTCGTCACGCCCGTCGAGGGGCAGGAGTTCTCCTTCGGTGACGTCGTCCAGTACGAGGTCTCGGTGACCGACGACCAGCCGGTGGACTGCTCGCAGGTCGAGGTGACCTACATCCTCGGCCACGACGATCACGGTCACCCGCAGACCACGTCGTACGGGTGCTCCGGCTCGATCCGGACCACGGTGCCGGACGGTCACGACCCCGAGCACGACAACTTGTACGGCGTGTTCGACGCCAGCTACAGCGACCCGGGTGAGGACGGCCTGCCGTCGCTGTCCGGCAGTGACCGGGTCGTGCTCGAACCGGTGCAGTAAACGCATCGCTGCCACCGGGACGTGAGTCGTTGTGGTCGCTGCGGCGGCCACAACGAGTCACGTCCGGCGGTAACCCAACCACCCAGGGAGGCCGGAGGATGGCACCGAAAACCGGATTGTGGTTCATCGGCGCGCGGGGGTCGGTGGCCACCACCGCGACCGTCGGCGCGCTCGCGTTGACCGCGGGGCTGACGCGGCGCACCGGGTGCGTCACCGACCTGCCCGAGGTGGCGGTCGCCCGGCCGCCCGGAGTGGCCGATCTGCTCATCGGCGGCCACGACGTCGCCGGCGACTCGCTGCCGAAACGCGCCGAGGCGCTGGCTGACGGCGGGGTGTTCGGCATCGAGCTCGCGCGCGCGGTGCACGACGGGCTCACCCGGGTGGACGCCCGCATCCGGCACGGCGTCGCGAGTACCGATCCGCACGAGCCCTCCGAGGGCACCCAGCGGGAGGCGGTCGAGCAGATCAGCCGCGACCTGGCCGGGTTCCGCGCTGCGCACGCGTTGGACCGGGTGATCGTCGTGGACGTCGCCACCACCGAGCCTCCGGTCGCCATGACCCCGGAACTGTCCGATCTGGACGCACTGGAGCGGGCGTTGGCGGCGGGCGAATCGCCGTTGCCCGCCAGCTCCCTCTACGCCTACGCGGCGTTCCGGGCCGGGTGCCCGGTCGTGGCGTTCACGCCGAGTCCCGGCCCGCGGCTGCCCGCACTGGCTCAACTGGCCGAGCGGGTGGGGCTGCCGTGGGCGGGTTCGGACGGCAAGACCGGGGAGACGCTGGTCAAGTCGGCGCTCGCGCCGATGTTCGCGACCCGCGCCCTGCGGGTGCGCTCCTGGGCGTCGTACAACCTGCTTGGCGGGGGAGACGGCCGGGCACTTGCCGATCCGGTGACGGTGACGAGCAAGACGGAGACCAAGGGCAAGGGACTCACCGAGCTGCTGGGCGAGCCGGTGGACGGCCCGCTGCACATCGACTACGTCGAAGATCTCGGCGACTGGAAGACGGCATGGGACATGGTGTCGTTCGAGGGTTTCCTCGGAACCAAGATGTCGATGCAGTTCACCTGGCAGGGCTGCGATTCCGCGCTCGCCGCGCCGCTGGTGCTCGACCTCGCCCGGTTGGTCGCACGGGCCCATCAGGCCGGGGAGTCCGGCCCGCTCGGCGCGCTCGGCTTCTTCTTCAAGGATCCCGCAGGCGACTCCGGGCACGACCTGGCCGGCCAGTGGCGCGCCCTCACCGAGTGGTGTGGGCGGCTCGGAGGTGACCGATGAGGGCGCGGGACGTGGTCGAGTTGGTACGGCTGCCGGCCGTGCTGACCATCCCCGGCGACAGCCTTGCCGGCGGCGCGGCGGCGGGCTGGCCGTACGGCACGCGGGGCTGGGCCATGCCGGCCGCCTCGGCGTGCTTCTACCTGGCGGGCATGGCGCTCAACGACTACGCCGACCGGGAGCTGGACGCCGTGGAACGCCCCGAGCGCCCGATCCCGTCCGGCAGGGTGCGGCCCGGCGAGGCACTCGCGCTGGCCGCCGGGTTGACCGGCGCGGGCCTTGGCATCGCCGCCGCCGTGGGCGGTCGCACCGCCGTGCGGATCGCGGTGCCGGTCGCCGCCGCGGCGTGGACCTACGACCTCGTCGCGAAGGACACCCCGGCCGGCCCCGCCGTCATGGCGGCCGCGCGGGGGTTGGACGTGCTGCTCGGAGCCGGGGGTCGACCGCGGAGGGCGGCACTGCCGGCCTCCGCGGTCGCCGGGCACACGCTCGGTGTGACCACCCTGAGCAGAGGTGAGGTGCACGGTGGATCGCGGCGTACCGGCCTGGCGGCACTCGCCACGACGACGTCGGCGGCCGTGGCGGCTGCGGTGGCCGCGTTGCCTCGGCGTCGCGGCCGGCGCGCCGACGACACGCTCCCCACCGACGACACGCTCCCCACCGACGACAAGCGCCGCGCCGTCGCGGCCGCCGCGTTCGCCGCCACGTACGCGGGCACGGTCGGCCGCGCGCAGGCCGGTGCCGCGCGCACCCCGGACGCCGCCACGGTCCGCACCGCGACCGGCGCCGGTGTGCGAGGCGTCATCGGGTTGCATGCCGCTCTCGTGGCCGGGACCGGCGCGATCGGGCTCGCCGGGGGACTCCTGGCCGCGGGTCCGATCGCGCGGCTGGCCTCGAAGGTGGTGTCGCCGACATGACCCTGCGCTTCGGCTACGGCACCAACGGATTCGCCGGACACCGCCTGGACGAGGCCCTCGGCGTGCTCGCCGATCTCGGCTACGACGGTGTCGCGCTGACCCTCGACCATCCGCATCTCGACCCGTTCGCCCCCGACCTCGCCGCCCGCACCGACGACGTGCGCCGCCGTCTCTCCGCGTACGGTCTCGGCGTCGTCGTCGAGACCGGTGCCCGCTACGTCCTGGATCCGTGGCGCAAACACGAACCGACGCTGGTGTCGGACACCGGCCGCGAGCGTCGCGTCGACTACCTGCATCGCGCGATCCGGGTCGCGGCCGACCTCGGCGCGGAGGCGGTGTCGTTCTGGTCGGGAACGGTGCCCGAGGGCGTCGGTCCCCACCAGGCCTGGGAGCGGCTCACCCGTGGCGTCGAGCAGGTGCTGGCCGAGGCCGAGCGCCACGACGTGCGGTGCGCGTTCGAACCGGAGCCGGGCATGTTCGTCGACACGCTGGCGGGGGTGGCGCAGCTACGTCGCAGGCTCGGTGACCCCGAACGCCTCACGGTGACCGTCGACGTCGGACACTGCGTCTGCAACGAACCCGCACCGCCGCAGGAGCGCATCCGCGACGTCGGGTCGCTTCTGGGCAACGTGCAGATCGACGACATGCGCCCCGGGGTACACGAGCACCTCGAGTTCGGCGACGGCGACGTCGACCTGCCCGCCACGCTCCGCGCGCTGCTCGACGTCGGCTATCAGGGGCTGGTGAGCGTGGAGCTGCCGCGGCATTCCCATGCCGCACCGGCCGTCGCCGCGCGGTCGCTCGACGCGTTGCGCACCGCCAGGGCAGCGGCACTCGCGGCGGAGGTGACGCCGTGACACGACTGGACGACCTGCTCGACACCGAAGGCAGAGCCAGGCTCGGCGAGCTGACCGGCGAGGTTACGGCCAACCCGGCGCGGATCGCGGTGCTCTTCCCCGCTGTGGCCCGCACTGTCGGCAGGGGACCGGCCGATCCGGACGACCCCGACGGCATGGTCACGCCGCGGATCGAGGACCAGGCCAGGGTCGCGCTGGTGTGCGCCGCAGCCCAGGGCTGGGATCGGGATGCCCTCGTCGCGGAGATCGGCGCGCTGTACCGGCACGGCGACGCCGACGAGAAACGCGCCGTGCTACGAGCCCTGGACCACCTCGACGTGGGCGACGCAGCGCTCGATCTGGTGGGGGACGCACTGCGTGGCAACGACACCCGGCACATCGCGGCGGCGCTCGGCCCCTACGCGGCGCGGCACCTGGACGCCCATACCTGGCGGCACGGCGTGCTGAAGTGCCTGTTCACCGGTGTTCCGCTGGCGGCGGTGTCCGGGATCGCCGAACGCTCGGGGATTGGGGAACGCCGTGACGCCGAGTTGGCCCGGATGGTCGAGGCCTTTGCGGCCGAGCGCCGTGCGGCGGGCCGCGACGTCCCGGCCGATGCGACGTGGCTGCTCGACCAGCTGACCTCCCGGCGACCGGATCCCGATGGGGCACCTGTCCCTGACCAGCAACGCGTGCGCCCGTGACTAGGAGGACTGATGCGCATCTTCGATCCCCACATCCACATGACCTCCCGCACCACCGACGACTACGAAGCCATGTACGCGGCCGGGGTCCGCGCGGTCACCGAACCGGCGTTCTGGCTCGGCCAACCACGCAGCAGTGCCGCGTCGTTCTACGACTACTTCGACTCGCTGCTCGGCTGGGAACGGTTCCGTGCCGCCCAGTTCGGCATCCGCCACCACTGCACGATCGCGCTCAATCCGAAGGAGGCCAATGACCCCCGGTGCGCCGAGGTGCTGGACGCGCTGCCGCGCTACCTCGCCAAGGACGGCGTGGTCGCCGTGGGCGAAGTCGGGTTCGACTCGATGACCGACGACGAGGAGAAGGCCTTCGTCCGCCAGCTCGACCTCGCCGGGGAGCACGACCTGCCGGTGCTGGTGCACACCCCGCACCGCGACAAGGTGGAAGGCACCCGGCGCACCCTGGAACTGGTCGCGGCGTCCGGGCTGCCACCGGAACGGGTACTGGTCGATCACCTGAACGAAGTCACCGTCGACCTGGTGGCCGATTCCGGCTGCTGGCTCGGGTTCTCCATCTACCCGGACACCAAAATGGACGAACATCGCATGGTCCGGATCCTCGCCGACCACGGCCTGGACCGAATGATCGTCAACTCCGCCGCCGACTGGGGTCGCAGTGACCCGCTGAAGACCGCCAAGACCGGGCAGGCGATGCGGGACGCCGGCTTCGATGAGGACGACGTCGACCGCGTGCTGTGGCGCAATCCCGTCGCGTTCTACGGCCAGAGCCGGCGGCTGCTCCTCGACCCGATCGACAGCGACCAGACTGCGACATTCGAGGGCAACTCCGTGCTGCGCGGCCAGCGTCCGGCGTGAGGGGGCGGCATGCGCTTCGCTCACCCCGACGGCAGCAGCGTCCATCTCGCGTACTGCACCAACGTCCACCCCGCCGAGGACATCGACGGGCTGATGCGCCAGCTCCGGGTGTTCGGTGGAGGCATCCGCGCGGAGCTCGACGTCGACCGGCTCGGCGTCGGGCTGTGGTTGCCGGCGCCGCTGGCCGCGCACCTTGCCGACCATCCCGATCTCGACCGGCTCCGGACCGCGCTGGACGACCACGGTCTCGAGGTCGTCACCCTGAACGCCTTCCCATACCAGGGGTTCCACGACCCGGTGGTGAAGAAGGCGGTGTACAGCCCGGATTGGGTGGAGACGCGGCGACTGGACTACACCCTGACGTGCGCACGCGTGCTGGCGCGGCTGCTGCCGGACGACGCAGCGCGCGGCAGCATCTCGACGGTGCCGCTGGCATGGCGGGCGCCGTGGTACTCCGACCGTCGCCTGCGGGCACGCGAGCTGCTGGACCGGCTGGCGGAAGGGCTCGCCAAGCAGACCGCCGAGACCGGCAGGCCGATCCGGGTCGGCCTGGAACCCGAGCCCGGCTGCGTGGTGGAGACCGTCGATGACGCGATCGAACAGCTCTCCGGCATCGACACCGGCCACATCGGACTGTGCCTGGACGCCTGCCACCTGGCGGTGGCGTTCGAGGACCCGGCCTCGGCGGTGCGTCGGCTCGCCGACGCCGGACTGCCGATCGTGAAGACCCAGGCCTCGGCGGCGCTGCACGCCGCGACACCGAACGACGCCGCCACGCGGGAGGCGTTGTCGTCCTACGCCGAGGACCGGTTCCTGCACCAGGTTCGCGAGCGCGGCCCGTCGCGCATCGCCGAGCGCGACGATCTTCCCGAGGCCGTCAATGGCCGCCGCGCGTTGCGGGGAACCGGGCCGTGGCGCGTGCACTTCCACGTGCCGATCCATCGACGTCCCGAATCGCCACTGGAGTCCACACAGGACGAACTCGGCGAGACCCTGGACGCCCTGCTCGGTGGGCCGGCCGCGATGACCGATCACGTCGAGATGGAGACCTACACCTGGTCGGTGTTGCCGGAGGCGCAGCGACCGGGCAGCGATGCCGAGCTGATCTCCGGCCTCGCCGCGGAACTGCGCTGGGTCGCCGACCGGATGCGGCGAGCCGGATTGGAGACCACATGACTGCGAACAGGGTCCTGCTGCTCAACATCGTCGGACTGACACCCCGGCTGCTGGCGCACGCGCCACGTCTGCGCGCGCTCGCCTCGGACGGCTGGCAGGCGCAGCTCGACACCGTGCTGCCGGCCGTCACGTGCTCGGTGCAATCGACGATGCTCACCGGACGTCCGCCGCGCGAGCACGGCATCGTCGGGAACGGCTGGTACTTCCGGGACCTCGGCGAGGTTTACCTGTGGCGGCAGCACAACCGACTGGTGCAGGGGGAGAAGGTGTGGGAGACCGCCCGGCGCGCCGATCCCGGCTATCGCGCGGCCAACGTGTGCTGGTGGTACGCCATGGGTGCCAGCACCGACTGGACCATCACACCGCGCCCGGTCTATCACGCCGACGGACGCAAGTCCCCGGACTGCTACGCGCGTCCGCCGGCGCTGCACGACGAGCTCACCGCGGAGCTGGGCGCGTTCCCGCTGTTCAACTACTGGGGTCCGACGGCGTCGTTGCGTTCCAGCGAGTGGGTGGTCGCGGCCTCCCGGCGGCTGCTGCCGGATGCGGACCTGACGCTGGCGTACGTCCCGCACCTCGACTACGACCTGCAACGCCACGGTCCCGACAGTCCACAGGCCCTTGCCGCCGTGCGCGACGTCGACCGCACCGTCGCGCCGTTGCTGGACGACGCCCAGGCGCGCGGCGCCACGGTCGTCGTGGTGAGCGAGTACGGCATCACGCCCGCGTCGCGGCCGGTCGACGTCAACCGGATGTTGCGGACGTCCGGGCTGTTGGAGGTCTACACCCAGGAGGGGATGGAGTACCTGGACCCGTGGACGTCGCGGGCGTTCGCGGTGGCCGATCACCAGGTCGCGCACGTCTACGTCGCCGACCCTGCCGACGTGGGGGCGGTGGCGAAGCTGTGCCGGGACCTGCCCGGCGTGGACCTGGTGCTGGACCGTGAGGCGCAGGCCGACTACGGCATCGACCACGAGCGTGCTGGCGAGTTGGTGCTGGTCGCCGAGCAGGGCGCGTGGTTCACGTACTACTACTGGCTCGACGACACGTGTGCGCCGGACTTCGCGCGCGGCGTCGACATCCACCGCAAGCCGGGCTACGACCCGGCCGAGCTTTTCCTCGACCCAGCCGATCCGAGGGCGAAGGCGCGGGCGGCGCTCGGGCTGGTGAAGAAGAAGCTCGGGCTGCGGTACACGATGAACGTGGTGCCGACGGACGGGCGCTGGGTGCAGGGCACGCACGGCAGGCTGCCCGACGACCCCGCCGACGGCCCGGTGTTGCTGTGCAGCGACCCGGGTACGCGCCGCGACCGCATCGCCGCCGCGGACGTCCGGGATCTGGTCCTGGAGCAGGCCAGGGTGCCGGGAGCGACGTGACACGACTACCTTGCTGCGGAGCGTGCACGGCTGAGCCCGGATGCGGTGGTCCCTAGGGTGGCTGTCATGTCCGAGAGTGCAACCTCCCTCCGGCATGTCGCCCGTTCGGGACTTCTGATCCGGCTCGCCGATCCGACACTTTCGCTGCGCGATGCTGCCGCACGTGACGCCGGGGCCGGTGGAGGTGCCGTGGGGGCACCGCGGCGCGGGAGTCCTGCGGTGCGTGGGGCCGCGCTCCGCAGGCGGTGCCCCCACGGCGCGGTCACGGTCGGGGTCTCGTGACCGCTTCCTGGTGAACATCCGCGTCGGCACGGGTTCCCCAGCCGTGTCGTACGCGGTGCCACCGGGCTCGGTGGGCCGGCGTCATTCCCAGATCTGAATCGCCCGCACGACGTACGGAGCCTGCGGAACGAACGTTCCCGGACCGGGATAGGTACTGAAATCCGCCTCGGTGGCGCATTCTCGGTCCTGATAGACGGTGACGTGCCGTTCCATTCTGGTGGCGAACGAGTTCGCCTCCATCCCGTTCGACAGCGGAACGCACTTCTCCGTATGCGTATCCCGTAGGTCGAAGCGTTCCATCGGTCCGTTGTAGAACTGTCCCTCCCATGCGCAGAACTCACCGACGTTGCAGCTGAACTCCGGGCTGTTGGCCGGATTCGGCTCCGCGGACGCCGGAGTCGCGATACCGATCGTGGTCGCGACGCCGAGCAGGACGGCGGGCAGTGCGGTGCGGACGGCGATGTGTCGACGGGTCATCGGTTTCTCTCCCCAGAAGTGGTCGTTTCGTCGTGTTCGGTGTGATTTCCAGGCTGGCGGATTCGGCAAGGGATGTCACCGGGAAAATCTGATTCTGTGGACAACTCGCCATAGGCAACTCGTTCGGGTTAAGGGAATGTGCTCAGGGCGCCGCGAAACTGCGCCGGTTGTCCACATTTCTCGGAAACCGCTTGTGGCGGCCGTCGGAAACTGGTAGGCGGGCGCACGCCCGCAGCTGTGGCGTGGCCCGCGTCCCGCCTGACCGGCGAGGATCGGCAGAGGCGGCACCCCTACCCTCGTAGACGTGTCCACCGCAGCCGACTCCGAGCCTGACGTGCGCGTCGCGCGCCGGGCGGGCATCGCACCCCTGCTGGCCGTCGGCGCACTGCTCGGTGTCGTCGTCGCGGTCGGCCTGATCGCACTGACCGGCGGCATCAGCGCCGTCGCAGGCGTGTCCGACCCCGGCCCCGTCACGACGTACGGCATCACCGTCGTGCGGGTCGCCTCCGACATCGCCTCCGCCGTGTGCATCGGATCGCTGCTGCTCGCCGCATTCCTCGTGCCGCCGCAGTCCTCGGGCACGCTTGCCGTCGACGGTTATGCCGCCGTCCGCACCGCCGGGTACGCGGCCTGGGCCTGGTTCGTGTTCGCGTTGACCTCGGTGTTCTTCGTGGCCGCGGACGGCGCGGGCAGGCCGGTCACCGAACTGCTGGACCCCGACAGGTTCCTCAATTTCGTCGGCGCCATCGAACAGCCGAAAGCCTGGCTGATCACGGCCTTCGTCGCGTTGCTGCTCGCGCTCGGATGCAGGCTCGTGCTGTCGTGGGGGTGGACCGCGACCCTGTTCTTCGTGGCGGTCGCCGGTCTCGTCCCCGTCGCCGTGACCGGCCATTCCGCCAGCGGTGGCTCCCACGACGTGGCCACCAACAGCCTGCTGTACCACCTCATCGGCGCCGCACTGTGGGTCGGAGGGCTCATCGCGCTGCTCGCACACGGGCGCAGGCGCGGCGCGCACCTCACGCTCGCGGCGACGCGGTTCTCGAAGGTCGCGCTCGTCGCCTGGATCGTCATGGCGGTCTCGGGCGTGGTCAACGCACTGGTCCGGGTCGCCCCGGGGGACCTGCTGACCACGGACTACGGACTGCTCGTCCTCGCGAAGATCGTGGCGCTGGCCGTGCTCGGGGTTTTCGGACACCAGCAGCGCCGTCGCAGCATCGCGGACCTGCGCGACGGTGCAGGCGGTGGGCAACTCATCAGGCTCGCCGGCGTCGAGATGCTGATCATGCTGGTCACGATCGGCCTCGCCGCGGCGTTGGCCAGGACGCCGCCACCGGCCGAGATCGCCGCCCAGCCGTCCCGCACCGAGCTGCTCCTCGGCTACGACCTCACCGGCGAGCCGACGTTCTGGCGGTTGCTCACCGCATGGCGGTTCGACCTCGTCTACGGCACGGCGGCGATCGTGCTCGCCGTCCTGTACCTGGTGGGCGTGCGCAGGCTTCGCCGCCGTGGTGACGCCTGGCCCGTCGGCCGCACCTGGGCCTGGGTGCTGGGCTGCGCCATGCTGCTGCTGGCGACGTCGTCCGGATTCGGGCGGTACTCGCCGTCGATGTTCAGCGTCCACATGGTCGGCCACATGTTCCTGTCGATGGGTGTGCCGGTCCTGCTCGTCCTCGGCGGGCCGGTCACCCTGGCGCTGCGGGCGTTGCCGACCGCGGGCAGGAACGCACCTCCCGGCCCGCGCGAGTGGCTGCTCGCGTTCGTCCACTCACCGGTGACGCGCGTGCTGACCAACCCGGTGGTCGCCACGGCGCTGTTCGTCGGATCGTTCTACGGCCTCTACTACTCGGGGTTGTTCGACGCGGCGCTCAACTACCACTGGGCCCATCTGGCGATGAACGCCCACTTCCTGTTGGCCGGGTACGTCTTCTACTGGCCGGTGATCGGCATCGATCCCTCGCCGCGGAAGCTGCCGCACCTGGCGAAACTCGGCATGGTGTTCGCCTCGATGCCGTTCCACGCGTTCTTCGGCGTGACGTTGATGAACATGCAGACCGTGATCGGAGAGCCGTTCTATCGGGGACTCGACCTGCCCTGGGTGGACAACCTCCTCATCGACCAGCGCACCGGAGGTGGCATCGCGTGGGCGACCGGCGAGATCCCGGTGGTCATCGTGATGATCGCGCTGCTGATCCAGTGGGCACGGGCGGACGACCGCGAGGCACGGCGCCGGGACCGGCGTGAGGACGCCACCAACGACCAGGAGCTGGCGGCCTACAACGCGATGCTGAAACAGCTCTCGGAAGGGAAACGGACCGAGTAGCACAGGGGTCCGACAGAACGTTCGTGCGAAGCCCGCGGACGGCCGGATCATCCACACCGCCCTTCGGCGTCCACAGATTTCGGACGCGGCCGCTCACGACCCTTCTCGCGGTGCACGGTGGAAGCCATCGAGCACCGAACCCGAGCGAGAAAGGGAAACGACATGGCGATCGGCGAAACCGTGGTGACCGTGGTCGGCAACGTCTCGAGCGAGCTCGCCGACCGGGACACCCACAGCGGCAGGGTCGTCGGCTTCTGGCTGCGCAGCAACGAACGGCGCTACGACAAGGACGCCGGCGAATGGCGCAACGGCCGCTCGCTGGCCGTACGTGTGTCGTGCTGGCGGCGGCTCGCCGACAACGTCGCGACGTCGCTGTCGAAGGGCGATCCCGTCGTGGTGACGGGCAGACTCCACACGAACGAGTTCGTCACCGACGGCCGCTCCCGCAGCGTCACCGAGCTCGAGGCGCAGGCGGTCGGCCCGAACCTGGCCTGGTGCACCACGACCGTCGAACGCGGGGCGCGCGATGTGAAGACCGTGTTCGACTCGACGTCGGCCACGAGCTCCTCGCCTGGTCAGGGCGGTCCGGCTGCGCGCGGGCTGCCGTCGGAACCCGCGGCGGTGGCGTGATGAGGGGTCTTCTTGCACGGCGGGTCACGCGTGCGGACGGTGGCCACCGTCAGTCGACTCGTGGCACGGCTCTACGATCGCTGTATGGCCGAGTTCATCTACACCATGAAGAAGGTGCGCAAGACCGTCGGGGACAAGGTGATTCTCGACGATGTCAGCACCGCGTTCTTCCCCGGCGCGAAGATCGGCGTCGTGGGCCCGAACGGTGCGGGCAAGTCGACCGTCCTGAAGATCATGGCGGGACTCGACCAGCCCAGCAACGGCGAGGCGTTCATCCAGCCGGGCGCGAGCGTGGGCATTCTCCAGCAGGAGCCGCCGCTCAACGAGGAGAAGACCGTCCGCGGCAACGTGGAGGAGGGCCTCGGCGAGATCAAGGTCAAGCTCGACCGGTTCAACGAGATCGCCGAGCAGCTGGCGACCGACTACACCGACGAGCTGATGGCCGAGATGGGCAAGCTGCAGGAGGAGCTCGACCACGCCGACGCCTGGGAGCTCGACTCGCAGCTCGAACAGGCGATGGACGCCCTGCGCTGCCCGCCGGGCGACGAGCCCGTGACGCACCTGTCCGGTGGCGAGCGCCGCCGCGTCGCCCTGTGCAAGCTGCTGCTGTCGAAGCCCGACCTGCTGCTGCTCGACGAGCCCACCAACCACCTGGACGCCGAGAGTGTCCTGTGGCTCGAGCAGTTCCTGGCCAGCTACCCGGGCGCCGTGCTCGCCGTGACGCACGACAGGTACTTCCTGGACAACGTCGCCGAGTGGATCATGGAGCTCGACCGGGGCCGGGTCGAGGGCTACGAGGGCAACTACTCGACCTACCTCGAGAAGAAGCGGGAGCGCCTCGAGGTCCAGGGCAAGAAGGACGCCAAGCTCGCCAAGCGCCTCAAGTCCGAGCTCGAGTGGGTGCGCTCCAACGCCAAGGCCCGCCAGACGAAATCGCGGTCCCGTCTCGAGCGCTACGAGCAGATGGCCGAGGAAGCCGAGAAGAACAAGAAGCTCGACTTCGAGGAGATCCAGATCCCGCCCGGTCCGCGGCTGGGCAACACGGTGGTCGAGGTCGAGCACCTGAAGAAGGGCTTCGACGGCCGTCTGCTCATCGACGACCTGTCGTTCACGCTGCCGCGCAACGGCATCGTCGGCGTGATCGGCCCCAACGGTGTCGGTAAGACCACGTTGTTCAAGACGATCGTCGGGCTGGAGAACCCCGACGAGGGCAACGTGAAGATCGGCGACACCGTGAAGCTGTCCTATGTGGATCAGACGCGGGCCGGTATCGACCCGGACAAGACGGTGTGGCAGGTCGTGTCCGACGGGCTCGACTACATCAACGTCGGCCAGGTCGAGATGCCCTCGCGTGCCTACGTGAGCGCCTTCGGCTTCAAGGGGCCCGACCAGCAGAAGCCGGCCGGTGTCCTGTCCGGCGGTGAGCGCAACCGGCTCAACCTCGCGTTGACGCTCAAGCAGGGCGGCAACCTGCTGCTGCTCGACGAACCGACCAACGACCTCGACGTCGAGACGCTCGGTTCGCTCGAGAACGCGCTCGAGCAGTTCCCCGGGTGCGCGGTGGTCATCTCCCACGACCGCTGGTTCCTGGACCGCGTGGCGACCCACATCCTCGCCTGGGAGGGCGACGAGGAGAACCCGGCCAAGTGGTTCTGGTTCGAAGGCAACTTCGAGGGCTACGAGAAGAACAAGGTCGAGCGCTTGGGCCCGGACGCGGCGCGGCCGCACCGGGTGACGCACCGGAAGCTCACCAGGGACTGATCACCCGGGCCAGCCGCGAGTGACGCATTGGATATGGTCGGTGACTCGCGAGCGGGTGGCCGGGGGCACGTGTCCGGCGACGGACGGTGACGCTCCGGTCGCCGGCTCGCTGGCACGCCCGTCTGCAGGAATGTGAAGCCTTCACAGAGCGGAGTTCCCGTGGTTGCCACTGAGTCGGCCAGCACGAACGCGGTCATCGGCCGCGATACGGCGGTGCCTCATGGTGGGTTCCGCGGCGCGAGCAGTGCGGGGGACCTGCGGGCCGTCGAGCGCCTGCTCGACCGGGCGGACGCCATGGAACTGCGGGCCCCCGAACTGTCCGTGGTCCTGGCCGAGCGCGCGGCCTCGCTCGCCGAGTCCGCGGGGGCCAACAGCCTGTGGGTGCGGGCCGAGGCCACGGTCGTCCACGCGCGAGTGCGACTGGGTCATCGGGCCTCCACCGTGGGCAGGGCCGTCACGGCGCTGCGTGCTGCCGAGGACGCCGGTCTGCCGGTCGTCGCGGCTCGGGTGCGTACCGACCTCGCGGTCTGCGCACGCAGCGTCGGCGCTCCGCTGACCGGGCTGGCGATCCTGCGGCCCGTGCTCACCGTGGGCGGGTTGTCCACCGCTCAGCGTGCGACGGCGTTGTGTCACCTCGTGGGCTGCCTCGGAACGCTCGGGCGCAAGGCCGAACTCGACCGGGTGCTGCTCGAAGGTGATCGCCTGGTCGCGGCCGACAGTTCCCTCGATGACGACGAGCGGCTGGTGACGCGGGCTCTGATCCGGCTCGCCGTGTCCGGGCATCGGCGCAGGCACGGTGACGTCATGGGCGCGGCCGACGCCGCCCGCACCGGCATCGGGCTTCTCGACAAGATGACCGACCCCGCGACGGACGGCGGGTTGGCCCGCATCCGGTTGGTGCTCGAACTCGTCTGCTCGCTGCTCGACCGGGGCGACGGCGAGCTCGCGCTCGAGGCCGCCCAGCCGTTGCTGGACCAACCCGAGCGCGCCGCCTCGGTCGCACCGGCCGCGTGGTTGCGGACCGCGCTGGCCACCCGGGTGTTGCTGCGCAACGGTTCCGCCGAGTCGGCGGCGACGATGCTGCGCGACGCGCTCTACAGCGTCGGGCGGCACGACCTCGACGCGCTGTCGGCGCGCATGTGGCTGGAACTGGCCAACGTCGAAGAGCACATCGGCAACCCGTCCGAGGCCGTGACCTGCCTGCACAACGCGCGTGCCGCCGAGCAGCGCTACGCACGGGCGCGCAGTCAGGCGCGTGCGGTGCTGCACGGCGAGTTCGGCTCCGGCGAACAGGCGCCCGTGGACCTCGCCGAGATCGTCACGTCGGCACGGCCCGCGTCGACGTCGGCTGCTCGGCAGGACATGCCGGCGCAGTCGACCGCCGCGTCCGATGCCCCCTCCGCGCAGCCCGCCGCCGAGGCGCCGTCGACCGCGACGGCAGCCAACGGCCACGCCGTGTCCGCTGGCCAGCCTGCCGCCGGCGGTCGCTCCGGTGACCAACCGGCGGTCAACGGCCACGGGGAGTCGTCGCGGGGCAGTGCGCCTCCCGAGTCGGCCGCGGAAGCGACCGCCGTCATGCCCGCAATCCCTGCGTTCGACAGCACGGCCTCGAACGCCCACGCGGACACGGAGCGCTCGGCCGACGGCGTCGAGCACACGAACGGCTTCGACGTCACGAAGACCGCCGCTACAAGCACCCCGGCCACGAAAACCCCGGTCAACGGCCACCACGCCGCGCCGGAGCCGGACTCGACGCCGAACACCGAGGTGCCGGAGGCGGCAGCCGCGCCGGAGCCCACCGCGGACCCTGCGGCAGCGAACACGGCGGCGTCGAACACGGGCGCGTCGAACACGGCGGTATCGAACACGGGCGCATCGAACACCGTCGAGGCGAGCACGGCCGGACCGAACACGGCACCGCTGACCCCGGCACCGCAGACCCCGGCACCGCAGGTCCCGGGCATGGAGACGCCGGCAGCCGAGTCCACCCAGGCCGCCGAGTCCACCCATGAGGCGCCGACGTCCGCAGCGGCCGCGAACGGCACGGAACCGGAGCGGGACCGACAGGCCTCGTCGGAGCCGCGCCGTCGTCGCCGGCACGACAGCGAACATGGTTCCGTCACCGCACGATCGGTCCTCGACCGTCTCGGCATCTCGCCGTCGGGCGGGGGCCGCAGGCGTGCCACCGCCGAAACGGAGGGCGCGCACTCGACATCGGACGAGACGCACGGCTCCGGCCGTGACGCGGACTCGAACGAACCGTCATTCACCGACTCGACCAGGGCGGAGGTACTCGACTCCGGCACGGCGGGTGCCAGCGTCGAGCCGATCCTCGCGGCCGCGACGGCGTCGACCCCGGAACCGACTCCAGAGCCCACCCCAGAGTCGACGCCAGAGCCCACCCCAGAGCCCACGCCGGAGTCGACCGCGATCCTTCCCGCGATCACGGACGACGGCCCGACCGCCGGCCGCGACGACCGCGGCACCTCCTCGATCGACAGCGCCCTCGACGGCGGAGCTCCCGGCCACACAGACACCGACGCCCGTACAGACACCGACGCAAGCCAGGAGACTGCGTCCGGCGACGCGAGCGACGGCAACCAGATCGGCGCTCAGGACGGCACCCAGCCCGACACTGAGCCCGACACCCAGGGCGGTTCGCAGAACGACACGTGGTTGCCGCGGTTGAAACTGCCGCCGCCGCTCCTGCCCCTCGCCCCGTTCGCCGACGACACCGCGTTCACCGACGACACCGCACCCTCGGACGGAATCGGCGAGGGAACCCACGCGCGCACCCACGACGGAACCGCCGCGGGAAGCGACACGGCCGCGCAGCCGGAGACGTCCGATGCCGTCACGCCAGGCGGAACCGGGGGAGCGAGCCCCGACGCCCCGGGCGGCACCGACACGTTCGGACAGCCGGCACCCGGCACCGAGCCGGCCCGCTATCAGCCGGGCAGCGACGAACCCGTCACCGTGCACGGCAGGGACCTGCCCTCGCGCGAGCTGCCCACGTACGACTTCGCGTCCGAACCGGCCTACGAGCTCCCCGCCGAGGAACCGCCCGAGGACGCCGGACTCGCCGAACTGCTCGCCCGTGCGCTCGCCGAACACCACGCCGCCTCCGGCGCCTCGGCACTGGCCGGCACCGCATCGGGCGACGAGCGGAGCCCGCACTCGGGCGTCGGCGGGATGAACGGAAGCCGTCGGAACGGCAGCGCCAACGGTCGCGGTTTCGGCGGCTCGCACAACGATCGGTAGCGGCCGGGCCATCCGCACACCACGCCCGCGGCGCACCGATACAGTGGCGACGTCAGAAGGCACGATGCGGTGCCATCGCCAGAGTGGAGAGTTGCGTTGTCCGACATGAGCTCGACCGGTGTTCACGTCCCCGCCAACGGGCGGAACGAGACAGGCCATACGCCGAACCGGCGCAGCCCTGAACAACTCCGCGACGACCTCGTCGACACGGCCGCGGCACAGGCACCCGACATCGCCGACCTCATCGGTGTGTACTACCGGCTGATCCCCGCCGAGGAGATCGTCGGTGAGGACCCCGGCGACCTCGTCGGCGCGGTGCGTTCCCACCTCGAACTCGCGCGCAACCGGGTACCGGGACGCCCCGCCCTGCGCCTGTTCAACCCGACCACCGCCGAGGACGGGTGGTCGAGCGAGTCCACCGTCATCCAGGTCGTCACCGACGACATGCCGTACCTCGTCGACTCCGTGGTCGCCGAGCTGTCCCGCGGCGGCGTGCAGGTGCAGCGCGTTGTCCACCCGATCGTCATGGTCACCCGCGACGTGTCCGGCACGCTGCAGGAGGTGCACCCCGGCGCCGACGTCGCCTTGCCGCCGGCGAGCGCGACGATCGAATCGTGGATGTACTTCGAGATCGACCTGATCACCGACGCCGACCGCGCGCGCGAGTTGCAGCAGCGGCTGCTCGCGGTGCTCGAGGACGTGCGTGAGGTTGTCGAGGACACCGACCGCATGGAGGCCGCGGCCCGTGCGCTCGCCGACGAACTCGAGGCCGACCCGCCCCCGCTGGACCAGCGGGAGGTGCGGGACGGCGCGCAGCTGCTGCGCTGGCTCGCCGACGGTCACCTCACCTTCCTCGGCTACCGCCACTACGAGGTCATCGAGGACGACGGCCGGCCCGCCCTGCGTGCGGTCCTCGCCTCCGGGCTCGGCGTCCTGCGCCAGGACAGCCTCGCCGCCCGCAACCTCACCGCCGGGCCCGACTCGGCGGCGCAGGCGCTGAAACCCGAACTGCTCGTGCTCACCCAGGCGGGCGCACCGTCCACAGTGCACCGTCCGATCTACCCGTACTACGTCGGGGTGAAGACGTTCGACGCCGACGGCAACGTCACCGGCGAACACCGGTTCCTCGGCATGTTCACCACGACCGCCCTGCACGAGGACGTGCTCGACATCCCCGTCGTCGAACGGCGCGTGCGTGAGGTCATCCACCGCGCGGGCTTCCCGATGCAGTCGTACTCGGGCCAGCGCATGCTCGAGGTGCTGCAGAACTGGCCGCGGGCCGACCTCTTCTCCGCCGACCCGGACTCGCTGTACGCCACCGCCACCGGTGCGATCACCCTCGCCGACCGGCGCAGGCTGCGGCTGTTCCTGCGGCGTGACTCGTACGGGCGTTTCTACTCGTGCCTGGTGTTCCTGCCGCGCGACCGGTACACGACGCGCTCCCGCCTCGCGATGCAGCAGGTGCTGCTCGACGAGCTCGACGGCACGCACCTCGAGTACGCCACCAGGCTGGGGGAGACGCAGCTCGCGCAGGTGCACTTCACGGTGCACACCGAGCCGGGCGCCACCGTCGAACCAGACACCCTGCGCATCCAGGAACGTCTCTCCGAGGCGATGCGCAGCTGGGACGACCTGATGGTCGAGGCGATCCTGGCCGAGCGGCGGGAACGCGCCGACGACGGCAAGGCCGTCACGTTCGCGGGCGAGGAGTCGGCCACCGAACAGGCGCAGCGATACGCCACGGTCTTCCCCGAGGCGTACAAGGAGGACTTCGACGCCGTCTCGGCGCTGCGCGACCTGCGCATGCTCGAATCGCTCGACGGCCGCGACGACGTGCGTATGTCGTTCTATCTGCCCGAGGATGCAGCGCCGGGGGAGCGCCGGTTCAAGCTCTACACCCAGGGTGACGGTGTCACGTTGTCGACGATGCTCCCGTTGCTGCAGCGCATGGGCGTCGAGGTGGTCGACGAGCGGCCGTACGAACTGACCGGCGAGGACGGCGCCCGGTTGTGGATCTATGACTTCGGGCTGCGCATCGACCCGGACGTGCTGGCCGCGGTCGATGCCGAGGACGACCTGCAGGTGCGGTTCCAGGACGCGTTCGCGGCGGAGTGGCGCGGTCTCACCGAGGTCGACGGGTTCAACGCGCTGGTCCTGCGGGCCGGTCTCGACTGGCGTCAGGTGTCCATTCTGCGGGCGTACGCGCGCTACCTGCGGCAGGCGGGTTCTCCCTACTCGCAGGAGTACATCGAGACGACCGTGCTCGCGCACACCGACATCGCCACGGCGCTGGTGCGGCTGTTCGAGACGCGGTTCGGTGCCGACGACTCCGACCGGGAGGGACGCTCGGCAGAGTGGATCGCCGAGATCAACACCCTCATCGACGACGTCACGAGCCTGGACCAGGACCGCATCCTGCGCAGGTTGCTGGCCGCCATCGTCGCGACCCTGCGCACCAACTACCGCGTCACCGACGCCGACGGAGCGCCGCGTCCCTACCTGGCGTTCAAGCTCGATCCGCAGCAGATCCCGGACCTGCCCGAACCGCGGCCCGCGTACGAGATCTTCGTCTGCTCGCCGCGGGTCGAAGGTGTGCACCTGCGGTTCGGTGCCGTCGCCCGTGGTGGTCTGCGCTGGTCGGACCGCAGGGAGGACTTCCGCACCGAGGTGCTCGGCCTGGTCAAGGCGCAGGCGGTGAAGAACGCGGTGATCGTGCCGGTGGGCGCGAAGGGCGGGTTCGTCGTCAAGCGTCCGCCCGCACCGACCGGCGACCCCGCGATGGACCGCGAGGCGCACCAGGCCGAGGGCATCGCGTGCTATCGCATGTTCATCTCCGGCCTGCTCGACCTCACCGACAACCTCGTCGACGGCGTGACGGTGCCCGCGCGGGACGTGGTGCGCTACGACGGCGACGACAACTACCTGGTGGTCGCCGCCGACAAGGGCACCGCGACCTTCTCCGACATCGCCAACGACGTGGCGCGCAGCTACGGCTTCTGGCTCGGCGACGCCTTCGCCTCTGGCGGTTCGGTCGGCTACGACCACAAGGCCATGGGCATCACCGCGAAGGGTGCGTGGGAGAGCGTCAAACGCCACTTCCGCGAGCTCGGTGTGGACACGCAGAGCCAGGACTTCACGGTGGTCGGCATCGGGGACATGGCCGGTGACGTGTTCGGCAACGGAATGTTGCTGTCCGAACACATCCGGCTCGTCGCCGCCTTCAACCACCTGCACGTCTTCCTCGACCCGAACCCGGACGCGGCCACGTCGTTCACCGAGCGCAAGCGGCTGTTCGAGCTGCCGCGGTCGTCGTGGGACGACTACGACCGGTCCCTGATCAGCGAGGGCGGCGGGATCTACCCGCGCAGCGCCAAGACGATCCCGATCACCCCGCAGGTGGCGCAGGCACTCGGTCTGCCCGCCGGCGTGGAGAGCATGTCGCCCGCCGAACTCGTCCACGCCATCCTCCAGGCGCCGGTCGACCTGTTGTGGAACGGCGGCATCGGTACGTACGTGAAGGCCTCCGACGAACGGCACGCCGACGCAGGCGACAAGGCCAACGACGCCGTCCGCGTCAACGGCAGCCAACTGCGCGCCAAGGTGGTGGGCGAGGGCGGCAACCTCGGCCTCACCCAGCGCGGGCGGATCGAGTTCGCGCGGCACGGCGGCAAGGTCAACACCGACGCGCTCGACAACTCGGCCGGTGTCGACTGCTCCGACCACGAGGTCAACATCAAGATCGGTCTCGACAAGCTCGTCGAGACGGGACAGCTCGACACGGCCGGGCGCAACGAGCTGCTCGAGCTGATGACCGACGAGGTCGGCGAGCTCGTGTTGCGCGACAACTACACGCAGAACGGCGTGCTCGGTGTGGCGCGTCACCATACCGAGGCGATGGTGTCGGTGCACCGCAGGCTCGTGTCCGCGCTCGAGGCGAAGGGTGCGCTCGACCGCGAGCTCGAGGCGCTGCCGGGCGATGCCGAGTTCGGTGAGATGGAGAAGGCGGGCCTGGGGCTGACCTCGCCCGAACTGGCGACCCTGCTGGCGCACGTCAAGCTCGACCTCAAGGACGAGATCCTGGCCAGCGAGCTGCCGGACGCCGAGGTGTTCAGTCGCAGGGCCGCCGAGTACTTCCCGACGCCGTTGCGGCAGCAGTACGGCTCCGCGATCGACACGCACCCGCTGCTGCGGCAGATCACCACGACGTGGCTGATCAACGAGGTGGTCGACGGTGCGGGGATCACCTACGCGTTCCGTCTCGCCGAGGAACTGAACGCCACGGCCACCGACGCGGTGCGGGCGTTCGCCGTGGTCACCAACGTCTACGGACTGGCCGAGCTGTGGCAGTCCATCGCGGCGCTGGACAACGTCGTGCCGACCGACGTCGCCGACGAGATGATGCTGGAGACACGCCGGGTTCTCGACCGGGCGTCCCGCTGGTTCCTGACCAACCGGCCGCAGCCGTTGGCGGTGGGCGCCGAGATCAGCCGGTTCGGACAGCCGGTGCGGGCGCTGGCCGGCGAGCTCGGCAAGCTCGTGCGCGGTCAGGAGGCCGAGCGCGTGCGGAGCGAGGCGGGCCGTCTCACCGAGGCGGGGGTGCCGCACGATCTCGCCGTGCGGGTGAGTGAACTGCTGCTCAGCTACGCACTGCTGGACATCACCGAGGTCGCCGAACTGGCCGACCGGGACGGAGACGGTTCGCCCGTCGATGTCGCGGACCTGTACTTCGCGCTGTCCGACCATCTCGGCTTCGACCACATGCTCTCGTCGGTCAACGAGCTCGAGCGGGACAACCGGTGGCACGCGCTGGCCCGGTTGGCGTTGCGGGACGACCTCTACGGTTCGCTCCGCGCCATCACGCTGGATGCCCTGCGCCACAGCGATCCCGGCGACGCGGTCGAGGACAAGATCGCCAAGTGGGAGCAGGCCAATGCCTCCCGGCTGGCCAGGGCGCGGGTCACCCTCGACGAGATCTCGCGGTCGGGCCGGATCGACCTGGCCACGTTGTCAGTGGCCGCGCGCCAGATCCGGAGCACCGTCCGATGAGCGGGAACGCCTCGACCGAAGGAGTGGGCAGCATCGGGGAGCGCGGGACCTACGACGCCGAGTACGTGACACGGGTCCGGCCGCGGTGGTCGGACATGGACGCGTTCGGGCACATCAACCACGCGCGCATGGTGACGCTGCTCGAGGAGGCGCGGGTTCCGCTGCTGTTCGACGACGCCACCGCCAAGGGGCTCGGTGAGTTCGCCAAGGGCACGGTGGTGGTGCGCCTCGGCGTGGACTACCGGCGCCCGATCGTCGTGGACGGACGTGAACTGCGCGTGGGGATCACGATGACGCAGTTGAGGTCCGCGTCCTTCACCCTCGCGTACCGAGTCCACGACGGACCGTCCGAAGAGGACTCGGTCGCGGTGACGGCGTGGACGATGCTCGCGCCGTACGACCTCGGCGCGGCCCGCCCGCGCAGGCTCGGTGACGAGGAGCGCGCGTTCCTCCTCGCGCACATCCCGGAGGCGGCCGGTGGCTGAACTGCGCATCCCCGATCCGGCGGATCGGGAATCCCTCGCTGCGTTCATCGCGCGGGCCGTGCGGCTCGACGCACAGGCTTTCGTGCGGTTGCGGATGCGCAGGGCCGGCGTCGTCGAGGCGTGGGCCGGCACTCCGTTCGAGGTGCTGGTCACCAGGGCGGTGGAAGGCGAGGTGGAGCCGGGTGACGTGACGGTCTCCGGTTCCGAACTGCTGGCCGCCCTGACCGTGACCCCCGCCGAACGTATGGACCCCGGCCCGGCCAGGGACCTGATGTGGCGTTCCGAACTGCCGACGGCGGCCGGATGGCGGGCCGTGGACACGCTGCCCGCCGCCGTCGTGGCCGAGCTCGCCGACCGCGGAGTCACCGTCGCGAGGGAGAACGTCGGCCCGCAGGGGACACCGCCGGCGTCGTTGATGGACCAGACGGTGCTGACCGTCTCCGGCAGCGACACCGAGATCGAGGTGCCCATGCGATGCCTGTTCGCGATGTCCGGCATGGGGTTCGTCGACTCGTCGGTGGAGGGTGACGTGGTACGCGTGACGGCCACCGATGCGTGGATGCGCCTGGATGCGCGGTACGGCGCCGTGGTGCGCCGTCGGCACGCCCTGTTGCCCCTGCTGTTCTAGACACGCTGCTGTTGCCGTGTTGCTGTTCCGCCGCGCTGCCGGGAGCTGCGCCGCGGGCGCGGCTGCCCGCACGAAACCGTGCGAATCGGTGGCCGGAGCGGCGGCGGGGTGCGATCGTGAGCTCATGAGTGACGACACGCGCCCCGCGAGGGATTCCGAGCCCGAACCGGCCGATCCCACGGCCGAGTTCCTGGCCGAGGTGCGCGCGGAGGAGACGCCCTGGCGGGTGGACCGCGGGCCGGTCGAACCGCCTGCCGACGCGGAGGTTCAGCAGTACGAACCCGCGTCCCACTTCCAGCGTGCCGCGGGAGCCGTCGGACGCGCCGCACCCTTCGTGGCCATGGGTGGGCTCGCCGGATGGTCGGGCGCCCAGGCCTATCACCAGTCCCGCGCCTCCGGCGACGATCCCGACGGCGGCGACGCCACCGGCGTCGGGGACGAGTTCGATCTCGGCGATGTCGGAGGAGTCTGACAAATCGTCAACCCCAGGTTGACGCCGAAAGGTGGGTCAACCTATGGTTGACGCATGGCTGACATCCGTTCCACCACCTTTCCCGTGAAGCTCGGCGACCTGATCAACGCCATCAAGGCGGCCCACAGCGACGTCCTCGAACAACTCTCCGACGCGGTCCTCGCCGGGCAGCACCTCGGCGAGATCGCCGATCACCTCATCGGCCACTTCGTCGACCAGGCGCGCCGGTCCGGGGCGTCGTGGACCGACATCGGCGCCAGCATGGGGGTCAGTAAGCAGGCCGTGCAGAAGCGCTTCGTCACCAAGGCCGACGAGCCGATGAATCCCGAGGAGGGCTTCTCCCGGTTCACCCCGCGCGCCCGCAACGCCGTCGTCGCGGCCGGAGACCTCGCCCGCGAACACGCCCACGCCACCGTGACGCCGGCCCACCTCGTCCTCGGTCTGCTGAGCGAGCCGGAGGGGCTCGCGGTCAAGGCGCTGGCGGACCAAGGCGTCACCGAGCAGGCCGTGCGGGAGTCGGCGACGGCGGCGCTGCCCGCATCACCCGGCGAAACCGGCGCTGAATCCGGCGGCGCTGAATCCGGTGCCGATGAATCGGAGGCGGCCGGTCTGGCCCCGTTCTCGGTGGAGGCCAAGAAGGCGCTCGAACTGACCTACCGGGAGGCGCTGCGCCTCGGTCACAACTACATCGGTACCGAACACATGCTGTTGGCCCTGCTCGAGAACGAGAACGGGGCCGGCGTGCTCACCGGCGTCGGGGTCGACAAGGGACGTGTCGAGGAGTTCGTCGACGCGACGTTGCGTCAGATCGTCGGCGGGACCGCGACCGACTGAGCACTCTCGCGCGCGTTCCGGGCACGGTCAGAGGTTGTTGCGGATCCGCTTCATGTGGGCGATCTCGTTGGTCTGGCTCGTCATCACGTCCTGGGCCATCGTGATGGCCCGCGCCTCGACCCCGTTCGCGAGTTCCTTCTCGGCCATCGTCAGTGCGCCCTCGTGGTGCGTGATCATGAGGGTCAGGAACATGCGGTCGAACTCGGTGCCCTTCGCGGCGCGGAGTTCGCGGAGTTGCTCGGGCGTGGCCATGCCCGGCATGTCTGCGTGATCGTGCCCGCCGTGTTCACCATGTCCACCGTGGTCACCATGTCCACCGTGATCGCCGTGCGCATCGTGATCACCGTGTTCGTCATGGTCGCCGCGCCCGCCCTCGTCGTCGGCGGGCACCTCCTGGCCGAAGTCCTTCAACCACGTCGTCATCATCGTGATCTCGGCGTCCTGTGCGGCGTCGATACGCCCCGCGATGCGTTTCACGGCGTCGTTCTTCGCGCGCCCCTCGACCAGGTCGGTCATGACGATGGCCTGGCGGTGGTGCGGAATCATCATCTGGACGTACTCGACGTCGGCGTCGTTCGGCTTGTCGGAGCGATCCGGCTCCCCGGCGTTCTTCGCGGCTTCGTCGGCCGGCACCGTCGAGGCCTGCTCACCCGGCGAGCCGGGGACGATCACGTCGGGACCGTTCGACCCGGCCCCGTTGCCACCGCCGTTGTCCCCGTCCTCGCCGGTGCACGCGGCCAGCGAGAGGCAGCACACGGCTGCGAGGACGGCTACTGCGGTGGATGAACGCCTGAGCATGGAGGTAGCGAACCGTGCCGGGCCACGGCCGTCAACCGGACGAACCGGCGACTTGTACCACGTGCCACTGTGCGCAGCATCGATTTTCGCGGAAACCATCCGTTCGTAGCTAGTTTCCCCACTTTCGTGGGAGGAAGAATGGTCGCTTCGCCGGAAAACGGGGAAGGAGCCAGGATGCGAAGGACGCGATGGCGCCGCTGGGGCGCGCTCGCGGCGGGGGCTGCCGTGGTGGTTGCGGGTGTGGTGACCCCCTCCGCAGCCGCGCAGGACGAGATTCCGGGCGTCGACGAGGTCGTCCACAGCGACAACATGCGGCAGCTGGCCAACGTGCCGAAGCAGCCGCCGTTCGACAACGAGGACGCGTACGGCACCGACATCGCGTTCACCGGGGACAACGCCATCGTCGGCAACTACAACGGCTTCACGATCTACGACATCAGCAAGCCGAAGAAGCCGCGCATCGTCAGTCAGGTGTCCTGCCCGGGCGGGCAGAACGACGTGTCGGTGCACGGCGACCTGCTGTTCATGTCGACGGACTACCCGCGGACGAACGACTCGTGCACCAGCGAGCCCGCGGAGGGTTCCGACCCGAACGCGTGGGAGGGCATCCAGGTCTTCGACATCAGCGACGTCACGGCGCCGGAGTACGTGGCGGCCGTGCGCACCGACTGCGGGTCGCACACCCACACGATGCTGCCCGACGGTGACTCGGTGAAGGTGTACGTCTCGTCGTACGGCCCTGCCCCGGACCTGCCGCACTGCCAGCCGCCGCACGACAAGATCTCGATCGTCGACGTGCCGGTCGACTCGCCGGAGGACGCGAAGGTCATCGCCACGCCCGTCGTGTTCCCCGACGGCGGCAACCCCGGTGGGGAGAACCCGGACGGCACCGAGCGTTCCGAGACGACCGGCTGCCACGACCTGACGGCGTTCCCGGAGAAGAACATCATGGCCGGCGCCTGCATGGGTGACGGCGTGCTGTTCGACCTCTCCGACCCCGCCGATCCGAAGGTGACCGAGCGGGTGCAGGACAACGAGAACTTCGCGTTCTGGCACTCGGCCACGTTCAACAACGACGGCACCAAGGTCGTGTTCACCGACGAGCTCGGTGGTGGCGGCCTGGCCACGTGCAACGACAAGTTCGGTCCCGAGCGTGGTGCCAACGGTATCTACGACCTCGGCGAGGACGGCTCGCTCGAGTTCCGCAGCTACTACAAGATCCCGCGCAACCAGGCCGATACCGAGAACTGCGTGGCGCACAACGGATCGCTGATCCCGGTCAAGGGCCGCGACATCATGGTGCAGGCCTGGTACCAGGGCGGAGTGTCGGTGTGGGACTTCACCGACGCCGCCAACCCGGAGGAGATCGGCTTCTTCGAACGCGGTCCGCTGTCGGAGGAGGAGAACATCACGGGAGGTGCGTGGTCCGCGTACTACTACAACGGCCACATCTACTCGTCCGACATCCAGAAGGGCCTCGACGTGCTCGAGGTCAAGGACCCGCGTACGGCACCGGCCAAGTCGGTGAGGTTCGACGAGTTCAACCCGCAGACCCAGCCGACCTACTGATCGGGTCTTCGAGGGGCGCTCGACAGCGCTGAACACGGACAAGGGCGCTGTGGTCACGTGACCACAGCGCCCTTGTCGTACGTCCTTGCCCGTGTTCGAGCAGGCTCAGACCCAGCTGTTCATCATCGACTGGGCCGCCATCTCGAGGTAGTCCCACAGCTGGGTGCGGTACGGCTCGGCGATGCCGCTCTCGTCCACCGCGATCTGCATCGCCCGCAGCCACGCGTCCCGCTCGATCGGGCCGATCTTGTAGGGAGCGTGCCGCATCCGCAGGCGGGGATGGCCGCGTTGATCGGAGTAGGTGTGCGGGCCGCCCCAGTACTGCATGAGGAACAGCCGCAGCCGGTCCTCGGCAGGGCCCAGATCCTCCTCCGGGTACAACGGCCGCAGGACCTCGTCCTCGGCGACCTCCGCGTAGAAGCGGGCGACCAGCTTGCGGAAGGTCTCCTCGCCGCCGACCGCGCTGTAGAACGTGTGCGGGTCGACGGGCTCGCCGCCCGTCTCCGACACCTGAGACATCTCCGGTCACCTTTCCGACTCGGACCATGGCGTGTGCACCGCCGCGGCCCTGGTCCATTGTGCCCGCCCGCGTCGTCCCGCGAGGTCGGCGGGCGCGGTTTCGACTATGCGTTGTTGCCGGGGAACAGACGCTTGAGCGGTGGCTGGAATCCGGCGCGTTCGAACGCGGCCATGGCGTCGGCCCGCAGCGCCCGTTGCACCGCCCACTGCCTGCCCGGGCGGACCTTCACGGTCAGGCGCAGGTGCACCGCTTCCGGGGTCACGCTCTCGACGCCGAGGACCGACGGCGGTTCGAGGATGTCGGCGGCCAGGTCCTCGCGTTCGGCGGAGTCGGCGACCACTTCGCTCAGCAGTGCGGTGGCGCGTGTGAGGTCCGCGTCGTAGGACACCGGGATGTCGACGACACCGACCGCGAAACCCTGACTGAAGTTGCCGACGCGCAGCACCTCGCCGTTGCGGACGTACCAGACGGTGCCGTTGAGGTCGCGCAGCGTGGTGATGCGCAGTCCGACGGCCTCGACCGTGCCGGTCGCCTCGCCGACGTCGACGACGTCGCCCACGCCGTACTGGTCCTCCAACATCATGAAGATGCCGGACAGGAAGTCGCGGACGAGGTTCTGCGCACCGAAACCGACCGCGACACCGACGATGCCGGCCGAGGCGATGATCGGCGCCAGGTTGATGCCGAGCTCGCCGAGGATCAGCACGACCGCGATCGAGTAGACGACCACGGTGGTGATCGACTTCAGCACCGATCCGATCGTCTTGGCCCGCTGCCTGCGGCGTTCGATCACCGCGGGCCCGACGAGCTCGGGTGCCTTCTCCCGCAGCGGTTTGAGCAGTGCCGGGGTCTTCTTCGTGTCCCCGTCCTCGGGGGCGCGGGTCGTCCGGTCGATCAGCTTCCGGATGGCGAGGCGGACGAAGAACGCCACGACGGCGATCAACAGGATGGTGAGTGGCTTGGCGATCAGCCAGTTCGCCGAACCGGCGAGCCATTCGTTCCCCGTGAGCTGCCAGATCTGCTGGCACCAGGTGCCTTCCTCCTGAATACAGGACGGTGGCTCGCTGAGCAGCTGGTTCACTTGGCGAACGACTCCTTTCGTGATCGCGACCCGAGAGTGTGACGCCGCCCACTTAGCCGGCCCGGTCGCGGCGCCGGTAAGGCATGTTGACCACGTCGTGTTCCACAGCCACGGTACTGGCAATCGACACGTGCGCTAACACACGTGCGTTTCCGGGCCGATGTGTGGTCGACTAGGGCAGCACCGGTGGAGGTGGTCGCGTGCCAGACCGACAACCGAGCCCTCACGGCGCTCGTACCCGGCAGCCGGCCGGGTCGGCGTCGGAGGTGATGCTGTGTGCGCCGGGATCCGGCGCGAACCGCGGTGGAACGGCCCTCAACGGGCCGCAGCCGACCGGACCGCCACGCAGCGGTCGGGTCACGCGGTCACACGGCCCGTGGCGTTCCCGCGAGGCCGGCTCCGGTTCGTCGGGCCCTGGATGGGGCAAACGACGCGTGCTGTTGCTCAACGCGACGTTCGAGCCCCTCACCGCGCTGCCCCTGCGCCGCGCGATCGTGCTGCTCGTCTGCGGCAAGGCGGAGGTCGTGCACGAGGACCCGTCCGGGCTCACCCTGCACGCCGCGACCATGACGGTCGACGTGCCGTCGGTGATCAGGCTGAGCACGTACGTCCGCGTACCTTATCGCGCGCAGGTTCCGTTGACGCGAGCCGGGTTGATGCACCGTGACCGGTTCCGGTGCGCCTACTGCGGAGGGCGTGCCGAGACGATCGACCACGTGCTTCCCCGCAGTCGGGGCGGCGAGCATTCCTGGGAGAACTGCGTCGCCTGCTGCGCGAAGTGCAACCACCGCAAGGCCGACAAGCTCCTGTCGGAGATCGGGTGGTCGCTGCGGATCGTTCCGCGTGCCCCGCACGGACCGCACTGGCGGTTGCTGGCGCACGCGAAGGAGACCGACCCACTGTGGAACCGGTACCTGGGAGCGCCCGCCGCCTGACGGCGATCCGCCCACGGGAAGGTCGGCCGAGATCTCACGGGGAACCCGGCCGTTCCACGCACACCGGCCCGCATCCGCGTGGACGCTGTGAGCGTCCACGCGGATGCGGGCCGGTTGTCGCTCGGTGCCGTTGTCGCTCGGTGGCGTCGACCCGGTGGGCGTCAGGCGGTGACGCGGGTACCGCGGGTGACGCGCGTACCCATGGTCACGCGCGTGCCGCGGGTGACCCGGGTGCCGCGCGTGACTCGCGTACCCATGGTCACGCGGGTACCTGCCGTGACCCGGGTGCCACGGGTGACGCGAGTCCCCATGGTGACGCGGGTGCCGGACGTGACTCGCGTTCCGCGGGTGACACGGGTGCCCATCGTGACACGCGTGCCGCGGGTGACCCGTGTACCGCGGGTGACGCGCGTACCCATGGTCACCCGGGTGCCGCAGGTGACGCGAGTACCGCGCGTGACACGTGTTCCGAGCTCGGCGGGGCGGGCGATGTCGAACGTGGTGGCGTTGTTGCTCGTCTCGGCGGGGCTCAGCACGTGAAGCATGTGGTCCTCCTGTAACCGGCGGAAAGTCAGCGGGAATGAAAGCTCGGGGCACAAGAACCCGTACGTGTGAAAAACGTACGAGCCCGGTGGGAGGGTTACAAGGACGACGCGACGGGTGAGTCCGGGTGTACGTCGAGCTGCAACCGTCTGCGAACACGCCTTCGGCCGGGCGTGCCATCCGCGGTCCGTCAAGCGGCGGACGGCGGTTGAAATGCGACGAGCGGTGATGGAATAGGCGGCAGGTGACACCGGTACGGGGTAGGTCGGATACCCTGCGGCCGTGAGCATCCTCGAGACGATCCTGGTCTTCGCGGGGATCCCGCTCGCCATCTGCGGCGTTTTCACCGTGGTGACCCTGCGTTCTTCCTTCGCAGGCCGGCCACGGTATCGCCCGGGGCAGGAGTGGGAACACCCGGCGATGTGGTGGAGTGCCAACCCGGTCAGCGCCGGTGCGTCCGGCCGGCCTTCGACGGACCGAGGAGGTGCCCGTGGCAACTGGTGAACTGGTCCACGACGATCACGCCGAGACCGTCGACCCGGCCGACCTGCCCTGGGGCGCGGCGGTTACGGAAAGCGGCCGCATCTCGCGGGCCCAGGAGTACGTACCCGCTGCTCCGAAAGGCCCATTCACGACGCAGCAGCTGAGCCGGATCGACGAGGCGCTGGCCCTGTCGAGCCGGGAGACCGGCATCGAGTTCAGCATCTACCTCGGCCCGCTCGGTGAGGACAGCCGCGCCGGTGCCGAAGGTCTGCACGACAAGCTCGGTGAGCACGGCGACGACACCGTGCTGATCGCCGTGTCGCCGGGGGAACGGGTCGTGGAGATCGTGACCGGCGCGAACGCGACGCAGCGGGTTCCCGACCGTGCCGCGAAACTCGCCGTGATGAGCATGGCCGCCTCGTTCAAGGAAGGCGACCTCACCGGCGGTCTGGTCGGTGGTCTGCGCATGTTGGCCGATCAGGCAGGCACCGCTCCCACACACTGACCGTCCAGCGCGGTTCGGATACGAGCGCCCTGGCACCGACGAGCTCGTCGGTGCCAGGGCGCTCGTATGTGTGCTGCCGGGCTCAGCTCTCGTCGAACTGGCGGGCGGCCAAGGCCCGCACGACACCGGCCCTGCCTTCGGAGACCAGCCTGTGCAGGGCGGGCGAGTGCTCGCCCTCGAGCCAGGCGTCCGCCGCGGCCACGCACTCGTCGGTCACCGACCACGACGGGAACAGGCCGACGACGGTCGGCTGTGCGCGTTCGCTGGAACGGCGGGACCACACCTCGTCGAGCATGGCGAAGTAGGTGTCGATGTAGCCCCCGAGCAGGTGCTTCTGGGCCGGGTGTGCGAAGCCGGTGATGATGGCCTCGTTGACGGCGTTGGGCAGCTCGTCGTCGTAGACCGCGCGCTGCCACGCCTCGGCCTTGGCCTCGGTCGTGGGCCGCAGCGCCCGGGCACGTTCGGCGTGGCGGCGGCCCGTGGCCGTGTCGTCGCGTTCCTGCTCCGCCGCGATCTCGGGCTCGCCTGCCCTGCCGTGGGCGACGAGTGCGTGCAGCAGCCGCCACCGCAGGTCGGTGTCGACCACGAGGCCCTCCAGCGGCGCCGACCCGTCGAACCAGCCCGCCAGCACGTCCAGCGTCGCGTCGTCGAGCATCGCTCCGGTCAGCGCGTTGGCGAACGCCAGCTGGTGGTCCGAGCCCGCCTCGGCCTCGCGTGCCAGTTGGAGGACGCGCTCGGTGAACGCGGGCCAGCCCTGTTCACGGGCCCACGTGGGCTCGGCGTAGGAGTTCAGCGCCGTCTGTGCCTGCATCAACAGCCGCTGCACGACACCGACCTCGGTCTCGGCGCCGATGCCCCGCAACACGAGCGTGACGAAGTCGCGGGCCTTCAGCTCGGCCTCCCGGGTCATCTCCCATGCCGCCGACCAGCACAGCGTGCGGGGGAGCGGATCGGTGATGTCACCGATGCGGTCGATGAGGGTCACGAGCGAGTCGGGGTCGAGACGCATCGTGCAGTAGGTGAGGTCGTCGTCGTTGACCAGCACCAGCTTGCCGCGGTGGGCGCCGACCAGCTCGGGCACCTCCGTGCGCTCGCCGTCGACGTCGAGTTCGACGCGCGTGGTGCGCACCAGCTTGCCGTCGACGTCGTCGTAGATGCCGACCGCCGTGCGGTGGGTGCGCAACTCGCCGTCGCCGGGTTTGGCACCGCCCTGCAGGATCGCGAACGAGGTGAACGTCCCGTCGGCGGCGGTCTCGAACGAGGGCCGCAGCGAGTTCAGGCCCGTGGTCTCCAGCCACTGGGCACTCCACCACGACAGGTCGCGGCCGGAGGCCTCCTCGAGCGCGGCCAGCAGGTCGGCCAACGTCGCGTTGCCCCACGCGTGCCGGTCGAAGTAGACCTTCAGGCCCGACAGGAAGTTGTCCTGGCCGACGTAGGCGACGAGCTGCTTGAGCACGCTCGCACCCTTGGCGTAGGTGATGCCGTCGAAGTTCACCTCCACGGCCTGCAGGTCGACCATGTCGGCGGCGATCGGGTGGGTCGAGGGCAGCTGGTCCTGGCGGTAGGCCCACGACTTCTCGATGTTGGCGAAGCTCGTCCACGCGCCGGTGTACTCGGTGGCCTCGGCCTGGGCGAGCACGCTGGCGAACGTCGCGAACGACTCGTTCAGCCACAGGTCGTCCCACCAGCGCATGGTCACCAGGTCGCCGAACCACATGTGCGCCATTTCGTGCAGCAGCGTCTCGGCGCGGCGCTCGTAGGAGTAGCGCGTGACGCGGCTGCGGAACACGTAGTCCTCGCGGAACGTCACGGCACCGGCGTTCTCCATCGCGCCCGCGTTGAACTCCGGCACGAACAGCTGGTCGTACTTCGAGAACGGATACGGCACGCCGAAGTTGCGGTGGTAGAAGCCGAAACCCTGCTTCGTCTCGGTGAAGAGGCGGTCGGCGTCCATGTACTCGGCCAGCGACCGGCGGCAGTAGATGCCGAGCGGGATGGTGCGGTGTTCGTCGCGGTACTCGTCGCGCCATTCGGCGTACGGGCCGGCCACGAGGGCGACCAGGTAGGTCGAGATGCGCTCGGACTCGGCGAACACGGTACGTACCGCGCCCTCCGGCGTGTCGGTCTGCGACTCGGGCAGCGCGTTCGACACCACCGTCCAGTCCTTCGGCGCGATCACCGTGAGCCGGTACGTCGCCTTCAGGTCCGGCTGGTCGAAGCAGGCGAACATGCGCTTGGCGTCGGCCGTCTCGAACTGGGTGTACAGGTACACCGCGTCGTCCACCGGGTCGACGAAGCGGTGCAGGCCCTCGCCGGTGTTCATGTAGCGGCAGTCGGCCTGGACGACGAGCTCGTTGGTCTCGCGCAGGTCCGGCAGCGAGAGTCCGTCGTCCTCCACGTAGCCCTCGACCGTCAGCGGCGTGCCGTTGAGCGTCGCGGACCGCACGTCCTCGGCGACGATGTCCACCCAGGACTCCGCGCCGGGCTGCGCGGACGAGAAGGTGATCGTCGTCTGCGAGTCGAACGTCTTCTCGCCGGGACGGCCGTGGCCGTCGGTCAGGTCGAGGACGATGTCGTAGGACTGGACGTCGAGCAGCGCGGCGCGCCGGTGGGCGTCGTCACGGGTCAGGTTGGGGGCTGGCACGGACACCTCGGTCTTCGGTCGTGGGTGGACATCGGACTGTTTCCCGATCCAATCATGCGCCGCGCGGCGTGCGCGACGGGGAACAACCGTCGCAGGTGTGGTGTTGGCCGGGATGTATCAGCGAATCGCTCGAGCAAGGAGCCGTGTGTCATGACCGAGTCCCGCACCCGTGTCGACTTCTACTTCGACCCGGTCTGCCCGTTCGCGTGGATCACCTCGCGCTGGATCCTCGAGGTGGAGAAGCAGCGGGACATCGATCTGAACTTCCGGGTCATGAGTCTCGCGGTGCTGAACTCCGGGCGCGATCTGCCCGAGGAGTACGCCGAGTTGATGACCAAGGCGTGGGGGCCGGTGCGGGTGGCGGTGGCGCTGGCTCAGCAGCAGGGTGAGCAGGTGCTGCGGGACTACTACACCGCGTTCGGCACCCGGTACCACAACCAGGGCAACAAGGACATCGATCTGGTGCTGAAGGAGGCCCTGGCGGAGGTGTCGGCGCCCGCCGAGCTGCTCGACGCGGCGACGTCCACCGACTACGACGAGGCGCTGCGCACGAGTCACCACGAGGGCATGGACCCGGTCGGGATGGACGTGGGCACGCCGACGCTGCACGTCAACGGCGTCGCCTTCTTCGGTCCGGTGCTGTCGTCGATCCCGCGTGGCGAGGACGCGGTGAAGATCTTCGACGGCGCGGTCGCGATGGCGAGCTACCCCGACTTCTTCGAGCTCAAGCGCACCCGCACCGGAGAGCTCAACTTCGACTGAGTCCGCGTGGTCGGGGACGGGTGCAGGACGTCCAGGGCCGACTCGCGTCGCGTCGCGGGCGTCGGGGGTTCAACCTAGGCTCCACGGCACCGGTTCAGGCGGAAGGTGGCGGCGATGACGGCACGAGTGCTCGACACGCCCGAGGTGGACCTGGCCTACGACATCCACGGCACGTGGCCTCCCGTCGCCAGGCCGCCGCTGATGATGATCGGCCAGCCGATGGATGCGAGCGGGTTCACCACTCTGGCCGGTCTCATGGCTGAGCGCACCGTGATCACCTACGACCCGCGGGGGCTCGGGCGCAGCGTGCGCAAGGACGGCAGGGTCGACAACGACCCCCGCATTCAGGCCGTCGACGTGCACACGCTCATCGCTGCGCTCGAGCTGGGCCAGGTCGACATGTTCGCCAGCAGCGGCGGTGCGGTCTCGGCGTTGGCGCTCGTGGCCGCGTATCCCCGCGATGTCCGCACGCTGGTGGCCCACGAACCTCCGCTGATGACGCTGTTGCCCGACGCCGTCGCTGCCGAGCGTGCCCGCGCCGGGGTGCGGGAGGCCTACGAACGCGGCGGCTGGGGCGCCGGCATGGCGGCGTTCATCGCCATGACCACGTGGCAGGGCGAGTTCACCGACGCCTACTTCGCCGGTCCGGCCCCGGACCCGGCGACGTTCGGTCTGCCCACAGAGGACGACGGGTCACGGGACGACCCGTTGCTGTCAGCACGATCGTGGGCGGTGAGCAGTTTCCAGCCCGACGCCGACGCCCTCAGAACCGCGCCCACGCGAATCGTGATCGGCGTCGGCGAGGAGTCGGCCGGGATGTTCACCGGCCGGACGTCCGCCGCGGTGGCGGACCTGCTCGGGCTCGAACCGACGGTGTTTCCCGGAGACCACGGCGGTTTTCTCGGCGGCGAGTTCGGACGGCGCGGTGTCCCGGAGGAGTTCGCTGCCGCGCTGCGCGCCGTGCTCGCCTGAGTCCGGAACCGACGCGGTCACGATTCGAGCAGGCCGCTGGTGTCCTTGAGCCGGACGCCCGTGGCCTCGATGCGCTGCGCTCCCGCGATGAGCCGGGCGAGTGTGTGGGCCGCCGCGGCGTGGTCGAGGCCGTGCGGTGGCCGGATGTTGGACACACAGTTGCGCGCCGAGTCGGCGGTGCCGGGCGCAGGCGCCCACGTCAGGTAGGCACCCAGACTGTCGTGGGCGGACAGGCCCGGCCGTTCGCCGATCAGCACGAGGCCGAGCATCGCCCCCTGTGCGGCCCCGACGTGATCGCCGAGGGCGACGCGTGCCTGCGTCGCGATCACAGGCGGTCCGATCGTCCACCCTGCGGTGAGACCGTCGCGCAGTTCGGGCAGCAGCGCCGTCAGTACGCCCGTCGCGTGGCGGGCCGCGGCCTCGGCCGACAGTCCGTCGGCGACGACGAGCGCGAGATTCGCGGCGGGCAGGTCGACGTCCCCGGCGGGGCGCCTGCCGAGATCGGGCCGGCGGAGAAAGGCCGGCCGGTCCGGCGCCGCCGACGGCACGTGGACGGGTTCGCCGAGCCCCAGCCCGCGCAGCTCGGTGCGTAGCCGGTCGACGTCGAGGCGGCCGTGTACGGCATCACGCGCCAGTGCGAGTGCCTCGGCCGATTCCAGGACGTGCCGGGTCGCGGCGGCGTCACCCGCACGGCTCAGCCCGATGCGTGCCGGTGTGCGGTCCCGGAGCGGGTCCCAGGACGTGCTCATGAGCCCGCCTCCGCCGTCAAGGTGCGCAGAGGCGATGCGGCCGGGTCGAGTGCGCGGACCCTCCCGTTGCCGTCCAGCATGCCCTCACGCGCGAGCCACCGTTCGAACTCCGGTGCCGGCCGGGTCCCGGTGATCCGCCGGGTCGTCAGCACGTCGTGGAAGGACGCCGACTGGTAGCCGAGCATCACGTCGTCGGCGCCCGGCACGGTGATCACGAACGTGCAGCCCGCGCCGGCGAGTAGTAGCAGGAGCGTGTCCATGTCGTCCTGGTCGGCCTCGGCGTGCGTGGTGTAGCAGACGTCCACGCCCATCGGGACGCCGAGCAGCTTGCCGCAGAAATGGTCCTCGAGCCCGGCACGGATGATCTGCTTGCCGTCGTAGAGGTACTCCGGTCCGATGAACCCGACGACCGTGTTGACGATCAGCGGGTCGAACGCTCGCGCCACACCGTAGGCGCGGGCCTCGAGCGTTTGCTGATCGACCGGCCGTCCTCCCGTGCCCAGGTGCCCTTCGGACGACAGCGGCGCACCCTGGCCGGTTTCGAAGTACATGACGTTGTCCCCGGCGGTGCCGCGGCCGAGTGCCCGTGCCGCATCGTTGGCCTCGGCGAGCATCGCGAGGCTCACCCCGAAACCGTCGTTCGCGCGCTGCGTGCCGGCGATGGACTGGAACGGAAGGTCCACCGGCGCACCACGCGCGATCAGGTCGATCGTCGTCGTGATGTGGGTGAGCACGCTGGACTGCACCGGAATGTCGTAGCGCGTGCGGATGTCGTCGAGCAGGCGCAGGAGGTCGGCCACCGTGCGCGGGTTGTCCGAGGCCGGGTTCACGCCGATCACCGCATCGCCGGCCCCGAGCAACAGGCCGTCCAGCACGGCCCCGGCGACCCCGACCGGATCGTCTGCCGGGTGGTTCGGCTGCAACCGGGTCGACAGCCGCCCCGGCAGGCCGAGCGTCGTGCGGAACGCGGTCGTCACCGACGTGGCCGAGGCGACCGAGACGAGGTCCTGGTTGCGCATCAGTTTCGACACGGCGGCGACCATCTCCGGAGTCAGGCCCGCGGCGACCGCGGACAGCCGGGCGGCCGCATCCTCCCTGGTCGCCGTGTCGAGCAGCCATTCCCGGAACTGGCCGACCGTGTGGCGGCGCACCGGTGCGAAGGCCTCGGCGTCATGTGTGTCCCAGATCAGCCGCGTGACGTCGTCGGTCTCGGGTGGCACGACCGGTTCGGTCAGGAAGTCGGTGAGCGCCACGTCCGCCAGGGCCCACTGCGCGGCGACGCGCTCGGCGTCGGACTCGGCGGCGCAACCGGCCAGCTGGTCGCCAGAACGGTCCGGCGTGGCCTTGGCCAGCAGGTCGACCAGCCCGTCGAAGGTGTAGGTGCGATCGCGGAGCCTGTGCGAGTACCGCATGGGCCGAGGGTAGAGGTCGGAAGCCGATCGGTGTGACTGCGAACATCGGGTGGGGCGGGCACCACCGCAATGCCGGGGGCGTGCGGGATGTCGGCCGACGGCCGCGGCGAGAACGCTCGAGGACATGACCTCCAGCACGGCAGAACCCTCGGGCACACCTCCGGACATGCCCCGTGACACGCCCTCGGACACGCGGCGCGGCAGCGATTTCGCCGTCCTCACCCGACGCATCGACGCCGCGGGCCTGTTCGCCCGGCGGCCCGGCTACTACGCGGCCCGTATCGGGATCGTCGCCGCGCTCTACGGCGGTGGAATCGCGGCGTTCGTGGCCCTCGGCGACACCTGGTGGCAGCTGTTGGTCGCCGCCTTCTTCGCGATCGTGTTCGCCCAGGTGGCGCTCGTGGCGCACGATCTGGCGCACCGGCAGGTCTTTCGTACCCGCCGCGCGAGCACCGTTGCCGGGCTCGTCGCGGGCAACCTCGGGATCGGACTGAGCTACGGCTGGTGGATGGACAAGCACACCCGTCACCACGCCAATCCCAATCACGAGGAACGTGACCCGGACGTCGTTCCGGACATCCTCGTGTGGTCGAGTGAGCAGGCGGAGGCGAGCACCGGCCTGCCCCGCGCCATCGGGCGCAGGCAGGCACTGCTGTTCTTCCCGCTGCTGACGCTGGAGGGGTTCAACCTGCACGTCTCGAGCGTGCGAGCGGTGATCAAGGGCAGACTCGCCCACCGCGCCGCCGAAGCGACGCTGCTCACGGTGCACGCGGCCGCGTATCTCGGTGCGTTGCTGCTGGTGCTCTCCCCGGGCAAGGCCGTGGCGTTTCTTGTTGTGCACCAGGCACTCTGGGGTGTCTACATGGGATCGGTGTTCGCACCGGGACACAAGGGCATGCCGACGGTGAAGGAGGGCGAGAAGCTCGACTTCCTGCGTAAGCAGGTGTTGACGACCCGCAACGTCCGCGGTGGGGTCGTGGTCGACAACCTCATGGGCGGGCTGAACTACCAGATCGAGCACCACCTCTTCCCACATCTGCCGATGCCGCATCTGCGCAGGGCCCAGCCGATCGTCCGCGCGTACTGCGCGCAGATCGGCGTGCCGTATCACGAGACCGGGCTGATCCGCTCGTGGGCGGAGGCGCTCGGGCACCTGCACCGGGTCGGCGCGCCCCTCCGCCGGTGAGCGAGTCCACTCAGGCCAGTGCGGCGCGGGTGACCTCGGCCCGAAGGGGAGAGGCGGCGAGCGCGTCGTCGAGACCGAGGGCGCCGGCACGGACGTCACTGCGCAGTCGTGCCAGCGTGCGCAGCTGCGCGCCGGCCCGCGTGAGGAACGCCGAGTCCACGGGCTCGCCGTGCCCGGCGACGACGACCCGCGGCCGGTGGCCGGCGACGACGTCGAGAGCGGCGGGCCACGCGTCGAGATCGGTGTCCGGACCGAACGACTCGGCGGTGAACGAGCCGCCCGCGTCGTGCTCGACGAGATCTCCCGCGAACACCACGTCGCCGGCGACGACGAGCACGTCGTGGTCGGTGTGGCCGCGGCCGGGGTGCACGAGCTCGACGCCGCGGCCGCCGAGATCCAACCGTGCGACGTCGTCGAAGGTTCGCGTCGGCAGCACGACGGGCGTCGCGGCGAGCTCGTCGGCCAGATCGGACCTGCCGTCGCGGCGGTACCGCTCCGTCCATTCCCGACGGTCGCGGTCACCGCGGGCCGCCAACGCCGTTCGGCACCGCGTGTGGGCCCAGACGGGCGCGTGCGGGAAGGCCGACACCCCGAAGGCGTGGTCGAAGTGGGCATGGGTCAGCGCGATGGTCACGGGCAGGGGCGTCACCTCCCGCACGGCGCCGGCCAGCTCGCGTCCCTGGACGCGAGAGCCACGGGTGTCGACGACCAGGCACCGTTCGCCGCCGACGACGAGCCCGACGGTGAGGTCGAGTTCCTCGTAGCGGCGCGTGTACACGCCCGGGGCCTGCTCGCACCAGTCAGGCACCGGTGAACACCCCGGTCTCGGGGTCCCACAGCGGTGCCTGGCCGGACACGCCCACCTCGACGGCCTGCGCGACGAGGTCCTCGTCGCCGTGGGCGGCGAGTTCGCGGCCGGACGCCGAGCCGGTCACCGCGGCGGGTACGTCGGCGACCGCGAAGGCCTGCGCGGCGATCACGGCCTCCGGGGACACCGCCCCGTAGGTCTGCAGCCCGGCGACCACCGCGCCTGCTCCCAGGTGGTCCTCGACGCACGGTCGCAGCGGACCGTCCACGCCCGGTTCCGCGGTGAGGTCCACGCCCCACCGTTCACCCGCGGCCAGCACCCCGATCGGCGACCCGGCCGCGAGGTCGGCCGCCGCACGGGCCACCGCCTCGGCATTGCGCAGGCACGCCGTCAGCACGCGAGCGCCCGACGTCGCCGCCTGGAGCGACAGGGCCGCCCCGTTCGGCGACCGCAGCCGCTCGGCGTCTCCGCTCTCGTCGGCGCGGGACGGCTCCGCGGTCCACGGTTCGGGGCGCACCGCCCTGCCCGTGGCGATCGCCAGGTCGACACGCGTCGAGAAGGACAGCACGTCGACGAGCACCAGCACCGCACACTCCTGCGCGAGGACCGCGAGCCCGGACTCGCCCCAGTCGAGGCGTACGTCGTGTCCGTGTTGTGCCAGAAGTCGCAAGGTCGATTCGCTCGTGGCCGTCATGGGCCCACACCTTGCCGGGTGGGCCGCCGTCGTGGCCAGCGGGGATGGCACACTTCGGCGTGTGCATGTCTATCTGGGATCCGACCATGCCGGCTTCGAGCTGAAGAATCACCTCGTCGCCCACCTCGAGAAGCAGGGCCACGATGTCACCGACGTCGGCCCGCACGTCTACGACGCCGCGGACGACTACCCGCCGTTCTGCATCGAGACGGCGCGCAGGACCGTCGCCGACGAGGGCAGCCTGGGCATCGTCATCGGCGGTTCGGGCAACGGCGAGCAGATCGCGGCGAACAAGGTGCCGGGCTGCCGTGCCGGTCTCGCCTGGAGCGTCGAGACGGCCGAGTTGACGCGTCAGCACAACCACGCCCAGGTGATCGGCGTGGGTGCGCGCATGCACACCACCGAGGAGGCCACGCGGATCGTCGAGGCGTTCCTCGCCACCGACGTCGACGACGACCCCCGGCACGTGCGGCGCGTCGAGCAGCTCACCGACTACGAGCAGACCGGCAACGCGCCCGCCCTGCCGCAGAGCTGATGCCCGAGGGGCACACCCTGCACCGGCTCGCCCGGCTGCACCAGCGGCGCTTCGCCGGTGAGCCGGTGCGGGTGACCAGCCCACAGGGGCGCTTCGCCGCGGAGGCGGAGCGACTCGACGGCGCCACCTTCGTGCGCGCCGATGCACACGGCAAGCACCTGTTCCACGACTACGGCCCCGCGGGCGTCGTACACGTCCACCTCGGACTCTACGGGGCGTTCAGCGAATCGCCCCTGCCCGAGACCCCGCCGGTCGGCCAGGTGCGGATGCGCCTGGTGGGCCGCACCCACTGGACCGACCTGCGCGGTCCCACCCGGTGCGAACTGCTCACCGAGCCGGAGGCCGAGGCGATCGCCGCACGGCTCGGCCCCGATCCACTGCGCAGCGACGCCCGGCCGGAACCGGCCTGGCAGCGCATCTCCCGGTCGCGGACGTCGATCGCGGCGCTGTTGATGGACCAGAAGGTGCTCTCGGGCGTGGGCAACGTCTACCGCGCCGAGATCCTGTTCCGCCACGGGCTGGCCCCGACCCTCGCGGGCCGCGACCTCGACGAGGCGCTGTGGAAGGACATGTGGGACGACCTCGTGGTCCTCATGCGCCGCGGGGTCCGCAGCGGCCGCATCGACACCGTGGCCGACGAACATCTGCCCGAGGTGACCGGCCGCGCTCCGAGGCAGGATCGGCACGGGGGAGAGGTCTACGTCTACCGGCGCGCCGGGATGCCGTGTCTGGTGTGCGGTACGCCCGTGGCACAGAGCGAACTGGTGGGCAGGAATCTCTACTGGTGCCCGACCTGCCAGCCGGCCTGACCTTCCCACCAACCACGTTCACGACAACGGGCCCGGACCTCACCGTCGTGAGATCCGGGCCCGTTTCCTGTCATCCACTGTGCAGCAGCGTTCGCCCGCTCAGACCGGGCGCACCGCCTCGAGGTCGGCCTGCTCGGGCGTGTCCTCCATCGGCACCGCCTTCTTGCTGCGCCGGTTGCGGGACTCCAGCCACTTCGCCACACCGGTCAGCGCCAGGCACATCACGATGTACAGAGCGCCGACGACGATCGTGACCGGCACCAGCGGCTGCTCGAACTCCAGCAGGCCACCGAGGTACCGGGCGTAGCGCAGCAGTTCCTCGTAGGTGACCAGGAAGCCGAGTGCCGTGTCCTTGAGCAACACGACGAGCTGGCTGACGATCGCAGGCAGCATCGCGCGCAGGGCCTGCGGCAGCAGCACCAGGCGCATGGTCTGCGTCTTGCGCATGCCGATCGCGTAGGCCGCCTCGCTCTGGCCCTTCGGCAACGCGTGGATACCCGCACGGAACACCTCGGCCAGGACCGACCCGTTGTAGAGCGTCAGCCCGAGCACGACCGAGTAGAACGGAGCACCCAGCGAGATGCCGTAGTGGAAGAAGAAGATCATCACCACGAGCGGCACGGCGCGGAAGAACTCGACGATCACCGTCGCGGGAACGCGGATGATCGCGTGATCCGACAGCCTGGCGGCGGCGAACACCGCGCCGAACAGCAGCGCCAGCACCGAGGCGACGGCGAAGGCGCGCAGTGTGTTCACCAGCGCGTCGAGCAGGCCGATCTGCACCGTCTCGTACTGGATCCACGTCCACATGGTGGCGTCGAACTGACCGGCATCGGCGAATTTGTAGACGATGTAGCCGAGCAGCCCGGCGATCGCGAGCACGCCGAGCACCGCGAACAGGCGGTGCCGCATGCGGGCCTTGGGGCCCGGCAGGTCGAACAGGACGGAGTTCATCGGGCCACACTCCAGCGCTTCTCGAGACCGCGTTGCAGCAGGGTCAGCGGCGTGACGAGGATGACGAAGCCGAGCGCCACCCACAGCAGGCCGGTCATGACGCTGTACCCGCGCTCGGACAGGTAGCCGTAGATCGCGCCCGCCTCGACCACGGAGAAGCCTGCGGCGATGGTGGTGTTCTTCAGCAACGCGATCATCGTGCTCATCATCGGCGGCATCACCGACCGGATCGCCTGCGGCAGGATGATGCTGCCCAGGTTCTGCCCGAAGGTGAGTCCGATGGCGCGTGCCGCCTCGGCCTGTCCGACCGGAACGGTGTTGATGCCCGATCGGACGACCTCGCACACGAACGCCGCCGTGTAGAGCGTCAAGGCGACAACCGCGGCCAGGAAGTACGACAGGTCGATGATGTCGAGGAACGGGTACGCGAAGACGAAAAAGAAGAACAGCAGCGTCAGCGGCGTGTTCCGGAACAGCGTCACGTAGGCGGCACCGGCCGCACGTAGCACCGGGACGGGGCTGACCCGCAGCATCGCCAGGATCGTGCCCAACACCAGCGAACCGATCGCCGCGAGGGCGAACAGTTTGATGGTGTTGAGAAAACCCGGCCCGTACAGGTCGAGGTTGTCGAGCAGGACGTCCATGTTTTCCTCGGGGGAGGTGGTGTTTCAGGGAAGACGCGCGCGGCCCTCGGAGGCGATCACACGGGGATCACCGCCGAGGGCCGGAGTGATGCGTCAGTAGCGCTCGAGCTTCGGCATCTCGGAGTCCTGCCCCGACTTGCCGAGCGTGGCGTCGTAGATCTTCTGCCAGGTGCCGTCGTCCATGGCCTCCTGCAGGATGTCGTTGACCTTGTCCCGCAGCGCCTTGTCGTCCTTCGGCAGACCGATGCCGTACGGCTCCTCGGAGAAGGTCTCACCGACGACCTTGAGGTTGTCCGGGTCCTCGGCGGCGTAGCCGAGCAGGATCGCGTCGTCGGTGGTCATCGCGTCGACCTGGCCCTGCTTGATCTGGGACACGCACTGCGAGTACTGCTGCAGCTCGACGATGTTCGAGTTCTCGGTCAGGCCCTGCTCGCGCACGTTCTGGATGGGGGTCGAACCGCTGACCGAGCAGACCTTCTTGCCCTTGAGGTCGTCCTTGCCCTTGATGTCGTTGTTGTCCGCGGCGACGAGCAGGCTCTGACCGGCGACGAAGTACGGACCGGCGAAGCTGATCTGCTGCTTGCGCTCGTCGTTGATCGTGTAGGTGCCGACGTAGTAGTCGACGTCGCCGTTGATGATGGCCTGCTCGCGGCCCGCCGACGGAACGGCCTTGTAGTTGATGTCGCTCTTCTCGAAGCCGAGCTTGGCGGCGACGAGGCGGGCGATCTCGACGTCGAAGCCGCTGTACTCGTTGGTGGTGCCGCTCTTGTAGCCGAGGTTCGGCTGGTCGTCCTTGACGCCGATGGTCGGGCCGCCCGCCTGCTTCATCTTCTGGAACGTCGGCGAACCCTTGACGTCGACGTTCTGGGCGACCTCGTAGCTCAGGTTGGCCTGTTCGGCGTCCGATTCGCCGCCCGGAGACCCTTCCTTGCCGCACGCGGTGAGCGCGATGCCCGCCACCAGCAGGCCCGCCGCAAGCTTGCGGATCTTCATGTGCACCTCTCCTGTCGAACGCTCGGGCGGCGCGCGCCGCCACGGATGATGAGTGTGGTCAGTGAGTCAGGATCTTGCCGAGGAAGTCCTTCGCGCGCTCGGACTTCGGCGCGCTGAAGAACTCGTTCGGCGTCGAGTCCTCGACGATCTCCCCGTCCGCCATGAACACGACGCGGTGCGCCGCCCGGCGGGCGAATCCCATCTCGTGCGTGACGACGAGCATCGTCATGCCCTCGTCGGCGAGCTCGGTCATCGTGTCGAGCACCTCCTGGACCATCTCGGGGTCCAGTGCCGAGGTCGGCTCGTCGAAGAGCATGACCTTCGGCTTCATCGCCAGCGCCCGCGCGATCGCCGCGCGCTGCTGCTGGCCACCGGAGAGCTGGGCCGGGTACTTGTCGGCCTGGTTGGCGATGCCGACGCGTTCGAGCAGTGCCGTCGCCGTCTCGCGGGCCTCGCTCTGGGAGACCTTGCGGACCTTGATCGGACCCAGCGTGACGTTCTCGAGGATCGTCTTGTGGGCGAAGAGGTTGAACTGCTGGAAGACCATGCCCACGTCGGCCCGCAACGCGGCGAGGGCCTTGCCCTCGGCGGGCAGCGGCTTGCCGTCGATGGCGATCTCGCCGGAGTTGATCGGTTCGAGGCGGTTGATCGCACGGCACAGGGTCGACTTACCGGACCCGGACGGTCCCAGCACCACCACGACCTGGCCCTGCGGGACATCCATGTTGATGTCCTTGAGCACGTGCAGGTCGCCGAAGTACTTGTCCACCGACCTGGCCCTGATCATGGGCTCCTGGGACGGGGAGGACGTCGGGGGCGACGCGTCCGCCTCGGTACTCAATGTTGCCTCCATAACGGTGAGCTGCCGGTTCGACGAGCATGTCCGGCAACCCCGGGATTGAACACCATCGGGTCAATCCCGGTGCGCCATTTACGTCAAATCGCAATGTCGCGGCCCGGCGCTCGCTTACGGCGCGTGACCGACCCGCTGGCGGGAGAGCCTAGCTACCCGGGGCGCCATCGGCCCAGTGAGGTGCCTGTTTACCCTTGAAGACGTGACCCGTTCGTACACCATTCGCACTTTCGGCTGCCAGATGAACGTCCACGACTCCGAGCGGCTCGCGGGCCAATTGGAGGAGGCGGGCTACGTCGCGGCCGCCGAAGGCGAGTCCGCGGACGTGGTCGTGCTCAACACCTGCGCGGTCCGCGAGAACGCCGACAACAAGCTGTACGGCAATCTGGGGCATCTGCGGGCGCGCAAGAACGACAAGCCCGACATGCAGATCGCCGTCGGTGGGTGCCTGGCGCAGAAGGACCGCGGGGACATCGTCAAGCGCGCGCCCTGGGTCGACGTCGTGTTCGGTACGCACAACATCGGGTCGCTGCCGACGCTGCTCGAGCGCGCCCGGCACAACGCCGAGGCCGAGGTCGAGATCCTCGAGGCGCTCGAGACGTTCCCCTCGACCCTGCCCGCGCGCAGGGACTCGGCCTACTCGGGCTGGGTGTCGATCTCGGTCGGCTGTAACAACACGTGCACGTTCTGCATCGTGCCCTCGCTGCGTGGCAAGGAGCGCGACCGCAGGCCCGGTGAGGTCCTGGCCGAGGTCGAGGCGCTGGTGGCCGAGGGCGTGCTCGAGGTGACGCTGCTCGGGCAGAACGTCAACTCCTACGGCGTCGAGTTCGGCGACCGGCACGCGTTCGGCAAGCTGCTGCGCTCGTGCGGTTCGGTCGAGGGCCTCGAACGGGTGCGGTTCACCTCGCCCCACCCGGCCGCCTTCACCGACGACGTCATCGACGCGATGGCCGAGACGCCCAACGTGTGCCACCAGCTGCACATGCCGCTGCAGTCCGGTTCGGACCGCATCCTCAAGGCGATGCGCCGGTCGTACCGTTCCGAGCGTTTCCTGTCCATCTTGGACAAGGTGCGTGCCGCCATGCCGGACGCGGCCATCACCACCGACATCATCGTCGGCTTCCCCGGCGAGACCGAGGAGGACTTCGAGCAGACCCTCGAGGTCGTGCGGCAGGCCCGGTTCTCCAGCGCGTTCACGTTCCAGTACTCGAAGCGCCCCGGCACGCCCGCGGCCGAACTGGAGGGCCAGCTGCCGAAGGAGGTCGTCCAGGAGCGGTACGACCGGCTCGTCGCGCTGCAGGACGAGATCTCCTGGGAGGAGAACCGCAAGCAGGTCGGCAAGCGCGTCGAACTGCTCGTCGCCACCGGAGAGGGACGCAAGGACGCCGAGACGCAGCGCATGAGCGGCCGCGCCCGCGACGGGCGACTCGTGCACTTCACCCCGACCGGTGCCGCCGTCGACACGGCCGTGCGCCCCGGCGACATCGTCGAGACGACCGTGACCTACGCGGCGCCGCACCACCTGGTCGCCGACGGCGACCTGCTGAGCCATCGCCGCACGAGGGCGGGCGACAACGCCGAGGCCGGACAGCGGCCCAAGACCGACGGCGTGAGCCTCGGACTGCCGAGCTTCGGCAAGCCGGCGGAACCGGTGGCCGCGACGTCGACGGGATGTGGACTGTGAACGAGGAAGAACGCGCCGTCGAACAGCTCGGCGCGGACGTCGACGCCACGGTGAGCAGGGCGGCCAAGACGATCGAACCGGGACGGTCCGGCTTCACGATCGCCGTGGTCGTGTTCGTCGCGCTGATCGCCCTGCTGCTGCCGTGGGCAGGCGGTCACCCCGGGTGGCGGATGTTCGCCGGCGACGGCGGCGCCATTCCGCTGCTGTTCGCCTCGACCTCCACCCTGTTCGGCGTGCTGGCCTCGGCCGCGGCGCTGGTCACCAGGCGTTGGTGGCTGAGTTGGGTGTGCACGGTCGGCTGCTGGATCTCGTCGGTCGACGGCATGCTGGCCATCTGGTCGCAGCAGTCGTCGTCGGTCAGCGGCCACCCCGGCGACGGCCCGGGGATCGGCATGATCCTCATGGTGATCAGCATGGTCGTGCTGGCCGTGCAGTGGACCCGACTGGCCTGGTCACGCAGCTGACTGAGGTGCCACCAAGGCGCCCTTGGTGGCAGCCGGCTCAGCGGTCGGCGATCGCCGCCTCGGCGGCCTGGAGCCATTCGCGCCACTGGGCAGCCTGCTGGTCGGCCTTGGCCGCCCGCTTGTCGTCGCCGGCCTCACGTGCCTTCGCGGCCTGCTCCTCGAACTGCTCCACCCGCTCGCGGAACTGTTCGACCCGGGCCTGCGCCTCCGGATCGGTGCGCCGCCACTGGGCCTCCTCGGCCCCGCGCACCCGGTCCTGCACGGCCTTCAGCCTGCCGTCGAGCTCCCGGATGCGCTCGCGCGGCACCTTGCCGATCTCGTCCCACTGCTCCTGGATCCTGCGCAGCTGGGCTCGGGCCGCCTCCAGGTTGGCGGCCGGGTCGATCTTCTCGGCCTCGGCGAGCAGCTCCTCCTTGCGCGTGGCGTTCTCGGCGAACTCGGCGTCGCGTTCGGAGAACGCGGCCGAGCGGCGGGAGAAGAACGCGTCCTGCGCGGCGCGGAACCGCTGCCACAGCGCGTCGTCGGCGTCCTTCGGAGCCCGGCCCGCGGCCTTCCAGTCCGCCATGAGCTGCTTGTAGCGCGCCGCCGTGGGACCCCAGTCGGTCGAGTCGGTCATCGACTCGGCTTCCTCGATGAGCTCTTCCTTGCGCCGCTTCGCCGCCGCGCGCTGCTTGTCCAGCTCGGCGAAGTGCGAACCGCGGCGCCGGTTGAAGGCCTCTCGCGCCTTCGAGAAGCGCTTCCACAGTTCGTCGTCGGTCTTACGGTCGACGCCCTTGATCGTCTTCCACTCGTCGAGGATCGCCTTCAGCCGGTCACCGGCCCACTTCCACTGCGTGGACGACTCGGCGATCTGTTCGGCCTCCTCGGCGAGCGTCTGCTTTCGGGTGACCGCCTCCGCGCGTGCCTGCTCGCGCTTTTCCTTGACCTCCGACACCGACCGCTGCGCATGGGCGATCACCTCGTCGAGCTTGGCGGCCAGCGCATCGATGTCGCCGACGATCGCCGCATCGGCCAGCCCCTCCTTCAACTGCGTCGCGCTGGCGAGCGCCTGCTTCGGGTCGCCGGCACCGGACGACAGGCGCGTCTCCAGCAGCTCGACCTCGGTGCGCAGGTCGTCGAAGCGGCGAGCGAAGTGGGTCAGCCCCTCGGCGGCCGTTCCCGCCTGCCAGACGCCCACCTGACGCTCGCCGTCGGCCGTGCGGACGAACACGGCGCCCTCGTCGTCGATGCGACCCCACTTGTCCGGGTGGGACTCCGCGTGCGGGACCGTGGATGCGGGCTGCGTGTGCGGCACCTCGCTGGGCGCCGGGACGTGCGTCGTGGTCTCCGGGGTGTCCTGCTCGGCCATCGCCGGCTCCTTCTCACCTAGGCCCGCGGGGCGGGCGCCCCGCTGCGACGGGGCCGGGTGTTGCTGTGTCGGTAGGTCTTGATGCCCCGCATTCAAACAGGTCAGCGCGCTTCTCGGTACTCCAATGCCGCAAGAGGTACCTCCGAGTGGGTGCCCGGTACCCTTTCGACGCGTGATCTCGTGTGCCGTCGTGGTTCCCTCCGCGCCGCTGTTGGTGCCCGAACTGGTGCCGGGTTCGCGCCTCGGCGACGAGGTGCGTGCGGCCGCGGTCGATGCGGCGTCCCGCCTGCCCTCGCGATGGCTCGCGGTGGGTGTCGGGACGTTGTCCGACGGTGTGTCCGGCCTTGCCTCCGGGGTCGTCGAGTCCGATCGGGTGGGCACGTTCCGGGCGTTCGGCCCCGACGTCCCGGTGACGCTCCGCTCGGAGGCCACGGGCACGTCTGGCTCGGCGGCCACGGGCACGTCTGCCGACGACACTTCCGAAGATCTGCCGCTGTCGGTCCTCATCGCCGGATGGCTGCGTGACCAGGCGGGTGCCGAGTCGGTGCGCGCCCACCTCGTCGCGGCGGATGCGTCCCCGGCCGAATGCGCGGCGTTCGGCGAGAAGCTCGCCGCGGGTGAGGCTGCGACGGACCCCGCGTCGGCGTGGGGGCTGCTCGTGGTGGGGGACGGTTCGGCCCGCAGGGACACCGCTCCGCCCGGCGAGGCGGACGAGCGCGCCGAGGGTTTCGACCGGGCGGTCGCCGCGGCGCTGGCCGGCGCCGACGTGGACGCCCTGGCCGAGCTCGACCCCGTGGTGGCCCGTGAGCTGCGTGCCGAGGGGCGCGCGCCCTGGCAGGTGCTGGCGGGCTTCGCCCGTGCCCGCGGCGGTGACTGGGCCGGTGAGCTGGTGTATTCGGAGGCTCCGCGCGGGGTGGGCTACCACGTCGCCGTCTGGAGGCCGAGTGAGTGAGGATTGCGGAGCGTGCGGAGCTGTTGCTCGCTCGGCGGACCGGGTGCGGGTGTCCCGCAAGACGCTGGAGGCCGAGTGAGTGAGGATTGCGGAGCGTGCGGAGCTGTTGCTCGCTCGGCGGACCGGGTGCGGGTGTCCCGCAGGACGCTGGAGGCCGAGTGAGTGAGGATCGGGGGCCCGGTGTTCGGCCGGTGGCGGTCGTGGGGCCGACGGCGACGGGCAAGACGGACCTCGGCGTGGAGTTGGCGCTCGCGCTCGGCGGCGAGGTCGTCAACGCGGACGCGATGCAGCTGTACCGGGGGATGGACATCGGCACGGCGAAGGCGACCGTGGAGGAACGCCGGGGCGTGCCGCATCACCTGCTCGACGTGTTGGACGTGACGGAGACGGCGTCGGTGGCTGCCTACCAGCGGGACGCCCGTGCCGAGGTGGAGCGGCTGCTCGCGGCGGGCAGGGTGCCGGTGCTCGTGGGCGGTTCGGGCCTGTACGTGCAGGCGGTGATCGACGATCTGCGGTTCCCCGGTACGGATCCGGAGGTGCGTGCGGCGTTGGAAGCCGAGGCGGAGCGGCTCGGCGGGCAGGCGCTGTACGAGCGGTTGGCGAAGCTCGATCCGGAGGCGGCGTCGTCGATTCTGCCGGGCAACGTGCGGCGGGTCGTGCGTGCGCTGGAGGTCATCGAGATCACGGGTGAGCCGTTCTCGGCGAATCTCCCGGCGCCGGGGCCGGCTCGGTACGGCACGGTGCTGGTCGGGGTGGACCGCGACGTGGCCGAACTCGACGAGCGGGTGAACCTGCGCGTGGAGCGGATGTTCGCGGCCGGACTCGTGGACGAGGTGCGCGCCCTCGAAGCGCGAGGGCTGCGTGAGGGCAGGACGGCCTCGCGGGCGCTGGGGTACCAACAGGTGCTGGCGGCACTGGATGCCGGAGCCGACGACTTCACGCAGGCGGCCGAGGAGACGGCACAGGCGACGCGGCGCTTCGTTCGCAAGCAGCGCAAGTGGTTCCGCAGGGACGCGCGGATCCACTGGTTCGACGGTGGCGATCCCGCCCTGGGTGATCATGTCCGGCGCCTGGTGACACCGTAATCTGGTCGGCATGGGTGGAATCGAGTTCCTGAAGGGGCACGGCACGCAGAACGACTTCGTGGTCCTGCCCGACGCCCCCGGCGCGCTGGAGCTGACGCCGGAGCGGGTCGCCGCGCTGTGCGACCGTCAGCGCGGTCTGGGCGCCGACGGGGTGCTGCGGGTCGTGCGCTCGTCCGCCCTCGGTGAGGACGTCGAGGTCGGCGCCGAGTGGTTCATGGACTACCGCAACGCCGACGGTTCGGTCGCGGAGATGTGCGGCAACGGGGTGCGCGTGTTCGCGCGGTACCTCGTCGAGGCAGGCCTGGAAACGCGTGGGGAGTTCAGCGTCGGCACACGTGCGGGGGACAGGCCGGTGCAGGTGCATCCGGACCTGTCGGTGACCGTGGAGATGGGCCCGGCGCGGATCACCGGCACGTCGGTGGCGATCGTGGCCGGGCGTGAGCTCTCGGGCGTGGCCGTCGACGTCGGCAACCCGCACTTGGTGTCCACGATGGACGACGACGTGGCGGACCTCGACCTCCGTGACCAGCCGCGGTTCGACCACGACGTCTTCCCGGACGGGGTCAACCTCGAGTTCGTCAACCTCGTCGAGCCCGGTGCGTTGCGGATGCGCGTGCACGAACGCGGCGTCGGCGAGACCCGGGCGTGCGGCACCGGCACGGTGGCGGCTGTCGCGGCGTCGTTGCACCTGGCTGGCACGGACCACGGATCGTCCACAGTGGATGTGCCCGGCGGCAGGGTGTCGGTGACGGTCGACCGTGCGGGCTCGACGTTGACTGGCCCCGCGGAGTTCGTCGCCAGGGGCGAGCTCGACGCCGGCTGGTGGGGCCGCCTGCGCTGACCAGCCGACGGCGCGTGCCGCGGCTCAGCCGATGGCGCGTGCCGCCGCGTCGGCCATGCCCGTCATGCCGGACGGGCGCGGGTGGTACCTCGCGGCCGCCTCGGGGTCGTCGTGCTGCCCCTGGATCCACGCGGCGTCCCCGGCGCACGCGTCGTGCCCGCGCGAGGACGGGTACATGTCGACGAACGTGGCCTTCCCGTCGGCCGACACGGCCTTCTCGATCGCGGTGTTCAGTGCGGTCTCGACGTCGTCCCACCAGCGGAGGTCGCCGTCGGCGAACGGCATCACGTCCGGGCACGTGCCCTGCTCGGGCACCAGCCGCGGGTAGCCCATCACCACCACGCGCGCGTCGGGCGAACGGCGGTGGATCTCCTCGAGCACCGTGGCGATGCGGTGTCCGGTGCCGGTGGCGTCGCGGACGAGCGTGTCCACCCCGTCGACGGTGAACTGCTCGCGGCACGGAGCACCGGCCGGATCCTGCTCGCGCAGCGGCGGGCACGTGGTGATGAAGCGGCCGAAGACGTTGTGGTCGTTGCCGCCGATGCCGAGGGTGACCAGGTCGGTGTCGGCGCGCAGGGCGTCGAGCTGTGGTGGGTTCGGCCCGCCGTCGACCTCCTGCGGGGCGGTCATGTGCTCGGTGCTCGCGCCGCCGCAGCTGACGTCGGTGAACTCGGCGACGTCGAGGCGCTGCGCGAGCAGCGACGGGTAGTTGCCCGTCGCACGCGCACATCCGGGGATCTCGGGACGCTGCTCGGGCACGAGCGGCCCGGACGTGTAGGAGTCGCCCAGTGCGACGTAGTGGTTGACCGCGCTGTGGTCGGCGGCGCTGTCGGCAGGGCTGTCGAGACCGGTCGCGGTGGCCGGTGGCGGTGCGTCGCCGGGTGCCGTGCCCGCCAGGGGCAGCACGGCTGCGCCGCCGAACATCGCTGCGGCCACTGCGATCACGACTTTCTCGACTGCCATGTCCTCGATCCTCCGAGCTCCGGTTCCGGCGACACGGGCATGTCCGTGCCCCGAGGAGCGTGCCACCGCGGGAGTGGTCGCGCGGTGGTGCGGCCGTGGCGGTGCGGCGGTGGTGGTGCGGCCGGAGGTCGAAGGGCACGGACGAACGGTAGTGGTACGCACGTAGACTCGGATGGCGCAACGTAGGACCAGCAGGGAGTGTGTGCGTGTCGGACGACGACCAGGAGTTTCCGCCCGAACTCTCCGAGGGCGACAACTTCATCGCCGGTCCGCCGCCGGACGATCCGGAGCCGGTCAGCGAGGAAGAGGAAGCGGCGATCGCGGCGCAGGCGCGACGCGAGCTGCAGGTCGTCGAGGCCGCCCTCAACGAGCGGTGGCCCGAGACGAAACTCGAGCCGTCGCTGACGCGCATCTCCACGCTGGTGAACCTGCTCGGCGACCCCCATACGTCGTATCCGGTGCTGCACGTCGCAGGCACGAACGGCAAGAGCTCGACCTCGCGCATGATCGAGGCGCTCATGACGCAGATGAGCCTGCGGGTCGGCCGGTACACGAGCCCGCATCTGCAGCTGGTCACCGAGCGCATCAGCATCGACGGGCAGCCGATCTCGCCGGAGCGGTACGTCGACACCTACCGGGACGTCGCACCGTTCGTGCAGATGGTCGACCAGGCGGGCGGCCCGGACGCGCCGCCGATGAGCAAGTTCGAGGTGCTCACCGGCATGGCGTTCGCCGCGTTCGCCGACGCGCCCGTCGAGGTGGCGGTGCTCGAGGCGGGCATGGGCGGCGCGTGGGACGCCACCAACGTCGCCGACGGTCAGGTCGCGGTGATCACCCCGATCGGCATCGACCACGCCGAGTACCTGGGCGGCGATCGCGCGACCATCGCCAAGGAGAAGGCCGGGATCATCAAGCCCGGTTCGGTCGTCGTGCTGGCTGAACAGGAGCCCGACGCCGAGCGGGTCCTGCTGGAGCGCGCCGTCGAGGTCGACGCCACCGTGGCCCGTGCGGGCAGCGAGTTCGCCGTCCTCGAGCGCACGATGGCCGTGGGCGGCCAGATGCTCAGGATCCAGGGCCTCGGCGGGATCTACGAGGAGGTCTTCCTTCCCCTGCACGGCAAGCACCAGGCCGACAACGCGGCCCTCGCACTGGCCGCGGTCGAGGCGTTCTTCGGTGCGGGCAAGGAGCGCCAGCTGGTGCAGGACTCGGTGCGCGCCGCGTTCGCGGAGATCGTCACGCCGGGCAGGCTCGAGCGTGTCCGCGCGGCACCGGCGGTGCTGATCGACGCGGCACACAACCCGCACGGCGCGGCCGCCCTCGCCGCCACGATCGACGAGGAGTTCGCCTTCCGCAGGCTCGCCGCCGTCGTCGGCGTGCTGGGGGAGAAGGACGCGCGGGGCATCCTCGAAGCGCTCGAACCCGTCGTCGCGGAGATCGTGGTGACCACCAACTCCTCGCCGCGGGCACTGCCCGCCGAGGAGCTCGCCGAGCTCGCCGTGGACGTGTTCGGCGAGGAGCGCGTCACCGTGGAACCGCGACTCGACACCGCCATCGAGATCGCCGTCAGCCTCGTCGAGCAGCCCGACGACCCCGAGGAACCCCTCGCGGGCGGGGGCGTGCTCGTCACGGGTTCGGTCGTCACCGCGGGCGAGGCCCGCACCCTCTTCGGCAAGGAGCCCGCATGAGCGACGAGCACACCGGCGCCACCGACGGCACGGACTCCACCGACGTGGGCGACGGCGTGCCCGCACCGGCGACCGATCCGATGAAGGGTTTCCGCGGTGTTCAGGCGGGAACGCTCGTCATCGAGGCGATCGTCGTGGCGCTCGCGCTTCCCGTCGTCGCGACGTTAGGGCACGGCATCACGAGCTTCCAGGGCTGGACCGTCATGGGGGTCGTCGCCGCGCTGATCGTGATGTGCGGACTGCTGAAGAAGTCGTGGGCGATGGGGGTCGTCCTGGCGTTGCACGCGGTGTTGTTGGCCTTCGTGGTGGCGCTGCCGTCGATCGCCGTGATCGGGCTCGTGTTCCTCGGCGTGTGGTTGTGGCTGTTGTGGCTGCGCCACGACGTGGCGCGCCGCATGGCCAGCGGAACGCTGCCCAGCCAGCAGCAGGGCTGACCAGCAGGGCCGAGGACGTAGGCCGAACCACTGCCCGTTCATCGGCAGTACAGCCGTTGTTGATCCGTGCGCCGCGGATCCGGGGTAGAGATGTCCGCATGACTGATCTCCCTCCCCACCACCCACTTTCCTCCCATCCGCTGAGCAGGCGGCCCCTGGACCGGCGCAGCCTCCTGCGCGCCGGTGCGATCGGTACGGGCCTGATCGCCGCCACCGCGTTCGCGGGTGGGCGGGCCAGCGGCCTCGTGCGCAGCGACCGTCCGGTCCTGACCCACGGCGTGCAGTCCGGTGACGTCGACCGCCACTCGGCGATGGTCTGGACGCGCGCCGACCGGCCGTCCCGCATGCGCGTCGAGGTGTCGACGGACCCGTCGTTCGCCCGCAGCCGGGTCGTGTCGGGCCCGCTGCTGACTCCCGAGACCGGCGGTACCGGCAAGGTGCGGGTACGCGGTCTGCCCACGGGTGCCGACGTGCACTACCGCGTCGTCGCCGAGGATCTCGACGGCCGCGCCACGTCCGAACCCGTGGTCGGCAGGCTGCGCACGGCGCCGTCCGGCCGTGCCGACGTGCGCCTCGTCTGGTCCGGCGACGTCGCGGGCCAGGGCTGGGGCATCAACCCCGACATCGGCGGCATGCCCGCGTTCTCCGCGATGGCGGCGCGCCGTCCCGACCTGTTCCTGCACAGCGGCGACACCGTCTACGCCGACAACCCGATCGAGGAGACCGTCACGCTCCCCGACGGCCGGGTCTACCGCAACCTGGTGACCGAGGCGAAGTCGAAGGTCGCCGAGACGCTCGAGGACTACCGCGGCCAGTTCGCCTACAACCTGATGGCCGACAGCGTGCGCGAGTTCAACGCGCTCGTGCCCAGTTACGTGCAGTGGGACGACCACGAAGTCGTCAACAACTGGTATCCGGGGGAGATCCTGGATCTGCCGGAGTACACCGAGAAGCGGGTCGACGTGCTGACCGCGCGTGCGCTGCGCGCCTTCCACGAATGGCATCCGATCGATCCGAAGCGCGCCGAGGACGGCCGGGTCTACCGCAGCTTCACCTACGGCGACCACGTCGAGGTGTTCGTGCTCGACATGCGCAGCTACAAGGACCGCAACGACGGCGACCCGCGCAGGCAGGACGGGCGGATCCTCGGCGAGCGGCAGGCCGACTGGCTGGTACGCGGGCTGGAGAAGAGCACCGCGACGTGGAAGTTCGTGCAGGCGGACCTGCCGATCGGGCTCGTCGTGCCCGACGGCGAGGACTCGCCGGACCAGGAGGCGGTGTCCAACGGTCTGCCCGGCGCGCCGGGAGGCCGCGAGACCGAACTGGCCGGTGTACTGTCGCGGATCGCGCGCAGCGACGTTCGGAACGTCGTGTGGCTGACCGCCGACGTGCACTACACCGCGGCCCACCACTACTCGCCGGACCGCGCCGCCTTCGGGGATTTCGCCCCGTTCTGGGAGTTCGTCTCCGGCCCGTTGCACGCGGGTGCCTTCGGGCCCAACGACCTCGACCCGACCTTCGGGCCGAAGGCCGTGTTCACGCACTGCCCACCCGCTGCCGACACCTCGCCGATGGAGGGCTTCCAGCACTTCGGGGAGATCAATGTGGACGGTGAAAGTGGCGCGCTGACGGTGGACCTGCGCGACGGCACCGGCGCCTCCCTGTGGTCGAAGACCCTGCAGCCGGAATAGGATCCGGCGCCGGTGTCCGCGCGGCTGGGCCGCGCGGACACCGGCGATCGCGGAACCTCGGGATGACCGGGCTCAGCCGGCGAGTGCGCGTGCGCGGGCGCCGACGAGTTCGGTCACCGACGCGTGCTCGCGGACCTCGATCGTCGGCACGAAGGCCGAGCGCGCAGCTCCGCCCACGGTCATGACGTCGCCGGTTCCGATGAGGCCGATGCCGGTGACGACGACATCGCCGATGACATCGGTGGTGGCGGCCGCGTTCGGGGCGGCGGCCCCGGCGAGCGGACCCGGTGCGGTCGTGGGGATGGTGGCGGCGGCGCGTGCGACAGTGCTCATACGTGCTCCATTCCGTCCGGTGGTCGAGGATCTCCCGGCAGGCGAGACCCTCGATGACCGTGGCAGGCCATCGCCACGCCGGCATCGGTCGATTCACTGATTTCGTGTCGTTCGCGTGCGTCCTTGCCCGGTCGAGTGGTCGCTCACCTGCACCGGAGACGTACCGGAAGGCTCCCGACCGCGCGCAGGGTCTCCGAGGCTTGCCAGGGCACCTTCTCGGGCGCGACGGCGAGTCGCAGCTCGGGGAACCGACGCAAAAGCGCGGTGAGCGCGATCGCGACAGCGCTCCGGGCCTGGTGCGCGGCCGGGCAATGATGCCGGCCGGTGCCGAACGCGAGGTGCCGACCTGCCGGCCGGTTCGGGTCGAACCGGCGTGGTTGGGAATGGACGGCCGGATCGTGGTTGGCCGCGCCGAGGGCGAAGACCACCAGGTCGCCCTCCTCGACGAGCTGACCGCCCAGCACGAGGTCCTCGGTGGCGCATCGCTGTCCGCTGACGTTGTGCGGGCCGCCTATGCGCAGAAGCTCGTCGACGACGTGCGGGATGCGTTTCGGATATGCGGCGAGCAGGTCGAGGTGATCCGGGTGCGTCAGTAGCGTGTGGACCGCCGTGGCGAGCGCACTGTAGGTGTTCTCGACGCTGATCGTGGTGAACACCATGCACGCGAGTGCCAGATCGCCGTGTCCGTGTCCGTCGGTGCAGATCCGGCCTGCGAGCGCCGAGATGACGTCGTCCTGCCGCCCTTCGTTCCGGGCTGCCATGTCGCCCAGGTGCGCCATCAGCTGCTCCGCGGCCATGCCGCGGGTGCCTGTCGTCGTGGGGCTGAGCCACTCCGCGGCCGGTTCGACGAACTTCGCCGTTTCGGTGCCGCACAGCAGGATCCCGGTCATCCGGATCGCGTATGGCAGTGCGTACGAGCGCACGAGGTCGACCGGGCCTGCGGCACTGTCCAGATCGTCCAGGCCGTCCAGGACGCCGTCGGCACAGGCGGTCAGCAACTCGGTTCTCCGCTCGGCCAGCGCAGGCCGGAGCGTGTCGGCGACGACGGCGCGCACATGGCTGGTGAACGACCGCGTGAACCGGGCGCGCTGGGCGACGTCGGCGCGGGCGGCGACGGGGTCGGCGCCGTGGGCGAGGCGTTGGCGACACAACGCCTCGGCGATGAGATCGGGATCCTTCGACAGTCGTGGATCGCCGAGTCCGTCCTGGATCTCCCGCGTTCCCACGACGATCCAGCGGTCGACACCGTCGCTTCGGCGCAGCCGATGGATCGGTCCCCGGTTCCGCAGCCGGTCGAACACGGGAAAGGGATCGCGGAAGAAATCGGCGTCCACGGGCAGTGACGCGGTCACCGGGACACTCCTTTCGCAGTGCGTGCGCCTGCTGGCGGCGGCGCCACGGAGACCGCGTCACCGGCCTGCATCCTGATCAGCTGCCCAGCGCACTCGTGCGTGCGTCGACGAGATCGGTCACGTTCGCGTGTTCGTGGATCTCGATGGTCGAGGTCATCGGAGCGACCTCGCCCAGGCTGGAACCGTCGATGTCCACTCCGGTGTAGATGGCCGTGATGAACAACGCCTGCTCGACGTGGGCGGTACTGAAAGTCGCCATGCCGGCGGTCTGCGTCTCGGCTGCCTTCTCGAGAGATGAAGGGGCAGTCATCGTGTTTCCTTTCGTCCTGACGTCACCGTGCGGTACGGGCACGCCGCGGACGTTAGGACGTGTACCGGCCGGGATTCATCCAGCAATATGCGGATCGCCGGTTCTGCCGCCACCGCGCCGCGATTCCCGAGCGCCTGCACTTTTCCGTGCCCGCCCGGGGAGATCACCGCGGGGACCGCTACGCTTTTTCCACCATCGTTTTCATGAAGGAGTAGCACCGAAGTGACTGAGCGCACGCTGGTTCTGGTCAAGCCCGATGGCGTCAAGCGGGGCCTGGTCGGTGAGGTCATCTCGCGCATCGAGCGCAAGGGTCTGTCGCTCGCCGCGATGGACCTGCGCACCGTCGAGCGTTCCGTGGCCGAGGAGCACTACGCAGAGCACAAGGACAAGCCGTTCTTCGGTGAGCTCGTCGACTTCATCACCTCGGGTCCGCTCGTGGCGATGACCGTCGAGGGCCCGCGCGCGATCGCGGCCTTCCGTCAGCTGGCAGGCGGAACCGACCCCGTGGAGAAGGCGACGCCGGGCACGATCCGCGGCGATTTCGCCCTCGAGGTGCAGTTCAACTTGGTGCACGGTTCCGACTCCCCGGAATCGGCCGAGCGCGAGCTGAAGCTCTGGTTCGGCAACAGCTGAACATTTCTCCGCCGGTGGCCGCCCTTTCGTTCGCGAAGGGCGGCCACCGTGCGTCGTGAGTGGGCCGGTGCGCTCGCGTCAGCGTCGGAAACGGTGCCGGTGGCGCTGCGCTGAGGGCGCGCGCTGCGTCGAAAGTCGTCGTTTCCTGTCGGTGGGTTGTGGCAATGTTCTGCGGGTGAACGTTCGGCGGGTGAGCGGCGAGACGGCGGCCCCGATGGTGGAGGCCAAGGCACTAGTCAAGCGCTTCGGCGAGTTCGAGGCGGTACGCGGGATCGACGTGCACGTCGAACGGGGCGAGGCGTTCGGTTTCCTGGGCCCCAACGGGGCGGGCAAGTCGTCGACGATGCGGATGATCGCGTCGACCTCGCCGCGATCCGACGGCGACCTGCGCGTGCTGGGCATGGACCCGGACGTCGACGGTCCGCGGATCCGCGCCCGCCTGGGTTCGGTGCCGCAACAGGACAACCTCGACACCGAACTGACCGTCCGGCAGAACCTGCAGATCTACGGCCGGTACTTCGGCCTTTCCCGCGCGCACGTGCGGCGCAAGGCGGCCGAGCTGATGGAGTTCGCCCAGCTCACCGACCGGGCCGACGCCGAGGTCGACGCGCTCTCCGGCGGGATGAAACGGCGGCTCACGATCGCCAGGTCGCTGGTGAACGATCCCGACCTGCTGTTGCTCGACGAACCCACCACCGGGCTCGACCCGCAGGCCCGGCACATGCTGTGGGACCGGCTGTTCCGCCTGAAAGCGGGCGGCGTCACGCTGATCATCACCAGTCACTACATGGACGAGGTGGAGCAGCTGTGCGACCGGCTCGTCGTCATGGACGGCGGGCACATCGTCGCCGAGGGTTCGCCCGCCGACCTCATCGCGCGGTACTCGACGCGTGAAGTGCTCGAGCTGCGCTTTCCGCCGGGCGAGCAGAACGGCATGGGCGAGGCCGTGGCCGCCTTCGGCGAGCGGGTCGAACAGCTGCCCGACCGCGTGCTGCTCTACACCGCCGACGGCGAGCACGCACTCGCGGGCGTGCACGGTCAGGGCGTGCGGCCGGTGTCGAGCCTCGTGCGGCGCAGCACCCTCGAGGACGTGTTCCTCCGCCTGACCGGCCGGACGCTGGTGGACTGATGGCCGGCGCAGCACACACCGCGCACATGAACCCGGACGTGGCCCCGGAGTCGAGGGCGACCGGCCGGGTGCTGAGCTCGTGGCGGGCGGCCTGGTTGCGGGTCGAGGCGCACTGGACCTGGTATCGGCGCTACTGGCGGTCGAGCCTGTACTCGTCCGGTCTGCAGCCGGTGCTGTTCCTCGCCGCGATGGGCCTCGGATTCGGGTCGCAGGTCGAGGCGGGCCCGGCGACCGGTGGGCACGCGTACGTCCACTACGTGGCGCCCGCGCTGTTGGTGGCCGGAGCCGTGCAGAACGCGATCGGCGAGTCCAGTTATCCGGTGCTGTCCGGGTTCAAATGGCAGCAGGACTACCACGCGGTGACCGCGACGCCCGTGACCGCGGGTCAGCTGCTCGGCGGGCAGATCATCTGGTTGACCCTGCGCGTGGGCATCGCGTGCGTGGTGTACCTGCTCGTCGCCGCGTTGTTCGGCGCGTGGCTCGACCTCGGCGCGCTGCTCGTCGTCCCGGTGGGGCTGCTGGCCGCCGTGGCATGCGGCGTACCGATCATGGCCGTGGCCGCGACGACCTACAACGAGGGCGGCCGATTCACGGCGATCTTCCGGTTCCTCGTCATGCCGATGATCCTGTTCTCGGGCACGTTCTTCCCGATCGAGCAGCTGCCTGCCGCGGTGCGCTGGCTGGCGTGGATCTCCCCGGTGTGGCACGGCACCGAACTGGCCAGGGGCGCCACCTTCGGCGGACTCGGCCTGCTGCCCGCGGCGGGACACCTCGCCTTCCTCGGGACGTTGCTCGGCGTGAGCGCACTCGCCGCGCGGCGGTACTTCTACCGGCGACTGGTGGTGTGAGCCATGACGATCGCACCGTCGGAGCAGACCCGCCCGCCGCGCCGCGGCGTGTTGCTGCGCATCCTGCCGCCGTCCGTCTACACCGGACGCGCGCGAGCGCTGCTCGAACGTTCGACGCTGGTGTATTCGCGCGCGTGGCTGGTGTTTCTGTCCGGGATCGTCGAACCGCTGCTGTACCTGCTCGCGTTCCAGGTCGGGTTCGGCGCGCTCGTCGACGAGGTGACCGGGCCGGGCGGAGAGCCGATGAGCTACGTCGCGTTCGTCGCCCCGGCGCTGCTCGCCGCGTCGGCGATGAACGGCGCCGTGTTCGACTCGACGTTCAACGTGTTCTTTAAGTTCCGCTACAACAAGACCTACGACGCGATGCTGGCCACGCCGCTCGGGCCGCTCGACATCGCGCTCGGCGAGATCGGCTGGGCCGTGGTGCGCGGCGGGCTGTACGCGCTGGCCTTCCTCGGCGTGATGGCCGGCTTCGGGCTGGCCACCTCACCGTGGGCGCTGTTGCTCGTGCCGGTGGCACTGCTGGTGTCGTTCGCGTTCGCCGCCGTGGGGATGGTGTGCGCGACGTTCCTGAAATCGCCTGCCCAGTTCGACTTCGTGCAGCTCGCCGTGATGCCGATGTTCCTGCTGTCCACCACCTTCTATCCGTTGACCGTGTACCCGGAGCCGCTGCAGTACGTCGTGCAGTGCCTGCCGCTGTACCACGGCATCGAACTCACGCGTGGGCTGTCGGTCGGCGTCCTGGACGTCAGCATGATCGGCCACGTCGTCTACCTGCTGGTGCTCGCGGCCGCCGGGGCCTACCTCACGGCGAAACGGCTCGCCGGGCTGCTCCTGCGCTGATCATTCGGCGCCCAGTTCGCCCGAGAGCCGGCCGTGCCGGGCCGAGGAGTCCTCGTTCAGCCCGACGATGCGTACCGTCGCGCCGTGTGCCGCGTATTTGGTCTCGATCGCGTCCAGTGCCGCGACCGACGAGGCGTCCCAGACGTGGGCACGGGACAGGTCGATCACCACCTCGCGTGCACCGTCGCTGTAGTCGAACTGCGTGACCAGGTCGTTGGACGAGGCGAAGAACAGTTCGCCGGTCACCCGGTACACGCGCTGCCCGTCGTCGTCGGAGGCATCGAGCCGTTCGACCGTCGTCAGGTGTGCCACGCGGCGGGCGAACAGCACGAACGCGGTCAGCACCCCGGCGACGACGCCGATGGCGAGGTTGTCGGTCGCCACCGTCAGCACCACCGTCACGAGCATGACCGAGGTCTCCGACTTCGGCATGCGCCGCAGCGTCGAGAGCCGGACCGAGTGCCAGTCGAACGTGCCGACCGAGACCATGATCATGACGGCGACCAACGCGGCCATGGGCATGATCGCGACGACGTCGCCGAGGCTGACCACGAGAATCAGCAGGAACACACCCGCCAGGAAGGTCGAGATCCGGGTACGGGAGCCCGACTCCTTCACGTTGATCATCGTCTGGCCGATCATGGCGCAGCCGCCCATGCCGCCGAAGAATCCCGTGACGATGTTGGCCGCTCCCTGGCCCCAGGCCTCGCGGGACTTGTCGGAGTGGGTGTCGGTGATGTCGTCGACGAGCTTGGCCGTCATCAGCGACTCGAGCAGGCCTACCAACGCCATGGCCACGGCGTACGGGGCGACGATCTGCAGGGTCTCCAGCGTCCACGGCACGTCGGGGATCAGCAGGGACGGCAACGAGCTGGGCAGTTCGCCCTCGTCGCCGACCGTCGGCACGCTGATGCCGGTCAGCACGACCGCGCCGGTCAGCAGCACGATCGCGACGAGCGGGGCGGGAACGGCCTTGGTCAGTTTCGGCCACCCCACGATGACCGCGATGCCGACGGCCACGAGCGGGTAGACCAGCCACGGGACGTCGATGAGATGCGGCACCTGCGACAGGAAGATCAGGATGGCGAGGGCGTTGACGAATCCGACCATCACCGAACGCGGGATGAACCGCATGAGTTTGGCGACGCCGAGCAGTCCGAGGACGATCTGAATGAGGCCACCCAGGATGACGGTCGCGAGCAGATAGTCGACGCCGTACTCCCGCACGACTGGTGCCACGACGAGGGCGACCGCTCCCGTCGCCGCCGAGATCATCGCCGGCCTGCCGCCGAGGAACGCGATCGTGACGGCCATGGTGAAGCTGGCGAACAGGCCGATGCGCGGGTCCACGCCGGCGATGATCGAGAAGGCGATCGCCTCGGGAATCAGGGCCAGTGCCACGACGAGCCCGCCGAGCACCTCGGTTTTCATCCTGCGCGGATCACGCAGCGCGGCCGTCCACGAGTGGGAGCGGTCGGCGTCGGGCGCACCGGTCACGGGTCGGGGTTCGGGTGCGGGATCGGGAATCTGCAGCTCGTCGGACACGAGCGGCAAACCTACCGTTACGTGAGGGTTGCGTTGTCGCGGGTCGCGGCGAACGTGCCGCGGGGCACAGGTGCGCGCGGGCCGGTGCTGCGGGGAGGCGACCCCGGAGGGTGGGGATAATGCGCCGTGATGAGTGAGCACACCGAGGTGTCCACGATGCACATCGGCGCGGTGGCCGAACGGACGGGCCTGTCGTTGCGCACGTTGCGGCATTGGGACGAGGTCGGCCTCGTGCAGCCGTCCGGGCGTTCGGACGGCGGTTTCCGGCTGTACACCGAGGACGACGTCGAACGCATCCTCCTGGTGCGCCGTATGAAGCCGCTCGGTTTCACGCTCGCGGAGATGGGCGAACTGCTCGAGGTGGCCGACCGCATCGCAGGCGGGGCGGCCGATGCGGCAGCGCGGTCACGGCTGGCCGAACTGCTGGCCTCGGCACAGCAGCGGCGAGCCGAACTGGCGGGCAAGCTCGACATGGCCGACGAGTTCATCGCGAAGCTGCGCGCGCTGACCGCGTGATCGCCGGGCGCCGCCGGGTCGCGCTCAGTGCTGTCCGCCGAGGCGCACGAGCAGGCGGTGCACGGCGTGTGCAGCGTGGGCGCCCACCAGGCCGCGGCCGTGGAAGGCGTTGTCCTCGGCCGGCCCGGTGCAGGTGCCGGTCTCACGGGCGTCGGCGGGACAGTCGATCGGCTGCGCCTGGCGCAGCAGCATGCGCCGCAAGGCGGCGGGGGAGCGGTCCTCGGACCGGTCGGCCGCCAGGACGGCGGCGGCACTCGCCACGTGCGGGGCCGCCATCGACGTGCCGCACAACCGGTCGTATCCGCCGGGCACCGTGGACAGCACACAGTCGCCGTCCGAACCTCCCGGCGCCGCGAGGTCGATGACGCCGCGTCCGTACGAGCTGTAGTCGGCCTTCGTGCCGTGCCGGTCGACGGCCGACACGGTGAGCGTCTCCTGCAGCGCGGCGGGCACCGCCACGCACGCGCGGGCGAGGTCGGACCGGCCCTCGTCCCACCCGCCATCGTCATTGCCGTCGCCGGCGTGGTGCAGGTCGCTGTGGGGGAGCGGTGACAGGTCGAGTCCGTCGTTGGTGGCGGCCGCGACGTTGAGGGTGCCCGAACGGTCGGCGAACTCGACGGCTCGCGCGACCGCTTCGTGGACGACCTTCCTGCCCTCGCTCGCGGCGCAGGCGACGCCGGAGGGCGCCACGGTGAAGCTGGCGTTGGTCACGTCGATGCCGTTGTGTGCCGCCCAGAGGTAGCCGCAGACCGCGGCCTCCGGCGTGACGTAGCCGTCGTCGTCGACGACCCGCACCGAGGCCAGACGCGTGCCCGGGGCGGCACCGGTGACGCCGCGTCCGTCGTCGGCCGCGCCCACGATCCCGGCCACGTGCGTGCCGTGCGTCGCGGCCGTGCTCGACTCGGCCGGTCCCGGCGACCAGGCCGACGGACGCCGGTCGGGGACGCCGGTCAGACAGCCTGCGGACGCGTCGGGGTCGATCGCGTCGGCCAGGTCGGGATGGCCCGCGTCGATGCCGGAGTCGAGGACGCCGACCGTCACGTCGTCCAGTCCGGCCGGTTCCACGGGCGTCAGGCGGGCGCCGGTGAGCTGCATGTCCCACTGCTCGCCACTGAAGTCGCCGGTGCGGTCGTCGGTGGCCCCCTCGGCCGTGGCCGAGGGGGCTTCGGCCGTGGAGCCGTGGGCACGTTCGTAGCGGGCGCGCTGTGCGCTGAACGCGCGGTCGGTGCCCACGACTCGGTCGAAATCCGGGTCGGCCGACGTCGCGATCGCCACCGCGATGTCGTCGTAGTACTCGGTGAGTGCACCGCAGGCCGAGCGGACGACCCGGTCGGCGTCGGATGGGGAAGTGCCCTCGTCGAACAGCACGACATGGCGCCACGCCCGGGAATCGGTGTGACAGGTCTCACCGCCCTGCGCTCGGGCTGGTGCCGTCGCGGCGAGATGGCCGGTGAGCACGAGCATCGCGCAGGCGAGCAGTACGTTCGCGCGCCCGAGCACTGGACCTCCGTGGATGTCGTCGCGATGACCGCTCCGCAGGTGCTGCCACGTATCGCCCGCGACTGCCCCATGACGCACCGTAGCCAGCACGGGATGCCAGGGACAACCATCGCTCACCACCCGGGTGACCGGGGAGGACGCCGCGGGGAAGGCCGCGCTCCGCGGTGCGTCTCGCGTTGTGTGGGATACTGGTTTCGGCCGTCGAGCCGTCGTCGCCGGGTTACCACCGGCGAGCGGACGGGCGACGGCCCGGTGACGTGCCGATTCCGGATCCTCGTCGTCGCCGCGGGCACGCGCCATGTGCCTGGCGGCTGGGACGACGCGGATCCCGGAAGACTGTGTCGACGTCGACGGCTCGGGAGGCACCGAGATGTCGCGAGCACCGGCGGCCGCGTCGCCGCGGGACCCCGCCACGCCGGGCAGGTCGGAAGATCCGGCGCCCACGTGGCACGAGTGACAAAGGATTCCCGCCCGTGGTGAGCCCACCACGGCGGTCAACAGGAACGGCCCCTGTGCGGCCGCGTCCTGTGTGCCGGTACCGGCAGCGAGGTGACCGATCTCGCCCGGACGGACGCAGGCGCGCCCGGGGGCGGAGGAGACATATGTCGAACGCGGAGACACCCGCCGAGAACACCGGCGGGACTGCCGCCACACCCATCGCACGCGCACTGCAGGAGCTGCCCAACCGGGTGCGGGTTCACGCACTGGCCAAGCTCCTCGGATCCAGCAGCCGAGAGGTGCTCGGCATGCTGTCCGAGCTCGGCGAGACCGCGCGGAGCCCCCAGTCCAGTGTGACCAGGGACGTGGCGGTCAAGGTCGCGGAGACGGCGGGGGCCGTGCCGCCCGCCGACCCGCAGGACGGCGCCGCCGAGAGCGGTGCCGCGGCTGAGCAGGCTCCCGCCGAGCAGGCCCCGGCCGAGCAGGCCGAGGCGAGCGCGGAGACGACCACCGCAGCGGCGGACGCGGGAGCCGGGTCCGCGGAGTCGGCCGAGTCAGCCGAGTCAGCCCGGTCCGTGGAGGCCACCGAGTCGGGGGCCTCGGACTCCGGCCGTGCGGGTGCGCCCGCGGCCGTGCTGTCCGCGCCCGCACAGCCCGACCAGCCGTCCCTGCCCGCCGCGGGGCCGGCCGCCCACACGCCGGTGTTCGCGGCGCCGTCGCCGGTGTTCCTGCCCCCGGATCCGGTCGAGACCCCCGCACCCGAATCGGGCGTGGCGGAATCCGACGCGAACGAATCGGATGCCTCCGACGAGAGCGGTGACCAGGACGGTACGTCCGACGGCTCCGCCGACCAGTCCGGAGACGGCGAGGGCGGTCGTCGCCGTCGCCGCAGGGGCAGGCGTGGACGTGGCCGTGGCAAGGGCGGTGACGACAACGCCGACACCAACGCCGACGGCACCACCGACAACGCCGAGGGCACCGACCGCGGCGACACCGGCGAGTCCGCCGACGACAAGACCGCGGGCGGCAAGGGCTCGGGCAAGAAGAGCCAGGCCGAGAGCGCGGACAAGGACGGCAAGGGCGGTGCCGGTAAGGACGGTGCCGGTAAGGACGGTAAAGACGCCGCCACCTCCGACAAGGACGGCAAGGACACCCCGGGTTCGGGCGATTCCGAGGCCGATTCCGGCGAGGCCGGCACCGATGCCGACGGCGACCAGGACCAGGGTGAGCAGTCCGAGTCCGGCAGCAAGCGCCGTCGCCGCCGCCGTAGGCGCAAGGGCGGCAGCGGCGACGACGCCGACGGCCAGTCGCAGGACGACCCGCCCAACACGGTGGTCCACGTCCGCGACGGCAAGCAGAACGACAAGGGCGACAAGGGCGACGGCGTCCGCAGCGTCCGTGGCTCGACGCGGCTCGAGGCCAAGCGTCAGCGGCGCAGGGATGGCCGCGAGGCAGGGCGCAGGCGCGCCCCGATCCTGTCCGAGTCCGAGTTCCTCGCCCGGCGTGAGTCCGTCGAGCGCACGATGGTGGTGCGCGAACGCGGTGGCTCCACGCAGATCGGGGTGCTCGAGGACGGCGTGCTCTGCGAGCACTTCGTCACCTCGCAGGGCAGCGGGTCCATCGTCGGCAACGTCTACCTCGGCCGGGTCCAGAACGTGCTGCCGTCCATGGAGGCGGCGTTCATCGACATCGGCCGCGGACGCAACGCGGTGCTCTACGCGGGCGAGGTCGACTGGGACGCGGCCGGCCTCGAAGGCAAGGCCAGGAAGATCGAGCAGGCGCTGACCAGCGGCGACCAGGTCCTCGTGCAGGTCACGAAGGACCCGATCGGGCACAAGGGCGCGCGGCTGACCACCCAGATCTCCCTGCCGGGCCGGTTCCTCGTGTACGTGCCCTCCGGCGGCGCGACCGGTATCTCCCGCAAGCTGCCCGAGAACGAACGGCGCAGGCTCAAGGACATCCTCAAACGGATCGTCCCGGAGGACGCGGGCGTGATCATCCGCACCGCCTCCGAGGGCATCAGCGAGGAAGAGCTCGACCGGGACGTCCGCAGGCTGCAGGCGCAGTGGGAGGTCATCAAGGAGAAGTCGGAGGCCGCCTCGTCGGGGTCCGGCAAGAAGTCCGGAGCCCCCACCCTCCTGTACGAGGAGCCGGACCTGCTGGTGAAGGTCGTGCGCGACCTGTTCACCGAGGACTTCGTCAAGCTCGAGGTCCAGGGCGACACGGCGTGGGAGACGATCAGCGCGTACGTGCAGCACGTCGCGCCCGACCTCATGGACCGGGTCAAGCGCTACGTCGGCAACGGCGACGTCTTCACCGAACACCGCATCGACGAGCAGATCACCAAGGCCCTCGACCGGAAGGTGTGGCTGCCCTCGGGCGGCTACCTGGTGATCGACCGCACCGAGGCGATGACCGTCATCGACGTCAACACCGGCAAGTTCACCGGCTCCGGCGGCAACCTCGAGGAGACGGTCACCCGCAACAACCTGGAGTCGGCCGAGGAGATCGTCCGCCAGCTCCGGCTGCGCGACATCGGCGGCATCATCGTCATCGACTTCATCGACATGGTGCTGGAGTCGAACCGCGAACTGGTGCTGCGCAGGCTCACCGAATGCCTCGGCAGGGACCGGACGCGGCACCAGGTCGCCGAGGTCACCTCGCTCGGCCTGGTGCAGATGACACGCAAGCGGGTCGGCACCGGCCTGCTCGAGGCGTACTCGTCGACGTGCGAGCACTGCAAGGGCCGCGGCGTCCTCGTCTCCACCGAACCGCACAAGAACGGTGGCCACCAGCACGGCGGCAACGGCGGCGGCAATGGTGGCAACGGCGGCGGTGGCGGCAATGGCGGCGGTGGCGGCCGCAAGCGCGGCGGCCGCGGCAAGGGCGGCGACCAGTCCGACCAGGGCAAGCAGGCCGAGCAGGGGCCGACGCCGGAGCAGCGCGAGTCGGTCGTCTCGGCGGTCCAGGCGATGGCGAACGCCTCGAAGGTCTCCAAGCACGACGAACCGGCCGACGACACCGCCAAGGGCGGCCGGGGCGCCGACGTCCCGGAGGGCTCGGACTCGTCGAAGGCGGACACCGCGACGGAGTCCGCCGCCTCGCAGGGCGAGGACACCACGCCCGAGCAGCAGGCCACCGAGCAGCAGGACGAGGGCGGACGAGGCCGGAAGCGGCGCGGTCGTCGAGGTGGCCAGCGGGCTCAGGCCCCGGCCACCGGCTCCGAGGCCGAATCCCCGGAGGCAGCGACCCCGCAGACTCCGGCCACCGAGACTCAAGCCACGGAGACTCAAGCCACGGAGACTCAAGCTATCGAGACTGGGGCCACCGAGACTGCGGCTACCGAGACCCACGCGGCCCCGGAGGCCGCCGCGGAGCCGGTGAACACCTCGCAGGCCACCACGGTCACCACGGCCGAGTCCTCCGAGATCTCCGAGTCCGCCGAGGCGGCGTCGCCGGAGCTCGCCCAGGAGGCGGAATCCCGGCGGGAGGAGCCGTCGCAGCAGGGCGAACAGGCAGCGCCGCAGGCGCCCGAGAGCGCTCCCGCGTCCGCGGAGCGGCAGGAAGCGCCGGAACCGGCTCCGCGCAGGGGTCGTCGCACGGCGCGTCGTGCCGCCGGCAGGCCCACCGGACCCGCCGAACCGGTCGGCGGGGTCGAAGTCCAGACGGTGATGACCAGTAGCATGACCACCGAGAGCAAAACCCCTCAGACCAACGGGACGCCCGACTCGGGCGGCCCGGACACCGCGGAGGCGGGTGCGGCGCAGGCCGCGACCGTGTCGGCGGTGCGAAGCAGGACCCGGCGTTCCCGCAGGGCGGCAGGCCGCCCCGCAGGTCCGCCGGTCGATGAACAGAGCAGCTGATCGTGACCCCGGTGCTCTCCTGGGCACCGGGATCCCGTAAGCTGGAGCGCGGCCTGCTGTTGGAGCGGGCCGCTCCGCGCGAACCGCGGATCGCCCAGGGCGGTGTGACAGCCCCGTGCGATGCGCTCGCGTGAGCCCCCACCCACAGTCGAGCAATGCAGGAGACTTCCGTGTCGGCGTATGCAGTCGTCCAGACCGGCGGCAAGCAGTACAAGGTCGCCGTTGGTGACGTCGTCGAGGTCGAGAAGCTCGAGGGCGAGCCGGGCACCGAGCACACCTTCCCCGTCGTGCTTCACGTCGACGGCGGCGAGGTCACGTCGGACGCCGACGCGCTGGCGAAGGTCTCGGTCACCGGCAAGGTCGTCGAGCAGACCAAGGGTCCGAAGATCCGGATCCACAAGTTCAAGAACAAGACCGGCTACCACAAGCGGCAGGGTCACCGTCAGAAGCTGACCCGCATTGAGGTCACCGGAATCAGCAAGTAAGGCTGTTGCCTTTTCCCAGAGGAGAGTGAGCTCAGATGGCACACAAGAAGGGTGCTTCCAGCTCCCGCAACGGCCGTGACTCCAACCCGAAGTACCTCGGTGTGAAGCGGTTCGGCGGTCAGGTCGTGAAGTCCGGCGAGATCCTGATCCGGCAGCGCGGCACCAAGTTCCACCCGGGCGACAACGTCGGCCGTGGCGGTGACGACACGCTGTTCGCTCTGGCCCCGGGCGCGGTCGAGTTCGGCGTGAAGCGTGGCCGCAAGATGGTCAACGTGGTTCCGGTCGAGGGCTGAGCGGCCCGACCAGCACCACCAGTAACTCCGACGAGGGGCGGGGCCGGAACATATCCGGTCCCGCCCCTCGTTTGTCGTAGTACGGCGTCGTGCGCCGTAGGCATCATCGGTACAGGAAGGCACACCATGACAACCCGATTCGTCGACCGGGCGGTGATCCATCTCGCCGCGGGTTCCGGCGGCAATGGCTGTGCCTCCGTGCACCGGGAGAAGTTCAAGCCGCTCGGCGGACCCGACGGCGGCAACGGCGGTCAGGGCGGCGACGTCCTCCTCGTCGTCGACCCCGGCGTGCACACCCTTCTCGACTTTCACTTCCGCCCGCACGCCCGTGCGGGTAACGGCAAACAGGGCCAGGGCGGCAACCGCAACGGCGCCGCGGGCGAATCCCTCGAACTGCGCGTCCCCGAAGGCACCGTCGTGCTCACCGAGGACGGCGAGGTGCTGGCCGACCTCGTCGGTGCGGGCACGACGTTCGTCGCCGCGAAAGGCGGACGCGGCGGTCTGGGCAACGCCGCTCTCGCCTCCCGCGCACGCAAGGCCCCCGGCTTCGCACTGCTCGGGGAGGAAGGCGAGGAGCGGGACCTCGTCCTCGAACTGCGTTCGATGGCCGACGTCGGCCTCCTCGGCTTCCCCTCGGCGGGCAAGTCCTCGCTGATCTCCGTGCTGTCGGCCGCCAAACCCAAGATCGCCGACTACCCGTTCACCACCCTCGTGCCGAACCTCGGTGTGGTCACCGCGGGCGAGACCGTGTTCACCATGGCCGACGTCCCCGGCCTCATCCCGGGTGCGAGCGCGGGCAAGGGGCTGGGCCTCGACTTCCTGCGGCACATCGAACGGTGCGCGGTGCTCGTGCACGTCATCGACTGCGCCACCTACGAGGCAGGCCGCGACCCGCTGTCCGACCTGGACGCGCTCGAGGACGAACTCGCCCGCTACACCCCGGCCCTCGGTGACTCCATGGAGGACCGTCCGCGGGTCGTCGTGCTCAACAAGGTCGACGTGCCCGACGCCGCCGAGCTCGCCGAATTCGTGCGTCCCGACCTGGAGGCGCGGGGCATGCGCGTGTTCGAGATCTCGACCGTGTCGCGGCAGGGCCTGCGCGAACTGACCTACGCCCTCGGCGACATTGTGGAGCAGACCCGAGCCCAGCGGCCCGCCGCCGAACCCACCAAGATCGTCCTCGCGCCGCCTGCGGTCGACGACAGCGGTTTCTCCATCGAACCCGATCCCGCCGACCCGGAAGGGTACGTCGTGCGCGGACCGCGCCCGGAGCGTTGGGTGCGGCAGACCGACTTCAGCAACGACGAGGCCGTCGGGTACCTCGGCGACCGCCTCAACCGCCTCGGGGTGGAAGAGGAACTCGCGCGCATGGGCGCGGAACCGGGCTGCCGGGTGACGATCGGCGACTACACGTTCGACTGGGAACCGTCGACGCCGGGAGCCGTGACGCACCTGGCGGGCCGCGGCTCCGACCCACGCCTCGAACAGAACCACCGGGTGTCGGCAGCCGAGCGCAAGCAGGCGCGGCGTGAGCGGCGCAGCGAGCGCTGGGCCGGCGGCGGTTCGGCCGCCGACATGACCGACGACGAGACGGACGAGACGGAAGAGCGGTGAGCACGACCGTGGGCACGGCGGCGGTGGGGCGGCTGTGAGCGAGGTACGCGATGCGATCTCCAAGGCGAAACGGGTCGTGGTCAAGGTCGGTTCGTCGTCGCTGACCACGGCGGGAGACGGGCTCGACACGGCCAGGCTGAACGCGCTCGTCGACGCCGTCGCAGGCCGTGTCGGCCGCGGCTGCCAGGTCGTGCTCGTCTCGTCCGGTGCCATCGGTGCGGGGCTGGCGCCGCTGTCGCTCGACGGGCGCCCCCGTGATCTCGCCACCCAGCAGGCGGCGGCGAGTGTCGGGCAGCTCGCACTCGCTCATGCCTACGCGGCCTCGTTCGCCAGGTACGACCTCACCGTGGGGCAGGTATTGCTCACCTCGAACGACGTCGTCCGCCGTGCGCACTACCGCAACGCCGAGCGCACGTTCGCCAGGCTGCTGGCGCTCGACGCCGTACCCGTCGTCAACGAGAACGACACGGTGGCCACCGAGGAGATCCGCTTCGGTGACAACGACCGGCTCGCCGCGTTGGTGGCCCACCTCGTCCAGGCCGATGCGCTGATTCTGTTGTCCGATGTGGATGCGTTGTACGACGGAGATCCCCGCGCGGGCGGCACGCGCAAGATCGGCGAGGTGGCCGGCGAGTCCGATCTGGACGGACTGAAGGTCGGGATGTCGAGTTCGGGGTTGGGCACCGGCGGGATGATGTCGAAGGTCGCCGCCGCGCGGACGGCCGCGTCGAGCGGAATCCCGGCACTCATCGCCGCTGCGGCGGAAGCGGCCGACGCCCTCGGCGAGGCCGAGGTCGGCACCGTGTTCCGCCCGGCGGGCAAACGGCTGTCGGCGCGCCGGTTCTGGCTCGGCTACGCGGCCGGCACCCAGGGCAGGCTCTACCTGGACGACGGAGCGGTCGCCGCGGTCGTACGACGGCGACGCTCGCTGCTGGCCGCCGGGATCGTCGGTGTGGACGGCGATTTCGACGCCGGTGACGTGGTCGATCTCGTCGACCCGGCGCAGCGCGTCGTGGCCAGGGGAGTGGTGGCCTACGACGTCGGGGAACTGCCGGACATGATCGGCCGCTCGACCCACGAACTGCCCGACGACCACCGCCGTGAGGTCGTGCACGCCGACGACCTGGTGCCGCTCGGCCGAGGCTGAGCGGGCGCGGTGATCGACGTCCGCGCCGCGGCGGGAATCGGGGTGGGGGCGAGCCGTCAGCGCAGTTCGGTCCCGCGGGTCTCCGGCAGGCGCAGGATCACCAGGAACGCGATCGCAGCGCCGACGGCGACGTACCAGAAGAACGCGACGGACGCGCCCGCGTCCGACAGGGCCGTGATCACCAGCGGCGCCGTGCCGCCGAAGACCGCGACCGTCAGGTTGTACCAGGCGCCGATCCCGAGTGCCCGCACCGATGTGGGGAACAGTTCGCTCATGATCGCCGGCGCGATCGACGTCATCGCGGTGTAGAGCGCCAGGCCCACACCGAAGACCACGAGCAGCCCCCAGAACCCGGGACGAACCAGGCTCGACAACGGGACGATGAGGATCGCCGTCGCCGCCGACCAGGCGAGCAGTTGGGGCTTGCGGCCGAACCGGTCGGCCAGCGCGCCCATGGGGTATTGCAGGAGTACGAACAGAGCCGTCGCGATCGACAACGCGAGGAACACGTCCACGTCGTCGGCGCCCCGCGTGTTCACCGCGAACGGTGTGAGGGCGCTGAAGAACGTGTAGTAGCAGAGCGTCGAGAGCATGCTGAAGCCGACGAGGTACCCGACGGCCTTCGGATACTCGCGCAGCGTCGTCAACAGCGGACGGCGGACGCGGCGAGCGGTCGACTTGTTGTCCTCGAACTGGTCGGTCTCCGCGAGGTTGGAGCGCAGCCACAACGCTACGAGCCCCAGCACACCGCCCAGCAGGAAGGGCAGGCGCCAGCCCCAGTCGTAGAGCTGCTCCTCGCTCATGACGCGGGCCAGCGTGAACCCGAGCAGGGAGGCGAGCAGCACCGCCGTGCCCGTGGAGATGTAGAAGAACGACGAGTACCGGCCGCGGCGCGCGGCGGGGGCGATCTCGCCGAGGTAGGCCGAGGCGTTGGACACCTCGCCGCCCAGGGACATGCCCTGCGCGACGCGCGCGACCAGCAGCAGGATCGGGGCGAGCCAGCCGACCTGCTCGAACGTGGGCAGCACTCCGATGAGGATCGAGCCGCCCGCCATGAGCAGGATCGTGAAGATCATGGCGGGTTTGCGACCGCGCACATCGGCGAGTCGTCCGATCAGCATCCCGCCGAGCGGACGGAAGAAGAACGCCAGCGCGTAGGTGGCGAACGTGTTGATCGTGGCGAGCTCGCCCGGGAAGAACGCGCTGGCGAAGTAGATGCTGAACGTCGCGTAGATGGTCCAGTCGAACCACTCCAGCGCGTTGCCGGCGCTGGCTGCCACCAGCCGGCGTACCGGCAGCCGGTGTGGTGTCGCCACGTGCGTTTCCGCCTCGGCCATGTCGATCCTCCACATCCGCGTGGCATCGCACAGGCGCCCGGTGCGGGCGCCGGGCACGGGAACTGTGCCACAGGCGCGGCGAGGGTGGAAGGCCGTTCACAGTGCGGGATCCTCGGGCGGTGCCGGCTCGCCCGTGGCGGCTCAACTGGTGGAGGCCAGCGCGAACGGCAGTACGGCGTCGGCGCCCGATCGGCGCAGAAGCCTGCCCGCGACGGTCATCGTCCACCCGGTGTCGACGAGGTCGTCGACCAGCAGCACCGGACCGTCCACCTCGCCCACGGCCGCCTGCACGTCGGCGGGCACCTGAATCCGGTGCCACAGGTCGGCGAGGCGCAACGCGCTGTTGGCCCGCCGGGGCGCGGGACCCTCCGTCTCCATCGAGCCCAGCAGACGGAGTCTGCCGGTCGCGGCGAGCCTGCTCGCGAGGTCCTGCACGAGACGCGGCCGCCGTTGGGAGCCCATGGCGACGACGCCGACCGGACGCTGCGCCCAGTCCCAGGACGCCAGCACCTCGATGCAGGCGGTGAACAGGTCGTCGGGGGCCGGCCCGTCCGGTGCTTCGGGACCGAGCAGATCCCGTAACCGGCCGCCCCACGCCAGATCGGTCAGCCTGCCGACGACCCGCCCCTGCTCGATTTGTTCCCCGGCGGCGATCCGCCCGGACAGGGGGACGTCGAGTGCGGCCAGCCCGGTGGGCCACTGCTTTCTCGGGGCGAGTTCGACCCCGGGCTCGGCGAGGGTCTGCGCGGTCTCGGTGGCGACCTCCGCGGCGACGTCGGCCTGCCAGTACCGCCCGGTGCAGTTGTCGCACCGCCCGCACGGCCCGGCCTCGGGATCGTCCAGCTGGGCGCGCAGGAACTCCATGCGGCACGACCGGGTCGCGGCGTAGTCCAGCATGGCCTGTTGCTCGGCCTCACGGGCGATGCGCACCCGCTCGTAACGTTCGGCGTCGTAACTCCACGGCCGCCCGGTGCCGACCCATCCGCCTTTCACGCGCTGGACGGCGCCGTCCACGTCGAGCACCTTCAGCACCATCTCGAGTCTCGACCGCGAGAGTTCCACCCGCGGTTCGATCGCGGCGGTCGACAGTGGACGGTCGGCGTCGGCGAGCGCGTCGAGTACCTGCGCGACGCGCGTCTCGTCCGGAAAGGCCAGCGAGCCGAAGTAGTCCCAGATCGCGCGGTCCTGCGGTCCGGGCAGCAACACGACCTCGGCGCGCTCGACACCGCGGCCAGCGCGGCCGACCTGTTGGTAGTAGGCGATCGGGGAGGACGGTGCGCCCAGGTGGACGACGAATCCGAGGTCGGGCTTGTCGAACCCCATGCCGAGCGCCGAGGTGGCGATCACGGCTTTGACGCGGTTGGCGAGCAGGTCGTCCTCGATGGCTTGGCGCTCGGTGGGATCGGTCTTGCCGGTGTAGGCGGCCACGTCGTAGCCGCGGCGGGTCAGCAGGGTCGCCGCGTCGTGGGCCGCGGCGACCGTGAGTGTGTAGACGATGCCCGAACCGGGCAGATCGGCCAGGTGCTCGACGAGCCAGGCCAGTCGTGCCGCTTCGGTGGGCTGTTGGACGACCGCCAGCCGGAGGCTCTCCCTGTCGAGCGGGCCGCGCAGCACGAGCGTGCCGGTCTGCCTGCCGATGCCCAGCTGGTCCGCGACGTCGGTGACCACCCGGTCGTTGGCCGTCGCGGTCGTGGCGAGTACGGGCACGCCGTCGGGCAGTTCCGCGAGCAGGGTCCGCAGCCGCCGGTAGTCGGGGCGGAAGTCGTGGCCCCAGTCCGAGATGCAGTGGGCCTCGTCGACCACGAGCAGTCCGGCGGCCGCCGCGAGCTTGGGCAGCACCGTGTCGCGGAAGTCGGGGTTGTTCAGGCGTTCGGGGCTGACGAGCAGCACGTCGACGTCCCCGGCGGCCACGGCCGACTGCACCTCGTCCCACTCCTGCTGGTTGGCCGAGTTCATCGTGGCCGCGCGGATGCCGGCGCGGGAGGCCGCCGCGATCTGGTTGCGCATCAGCGCCAGCAGCGGCGAGATGATCACGGTCGGTCCGGCGCCCTGCTCTCGCAGGAGCGCCGTGGCCAGGAAGTACACGGCCGACTTCCCCCAGCCCGTGCGTTGCACGACGAGCGCGCGCCGCTTCTCGGCGACGAGGGCCTCGATCGCCGTCCACTGGTCGTCGCGCAGGCTCGCGTGGTCCCCGGCGAGGGCGCGGAGGAGGGTTGCCGCGCGGTCACGAAGTTCGGTGCTCACGGCTCCAGCTCTACACGTCCCGACCGACAGTGCGCGCGCCGGCGGGCGGATTCGCCGCGCGAACGGTCCACTCGCGCCAGAATGTGTCCCACGTCACCCACAGGTGGCGTCATGGGGCACCGTCGGCGCGGTCTCCTCCGTGGCCGGGACGGGGAGCCGGCCGCGCGTGGTGCGTCCCCCAGATCGCCACGCGCACCCCGCGCCGTGCGGGTCGACCCCGCAGGGGAGGGCCGACCCGCACGGCGCGGATCAGGGAGCCGGGCGGGCGCGTCCGGATGGTCGGATAAGGTAGGCAGCCATGTCGTCGCGCCGCATTGGGGTGATGGGGGGAACCTTCGACCCCGTGCACCACGGTCACCTCGTCGCAGCCAGCGAGGTCCAGGCCAGGTTCGAACTCGACGAGGTTGTCTTCGTCCCCACCGGGCAGCCCTGGCAGAAGGCCGATCGCGTCGTCACCCCCGCCGAGGACCGGTACCTGATGACGGTGATCGCCACCGCCTCCAATCCGGTGTTCTCGGTGAGCCGGGTCGACATCGATCGAGGGGGGCAGACCTACACCGTCGACACGTTGCGCGACCTGCGCGTGCAGTACCCCGACGACGACCTGTTCTTCATCACCGGAGCCGACGCCCTCCAGCAGATCCTCACCTGGCGCGCGGCCGACGAGGTCTTCGCCAACGCGCACTTCATCGGTGTCACGCGGCCCGGCTACAAACTCGACGACGACCACCTGCCGCCCGGCAAGGCCAGCCTCGTGGAGGTCACGGCCATGGCGATCTCCTCGACCGCCCTGCGCGAGCGGGTCGGGGCGGGTGAACCGGTCTGGTATCTCGTGCCCGACGGCGTCGTCCGCTACATCCACAAGCGCGGGCTGTATCGCACGGATCACGTCTGATCGGGCGGAGTCGGCGGGCACGTCGGCCCCTCCGGGTACCCTGCATCCGGCGTACGTACGAATTCCGGAGGGCACCACCGTGGCAGCGACGGCCGAAGCACGAGACCTCGCGAACGTGGCCGCGCACGCGGCCGCGGACAAGAAGGCGACCGACATCGTCGTGCTCGACGTCTCGGAACAGCTCGTCATCACCGACGCCTTCGTCATCGCCTCCGCGCCCAACGAACGGCAGGTCGGCGCGATCGTCGACAACGTCGAGGAGAAGCTGCGCAAGGCCGGGCACAAGCCGGTGCGCAGGGAGGGCACGCGCGAGGGCCGGTGGGTGCTGCTCGACTTCGTCGACGTCGTGGTCCACGTGCAGCACGACGAGGAGCGTTCGTTCTACGGGCTCGAACGGCTCTGGAAGGACTGCCCGCGGATCGACGTCGAGGGACTGGACGAGGCGGTGGCGCGCGCCGCTGAGGACACGGACGCCTCGTGAGCGTCGAGCGCATCGTCCTGTGGCGGCACGGGGAGACCGACTACAACGCCGCCGGCCGCATGCAGGGACACCTCGATTCCGCGTTGACCGAGGTCGGATGGAACCAGGCGCGATTCGCCGCGCCCGCGCTCGCGCGGTTCGAGCCGGAACTGGTGATCGCCTCCGACCTGCGCCGCGCCACCGACACCGCCACCGTGCTCACCGAGGCGATCGGCGTTCCGCTGCGGCTCGACAAGCGTCTGCGGGAGACCCACCTCGGCGAGTGGCAGGGCATGACCGGCCCCGAGGTCGACGCGCAGGCACCTGGTGAACGCGAACGGTGGCGGCAGGACGCGACGTGGGCTCCGCCCGGCGGAGAGTCCCGCATCGACGTGGCCGAACGTGCCGCGGAGGTCGTCGGCGACCTGCTGCGCGACGAGTACGACTACGGCACCGTGCTCCTGGCCGCCCACGGTGGACTGATCCTGGCGCTCACCGCCCACCTGGTCGACCTCCCGGTCGCGTTGTGGCCCTCGCTCGGCGGGATCGGAAACTGCCACTGGGTCGACCTGCGGTGGCGCGACGGCCGGTGGCGGCTCCACGCCTACAACGCGGGTATCACCGGCTGAGGTGGCCATGGCCGAACCGGCATCGATACCGCGGGTTCTGGTGCTCGGCGATTCGCTGAGCTTCCACGGCCCGAACAGCGGCCATCCGTCCGACGAGCCACGCCTGTGGCCGAACGTCTGTGCCCGCGAGCTCGGCGGGGAGGCGGTGTTGTTCGCCGGCTTCGGGTGGACCGCACGGGACGCCTGGTGGGCCTTGATCGGCGACCCGCGCCTGTGGGCCGAGCTGCACCTGGCCGATGTGGTCGTCCTTGCGGTGGGAAGCATGGACACCCTTCCGTCCCCGTTGCCGACGTACCTGCGTACCGGCCTGCGATACCTGCGACCCGACGGGCTGCGCCGTGTCGCCCGCAACGGCTATCGCGCGGTCCAACCGCTCTTGGCGCGCGTGACGCGTGGCCGCCCCGCCGTCCTACCGGCGCGGCTCACCGAGCGGTATCTCGACACGTCCGTCGGCGCGCTGCGCGTGCTGCGGCCCGAGCTTCCCGTCTTCGGGTGGCTTCCGTCGGTGCACCGGTCGGCGTCCTACGGCCGGGTGCACACCGAACGGGCCGTGACCCATGCGCGGCTGGCGGCGTGGGCCGCGCGCACCGACGTGCCGATGCTGGACCTGCCGTCGGTGATCTCCGAGCATGTGCTCGGCGGACATGGCAATCCCGACGGGATGCACTGGGGTTGGGACGGGCACGCTGCGGTGGGTCGCGCGATGGCCGAACGGATCGCACCGTTGTTGGGCGGCGCGGCGCCGTCGTCGGTCGCGCAGCAGGGCGGCTCGGGAACGTAAGGTGGCCCACGTGCCGGTCGCCGTCGTCACCGATACCACAGCCCACCTCCCCGAAGGGTTCGCCGAGAGGCTCGGCATCCGCGTCGTCCCGCTGCACGTCCTGGTCGACGGGGCGCCCGCTCCGGCTGGGGCGGAGTTCGGCCCCGAGGAACTGGCCGATGCGTTGGCGCACAAGCGGATCGTCACCACGTCGCGGCCGACACCGGCGGAGTTCGCTGCCACGTTTCGCGCCGCGCTTGACGAGGGCGCCGAGGCCGTGGTGTCCGTGCACCTGTCGAAGCGGTTGTCCGGCACCTGGGAGGCGGCGGTGCTGGCGGCGCAGGAGGTCGGTGCCGAACGTGTCCGGGTGGTCGATTCCCGAACCACCGCGATGGGTCTCGGCTTCGCCGTGATCCACGCCGCGGTGGCTGCCCGGGACGGCGCAGACGCGGTGGCCGTCGAGGAGGCTGCCACGGCTTCCGCGCTGCGGTCCCGCACGCTGTTCATGGTGGAGACGCTCGAACATCTGCGGCGTGGCGGCCGCATCGGGCACGCGGCGGCGTTGCTGGGCACGGCACTGATGGTCAAGCCGGTGCTGCACATGGCCGACGGCGAGATCACGCCGCTCGAGAAGGTGCGGACGACCGGCAGAGCGATGGCCAGGCTCGTGCAGCTCGCCGAGGACGCGGCGCGCGGGGAACGCGACGTCGAGGTCGCCGTGCATCATCTCGCTGCTCCCGACCGCGCGGCCGAACTGGCCACGCGGCTCGACGAGCGCCTTCCCACCTCGCGCGGCTGTGTGGTCACGGAGTTGGGTGCGGTGATCGGCGCTCATACCGGACCGGGCGTACTCGGCGTCGTCGTCCAGCGGCCGGTTCCGTCGGTCTGAGCGGGACGGTGGTGTGGGGCGCGGCATCGTAGCCGACCCCACCGACGACGAGGGCCGGCGCGGCGCGGGTTGTCCACAACGGGCCACTCATCCACAGAACGCGGAACTCCCACTGTCACACCCGGAAGCCATTTCCTAGCGTCGATCGCGTGTTCGAGCAGATGACGCAGAATCAAGGACGCGGGCCCGGGCGCCGAGATGCCGGGCAGACGGCGACCCATCGGCGGCTCGCCGGTGTCGTCGACGAGATGCCGGGCCCGGACGACTCGGCAGACGATGTTCCGACACAGGCAGGAAGTGGAGACACTCCGGCTGAGGGCGCAGGCGCCGACGGTGGGACAGCGGGGCGATGGGTCGAACGCTGGCTCCCGCCGGGATCCGCGCGTAGGCCGCTACGTCCGCGCCTCGTCGTGGGTGCGGCGGTGGGCGTCGTCGTCGCACTCGGCATCGTTTTGGCCGTCGTGTTGGGACGTCCGTCGGGTGAGGAACCACCGCCGCTTCCGGTCGCGCACGAGAAGCCGGCGACATCGGCCTCGCCGAGTGCGGCCGATACGACACCGGCGGATTCGGCGGAGGCAGACGGTTCGGAGCAGAGCGAGAAGGATGGGCCGCAACGCCTCGTGGTGAGTGTGGTCGGCAAGGTTCGTGATCCGGGGCTGGTGCAGGTGCGGGCGGGCGCCCGGGTGGCGGACGCGATCGAGGCCGCAGGCGGAGCGCGCGGCAACGCCGATCTGATGTCGGTCAATCTCGCGCGGAAACTCGTCGACGGGGAACAGCTCTACGTCGGCGTTCCCGTACCGCCCGGCGTGGATTCCGGCACGCCGTCCGCGGACGAGGACGGTGAGGCCGGTGGCGACGAGCCGATCGAGCTCAACTCCGCGGACGCCGACGAGCTCGAGTCGCTGTCGGGTGTCGGCGAGGTGACGGCGCAACGGATCCTCGACTGGCGCACGGACAACGGCGGGTTCACGGCCGTGGAGGAACTTCGCGAGATCGACGGCATCGGCGCCAAGCGGTTCGAAGAGCTTCGTGATCAGGTGACCGTCGAGTGACGGTCGTCCGGTTCGGGTCCGGTGCCGACGTGCGTGCCGCCGCCCAGGACGGGAGCCGGGGTCAGGCGGGACGGGATCTGCGTCTCGTGCCGGCGGCACTCGTGGTGTGGGCCGGCGCGCTCGTCGGGCTGCTGTGTGGCTGGCCGGTCGCGGCATGTGTGGGTGCGGCGGCCGTGGCCGGTGGAGTGCTGCTGTGGCTCCGTGCACATCGGCACCGATCTCGGGCGGTCCACGCGGCCGTCGCGCTCGTCGGCTGCGGGGTTCTCGTGGCCGGGCCGTTGACCGCCCGTCTGCACGGCGTGGAGCACGACCCCGTGCGCAGCGCCGCGGAGGACGGCGCGATCGCTGAACTCCGGGTGGAACTGCGGGAACGGCCCCGCCTCCTTCGCAGTGATTCGGGCGGCGGTCTCGGCGACGGTACGGCACAGGGCGATCGCCGGTCGGTGCTGGTTCCGGTCGAGGTCGTCTCGGCGCGGGTCGGCACCGGTGACGACGCCGAGGCCGTCCACACCACCGGCCGGATGCTCCTGATCGGCCCCGCCGAAGGCTGGGAGCACCTGCTTCCCGGGCAGAGGACGAATGCCGTGGCCTCCTTGGCGGCTGCGCGGCCCGGCGAGCTGACCGTGGCCGTGGGATTCGTGCGTGGTCCGCCGGAAGGGACGAGCGAAGCATCCTGGTGGCAACGCAGCGCCGCCATGCTCCGAGAAGGACTGCGGAGTGCGGCCGGTGTCCTCGGTGAGGACGAGGCCGGCCTGTTGCCGGGGATCGTCGTCGGGGACACGAGCGGCCAGTCCGAGCGGGTCAGACAGGAGTTCCTGGATTCGGGCCTGTCGCATCTCACGGCCGTGAGCGGCACCCATGTGGGCATCGTCTGTGGAGCCGTGCTGTTGCTGGCGCGTGTACTGCGGTTCGGACCGACGGTGTCGGCTTCCGTCGCCGGCGTGGTGCTCGTCGGCTTCGTGGTTCTGGTCGGCTACCAACCGAGCGTGCTGCGTGCCGGGGTCATGGGGACGTTGTCGCTGGCGGCACTCGTGCTGGGACGGCGGCGTTCCGCGGTACCCGCGCTGTCGGTGGCGGTGGGTGGTCTGGTGCTTTACGACCCGGCCATGGCGACGAGCATGGCCTTCACGCTGTCGGTCGTGTCCACCGCCGGTCTCGTGTTCCTGGCATCGAGGTGGGCGGCCACCCTCGGCGGGCGCCGATTGCCACCAGGAGCTGCTGAAGCGGTGGCGGTGCCCGTGGCGGCGTTCGTCGTGACCGTCCCGGTACTCGGAGGCATGGTCGGTGAGATCAGCCTTGTGTCGGTCGTGGCCAACCTGCTCGCGACGCCCGTCGTGGCGCCGGTGATGGTGCTCGGCGTACTCGCGACCGTCGTCGCGCCGCTGTCACCGGACGTGGCCGAGCTTCTCGTGCACGTCGCCGGTCCGGGGGTGAGCTGGCTGGTCTGGGTCGCCCGAGAGTCGGCGGCCGTGCCGGGTGCCGTACTGGCGTGGCCGCCGGGTTGGTGGGGAGGTCTGCTCGCCGCCGTGATCATGGTGGCGGTTCTCGTGGCCTTCCGGCACCGGCTCGCACGCACCGCGGTCGTCGTGGCACTCGTGATGGTGCTCGTCGTGCTCACCGGCGTGCACGTCGTCGTGCCTGGGTGGCCGCCGGGCCGGTGGTCGGTCGTGGCGTGCGATGTCGGCCAAGGCGACGGACTGGTACTGGCCACCGGACAGCCCGGACGCGCCGTCGTCGTCGACACCGGGCAGGAGCCCGGCGCACTCGACCGATGCCTGAACCGGCTGGGTGTCGACCGAGTGCCGCTGGTGGTCGTCAGCCACCTTCACGCCGACCACTTCGGCGGGCTGCAGGGGGTGTTCGAGGGCCGGTCGGTCGGCGCGATCGCCGTAGGACAGGGCAGAACGCCGTCGTGGGCGTGGCAGGCCGTGGTGAACGAGGCACGTTCCCGGCAGGTACGTCTGGTCGAGCTGTCCGCGGGCGACACCGTGAGCTGGGACGCGCTGACGCTCGACGTGCTGGGACCGCACTACACGGCACCCGCGGCCCGGCAGGAGACCGGCGAGGAGACCGAGGACAGCGAGTCGAGCGAGGACGGCACCGCGATCAACAACGCGTCCCTTGTCCTGCGTGCCTCGACACCCGCGGGGCGAATCCTGCTGACCGGCGACATCGAGGTCGCGGCGCAGGGCGACCTGCTCGCCCGTGGAGTCGACGTGCGCGCCGAGATCCTCAAGGTGCCGCACCACGGCAGCAGACACACCCGCCGGGAGTTCCTCACCGCCGTGCGGGCCCGGGTCGCGCTCGTGAGCGTGGGCGCCGACAACTCGCACGGCCACCCGAACGGCGAGATCGTGCGCACCCTGCGGGGCAGTGGAGCGCTCATCGCGCGGACCGACGAAGGAGGTGACATCGCGGTCGTCCCCGGCGACACCGAGGACGCCCCGGTCGTGGTCCGCCGAGGCCAGGACAACCGCCGGGAAACCTGACCGCGTGGCTTCGCGACCACGCCGCGCGTGCCGACGACGCCGTGCTTGCCGACAATGCACGCTTCCCGACACGACCGCGGTTGCCGACCAGAGCGCGATCGCAGCGGACGGTGCCGATGTCATAAATTCCGCGGCACTCGCCGACCGGGTGTAATCCTCCACTGAGGACAGATCGCATCACTGATCGACGACGGAACCGTCCCGGTGGAGTCGGGTATTGATCTCGCGCCGCCGGTAGGGGAACCGCGCGGCCGCGCCTTCCACGAGTTCGATGCCGATCCCGGGTGCCGTCGTCGCCGGAACGAACCCGTCGACCGCGGCGGGAACGGGCGCCGCGATCGCGGACTGGTCCAGCGGTGTGACGGTGGCGTTGTCGGTGCTGGTGTAGCGCTCGGTCGCGGCGGCCGCCGTGTGGTCGGGCAGCTCCATCAGCGCGCAGTTCTCCACGGCGAGGGCCACCTGCAAGCACGCTGCCGTGCTCACCGGGCTCAACGGGTTGTGCGGCACGATCGGGACCCCGTACGCCTCGGCGACGGCCGCGATCTTCCTGGCACCGGTGATGCCGCCCGCTACGCACACGCTGACGCGTGCGTAGTCCATCGCACGGCGGGACAGGAGCATGGCGAACTCCTGCACCGTGTGCAGCCGTTCGCCCGTCGCGACGGGCACCCGCACGTGCTCTGCGATGTGCGCCATGGAGTCGAAGTTGTCCGGTGTCGTCGGATCCTCGATGAAGAAGGGGTGATACGGCTCGACCTCGGCGGCGAATGCGATCGCTTCACCCGGTGCGAGACGCCGGTGCAGTTCGAGGCACAGGTCCACATCGTTCCCGACGGCTTCCCGGATCCGGCGCACGCGGTCGGCGGCCGACGTCAGGGTCTGCGCGTAGGGCTGGAAGTACGGCTTCTCGCGGGATTCGTCGAGGAACGGCGAGAGGTGCCCCACGGCGGTATAGCCCAGTTCCTTGGCACGGACGCAGTCCTCGACGAGTTCCTCGGTGGTCGAGCCGGACACGTGGTAGTAGGTCCGTACCTCCCTGCGGGCGCCGCCACCGAGCAGCCGGTAGACGGGACAGTCGTGGATCTTGCCGGTGATGTCCCACAGCGCGATGTCGATCGCACTGATGGCTCCCATGATCGCCGCCCCTCGGAAGTGGAACGAGCGGTACATGTACTGCCAATGGTGTTCGATCAGCGTTGGGTCCTTGCCGATGAGGTACTCCCGGAACGAGCGCACGGCCTCGGCGGAGGCGTCCAGAAAGCCCCATGCTCCGGACTCACCCACCCCGGTGTGGCCCTCGTCGGTGGTGATGAGGACGTGCAGGAACCGGTTCACCATGCGGATCTCGACGTCCGTGATCTTTGTGGACACTCACTCTCCTTGACGACGGTCGATACGGCGAAGCGGTGGATACGGCGCACCGCTTCAGAGCAACAGCGGAGCCACGAGGGACATGATGAGCAGCACTCCGGCACCGCCGATCCGGGAGGCGATCTGCAGGAACGGCATCAGGCCGATGCGATTCGCGGCGCTGAGCACCGCGACGTCCCCGGAACCGCCCATGTCGGCCATGCCGAGGCCGGCGGTGATGGACGACTCGACGACATGGAAGCCGACGGCGTACCCGACGAGGCCGGCCGCCGCCGCGGCGGCGACCACCGTGGTGACCGTGAGCGTCAGATACGCGGGATCGGAGACCACCTCGACGACCCGGTCGAAGTCGATCATGCCCGCGCTGATGGCGACGAGTACAGCTGGAACCCAGGCCTGTGCGATGAACGCGTACCAACCTTCGGCGCCCGCGGTGACCTGCTCGGGTAGCAGGCGAAAGATCTTCAACGCCGCCGCGGCCGCGATGATCCACACGTAGGCGTGCACAGCGGGAACGAGCGATGCCGCCAGCTCGCCGAACGCGTATATCGCGATGGACAGGACCATGCCCGTGGCCAGGCGTTCCAGGGACAGGGCCGAGGAGGGGCGGGGCGTGCCGAACGACACCGCGTGGGTGCGCAACATGGCGCCGTCGCCGGACAGTGCCTTGAAGCGACGGCGTTTGCCCAGGCCGTTCAGCAGGCCGGCGAGGATGATGCAGACGATGTTGGCGACCATCACCGCCGGCGTGATCTGCGCGAGGTACTGCCCCGGGTCTCCGGCCCCCGACGACGACGCGTAGATCTCGGACATCGGTATCGCCCCGGCAGCCATTCCGCCACCCATGCTGGGAGCCACGACGAGCAGGAGCGCTTTCGCAGCGCCGAAACCGGTCAGATAACCCACGAGTGCGCCCGCCGCGCACGCGGCGAGCACCGCGGAAACCAGCGGGACGAAGAACCGGACTCCGACCTTGATGAGCAATCGTCGGTCGATTCCCAGAATGCTGCCGACGATGATGCCGGTGACGGCGAACTCGGCGAATCCGAACTCGGTGTAGAAGTCGTCGGTGAGCTTCTCCACGCTCCCTGGTAGTACGCCGGTGTACAGCAGAAGCGCCGGAACGACGATACACAGCAACGGACCGCCGCCGAAGGTGTTGAAGACGGGAATTCGGTCGCCGATCCATTTCAGAGCTCCGCCGATCAGTACGGCGACGACCATGCCGCTCACGATGTTGTCCGGTAGGGCGTCGAGGTAGATGGCAACCAGAACGATTGTGAGCATGACGGCATAGACCGTGACGCTGAAACCGGAAATCTGGGGAGAATGCCGACCGGAATCGGATTCCTCGGCTTTCCCCTCGGCGCTGGAGACAGCACTGTCATCAGCCATTGATGAAGCCTCTCGGACGGTTTCCCAGAATGCGAGAACACGACGTGTTCGTGAATTTTCCTCGCACCGGGCGAACTTAACAGGGCGGCGAGCGGACGATAAATACCCGCCGGTTCAAGGTACTGTTTCGCGCGAGGAAAGAGTGCCGGTAGTCGGCTTCGGCGGAGGTGTGATGACCAGGAAAGGTATCGGCGACGACCTGGAGTTCTTCCGGGTCGTGGCCACGTCTACGAGCCTCACCGGTGCCGCCCGTGTGCTCGGCGCCTCGCTGCCGTCGGTCAGTAAACGGCTTCGGGCTCTGGAGTCGAGGCTGGGAGTGCGGTTGGCCCGCCGGACCACCCGCCGGATCGACCTGACCCCGGAAGGGGAGCTGCTGGCGCAGGAAGCGGATCACATCCTGCGGCAGATCGACGACCTGGAAGAACGGCTTGTTCCTCCCAGCGAGTCGTTGACGGGCAAGCTACTGGTCCAGGCGCCTCACGGGTTCGGACGCAACCACGTGGCCCCGCTCGTCGCCCGGTTCGGACGGGCGCACCCGAAGCTGGAGATCCAGCTGGACCTGACCAACGAGCCGGTCGAGGGCACGCGTACCAGGTTCGACGTCGGCATCATGCTCGGTCAACCGCCCGACTCGCGGCTCGTCGCGCGGCGCGTGCTGGCCAACCGCAGGATCGTGTGCGCCGCGCCGGAGTATCTCGCGCGCATGGGCGAACCACGGACGCCTGCGGAGCTGCGGGAGCACAACTGCATCATCCTGCGCGCCAACCAGGACGACTACACGACCTGGCGACTGCATGACGGGGACACCGAGCACAACGTCCACGTGTCCGGCGACCTGGCGAGCAGTGACGGTGAAGTCGTCACCGAGTGGTGCCTGCAGGGACTCGGGCTGATCCTGCGTTCCGAATGGAACGTTCGCGAGTACCTCCGGGACAACCGTCTCGTCCGTGTACTGGACGGATTCGGGGATCAGCGCGCCGACGTCCATGTCGTGTTCGAGTCGGCGCCGACGGTGCCGCGGCGGGTGTTCGCCTTCGCCGACTTCATCCGTGCGGAGATGCCGAAGCGATTCGATGCGGACCCAACGGTGAGCCCGGGCGCCTGACGACGCGCGACAGATTCGTGCACCGGCCTGCGTACAGACCCGGCCGCGCCTGCTACGAAGGTTCCGGGGGCGGCGGTTGACGGCCGGTCGCGGTGCTGCGGGTCTGTGTTCGCCGCGACGTTCTCCGCGACCGGCCGGCCGGCGTCAGCTGCCGAGGATCTCGTTCACGGCCGCGGCCGACGGCGGCACCGTCGCCTTCGGGCCGATCTTGTCCTCGACCGCGTCGAGGGTCTTCAGGCCGTCACCGGTGATGAGCAGGACGGTCTCGGCGTCCGGGTCGATCTTGCCCGCCTCGATGAGCTTCTTCGCCGTCGCGACGGTGACCCCGCCCGCGGTCTCGGTGAAGATGCCCTCCGTGCGTGCCAGGAGCCGGATGCCCTCGACCACCTCGTCGTCGGTCACATCCTCGATGGCGCCACCCGTGCGGTTCACCGTGTCGAGCACGTAGGGGCCGTCGGCCGGGTTACCGATGGCCAGCGAGCGGGCGATGGTGTCCGGCTTGACCGGCTGCACGACGTCGTGACCGTTGCGGAAGGCGCTCGAGACCGGGGAGCAGCCCGTGGCCTGGGCGCCGAAGATCTTGTACGCGGTGTCGTCGACGAGGCCGAGCTGCGCGAGCTCCTTGAAGCCCTTGTCCACCTTCGTCAGCTGCGAACCGGAGGCGATCGGTACGACGATCTGCTCGGGCAGACGCCATCCCAGCTGCTCGGCGACCTCGAAGCCGAGGGTCTTGGAGCCCTCGGAGTAGTACGGCCGGACGTTGACGTTGACGAACGCCCAGGACTCGTGCTCGGCGGCCAGTTCGGTGGCCAGGCGGTTGACGTCGTCGTAGTTGCCGTCCACGGCGAGCAGGGCGCCGTCGTACACGGCGGTGGTGAGGATCTTGGCTCGCTCGAGCGAGGAGGGGATGAGCACGACGGACTGCCAGCCCGCACGCGCGGCGGCCGCGGCGACCGCGTTCGCCAGGTTGCCGGTCGAGGGGCACGCGAGGGTGTCGAACCCGAACTCGCGCGCCGCGGCCAGCGCAACGGCGACCACGCGGTCCTTGAACGAGTGCGTCGGGTTGCCGGTGTCGTCCTTGACCCAGAGGCGCTTCACACCGAGCGCCTTCGCCAGGTTGTCGGCACGCACCAGCCTGGTACAGCCCGGCTCGGTGTTCGGGATCTCCTCGACGTTCGACGGCACCGGGAGCAGCTTCTTGTAGCGCCAGATGTTGCGTGGACCGGCCTCGATGTCCTCCCTGCGCACGCGGCCGAAGTCGTAGGCGACCTCGAGCGGGGAGAAGTCCTCGGCGGACACGAACTCAGGAGCCAGAGGCTGGCGGTGCCCCTCCTCCTTCGACACCAGTTCGACGGCCGGACCGAGGTCGACGGCGCGGGTGGTGGAGGTGGTCAGGGCTGCTGTCATCGCGAGGTTCCTTTCCTCATCTGCCCCGCTGGCACGGGTCGGAATTAGCACCGTTGTCGTCAGCTACCTCGCGGGATCGAGATGACAGGCTGACGCCGGTTGCCGGGGCTTCGTCGGGCCGTTCCCTCTGCCCCTCTTGATGAGCGGTATTCGATTGTCCGCCGTATGCCTGCGCGGCGTGTGTGTGCGACCAGCCTAGGGCATCGAGATCAGTGCCTGCCATGCCCGTGCGCTCCAGATCACCGTGGCAGGATCGGGGTGTGACCGCCTCCTCCGCTGCACCGGCACCGCTCCACCTCGTGCTCGGCGACGAAGAACTCCTCGTCGATCGGGCTGTCCACGCCGCGGTCGAGGCGGCGCGGACAGCCGACTCGACCGCGGAGCTGACCCGCACGAAGGTGTCCGACATCACCCCTCCGGAGCTGGCCGAGCTCGTCAGCCCGTCGTTGTTCAGCGAAGGGCGGGTGATCGTCCTCGAGCAGGCGCAGGACATCGGCCAGGAGCTCGCCGACGCCGTGACCGGCTACGTGAAGGACCCCGCGGAGGGCGTGACCCTCGTGGTGGTGCACTCGGGCGGGGGACGCAGCAAAGCAGCGAAGTCGCTGCCGACGACCCTGAAGAAGGCCGGAGCACAGGTCACCGAGTGCGCCAAGATCACCAAGCCGGCCGAACGTGAGGCGTTCGTGCGCGCCGAGGTCAAGCGGGTGGGCGGCCGGATCGACGCAGGAGGCGTGGCTGCCCTCGTCGACGCGGTCGGCTCCGACCTGCGTGAACTGTCGTCGGCCGCCACTCAGCTGGTCGCCGACTCGGGCGGAAAGGTCGACGAAGAGGCCGTCCGCCGCTACCACCGGGGCAAGGCCGACGTCACCGGGTTCCTCGTCGCGGAGAAGGCCGTCGGCGGCGATCGCGCGGCGGCGCTGGAAACGCTGCGGTGGGCACAGCAGATCGGCGTGCCGCACGTGCTGATCGCCGACGCGCTCGCCGACGCCGTCCGCACGGTCGCCCGCGTGTCGGCGGCGGGCAGGGGCAATCCGAACCAGCTCGCCGGAGAGCTGGGCATGCCGCCGTGGAAGATCCGCAAGGCCCAGGGGCAGACCCGAGGCTGGAATGCGCGTGGGCTGGCCGAGGCCATGCGGACGGTGGCCCGGGTCAACGCGGAGGTCAAGGGCGCGGCCGCCGACCCCGACTACGCCCTGGAACGTGCCGTGCTCGAGGTCATCGGCGCGAAGGAAGCACGCTGAACCGGGCTACGGCCCGCTGAGTGCGAGCCCCGGGAGGCGCAACACGGGCCCCGGAAAGCGCAACACGCGCCCCGGGATCCGCAACACGGGCCCCGGGATCCGCAACACGGGCCCCGGAAGGCGCAACACGCGCCCCGGGGCGCAACACGGGGTCGACATGCACGAGGCCCGGCTCCCTCGTGGGAGCCGGGCCTCGGGTGCGACGAGCGGAAAGCTCAGAGCTTGTTCACGCGCTGGGCCATGGCCGACTTCTTGTTGGCGGCCTGGTTCTTGTGAATGACGCCCTTGCTGGCGGCCTTGTCCAGCTGGCGGCCAGCGGCCTGCTGCAGCTCGGCGGCCTTGGCCTTGTCACCGGCGTCGGCGGCCTCGCGGAACTTGCGGATCGAGGTCTTCACCGCGGACTTGACGGCCTGGTTCCGCTGACGGCGCTTCTCGTTGGTCTTGATGCGCTTCATCTGCGACTTGATGTTCGCCACGGGGGCACTCCTTCACGTTCGGCCGTCTCGTACGGCGGTTCGGATCGTCGCCGCGCTCGTCTCGGCACCGGTGGAACCGGTCTTCCTCCCTGGCGGAATGCCGCACGGCAACGAGGGACAAGCCTAACAAGGCAGGTCGCGGGCTCGGTCGGCAGGTCACGGGTGGTCGCGGGGCTACTGTGGCTGCGGGTCGACCGGGCTCGCCGGGTCCACGGCGTTTCCCCGGCCGGCTGAGTTCGGCGGGCGGCCGGGTTCACCGGGCCGGCTGAGGTGACTGCGGAGGGAGGGCGGCATGACCGCGACGGCGCTGCCGCTCGTCGTCGCTGCGGCGTTCGTCCACGCGGGCTGGAACCTCGCCGCGAAGCGGGTTCCCGGCGGCGGGGCGCGCTTCGTCTTCCTCTACTACGCCGTCTCCGCGGCGCTGCTCGTGCCGATCGCCGCCGTGGTGGTGCCCGTGGCCGGATGGAGCCTGTCGGGGACATGGGTGCTCGCCATGGTGGGCACCGCCGTGTTCCACGTCGCCTACGGCGTGGTGCTGCAACGCGGCTACGCGGTGGGCGATCTGTCGGTCGTGTATCCCGTGGCACGGGGGAGCGGTCCGCTGTTGTCGGTGGCGATCGCCGTGCTCGTGCTGGGCGAGCGACCCGGCGCGGTCGGCCTGGTCGGTGCCGCACTCGTCGTGCTGGGCGTGTTCGTCATCGGCACCGGAAGCAGCACCGGCAGCACCAACACAGCGGCGACGGACGGCGGGATCGCACGCAGGGCGGGGATCGTCTGGGGCGTGCTGACCGGGGTGACGATCGCGGCGTACACGCTGTGGGACGCCTTCTCGGTCACCACGCTCGACGTTCCCGTCGTGGCGTACCTGGCGGGCGGATCGGCGTTGCAGGCGCTGTTGCTCGCTCCCGTGGCCGGGCGCGACCGGAGCGACACCGGGCGACTGTGGCGGGAACATCGCAGGGAAGTGGTGCTGGTCGGCCTGCTGTCGCCGGTGGCGTACGTGCTGGTGCTGCTGGCGATGCGGATCGCGCCGGTCAGCATGGTCGCGCCCGCGCGTGAACTCGGCATCGTGGTGGGCGGGCTCGCCGCGTGGCGGATGTTCGGCGAGCCGGACCCGCTGCGGCGCATCCTGGGCTCGCTCGTGGTGCTGGCGGGGATCACGGCGATCGCGCTGGCGTGAGACCCTGCGGTCATGGACGTGCTCAACAGCCGCATCCTGCTCATTCCGGCCGATCGCGAGGTCACGACGGCCTTCTACCGCGACACGCTGGGTCTCGCCGTGTACCGGGACTTCCCCGGTGGCACGGTCTTCTTCCTCGGCGGAGGGCTGCTCGAGATCGTCGGCCAGGCGGACGCGGCGCCCGCCGACCGCCCGGACACCATGGCGCTGTGGCTGCAGGTGCGGGACGTCTCCGCGGAGTTGGCCGCCTTGCGCGCGAAGGGTGTGCAGCCCGAACGGGACGTGCAGCGCGAGCCCTGGGGCCTGGACGAGGCCTGGATCCGCGACCCGGACGGCGTGCGCATCGTGCTCGTGGAGGTGCCCGCCGACCACCCGCTCAGGACCGACGTGCGCGCCGACCCCCGGTGACGGCATGGGACCATGGGGGCGGCTAGTCCACGAGCGATCCGAGGAAACGAGTGACACAGAACCGCCCGTCCGCCCAGAAGACGTTCACGCCGCCGGAGTTGATCCGCAACTTCTGCATCATCGCCCACATCGACCACGGGAAGTCGACGTTGGCCGACCGGATGCTGCAGTTGACCGGCGTGATCGAGCAGCGGGCGATGCGCGATCAGTACCTCGACCGCATGGACATCGAGCGCGAGCGCGGTATCACCATCAAGGCGCAGAACGTCCGCCTGCCGTGGAGCGTCGACGGCGGTGACCACGTTCTGCACCTCATCGACACCCCCGGCCACGTCGACTTCACCTACGAGGTCTCCCGGGCGCTCGAGGCCTGCGAGGGCGCGATCCTGCTCGTGGACGCCGCCCAGGGCATCGAGGCGCAGACCCTGGCCAATCTCTACCTCGCGCTCGACAAGGACCTGCACATCATCCCGGTCCTGAACAAGATCGACCTGCCCGCGGCCGAGCCGGACAAGTACGCGGCCGAGCTGGCGAACATCATCGGGTGCGAGCCCTCGGACGTGCTCCGGGTGTCGGCGAAGACGGGCGACGGCGTGGAGGACCTGCTCAACGAGGTCGTGCGGCAGGTGCCGCCGCCGGTCGGGCAGGCCGACGCCCCCGCCCGCGCGATGATCTTCGACTCGGTCTACGACACCTACCGCGGCGTGGTGACCTACATCCGCGTCGTCGACGGCAAGATCACCCCACGCGAGAAGATCCGCATGATGTCCACGGGGGCGACGCACGAGCTGCTCGAGGTCGGTGTGATCTCGCCGGACCCGAAGCCGTCCGAGGGGCTCGGCGTGGGCGAGGTCGGCTACCTGATCACGGGTGTGAAGGACGTCCGCCAGTCGAAGGTGGGTGACACCGTCACCTCCGAGCGCCGCGGCGCTGAGGAACCGCTGACGGGGTACCGCGAGCCGCAGCCGATGGTGTTCTCCGGGCTGTATCCGGTGGACGGTTCCGACTACCCGGTGCTGCGCGACGCGCTCGACAAGTTGCGGCTCAACGACGCCGCGCTGTCGTACGAACCGGAGACGTCGGTGGCGCTCGGGTTCGGATTCCGGTGCGGCTTCCTCGGCCTGCTGCACCTGGAGATCACGCGGGCCCGCCTGGAGCGTGAGTTCGGCCTGAACCTCATCGCGACGGCGCCGAACGTGGTCTACGACGTGTTCCTCGACGACGGCACCGAGCACATCGTCACCAACCCGTCCGACTGGCCCACCGAAGGCAAGATCGCCGAGGTGCACGAGCCGATCAGCAAGGTGACGATCATCGCGCCGTCGGAGTTCGTCGGCGCGATCATGGAGCTGTGCCAGAGCAAGCGCGGCACGATGCTGGGCATGGACTACCTGTCCGAGGACCGCGTCGAGTTGCGCTACCACCTTCCGCTCGCCGAGATCATCTTCGACTTCTTCGACTCGCTGAAGTCCCGCACGCGCGGTTACGCGTCGCTGGACTACGAGGAGGCGGGCGAGCAGACGTCCGATCTGGTCAAAGTGGATATCCTGTTGCAGGGTGAGGCCGTCGACGCCTTCTCGGCCATCGTCCACAAGGACTCGGCCTACAGCTACGGCAACAAGATGGCCAAGCGCCTGCGTGAGTTGATTCCGCGGCAGCAGTTCGAGGTGCCGATCCAGGCCGCCGTCGGCTCGCGCATCATCGCCCGCGAGACCATCCGCGCCATCCGCAAGGACGTGCTCGCCAAGTGCTACGGCGGTGACATCTCGCGGAAGCGCAAGCTGCTGGAGAAGCAGAAGGAAGGCAAGAAGAAGATGAAGACCGTCGGCAGGGTCGAGGTGCCGCAGGAGGCGTTCGTCGCGGCACTGTCCACAGACGACGGTGGGGACGACAAGGGTAAGGGCAAGGGCAAGAAGTAGCCCGTAGGCTCCCGGTCACCTGTCGTCCACATGCGACGGCTGGGAACGGCGAAACGCAAGGGCCGCATACGATCGCGCAGATCGTATGCGGCCCTTGCGTTCTATCCGGTGTGGAGATCAGCTCACGCCGAGCAGCACGCCCAGCGCTTCGACCAGAGCAGCGGAGGTGGACGCGATCGTCTCGTCGAGGTACTCGGCGATCGGGGTCAGCTCGGCCGCGGAGGCCGAACCGCCGAGGACGGCGACCATCGGAACGGCCAGGGCGCTCACGGCGAGGCCGCGCATCGTCCAGCGCTTGGCGGTGCTCGTGGTCTTCTGCGTCTCGGTCATGTGTTCCTCTTCCTCTCGGTTGTCACGCGAAGGGATCTCGCGTCTGGACAGCACCCTGCACTGGTCCGAAAGGCGCAAACAAGGCTCGGCGAACAGGCTTAGCGTGCCCGAAACGAGCGGTAGCCCAGCAGGGTGACACGGGGTAACTCGGGTGTTACGCCAACGGTTGGTCTGTCACATGATCGCGATCCGTGTGCGACCGCCGCCCGATGCCGCATCGAAGCGCGACGAGGTCCGTTCGTACGATGAGGGGCATGTTCGAGTCCTTGCGCGTCCCGGTGATCGCAGCGCCGATGGCAGGCGGTCCGTCCACTCCGGAGCTGGTGGCCTCCGTGGTGCGTGCGGGCGGCTTCGGGTTCCTGGCCGGCGGCTACCTCACCGCGGCCGCGCTGTCGGACCAGATCCACAAGACGCGTGAGATGGCGGGGGAGACGTTCGGCGTCAACCTCTTCGTGCCGGGCGTGCGGACCATGGTGAACGTGACGCCGTACGCCGAGCGACTGCGCGAGGAGGCCGAGCGCTACGGCGTGCGGCCCGGCCCGGGGCGGTGGGACGACGACGGCTACGCCGCGAAACTCGATCTGCTCGTCGACTCGCGGGTTCCGGTCGTGTCATTCACGTTCGGCACCCCGGTGGCGGCCGACATCGAGCGGCTCCACGACGTGGGCACCCTCGTGTGCGTCACCGTGACGACGCCCGAGGAGGCACGGGACGCCGCGGCTGCGGGCGCCGACGTGCTCTGTGTCCAGGGCTTCGAGGCGGGCGGCCACCGTGCGGTGTTCGACGACGACCCGGCGCAGGATGCGGGTGGTGCGTTGCTGGGCCTGCTGGCCGCGCTGCGGCTCGTGCGTGCGGAGACGGACCTGCCCCTGGTGGCCGCGGGTGGTCTGGTCCACGGCGCCGACGTCGCGGCGGTGCTGACCGCGGGAGCGGTGGCGGCGCAACTCGGCACGGCGTTCCTGCGCGCCGAGGAAGCCGGGACGAACGCGACCTATCGGGCGGCGCTCGATGCGGCCGGTCGTGCCACGGCCATCACGCGGGCGTTCAGTGGCCGTCCCGCGCGCGGTCTGGAGAACCGGTTCATGCGGGACAACTCGGCCAGCGCGCCCGCGGCCTACCCGCAGCTGAACAACATCAGCAAGCCCATCCGTGCGGCAGCGACGGCAGCCGGGGATCCGGAGGCGATGTCCCTGTGGGCCGGGCAGACGTACGCGCAGGCGCGGACCGCGCCCGCGTCGGAGATCGTCGACGGGCTCGCCGCCGAGGCCCGCGAGGCCGTGGCGGCGACGGCGCGCCGGTTCGGCTGACGACGTCCCCGGGGACGCAGTCACGCCCGACGTCAGCGCTGCGGTTACCGGGTCGCCCCACCCGTCAGGTCGTGGTGACCGCGGACGGCCCGCGGCGTCATCCCACGGCGCCCGCCAACGCGGCAGGGCGCGTGCTGCGCCTGCGGCCGTCCGCACCCTGGGCGGCCATGGCGCTCGTGGCGAAGTAGTGGAGTGCCTGCGCCAATCCACGCGGGTCGTCGAGCTGCGGACAGTGTCCCCAGTCCTCCCGCACGAGGAGCCTGCTGTGCGGCACGAGCGAATGCAGTCGCTCGCCTGAGCTGGCGTTCACCAACCGGTCCTTGCCGCACGCCACGACGAGCAGAGGCAGGGCGATGCGTTCGAGTTCGTAGGCCTCGTCCAGCTCGGTGAGGAGCCTGCCTGCCTGGTCCAGACGGTCGGTGGTCGACCGGAAGTCGGGGAAGAGATTGACGAACCTGGCCACGTGCTCAGCCGCGGCGTTGCGGGAGTCGGCGTACAGCAGACGCGGCACCACCTGCTGGGCCACGGTGCGGACCAGGAACCGCGGCACGGGCACCGGCAGCGCGGAGGCGAGCCGCCGGGCCAGCGGGTTCCGGGCGAGTCCGCGCATGAGCCACGAATCGGACAGTCCCGGCGCCGCGATCGAAGCGACCCCGGTCAGGGGGAGTTCGGGATTCTGAGCGGCGCGCAGCGCCGTGGTGCCGCCGAGCGAGTTGCCCACCAGTACGACGCCGCCGAGCGCGGACTGGTCCTGCACGACCGCGGCGGCGAAGGCGTCGAGCTGCGGCAGGATCGCCCCGGAACGCAGGGCGGCCGCGTCGCCGAAACCGGGCAGGTCCACGGCGGCCGCGGAGACGCCCGCTCGGGCGAGTTCGGTGAGCAGCGGTCGCCAGGTGTCGGCGCTGTCGCAGTAGCCGTGCAGGAGGACGAGCCTCGGCTGGTGGCGCCTGCGGTCGGCGGAGCGTTTGCGGAAACGCCGGCCGGCTGGCCGTTCGACAGGACGGGGGCCGGCTTCGAGAACGCGGGTCGAGAATCCGCCGAACCGGCGGTACCCGGCCCGGATCTCGATGTCCGGGCCGGGTCCGGCGGTGTCGGCCTGGTCCGGAGACTCCTCGGGGTCGGAGGAGTCTGATGCTTCCCGCTGGGATGCGATCATGGGTCCAGGCTAAACACAGATCGCGCGGCGGTGATCCGTAAGAAAGGTCACGAAAAGATATCGTGACCCTCTGTGTTCGGAGTTTTCCCTGGTCGGCGTAGTGATCCTCGGTTAACGGGTGAAGACGATCTTGCCCGCGGTACGGCCTTCGAGCATGTCCTCGAAGCCCTTCCTGGCGTCCTCGAAGGGCAACTCGGCGCCCACCTGGGGCCGGATCCCCGCCAGTTCGGTGTAGGCGAGCAGATCGGCCAGTTCGTCGCGGGTGCCCATCGTCGAGCCGGTCACCCGCAGCTGGAGGAAGAACAGGCGCTGCAGTTCGGCACTCGCGTCGGGCCCGCTCGTGGACCCGGACACCACGATGATGCCGCCCGGCTTGAGCGACTTCATCGAATGCGACCACGTGGCCTTGCCGACCGTCTCGAACACCGCGTCGACCCGCTCGGGCAGCCGGGCGCCGGACTCGAAGGTCTGGTGCGCGCCGAGCCGCTCGGCCAGCGCGCGCTTCTCCTCGGTGCGGCCGGTGACCCACACGCGGATGCCCGCGGCACGGCCGAGCTGCACCAGGGCGGTGGAGACGCCACCGGAGGCGCCCTGCACGAGCATGGTCTGGCCGGGCCGCAGTCCCGACTTGACGAACAACATGCGGTAGGCGGTCAGCCACGCGGTGCCCATCGTGGCCGCCTCGGTCATCGAAAGGCCCGCCGGCTTCGGCACGGCGTTGCGGGCGGGCACGACCACGGAGTCGGCGAACGTGCCCTGGAACTTCTCGGTCAGGAGCGTGCGCTTGGGGTCGAGGGTGTCGTCTCCGCGCCACGACGGGTCGTTGATCACCGAGTGGATGACCACCTCGGTGCCGTCGTCGAGGACCCCGGCGCCGTCGCAGCCCAGGATCATCGGGAACTGTTCCTCCTTGATCCCGACGCCACGCAGGGTCCACAGATCGTGCATGTTCAGACTGGCGGCCTTGACGTTGACCTTGACCCAACCCTCGGGCACCTCGGGGTCGGGGCGCTCGCCCACGACGAGCGAGGCCAGCGGGTCGTCGGCATTGGCTTCGTTGGCATAGACGGCGAACATGGCGCCAACCTACCTGCAGTACCCTCGTCGTGTGTTCGACGGAGTTGCCCGCTGGTGGGACGGGTGCGAGCTCTGGCTCGCGCAGCAGTGGTTCCCCGTCCAGTTCGTGCTGGTCGTGGCCGTACTGCTGCCGCTGTGCGTCGGTCTGACGTGGCTGCTCCGGTTCGGTGTGGATTTCGCCATGACGCTTCCGCGTCGCGTGCGTGGCACGCGTGCGGGCGGGGCGGAGTCGCAGCAGGCCCGGCGTGGCCGCCGGGTTTCCTAGGGAGGCGCGCGTGTTCTCGCGCAGGCGTATCAGTGTGGCGTTGGCCGGGCTCATCCTGCTCGCACTCGGCGGGTGGCTCGTGGGGCAGTTCACCGGGGGCGAGGAAGGTCAGGGCGGGCGAGGTAGCCTGCCCGGCGCGGAATCCGGCCTCGAGGTGGTCGCGCTGACCGACCTCCCCTCCGAGGTGGAGCAGACGTGGAAGCTCATCGAACGCGGTGGGCCGTTCCCGTACCCCGACAAGGACGGCACGACCTTCGGCAATAGGGAGCAGTTGTTGCCTTCGAAGCCCTCCGGTTACTACCGCGAGTACACGGTCGAGACGCCCGGCAGCGCCGACCGTGGCGCGCGGCGACTCGTCACCGGTAGCGAGGAAGAGCTGTACTACACCAACGACCACTACGAGTCCTTCGTGGTCGTCGACACCCGGACATGACTGTGACATCGACTCCGAACCCCGACAGCACCGCGCTCGTCGCCGAGGCGAAGGCGCGCGGCGCGTTCACCTACGTTCTCGACGGCAGCAGGCTGACCGACAAGGCCGCGACGCTCGACGCGATCGCCGAGTTGCTGCGTTTTCCTTCGTACTTCGGCCGCAACCTGGACGCGCTCTACGACTGCCTGACCGACCTGTCGTGGCTCCCCGCCGGGGAACACGTCCTCGTCTGGGTCGGCGCGAACGCGTTGAAGCAGTCCGACCCGCGGACGTACCTCGCCGTGCACGGCACCCTGTCCGACGCCCAGCGGGCGCTCGCGGCGGGCGGTGAGCGGGCCGACAGCCGCCGGTTCACTGTTCTGCTCGCCGACTCCTGACGTTCGCGAACCGGACACACCCGACCGCTTCGATCGGCTCCGACATCGCATCGACGTGAGGAGCCCGAATGCACGCGTCCCGTGCCGCCGTACTCGCCGCGCTGGCGGCAGTGCTCGCCCTGATCGCGCCCGGGGTCGCCGGCGCCGCGCCGCGCCCGGATCTCGGCGAGCCACTGGCCCAGACCCACGCGCACAACGACTACGAGCACGAGCGGCCGTTGTTCGACGCACTGGAACACGGATTCACCAGTGTCGAGGCGGACGTGTGGGCGGTCGGCGACGAGCTGCTGGTCGCCCACGACTTCTGGGAGCTCGACCCGGACCGGACGTTGCGCAGTCTCTACCTCGATCGGCTGCGCGACGCGGTCCGCGGCGGGTCCGGGGTCTACCCGGGCTGGGACGGCCAGTTCCAGCTGCTCGTCGACATCAAGAGCAGCGGCTCCCGGACGTGGGCGCTGCTCGAGGAGCAGCTCGCCGACTACGCGGACATGCTCGCCTCGTACGCCGACGGTCAGGTGCGGCCCGGCGCGATCCAGGTCGTGGTCAGCGGCAACCGGCCGCTCGACGACATGGCCGAGGCGCCGCAGCGGCTGTCGTTCTACGACGGTCGCTCCGGAGACCTCGGCGGCGACCTGCCGACCGAGCTGATGCCGTTGGTCAGCGAGAACTGGACGAACGTCTTCGACTGGAACGGCGAGGGCGCCATGCCCGACGAGGAGCGGGCGCGGTTGCACGAGATGGTGGCCCAGGCTCACGACGCCGGGCAGCGGCTCCGGTTCTGGGGCACGCCCGACGAGGCAGGGGACGAGCGGACCGCCGTGTGGACCGAGCTGCGGGACGCCGGCGTCGACCACATCAACACCGACGACCTCGCAGGGCTGCGCGACTTCCTGCTCGGCTGAGCACGGCGGGTGCGACGGCGGGGAAGCCGCGGTCGCACCCGCCCGCGTGTTGCGGATTCCGGAGCGCGTGTTGCGCCCCGGGGAGCCCGTGTTGTGCCCCCGGGGGAGCGCGTGTTGCAGCTGCGGGTGCCCGTGTTGCGCCTCCAGGAGCGTGTATGGCGGATTCAGGCACCGTGTCGCGAGTGGGCGGCCGACTGAGTCGGCACGCCGGCCCAGCGGGGCGGGCGCTTCTCGCCGAACGCGGCGATGCCCTCCTGGCCCTCGTCGCTGGCGAAGTAGTGCGCCGAGACGGCCTGCATCTTCTGCAACTCATCGCCCATCGTGCGGCCGCGTTCGCCCTGCAGGAGGTCCTTGGTCGCGGCCAACGCGGCCGGTCCTCCGCGCACCAGGGAGTCGACGTAGGCCGCGACCTTCGCGTCGAGCTCGTCGGGTGCAACGGCGGCGTTGAGCAGCCCCACCTCGACCGCGCGCGTGGCGTCGAACGTGTCGCCGGTGAGGAACAGTTCGTGGGCGGCCCGCGGGGCGAGCCGGGGCAGCACCGTGACCGAGATGAGCGCGGGCACGACCCCGATGCGGACCTCGGTGAACGCGAACGTCGCCGCGGTCGAGGCCACCGCGATGTCGGCGGCAGCGACCATGCCCACGCCGCCCGCGCGCGCCGGCCCCGCGAGCTTGGCCACCACCGGCTTCGGACTCGTCCAGAGCCGTTCCAGGATGGCGGGGAAGCCGTTCACCCCCTGCTCCTCGGAGTCGGCACCCTTGGCCTCCTTGAGGTCCATGCCCGCGCAGAACACGGTCCCGGTGTGGGTCAGCACGATGACGCGCGCGTGCTCGTCGTCGACGGCCTTCGCCAGCGCGTCGGTGAGCTCGCGGCGCAGTTGCGCCGACAGCGCGTTGCGGTTGTGCGGCGAGTCCAGCGTGATCGTGGCGACACCGCCGTCGAGGTCGTAATGGACGAGTTCGTCAGCCATACCGGACACCTTGGCACATCCGGTGGGGTCACCACGGTGACCTTGGTGGCACTCGACGCGACGGATGCCACTGTTGCACCGGGTGCCGCTGTCGCGACGGATGCCGCTGTCGCGCCGGGTGCTCAGGCGGTGCGGGTCGCGGCGGCGAGAGCCTCGGCGTAGCGGTCGAGCACCACTGCGGCGACCCTCGGATCTGTTCCCAGCGGTGCCGCGACGAGTGAACCGGGAGCGGATTGCTCGACCAGGTCGGCGATGCGGTCGGGCAGCAGCCCGGGTGCGAAGAACCACGCGGCGACGGCGAATCGCCGCGCACCACGGGCGCGCAGCTTCGCCACGGCGGCGGGCACGTCGGGACGTGCCGTGCTGGCGAACGCCGCAGTCACCCGTGCCCCGTGCGCACCGTCCCAGGAGCGGGCGATGCGGGAGACGACCTCGTTCGCGGGCGCGTGCGAGGAACCGACGGCCGTGAGCACGACACCGAGGTCGGGATCGGACAGTTCCACGCCCGCCTCGGCCAGCCGGTCGCGGGCGACGTCTTCGAGCAGCGGATCGGGTCCCAGCACGTCCGACACCGTCACCGACAGGCGCGGCAGCCGCGCCGTGACGTCCTCGACGAGTGCGGGCAGGTCGATCCGTGCGTGGTAGGCGTGGCCGAGCAGCAGCGGCACGGCCACGACGTGCCGGTGTCCCTCCGCGTGCAGCGCGGCGAGGGCGTCACCGACGGACGGTTCGGACAGGTCGAGGAACGCCACGCGCACGTCACGTCCCTCGGCCTGCGTGCGCACCACCTCAGCCAGCGCGCGCACGGTAGCCGCGGACCGCGGGTCCCGGCTACCGTGCGCGACGATCAGCAGAGGCGGCTGCGCCTGCGTCACTGGCCCTCGGGCTCCGTGACGCCCTTCAACTGGCTGAACCGGTGTCCGACCAGACCGGCGGCGAGCGTGTCGCCGTCCTTGGGGTCGATCACGATGAACGCACCGGTGCGCGGGCTCACGGTGTAGTCGTCGACCGGGATCTCCTCGGACAGCCGCAGGCTGACGTTGCCGATCTCGTTGAGCTCCAGCTTCTCCGGAGCATCCACGATGGACAGCGTCTGCTCGTCGAACCGCGCGTTGAGCTCCTCGACCATGGCCTGCACCGTGCGCGTGCCCTGCTTGACCAGCACGCGCGCCCCCGGCTCCAGCGACTTGCTCGACAGCCAGCACAGCGCGGCGGTGAACTCGTCGGTGACCTTTGGGGCGTTGGCGCTGGCCGCGATCACGTCACCACGCGTGATGTCGAGGTCGTCGGCGAGCACCAGCGTGATCGACTTGCCGGTGCCCGCCTCGTCGAGCTGGCCGTCGGCCGTGTCGACCGACTCGACCGTCGACTTCAGACCCTGCGGCAGGACGACGATCTCGTCGCCAGGGCGCACCGTGCCGGCCGCGATCTGGCCCGCGTAGCCCCGATAGTCGGGGTACTCGGGCGTGCGCGGGCGGATGACGTACTGCACCGGGAGCCGGAACGGCGCCTCGTGCGGGTCCGGAGCCACCGGCACCTCCTCGAGGTGCTCGAGCAGCGTCGGGCCGGAGTACCACGGCGTGTTGTCCGACTTGGTGGCCACGTTGTCGCCCTGCAGCGCCGACACCGGGATCGCGAGGACCGTGCCCTCGCCGTACCCCAGCGACGCGGCGTGCGCGCTGAACTCCTTGGCGATCACGGTGAACGCGGCCTCGTCGTAGTCGATGAGGTCGACCTTGTTCACCGCGAGCACCAGACGCGGCACACCCAGCAGCGCTAGCACCGCGGCATGCCTGCGGGTCTGCTCGACGACACCCTTGCGCGCGTCGACCAGGAGCACACCGAGCTGCGCCGTGGACGCGCCCGTGACCGTGTTGCGGGTGTACTGGACGTGGCCCGGCGTGTCGGCGAGCACGAAGCTGCGCTTCGGGGTTGCGAAGTAGCGGTAGGCAACGTCGATCGTGATGCCCTGCTCCCGCTCCGAACGCAGACCGTCGACCAGCAGCGAGAGGTCCGGGGTCGACATGCCCCGGTCGACGCTGGCCCGCTCGACGGCGTCGAGCTGGTCGGCGAGCACCGACTTCGTGTCGTACAGCAGCCTGCCGACGAGGGTGGACTTGCCGTCGTCGACGCTGCCTGCCGTGGCGAGCCTCAGCAAAGAGCTCATGGTTAGAAGTACCCCTCCCGCTTGCGGTCTTCCATGGCGGCCTCGGAGATGCGGTCGTCGGCGCGGGTCGCGCCCCGCTCGGTGAGCCGGCTGGCCTGCACCTCGGCGATGACCTCCTCGACCGTGGAGGCCGTCGACTCGACGGCGCCGGTGCACGACCCGTCGCCGACGGTGCGGTACCGGACCGTCAGCTCGTGCACCTCTTCGTCCTCCCGCGGGCCGCCCCACGGGCCCTCGGTGAGCCACATGCCGTCGCGCTTGTACACCTTGCGCTTGTGCGCGTAGTAGATCGAGGGCAGCTCGACCTGCTCACGTGCGATGTAGTTCCACACGTCCGCCTCGGTGAAGTTCGACAGCGGGAACACCCGCACGTGCTCGCCGGGGCGGTGCCTGCCGTTGTAGAGGTTCCAGAGCTCGGGGCGCTGCCTGCGCGGGTCCCACTGGCCGAAGGCGCTGCGGAGGCTGAAGATGCGCTCCTTGGCGCGGGCCCGCTCCTCGTCGCGGCGACCGCCGCCGAACACGGCGTCGAACTTGTTGTCGGCGATCGCGTCCAGCAGCGGCTGGGTCTGCAGTGGGTTCCGGGTGCCGTCCGCGCGCTCGACGAGCCTGCCGTCGTCGATGTAGTCCTGCACGCTGGCCACGACGAGCCGCAGGCCGTACTTCTCCACGACGTGGTCACGGAAGGCGATGACCTCGTCGAAGTTGTGGCCCGTGTCGACGTGCAACAGCGGGAAGGGCACGGGGGCGGGCCAGAACGCCTTGATGGCCAGGTGCAGCAGCAGCGTGGAGTCCTTGCCGCCGGAGAAGAGGATCACGGGACGATCGAACTCGCCCGCTACCTCCCGGAAGATGTGGATGGCTTCCGACTCCAGCGCGGCGAGATTGTCGCGCGCAGCGTCGGCCGCGGCCTCAAGTGTGGTCATGACATCCTTCCTCAGGCGTGCAGCCCGCACTCAGTCTTGGACTTGCCGGCCCAGCGACCACTGCGTGGGTCGGCGCCCGGCGCCACCTTCGCGGTGCACGGGGCGCAGCCGATCGAGAGGTAGCCCTCGTCGACCAGCGGGTTCTGCAGAATCCCGTGCTCGTCGATGTAGCCGTTGAACTCGTCGTCGGACCATGCCGCGATCGGGTTCACTTTCACCAGGCCATTCCGATCGTCCCATGTCACGATCGGAGTGTTCGCCCTGGTGGGTGCATCCACGCGACGCACCCCCGTGATCCAGCACGAGTAATTCGAGAGAGTGTTCCTCAGCGGAACGACTTTCCGCAGGTAGCAGCACTGGTTGGGGTCGCGGTCGTGCAGTTTGGGGCCGTACTCGGCGTCCTGTTCGGCGACGCTCTGCTCGGCCTGGGCATTCACGATTCGGACATCCGGGTAGATCGTCGCGACGGCGTCGCGCACCCCGAGTGTTTCCGCGAAATGGTAGCCCGTTTCGAGAAAAAGAACGTCGATGTCTGATTTGACCTTGGCGACGACGTCGATCAGAACAGCGTCCTGCATATTCGACGCGACGATGAGATCATCACCGAATTGCTCGACGGCCCACCGGATCGCCTCGTCGGCGGACGCGTCCGCCAGCTCCTCGGAGGCCCTCTCGGCCAAGGCCTTGAGGTCGTCGTTCGTCCTGGTCGCGGTCATCGCTTTACCTCCGGAATCCGCAGTCCGATGAAGGACACCTTGAATACCCGCCGACAGGACGTGCACAGCCATGCGCCGTCGTCTTCCGGTCGGAGATCCTCGTCGGCACAGTACGGGCAGTGCATGGGCGCGGCCCTCGAGGGAGTGGGCTCACTCACTTGAGATCGGTTTCCTCCGCGCGGGTGACCCACTGTGCGAACCGTTCGCCCTCGGTCCTCTGGTTCAGGTAGTTCCTCACGACCCGCTCCACGTAGTCGGTGAGCTCGTCGCTCGTGACCTTGTGACCACGCAGTTTACGGCCGAAGCCCGCGTCGAGTCCGAGGCCTCCACCGAGATGCACCTGGAAGCCCTCGACCTGGTTTCCGTCGGCGTCGGTGACGATCTGGCCCTTGAGGCCGATGTCGGCCACCTGGATGCGGGCGCACGAGTTCGGGCAGCCGTTCAGGTGCACCGACACCGGGTTGTCCAGGCCGTCTTGCAGGTCGGCCAGGCGCTGTTCGAGCTCGGCGACCAGGTCGGCCGCGCGCTTCTTCGTCTCGACGATCGCGAGCTTGCAGAACTCGATGCCGGTGCAGGCCATCACGCTGCGCCGCCACGGGCTGGGGGAGGTGTCGAGTCCGGCGGCAGCCAACTCGGTCTGCAGCGTCTCGACCTCGGACTCCGGCACGTCGAGCACGACGAGCTTCTGCTGCGGCGTCAGGCGGACACGGCCCGATCCGGCCCGCTCGGCCGCCTTGGCCACCGACAGCAGCAGTGAGCCCGACGCGCGTCCGGCGACCGGAGCGCCGCCGACGTAACGCAGGCCGTCGACCTGCTCGTGGACGCCGACGTGGTCGATGGGCCGCTCGGGCACCTCGGGGGCGGGGCCGTCGACGAGGCGGCGCCCGAGGTACTCGTTCTCGAGGACCTCCCTGAACTTCTCGGCGCCCCAGTCCTTGACGAGGAACTTGATGCGGGCCCGCGAACGCAGCCTGCGGTAGCCGTAGTCGCGGAAGATGCTGATGACGCCTTCCCACACGTCCGGCACCTCGTCGCGCGGCACCCACACGCCGAGGCGCTTGGCGATCATGGGGTTGGTCGACAGGCCGCCGCCGACCCACACGTCGAAACCGGGGCCGTGTTCGGGGTGCTCGACGCCGACGAACGCCACGTCGTGGATCTCGTGCGCGACATCCTGCTGGCCGGAGACGGCCGTCTTGAACTTCCGCGGCAGGTTGGCGAAGGCCGGGTCGCCGACGAACCGGCGTTTGATCTCCTCGATGGCGGGGGTGCCGTCGATGATCTCGTCGGCGGAGATGCCCGCCACCGGTGAGCCGAGGATCACGCGGGGGCTGTCTCCGCATGCCTCCATGGTGGTCATGCCCGCGTCCTCGAGCTTCTGCCAGATCGTCGGCATGTCCTCGACGCGGATCCAGTGGTACTGGATGTTCTGCCGGTCGGTGATGTCCGCGGTGTCGCGGGCGTAGGTCTGGGAGATCTCGCCGAGCACGGCCAGCTGCTGGGTGGTCAACGCACCGCCGTCGAGACGCACCCGCAGCATGAAGTACTCGTCGTCGAGCTCCTCCGGTTCGAGCGTGGCCGTGCGGCCGCCGTCGATGCCGGGCTTGCGCTGGGTGTAGAGGCCGAACCAGCGGAACCGGCCGCGCAGGTCACCCGGGTCGATGCCGGCGAAGCCGGTGTGGGCGTAGATGTTCTCGATCCGCGCCCGCACGTTCAGTGGCGCATCGTCCTTCTTGGAGCGCTCGTTGGGGTTGAGCGGCTCGCGGTAGCCCAGGGCCCACTGGCCCTCGCCGCGTCGCTGCTTGGGGCGGGTGGGTCGGCCTGTCTCGGCGGCCATGGCGGTGTCCTCCAGGGCGATCTGTTCGGGCGGTGCGGCGAGGATCCGGGCGGCGCTGCTCGGGTGCTGCTCGTCGGGTCGTCGTGTTGGTGCTGTGCTGCTGCTGTGGTGGTGCTGTGGTGGTGGAGTCGGGCTTGCGTGCGGACTGGGACAAACGGACTGGGACAAAAACTGTCGGGCTGGCGTGCTCGCACGTGCGCACCGTGGACGGTTCGATCCGGGGGATCGTGGTGACCGGGCGCAGCGCGGGCGGCGTCATGGGGTGGTGCCGGCGTCGGCGTGCGGAGGTCACGGCCCGGAACGCGCTCGACCGCGGCGAGGGAGCGCGAGTGGTCAGAACCGGCAGAGACTGCTGGATACGCGCAGGTAGTCGACGTGGCGTCGGACCACGAGCGCTACTCCGGCGGTTGTCACAGTCACGAACTCATCGTGTCACGGTGTTCAAAAACCGGTCCAGTGGCGTCCGCATCGTGGGAGGAACGTCACCTGCCGCTCACCTGCGGTGTCGCCGGCTCGGCGGGTGCGGGGGAGGCCGGGGTTCGCGGGCGTGGCCGGTCTGCTCTCAGGATGTGGGTTCGGACGTGGGCGCCACGCGGCGTTCGGCGGCGCGCAGGCCGCTGCGGCAGTCCTTGCCGAGCTGCCGGTGGCGGCGGGTGCGGGCGAGCAGGCCGAGCGGTGGCAGGTCGGCGCCGGGTTCTCCGTTTCGCGCCGACACCTTCAGTGCGCCGCCGGCCACGGTGCCCGAGACCGCCCACGTCTCCCACCGTTCCAGGTCCGGCATCGTGTAGTCGTAGCCGAGCATCAGGGTGGGCCCGTCCGGCAACGGCGCACCGGACAGGTCGCGCACCGCAGGCCCGGACCGGTCACCGACGCCGTCGAGGCCGTCGAGGTCGCCGAGGTCGACGCAGCGCGGTGTCCCGTCGCTGGTGAGAGCCAGTGCGTGCCGTGCGGGGTTCGTGCGTGCGGGCAGGGGCGTCACCGCGCCGGGCCCGTCCAGACGGATGACGATCCGCGGCAGCCACCACCAGTGTTCCCTGCGCAGCAGCACGCTGTCGGCCAGCGTCCGCGACGGCGGGTACTTGGCCAGCTCCTGTTCGAGGAGGCCGTCGGCCAGCACCTCGCCCTCGACGTCGTCGACGACGGTCACCGGGCCCGAGGCGGCCAGGCCGGGTTCGCCGCCGGTCGAACGGGAGTCGGTGACGCAGAACGTCGCGGTGCGGCCGGCGCGCAGGCTCTCGACCTGTGCGGCACGTGAGTACGGCAACGCCACGCACACCGACCCCTCGTGCACCAGCGGGGTCACCGCGATCGCGGAGGGGCTGCCGTCGGCGCCTGTCCAGCACAGTTCCGCCGTGACGGCCGTCCGCCAGGCCTTCCGCAGCCGTGTCACGCCTCGTCTCGCCTCCGCCTCGTCCGGCCCGGAACTCATGTCGCTCTTACCTCGGGCGCGCAGTGCTGTTACCGTCCCACGTCGCCTGACCACCGTGTCAACGCTGCTCACGGGAAGGGAACGTCCATGCCGGCCATCGTGATGGTCCTGATCGTCGGGGTGCTGTTCTACCTCGGCTACCGCTACTACTCGGGATACCTCGCCCGGCGGGTCTACGCACTCGACGACAGCAGGCCCACGCCCGCGCACACGATGCGCGACGGGGTCGACTTCATCCCCACGAACAAGCATGTCCTCTTCGGACACCACTTCACGTCCGTCGCCGGCGCGGCGCCGATCGTCGGTCCGGCCATCGCGGTGTTCTGGGGCTGGGGTCCGGCGCTGGTGTGGGTCGTCGTCGGCACGATCTTCGCGGCGGGTGTCCACGACTTCGGGGCGCTCGTGGTGTCGGTACGGCACAAGGCACAGAGCATCGGCACGCTCACGCGCGAGGTGATCAACACCAGGGCGCGCGTGTTGTTCCTGCTGATCATCTTCTTCCTGCTGACGCTCGTGAACGCCGTGTTCTCGGTGGTCATCAGCAATCTGTTCGTGGCCAACCCCGAAGCGGTCCTGCCGATGCTGCTGGAGATCCCGTTCGCCATCGCGATCGGCCAGTACATCTACCGCACCCGCAGTGCGGCGCTGATCCCGTCGCTCATCGGTGTCGTCCTGCTGTACGCCTCGATCCTGCTGGGACAGGAGCTGCCGATCTCCTTGGCCGGCATCGCCGCGGAGGACGGCCTGTTCACCGAGCGCAACATCTGGGTCATCCTGCTGTTCGTCTACACGTTCATCGCCGCGCGGATCCCGGTCTGGGTGCTGCTGCAGCCCCGCGACTACATCAACTCCCACCAGCTGTTCATCGCACTCGGGGTGATCGGTCTCGGCGTCGTGGTCGGCTGGGACAGGATCGTCGCACCGATGATCAACGACCAGACCCCGGACAACTCGCCGAGCTGGTTCCCGCTGCTGTTCGTCACGATCGCCTGCGGTGCGATCTCGGGTTTCCACAGTCTCGTCTCGTCCGGCACGACGTCGAAGCAGTTGGACAAGGAGAGCGACGCCCGATACGTCGGCTACTTCGGGGCGATCGGGGAGGGCGCGCTCGCGCTCGGCTCGATCCTGGCCTGTACCGCGGGCATCGTCGCCACGACCGCCGACTGGCACGCCGCGTACTCCGACTTCGGCACGGCCTCGGGTGATGCGACGTCGAACTTCGTCAACGGCGTCGCGCACTTCGCGGGCAACCTCGGCGTCCCGGAGGCCACGGCGGTCGTGTTCGCCGCGGTCGTCGTCATCAGCTTCGCCGCGACGACGATGGACACGGGCGTGCGGTTGCAGCGGTACATCGTGCAGGAGATCGCCGAGATCGCCCGGATCCGTCCGGTGGCCCGCAGCCTGACGTTGTCGGGCATCATCGCCGTGCTCATCCCGTTGGTGCTCGCACTGCTGCCCGGTGGGGGCGAGGACGGCTACACGTTCGGCGTGCTGTGGCAGCTGTTCGGTACCACGAACCAGCTCACGGCCGGTCTCGCGCTCGCGGTCGTCGCGGTGTGGGTGACGAAGAGCCGCAGGAACCCGATCGCCGTACTCGTACCGCTTGTGTTCCTCGTGGTCATGACGACCTGGGCGCTGATCGACAACCTGCTGACGTTCGTCGCAGAGGGCGAGTGGGTGCTCGCCCCGCTCGACGCGATCATCTTCGTCCTGGCCGTCTGGCTCATCGTGGAGGCGGCACTGGCCCTGCGACAGGCGCGCAGCGGTTCCGGCACGTCCGAACCCGTCGAGGTTCCCGAGTCGTGAGCGGGCGGCTGCGCACGCGGCTCCTCGGCTGGTGGCGGCGTCTGGAACGTGGTCACGACCTGCTGCTGGTCGCCCGGTGGCGGCAGGGCCTCCGGAAGGAGGCACGCCGGGAGGACGACACGCTGCGTGCGTTGCTGCTGCTCGAATCGCTCGGGGTGGACAACCCGGTCGCGTACGAGACGTTGGACGTCGTGCCGTACCTCGTCGCCGATTTCCACGCGTGGCACCGGCGCATGGGCCGTGACGAGTTCGGCGACGCCGGGGTGTGCTGTTGATCCGGTTCTTCGGCGGCAAGGGCGGGGTCGGCAAGACGACGCTCGCGGCGGCGTTCGCGACCGCGCAGGCGCGCCGCGGCGTGCGCACGCTCGTGGTGTCGACCGATCCGGCCCACTCGCTCGGCGACGTGCTGGACACATCGCTGTCGGAGGAACCGCGCGCCGTCGCGGATGATCTGCTGGCGGCCGAGATCAGCGGGGAGAACCAGGCCGAGCGCAGGGTCGCCGAGGTGTTGGAGGACGCCCGGCACGCCGTGCCGCGGGAGGTGCTGCCCGCCGTGGAGCGGCATCTGCGCCGTGCGGTCGACAGTCCGGGCACGGTCGAGTCGGCGTTGCTCGACCGGCTGACCGGACTCGTCGAGCGCACCGGCAGGGACTGGGACCTGCTCGTGGTCGACAGTGCACCGACCGGGCACATGCTGCGCCTGGTGAGCCTGCCCGAGCTGCTCACCCCGTGGATCGAGGGACTGACCCGCAACCGCCGCAGGGCGCGGGACATCGACGCCTACGCCGACGGTCTGCTCGGCGAGCGGGGTGCGCGCGAGGAGCGCGATCCGCTGCTCGAACGGCTGCACGCCCGGCGCAGACGGCTCGACAACCTGCGTCACCGGCTGCGCACGGACGCGCGGGTGCATCTGGTGCTCGTGCCCGAGCGGCTGCCGCTGGCCGAGACCGAGCGTGCGGCCGACCGGCTGGCCGAGGCCGGCCTGCCCCTCGGTGCGGTCCTGGTGAACCGCGTGGCGGCCGACGCCGAGTCGGGGGTGCTCGCCCGGCGCAGGGGGCAGGAACGTGCCGTGCTCGCGCGGGTGCGCGAGCGGTTCGCCGACGTGGTGACGGTGCCGCTGTTGCCGGGTGCCCTGGCGGGGGTCGAGGAGCTCGCCGAGCCCGCCGAGTGGCTGGCCGATTTGTAGTGGCGGCCGGGAGCCCGCGTCGTCGTCCGCCCCGGCGTCAGGGGCGGGGATCAGGGAGCCGGGATCAGGCGCGGCACCAGCCGGACGAACACGACCATGACGACGAGTTCGACGAGCGTCTGGGTCACGACCACGAGTGGGGCGAGATCCATCGCGGCGGGCAGGGCGAGCACGAGGGGAAGCACGACGAGGGAGTTGCGGGTCGCGCCGCTGAACACCACGGCCCTGCGTCCGGTGGCGTCCAGCCGTCCCAGGTGGCCCGCGATGGTGCCGAGCACGGTCATGACGACGGCGAACAGGACGTAGACCGGTACGGCCAGCAGCACCGCGCCAAGTCGCGAGCCGACCCCGGCGATCTGCGAGGCGACGACGACCGCCAGCGTGGCGACCATGAGCGGCACCATCGTCGCGCTCGCCGCGTGCTCCCACACCCGGCCCACGCGCGTCCGCGCGGCGAGCGCCTGCGTGAGCGCGGCGGCCACGAGCGGAGCGGCGACGATGAACACGAACGCCTCCACGAAGGGCGCCGGCTCCACGGCGTCGACGAGGTCGCCGCCCACGAACAGCCAGAGCAGCAGCGGCAGAGCGAGCATCTGCGCCAGCATCAGCACCGGGGCCGCCACGAGGAGACGCTCGGCGTCCCCGCCGGCGATTCCGGCGAACACGATCACGTAGTCGATACAGGGCGCCAGCAGGACGAACAGCACGCCCACCAGCAGTGCACGATCGTGCGCCACGAGGCGGGAGAGCACCCACACCACGGCAGGCACCACGGCGAAGTTGAGGGCCAGGACCGTGAGCAGGAACCGCCCGTCCCGCGATGCCCGGCCGATCCGGCCGAAGGGGACGCCGAGGAAGGTGACGTAGAGCAGCAACGCCAGCACGGGGTGGATCGCCGCCTCGGCCGCGCGTGCGACGGTGTCCGACGACAGCAGTCCGACCATGGCGCCCAGCGCCAGTCCGGCGAGGTACAGCGGAACCTGGTGCCGTTCCATCCACGCCACACCCGTCCGCACGGCTGCTCACGCTAGCCGGTCGGTCCGACCAGGGCGGTGCGGGACCGGCAGCGGGCTCGAGAAGGAGCCGGGGCGGGGCTCGGGGGAATGGGGCCGGGCCGGCGCGGGGCGGGGTGGGACACTGGAGACGTGAGCACTCCCGACGCATTCCAGCTGCCCGCCTCCGCACTGGAGGGTCTGGGCACGAGGCCGTTCGGGGTCTACGTGCACGTACCGTTCTGTGCCACGCGGTGCGGTTACTGCGACTTCAACACCTACACGGCCGGCGAACTCGGATCGGGTGCCGCTCCGGAGGACTGGCTCGACGGCCTGCGCAGGGAGCTGGACCTGGCCGCACGGCAGATGCCCGGCGCGCCGGCCGTCGACACGGTGTTCGTCGGCGGCGGTACTCCGTCGCTGCTGGGTGCCGACGGGCTGGCGGCGGTGCTGGATGCCGTGCGGCAGGCGTTCGGGCTCGCCGCCGACGCGGAGGTGACGACCGAGTCCAACCCGGAGTCGACCTCGCCCCGGTTCTTCGAGGGACTGCGCGAGGCCGGCTACACGCGGGTGTCGCTCGGGATGCAGTCGGCGGCCCCGCACGTCCTGCGTGTCCTCGACCGGGTGCACACCCCCGGCCGGCCGGTCGAAGCGGCGAAGGAGGCCCGCGCGGCCGGGTTCGAGCACGTCAATCTCGACCTCATCTACGGAACGCCGGGGGAGCGGCCCGAGGATCTGCAGTCCTCATTGGACGCCGTACTCGAATCCGGTGTGGACCACGTGTCGGCCTACGCGCTGATCGTCGAGGACGGAACCGCGTTGGCCCGAAGAGTCCGGAAAGGTGAGATCCCGGCACCCGACGACGACGTGCTCGCCGCCGACTACGAACTCGTCGACGCCATGCTCGAGAAGGCGGGCCTGCGTTGGTACGAGGTGTCCAACTGGGCCGCCACGGACGCCGCGCGCTGCCGCCACAATCTCGGCTACTGGCTCGGCGGCGACTGGTGGGGCGCAGGTCCCGGTGCGCACTCCCATGTGGGCGGTGTGCGGTGGTGGAACGTCAAACACCCCGCGCGGTACGCGGCGACGCTGGCGGGTGGGGAGCTGCCCGTCGGCGGACACGAGCTGTTGACCCCCGAGGACCGGCATCTCGAACGGGTGATGCTCGAGCTGCGCCTCGCCGAGGGACTGCCGGTGGAGGCGCTCGACGCCGACGGGGCAGGCGAGGCCCGCAGGGCCGCCGAGGACGGCCTGCTGTCCGCATCGGACCTCGCGGCCGGGCGCGCAGTGCTCACCGACCGGGGACGACTCCTCGCCGACGCCGTCGTCCGCCGTCTCGTGAGCTGACCGACGGTCACTCGTCGAGGACGCGGATCCGCATGCCGGCGTTCTGGAGGCGTTCGACGAGCGGTTCGCCCATAGCCACGGCCGTGGTCACCTGTCCCGAGGTCTGCGGCACGTCGTCGAACGCCAGGCACAGCGCCGACTCCGAGAGCATCTTGGCCGTCTCGTCGTAGCCGGGGTCGCCGCCGGCGAACTCGGTGACGACGCGTTCGCCGCCCGCCTCACCGGTGAAGCGGACCTGGAACCACGAGCGGGCACGCCGCTGCGCGCTCGGGCCGTCACCGGGCTTGCGGAGCTTGCCGAGGGCCGTGCGCAGGGGCGGGATCTGCGCCGCCACGGCCACCACGCCGAGCCCGGCGCCGGTGGCCACGAGCGTCGTGAGCCGCTTCATGGCCGCGGCCTGGTGGTAGGTGAACCGGCGGCCGTAGCGCGGCATGGCAGCCGCCGAACGTCCGACGACCTGCGGGTCGAGGGTCGGCATCGGCACGAGCCACCGCCCCGTCTCGGCGTCGTGGGTGGGCGGGCCGAGCGGGGTGTGGATCGCACGGTCGGCAGGCCACGGCTCGGCGGCCCTGCGACGCTTCGCCACCGCCGCCATCTGCCGGGCTCGGGAGAACGCCGTCAACGCCGAGGCGTAGGTGCCGCCGGAGAACTCGGCGTTCGCGCGGATCTGGGCGCGCACCGTGACGTCCGCGTCCTTCGCCGCCTCGCCGAGCTGCGTCACCGTGAAGAACACGCCCAGGTCGTAGGGGATCGAGTCGAACCCGCAGGCGTGCACGATCCGCGCACCCGTGCGGCGTGCGGTCTCGTGGTGGGCCAGGTACATGCGGTCGACGAATTCGGGCTCGCCGGTCAGGTCGACGTAGTCGGTGCCCGCCTCGGCGCACGCCGCGACGAGGGGCTCGCCGTACTCCAGGTACGGCCCGACCGTGGTGACGACGACCCGCGCCGACTCGGCGACCCTGGCCAGCGACGCGGGGTCGGTGACGTCGGCCTGCACCAGCGGCAGGTCGGCGCAGGACGGTTCGATCGCGGCCAGGCGTTCCCGGACCGCTTCGAGCTTGGTCGTGTTGCGGCCCGCGAGCGCCCAGCGGCACCCTTCGGGCACGTGTGCCGCGAGGTACTCGGCGGTCAGGCCTCCCGTGAATCCGGTGGCCCCGAACACCACGATGTCGTACTCCCGCTGCGTCATGTGCGTCCTCCGGCTTCGCTGCTCTACGGCGTGGCCGGGAGCGTACCGGAGGTACGGAACCGGTGGCGGCAACCGTGATCGCCGACGTCGTGATTGAACGGCCCGCGGCCGGGGTACCACGTCGATCATGACGGAGAACCACGATCTCGCCCCGGACGCGGACGTCGACGAGCAGCGCCGCTCCCTCGTGGAGAGCGGCGAGGGCCTCGAGGGTGCTGCGGGCAGTGGGTCCGAACCGGCCCCCGCGTCGGTTCCGTTCGACGCCGACCCCGCCGACGCCGCGGAGCAGGCCGAACCCGTCCCGTTCGACGACGACGAATACCGCTGACAACAGGCAGGTGTGAGTTCCGCACCAGCCGGGTACACCGCGCATCGCACATCTTCACGGAGGTGATCACCATGGCCGACACGTCTCGTTTGCCGACCCCGGTGGCAGAGGTATGGGAATGGCAACGGCACGGCAACTGCCGCAATCTCGACAGCTCGGTGTTCTTCCATCCTGACGGCGAGCGCGGATTCGCGCGCGCCGACCGGGTCGCGAGGGCCAAGGAGGTGTGCCGCACCTGCCCCGTGATCGTCCAATGTCGACGCCACGCCCTGACCGTTCAGGAGCCGTTCGGGGTGTGGGGCGGCCTGGACGAGACCGAGCGCCGTGAGGCCATCGCCCGCCGCAAGCGGTTCGAGACCACCGAGCGCGAGCCCGCTCTGCACTGAGCGGTCCACGAGCGACCAGACCGAAGAGGACAGCGGATCCGACGATCTCGCGATGCGACAGGCGACGCGAGACAGGGGAAAGTGTGCGTTTCGGCTATACCTTGCTGACCGAACAGGCCGGACCGAAGCAACTCGTCAACGATGCCGCGAAGGCCGAACAGGCCCGCTTCTCGTTCGAGGTCATGAGTGATCACTACTCGCCGTGGCTCGACGAACAGGGTCACGCCCCGTACGCCTGGTCGGTGCTCGGGGCGGTCGCCCAGGTGACCGGCGATGTCGAGCTGATGTCGTTCGTGACGTGCCCGACCATGCGGTACCACCCTGCCGTCGTGGCGCAGAAGGCCGCGACCGTGCAGGAACTGTCCGACGGGCGGTTCCTGTTGGGACTCGGAGCGGGCGAGAACCTCAACGAACACGTCGTGGGCCGTGGTTGGCCCGCGGCGAACGTGCGCCACGAGATGCTCTCCGAGGCCCTGCAGATCATCAACGACCTGTTCGACGGCGGCTACACGAACCTCGCCGGGGAACATTTCCGGGTGGACTCGGCGAAGCTGTGGGACCTGCCCTCGACGCGGGTGCCGATCGGTGTGGCGGTCTCGGGCGCGCAGTCGGTCGACAAGTTCGCGGCCGCCGCCGACGCGATGATCGCCGTCGAGCCGAAGGGCGACCTGTGCCAGCGGTGGGACGACACCAGGGCGCAGCTGGGCGTGGGCAAGTCCCGCAAGGTGGGCCAGCTGCCCGTGTCGTGGGACCGCGATACCGAGGCGGCCGCGCGCCGTGCTCGCGAGCAGTTCCGGTGGTTCGCGGGTGGCTGGAAGGTCAACGCCGAGCTGCCCGGCACGCAGGCGTTCGCCGCCGCGACCCAGTACGTCCGCGAGGACGACGTGGCCTCGGCGATCCCGTGTGGAGCGTCCCCGCAGGCCGTCGTCGACGCGGCGCGCTCGTTCCGGGACGCCGGCTTCACCGATCTGGCGTTGGTCGCTGTCGGTGGCGATCAACAGGACGAGTTCCTCAAGGCCGCGGAGGACGAGATCCTTCCCGCGCTGCGCGAGCAGCTGGGCTGACCTGCGCGGGTGCGGCCGGTCAGCCGGCCGCACCCGGGATCACGCGAGCATCGCCACGAGGCTGGCGAGCACGGTCAGCACCACCAGCGCTGCGGACGTCGCGGCCACGGCGGGGCTCAGCGGTGGGGTGCCACTGCGCAACGTCCGCGAGCGGAGCAGGCTCGCGACCGACAGCACGACCGTCGTGACCACGGCGATCGGTGCCGCGGTCACCAGCACCGCCGTGCCGTGGGAGACCGCGGAATGGACGAGCAGTCCCGTGCAGGCGGCCGAGGCGAGCGCGGTGCGCTGCCATGCGAGTCCGGTCCGTTCGGGTTGGCCTTCGCTCATGCCACGAGGACCAGCACCAGCGCCACGGCGGTGATCGCCAGGATGCCCGCCCCGAGCACGCCGAGGAGCACGTTGGGCGGAAGGGGCGAGCCGCGGCGCATCGCCCGCTGCACCCCACGCCAGCGCGGATACGACGCGGCCGCGATCACCAGCGCGAGTGCAATGCACAGCGCGGCCAGCAGCGTTCGCGGTCCCTCACCGGCGAGTCCCGGAACGAGCTGCTGGACCGCCACCCCACCGGCGACCAGGCCGAGCGCGGTGCGCAGCCACGCGAGAAAGGTGCGCTCGTTGGCGAGCGTGAAGCGGTAGTCGGGTTCGCGGTCGGCGGCCCCGTCCCCGGGTGCGGTGCCGCCGGTCCGGTCGGTGGTGTCGTGGTCGGTCACGACGCGCCCCCGGCGTCCCTGCGCCACACGAACACCCACGAGCGCAGCACCAGGAACCGCACGATGCCGCCCACGAGGCTCGTCGCGACCAGCACCGTGGCTTCCGTGGTGGGCGTGGGCGAGTCGGCGACCAGGTGCAGCAGTCCCAGCGCGGCGGTGCCGGCGCAGGCGTAGAACAGGAACGTGCCGACCGTCTGCAGGTGCTGGCGCGCGCGGGGTCCCGTCACGTCACCGAAGGTGATGCGCCGATGGAACTCGGTGTTCAGCACGGTGGTGATGGCGATGGCGACGGGGTTGGCGGCCGGTGCGGTCAACGGTTCGCGCAGCAGGAGGAACAACAGTCCCTGCAGTCCGGTGCTGATCGCCCCGCCCAGTACGTACAGCGGAACGTGCCGTGCGAGCGTGGGGTGTTCCCGCACGGCGTTCGCGGGCTGCAGGCGGGGCCGCACGCAGACCCGGGACCGCGCATGGTTCATGTCCTAGACGATACGTCCACCCGCGTGACCGGCTGGAACGGCGGCCGGTTGCGTCCCGTGCGGCCGGACCGGCTCAGGGGCGGACGGCCTTCACCGCGCTGTCGACGTCGGCGTGCAGGGGCATCTGCTCGGCGAGTCCCGTGGCCTCGAGGGGCCGCAGCACCACCCGGTTCTCCGCGACGATCGCCCAGTTCAGCCGGCCACCGCCCGACTTCTCCACGAGCTCGGCGAGTACGGACAGTCCGGCGGAGCCGAGGAAGTCCACACCGTCGAGATCGAGGACGAGGCGGGCGGGTGCGGCGAGTTCCTCCTGGAGCCACGTGCGCAGGTCCGGCGCCGACAGCAGGTCGACCTCCCCGCGGACCCGGGCCAGGACCACTCCGTCGTCGCGGCGCTCGGCCTCGATGCGCATGGTTCCGGTCTCCTGGGTCGAAGACGTCGTCCCGGGGATCTCCGGGGTGGGTTCGGGGGTGTCGATGCTCTGCACTGCTGGGCTCCCTTCATCGCTGGGCCAGGAAGTGCTTCTTCGGACGCATATCCGGCTTCGCCGGATCGCTCCCGGCGGAAAATATATGCCTGATCCGCCAACTCCACCGTAGAAACCTCGGCGACACCTTTCAACCTCGGTCGTGGCCGTCCGGTGTGAGCTTCGCACGCGTGGACCGCGGTTTATCGGCCGTCCACGATGGGTATGAGCGACGGCTCGGCGGGAAGACTTCCTGTGTCGCACTTTCGGAAAGTGCTGTCGCGGACGGGGTTGTCGCTCCGGTCGCTCCGGTGATCGGGTGTCCGATGTGGCCGTTCGGCGCGCCGTTGTCCGTGCTGGCTCGGGAATATTCGGTGGGCACGGCGTCACTCCGGAACGCCGCGCGTTCGGTGCGGTCCGACCACTGCCCGCGGTGGGCGAGCGATGTGGGAAGTGGTGGCAGGCGAGGCGTGTCGGCAGCATTTCGTGGATTTTCCTGAAGCGCCGGTGGAGGCGTCGAAAATGGGCGTGCCGGTAGAGCGATGCCGTCGCCGGACCTTTACGGTGGGAATGGCAGCCTCAAGCAACCGAAGGGAAATAGCGACCATGCTTGCGATGACTGACGCTGCCGTGGAGGCGATCAGTGCGCTGACCGCCCAGGACGGTCAGGACGGCGCCGCCGGTCTGCGGTTCGCGGTCCGGGAGGAGACGGAAGAGGGAGCGCAGCTCGCGCTTTCGGTCGCCCCGGGGCCGGAGGACGGCGACCAGGTGCTGGGAACCGAGAGCGGTGCCCGGGTCTTCCTGGAGGCCAAGGCGTCGACGTTCCTCGACGACAAGGTCCTCGACGTCCAGCAGGACGATCAGGGACAGCTGAACTTCGCGGTGATGCAGCAGCCGGAAGGCTGACGCACCCGTCATCGAGTTGTGCCGGTGCCGGCGTCTCCTCTCGGAGGCGCCGGCACCGGTGTGTTCGGACCGGGTGATCGCGGGTAGTCGCAGCCGACGAGACGAGAAGTCGAGAGTCCGAGGCGAAAGGACATCCGCGATGAAGGCTGCGACCTGGCAGGGCAAGCGTGACGTCCGTGTGCAGGAGGTTCCCGATCCGCGCATCGAGGAGCCGACCGATGCGATCGTGGAGGTCACCTCGACGGCGATCTGCGGTTCCGACCTGCACCTGTACGAGGTGCTCGGGCCGTTCATGACGCCGGGCGACGTGCTGGGCCACGAACCGATGGGTGTCGTGCGGGAGACGGGCAACGCCGTGCCCAACCTCGAGCCGGGGGACCGGGTCGTCATCCCGTTCAACATCGCCTGCGGGCAGTGCTATTACTGCGCGCAACGGCTCTACACCCAGTGCGAGCGCACGCAGGTGCGCGAACAGGGCAAGGGCGCCGCCCTGTTCGGCTACACGAAGCTGTACGGACAGGTGCCAGGCGGTCAGGCCGAGCTGCTGCGTGTGCCGCAGGCCCACTTCGGGCCCGTGAAGATCCCCGATTCCGCGCCCGACGAGCGGTTCCTGTTCCTGTCCGACGTGCTGCCCACGGCGTGGCAGGCCGTGGAGTACGCCGACGTGCCCGACGGCGGCAGTTGTGTCGTCCTCGGACTCGGGCCGATCGGCCAGATGGCGGCGCGCATTGCGCGGCACCGCGGCGCGGGAACGGTGCTCGGGGTCGACCTGGTCGACGAGCGGCTCGAGATGGCTCAGCGACACGGTGTCGACACGCTCGACCTGCGCACCGTCAAGGACGTCGGCGACGCGGTGCGCGAGCGCACCGACGGCAGGGGCGCCGACGCGGTGATCGACGCGGTGGGCATGGAGGCCCACGGTGCGCCCGTGAGCACGCTGGTGCAGCAGTTCGCGACGTTGTTGCCCAACCGGATCGCCGAGAAGGCGTTCACCACGGCGGGGCTCGACCGGATGAGTGCGCTGTACACCGCGATCGACGCGGTGCGCAGGGGCGGAACCGTGTCGCTGTCGGGTGTCTACGGCGGCATGGCCGACCCCATGCCGATGATGACCCTGTTCGACAAGCAGATCCAGCTGCGCATGGGGCAGGCCAACGTGCGGGCCTGGACCGACGACATCCTGCCGTTGCTGACCGGCGACGGCGATCCGCTCGGCGTCGACGACCTCACCACCCATCGCGTGCCGCTCGACGAGGCCTCCGACGCGTACGCCATGTTCCAGGCCAAACGTGACGGCGCCATCAAGGTCGTGCTCAAGCCCTAGTCGTCGACCCCTAGCCCTCGAGCCCTTGTCGTCAGGCGCACGTCCTCGAGCCGCGTCCGTTGTCACTCGACTGTCACTCGACCCGGTGAGATGTGCGGTCTGTCGGTATCGGATGATCGGTCCGTCGTAGGCCGACGTCGACGGCGGCCCGCGCGCCGGTGAACTCCGCCGGTGCGCGGGGAACCGGAGCCGGTGCGCACCCGTCGGTCCGATGAGTCCTGACGACGGGAGTGGGCATGGTGACGCGGGGCGGCCGGGCGTGGAGACGATGGGTGACCGTCCTCTGCGTGGCCGCGCTCACCGTGCTCCCGGCCGGGCCCACCGCACAGGCCAACGGCACGAGCGGTGCGGCCCGCCAGCCGGCCGACCCGCCGAAGCCCCGGACGATCGAGCCGGTCGCCGGTGGCCCGGAGGCGGGCTACTCGGGTGACGGGCACCCCGCGGCGGACGCCAGGATCGGCACCACGGGCGATGTCGCCGTCGGCAAGGGCGGCACCGTCTACCTGACCGACCGCGAGGCCGGACGGGTGCGTGCGGTGGGCGGGGACGGGCGGATCGACACGGTCCCCGGCACCCGCACCGACGAGAGCAGAGCTGGCGCGCCACGTGCGGTCGCCGCCGCGGGCGGTGCGCTGTTCGTGGCCGGGGACGAGGCGGTGATCCGCCGTGCCGCCGGCGGAGCCGTGTCCGTGCTCGCCGACGTCACCGGCCAGGGCCACGAGAATCCTGGAGAGGATCCTGCAGGGGACTCCGCCGATTCCGCCGATTCCGCGGAGGACGCCGCGGCGGACGCCGACGAGCGGGCCGCGAACGCGGAAGACGAAGCGGGCCGGACCGCGAGCGACCTCCGACCCGGTGACGCCCTCCCTGTGGTGCCGCGGGCCGACGACATCGCCGTGGACGGTGCCGGAGCCGTCTACGTGAGCGGATCCGGCACCGTCGTGCGTATCCCGAAGGGGAATGCGGGGGAATCCACCGTGGTCGCCGGCGGGGGAACGGTCGCCGCGCAGGAGGCCGACGGCAGGCCCGCGACGGACGCCCGGCTGGCGGGTGAGCTCCGGATCGCCGCGGGGGACGACGGCGCGCTGTACCTCCGTGCGGGTGCGGATGGCGACGAGCTGTATCGCGTCGATCCGGACGGCACGATGCGCACGCTCGTCACACCCCGGGACGAGCCGGGGTTCGCGGGCGACGGCGGGCCGGTGGGCAGGGCGACGTTCGGGGGCGAACTGGGCGGCCCGGCGGTCGGGCCACGCGGCGAGGTCGTCGTGTTCGACGTCGGCAACCGGGTCGTGCGCGTGATCGACCGGGACGGCGTGGTCACCTCGCTGACGCCACCGTTGGCCGAGAGCGAGGACGGCGACGCGCCCGTCGCGCTCGCCGTCGGAGACGACGGTGCGGTGTACGTGCGCCAGGGGCACCGCATTCATCGCCTGGCGTCGCAGAACCCCGCCGACCCGAGCCACGCCGTGGGTGCGGTACGCGACCGGCCCTACTATCCGTCCGACTACAGCGCCGACGAGCCGGGAACGGTGTATCCGGTCGCCGGTGCGGACCCCTCCGCCGCGGCGACGGCCTCCGGTGCCGACGAGCCCGTGCCGGTGGCTGCGCCGACTCCGAGCGTGCCGGACGAACGGCGTCTGCGGTTGGCGACCGGGTCCGGCGGGGTCCTGTACTACGCCGACACCGACGGCCACCGGGTACTGAAGGTGGGGCGCGACGGCGGAGTGACCGTCGCCGCGGGCACCGGTGAGGCGGGATTCGCCGGCGACGGCGGACGTGCGGCCGCGGCGCGGCTGGACGCTCCACAAGGGATCGACGTCGGCCCCGACGGCAGCCTCTACATCGCCGATACGGGCAATGACCGTGTGCGCAAAGTGGACGCTCGCGGGGTGATCACCACGGCCGCCGGCGACGGCACGCGCGTCGGTACCGAGGACCGCGACCGGCTCCTGGCGGCCGACGGCGAGCCGGCCACCGACACGCCGGTGAGCCCCACCGACGTGGCCGTCGGCGACGACGGCGTGCTGTACGTGGCCGAAGGAGCGCATCGCAGGCTGAGCCGTGTCGACCAGGACGGCACCATCAGTACGTGGGCGGGGCTCGGCAGCCGCAGGGGCTCCGACGGGGACGGCTACGTCGCCACGGCTGCCGCGCTCGGGCGACCGCACGCGATCACCGTGTCGCCGGAGGGGCGGGTGTTCTTCCTCGACCGGCGTGGTGATGTGGCGCGCCCGGTGGTGCGGATGGTCGATCCCGCCGGGGTCCTGTTCACGATCGCGGGTGACGCCGATGCCGCACGCTCCGGCAGCGGATTCTCCGGGGACGGTGGCCGTGCGGTGGAGGCGGAGTTGAACAACCCGCACGACCTCGCCGTGCGCGGCGACGGCACGCTCTATCTGGCCGACAGCCACAACGCGCGCGTGCGGGCGGTCGATCCGGCTGGCCGGATCCGCACGGTGGCGGGTACGGGCGAGCGCGTCGACGGTGATGACGGGCAGCGCGCGCGTACGGCGCCACTCGACGAGCCGCGCACCCTGGACGTGGCCTCCGACGGCTCCCTGCGGCTGATCACCGCGTCCGGTGCGGCCGTTCGGTCGGTCGCCGACGGCGTGCTCGGCACGGTCGCGTCACTGGAGGAGGCCGAACCGCGGCGCCCCGCGGGCCCGACGGCGGTGCAGCGACCGGCCACGCAGGTGACGTTCGGCGAGCAGGGGATCGACGCGCTCGCGGTCGACCACGACGGAGCTCTGTTGCTCGCCGACGGAACGAATCCGCTCCTGGCGGTGGATCGGCACGGCATGCTGGACACGGCGTCCGCTGTGGACTCCGCTGTGGGTTCGCCGGCTGTGGACTCGCCGGCGGCCTCGCGGGTGTCGGCCGTGACGGTGGCACCCGACGGGACACGGTACGTCGCGGCAGGCGACGTTGTGTACCGCATGGACCGCGGCTCGGACGGGACCGGTGCCGACGGTGCAGATGGTGCAGACGCTGCCGGCGGCGCAGACGCTGGAGACGGTGCCGTGGCCGTTCCGGTGGCGGGTGGCGGGCCGCGGCCGGACGGTCCCTCCGGTGATCATCTCGACCCTGCCGGGCGGGCGACCCTGTCGAGCTTCGGGCGCGTCGTCGACCTTGCGGCGGCCGAGAATGCCGTCTACGTCGCGACCGAGGAGAACGTGTACCGCGTCGACGCCGACGGCACGGTGCGGCGGTGGCTGCGCGACGCCGGCGCGAGCGGCCCCGCGGTGGGCGGGATCGCGCTGGGGGAGGCAGGCGAGGTGTTCGCCGCGATCCCGGACGGCGGTCAGGTGTGGCGCATCGACCCCGAGGGACGCAGCGACGAGTTCGCCGGTGTCGGATCGGACGGTGACAGCTACTGGGAGGGCGTCGACGGGCTGAACGCCTCGGAGGTCGCGCTCGACCGGCCGCGGGACGTCGCGGTGGACGGCGACATCGTCTACATCGGCACCGGTCGCGGGGTGGTGCGGGTCGACGCGGGCGGCACGGTGCTGACCGTGGCGGGTCCCGAACACACCGGCGCCGTGGGCGCGCTCGCCCTGGACCGCCACGGCGACCTGTACTTCGCCGACCTCGACGCCGCCCAGGTGAGCGTGGTGGTGCAGCCCGCGCTCATCGAGGACCCGTTCCACTGGGAACACATCGGCGGAATCGTGGCCGTCGGCGTGATCGTGCTGTTCGGCGTCGTCCGATTCGGACCCCAGCTGTGGCGGCGGGTCACGGGCAGGCAGGACGCCTCGGCGCGCCACGAGGCCGAACTCTCCGTCGCCGGAACCGCGACGCTCGGGTCCGATGTGGACTCCGGGGACGAGGCTGCCCGGGGCTGGTTCGACGGTCCGGCCCGTCCGGACCAGCCCGGCGAGCACTGACCGGGAAGCGCTGACCGGAACGCCTGCCGACGGAAACGCCGTCTGAGCCGTCAGGACACGGTGCGGACGAGGTCCGCGGCGTGTTTGCGCAGCAGCGCGGCGGCGTCGCGAACCGCGACCTCGACCGACGGCGCGTGATCGGCGAGTGCGACCGACGCGGTGATCCCGGCCTCGGCCAGCTCGTCCGCGCCGAGCGCGACACGTCCCGCGATGGCCGCGACCCGTGCACCGTGACGCCGTGCGATGGCGGCGATCCCGGCGGGTGCCTTGCCCGCGAGGCTCTGTGCGTCCAGCGAACCCTCGCCGGTGATCACCAGGTCGGCTCCGCGCACCGCCTCGGCGACCCCGGTCAGTTCGACGACGAGGTCGAAGCCGGATTCGGCCGTGGCGTCGAGCGCGGCCATGGCACCTCCGGAGATGCCGCCGCCCGCGCCTGCGCTGGGCCGGTCGGCGAAGCCGAGCGCGTCGGCCCACGTGCGCAGCGCGGCACCGAGCAGCTCGATCTCCTGCGGCCGCGCGCCCTTCTGCGGGCCGAAGATCGCCGCGGCACCGTCCGGACCGTGTAGCGGGTTGGTCACGTCCGTGGCCACGCGGACGCGGGCGTCGCCGAGCAGTGCGCGCGGCCGGGTCAGGTCGACGGCCGCGACGTCGGCCAGTGCGCCGCCGCCGAGCCCCACCGGGGCGCCGTCGGCATCGGTGATGCGGGCACCGAGCGCCTGCAGCATGCCGCTGCCCCCGTCGGTGCTGGCTGTTCCGCCGACGGTGAGCACGATCTGTGTGGCACCGCGGCCGAGGGCGTCGGCGATGAGCTCGCCGACGCCGTAGGTGTGGGCCGCGAGGGCGACGTCGCTGGACGGGGTCACGTGTTCGATTCCGCACGCCCGCGCCGACTCGATGTACGCGGTCCCGTCGAGCGTGACGTACCAGGCGTCGACCGGCTCGTCCAATGGCCCGCGTACCCGCAGGTCGACGCGCGTTCCGCCGGCGGCCAGCAGTACGTCGAGCGTGCCTTCGCCGCCGTCGGCGACCGGGCACAGGGACACGTCCGCGTCCGGGAGCGCGTCGCGGACGCCCGCGCCGATCGCCTCGGCGGCCTCGACGGCCGTCAGGCTTCCCTTGAACTTGTCGGGTGCGATCACCACGCGCCGCGGGGTGTGCTCGCTCACGGGGTCACCTCCGTGATCGCGGGCTCGCCGGACAGGACGGCGATCACATTGCGGGCCGCCAACGTGGCCATCGCGGTGCGCGTCTCCACGGTCGCCGAACCCAGATGGGGAGCGAGCGCCACGTTGTCCAGCTCGAGCAGCTCCGGGTGGACCTCCGGTTCGTTCTCGAAGACGTCCAGACCGGCGCCTGCGATCACGCCGTCGCGCAGCGCCGCCGCCAGTGCGGCCTCGTCGACGACCGGCCCGCGGGTGGTGTTGATCAGGAACGCCGTGGGCTTCATCGACCGGAGTGCCGCCTCGTCGATGAGGTGCCGGGTGTCCGGGGTGAGCGGACAGTGCAGGGACACGACGTCGGCGGTGCGCAGCAGCTCGTCCTGGGGCAGGTACGTGGCCTCGAGGCGGTCCTCGACCTCCGACGGCGCCCGCCGCCGTCCGCTGTAGGCGATCCGCATGCCGAACGCGCGCGCCCGCGTGGCCATCGCCTGGCCGATCTGGCCCAGCCCGATGATGCCGAGCGTCTTGTCCTGGATGCCCGAGCCGAGCATGAATCCGAGGTGGAACGACCACGGCGTGCGGGAACGGAGCAGCCGTTCGCCCTCGCCGAGTCTGCGGGTGGCCGACAGCAGCAGGCCGAACGCGATGTCGGCGGTGGCGTCGGTCAGCACCCCCGGGGTGTTGGCGACCGTGATGCCGCGCTCGGTGAGGGCGGGCACGTCGATGTTGTCGTAGCCGACCGCGACGTTGGCGATCACCTTGAGCTGCGGACCTGCGGCGTCGGCGAAGTCCCCGTCGATGCGGTCCCGCAGGGTGACGACGGCCGCGTCGGCGCCGGCGACCACGCGGTGCAGTTCGTCGGCGGGCAGCTGCCGGTCGGGATCGGGTGACCACACCTCGCCGGTCTCGTGCAACAACGCCATGGCGTCATCGGGGATCCACCTGGTGACCACGATCCGCGGTCGGGTGCCGGTCATCGCATCGCTCCTTCGTCGCACGCGCCCGAAGGCACCCTATCGAGGAGCGGGGCAGACCTGTCGAGACCGCTGTGACCAGGTCGGTGACGTCAGTCCCAGCGCGGGCCGTGTCGACAGGGCCGGCGTCTACAGAGTTGCCGTCGACAGGGCCGGCTTCGACAGGGCTGACCGACAGGGTCGTGTTGTCGACATGGTGACTGCGGCCGGCGGCCTCACGTCGCGAGGCGTTCGATGATGGTGACGTTGGCCGTGCCGCCGCCCTCGCACATCGTCTGCAGGCCGTAGCGGCCGCCGCGCCGTTCGAGTTCGTGCAGCAGCGTGGCCATGAGTTTCGTGCCGGTTGCGCCAATGGGGTGGCCGAGGGCGATCGCGCCGCCGTTGACGTTGACGCGGTCGGGATCGGCGCCGGTCTCGTCGAGCCAGGCCAGCACGACGCTCGCGAACGCCTCGTTGACCTCGAACAGGTCGATGTCCTCGACGGTCAGGCCGGTGCGGCGCAGTGCCCGGTGCGTCGCGGGGATCGGGCCGGTGAGCATCCACACCGGGTCGGCGGCCGACACCGACAGGTGGTGGATGCGCGCGCGTGGCCTCAGCCCGTGGTCGCGGACGTAGGCCTCGGACACCACGAGCGCCGCGCTGGCGCCGTCGGAGATCTGACTCGCCGTGGCGGCGGTGATGCGGGAGTCGTCGGTGAGCGGGGGCAGGGCGGCCATTTTCTCCGCCGACGTGCCGCGCCGGGGGCCCTCGTCGGCGGTCAGATCATCGAACGGTGCGATCTCCCCGGCGAACCGTCCGGTGTCGGCTGCCTCCAGCGCGCGCCGGTGGCTGCGCAGCGCGAATTCCTCCAGCTGTTCGCGGGTGAGGTCCCAGTGGCGGGCGATCATGTCGGCGCTGCGGAACTGGGACACCTCGACGTCGCCGTAGCGTGTGCGCCAGCCCGTCGATCCCGAGAACGGGTCGGGAAATCCGTGCTCCCGCCCGGCGAGCATCGCCGCGCTGATGGGGATCGCGCTCATGTTCTGCACCCCGCCTGCCACGACGGCGTCGGCCGTGCCGGACAGCACCGCCTGCGCGGCGAAGTGCACCGCCTGCTGGCTCGACCCGCACTGCCGGTCGACGGTCACCCCGGGGACGTGGTCGGGCATGCCTGCGGCGAGCCACGCGGTGCGGGCGATGTTTCCGGACTGCGGACCGAGCGTGTCGGTGCAGCCGAGGATCACGTCGTCCACGGTCGCCGGGTCGATGTCGGCGCGCGTGACGAGCGCGCTCAGCACATGTGCCGCGAGGTCGGCGGAGTGCACAGTGGACAGCGCGCCGCCGCGTCGTCCCACGGGCGTGCGGACGGCGTCGACGAGGTAGGCCTCGGCCATGGTTCCTCCTACGGGTGCTGGCTGGACACGGACACGGTCTCGCCCGTGAGGTACGTGGCGTAGTCCGAGGCGAGCCACACCATGACGTTCGCGACCTCCCACGGTTCGGCCGCGCGTCCGAAGGCTTCCCTGCCCGCGAGGTCGGCCAACAGCTCCTCGCTCGTCACCTTGGCCAGGAACGGATGTGCGGCCAGGCTCGGGGCGACGGCGTTGATGCGGATGCCGTGGGAGGCGACGTCCATCGCCGCGCAGCGGGTCAGTGCCATCACACCCGCCTTGGCCGCCGCGTAGTGCGCCTGCCCCTGCTGTGCGCGCCAGCCCACCACCGAGGCGTTGTTGACGATCACGCCGCCGTGGTCCTGTTCGACCATGCGCTGCGCGGCCGCTCTGGTGCACCGGAACGTGCCGTTCAGCGTCACGTCCAGGACCCGGGACCACTCGGCGTCGGTCATGTCCAGAATGGACTGTGTGCCGCCGAGGCCCGCATTGTTGACCGCCACGTCGACCCGGCCGAAGCGCGCGACGGTCTCGTCGAACAGCGCGCGCACCTGGTCGTCGCTGGTGACGTCACAGGGCACCGCGTGGATCCGGCCGAGTTCGGCGAGTTCGTCGGCCGTGGCCTTCAGCCGCCGTTCGTGCCAGTCGCTGACCACGACCCGCGCGCCCTCCTCCACACAGCGCCGCGCCGTGGCCGAACCGATGCCGGTTCCCGCCGCGGCGGTCACCACGACCACCTTGTCCGCCAGCAGGTCCCTGGCACGCGGATACGGGGGGACGCTCATGGCCGCTCCTGTCTCGGTAGACCGAGCACCCGCTCGGCGAGGATGTTGCGCTGGATCTCGTCCGAACCGCCGTAGATGGTGTCGGCGCGGCTGAACAGGAACAGCCGCTGCCATGCGTCCAGTTCGCCGCCGGTGGTCAGCCCGCGGGCGCCGCGGGCCCGCATCGCGAGCTCGCCGAGTCGCCGGTGCCAGCCCGACCACAGGAGTTTCCCCACCGCCACGTCGGGTCCCGGCTCACGCTCGAGGGTGCGCAGCGCGTGCGCACGCAACACCCGCAGGTCGATCCAGGCGCGGGTCAGGTCGGCGCGCAGGATCGGGTCGTCGATCGTCCCGGTGCGTCTCGCCTCGGCCACGATCCCGTCGAGTTCGCGCCGGAATCCGATCTGCTGGCCGAGCGTCGACACGCCGCGTTCGAACCCGAGCGTGCCCATCGCGATCCGCCATCCGTCGCCGGGTTCGCCGACCACGAGGTCGGCGTCGGTGCGCGCGTCGTCGAAGAACACCTCGTTGAACTCCGAGGTTCCGGTGAGCTGGGTGATCGGCCGTACCGTCACGCCGGGCTGGTCCATGGGAACGAGCAGATAGGACAGTCCGCGGTGCCGGAACGAACCGGGTTCGGTGCGCGCCAGGACGAAACACCAGTCCGCGACGTGCGCCAGCGACGTCCAGATCTTCTGTCCGTTCAGCACCCACGACGTGCCGCGTTCGTCGAGCCGTGCCGACGTCGACACCGCGGCCAGGTCCGACCCGGCGCCCGGTTCGGAGTACCCCTGGCACCACAGCTGCTCGACCGCGCGGATGCGCGGCAGGAACCGACTCCGCTGTTCGTCGGTGCCGTAGGCGATCAGCGTGGGGCCGAGGAGCTGTTCGCCCAGGTGGCTCACGCGTGCCGGCGCCGCGGCCGCGGCGTACTCCTCGTGAAAGACGACCTGTTCGGCCACGCTCAGTCCGCGGCCGCCGAACTCCTCCGGCCAGCCGAGGCAGGTCCATCCGGCCGCGGCGAGGTGGCGTTCCCATGCGAGCCGCCGGTCGAACGCCTCGTGCTCGCGTCCGGGTCCGCCGAGGCCGCGGACGTCGGCGAACTCACCGGTCAGGTTCTCGGCCAGCCAGGAGGCCACCTCCCGCCGGAATCGCTCGTGGTCTTCCACTCACACCTCCTGCTACCGTGCGCTAGCATAATAAGAACACGTTCTAGATTTTGCGTCCAGGGAGGGAGTGGCATGGTCGCGGTGGCCTCGGTGCAGACGATCCCTGCGGTGCTTCGATCTGCTGCAGAACGGTTCGGGGACCGGACCGCGATCATCGACGGCGCCGTGTGTTTGACCTACCGGGAACTTCTGGAACACGTTCGCATGGTGGCGCGGGTCTACCTCGCAGGCGGGGTGCGGCGCGGTGACCGGATCGCGGTGAACTCGCCGAACACGCACCACTGGGTCGTGGCCGCGCTCGCCGCGCACTACGCGGGCGCCACCCTCGTGCCCGTCAACACCCGGTTCACCGGAACCGAGACCGTCGACCTCCTCCGGCGCACCTCCGCGAGGGTGCTCGTCGTCGCGGGCGACTTCCTCGGCGTGGACCGCCTGGCCGGTATCCGTGCGGCGGCCGAGCCCGGCGACCTCGCATCCATCGACCTCGTCGTGCGGGTCCCACTGCCCGGACCGCTCCCGCCCGACACCGGTGCCGACCCCGATACCGGCACCGTCGACTGGCCGGAGCTCCTCGAGACCGCCCGCGCCGCCGATTCCGTCACCCCTGCCGACGTCGAGGCCAGGGCCGACGAGGTCAAAGCCGACGACATCAGCGACATCCTGTTCACCTCGGGCACCACCGGGCGCAGCAAGGGCGTGCTGTCGGCGCACCGGCAGGCACTCGACGTCGCATCGGCGTGGGCCGACTGCGGGCGGCTCGGGCCCGAGGACCGGTACCTCGTGGTCAACCCGTTCTTCCACAGCTTCGGCTACAAGGCGGGCATCCTCGTGGCGCTGCTCAGCGGCGCGGCGCTCGTGCCGCAGGCGACGTTCGACGCGGCCGCGGTCCTGGAGGTGGTCGACCGTGAGCGGATCTCGGTTCTGCCCGCCGCGCCCACGGTGTTCCAGACGTTGCTCGACCACCCCGACCGTGACTCCCATGACCTCACGTCGCTGCGGCTCGCGGTGACCGGTGCCGCGACGGTGCCGGTGCGGCTGGTCGAGCGGATGGGCGGCGAACTCGGTTTCGACACCGTGCTCACGGCCTACGGGCTGACCGAGGCCGTCGTCGCCACGATGTGCCGGCCCGGTGACGATCCACGGACCGTCGCGCACACCAGCGGACGTGCCGCTGCGGGCTTCGAGGTGCGCGTCGATGCCCGCGGTGAGGTGCTGCTGCGGGGCCCGAACGTGATGCTCGGCTACCTCGACGACCCGGAGGCGACCGCGAAGGCCGTCGACCCCGACGGCTGGCTGCACACCGGCGACGTCGGACGGCTGGACGAGGCGGGCAATCTCACGATCACCGGCCGGCTCAAGGACATGTACATCTGCGGCGGGTTCAACGTCTACCCGGCCGAGATCGAACAGGAACTGTCCCGTCTGGACGGTGTGCGCGAGGTCGCGGTGATCGGGGTTCCCGACGAGCGCCTCGGCGAGGTGGGCAAGGCGTTCGTCGTGGCCGACGGACTGTCCGGCGACGACGTACTCGGCCACTGCGCCGCCCATCTCGCCAACTACAAGCGTCCCCGATCGGTCGAGTTCGTCCCGGCACTGCCGCGCAACGCCTCGGGGAAGGTCCTCAAACGCCTGCTGGTCAAGGAGAGAACGGCATGACCGACGAGCACAGCGGCAACGGATCCGGCAACCGCTCCGGCAACCGCTCCGGCAACGACCCCGGATCCGCCGCGGGATCGGGATCGGAACCGGTCGTGCGGTACGAACGGCGCGGACCGGTGGCGGTCGTGACGATGAACCGGCCGCAGTACCGGAACGCGCAGAACTCGGTGATGACCTACGCGCTGGACGCGGCGTTCACCAGGGCCGTGGACGACCCCGAGGTCAAGGTCATCGTGCTGGCGGGGGAGGGACCGCACTTCTCGGCCGGCCACGACATCAGCTCACCGGGCCGCGACGTGGACGTCTCCTACGACCGTAGGGCCGTGCTGTGGTGGGACCACGTCGACCGGGAGGGCGGCGATCGGCGGTTCGCGCGTGAGTCCGAAGTGTACCTGGGAATGTGCAGGCGCTGGCGGGAGATCCCGAAGCCGATGATCGCCTCGGTGCAGGGCGCATGCATCGCGGGCGGGCTGATGCTGGCGTGGTCGTGCGACCTGATCGTGGCCTCCGACGACGCGTTCTTCGCCGATCCCGTGGTACGCATGGGAATTCCGGGCGTGGAGTACTTCGCGCATCCGTGGGTGCTCGGGGTCGCGGCCGCCAAGGAGGTGCTGTTCACCGGGCAGCGGTTCAGCGCCCGGCAGGCCAAGGAATGGGGAATGGTCTCGCGTGTGGTACCTCCCGCGGAGCTGACCTCGACGGTGACGCAGCTGGCGGAGAGGATCGCCGAGATGCCCTCGTTCGGCCTGGCACTGACGAAGAAGGCGGTGAACCAGGCACAGGACCTGATGGGCATGCGGTCCGGAATGGACTCGGTGTTCGGCTTGCATCACTTCGCCCACGCCCACAACGCCGAGACCCAGGCAGATCCCCTCGCGGGCCAGACCGCGGCGTCGATGCGGGACGCGGGGAGCTGACATGGACCTCGACATCGATCCGGCCTCGGCGGTGTTCCGGGAGGAGGTCCGCGACTGGTTGGCCGAGCACGTGCCTCGGTCCGCCCTGCCGTCGATGGACACGGCGGAGGGCTTCGCCGCCCACCGGGAATGGGAGGCGAAGCTGGCCGATGCGCGCCTGTCGGTGGTCACCTGGCCCGCCGAGTACACCGGCCGCGACGCCTCCCTGCTGCAGTGGCTGCTGTTCGAGGAGGAGTACTACGCCGCGGGCGCGCCGGGCCGGGTCGGACAGAACGGCATCTTCATGCTCGCGCCGACCTTGTTCGCGCACGGCACCGGGGCCCAGCGGGACCGGATCCTTCCCGCCATGGCCCGCGGCGAGCAGGTGTGGGCCCAGGCGTGGTCCGAACCGGAGGCGGGCAGCGACATCGCCGCGCTCCGCAGCAGGGCGGAGCGGACCGACGGCGGCTGGCTCGTCTCCGGGCAGAAGACGTGGAGTTCCCGGGCCGCGTTCGCGGACCGGGCGTTCGGCCTGTTCCGCAGCGATCCGCACTCGCAGCGGCATCGCGGGCTGACCTACCTCATGATCGACCTGCGTGCCGACGGCGTGACGGTGCGGCCGATCCCGCAACTGGACGGAGAGTCCGGATTCGCCGAGATCTTCTTCGACGAGGTCTTCGTGCCCGACGACGACGTGATCGGGGAGCCGGGCGACGGCTGGCGGGTGGCGATGACCACGGCCAACAACGAGCGAGGTCTGTCCCTGCGCAGTCCGGGCCGGTTCCTGGCCTCGGCCGAGCGCCTCGTGCAGCTGTGGCGGGAACGGGGAGCCCCCGAGGAGGCGGCACCGCGGGTCGCGGACGCGTGGATCGACGCGCGGGCCTACCAGCTCTACACGTTCGGCACCGCCGCCCGGCTGGCCGAAGGAAGGCAGCTGGGCCCCGAATCGTCGGTCAACAAGCTCGCTTGGTCCACATTGGATGTCGAACTGCACGAGACGGCCCTCGATCTGCTGGGCCCCGACGCCGAGGTCGACCGGTCGTGGGTGGCGGGGTACCTGTTCTCGCTGGCTGGGCCGATCTACGGCGGTACCGACCAGATCCAACGCAACACCATTGCTGAACGCGTACTCGGACTGCCCCGGGAGCCGCGCCCATGACGTTCGTCCTCACCCCCGAACAGGAGGCGTTCGCCGCGAGCCTGCGCGATCTGCTGGCCGCGGCCGACACGCCGCACATCGCCAGGGAATGGGCGGCCGGCAGGCCGGATCCGGGCCGCAAGCTCTGGCGGGAGCTCGCCGACCTCGGCGTGTGGGCGTTGCTGATACCCGCCGAGCAGGGCGGGCTCGGAGCCGAGCCCGCCGACGCCGTCGTGGCCTGGGAGACGTGCGGCTACCACGCCGTGCCGGGGCCGGTGGTGGAAACGCTCGGTGTCGCGCCGCGGCTGTTGGCGGGGGAACCGGGCACCCTGACGCGGATCGCGGCCGGCGACGTGATCGCCACCGCGGCCTTGCCGCCCGAGGTTCCCCGCGCGCTGGACGCCGACGTCGCCGACGTGGTCGCGTACTGCGACGGCGAGGCGGTCACCACGCCGTCCGTGCGGAGTGCGGGCACCCCTGTTGCGTCGATCGATGCCGTGCGCAGGGTGTTCGCCGTCCCGGGCGGCGGCGAGCGGGTCGCCGATCCGCGGCCGCACGCGTTCGAGTTCGGGGTCCTCGGGGTGTCGGCGCAGTTGATCGGCATGGCCGCGCGCATGCTGGACATGGCCACCGAGTACGCCGCGCAACGCCGGCAGTACGGCCGGATGATCGGGTCGTACCAGGCGGTGAAACACCTGCTCGCCGATGTGGCGATGCGCCTCGAGATGGCCCGGCCGGTGGTGTACGGCGCCGCCGTCGCGGCGGCTCTCGCAGACCACACCGACGCTGCCGATCACACAGACCCTGCTGGTCGCACGGGACCCGCTGGTTGTGCCGTGTCCACCGATCTCGTGCGCGACACCTCCGCGGCCAAGGTCGCCGCCACCCGGGCGGCGCTGCTGGCGGCACGCACCGCACTGCAGGTGCACGGCGCGGTCGGCTACACCGCGGAGCACGATCTCGGGCTGTGGCTCACCAAGACGCGTGCGCTGGCCGGCGCGTGGGGTGGTACGGACCACCACCGGCGGCGACTGCTGTCGGCGTTGAGGGGGACCGATGTCGCCTGACGAACGTGCGGCGATCCGCGCGGAGCTCGCCGAGGCGGTACGCGGCCTGCTCGCCAAGCACGCCGACGTGCGGGCCGCGATGGCGGCACCCCGCGGCTACGAGGAGGAGGTCTGGTCGTTGCTGTGCCGGCAGGTCGGCGTCGCCGGGCTCGCCGTCCCCGAACGGTACGGCGGCGCCGGGGCACGCGTCGCCGAGGTCGGTGCAGTGGCCCACGAACTGGGCCGCGCGCTCACTCCGACTCCGCTGCTCGGTTCGGCCGTGCTGGCCGTGGGCGCGATCATCCGCGCGGCCGGGGAGGACGCGTGCGCGCGGTTGCTGCCGGACATTGCGGCGGGAGCGAGGGTGGCTGCGCTGGTGTGGTCCGGAGTGGACGGCGACTGGTCGTGCGCTCCTCCGATGCGGGATCGCGGCGGAACACTGGACGGTGCCGCCTCGTACGTCCTCGACGGAGACACTGCGGACGTGCTCGTCGTCCTCGCCACCGACGACGACAACGGCGACAGCGACGACGACAGCGGCGGAGGCGATGCCCGAGTCGGAGTGTACGAAGTGGACGCTCGTCACGACGGTGTCGAGCGAGCCGACGCCCGTGCCCTCGACCCGACCCGCAGACTGGCGACCGTCCGGATGCGCGGTGTGCCGGGGCGGCGACTCGGCACACTGACCCCGCAGGCGCTACGGCGGTTGCGGGCCGACGCGCTGGCCGTGCTCGCCGCAGAACAGACCGGCGCCGCCGAACGTGCACTCGAACGCACCGTGGAGTACGCGCTCCAGCGCCACCAGTTCGGCAGGCCGATCGGGGGTTTCCAGGCGGTCGGACACCGGTTGGCCGATGCCTACGTTCGCCTGGAAACCGCCCGGTCCGCCTGTCACGCCGCGCTCGAATCCGCATCCGGCCCCGACGACGAGGCCGCGTGCATCGACGCCGCCGTCGCGAAGGTCGTCTGCTCGGAGAGCTCGACCCACATCGCGGCCGAGATGATCCAGCTCCACGGCGGCATCGCGATCACGTGGGAGCACGACGCACACCTGTACTTCAAGCGGGCACACGGCAGCGCCGCGCTGTTCGGCCCACCGCAGCGCTACATCGACGCCCTCACGGCGTACCGACTCGGTGACGGCGTCGACGAGTGGTGCGTCAGCGGCGGTTGAACGTGTCCGGGTCGGGGCCGGTGCGCTCACCACGGTCGAGCTCGGCCAGGGCGGCCATGTCGGCGTCGTCGAGGCTGAAGTCGAACAGCTGGAGGTTCTCGGCCATCCGCGACGGGGTCACCGACTTCGGGATGATCACGTTGTCCAGCTGCAGGTGCCACCGCAGCACGATCTGCGCGGCGGTGCGGCCGTGCTTCTCGGCGAGCCGGGTCACGGCGGGGTCGGCGAGCAGCGTGCCGCCCTTCGCCAGCGGGCTCCAGGCCTCGGTGACGATGCCGTGGGCGGCGTCGTACTCGCGGGCCTCCCGCTGCTGCAGGTAGGGATGCGCCTCGATCTGGTTGACCGCGGGCACGATGCCGGATTCCTCGGCCAGCCGGTCGAGGTGCGCCGGCTGGAAGTTCGACACGCCGATGGCCTTGGCGCGGCCCTCGGAGTGGATGCGCTCGAACGCCTTCCACGTCTCGACGTACAGGTCGACCTTCGGCATGGGCCAGTGGATCAGGTACAGGTCGACGTAGTCGGTGCCCAGCTCGGCCAGGCTCTGGTCGAACGCCTTCAGCGTGGCGTCGTAGCCGTGGGCGTCGTTCCACAGCTTGGTGGTGAGGAACAGCTCCTCGCGCGGAACGTCGGATTCGGCGATCGCCTGTCCGACGCCCGACTCGTTGCCGTACAGCGTGGCGGTGTCGATGCTCCGGTACCCGGCCTCGATCGCGGCCTTCACCGCGACGGCGGTCTCCGGCGGCGGCACCTGGAACACGCCGTAGCCGACCTTCGGCATGGACTGCCCGTTGTTGAGTTCCACCGACGGAATGTCGATCTCGGTCACTGCCTTGTCCTTTCGCTGGATTGCCCCTGTGAGTCTGGGGGGAGAGGGGCTGCGGCAGCACGCCGTGGGCGCCGCGATGGTGAGGGCTGTCGTCTCGTGCCCCTCCTCGTTCACACTGTGCTCCTCGGGCCGGTGTCGTACAATGTTCGGCCCTGTCGGCCAACTCCGTCGGGTGAAGGAGGCGTTATGGACAGGGAAATCGCACGGGACGCCTCGTTCGTCGGCGCGCTGACCTGCGACGCCGAGGCCGTACGGGGCGATGCCGACGAGGTCGTCGCGGTGCTCGACCAGGCACTCGGCGGGCGTTACTCGCTCGAGCCGGGGCCGCGTCGGGTGCGCAGTATCACGTATCTGGACAGCGCGGACTGGCGTCTGCACCGCAAGGGTGTGGTTCTGGCCCACGAACGAGGCTCCGGGGCCGGGACGCTGACGGTGCGTTCCGGGAAGGGTGTGGCGACCGCGGCACTCGCCGAGCAGCCGTCGTGGCCCGCCATGGCCCACGAGCTCCCCGACGAGGTTCGCACCCTGGTCGACAGTCCATTGTGGATCCGGGCGGTCCAGCCGGTGGTCCACGGCCGCGTCGTCACGCGGTACGTGCGGGTCCACGACACCGGGGGCACGGCCGTGGCCGTGCTCGCATGGCGGGAGACCGCGGTCTCCGAGCCCGTGCGCATCGAACCGTTCGTGCGCGTGGACGTCGCCCTTGCCGGCGAGGAGGGCTCGGTGAAGGCGGCCAAGCGGGTGCGGAAGGTGTTGCGCAGACACGACTCCGGCCGCTTCCGTACCACCTCCGCCGACCCGTACCCCGACGTCCTCGCCGCGGCAGGCCTGCCCGACCGGCCGGAACCGCCCGCGATCACCCCCGACCTGCCCGCAGGCGTCGCGGTGGCGCGTGCGCTGCGGGCCCAGGCCGCGGCCCTGGAGGCGACCGTCGACGGCACGATCGCCGACACCGACACCGAGTACCTCCACGACCTGCGGGTGGCGGTGCGCCGGACCCGGTCGTTGCTCAAACTCGCCGACGACGTGCTGCCCACGCGGCTCACCACCCGTTACGCGCGGGAGTTCGCCTGGCTCGGCGAGGTCACGAGCCCGGTGCGCGACCTGGATGTCTACCTGCTCGGCTTCGAGGACCTGACGCGCAGGCTCGTCGCCGCCGACCCGGCCGATCTCGAACCGTTCGCAGCCGACCTGCGGCGACGGCGGGAGACCGCGCGGCGGGCGCTCGTTCGCTCGCTGCGCACCAAACGATTCGCCCGGCTGATGCAGGACTGGACCGCCGAGCTCGCCGAGCTGAGCCGCGTGCCCGGCGACGACACCCCCGGAACAGGTGCGCCCGACGGTGATGTGTCCGACGGCGATGTGTCCGGTGGCAGGGCCGGTGCGGACGATGCCGCTGCGGACGGTCCTGCGGATCCGGGCCCGGACGTCGCGGCGTTCGTGCGGCGACGTCTGGTTGCGACGGCCAAGAAGGTGACCAAGCGCGCGGCCGCGATCACCCCCGAATCGCCCGCGGACGACGTGCACGATCTGCGCAAACGATGCAAGGAACTGCGCTACCTGCTCGAGTTCGCCGAACCGTTGTGTCCGCGCGCCGAGCACTCCGCGGTGGTGAAACGCCTGAAACGACTGCAGGACATCCTCGGTGCGTTCCAGGACGGTGAGGTGCAGAGCCTCGACCTGAAGGAGCAGGCCGCCCGGCTGTCGGAATCCGGCCGGGCTCCCGTGGAGACGTTGCTGGCCATGGGTGAACTCGCCGGCACCTTCGCCGTCGATCAACAACGGGCGCGCCACGAGCTGACGGCGGCGCTGTGCCGGTTCCTCGGCGAGGACATGCGCAAACGCATCGGCGCTCTCGTCGCGTGATCGCGGCACGGCAGTGGGTGGGGGTACGTGTGTGTCGCTCGGTAGGGTGAGCGTCAGCGGCTCGCGTGCGCACGCGCGCGTTCAGTACGGGGAATCCAGGAGGAGCCATGGCGCCGAACGACCCGAACTCCGTGCCCGAGGGCGTGGACCTGGAACGGCCGAATCCCGCGCGGATCTACGACTGGTTCCTCGGAGGTACCCACAACTGGGCCATCGACCGTGAGTTCGGCGCGAAGGCCGTCGAGACGTTCCCCATCGTGCGCACGATGGCGCGGGTGGGCCGCGAGTTCCTCGGCCGTGGTGTGCAGTACCTCGCCGACCAGGGCATCACCCAGTTCCTCGACCTGGGTTCGGGCGTGCCGACGGTCGGCAACGTCCACGAGATCGCCGACTCGGTGAACCCGGACAGCCGCTGCGTGTACGTCGACAACGAGTCCGTGGCCGTGGCCCATTCGCGGGTGCTGCTTGAACGTGAGGGAGACCCCACGCGGCACGCCGTGATCCAGGCCGATCTGCTCGACGTCGACAAGGTGTGGCAGGAGGCGCTCGACACCGGCGTGCTCGACCCGACGAAACCGATCGGGCTCATCGTCGTCAACGTGCTGTACTTCTTCGGGCCCGACGACGATCCGCACGGCGTCATCCGGGACTACATGGACCGCCTGCAGCCTGGTTCGTACCTGTTGACCTCGCACCTGACCTACGACGGGGTGCCGGACGAGGGGCAGGACAAGCGGGAGGCGATCAAGGAGCAGTACGCCCGGTCCAGCTCGCCGCTGTTCCTGCGTTCCCGCGAGGAGTTCGCGCAGTTCTTCGACGGTCTCGAGCTCGTCGAACCGGGAATCACGTGGACCCCGGAGTGGCGCCCCGAACTGCGCGAGTCGCCCGCGTCGGAGGAGTTCCGGGCCAACCCGGCCGCCGCGAGCGGTGTCGTCGGGCTCGGCCGCAAGCCCTGACCTTCACGTTCGGCGACACCGCCTGCGCTCCGGGCCCGTGCTTGCGTTCCGTGGATCCTGCCTGCGTTCCGGGATGCTGCACACACGAGCGGGCCGTCCGGAGACTCGAGGCGAATCTCCGGACGGCCCGATGAGACCGAGTCGGATGCAGCTTGCGGATCCGATGGGCTGAGCCGCGTGCTCAGTACCCCTGGTAGTCACCGCCGCCTGCCATCGAGGACAGGCCGGGGTGCTCGTCGAAGCTGCCGTAGCGGTCCAGCGTGTAGCGGACACCGGCGATGATGTTGTCGACCGGGTTGTAGATGTCGTCGTGCCCGGCGAGCTTGTGGGCGTCGAACGTCGGGTCGATGGTCTGCATCAGACCCTTGGACGGGATGCCCTTCGCGGCGTTGCTGTCCCACAGGTTGATGGCCCGCGGGTCACCGCTGGACTCCTTCTCGATGATCGTGCGGATCTCGTCGCGCAGGTCGTAGCCCACCGGGACGTTGTTGTTGCGCAGGATGTCGATCGCGTTGTTGATCCAGCGGTCGACCTGGTCGAACTGCGGCTGCGGCTGCGGTGCGGGCTTCGGCTGCGGGGCCGGCTGGTTCTGCTGCGCCGGCTGGGCCTGCTGGGCGCCCTGGCCCTCGGTGCGGTTGTTGCCGCCGTTGTCCTGGGCGGGCTGGGCCTGCTGTGCGCCCTGGTTGCCCTGGTCGCCCTGGCCGCCGGTGCGGTTGTTGCCGCTCTCACCGCCGGATCGGGCCTGCTGGCCGGAGTCGGACTCCTGCGCCTTCTCGCCGAGCTGGGCCACACCGAAGTGGCTGTGTGCGCGGACGACGGCAGCGTTCTCGGCGGCCGTGTCGTGGCTGCTGCGCTCGGTCGAGGCGGCCGGGTCGACGTCCGTGTCGGCGAAAGCCGCCTGGCCGACGACACCGGCGAGCGCGGTCGCCAGCAGGCCGACGGCCGCGTAGCCGCGGGCGCCTTCCTTCAGGGAGGAGGAGTTGAGTTTCGGGGAGCTCGGGGTCAGGGTCTTCCGCGCGAAGATCTTCTTCGCGTTTCGGGGGATGTCGTTCCACTCCACGGGGTGGTTCTCCTTATTGGTTTGGCGTGCCGACCGGTCGGGGTTCCGAGTCGGCAGCGTCGCGACCGTGCTGGGGTACACGCGGGGTTGTCGCGGCGCCTCCTCAGAGATTACGAAACGGCAACGGAGATGTCACGAACCGGTGTCGTGGAACACAGATCATTTCGCAAAAGAAGGTTTAAGGAGGCGCAGATCGCCTTTCCTGGACATATGCCAGGCAACTCGGCGACGCTATCAGAAAGCCGTGATTTTGTCGTCAAGCGGGCTCTGACCTGCCGTTATCCTGTTATCGATATCAGTATCAACACATGAAGTGGGCAACTCGTCGCATATCGTCAATACGGGTGATGCCTCGGCGTGTCGCCCCCACTTCGCTGCGTGATCACCGGATACGCAACGTGAACGACGCCGTTCATGATTCGCGAAATCGAATTGGTCAAGACATTTCACGGGCGAGAAAAAGAATCACCGTTGGGGTTCATGTGTTCACCGGTGTGGGTTTACGAGGTTACCGTCCCGCAGCGTTGTGCTGTTCTCGATCTCGGTGAACGGGCCGTTCGCGGCGTCGTGTTCCCCACCGTATCGCCCGGGCGGGTGGCCTTACGCCGGGCTAGAGTGCGGACGGTTCCACCGAAGACGACCCGCCCTGGGAGGCAGTTCGTGCCACGTATCGCCACCGCCGAACGCGTCGACCGCGACGCGCTGCTGGAGTTCCTCCGTCCCCGACACCGCACCGTGCTCATGACGACACGCGCCGACGGCCGGCCCCAGCTGTCTCCGGTGACCTGCGGGGTGGACGAGAGCGGCCGCATCGTCGTCTCCACCTACCCGAACAGGGCCAAGACACGGAACGCACGGCGCGAGCCGCGGGTGTCGCTCTGCGTCCTGTCGGACGAGTGGAACGACGCGTGGGTGCAGCTCGACGGCACCGCCGAGGTGCTCGACATGCCCGACGCGCTCGACGGCCTCGTCGAGTACTTCCGCTGTATTTCCGGGGAACACCCCGACTGGGACGAGTACCGCGAGGCCATGCGGCGTCAGGGCAAGTCGCTACTGCGCATCACGATCGACGACTGGGGTCCGATCGCCACGGGAGGGTTCCCTCCCGAACTGGCCGACGACTGACGGCAGCCGAGCATGCGTGAGGGCCGGGCGGTGCTGGGACACCGCCCGGCCCTCGTGTGTGCGATCGCTCGTCGGGGCCGCCGCATCCGCGCGCCCGCCTACTACCGGTACACCGCGTCGTGGAAGGTGATCTCGGCGTCCAGCATGCCGGCGAACCAGGCGGCGAGGCGCTCGTCGGGCACGTCGACGGGGATCTCGTCGACCGCCGCGGCGAGTGCGTCGACACCGGAGACGAACGGGTCGCGCGCGTGCAACGCCACCCAGTCGGCCACCGGACCCGATGGCGGCGTGCCCGTCTGGTGCGCGCGGGTGCACCACGCGCGGTACAGCGTCTCCGCGGCGAACATCACCGTCGTCACCGCCGCGTAGCCACCGTCCTCGGCGGCCGCCAGCGCGTAGTCGGACAGCACCGCGGCCGCACGCCTGCCCTCGTCACCGAGGGTGGAGGCCACCGGCCACCGCCGTCGTGCGTCGGCGAAGTACGCGGTCTGTTCCGTGGTCAGCCCGTGCAACGCTTCGACGTTGCGGGTGACGGCCTGCCAGTGGGGCGCGTGCCAGACCGCGAGTCCGTGCAGCCGCGCCGCGGTCGCGACGAAGTCCGCCTCGATCTCGAGGTAGCGCGCGTAGGCCTGGTCGCCGATCGTGCCGTCGTGTACCTCCCGCACGAACCGCATCGCCAGCGCACGGTCGAGCGCCGGTTCGCAGGTCGCCAGCAGCCGTTCGGAGCGACTCACCCCGCGAGCCAGTCGACGAGGCCGCCGAAGACCGTGCCGTATCCGGCCCACTGCTCGCAGAACTCGGCCGGGGCCCAGTGCGGTGAACAGTCCGAGGTGAACACGGCGCTGCGGCCGGATCCGTAGCCGCCGACCGCGACGAGGGGGTCGTCGCCGATCGTCACCAGCACCTCGGCGGACTCGCGGGGGCGTACCCGGTTGTAGCCGAGCAGCGGAGGCCACTCGGCGCCGACGGCACCCACAGCGTCTCCGTTACCCCCAGCGTCTCCATTACCCCCGGCGTCTCCGTTACCCCCAGCGCCTGCGGCACCGGGCTCGCCGAGCGCGGGGTGGGCGTGGGTCACCCGCGCGCGAGCGCCCGCGGGCAGTTCCACCCGGTCGTCCTCGGCGAGCAGCTCCACCGGCAGCACCTCGTGCAGCACCGTGTTGCGGTAGGCGGCCTTGGCCTCGAATCCGGTGAACGACAGGTAGCCGCCCACCATCAGCAGGCCGCCACCCGCGGCGACCCAGTCGCGCACCGCGGCGAGCCGGTCGGTACCCGGGCGTGCGCCCTCGAACACCGACGGGGCCAGCTGCACGGAGTTGGCGCCGATGTCGGAGAGGACGACGACGTCGTAGGCCTCCAGCGCCGCAACATCACCGGGGAACTGGGACGGCACCAGGTGCGCGGGCAGGTGCGTGACCTCGTGTCCGCGCGCGGTCAGCGCCGTGCGCAGCGGCCCGACCCCTTCGACGTACGAGTTGGTCGTGAACGAGTCCACCCCCTTGATGTGCGTGGACTGCGTGATCCAGCTTTCGCCTGCGATCAGTACCCGTGCCACGTGTGCGGCTCCCTTCGTTGCGGGTCGGTGGATGATGCGGTCTCGAACAGGCGTGCCGGGTTGGCACGCACCAGGTCGTCGGTGGTGTGGGCGGGCACGCCGAGCTCGTGGAGCCGGTCGGTGAACAGCGTCGGCACGTAGCGGAAGCCGTTGCCGCCGTGGACGGTGAGCATGCTCTTGAGGAACACGTCGTGGCTGAGCAGTACGCGGTCGGCAAAGCCGCCGGCGATCAGTCCGGCCACCGCGCGCGCCGTGTCCGCGGGCGCGGGCGACTGGCCCTCGCCGGGGTAGCGGAACGGCATGCCGATCATGTCGAACTCGAGCCAGACGTCGCGGTCGGCGACTGCCCGCTGGTAGGCGACGTCGCCGCCGGAGGGATCCATGTGACACAGCACGACGGCGGCCGGAGGTACCCCGATCTCGTCGAGCACGACGTCGAGGACCTCGTGCGCCCGGCGTTGCCACCCCGGCAGATGCACGTACAGCGGAACCCCGAGCTCGAGCTGGGCCAGGGCGGCCGCACGCAGCGCGTGCCGCTCCGCAGGGGTGAAGGCTGGGGAGACGCCGATCTCGCCGATCACGCCCGGCGCCACGCCCGTGTCGTCGACCCCGCTGCGGAACTCCTCGACGAGCGAAGCCGCGAGCTCCTCGGTGTCCCGTGTGGACAGATCGGACGGGTGGAACCGCTCCAGGTACCAGCCCGAGCCCATGACGATCCGCACCCCGGTCTGTTCCGACAGCCGCCGCAGCACCCGCGGATCGCGCCCGAGCCCGGGCGGGGTGACGTCGACGACGGTGCCGCCGCCGGCCGCGGCGAACGCCGCGAGGTCGTCGGCCACCGGCCGGGGATCGTCGAGCGTGCAGTGGTCGAGGCAAGAGTACGGATGCTCGCGCAACAGCCAGGCGATGTCGGCGCTCGTGTCGGCATCGCGTAGCCACGCCAGGTCCGGATCGGACGGTGGGGTGACCGCCCGCCGCACGTCGTTGTGCAGATGTTCGTGGGTCAGGGTCAGGCCGAGCTCCGAGGACGGCACCGTGCCGGTGACCGTGCGTACCCCGGTCATGTCCGCCTCGTCAGGTGCGCGACGAGGTCCGCGATCGACCGGCCCCTGAGGTTGATCCAGATGGCCGCGATCAGCACGAGTCCGGTGACGATCGGTGTCAGGAACGGACTCACTCCCATCAGCGTCAAGCCGTTGGCGATCACACCGGTGATCAGTGCGCCGATGACGGTGCCCACGATCGTGCCGCGGCCGCCGAACAGGTTCGTGCCGCCGAGCACGACCGCCGCGATCACCGTGAGCTCGAAACCCTCCGCGGAGTTGGCCGAGCCGGAGCCAAGCCGGGCGGCGGTCAGAATGCCCGCGGCGCCGGCTGCCAGGCCCGTGAGCATCAGCGTGATCATCTTGATCCTGCGGGTGTTCACCCCCGCCCTGCGGACCGACTCCTCCTGCGCGCCGATCCCGTTGACGTACCTGCCGAACCGCATCCGCGACAACAGGATTCCGCCCACGATCGCCGTCGCCAGCGCGATCCAGGCCAGCGCGGAGAATCCGAGGAACTCCGCCTCGCCGATCTCGGCGACGAACAACCTCCGGTCGATCGGGACCGAGAAGCCCTCCGTCCACAGCAGCGCGATGCCGCGGATGATCGACATCGCGGCCAGCGTCACGATGAACGGCGGAATGTTCTGGTACGCCGACAGCCATCCGTTGACCGAACCCCAGAACAGACCCGCCACGAGGCCGAGCAGGATCACCACCGACGAGTCCAGTCCCGCCTGCAGCAACTCCGCCGTCAACGCCGCCACGAACGCGACCGTCGATCCCACCGACAGGTCGATCTGCCCGGTGGTGATCACGAACGTCATCGCGATCGCCACGATGAGCGTGATCGCCACCTGCGTCGCCAGGTTCGACATGTTGCCGAACGTCAGGAAGTTCGACGAGCCCAGGCTGAACCCGAGGAACAACAGGACCGTCACACCCAGCATCGCGACGGTCGCCTTGTTCACCCGTTGCCACCACGACGGCTGCGCGGCCAGATCCCGGTCGGCGGCTGTCGATGTTCCCGCCACCTGCGTCGTCATGCGGCCTCCTCGGAATCGGCGTCGGACGAGTCGGCCCGCGTGATGAGCCCGACGAGCTTCTCGATGTCGAGCTCGGCGATGTCGGCGTCGTCGACGCTGCGGCCCTCGTACATCACGGTGATCCGGTCGCACACCTCGAACAGGTCCTGCAGTCGGTGGGTGATGAGGATGACGCCGACACCCTGTGCGGCGACCTCCCGGATCATGCGCAACACCTGCCGGACCTCGGCCACCGCGAGCGCGGCCGTCGGTTCGTCGAGGATCAGCACCTTCGGCTTGAACGACACGGCGCGCGCGATCGCCACCGCCTGCCGCTGTCCGCCCGACAGTTCGCCGATCTCCTGGTACGTCGAGCGCACCCGTACGTGCAATGTGGACAGCATCTCCGCCGCCTGGCGGTGCATCTCCCTGCGGTCGACGAACGGGCCCCGCTTGGGTTCGCGGCCGAGGAACAGGTTGCTGGCGACGTCGAGCGTGTCGCACAGCGCGAGATCCTGGTAGACGATGCCGATGTGTTCGGCGCGCGCATCGGCGGGACTGTGGAACCGCACGTCCTTGCCGGCCACGGTGATCCGTCCCGTGTCGTGCCGGATCGCGCCCGCCAGCACCTTCATCAGGGTCGACTTGCCCGCCCCGTTGTCCCCGACGAGACCGAGCACCTCACCTTCGCCGAGCCGCAGGTCCACCCCGCGCAGCGACTTCACCGCACCGAACGACTTGGTGATGCCCTCGAGCCTGACCAGCTCCGGCCCGGACGTGTTCTGCCCGGACTTGTCATGTTCGGACTCGGGCTGTTCGGATGCCGGTGCCGTGTCCTGGGATGTTGCCGTGTCGCCGTCCATCACTGCTCCAGGTAGTAGAGGTAGTCGGACACGTTGTCGGGCGTGACGATCTGCGTGGGTACCGGAATGTCCGCGTCGACCTGCCGTCCGCAGGCCAGATCGATCGCCGCGTTCATCGACTCGTGGCCGAACTCGAACGTGTTCTGCTGAACGACCGCCTTGATCCACCCCGCGCGCAGGCCGTCGACCGCCTGCGCGGACAGGTCCCACCCGACCACGTCGATGTCGTCCGTGCGCTGCTGACTGGTCACCGCGGCGGCGAGGCCGATCAGCGCCGGTTCTCCGGTGGCGTAGGCGTAGGGCAGATCGGGGTTGCCGGTCAGCAGGTTCTCGGCCACGGTCTGCGCGCTCTCCTGGATGTTGCGTCCGTCGACGACGTTGCGGATGCGCATCCCGCCCTCGGTGACGCGGTCGGTGAAGCCCTTCTGCCGCTCCAGCTGCACCGTGCTGTTGAGCGCGCTGACCACGCCGACGTCGCCCTCGCCGCCCGTCAGTTCGAGCAGGGTGTCGGCGAGTTGGGCGCCACCTTCGACGTTGGCGGTACCGACCTGGGCCGACACCGCCGGGTCGTCCACCACGGCGTCGACGGCCACGACCGGGACCCCCGCGGCATCGGCCCTGCGGATCGCGGGCCGGATGCCGTCGGTGTCGACCGCGTCGACGATGATCGCGTCGAATCCGCTCGCCACGAGATCGTCGATCGCGTTGGCCTGCTTCTGCGAGTCGTCGTCGCCGTTGACGATCTGCACCTCGGCGCCGGCTTCGGAGGCGATGCGCTGCGCGCCACTGTTGATCTGGTTGAAGAACAGCGCCTGCAGGTTGATCGGGACGATGCCGATCTTCGGCTTGCCCCCGTCGATCTCACACGAGTCGGTCACCTCGGAGGGCGGCGGAGGGCCCTGCTGCTGCGCCTTGGCCTCGGCGGCCATCTCCCGGCGGGCCTCGACGTCACAGGCGGTGGTCGCGAGCACGAGCGTGGCGGCCGCGAGTGCGATCAGCGTGCGTCTCATGGTGTTGGCTCCTTCGCGCCGAGACCGGACCCGGGTCCGGCCGAACCGGTGTCGAGAAAGGACTGCACCGCCGCGCGGTGCGGAAGTCCGGCGCGCGCCCCGGCGTGGGTGCACGACAGTCCGGCCGCGATGGCTGCGAACCGGGCGGCGGCGATCGGCGTGCGGCCACCGGCCAGTTCGGACACGTATGCGCCGACGAAGCAGTCACCTGCCCCCGTGCTGTCCACGACCGGCACTTCGATGGCGGGGATCCGTTGCGGCGGCTCGCCGGGGGCGAACACGGTCGCGCCGCGTCCGCCGTCGGTGAGTACGAGATGGGTGCCGTGGTCGGCCGCGAGTACCGCGCACGCCGCGTCGTCGCCGAGCAGGGTGCGTGCCTGGGCGGCGCCGAGCACGACGTGTTCGGCGACCGCGAGGGCGGACAGCGCGGCGCGCCTGGTCTCGCAGCCGTCGAGGTCGACGACCACGTGTGCCGAGGCCGGCAGCACGTTCGCGGCGTTGGGGAAGCGGTACCCGTCGAGGCACAGCCATCCGGTGCCGGCGAGCGCCGCGTGCTCGGCGATGTCGGCCACGCCCAGGTCGTCGTCCTGACTGATGATCGCCCGTTCCCCGTCCGGGGTCAGCAACACGATCGCCGTGGTCAGCCGCCCGTCCGTGCGGGTGGGCCGCACGTCGATCCCGTCGGCCTCGAGCGCTTCGAGGAACGCGGCCGACAGCGCGTCGGTGCCGACGACGCCGCCGAACCGGACGTCGGCGCCGAGCCGCGCGGCGGCGACCGCCGCATTGGCCGCCATGCCGCCGTCGCCGCGCTCGAGCGCCGTGGCCTGCACGCGGCCACCCGGGGTGGGCAACGAGGGCACGCGCACGGTGACGTCACTGTTGGCGTATCCGCAGAACACGATCATGGCAGGACCGCACCGGCCTTCTCGGCGGCCGCGGTGAGTTGGCGCACCTTGGCGCCGTCCACGCGGCCCCACCAGCGTCCGTTGTCCTTGACCGAGGAGGCCACGATGACGCCGTCGCACGCGGGCAGCAGCTCGCCGATGTTGCCGGCGTTGATGCCCGACCCGATCACCACGGGCAGGCTCGTGTGCTCCTTGATGCCGGTGACCTCGTCGACCGCGGCGGCGTCGCCCGTGCGCGATCCGGTGGCGATCAGCACGTCGGCGTCGAAGAACTCCGCGTCCTCGGTCTGCTCGGCGAGGGTGCGGTCGGCGACGATGGCGTGCGCTCCGTGCTTGACGTGCACGTCGGCGAACACCTTGACCGGGCCCGCGCCGATCCGGCTGCGGTAGCGCGTGGCGTTGGCGGCCTGACCCTCGATGATGCCCTCGTTGGCCACGTAGGCGTTGGCCCACTGGTTGACCCGCACGAAGCCGGCTCCTCCGGCCCACGCCGAGGCGAGGGAGCACTCGGCGGCGTTGGACAGCACGCTCACCCCGACGCCGCCGTCGGTCGCGTCGCGTACCGCGGCGGTCACCACGCCCATCGCGGCGGCGGTCTCGTAGCCGTGCTCACCGGGCTTGGGGAACGGGATGTCCCAGTGGTTCTCGACGATCACGCCGTGGCAGCCGCCGTCCAGGTACGCGTGTGCCTCCTCGACGGCGAAGGTACGGATCTCGGACAGGGGCGTACCCGTGTAGTGCGGACTGCCGGGCAGGGCGGGCAGGTGGACGACACCGATCACGACCTTGTCGGTGCTGAACAGCTCGCGCAGGGCGTTCGGCTTGGGAGGGAATACGCCGAGGGCGGTCATCGGTGAAGGCTCCGGTTCTCTCGGTGGCGCGCGGACGGGGCTACGGCAATCGAGCGGGCAAGGTGTGCAATCGATTGCCCTCGAATGCCGGAGAACGTTAGGCAGGGTTTCGGGGCGGGTCAATGGTTTAGGCTGAGTCGATATCGGTGGAACCGATTAAGTTCGGGTTTCGCCCGCTAAGAGGAGGTAAACGATTGCAGCGAGTCACCATCGCGGACGTCGCGCGCAGGGCCGGCGTCTCGACGGCGACCGTCTCCCGCGCGCTGTCCGGCGGCCGCAAGGTCTCCGACGAGGTGTCCGAGCGGGTGCACCGCGTGGCGCGCGAACTGGGGTACGCGGTGAATCCCATCGCCAGGGCGCTGCGGGTGAGCAGGACCGACACCGTCGGAATGGTCGTGCCGAGTATCCGCAACCCGTTCTTCACCGCACTCGTCGAAAGCGTCGAACATGCACTGGGGGCCGAGGGCAAGGAGCTGCTGCTCTGTGACGCCCAGTCGGATCCGCGGGTGGAGGCGAGCAGGCTGGAGGCGCTGGTGACCAGGAACGTCGACGGGATCATCGTCAGCCCGTGCCACGGCACCGACAGTGCCCCCGCCGTGCAACGCACCGCCGACCGTCTCCCGCTCGTGCAACTCGACCGGTTCGTCGGCGGCACCAGCACCGACTGGGTGGGGGTCGACGACCTGGCCGCGATGCGGGCGGTGCTCGACCACGTGCACGCGGGCGGGGCACGGTCTGCCGCCTATCTCGGCGCGCGGCTGACCAACTCGTCGAGCGAACTGCGGCACACCGGATTCCACCGGCGCGCCGAGGAACTCGGACTCACCGTCGATCCACAGTGGATACAGCTGGGCGAGTACAGTGTGGACTGGGGAGAGCGGGCCGTCGCGACGTTGCTCGAGCAGGGGGAGTTGCCGGACGCGCTCGTCTGCGCCGACGACCTCATCGCACTGGGCGCCACGAGGGCGTGTCGCATGCACGGGGTCCCCGTGCCGGAGCGGACCCAGATCACGGGATTCGACAACATCGAGTTCACCCGGCTCGCCGAACCGCCGTTGACGACCGTCGCGCAGCCGACCGATCGGATCGCCGCCGAGGCGGTGCGGCTCCTCGGCGATGCCGCGAACGGGACGGACACGCCCCGCGACGCGGCACACGTCGCGCTCGTGCCCAAGCTCGTGGTGCGCTCCAGCACGCGCGGCAACTGAGCACCGCGGCCACGGGCCGAGTGCGGGCGCCACGCGCGTACCACCGGAAGACCACCGCCGTGCGGCAGCATCGCGCGCAACGCAGGCGGGGCGCATCGGCGCCCGAAGGTCGATACCAGGGGTGGGCTCAGGCGATGACGGGTTTCGGGTCGGTGCCCGACGAACTCCGCGCGACGGCAGGCCAGATCGCCGAGACGGTCGAGCAGGTCGCGGGCGTGATGTGGCGCGGGCCGGGCGGCGACTACGGCCACGAGGGTGTGGCGCAGGCGTGGGGCCGGTTCATGGAGGACGTCGGTGCTCAGCTGCGCGGGCTACAGGAGAAGGCCGACGAACACGGCGGCGGACTGATCGACGCGGCGCGCCGCTACCTCGAGCAGGAGCAGGAAGGTCTCGACGTCTTCTCCGGCCTGCAGGGTGTGGTGGAACAGGGACCGGCCGCGCCCGCGGCACCCTCCGCGCCCGGGGCGCCGTTCTCCGGCGGCGGAATCGGCGGCGGGATCGCGAGTGTGCTGGACGGGGGTGCCCGATGACGGCGCAGTTGGGGGAAACGACCGATCCGGCACAGCTGATTCCGGGGCAGCCGCAGCAGATCGCCGAGGACCTGCGCGGGGTCGTGGGCAACCTCTCGGCCGTCGGTGAGGTCGGCGGGATGCTCGGCAGGATCGATCCGGCGAACTGGATCGGCGAGGCGAGCAACGTCTTCCGGGACGCGTTCGGCGCCGAGCCGCCGAAGTGGCTCGGGCTCGTCGACACGGTGGCTCGTGGGGGACAGACCCTCGCCGACTACGCCGACGTGCTCACCTGGGCGCAGGGGGAGGCGCAGCGTGCCATCGAGATGCACACCCAGGCCCAGGCCGCACAACGCGCCGCGGCCGCGCTGGCCCAGGCGCAGGCGCCCGGAGCTCCCGCCGCGCCGAACGACCCCGGTGGTGGGCTGCTGGCCGAGGCGCAGGCCGTGCTCGACAACGCGCGGGCCAGGGTGGAGTCCGTCGGCGGGCAGCTTGCGGCCAAACTCGGCCTGCAGCCGGACGGCCAAGGCGGCTACAACCGGGGATTCGAACGCGAGGCGATCAACGAACGCCGGTTCGACAAGAGCTTCGGCGGCGATCAGGCCCTGAAGGAGAACCCCGTCGCGGGACTCATCGAGACACTCGGCATCGAACTGCCGAGCGCGAGTTGGCAGGGCGAGGCCGGGGTCAGCGTCGCCGAGGGCGAACTCGGCGGGTCCTTCGACAACGGGCTGGTGGCGGGCCAGGGTTCGGTGCAGGGCTCGGTACTCGGCGCGAGCGCGAATGCCGACGCCTCGATCGACCCGATGGGAGCGTCCGCGAGCGCGGGTGCTGAGGCGCACCTGGCCCGCGGCAGTGCGGAGGGCTCGCTCGACATCGGACCGGTCGGCAGCGCCACCGGCCAGGCCAACGCCGCGGTCGAGGCGGCCGCGAACGCCAGTGCCAACCTCGGCTGGACCGGCCTCGACGTCAGCGGCGACGCGTTCGCCGGTGCTCGGGCCGACGCGAACGCCGGGATCGAGATCGCCGGCATCTCGGCAGGCGTGAACGCCGAAGGCTGGGCCGGAGCAGGGGCCGAAGGTGGGCTGCAGTTCGGCATGGGCGAGGACGGCAAGTTCCACGTCGGTGGGTCGATCGGCGCGGCCGTCGGCCTCGGCGGCAAGGTGGGCGGCGAGGTCGCCGTCGATCCGGGGCAGGTCGCCGACTCGGTCTCCGGCGCGGCGGGTTCGGTCGGCTCGATGCTGCGTGACTTCAGCGGGTGGTGACGTCCGTGCTTCCCGTGCCCATCGCCTTCGAGCTGCCCGACGGCTGGCGTTCGGTGCCGCCCGCCGAGGTCGGGAGCCCGGACACGGCGTTCGTCGCGCTGCACCCCGGCTCCCGTGACGGGTTCACCGCCAACATCTCGTTGACCGGTGACACCCGGGAGGACGGGGCCGATCTCGACGTGCTCGCCGACGAGTCGGCCAGCAGGCTCGCGGAGCAGGCCGTCGCGGTGAAGGTCGGCAGGCGCGAGCGCACCGGCGTGGCGGCGGCGGGCAGCCTCACCCAGGCGCTGGGGGTTCGCGTGCGGACGGGCGCGACGGTCACCGACCTGGCTCAGGTGCAGAGCTTCCTGGCCATGGCCGATCTCGCGGGCAGCCGGCGCCGGGCCGTGCTCACCGCCGTGCTGACCGCGACGCCGAGCCAGCTCGTGGATCTGTTGGCCGATTTCCAGGCCTTTCTGGCCAGCATCCGGCCCGAGCCGCCCGCGTCGCCGCACCCGGCGCCGTCTCCGAACCCACCGACTCCACCGGGGCACGCAGTTCCACCGCGTCCCAGCGCTCCACCGGGGCACACAGCGCAGCCGGGGCACACGGCGCAGCCGCGTCCGGCACCCCGGCAGGACCACCGGCCAGGACCGCCACCGGTGCACGGTGCAGCGCCAGGGGCGTGGCGGCCCGACCACGGCTACGTGGGCAGGCATCGACGAGGTGAGTGAAGCCCGAAGCACCACGGCGAAAACTGGGACGACCGCGGGAACTGGGACGAGGACTGGGACGAGGACTGGAGTGGCATGACCGACCCCGGTGAACAGCTGATGCGGCGGATCGAGGCGATCGACACCGCGGCCGCCGACAACGCCAGGGCGGCCGAGGCGTATCAGCGGGTGACCGAGGAACTCGCCGAGGCCACCGGCACCGCGACGTCCCCGGACGGGGTCGTCACGGTGGTCGCGCGTGCCGACGGCTCGGTCGAACGGGTCACGTTCGGCGACGGGGTGCAGCGCATTGCGCCCGGCGACCTGTCCGCATCGGTCACCCACACCATCGCCCAGGCCCGGTACGCCGCGGCGCGTGCGCAGGCCGAGATCGTCCGGCGGGGCTTCGGCGACAGCGAGTTGCTCGACCGCGTGCTCGAGGCCGATGCGCACGTGTTCGGCGATCGCAGGCCCGCCGACCCCGGTCCGCCGCCGATGCCGCAGGGGCCGCCGCCCGGTGCGCCGTCCGGGCAGCCGTGGGACGAGCCGGCTGACCGGTCATGGGGGCAGCCGGCCGGTAGGGGAGCGCGGAGGGCGCCCGAACCCCACGGACGGCCGGAGCGCGGCCCGTTCGAGCGTGGGCCATCGGGGCGACACCGCGGCCGGCATCAACTCGAACCGGAACCGGAGGACTACTCACAGTTGTCATATCTGCGACACGGTCGCTGAGTTGACCCACATTTGTGGGCTGTTCTACCGACAAGCCCCTCCTGACGGTGTGACTAGCGTCGAGACGCACCGGGCGGCCGGCGGGTCGCCATCACGTTCAGGTGGGGGACACGATGACGTCGATCGAGATCGACATGCTCGGGGAACTGGATGTGCGCGTAGCCGGTACCCCGGTGCTCATTCCGCGCGGAAAGCAACAGCTCCTCCTGGCGGCGCTCGCCCTGCGGGCGGGCCGGTTCGTCTCGACGGAGGGCCTGATCGACAGCGTGTGGGGTGAGGACCCGCCCGACACGGCACGGACCACGCTGCGCGGCTACATCAAGCGGCTGCGCTCGGCGCTGGCCTGCGCGGGGGAGCCGGTGATCGAGGCGGCATCCGGGGGCTACCGGTTGGTGGTCGGCGAGGACGGCACGGATCTCGGCCGGTTCCGCGAGCGCCGGCGCGATGCCGCCGACAAGGAGGGCGCCGCCGAACTCTGCGCGCTGCAGGGGGCGCTGGAGTTGTGGCGGGGCCGTCCGCTCGACGGTCTCGACCGGATGCCCTGGGTGGAACAGGAGGCCGAGGTACTCGACGAGGAGTACCTCCAGACCGCAGAGCGGATCGCCGACCTGCTGCTCGAACTCGGCGACGCCGAGCGCGCCGTCGTGCGGCTCCGGCCGCTGGTCCGGACCCATCCGTACCGGGAGTGCCTGTGGGCGCGGCTGCTGACCGCACTGCACGAGGCGGGCCGGACCGCCGACGCGCTGCTCAAGTACGACCAGGTGCGCAGGATGCTGGCCGACCGGCTCGGGGTCGAACCGTCGGCGAACCTGCGCGCGGTCCACGAGCGGCTGCTGCAGGAGGACCTCCGCGCCGGGGCCTGCGCGGGTGCCCGGACCGAACCACGAATCGACCCCGGACACACCGCGTCGCAGGCCACGGCGCCGGCAGGCCCAACCGGACCGGGCCTGGACCGGACGCCGGCACCCGACCGCCCGCGCGAGCGCTCCGCCGCTCGCGCACTGCCTGGTCGTGAGCGGCACACGGACGTGCTCGACGGTCTCGTCGGCAGTGGTCGCGGGCGGCTCGTGGTCGTCGACGGCCCCGCCGGGGTGGGCAAGACCGCACTCGTCGACCACTGGGCCGCGCAGGCGCGCACGGAGTTCCCCGGCGGACTGCTGCGGGTCGACCTCCGCGGATTCCACGTCGAACCGCCGTTGTCGGCGGCCGAGGCACTGACCGATCTGCTCGTGCAGACCGGAGCGGAGCCGGCCGACCTGCCCACCGGCGACCGCGCCGCCCTCGGCGCGCTGCTGCGGGCAAGGACGGCAGCCCACCGGACGCTCGTCGTCCTCGACAACGCCCGCGACGCCGCTCAGGTCCGCCCACTGCTGCCGGGAGCGGCGGGCGTCGCCGTGGTCACGAGCCAGAACCAGCTGCGTGGACTCGTCGTGGGGGACGGCGCGGCGCGGATGACGGTTCCGCCGCTGAACGCGCGCGAGGGCGCCGAGGTGCTCCGCTCACTCGTGGGCGAGGCCGGTGCGGCCGTCGACACCGGCGAGCTCGCCGCGTTGTACGAGCTCGTTGACCTGTGCGACGGACTTCCGCTGGCGTTGCGGATCGCGGCCGAGGAGCTGTGCCGGGTTCCCGGAGCCGGGGTGGCCAGGCTCGTCGGGATGCTCGGCGCCGAGCGCACCCGACTGGAACACCTCGACACCGGCGACGAGGCCACGGGTATGCGGGCGGTCCTGACCCGGGCCCACGCCCACCTCACCCCGGCGGAGGCCGAACTGCTGCGGGTCCTCGCCGTCGGGGGGAAGCTGGAGTTCGACGTCGACGACGTCGTTCGCCTCACCGGCCGTGATCGGGGAGGGGCGCGGGCGGCGATGCGCGGCCTCGTGTCGGTCAACCTCGTCGCGGAGTGCGCGCCGGACCACTACCGGCTCGGCGACCTGCAGCGGCTCGCCGCGGCCGGTCGGTGAAGCGGGTTCGTCCGGTGATCGTGTTTCTGGGGGTGGCACGATCACCGGACGGCCTACAGGTCGTCGACGCTGACCAAGCCGTCCTGGATGGCACGCGCGACCAGTGCGGCCTTGCTGCGGGCGGGACGTCCCACGTTGGCGTACTTGAGCCGCACCCGATCCAGGTAGGTCGTGACGGTCTTGGGGGAGATGCCCAGACGTTCGGCCACGAGGTCCCGAGACTCGGACTGGAACCACTCGACGAGCACCTCCTCCTCCCGGATCGACAGCTTCGGCCGGTCGGAACTCGTGTTCGCCGACAGGGCACCGGCCAGCGCGGGCGGGGTGTACGGGCGGTGCTCGGCCGCCGCGATCGTCGCCGACACCAGGTGGTCGGCGCCCTCGGTCTTGGTCAGGAACGTCACCGCACCCAGGTCCAGGCAGGTCAGCGCGGTCTGTTCGTCGTCGCGCATGGTGTAGACGATGACGTTCCTGCCCGCGTCGACGAGCCGCCGCAGTTCGCCGAACGCCGGCGCGGTCTGCCCGCCCAGTTGGAGGTCGAACACGACGACGTCGGCCGAGTCGCCGGGCGGCAGCCACGCCGTCTTCGGGGTGGCGCCGCACGCCACGACGCGCACCGGCTCGGGCGCCTCGGCGTACCACTGTTCGATCCCGACCAGGATTGCGGGATGGTCGTCCACGACCGTCACGGTGATCTCGTCAGCCATACCGCCTCTGCCCAGAGTTTCCGATTTTTCGTGGTCGTGGTGATCTCGGTGTAGGTCCTGTGCGTGCGTTCGATCGCCGCGGCGACCTCGGGTGGCGCGTCGGCGACGACGCTCACCCGGACCGCGGCGCGGGTGCGCACCACTGTGGCACGTGCCGTGGTGCGGGCCGACGCGAGCACCGTGGCGGCGAGATCGACGAGTTCGCGCCGCGCGGGATGGGGCACGTCGCGTACCTCGCCGCGGACCGCGAGCTGCACCGACACCCCCTGCCGTTCGGCGACGTCGATGCCCGCGCGCAGTTCGTGCAGCAGCCGGTCGGACACGTCGTCGGTCTCGGCGAACAGCTGCCGCATCCGCGCGGCCTCGATCGCGCTGCGCCGGCGCACCGCGTCGTCGGCGGGGTCGAGGGTGCCGTAGGCCAGACCGGTCAGCAGCGGCACGGTCGTGTCGAGCAGACGCGCGTAGCGTTCCTGATGGTCGCGGTGGGTGAGCTGGGCGATCTCCTCGTCCGTGCGGGATCGTTCCTCCCGTTCGGCGGCCTCGCCCGCGGCGCCCGCGGTGCGCCGCAACAGTTCGGCCAACAGGGCCACGGCGATCTGGAATCCGAACACCGAGACGGCCGCCATGCCCATCTGCGCGGCGATGTAGCGCTCGGGCATGCCCTTCACGGCGATCTCGGCGACCGTGGCCGCCGCGTGCAGGGCGAGCACGCCGCCGATGACGGGCAAGCGATTGCGGAACAGCAGCGCGAGGATGTACCAGCCCGCGATCCCGAACGACCAGTCGTCGGCCACGAGCAGCAACCGGGCCGGCACCGGCACCGACGCCACGACCGAGGCGGCGATGCACACGCCCGCGAGTACGAGCGCGAGCCGGTTCGACCACGCCCGGTGGCGCAGCAGGGACGTCGCCATGACCGCCGCGACCGAGGCCAGTGCGAGGAATCCGGCGACCTCCATCCACCAGTGGCCGAACCTGTCCCGGTTCGTGATCAGCTGGGGCAGGCAGTTCGTGAGCTGGATCGTCACCGCGACGATGAGCGCCGCCAACTGGGCCCCGCGCAGCAGCCGGTCGCGCACGTGCTCGGCGGTGGCCGTGGCGGCCGCGTCCGGTTCGTCCGGCAGCGCGGGCGTGGGCGCACCGCCTGCGGCGTGCGTGGTGGCGATCGCGGTAGCGGGCTCAGCCATGCCAGCTCCACCGCACGGTCGTGCCCGCACCGGGTGCGGAGTCGATCTCCGCGTGCCCGCCGACGGCGGCCATCCTGCCCACGATCGAGTCGGCGACGCCGCGCCGGTGCTCGCGCGCCGCGGCCGGGTCGAATCCCGCGCCGTCGTCGGCGAGCGTGACCTCGATGCGCGGCGCGGGGTGCGTGTCGTCGACGTGGCCGGTCAACGTGGCCTCGGTGACGCCGGCGTGGCGGGCGACGTTCTCGACCGCTTCGCGGACACCGTGGGAGATCGCCAGCGCCGGCCGCGCGGGCACCGGCAGCGCCTGCGGAAGGTTTCGTTTCACCGTGACCAGCGGGTGTTCGGCGGCCTGGTCGAGGAGCGTGGCGAGGTTGACCAGGCCCGCTCCCGTGTCGGTCGCCGGTTCGGCACCGGCGGCCGTCCCCGTGCCGGAACCACCGGAGCCGGAACCACCGGTGCCGGGCAGGGTCTCGGGAAGGGCCGGGCTCGTGGTGATGGCGTCGAGGTCGCGGCGCGCGCGGTCGGGCAGCCACGCACGGTGCCCGCCCGAGGCGGCGCCGAGCGAGACCATCAGAAGCGTCGAGCTCGCGGTGTCGTGGAGTGTGGCGAGGTACTCGCGTTCGGCAGCCCGGCGTGCGGCGGCGACCTCGGTGGCTCGGCGCTGCGCGGACGCGCGGGCCCTGGTCTCGTCGGCCGCGCGGGCCCGCGATCGCAGGAGCACGTAACCGCCGCGCGCCAGCGACGTCTCGAGCAGCAGGCGCGCGCCGAACACGCCTGCGTCCCACGCCTGCCTGGTCATGGCCGCGCCCACGGTGTACGACACGGCCGCCACGACGGCGACGAGCACGCCCAACCGGGGCTTGGTCGCCTGTTCGAGCTGCATGCCGATGCAGGTGATGCTGGCGACGGAGAACGCCCAGCCGTTGTACGGGCCGACGGCGGTCCACGGCTGCGTGAGTTCGACGACGAGCAGCACCACGACCGCCGCGCCGGTGACCAGCGCGGGGTGGGGACACGTGCGCGCACCCCACATCCACCACGCCGACAGCGCGCACCAGCCCGACGCGACCACCGTGACCAGCACCGTCGGCAGCGGGTCGGGCGGGGCTCCGAGGAGGGCCAGCACGACACCGGCCAGCACCACGAGCACCCGCACTCCGACGGCGTATCGCCGCAGGGCCGCGTTCAGGTTGGTTTCCGTGGGCCCTGGCAGGCCCGGGTCGGTTGTGACCACCTGACCGATCCTGTTCGTCTGTGCGTCGAAGTCTCACCTGAACGTGCGAGCGGAGACTACTCCGGGTGGTTCGGCCCGTTGCACGTGTATGCGGACGAGAAACCGCCTATTCGGATAAGCGGATCGGTATCGGGCGAATACTCGTCGGTACGGGCGAAAACCGGAGTGGTATCCGGCGACATTCGTTGTCGCCGTGCGGAAGCCGGTGCTCGATGTGCAGGCGTTCGCTCGCGACCACTCGTGACGGTCGAGGCTCACGTCAGCGGCACGGTCACCGGGTGGGAGCCGTTGACGGAGAACCAGCACACCAGCTCGCTGACGAGATCGAACTCGATCGCCGCGACGTCGTCGACCTGCGTCGGCACCTCGAGCCGCACGGGGATCGTCACTTCCTCGCCCGGTGCGACACCCCGCCCGGGAAGGGGAATCCGTCCGCCGCTGTGGGCCAGCCGGTCGCTGACCGCGCCGTCCGAGGTGCGAATCCGCGCGCCGAGGTGCACCGGTCCGTACTCGGCGTCGGAGGGCAGCCAGGTCCGGGTGCCCGTGTTGGCCGCCCGGCAGGTGCCGCGGATCGTCGTGCCCGTCGCGTGGTGGTCGATCCGCAGCTCCTCGAACGTCAGATCCGCGGTGAGCCCGTCGGCCATCCGGCTGTCCGGGGGCTCCGATCCGGCGCGGCGGAGCGTGAACATGCGGCGGTCGCCGATCGCCGCGCGGGTCCGTTCGGGGAATCCGGTCGGGCCGGCAGGATCGTCGACGCCGTCCAGCACGTCGCGGAACGTCGGCAGATCCACCCACTGCGGTGCCGAATCGAGCAGGCACAGCCGTAGCTCGGCGAATCCGCACCGCTGGGCGGTGCGCCACACCTCCTCGATGACGATGTCGTTCTCGAGCACCCCGAAGTGGCGCATCTCGTACTGCGACTGCGGTTGCCGCGAGTGCGTCTCGCCGGGTTCGGAGAAGGCGGCGATGCCACCCGGCCGCAGCACGCGGGCGAACTCGGCGATCACCTCGTCGGGATTGGGCACGTGGTGCAGCGCGTCGTAGGACAGGACGCGATCGACGCTGGCGTCGGGCAGGTCGATGTGGTGACCGTCGAACACGAGGAACTCGGGTTCGGGCCGACTGCCGAGCACGGGGGCCCGTGCGTAGAGCTCGCGGCCCAGCTCCAGTGCGGACGGGGAGACGTCGGTGGCGATCACGCGGCAGCCGAGCTGGGTGAGCCACCGGCTCGTCCAGCAGGTACCCGCACCGAAGTCGAGCACCGTCATGCCGACGGCCGGCTGCAGTCCACGCAGGGCCTGTCCGAACGTGACGAGCAGCTCGGCGGCCTCGCCCGCGTCCTTGAACGGCTTGGTCAACAGCAGCTCGGGCTCGTCGAGGGAGGCGAAGTACGCCTCGGCCGTGGCGGCGAGCTCCTCGACGGAGGTGCGCTCGATGAGCTGTGCGGGGTCGATGAGCTCGGCATCGGTGTCCGCAGCGGCATCGGCGTCGGGATCGGTCTCCGCATCGGCATCGGGATCGGCGGGCTTGGCGCTGCGGGCGGCCGCGCCTGTGCCGTCCCGTCCGGTGCGGGCGGCCAGTCTGCCGGCGAACTCGTCGGAACCGGCCAGCGCCGCGCACACGTCCTGCGTCGTCAGTTCGCCCGTGCGGAGTTTGTCGACGTAGTGGGCCTCGCCCTCGGCGTCGGCGGTTCTGCCGAGGATCAGCCGGTAGGCCTGCCGCACGGCCGTCGTCGGATCCGGGTCGGGGGTGTTCGCGCCGCTCGTGCTCATCACCCGCGAGGCTATCGGACGTTCTCGCGTAACAAAGCGCGTTCTCGGCAACGCACGCGTAGTCCGGGTGACATTGGTCGGCAATCGACGACGGCTCTACTGGTTCTCGTCACATTCGGCACCGCGGGCGCTCTGACCACGCAGGTGCCCGGAGTGATGGCAGCAATGTCGCTCGCACAGCGCGACTGTGGACCGATCCTATCCCGTCTGCTGGAGGACCACCCGGTGAGAGGAGTGTTCGTGCCCGAAGTGTACTTCCACGTGCGATGGCCGGATGGTGTGTCGCGTCGGTTCTACTCCCCGTCGACCGTGATCGAGGAGTACCTGCGGACCGGTAACGAGTACCGGCTCAGCGATTTTCTGGAACGGAGCAGGGTGGCGCTGGCCGTTGCGTCGGAACGGGTCGCGGCGGTGTACGGATTTCCGTGCGCCAGGGCGGCAGCCACGGTTGCGGCGCTCGACAATCTCGCAGCAGGAGTGCCCGCAGACGCCGCCGTGCTCGTCGAAAGGTTCGATCGATGACCCCCGTGGACGGAATGCACCGGACTGTCGCGATCGTCGGAGGAGGGCAAGCCGGGCTGTCGATGAGCTACTGTCTGACCCGGGACGGAGTAGAGCATGTCGTGCTGGAGCGGGAGAGCCCGGGATTCGAATGGCGAAGTCGGCGTTGGGACTCGTTCTGCCTCGTCACGCCGAACTGGCAGTGCGCGCTGCCCGGTTTCCCGTACTCCGGCGACGACCCCGAGGGCTTCATGCTGCGCGACGAGGTCGTCGCCTACGTCGAGGACTATGCCCGATCGTTCGACTGCCCGCTCGTCGAAGGCGTCGAGGTGACGCGCCTGCGCAGGAACGCCACCGGGTTCACACTGGCCACATCGGACGGAACCGTGACGGCGGATCAGGTTGTGGTCGCCACCGGGCCATACCAGGTCCCGTTGATCCCGCGGCTCGCCGAGCGGCTGCCAGCGTCAATCACGCAGCTGCATTCCTCCGGCTACCGCAACGCGCGGCAACTTCCGCCGGGTGAGGTGCTGGTCGTCGGGTCGGGACAGTCCGGGTGCCAGATAGCCGAGGACCTGCACCTGGCCGGTCGGACGGTGCACCTGTCGGTCGGCAGTGCACCCCGTGTCGCCCGCCGTTACCGGGGCCGGGATGTCGTCGACTGGCTCCACGACATGGGGTACTACGACCGAGGGATCGACGAGTTCTCCGACGCCGACGCCGTGCGGTTCCGCGCCAACCACTACGTCACGGGCCGCGGCGGTGGCCGCGACATCGACCTGCGTGCGTTCGCGCGGGACGGCATGCGCCTGTACGGCCGGTTGTCCGATGTGGACTCCGGTGTTCTGCGGTTCCGTCCGGATCTCACGAAGAACCTCGACGCAGCCGACGCCGTGTCCGAGGGCATCAAGGACTCCATCGACGCCTACCTCAGCTCCGCCGGTATCGACGCGCCCATGGAGGAGCGCTACGTCCCGGTGTGGGAGCCGGCCTCTGATCCGGCCGAATTGGACATCGAAGGCTCCGGGATCACGTCGGTCGTGTGGAGCACCGGGTTCGGGATGGATCACCGGTGGATCGAGGTACCGGTGTTCGACGGCCGCGGCTACCCGACGCACGAGCGTGGCGTGACCAGCTGCGAAGGCCTGTACTTCCTCGGGTTGCCCTGGCAGTACACATGGGGTTCGGGCCGCTTCGGCGGCGTGGCGCGGGACGCCGAGTACCTGGCGGAGCGGATCGCCGAGACGCAGGGCCCCGGTCAGTTGCAGTCGGTCCCGCGTCAGCTGTCGTCATTGGACGTTCCGTGGATCGCGGGAATCGCCGGCGACACCTGTCCCGTCGACGTCGACTGGGTACCCCCGCGGACTGTCGCTTGAAGCCCAGCTGCTTGAAGCCCAGCCGCCGGAGAATCCCAGCCGCCAGAGGAGCGAGACATGACCCGATTCGACACCTGTGATGCACACCGGCATCTCGGCGTGCTCCCGGCGTTCCCGTTCTACGGCGGGCCGCCGGTCAACCCGGACACGAAGGCCCGCGCGACGATCGCCGAGCTGATCGCCGACCTCGACGCAAAGGGCACGGAACGTGCGCTGGTGATCCCGAACTACGGCGTGCCCGACTCGTCGTTGTCCTTCTCCTTCAACGAGATGTGCGTCGAGGCAGCCCAGCTGGACGACCGTGTGCGCGCCGCACTGTGGGTGTCGCCGCTGCCGCGGGACGCCGAGCGCACGCGGGCGGCGTTGGCGCTGGCCGGCGAACCCGGGGTCCGCGCGCTGAAGCTGAGTTTCCTGCTCGGCGGCAGTCCGACAGACCCTGAGTGCCGCCCGATGCTGGAGGACATCGTTGCCGAGGCAGCGAAGCGTGACCTCGTCATCCACGTGCACACCTCGCCGGGTGCGGCATCCGACATCGACCAGGTCGGCACGCTCGTCGACGACTACGGCCACCGCGTGAAGATCCATCTCGTCCATTTCGGTGGAGGAATGAGCGGGCACATCAAACTGATCGGATCCCGTTTCTTCGACTGGATCGAGAACGGGAAGCAGGTGTACACCGACCTGTCGTGGGCGATCGGATTCGCGCCCCGGTGGCTCGCCGAGGAGATCTCACGCCGCGGGATTGGAGCCGACCGTGTGTTGTTCGCGAGCGACGAGCCGTGGGGAGATCATGACACGGAAATGGCAGCCCTGCGCGGTGCTGCCGGTGACGGCGAACTCGCCAGACTCGCGTTCCGTGAGAATTTCGAAAAGCTCTACGGGTAGTAGGCAGATCCCGTAGTTGTCAGGTGGCCGGAAACGATTTCCGGCCGCAGGTCAGGCCGTCAGCGCCGAAATCCACGAAGGAGATACCCGTGCCCGAATTGACCGAGACCGAGCAGCAGAGCCTGAACGAGATCCCGCACCCCTCGCTTCCCGAGGGGTCGAACATCTACGGCGGCACCAAGGTGTTCCCCGACTACCAGGCGGAGCCCGGCCAGTCGTACTTCACGCTGGTGCACGGCATCGCCCACGAGTCGTCGGTGAGCTTCGTCGCGATCCTGCAGGCCACGCGCGCGCTGCGAAAGGGATTCGAGGCCGCGATCTATTTCTACGGCCCTGGTTCGATGAACTGCATGGCCACGCGCGGATTCCCGACGACCGGTAACTCCGCGTTCCCCGGTGAGCACAACATCAACGAACAGCTCAAGACGTTCATTGCCGAGGGTGGCAAGGTGTACTGCTGCCGCTTCGGTCTCTCGCTGCACGGACTGCGGGAGGAGGACCTGATCGAGGGCGTCATTCCGACGCACCCGCTGGACGTCCAGGATGCGCTGATCCACTACGCGCGTAAGGGCGCGATCATCAATTCGACGTACATGGTCTGAGGGTGTGAATTCGTGCACGGATATCGGGCGTTCGGAGGTACGCGATGACAACTGGTGCTGAGGAAGCGGTAGTGGCGAACAACGTCGCCACGCGGATCGATCTCGCGGTCCAGGGAATCAGGGCGGAGACTCCGGTCCGGCGCAGCAAGGGTGCGGGGCCGAGCGACGACGGGCATCTCGTCGTAGACGGTGCCAACGCGACGCTGCCGCTGAACCCCGACAGTCCGTACACGCTGCGCGACGGCCGCGTCTTCGAAGGAACGTTGGACCTCGGCCTGTCGGTGGAACCCGTCGCCAGGCCGAGGTTCTACGAACTGTCCACGGCGGACGGTGTTCCGTACGAGAAGATCGCGCTGTTGCACGGAAAGGATGTCCTGGCGTCCACCGTCGTGCAGACGTGCATCCGCTACGTCGAGGACCAGCGCTGCCGGTTCTGTTCCATCGAGGAGTCGTTGCGGGCGGGGTCGACGGTCGCGGCGAAGACTCCTGCGCAGTTGGCCGAGGTCGCCGAGGCCGCGGTGCGGCTCGACGGTGTCCGCCAGATGGTGCTCACCACCGGCACCACGGCCGGACCCGACCGCGGCGCGCGGCATCTCGTGCGCTGTGTGCGCGCGGTGCTGGAGGCCGTGCCGGGCCTGCCGATCCAGGTGCAGATCGAACCGCCCGGCGACCTGGGGATCCTGCGTGAGCTGCGGGACGCCGGTGCGACGTCGATCGGCATCCATGTCGAATCCCTCGACGACGCCGTGCGCGCACGCTGGATGCCGGGCAAGTCGACCGTCCCGCTGTCGGAGTACTGGGCGGCGTGGGACGAGTCGGTGCGGGTGTTCGGCAGGAACCGCGTGTCGACATACCTCCTCGTCGGCCTGGGCGAGAACCCGGACGAGCTCGTCGCCGGTGCGGGCGAGGTGATCGACCACGGTGTCTACCCGTTCGTCGTGCCGATGCGGCCGATGGCGGGAACCCTGGCCCGCGCCGACGGGGCGCAGGCGCCGCCCGCGTCCCTCGTGCGTGACGTGACCGAGCGCGTGGCCGCGCTGCTGCGCGCGGCGGGCATGACCGGCGTCGACCAGCAGGCCGGTTGCGCGGCGTGCGGGGCGTGCGGTGCGCTCAGCGCGGCGGGAGGCTGACATGTACCCCGACGTCCTGGCGTTGCTCGGCGACCGTGTGAGCCTCGCGCGGCAGCCCGAGTTCCGCATCGAGCCTGCAGGCGACACCGCAACGCTCGCCGGTTACCACGTCGTGCGGCGGGCGGTGTTCGTCGACGAGCAGGGCCTGTTCACCGGCCGCGACCTCGACGCCCACGACGAGGACCCGCGGACGGTCGTGCTCGTCGCCCGCGGACGCGACGGCACGGTGATCGGCGGGGTGCGGCTGTTCCCGGCCACCGCCGACGACCTCGGCTGGTGGTACGGCGGCCGGCTCGCCGTCGCCCCGGAGTACCGGCGGTCGGCGGCGGGTGTCGGTGCGGCGCTCGTGCGGGCGGCCCAGGCGTACGCCGAGAACGCGGGCGTGCTGCGCTTCGAGGCCACCGTGCAGGCGGCCAACGAGCGGATGTTCACGCGACTCGGCTGGCAGATCGTGCGGCGGACGGACGTAGGAGGCGCGCCGCACGTCCTGATGCGCAGGCCGATGCGCCGCATCGCCGCGCAGGCCGCGGCGACGAAGAACGCACTCGGCCCGCTGTTGAGCGGAATGACCGGCGTGCCGGGGTTCGTCGGTGACGACGGCGTTCCGGTGCCCGGCGGGGACGTCGTCGCGGCCTGCGACGCGATCCTGCCGTCCATGGTCGAACGCGACCCCGAATGGGCGGGCTGGTGCTCGGTGTTGGTGAACGTCAACGACCTCACGGCGATGGGCGCGCGGCCGGCGGGCCTGCTCGACGCGCTCGGCGCGCGGGACGCGTCGTTCGCCGCGCGCGTGCTCTCGGGCCTGCGCAGGGCGAGCGAGGCGTGGGGCGTGCCGGTGCTCGGCGGGCACACGCAGTTCGGCGTGCCCGCGTCGTTGTCCGTGACGGCGTTGGGCACGACGCCGGACCCGGTGCCCGGCGGGGGTGGCAGGGCGGGCATGCCGGTGCGGCTCACCGCCGACGTCGAAGGCTCGTGGCGGCCGGGATACACGGGCGCGCAATGGGATTCGACGTCACAGCGCTCGGCGGAGGACCTGCGCGTGATGCAGACGTCGATCGCCGCGGCGCGGCCGGATGCGGCCAAGGACGTCTCGATGGCGGGCATCGCCGGAACGCTCGGGATGCTCGCCGAGGCGAGCGGCTGCGGTGCGGTACTGGACGTCGGCGCGGTGCCCCGGCCCGCGGGTGCGACGGTCGGCGACTGGCTGACGTGTTTCCCCGGCTTCGCGATGCTCACCGCCGGACCGCAGCAGCCGCCCGCAGGGCCGGCGGTCTCGGCCGAGTGCGGCACGTTGACGAGCGGTGGCGGGATACGGCTGCGCTGGCCGGACGGAGAGGAGATCCCGGTGGTCGACGCCGCCGTGACGGGGCTGGGAGAAGCGGCATGACAGCAGTAAGGATGGCGGCGGTGTCGGCGCCGTTCGACCGCGACCTGGAGCAGGACTTCGCGCGTATCGCGGCGTTGATCGACCGTGCGCGTGCGGACGGCGTGCAGCTGCTCGCGTTGCCGGAGGCGTGTCTCGGTGGGTACCTGGCCAACCTCGACGGCGACGCCGACGGCCCGCCGCCGCTGGAGGCCGACGGACCGGAGATCAAGAGGCTTGCCGCGCTCGCGGGCGACCTGGTCGTGACGGCCGGGTTCTGCGAGCGCGCCGACGGCGCGCTCTACAACAGCGCCGTGTGCGTGACCGGCGACGGCGTGCTGGGCCTGCACCGGAAGGTGCACCAGCCGTTGTCCGAGGACGCGACGTACCGCGCGGGCGAGCGGTTCACGGCGTTCGACACTCCGGTCGGGCGGCTCGGCATGATGATCTGCTACGACAAGGCGTTCCCGGAGTCCGCGCGCGAGCTCGCGCTGGACGGCGCGGAGGTCGTCGTGTGCATGTCCGCGTGGCCGGGCAGCAGGACGGGCGCGACGGCGGAACTCGCACGGGACCGCTGGAAACGCCGGTTCGACCTGTTCGACCGCGCCCGGGCGCTCGAGAACCAGATCGTGTGGCTCTCGGCCAACCAGTCGGGCGAGTTCGGCGACCTGCGGTTCGTGGCGAGCGCGAAGATCGTCGACCCGGGCGGCGACGTCGTGGCGTGCACCGGCGTCGCCGAGGGGCTGGCTGTTGCCGACATCGACGTCACCGAGGCTCTGACGACCGCGCGCCGGTCGATGGGGCACCTGCGCGACCGCAGGCCCGCGACGTACACCGCGATAGGCTCAGGCATCGACGCGGCACTGGACACGGCGTCGGACGTCGGTGAGCTGGCGCGGAGCGCTACGGAATGATTCTCGCATGGCCCTGACGCGTATCGCCGCGGTCGCGGCGCACTTCGGTCGCGACCTCGACTTCGACCTCGACCGCATCGCCACGCTCATCGAGCATGCGCGGTCGTCCGGCGCGCAGCTGCTCGTACTGCCGGACGCCGCGCTCGGCGGGTACCTCGCGGACCTGCGCGACCCGGACCCGGACAGCCTGCCGCCGGCTCTGCCCTCCGACGACGCACGGCTGACCAAGGTCGCCGAGCTGGCGGGAGACATGGTGGTGTGCGTGGGTTTCTGCGAGGCCGACGGCGACACACGCTACAACGCGGCGGTCGCGGTGACCGGCGACGGAGTGCTCGGCCGGCACCGCAAGGTGCACCAGCCGCCGGGCGAACGTTCCGTGTACGCCGCGGGCGAGACCTTCGCGGCGTTCGACACGCCGTTGGGGCGCATCGGCATGCTGATCGACTACGACAAGACGTTCCCGGAGTCCGCGCGCAGTCTCGCGCTCGACGGCGCCGAGGTGATCGCGTGTCTGTCGGCGTGGCCGACGAGCATCACCAACCGGGCGCCGCGGATGTCGCAGGACCGCCAGGCGCGGCTGTTCGACCTCTACGACCAGGCGCGCGCCGCCGAGAACCAGGTGGTGCTCGCGTCGTCCAACCAGACCGGCGCGATGGGCGGGATGCGCTTCCTCGGGCAGGCCAAGGTTGTCGGCCCCGGCGGGGATATCCTCGCGCGCACGTGGAGCAAGGCGGGTATCGCAGTGGCGGAGGTCGACGTCGGCGCGGAACTTGCCACCGCGCGGCGGGTACTGCATCACCTCGGCGAGCGGAAACCGGAGGCCTATCGGATGGGAGGGACGGCGTGAGGATCGCACTGCTGAGCTATTCGACGAAGCCGCGTGGCGGGGTCGTCCACACGCTGGCACTTGCGGAGGCGATGGCCGCCGAGGGCGCCGACGTCACGGTGTGGACACTAGGCCGGGGCGGCGACAGTGGGTTCTTCCGGCCGGTCGACGACCGCGTCGCGGTGCGGGTCGTGCCGTTCGAGGGCCGGGACGCCGAGGGCGTCGGTCCGCGGATCCTGCGCTCGATCGACACGATGCGCGCGGCGTTCCGGCCAGGTGACTACGACATCGTGCACGCACAGGACTGCATCAGCGCCAACGCCGTCGACGAGTGCCTGCGCACCGTGCACCACATCGACCACTTCTCGACGCCGGAGCTCGCCGCGTGCCACGAACGTGCGATCACGCGGCCGTACGCGCACGTGTGCGTGTCGGACGCGATCGCGGGGGAACTGGCCGAGGGGTGGGGCATCGAGGCGGAGGTCATCCCCAACGGTGTCGAGTCGGAGCGCTTCGTCCATGCTTCGTCCGATGCGGACGGTAAGCGGCGATGGAGGGAGAAGCTCGGACGGTACGTCGTCTCGGTCGGGGGGATCGAGCCCCGCAAGGGGACGCTGGATCTGCTGGAGGCGTACGCGCTGCTGCGCAGCCGTGATCCGGAGCTGAACCTGGTGATCGTCGGCGGCGAGACACTGTTCGACTACCGGGACTACCGGGCGCGCTTCGACGCGCGGGCCGAGGAACTCGGTGTGGATCCGATCGTGCTCGGCGCCGTGGAGAACGACGATCTGCCGCTGATCGTCGCCGCGGCGAGTGCGTTCGGCTTCCCGTCCACAAAGGAGGGTTTCGGTCTCGCGGCGATGGAGGCCCTTGCTGCCGGAGTTCCCGTCGTGACACGGGATCTTCCAGTGCTGCGCGAGGTCTTCGGTCGGGCGGTGCGGCTTGCCAGCGAGCCGTGGGGATTCGCCGACGCGCTCGCCGACGCCGTGCGCAACCCCGGCGCGCGCCGTCAGGCGGGGCTTGCCCTGGCGCGGCGGTACAGCTGGGCGAACGCGGCGCGCGGTCACCTCGAGCTGTACCGCCGGCTGGCGGGCGTTGGCGGTCAGGCCGTCGGGTCGACGACGACCTTGCCGAGCACCGCGCGGTCCTCCAGCTGTGCGACCGCCTCGCCCGCGCGCGACAGCGGGTAGGTGGCCGCGATCGGCGGGTCCACGACACCGGAGTCGAGGTACGGGGTCAGCACGTCCCATTCGGTGCGCAGCCTGCTCCGGTCCGCCATCACGTAGGCGCCCCACGCGACACCGCGCACGTCGATGTTGTTGAGCAGCAGGCGATTCACCTTCACCGTCGGGATGTCGCCCGCGGTGAAGCCGATGACGAGCAGCCTGCCCAGCGGCGCCAGGCTCCGCAGCGAGTCGGTGAACCGGTCACCGCCCACCGGGTCGACCACCATGTCCACACCCTTGCCTTCGGTGAGCTCGGCGACCGAGTCCTTGAACCCGTCGGCGAGGACCACCTCGTGCGAACCCACGGACGAGACGAACCGTGCTTTGTCCTCAGTGGACACGACGGAGATCACGCGCGCACCCATGGAGGCGGCGAGCTGGATCGTCGCCGTGCCGATCCCGCCCGCCGCGCCGTGCACGAGCACGGTCTCGCCCTTCTGCAACTGGCCGCGCTTGAGCAGCGCGAAGGTCATCGTCAGGTAGTTCATCGGCAGGCAGGCGCCCTCGGCGAACCCGATGGAGTCGGGAAGGGGGAACACCGTCGGGGCATCGGCGACGGCCTGTTCGGCGAACGCCCCGGTCGTGGTGCTCGCGGCGACGCGGTCGCCGGGGGACAGGCCGGAGCCGGCGGGGGCCTCGCGCACGACGCCGGCCAGCTCACCGCCCAGGACGAACGGCGGTTCGGGCTTGTACTGGTACATGTTCTTCGTCAGGAGCAGGTCGGGGAAGTTCACCCCGGCCGCCTTGACGTCGATGAGGACCTGGCCCTCGCCGGGCGTGGGGGCCGGCTGCTCGAGAACCTCGAGAGCCGCCGGACCGTCGGTGCGGGTGACCGTCGCTGCGTACATCGTCGTGCGCGCCTTTCGCCGTTGATCATCGCTCAGCGGCGAGTCTATGGCCGCTCGCGACCTCCGGGACACACGTCGACCCGGTGCCCGCGCTGTGACGCCGGTAACGGCCGGCCGGGTCCGTGGTCCCGGCCGGCCGCAGGGCGACGACTACTTCTTCGACGTCAGAGCACGAAGCATCAGCGCCAGGTTCGCCGGCTTCTCCGCGAGACGGCGCATGAAGTAGCCGTACCACTGGGTGCCGTACGGCAGGTACACGCGCAGATGTCTGCCGGCGCCGGTCAGCCTGAGCTGTTCGGTGTCGCGGACGCCGTAGAGCATCTGCAGCTCGTACTCGTCCTGGCCGCGGCCCGCCTCGCCCGCGAGTCGCAGAGCAGCCTCGATCATCGCCGGGTCGTGGGTGGCCACCATCGGGTAGCCCTCGCCGCGCATCAGCACCTCCAGACACCGGACGTAGGCGTCGTCGACGGCCTTGCCCTGGTGGGCCACCGTGGCCGGCTCGGCGTAGGCGCCCTTGCACAGGCGAGTCCGCGAACTCGGGCCGGCGAGGTCGGCACAGTCGGCCTCGGTGCGTTTGAGATACGCCTGCAGCACCGTGCCGAGGCTCGGGAAGTCGCTGCGCAGCTCGCGCACGATCGACAGCGTCGAATCGGTCGTCGTGTGGTCCTCGGCGTCCACCGTGACCCACACGCCCGCCTCCTCGGCTGCGGCGCAGATCTTGTGGGCGTTGCCCAGCGCGATGCGATCACCGTCCGGGCCGAGCAGCTGCCCGAGCGCCGACAGCTTCAACGACACCTCCACCGGCCGCGGACCGCCGGCCGCCGACTCGCCGGCCAGCGGGGCCAACGCCGACAACAGCGACAGGTACGCCGAGACGGTCGCGTTCGCCTGCGCCGCGTCGGTGGTGTCCTCGCCGAGGTGGTCGATCGTGACGTAGCGCCCGGAGCCGAGGATGTCCCGTGCGGTGGCGACGGCCTGCTCCTCGGTCTCCCCGGCGACGAACCGGTCGACCACGCCGCGGGTGAGCCGCGTGCCGGAGGCCGCCTTCTCGAGCCGTGGCGAACGGGCCGCGGCCAGCAGTGCCGAACGCAGCGGAGACTGCATCGCCATCACACTCCCTGGTGCGGGTAGTGGTGGTCCGTCGGCGCCACGAACGTCTCCTTGATCGAGCGTGCCGAGGCCCACCGGAGCAGGTTCTGCGGCGACCCGGCCTTGTCGTTCGTGCCGGAGGCGCGGGCGCCGCCGAACGGCTGCTGACCGACGATCGAACCGGTCGGCTTGTCGTTGATGTAGAAGTTGCCTGCGGCGAACCGCAGTGCCTCGGTGGCCGTCGCGACGGCCTCGCGGTCGTCGGCGATCACCGCGCCGGTGAGGGCGTAGGCCGAGCCGGAGTCCACCACCCGCAGAATCTCATCGAAGGCGCCCGGCTGCGAGTCGTCGTAGACGTGCACAGCCAGGATGGGCCCGAAGTACTCCTTGGTGAAGGCCTCGTCGGTCGGATCGTCACCCAGCAGGATCGTCGGCTCGACGAAGTACCCGACGCTGTCGTCGGCGCCGCCGCCCGCCACCACGGTCAGGCTGGGCGTCGACTTGGCGCGGTCCAGCGCCGCCTTGTTGCGGTCGAACGAGCGCTTGTCGATGACGGCGCCGCCGTAGTGCGACAGGTCGGAGACGTCGCCGTAGGACAACGCGTTGGTCTTCGCGATGAGGTCCTCGCCCATCTTCGCCCACACCGACGAGGGGATGAACGCGCGCGAGGCGGCCGAGCACTTCTGCCCCTGGTAGTCGAACGCACCGCGGATCAGCGCCGTCGTCAGCACCTCGGGGTCGGCCGAGCTGTGCGCCACCACGAAGTCCTTGCCGCCGGTCTCGCCGACGAGCCGCGGGTAGGAGTGATAGTTCGCGATGTTGGTGCCCACTTCGCGCCACAGGGTCTGGAACGTCTCGGTGGAGCCGGTGAAGTGGATACCGGCCAGGCGGGGGTCGGGGAGCACGACGTCGGAGATCTCGGGGCCGGGGCCGGTGACCAGGTTGATCACGCCCGGGGGCAGGCCGGCGGCCTCGAGCAGCTGCATCGTCAGGTAGGCGGCCACGGCCTGAGTGTCCGACGGCTTCCACACGACCGTGTTGCCCATCAGCGCGGGCGCGGTCGGCAGGTTGCCCGCGATGGCCGTGAAGTTGAACGGCGTGACCGCGTAGACGAAGCCCTCCAGGGGCCGGTACTCGACGCGGTTCCACACTCCGGGAACGGACAGTGGCTGGTCGGTCATCAGCTGCCGCGCGAAGTGCACGTTGAACCGCCAGAAGTCGATCAACTCGCACGGTGCGTCGATCTCGGCCTGGTAGGCGGTCTTGGACTGGCCGAGCATCGTGGCCGCCGCGATGGTCTCGCGCCACGGTCCCGAAAGCAGATCGGCCGCGCGCAGGAAGACGGCGGCGCGCTCGTCGAACGACATCGCCCGCCAGGCCGGTGCGGCCTCGTTCGCGGCCTCGACCGCGTCCCGCACGTCCTGCGGGGTGGCGTGGGTGAACGTGCCCAGTACGGAGGCGTGCTTGTGCGGCTGGACGACGTCGGTGACGGTCGTGGCGCTGCGCCGGTGCTCCCCGCCGATCACGTGATGGATCTCGGTGGGGTGGGCCTCCAGTTCGGCCAGCTTCGCCTGCAGTCGGGCGCGTTCGGGCGTGCCGGGCGCGTACGAGTTGACCGGCTCGTTCGCCGGCTGCGGAACGTTCGTGATGCCGTCCATGGACCCTCCTTCGTCATGATGCGTGCGCACTTCGCCGCGAGGGCAGTGAAGCAGCGCCGGGGCCTGTCGGCCGTGAGAGAATCGGACGAAGAAATCGGCTGATCATTGTCCGATCGGACAAGGACGAGTTGGACGTGCTGCACGGGGTGGGAGGAGCGACGGGATGGCCGAGTCGGGACGGGCGATCACGGTGCGCGAGCTCACCGACGCGCTGGACACCGCGATCGCCCGCCCGGCCGACGAACAGTACGCGGACACCGTGGTGGCGTCGGTCGCGCTCGTCGACGGCGCCGAGCTCGCCGCCGACGCCACGGACTCGCCCGACCGGACCGGGGCGAGCGGCGGCCATGTGCCGGACGTCGTGCTGCACGTCGGCGTGCGCGACGACGAGGCGCGGGCCTGGCTGGTCGCGCTCGCCGGCCGCGACCGGACGCGCCGGCCTCGCGTGGTGCTGTCGAAGACGTCCGCGCCGTCGGTCCGCTCCGCCGCGTCCGAGGCAGGCATCGCGCTCGTCGAGGTCCATCCGCGGGCGCGGTGGGACCACGTGTTCCCCCAGGTGCAGCGGCTGCTCGACCGCAGTCGCCGCGCGGGGGCCCCGGACGCGCCCGACCTGCTGGCCGCCGACACCGACCTGTTCGACCTCGCCAGGACGGTGGCGCGCAACGCCGGCGGGATGGTCTCGATCGAGGACGAGGCGTCGCGGGTGCTGGCGCATTCGCCGTCCGACGAAACCGCGGACGAACTGCGCACCCTGTCGATCCTTGGACGCGAAGGACCGCGCGACTACCTGCGGGTGCTGCACCGCTGGGGTGTCTACGACCGGCTGCGCACGAGCGACGAGGTCGTCGACGTGCCCGCGCACGCCGAACTGGCCACCAAACGGCGCCTGGTCGTCGGCATCCACGAACCGGTCGAGGACGCGCCCCGAATGCTCGGGTCGATCTGGCTGCAGCAGGGCGAAGGGCCCTTCGCCCCCGACGCGGCGGACGTGCTGCGCGGTGCGGCGGCGATCGCCGCCCGGATCATCGTCCGCAGTCGCAACGCCCCGTCGACCGAGGAGCTGCTCATCCAGCGGCTGTTCGGCCTCCGCGGGGAGGGGGTCGACGTGCCGTCCCTGGCCGGTGCGCTCAACCTGCCGCAGTCCGGGCCCGTCGCCGTGCTCGGCTTCGCGACCTCGGGGCCGTCCGGATCCGACGTGACCGGCCGTGTCGGCAGTGTCCTGCGCCTGCACGCGAGCGCCTTCCGCCGCGACTCGGTGACGACGATGCCGGGCGAGCGCGCCTACGTGCTGCTGCCCGGCTACGCCTCCGAGCAGGCGGTCGCGGCGTGGACCCGCCAGCTGGTCGGCGCGCTCGAGGAGACGCGCGGTGTCGTGCTGCGTGCGGCCATCGCCACCGGCGTGGCCGAACTCGGCGACGTGGCCGCGGCCCGCGCCGAGGTCGACCGCGTGCTGGACGGCACCGCCGCGACCGGTCCCGAGGGTCGCGTGACGACCCTGGCCGAGTCCCGCACCGCGGTGCTGCTGGGTGAGATCCTCGATCTGATCGCGGCGCGCCCCGAACTGCAGGACCCGCGGGTCGACGCGCTCGCCGAGTACGACCGCGGGCACGGCGGTGAGCTGCGCCGCAGCACCGCGGCCTACCTGGCCGCTCACGGCGACGTCCGCGCGGCGGCGGGACGACTGCGGGTGCACCCCAACACGCTGCGGTACCGACTGCGCCGTGCCGAGTCCGTCACCGGGCTCGATCTGAGCGATTCCGCCGACCGGCTGCTGCTGGAGATCCAGCTCGCCATCAGGGAGCGGCTGGAGGAGACGTCCCCACGCTCGTCCCGCCGCTGACGGACTGTGACGTACGCGTCCCACGATCCGGGAAACGGAAGTATGGTGCGTTCGCATGCGTTAGGAATCGTGGATCTGTCGGAAAAACCCCCGTCCTCGGAGCGGCCTCGTGTCCTTCATGCGCACCTACACCAAACCAGCGGTGTTCGCCTCCGCCGTGATCGGCTCACTGCTGGTGGGCGCCCTGCTCGGCGCCGTCGCCAGAGTCACCGAGACGACGTGGCTGACCGAGCTGCTGGACCAGATCGGATCGGTGTTCACCACGCTGCTGCAGATCGCGGTGGTGCCGCTGGTGTTCACCGCGATCATCGTGGGCATCAACAGCCTGCGCGGTCTCGGCGGGGGACGTACCGCTGCCCGGCTCGGCGGCAAGACGGTCGGCTGGTTCGCCACCACGTCGCTGATCGCCGTGCTCATCGGTATCGGCATCGGCCTGCTGTTCAACCCCGGAAGCGGGGGACTCGAAGGCGCACGGGCCACCGCGGAGAACACGGAGAAGGCCGCGGGCAGCGTCGGCGAATGGGGTTCGTGGACCGCGTTCATCGAGGGCATCGTGCCCGACAACTTCGTCGCGGCGTTCGCCGAGGGCCAGACGCTCCAGGTGCTGTTCCTCGCGCTCGTGATCGGTGCCGCCGCCTACAGCCTCGGCGACCGCGCCAAGCCCTTCGTCGACGTCGTCTCGAGCGTGTTCGAGATCATCCAGCGTTACCTGGGCTGGATCGTGCGGCTCGCGCCCATCGGCATCCTCGGCCTGATCGGCGGGGCCGTCGCCAACTACGGCGATTCCCTGTTCCGCCCGTTGCTGTCGATCACGGTGGCGGTGTACGTCGGTTCGCTGCTGGTGTTGCTGGTGGTCTACCCGGTGCTGTTGCAGGTGGTCGCCCGGGTCTCGCCGGGACGGTTCTTCGGTAAGGCGTGGACGGCGATCCAGTTCGCGTTCGTGTCGCAGAGCTCCGGTGCGACGCTGCCGCTCACCCGGCAGACGACGGTCAACCTCGGTGTGGACCCCGGCTACGCGGCGTTCGCGACACCGCTGGCGAGCGCGACCAAAATGGACGGTTGCGCCGCGGTGTTCCCCGCGATCGGCGCCATCTTCATCGCCAACATCTCCGGGGTGTCGCTGAGCTTCGGGCAGTACGTCGGCATCGTCGTCGTGGCGGTGTTCGGGGCGCTGGCCACGGCGGGCACCACGGGCTGGCTCACGGCGCTCACGCTGACCAGCACGGTGATCGGCCTCGACCCGGCCCAGGTCGCGACGGGTATCGCGTTGATCTACTCGGTCAACCCGATCATGGACATGATGCGGACGGCCACGAACGTCGCGGGCCAGATCGCGGTGCCGACGGTCGTCGCGCGCACCGAGGGCCTGCTCGACGACGAGGTGCTGAACACGCCGAGTGCGCCGCCGCTGCTGACCGACACCGGCGCCAAGGCGGGTGCCGCCGCCTGACCGGTGTGGCCGGACGTGGACGTCCGGCCTTCCTCCGGCCCTTCGGCGCCGGGACGGGTTCGCCGCCCGTCCCGGCGCCGTTCTTCTCGGTACCGGTCGCGGGTGTCGCGGGAGCGCGCTGGGCCGGTGACTGCTGGGCCGGTGACTGTTGTTCCTGTGTCTGCTGTCCCGGTGTCTGTTGTTCGGCTGACTGCTGTCCCGGTGTCGCTTGTCCCGCCGGCTCACCGGCGTGCGGTGCCGGGGACGAATCGACGCAGTGCCGCGGTGATCGCGGCCTCGACATCGTCCGGCCGGGCCACCATGCCGGGGTCGATCGAGGCGACGAGGCTCACCTCGTCGTCGTAGGTGAACGTGGTGAAGGCGACCGGACACGCCACGGCGGGGGAGACCACCGCGCAGGTCGTCACCTCGGCTCCGCCCACCCGCATCCGTTGACCGCGCCCCACGTTGCTGGCGACCACATCGGACCGGGCGAACAGGCGGACGTGCAGTGCCGCGCGCAGACTTTCGGGCAGCAGGCGCATCAGATCATCGGCAACGGGCGGGTGGGTGCCGCCGGTGGTCGCGCGTCGCCGGGCTTCCTGCGCTGCGTGCTCGACGGGGGCGAGGTGGCCGGATCGGACGGCGTCGCGGTCGAGCACGAGGACGCCGGTGGCCAGGCTGATCGCACCGTCCTGCACCGCGTGCGGATCGCTGCTGCGGGTGCTGACGGGCATGATCGTGACGGAGTCCGTGTCCGGCCAGCCGTGGTAGTCGGCCTCGGCGTGTGCGGCGATCAGGAGGAAGAGGCTGTTGTGTCGCCCGCCCAGGGCGTGCGCGGCGTCTCGCCAGTCTTGCAGGGGTGCCGTCCAGACGGCGATGCGCTGGCCGCGGCGGGAGCGGCCCACCCTGCCCGGCGGAGGCGGCGTGGTCCAGATGTCGACCTCGGCCCGCAGTGCCGAGCGTCCGGTGGCGGTGCACAACGCGGCGAGGGTGCGTCCGGCCGCGCCGAGGGTGCCGCGCACCCTGGAAAGGAGATCGCTCGGGGAGCGCGGGTGTTCGACGGCGACGAGGCCTGGTCCGGTGTCGGCGAAGGCCTGCTGGAGTGCGGCGACGTAGGTCTCGCCGTCGCCCATACTGTGGTGAAGTCGCAGCACGAGCAGACTGCGCCCGCCCGCCGTGTGCCGGACGTGGTAGGCCTGCCATGGGGGACGTGCCGGGTCGAACGGCCGTTGCAGCAGCGTGGTGAGGCGGCCGAGGACGGTGTGCAGATCGGCGGAGTCTCCGGGGAGTTCGGTGAGGTGCCGTTCGACCGGGGTGGGGGTGGCCGCCGACCAGTTGATGCGCCACGGCGAGGCGTGGACGATGCGCTGGCGGAACCGTGGCACGGTTTCGGCGAGCCGCGCCAGCGCCGCGCGCACGTCGTCGGTGGAGGGTGTGTGGTCGAGGTGCAGCAGGAAGACCATGGACACGTTGACCTCGTGCCGGCGATCGACCGCGAGGTAGGACATCTCGGCCGGGTTCATCGTCGGCCGGAACACTGCGCGCACCGTGCTCACCCCTCTCGCGCAGGTTGTAACAGCCCCGATCCGTGGCGGGCAAACGGAGTTCCCCGCCGACAAGTCCGATGTGGAAGGCCGCGGCGCGGGGTAAAGGTCTGGACCTCAAGGGGAGACCGGGGCGAGCGCGCTGTGCCGCCGAGTACCGGGGGTGCAGCGGGCCACCGCCACGAGGGGCCTTGCCGAGCGGCCGAGTGGGCGGCAGGTCCCCGACGCGGAAAAAGCCCCAGAGCATCGTCTGGGGCTTTCCTCGAGGAGTGGGAGTGCGCCGTCAGGGACTCGAACCCCGAACCCGCTGATGAGAGATCAACTTCTGTGGGTATCTCCGGTTGGTACCGAACGTCCACGCCCACCTCGGTTTTGTGCGGATGCAAATGACGTTCGTTGGTGATCGTTTGTGGCCAGTTCCGAGCGATTGACGGCAGTAAAAGGGCAGCCCCTGCCCGCCGGCGCCGGGACGCCGACCACGCGCCTCCATCCCCGCGATCCTCAGCCGCCCACAGCCGGGTTGGGCGCTGTCAACCCTGGAACCGATCCCGGACCGGTGACCACTCACGTGACGCGACGCCGTGTATGCAGGGTGAGTACTGACCGGGATCGGCGCGAAGCGGGGTTGACAGTGCTCGGCCCGGCTTTGACGATCCGGCCATCGCGGGGATGGAGGCTTCACCGGAAGCGGCGTGCTGTGGGTGCTTTGTGCATGGTTGTGCCGTCCTGCCGTGTTCCGCGCGTGGCCGGCGGCGTTGGCGCGGCCAGACCAGAGCGTCAGCGGCGGGATGAGCCGCGCGCCTGTCCGGCCCGCGCGACCGCCCGGCAGGGCGGCTTGAAACCGTACAGAAAGTTCTCACCGGCTCCATCCGATGGGTCACCATGAGCAGGTGCGCATCGAATACGACCCGGAGACCGACGTTGCCTATGTCTATCTCACGGGCGCTCAACTCCCGCCTGGTCGGCAATCAATCGAGCTGGAAACACCACCCGACTGCCCTGCAACGGTCGTCATGGACTGGAAGGGCGGCAAGATCGCCGGTTTCGAAGTCCTCGGCGCCTCCGCTTCTCTGCATCCGGACCTGATAGCGCAGGCCACGCCACCCGGTGGCCGACAGTAGACGCCACATGCTGGCAACGGGCTAGACAGTTCGCTAGCTCGGGTGTGTACGGCTGTCGGTGCCTGCCGATACTGTGGGCGAATGTCCTTGGCAACGTGGGCGTTCGAGACTTCAGCGGCGAAGTTGGCCGACACTTTGCCTCGTCGCTGGCAACACGTGCAGGGTGTCGCTCGGCAAGCACGGTCGCTGAGTGCCGTAGCGGGTTCGGATGCTGAGCTGCTGGAAGCGGCTGCGATCCTGCACGACGTCGGTTATGCGCCAGATCTGGTCGATACCGGCTTCCATCCGATCGACGGTGCGACGTACCTTGCGCGCATCGGCGCTCCTGAGCGACTTGTGCATCTCGTGGCGCACCACTCGTTCGCAACGTATGAGGCTGAGCTGCGAGGGCTTCAGGATGAGCTGGAGGGCTTTGAGGACGAGCGGGGCTCCATCCGCGATGCGCTCTGGTACTGCGACATCACCACCTCGCCCGACGGTGCGGCTGTCGCTGCCGAAGATCGCATCGCCGAGATCAAGGCCCGTTACGGTCCTGATCACCTCGTGACGACGTTCATCACCGGTGCAGCTCCGGAGCTGTTGGCTGCTGTGGAGCGCACTCGGCGCCGGGCTGAGGCGTTGAGCTCACCTATCCAAGGTGGACCTTCGTAGGCTCCTTGACGCCGTGCTCGACACGAAGACGCATCGCGCGGTCCATCGTGAGCCCCTCGATGCTGTCGGGGGCTACCCAGTGGACTCGGCGTGATTCGGAGCTGGGTCGCAACGTTCCGCCTGTGGGACGGGCGTGGAAGCACAGCGAGAACTCCTGCCGGACCTCACCGTCGTCGTAGGCGATCACGTGTTTCGGGTCGGAGTAGATACCGCTGATGCCGGTCACCTCGACGGTGATTCCGGTTTCCTCGAGGACCTCACGACGAACGGCGTCAGGTGCTGACTCACCGAGATCCTGCGCACCCCCAGGGAGAGCCCACAAGCCGTTGTCGGTGCGCTCGATCAACAACACGTCGCCAGCGTCGTTGCGCACGATGGCTGTCACTGCTGGCACGATGCTGTTCGCTACCGGCGCGTTCGGGTCGTCGTAGTAGTCGGTCTTTGGCATGTCGTCAGCCTTCCCACTCGCCGCGCTTTGCGCCATCCCAGACGGCGGAGAAGCTGTCTGCATAGGTGGTGAAGAGATCTCCGGCCGAGAGCCGACGGAGGTGCATCGCGGGAGCGTGTGCCGCGATCTTGCCGTAGACGTGCGGGTTGACGATCATCTCGTCGTCGAACCGGAAGATGCTGCTGTAGAGCACCGTTCCATGTGTGCGAATCTCGATGCCTGGTACCTCCGCCAGCGGGCGGAAGTAGGCCAGCGCGTGGTCGATCTTGGCCGAGATGGTGTTCTCGCCGATGCCTTCGTCGGTGCTGCGCTGGATGACGGCCGGGGCGTCCCGGTCGCCGAACAACAGCCTGATTCGCGCGCCCTGTTCGGCCTTCGTCCGTAGCAGGTCCAGCAGGCCGGGCTTCTCGGTCATGAACATGCCGACGTAGACAAGCATGTCGACGTACGTTGTCGCGTCGTCGAGCAGACGGTCCCAGAGATCGTTCGGCACCGAGTTGCGGTGCGGGTAGACCTTGACGATCTCCGAGCCGCTGACCTCGGCCGTCTTCGTCTCGTCGACGGCATGGGGCCACAGGTAGGCTTCGCGTTCGCTGAGGAACGTGGCGATCTGATGCCGGTTCTTCGCGTAGGGCGTCCGGTTCTTCGTGATCCAGCGCTCGACCGTCTTGGGATCGACGCCAAGGTGGTCCGCCAGCTCGGCCGGCGTCTTACCCCGGGAGTGCAGTGCGTCGCGTAGGCGCTCGTTCGGCATGTCCCCTCCAGCGGTACGGCTAGGGACGACTTTAGCACGGAAGGACGTCCCAAGAAGTCCCTTCGTGTAGTGATCTCGTCCCCCGTTGCGACGGCAATCTAGCTGTACGCACCGATAAGCGGGGCGTTGAACCGAAGAGATTGCCTTGGAGGGCAGTGGTTATGCGTCTGTTGATTGACGTCTCTGGTGTGTCGTTCACGGTTGGTCGTGAGCCGGAGCCGAAGAAGGATCAGAACGGTGTTCAGCGTGTGGATCGGAACACCGCCGCTCCGATGTGGTCTGTGCAGCTGGTTGCCATGGATGACGGCGGGGCTGAGGTGATCAACGTGACTGTGGCGGCTCCGCAGCCGCCGAAGGTCTCGGTTGGTCAGCCGGTTGTCCCGGTTGAGTTGCAGGCGATTCCTTGGGCGCAGAACGGACGGAATGGCGTTGCTTACCGTGCTACGGACGTAAAGTTGGTTTCTACTTCGAAGTCGAGCGCTTCGGCATCTTCGTGACCGCGTGGTTGTAGCGACACTGCTGATCTGTGACGACGCAATACATATTGCACATGTACAGCGTTAATGCATTTGACGCTTTTTAGTGTTGCTGAAAGTTGCTGAGAGAGCACGGGGCCGGTCTGGTTCTTGGCGGTTCCGTTTCCGGCTCCGTGCCTCTCGTACTTCTTGTTTCAACTCTGCCTTGGAGGGCGAAGAGTCATGGCTAAGTCTACTCGTCGTGCCCGTCGTGGGGTACGTGGCGATGTCATGGAGATGTGGCAGGCACCGAAGCAGTCGCTGCCTGCTCAGATCGTTGGAATCGTGATGCGGTGGCGTGTGGAGCTGCTGCTGGTTGCTGTGCTGGTGATTGGCATGGTGTGGCTGTCTTCCCGGCTCGGAACGTGGGGAGCCTGGTTCACCCTGGCCGGAGTGGTGCTGCTGGGTGCGTTGGTGCCGTGGACGCGTCGTTTCGTGGTCTCACGGTTCTGGTGTGTGCTGGATCGGCACCGTATTCGTACGTGCCTGCGGAATGCGAAGTATCGGACGATGACTCTGGATGGGTCGTATCCGTTCATGGTGTGGGCTCGTCCCTCGCGCACGGGTGAGCGCATCTGGATGTGGACTCGTGCCGGTTCCTCGGCTGAGGACCTGGAGAACGTGCTGGAAAAGCTCGCGCCTGCCTGTTTCGCTCGTGAGGCGCGTCTACACACCCGGCGTTCGCTGTCCACGCTCGTCGTCGTGGAGATCATCCGGCGTGATCCGCTGGACAAGACCGCTGCGGTGACATCGCCGCTGGCCAAGGTCACTGCGTTGCTGCCCGGTACCAAGCAGCCTGGTGAAGGCACCGAACCGATCACGGGGGCCACGGTGACCCCGCTTCCGGTGACGGACAAGCCGGCCACTGAGGGGCAGGCATCCGCTGACAAGCCGGCCAAGGCCACGAGCAAGGCCAAGACCACGTCGAACGCTGCGGCGACGACCACGCCGACAGCTGTGGTGGGTGGCGAAGACCTCTCGGACTACATCTGATCAATCTGTTGTGGCCACGGTGAGGCCGCCGTTGGTGGCCCACCGCGTGCCCACATTCCGTGGAAGGACTCGTTGTCATGTTGAGCAAGCGCAAGAAGATCTCGCACGACACGTTCCCGGTCGCGGGACTGTCGATCTACGACCCGGTGCACCTTGGCATCTTCGATGACGGCCACCTGGCCGCCCTGGAGCTGATCTACCGCAACATCCTGCTGGGTGGTGAGCCTGGCGCGGGTAAGTCGGTGTGCCTGAACAACATCGTGGCTCACGGCGCGCTGGCGCCGGATGTGGATCTGTGGCTGTTCGACGGTAAAGAGGTCGAACTGGGCCTGTGGCGGGAAGTGTCGGACGTGTTCGTCGGCCCGTCCATCGGCAAAGCTCTAGCGGCGCTGGATGCGCTGCAGAACGAGATGAACCGCCGCTACGAGGAGCTCACGCGGGTGCGGCGTCGCAAGATCAATCGGGATGATCCGCTGAACGCGATCATGCTCGTCATCGATGAGTTGGCCCTGTTCTCGGCGACCATGGGTAGCAAGGAGGAGCAGGAACAGTTCGTCCGTGTCCTGCGTGACCTGGTTGCTCGTGGCCGTGCTGCGGGAATCATCGTCGTGGCTGCCACGCAGCGTCCCTCCGCCGACATCATCCCGACGTCGCTGCGGGACCTGTTCAGCTACCGGCTGGCCTTCCGCTGCACCACCGACAGCTCCTCGGACATCGTGCTCGGCCGCGGCTGGGCACAGCAGGGTTACAACGCCGCCACCATCACCCCCGCCGAACGTGGGGTCGGTCTGCTGCTGGCCGAAGGTGGCGTGCCACGTCGCATGAAGTCGGCCTATCTCGCCGACGCTGACATCTACTCGCTGGTGGATTACGCCCGGCAAATGAGCACCGGCCGCGCCGCATAACCACTTTCTCATCGTACTCCATTCCTACATGGGGAGAGGACTGTCTCATGAACGGCACAAAACGCACCTTCGGAAAGTTCGTCTTTGCTCTGTTCGTCCTGGTCATTGCCCTGGCCGTCATCAAGAACCCGGCGAATACCGGAAACGCCGTCGGCAACGTCTGGCAATGGCTCAACGATGCCGCTGCGGGCGTCGGAAGTTTCGTGACAAGTGTCTTCGGCTGATTCATTCGATCGCGCCTTTAAGGGAGCCAATCATGTTCTATTCCTCCGAACCCGTTGCGGTCTCGCCCGACGAGGTGTGGATGTTCCTGCTCTCCGACGAAACGTCCGGCGTCGATGCTGGACGGCTGGCGTTCTGCCCGGACTGCACGGAGTTCCTCGCATTGGCCACGGAGGTGTTCAACACCTCGGCCGCGCTGCCCGTGCTGCGTGAGACCGGCGAACCGCTCGGTGAGTACCGGTGGGCCACTACCGCCGACATCGATGCACACGCGTCCCTGTTCACCCCTGGTGGTGAGTGCTGATGGGGTCCCGCAAATTCCCCTGGGACCTGCGTCCCGTGCCGTGGTCGGACGTCCCGGAGTTCACCCGTGGCACCTACGACGGACTGCCTCTGCTGTCCTACGGCATTGCCCCGCGCGACAAGCTGGCCACACGTCGTCAGTTGCGCACCATGGGGCTTCGTCCTGGCGGACAAGAACCGGTAGCGCTGATGTACTTCCGCTGCCGTGCTGCCGGGAAGCTCGTGTTCGCTGAGCTGTTCCTGATCGAGCGGGCCAAGCCGGTCCGGCCCATGACCCTCGCCAAGCATCGCGCGTTGGCCAAGGCCATGGCCGCCCGGCACACCTGCCGTCAGTGCGGCGAACTCTGCGCTGTCGAACTGCCCAGGGAAAACCGAGTCTGCGAACCGTGCCGGTTCCACCTCGGCCTCCTCGAGCCCTGGGATTACCTGCACGACTACGTGCAGGGCACGCCCACCCTCGACCCCCGCGAACTGGGGGCCGCTGCGTGAGCACGTTCTCGACCGCGACACTCACCCCCAGCATCACGTCCGTGCTGGGGGCGGGTGCCGTTGCCGAGCACTACCCGAGTGTGCGTCGTCAGCTCCATGCGGACGTCCTCGCTCGCGCCTCTGATCCTGGCTATCAGTGGTGGCTCACCCATGTCATGTCCGCCGCTGCCTGCTCCAACCCCGTGCGGCTGCGTCTGAACGCCACATGGCATAACGGCAACGGCGGCAGTGAGGTCGAACGCGTCACCGACGACATGCCGGACGGGCTCGTCTACGTGGCCTGCAAGAACCGTCGCGCCTCCGTGTGCCCCGCGTGTGCTGAGACCTACCGACAGGACACCTACCAGCTGGTCAAGGCCGGCCTCCTCGGCGGCAAGGGCGTGCCGGATTCCGTCGCTGGTCACCCGTGCTTCTTCGTCACCCTCACCGCGCCGGCCTTCGGCCCGGTCCACTCCCGCGTGGTCGGAACCAACGGCAAGGTCAAGCCCTGTCGGGTCCGCCGCTCGGGCACCGTGTGTGAGCACGGACGTCAAGTCATCTGCTACCAGCGACACTCCGAGGACGACCCGTGTCTAGGTGAAGCGATCTGCCTGGACTGCTACGACTACGACCATCAAGCTGTGTGGAATCTGCACGCCTCGGAGCTGTGGCGACGTACCACCATGACCCTGAACCGGCGCTTGGGCAAGGTTGCCAAGCAGCGCGGGGTCAAGATACGTCTCTCCTACGCCAAGGTCGCCGAATACCAGCGGCGCGGTGTGGTCCACTACCACGCGCTTATCCGTCTCGACGGCTACGAACCCGACGACCCGGATGCCGTGCTGCCGCCGGACCAGTCGTTGACCTCGGAGCTCGTCGCATCCCACATCGAGCAGGCCGCCCGGATCACCGGCCTCACCACGGCACCGCATCCGCACAACCCCATCGGCTGGGCCATCAAATGGGGTGATCAGATCGACGTGCGGCAGGTGCGTCTGACTCCCGCTGACTGCGACGACCGCGGTACCCTGACCACGCAAGCGGTCGCGGCATACCTGGCCAAATACGCCACCAAGGCCACTGAAGTCACCGGAGTCGTCTCCCGCCGCCTCACGGCCGCCGACGCTGCTGCGTATGCCCAGCTCGACAGTCACCAGACCCGCCAACTGCTGGCCTGCTGGCGCTTGGGCAAGCGGCCGTTGAACTGCACCACCGACGACGACATCGACGCGTGGGACGACAGCCCCGGAAGCAACCTGCCCGGCTGGGGCAAGCTCCAGAAGTGGGCCCACATGCTCGGCTTCGGCGGCCATTTCTCCACCAAGAGCCGCCGCTACTCGACCACCCTCGGCGCCCTGCGTGCCGTCCGACGGGCATACCAGCGCGGCGAAACACCACCTGACCCAGACCAGCCTCCGGCCGACACCGACCCCGTCGCCGAGGACGCCGTCGTGACCCTGAACTGGATCTTCGATGGCGTCGGCTGGCTCACCATCGGTGACGCCGCCCTGGCCAACACAGCAGCAGCGAAAGCCCGCGAGCGGCGACAGGTCGCCAAGGAAGAAGTGGAGGAAACCATAGCCAGATAAGGAAAAGACGAATGACTACGGATCGCTTGTGGACAGTCGAAGACGTTGCCGAGTACCTCGGCGTGCCGGTCAGCACCATCTACGACTGGCGCACTAAGGACTACGGCCCGCCAGGAAAGCGTGTGGGGAAGTACGTCAGATACAGACCACATGACGTCATCGACTGGTTCGAATCGCTCGACGACAACGCTGCTTAACGGAGGAAGAAGTGGGACGTCCGCCGCTGCCGGTCGGTACCTACGGCGAGATCAAGACGAAGTGGGACGGCTCTCGTGGGATGGCGTCCTGCCAGTTCCGAGATCTTGACGGCAAGGTGCGCAAAGTTCGTGCCTGGGCGCAGAGTCCGAGCAAGGCGGCCAACAAGCTCCGTGAACGTCTCCGTGACCGGAAGATCAGCATGGGGGAGCTGTCGGCCGAGTCGAAGGTCGTCGATGTCGCCGAACGGTGGTTGAGCGAGTTCCGGGACATGGTGGACGCAGGTAAGCGCAGCGGTACCAGCTACGACACCTATGAGCATCGCTGGCGCACGCTGGTCAAGCCGCGTGTAGTCGGGCTGTCGGTCATGGAACTCACCACCGGCCGAGTGGACAAGATCATCCAGGATATCGACGGCGAATACTCCGCCAGCACTGCTCGGACGTGCCGTGCGGTGGTGTCGGGTATCTGCGGCCTTGCCGTGCGGCATGGTGCGCTGTCGGTCAACCCAGTACGAGAGGCTCGGCCCGTTGAGAACGGCAAGCGCAAGAAGCGGCCTCGCGCGTTGACTGTCGAGGAGGCAATCAAGATCTTCGAGACGGCCGACGGCGATGAGGTCGCACGGCGCCACGACCTGCCGGACATCATGCGCTACTTCGCCGGCACGGGTACTCGTACGGGCGAGACCCTGGCGATCCGGTGGGAGACTATCGACTTCGACGAGAAGATCGCGTGGGTCGAGAGCAACGCGATTCGAAGCAAACTCACTGGTCGGACCGTCAACGACGGCAAGACCAACAACGCCGAACGCGGTATCCCGATGGCTGACTGGCTCGTCGAGATGCTGCTGGACCGTCGCGCCCGGGTCGCTGCGATGGTCGGTGTTGAGCCCGAGGAGATGTGCGGCTGGGTCTTCCCGAGCACGACGGGCACTCTTCGCGAGAACAGCAACATGCGCCGGGATTGGCGCGCCTTCCGGGACCGTCACAAGATCGGCGACTGGTTCACACCACGGACCTTCCGTCGCACGGTTGCAACGGTGCTGACCGATGAGCTGCCCGCACGCGAGGCAGCTGACATCCTGGGCCACTCGCGCGTGTCGCAGACCACCGACACCTATGTCGGGCGGAACCTGGTGTCACGGCATGCTGCGGCGGTTCTCAATGCACTGGGAAAGACGGCAGAAAAGCGGCAGGATGATCAATAAAACAAAGACCCCAAGCCTGTGACCTGGGGTGGGAGTGCGCCGTCAGGGACTCGAACCCCGAACCCGCTGATTAAGAGTCAGCTGCTCTGCCAATTGAGCTAACGGCGCGTCACGCTGAGACCTCTTCGCTTGTCGCGTTCCGGTCTCCCTTGCGACGAGAAAAAGATTAGCACGGTCCGTAGCGGCCTCCGACGACCCCCCTCCTTTCGATCCTGCTCGCGACGTTCCCGCACGTCGAGGCGGGTGTCGGGTGGCGTGCGGGGCCGAGGAGGCAACGATGTGGTGCTCTCGCACGTCTCACTCGTGTCACGGCTCACTCGCCACATCCGGTGCTCCGGCAGACTGGCGAGGATTCGCGGGCGCTCGACGGGTGCCCGCCGGCGCGAGCGCCGACTGGGGCACGGACAGGCCCGGAACGAGACAACGTCAAACGGGTCGATGTCAAACGGGTCGAACGGAAGGTTGCCGATGGGGCGTCGGGGGATGTCCGCACCGGGCAGGTGGGTGCGGACGGCAACGATCTTGGTCGTCGGGGGCATGCTCGTCGCGGGGTGTACCTCCTCGGCGAGTGATACGGCTTCGGGGGACAGTGAAGCAGGGGCGACGGAGCCCGCGCGGCAGGCCGAACTGGAACTGTCGGTGGACAAGGGCGCCGACGGTGTCGAACCGGGCGGGGGCATCACGGCGACGGTGCAGCACGGCACCATCACCGCCGCGTCGCTGACCGGACAGGACGGCACGGTCGTCGAGGGCGGAACGACGATGCGGGAGACCGCGTGGCGGGCGTCCGAACCGCTCGGTTTCGGCAAGACCTACACGCTCGAGGCGACGGCCGAAGGTGAGGACGGCGAGGCGGTCACCAAGAAGGTGACCTTCACCACAGCGGCCCCACAGAGCCAGACCACGGTGCACATGAACGTGCAGGACGGGCAGAAGGTCGGCGTCGGAATGCCGATCGTGTTCACCTTCAGCGCCGCCGTGCCCGACCGCGAGGCTGCGGAGAAGGCGCTCCGCGTGCGCACACAGCCCGAAGCGGAGGGCGCATTCCGCTGGCTCAGCGACTCCGAGGTGACCTGGCGACCCCGTGAGTACTGGAAGCCGGGTACGAAGGTCGACGTCGACGCGCTGATCTACGGCAAGCATCTCGGCGACGGCATGTACGGAGCGCAGGATCAGCACGCCTCGTTCTCCGTGGGGCGCAAGGTCACCGCCGTCGCCGACGGCGAATCGCACCACATGTCGGTGTTCGTCGGCGACAAGCGGGTCCGGCGGATGCCGATCTCCATGGGCAAGCCGTCGACGCCCACGCCGAACGGCACCTACACCGTGATGAGCGAGCACAACGGCTACACGATGGACTCGAGCACGTACGGCGTCCCGAACGACAGTGGCGACGGCTATCGGCTGTGGGTCGAGTACGCGACGAGGTTGTCCTACAGCGGCATCTTCTACCACTCGGCGCCGTGGTCGGTGGGCTATCAGGGCAACACCAACACCAGCCACGGGTGCATCAACCTTTCGACCGAGGACGCGGCGTGGCTGATGGAGAAGTCGAAACCGGGCGACGTGATCAAGGTTCGCAACGCCGGTGAGCAGACGTTGGAGCCGACCGACGGCTGGAGCGTCTGGCAGATGTCTTGGGACGAGTGGACCTCCGAGGAGGCGTAGATCGACGGGGCAGAGGTCGGCGGGCCGTCCCCGGCGTCGCTACCGGGCTCACGCGCCGGCTCGCGTCTCGTCGTGTGTCGTGGCGGCGGACTCCACGCGCGGGGCGGCTTGGCGTTCGATGCGCTCGGCCGTTACCGCGCGCCGGCCGAGCTCGTCCTGCCCGGCCGGCAGCAGTAAGGAGGGCAGGGGGCGTGCGAGGTTCGGCCTGAACCGCTCAAATAAAAAGCGAGGCTCAGGCCTGACCCGAGTGAACTCTCGGGGCGAACCTGAACCTCGCCGTAGTGGGGTGAGTGACGGGGCTCGAACCCGTTTTATACCCGAATGGAGTAGGGGTTGCGCGTCTGTTCACGCTGGTCAGCGGCGTTTGTCGTGGGTGGGCGTTGGCTGAGATTGGGGCTAGTGGGCGCACCGTGCCCCCTGAGGGGGCACGGTCTCTAGCCGATGCAGATGTGCAGCAACTGGCCGAGTCGGATCTCCACGAAGCACCGGTCCTCGCGCGGCGCAGGGTCGTCGGGCCGGTCTTCGGTGGGAGGGTCGGGGGTTGGCGAGGGCTTGGGCCGTGGGGATGTGGTCGGTGGGGCTGGGGCGTCGTCTCGAGGCGGCTCGGATGGAGGCCGGTGGCGTTCCGATGTGTCGTTCGGAGCGTCGCGTGTTGCGGTTGGGTCGGTGTCGGCGACCGGAGACACGCGCTGCTGGACTTCGTCCTGGGGACCAGCGGTTGGGGTGGTCGTCGAAGCGGCTGGCGCTGCGCTCGGCTCCGCGGGTGACGGCGGCGGTTCGGGCACGTCGGAGCGTGTGCGTTCCGGTGGTGGCGCTGTGACCTCACCATCCGGAGGCGGCGGGGCGGCGATCCAGTTGCTTTCCGGGTCGCCGGAGGGCAGCACCAGGACCGTCGCTAAGAGCTTGTCTCAGTTGGTTTGTTGGAGTCGTTTGAAGCAGACGAGGGCGGCGGCCAGCGCGAGGAAGGCTGTGAAGGTGTCGGCGCGGCGTTGGTAGCGCAGCGTCAGGCGGCGGTAGCCGGTGAACCAGGCCATGGAGCGTTCGATGACCCACCGGTGGCGGCCGAGGCGCTCCTTGGACTCGATATCCTT
>NZ_JOIJ01000009.1 GCF_000719975.1 Prauserella rugosa
CATGCCGATCGACGCCGCGTTGTCGATGTCCGACAGCGGCTGTGAGTTGGACGGCTACGGTCCCATCCCGGCTGCGGTGGCGCGGGAGATCATGACCAACCGCGACAGCACCTGGCGCAAAGTCCTCTGCGACCCGGCTACCGGTCAGCCCATGGATCTCGGCCGAACCCGCCGACGGCCCAACGCGGCCATCCGCGAACTCGTCCGCGTGCGCGACCGGGAATGCGTCGTGCCCTGGTGCCGACGACCCGCTCGGCACTGCGACCTCAACGCGCCCGGGTGGATCACCCGCTACGACCCACACCACGGAAGCTCGTCCGTCACCACACCCAGCGGAACCACCTACACCGGCAGACGCCGACCGATACTCACCCCGACACAACCGCTCCCCGACGACCCACCGTTCTGACTTCCGACACCGTCGCCGAATACCGCCACAGGTGCACGTCGGCATGCCAGCGAACGACGTCGCACAGTCTCGCGGAGGTGACGACCGGTCAGCGGCGCACCACCGCCTCGAGGGCGTCCAGACCGGTGTCCAACTCGTCCTCGGTGATCACCAACGGCGGCGCGATGCGCAGCGTCGAACCGTGCGTCTCCTTGCACAGCACACCACGGTCGCGCAACGCCTCGGACGCCTCGCGACCCGATGGCCCATCCGGCGCGATGTCCACACCCGCCCACAGGCCGCGGCCCCGAACCTCGGTCACGCCGTGACCGACGAGGCCGGCCAAGCGGTCGTGAAGGCGCGCGCCGAGCGTCGTCGCGCGCTCGGCGAACTCGCCCGTCGCCACCAGACGCACGACCGCGCGGCCCACAGCGCAGGCCAACGGATTGCCCCCGAACGTCGAACCGTGCTCGCCCGGCTGCAACACGCCCAGCACATCACGCCTGCCGACCACCGCCGACACCGGCACGATGCCACCACCCAGAGCCTTGCCCAACGTGTACAGATCCGCCCGCACACCCTCGTGCTCCAACGCGAACACCGTCCCCGTGCGGCACAACCCCGACTGGATCTCGTCGGCGATCAACAGCGCCCCCGCCTCGTCGCACAACCTGCGAACCTCGGCCAAATACCCGGCAGGCGGCACCACGACCCCGGCCTCACCTTGTACCGGCTCCACCAGCACCGCGGCCGTGCGGTCCGTGATCGCCGCGGCCAACGCCTCCGCGTCGCCGTAGGGCACGACGTCGAACCCCGGCGTGAACGGGCCGAAATCGGCACGCGCCGACTCATCCGTCGAGAACGACACGATCGTCGTCGTCCGCCCGTGGAAATTCGACGCCGCCACGACGATGCGTGCCTCACCGTCCGGCACGCCCTTCACCCGGTGCGCCCACTTGCGCGCCACCTTGATCGCCGACTCGACGGCCTCGGCCCCCGAGTTCATCGGCAACACCATCTCCGTGCCGGTCAGATCCGCCAACTCGCGGCAGAACAACCCGAACTGGTCGTGGTGAAACGCCCGCGAGGTCAACGTGACCCGGTCCAGCTGCTCCTTCGCGGCCGCCACCAGCGCCGGATGGCGATGCCCGAAGTTCAACGCCGAATACCCCGACAGGAAGTCCAGATACCGCCTGCCCTCCACATCGGTCACCGTGGCTCCCTCGCCGCTCGCGATCACGACCGGCAGCGGGTGGTAGTTGTGCGTGCTCCACCGCTCGTCGAGGGCGATGTAGTCGGCCGTGCTCGCATCGGCTGCGCTTGAGGAGCCCGAGGAGCCCGAGGAGCCCGAGGAGTCGACAGCGTGCGTGCGGTCCGCGAAGGTCGTCATGCGTTCAGATTAGGCCGAACCGGGCGTCGAGATCAGCCGTCGGACATTGCTCAGTAGCGTCGATCGTTGCGTCGAACCGCGGGTGGGGTGGCGAAACGTTGCACATCGTCGCGTCCGCGTTGGGACGTGTCCGGTCCCGGCGGTACCGGTGACCGCGGGCGAGCAGGTCTGCCAGAGTGTGATCCCGTGACGGACGATCTTTCCTTCCTGCGCGCGCAGGCGCGGACGCAACGATTTACCCTCGGCACCCCACGCCAGTTCCAGCCGACGCCCGATGGCTCGCGGGTGCTGTTCCTCCGCTCCGAGACCGGAACCGACCGGCGCAACAGCCTGTGGCAGCTGGACGTCGTCTCGGGTGAGGAGTCGAAGCTCGTCGACGCCGCCGAACTCCTGCCCGGCGAGGAAGACCTGCCCGCCGAGGAGCGTGCCCGCCGGGAGCGCGCCCGCGAGACCTCCGGCGGCGTCGTCGGCTACGCGACCGACGCCGACTGCACGGTCGCCGCGTTCTCCCTGTCCGGCAAGCTCTACACCGCGGACCTGACCACCGGTGCGACGCGCATGCTCGTCGACGCCGCGGTCGTCGACCCGCGGCCCAACCCGCAGGGCACGCACGTCGCCTACGTCGCCGACCGGCGCCTCCGCGTCGTCGACCTCGCCACCGGTGACGACCGTGCCGTGGTGCCCGAGACCGAGGCCGAACGCGACAACCCCGACATCAGCTGGGGCCTCGCGGAGTTCATCGCCGCCGAGGAGATGCGACGGGTGCGCGGCTACTGGTGGTCGCCGGACGGGCGCAGCCTGCTGGTCGAGCGCGCCGACCGCAGCGCCGTCCCGCGCTGGAACATCGCCGACCCCGCCAACCCGGCCGCGCCCGTCAACACCGTCGCCTACCCGGCGGCGGGCACCACCAACGTCGCCGTGTCGCTCGCCCTCGTCTCGCTCGACGGTGCGCGCGTGGACGTTCCGCTCGACGGCTGGGAGTACCTCGCCGCAGTGCACTGGTCGTCCGGTGGTGCGCCACTGCTGACCCTCCAGTCGCGCGACCAGACACAGCTCGAGGTGCGCTCCCTCGACGTCACCGATGGCTCCACCGCTCGCGTGCACGCCGAGACCGATCCGCACTGGGTCGAACTCGTGCCCGGCGTGCCCGCGTGGACCACGGACGGGCGCCTCGTACGGGTCGGCGTCGCCGACGATGCCTACCGGCTGTACGTCGACGGCGCCGCCGTCACCGGACCGGAGCTGCAGGTGCGATCGGTCATCCACGTCGGCGACGAGGTGCTGTTCAGCGCCTCCGCCGACGACCCCACCCAGATCCACGTCTACCGCACCGAGGGAACCGACGTCCGCAGGCTGTCCGAGGCCGACGGTGTCCACAACGGAGCGGGAACCGCGGAGACCACCGTGCTGTCGTCGTGGAGTCCCGACTACTCCGGGATCCGCGTGTCGGTGCTGTCGGCGGGCCGCCGCGTGGCCGAGATCCGGTCGGTCGCGGTCGACCCCGGCGTGGAACCCCACGTCCACTGGCTCGAACTGGGCGAACGCCGGCTCCGCGCCGCACTGGTGCTGCCCACGGGACACCGGCCCGGCAGCGGCAGGCTGCCGGTGCTGCTCGACCCCTACGGCGGGCCGCACGCGCAGCGGGTGCTGCGCAGCCGCAACGCGATGCTGACCCCGCAATGGCTCGCCGATCAGGGATTCGCCGTCCTCGTCGCCGACGGGCGCGGATCGCCGGGCCGCGGGCCCGCGTGGGAACGGGCCATGGCCGGAGACCTCGGCGACGTCGCCCTCACCGATCAGGTCGACGCCCTCCACGCCGCCGCCGAACGGTTCCCCGACCTCGACCTGGGCCGCGTCGCCATCCGCGGCTGGTCGTTCGGCGGTTACCTCGCCGCCGCGGCCGTGCTGCGCCGCCCCGACGTGTTCGGCGCGGCGGTCGCAGGCGCACCCGTGACCGACTGGAGCCTCTACGACACGCACTACACCGAGCGCTACCTCGGCCACCCCGACGACCGGCCCGAGGTCTACGAGCGCAACTCGCTGATCACCGACGCGCCGGCGCTCGAGCGTGCACTGCTGATCGTGCACGGACTCGCCGACGACAACGTCTTCGTCGCCCACGCGCTGCGGCTGTCCTCCGAGCTGCTGGCCGCGGGCCGGGCGCACACGTTCCTGCCGCTGGCGGGTGCGACGCACATGACCCCGCAGGCCGAGGAGGTCGCCGAGAACCTGATGCGGACGCAGGTGCGGTGGATCAAACAACAACTGGGGGTGGAGACCGCATGACGCAGGCGACACGCTGGGGGCTGACGGTACCGCTGTCCGAGCTCTCCTTGCCCGACCACCGTGAGCTCGTCCGCAGGCTGCCGGATCTGGGCTACACCGACCTCTGGTCGGCCGAAGCCAACGGCGCCGACGCGTTCACACCGTTGACGCTGGCCTCGCAGTGGGCACCCGAGCTGCGCCTGGGCACGGCGATCGCGCCGGTCTACACCCGCGGGCCCGGCCTGCTCGCGATGAGCGCGGCCGCGCTCGCCGAGTGCGCGCCGGACCGCTTCGTCCTCGGCGTGGGCACCTCGTCGCAGACGATCGTGGAGGACTGGAACGCCACCCCGTTCACCGAGCCGTACGCGCGCACGCGCGACACGGTGCGGTTCCTGCGCGCCGCGCTGGCGGGGGAGAAGGTCACCGAGCGGTATCCGACGTTCGCGGTGCGGGGGTTCCGCCTGGGACGTCCGCCCCGCACGGCGCCGCCACTGATGGTCGCGGCGCTGCGGCCCGGCATGCTGCGCCTGGCCGGACGGGAAGCCGACGGTGCCATCACCAACTGGCTCGCCGCCTCCGACGTGCCTGCCGTCCGCGGCGAACTCGGGTCCGAGGCCGAACTCGTCGCCCGCATCTTCGTGTGTCCCACACCCGATGCCGACACCGCGCGCGCACTGGCCCGCAGGCACATCGCCGGCTACCTCACCGTGCCGGTCTACCGCGCGTTCCACGAATGGCTCGGCCGCGGTGAACGACTCGCGCCGATGCAGGAGGCGTGGGCGGCAGGCGACCGGAAGCGGGCCCTGGAACTGATCCCGGACGACGTCGTCGACGAACTCGTCGTGCACGGTGAGCCCGCGGCGTGCCGCGAGCACATCCGGGCCTACGTCGAGGCCGGGGTGAGCACGCCGGTGCTCATGCCGCTCACCACGGGTGGCGACCCCGCCGCGCTCGTGGACGCACTCGCCCCCGAATAGGCCGGGGTGACGCCGGGAGGGGCAGCCGCGCCGGTCACCCCCACAGCGCGGTACCGGTGAGCAGACCGGCGATCGCGGCGGCGAACCCGGCCACGATCGTCACCACGACGTTCGCCACCGCGTGGCCGTGCCTGCGCTGTTCCAGCAGTCGCACCGTGTCGTAACCGAACGTCGAGAACGTGGTCAGCGAGCCGCAGAGCCCCACCCCGGCCAGCGCGAACACGGCCCCACCCGCCCCGCCGCGTGCCAGCACCCACGCCGTGACGAGACCGAGCAACGCGGAACCGAGCACGTTCACCGTGAACGTGCCCCACGGGAACGCCGAGGTGCGTCCACGGTGGACTCGCAGGTCGATGAGATAGCGCAGCACGGCGCCGCCCGCGCCGCCCAGCATGACCATCGCCGTCGTCAACATCACGCCGCCCCCTGCCTTCGGCCCGCGGCAAACCGCACCGCGGCGATGCCCGCCACGACGGCCAGCAGCGACGCCAGAACCGACCCGGCGGCGTAGGCGAAGCCCGCGACGAGCCTGCCGTCGGAGACGGTCGACAGCGCGTCGAGCACGTAGGTCGAGAAGGTGGTGAACCCGCCGAGTACGCCGACGCCCAGGAACGGGCGCAGGAGCCGGGGCGGATCGGGCCTGCGGGTCAGCACGGCCATGAGTGCGCCGAGGGCGAGGCATCCGGCGACGTTGCCGATCAGCGTGGCCACACCGGCGGGGGAGGGCAGCAGCGTGCCGAGTCCGTACCGCGCCAGACTGCCGAGTGCCCCGCCCGCCGCGACGGCGGCAAGGACGTCCCAGCGGTGCGTGTCGGTCACGTGCTCATCATCGCCGATCGCCTGCGACGTACCCGGACAGCCCCGATGCGGACCGCAGCCGGTGACGACTGAGCGGCGTCAGGCGGACCGTGCCTGGGCCGCGCGTGCCGTCGCGGGCGGGCCCTGGGGCGCCGGGCTCGCCTCACCCGTGGACTGCGGGGGCTGGGGCGGCCTGCCCCCGCTTCCGGTGATCTGCCGGGGCGTCGCGGTGGCGGTGGTCCTGGCGTTGCCGTGACCGTTGGCCGTCGCCTGACCGGTCGCTGCCTGCTCGGACGCCGGACGGCCGGGGGAGATCTGGTCGGACACCGAGGGGACAGACGGGGTCGAGGGGACCGAGGCGGTGGAGGCACCCGAAGGACCCGGGGGAGCCGAGGAGGCAGGGGAGACGGAGGAAGCGGGGGAGGCGGAGCCGTTGCGCTGCGCCGGTCGCTGCCGCGTGCCGGTTCGTGGCGCTGACGTCCGGGCGAGCTCCCGGTCAGCTGCGGTCCGGTCGGCTGCGGTGTGGTTGGCTGCGGTGTGGTCGGCGGACTCGCCCGCGGCGGGCTCGGGGGCGGGTGCGGCGTGGATGCTGCGGGTCTCGGCGTCGGGAACGGCGGCTTCGTGGAGCTCGGTCTCGCCGGACGTGGCGAGGCTGTTGCTGACGGTGCGCTGGAACTGGCGGTGCACGTTGGCCAGCTCGTGGCGCAGGGCGTGCACGCTCTGGGTGACGGGGTCCTGGTCGGACAGCGTGCCGGTCTCGGTCGAACGCATCAGGACGTCGATGTGGCCGTGGAGTCGCTGGTGCACGTAGCCGAACGCGATGAGCTGGTGCTGCACCTCGAGGCTCGGGGACGTACGGGAGAGCGCCTTGATCATCGTGTCCTGCCAGCGCTGACAGGACTGGCGGTAGTGCCGGTACGCGGACTGGCGGTAGTGCGGTGCCACCTGGGTGTCGAGCGCGACGCGGACGAGCTCGGTGCTGGTGTCGACCAGTTCGCGGGCGGCCATGGTGAGGGCGTAGGCCCACTCCCACTGTTCGGCCTGGGCGCTGGCTCGGTTCTCCTGTTGGGCCTGTTCGAGCTGCGTGCTGGCGAGTTTGACCTGTTCCCACGCCCAGCGGGCCTGGTCGCGGGCGCTCTCGTCCGATTCGGCCGCCTGTCCCGCGTGGTTCTGCGTCGCCGCGGACAGGTCGCGGACCGTGGCCGCGAGTCTGCGCATCTGCTGTGCCTGCCGCCTGGCCACCACGAGTTGCCAGGCGGCGAGGGACACGGCGACGAGCGCCACTGCTGCCAGGCCCACCGCGACCCAGATGGCCACCTCAGCTGTCCGCATGGGTGCTGAGGTTCTCACATTCCGTTTTGGTGAACATGAGAGGTGAGGTATGCCTCACCGGTTAGGATGCGCCGTCTCACGGAGAGTGTGTCCCTGGTGTCGGTTCGCGCCCGCGAATCGGACGAATCCCGCGCGAGCCCGACGTCTCCTCCCGTTCGCGCTCGCCCCGCCGGCCGGGTCGCGGTGGCCGGTGTGACCCGTTCGGCTGTGGCTCACCGCACCCTGCACGCGTGGCGAGCGTGCACGCGCGTCGAGATCGCGAATGATGGAAGCCGACAGGCGCCGAGAGGCCTCGGGCGGCATGCAGCGGAGGAGCAGCGGGATGACCGCGGACACGGACACGCTGGACGACCTGTTCGACGCACACGATCTGCCGGGGCTGGAACGGTGGGTCGCCGACCATCCGCCGCACGAGGTCGCCGACGAGCTCGCGCGCGCCGACGGGGTCAGGGCGGTGCTGCTGTTCCGGCTGCTCGACAAGGACCGCGCGTTGACGGTGTTCGAGGAGCTCGACCCGCCCGACCAGCACAAGGTGCTCTCCGAGCTGCGCGGGGAGGCGTTCCAGGACGTCGTCGAGGAGATGGACCCCGACGACCGCGCCCGGCTCCTCGGTGAGGCGCCCGCGAAGTTCGCGCGTCAGGTCCTCGCGGGGCTCAGCCCGCGGAAGCGCTCCATGACGGCCGCTCTGCTCGGCTATCCGGACGGCTCCGTCGGGCGGTACATGAGCCCGGAGACCGTGGCGCTGCGGCAGCGGCGCACGGCGGGTGAGGCGCTCGAGGTGGTCCGCGAACGGGGCGCCGACGCCGAGACCGTCTACACCCTGCCGGTCACCGACGACCAGCGGCGGTTCGTGGGCGTCGTGTCGTTGCGCGACGTCGTGCTGAGCGATCCCCAGCGGCCCGTCACCGAACTGCTCAAAGAGGACTACCCGGTGGTCGAGGCCACCGACCAGGCCGAGGACGCGGCCCGCCTCATGCAGGAGGCGAACGTGCTGGCGCTGCCGGTGGTCGACAGCGAGAACCGGGTGCTCGGCCTGCTCACCATCGACGACGCGCTCGAGGTGATCGAGGCGGCCGACACCGAGGACATCGCCAGGCAGGCCGCCGCCGCGCCGTGGAGTGGTCACTACATGTCGGCCAGCGTCGTGCAGTTGGCCCGGTCCCGCGTGGTGTGGTTGCTGTTGCTCATCGTGGCGGCGACGTTCACGGTCAACGTGCTGCAGTTCTTCGAGGACTCGCTCACGGCGGTCACGGCGCTGGCACTGTTCATCCCGTTGCTGACCGGCGCGGGCGGCAACGCCGGGTCGCAGGCGGCCACGGCGACCGTGCGCGCGCTCGCCGTGGGCGAGGTGCGCACGCGCGACCTGTTCCGCGTGGCGTGGCGGGAAAGCCGCGTCGGCCTGTTGCTCGGGGCGGCGCTCGGCGCGGTCGGCCTGCTGATCGGCAGCCTGCTGGTCGACGTACCGGTGGCCACGACCGTCGCGCTGTCACTGATCGTCATCTGCAGCTGGGCCGCCACGGTCGGCGCGACCATGCCGTTGCTGGCCAAGCGGCTCGGCATCGACCCGGCCGTGATCTCCGCTCCGCTCGTGACGACCCTGGTCGACGCCACCGGGCTGCTCATCTACTTCCTCATCGCCCACGCGGTGCTCGGCGTCTGAGTGCGCTGACGGCTCGGGCAGTGGGTCGTCGCCGCGGTGCCGTCTGTGTCGGCCGGCCGCCGCGACCACCCACCGGGCGCACACCGCGGCCCAGAGCGCCGCGGCCACGAGGTAACCCCAGTGGCCCTGGATGAGGTAGAGCCCGAGCATGCCGAGCGTGGCCACGCCGCTGAGCGCCGCGGTCGTCGCGGCCCGTTGAGACACGTGCATGCGGCCGAGGCTCGCACGGGCGTGTGGTCATCAGGTGGTGGGCGTGGTGGGGCCTCCGCGGCGCACGTTGCGGCGCAGCTGCATGATCCGCACCGTGCCGGGAACGGCGATGAGAACGGCGCCCGCCGCGACGCCCAGCAGGATCGCCACGGCCAGCGGCATGTGACCGTCGAAACCGAGCAGGTTGATCTGCACGCGTTGCAGGTTCTGGAGGATGAACACCAGCAGCAGCACCAGGACGATCGCCGCGACGATCAGCCCGACCCAGAGGCCGCCCGAGCGGGTGCGGTTGACCGAGGTGGTCGTGTCGCCGGAGTGGTCACCTGCCGACGATCGTGAGTGTGTCATCGTCTCCTCCCGTCTGGCCGAGGCGTTCCGTCTGGCCGAGGCGTTGTGCGAACGCGTCACCACCGTCTTCCCCGGAATGCCGTTCGTTACTCGGGCGTTCCGGCTCGCTAGGGTCCATTCGTGCGAAACGGTGACCTCGCGATCGTCGTGGACGATCTCAGCGGCCCGGCCGTCGTGGCGTTCCTCGACGACCACGTGCGGCAGATGCGGGCGATCTCCCCGGAGGGCAGCTCCCACGCACTGGACCTCGACGGGCTGCGTCCGCCGGACGTGACCGTCTGGTCGGTCCTGGACGGCGACGACGTCGTCGGCTGCGGTGCGCTGAAGGTCCTCGGTGGCGGCGAGGGGGAACTGAAGTCGATGAGGACCGCGCCGGAGCGGGCACGCAGCGGCATCGCGTCGGCGTTGCTGCGGCACATCCTCGCCGACGCCGCCGCGCGCGGGCTCACGCGCGTGAGCCTGGAGACCGGTTCGACGGAGTTCTTCCTCCCCGCGCGCAGGTTGTACGAGCGGTTCGGGTTCACCTACTGCGACCCGTTCGCCGACTACGTCCCGGATCCGCACAGCGTGTTCATGACCCGAAAGGTCTGATCGACCGGCGGACGGGTCCGGTCGAGGGTAGCTTGCGGGGCATGCATGCGATGACACGGGACGAGTGGTGGCGGTTCGCGAGCGAGGGGACCCGCACGGGCAAGGTCGGCGTGGTGCGCGCCGACGGCTCGCCGCACGTCACCCCGATCTGGTTCGTGCTCAACGAGGGCGAGGCCGGCGACGAGATCGTGTTCAACACCGGTGCCGACACGGTGAAGGGCCGCGCGCTGCGCCGTGACCCGCGACTGTCGATCACGGTCGACGACCAGGCGCCGCCGTTCTCGTACGTGCACTTCACCGCCGAGGCGACGCTGTCCGACGACGTCGACGAGATGCTGCCGTGGTCGACCAGGATCGGCGGCCGGTACATGGGGGAGGAGAACGCGGAGGCCTTCGGCAAACGCAACGCGGTCCCCGGCGAACTCCTCGTCCGGGCACGCATCACGAAGGTCGTCGCCCACGCCGACCTCGCCGACTGACGCCGGTTCGCCGGAAGGGCAGCGAGGTCACCGCGGCCCGGCGGCCCGCCCCACGTCGTGCCACTGCACATTCGCCTGCGCGGAGGGCACGAGCAGGACGGCCGGATCGGTGGTGAACGGGGCGTCGACGAGGTCGGTGTCCGTGCGGCGGGCCCACGGACACTCCCAGGTCAACGCGACGTCGAGATCGCGCGATCTGACCGGACCTTCGAGCGTGCTGAGCCGCGCACTGCGGAGCGTGACCTCGGAATCGGGCTGGAGCGGCTCGCCGAGGAAGGGAATTCATGACAGACATCGAGATCGCCGTACTTTCGGGGGACGGGATCGGACCGGAGACGGTCGAGGCCACGCTCACCGTCACCCGCGAGGTTCTCGCGCGTGCCGGCGTGGCCATGCAGGAGCGATGGTCGGCGATCGGTCTCGCGGCCCTCGAGCAGGTGGGCACGACGTTTCCGGAGGAGGCGCTGGAGACGGCCCGCAAGGCGGACGGGACTCTCCTCGGCGCGGTGTCGCATTTGGACTATCCGTCGCCCGAATCGGGTGGGGTCAACCCGTCGGGCACGTTGCGCCGCGAGCTCGATCTGTACGCCAACGTGCGGCCCGCTCGCACCTACCCGGGGCTCGCGACGAAGATCGGCGAGGAGTTCGACCTCGTGATCGTGCGGGAGAACACCGAGGGTTTCTACGCCGATCGCACGATGCATGTCGGCACCGGAGAGGTGATGCCGACCCCGGATCTGGCGCTGGCACACCGGAAGGTGACCAGGGAAGGGTCGATGCGGATCGCGCGTGAGGCCTTCCGGATCGCGGCCACGCGGCGCAGGAAGGTGACCGCCGTGCACAAGAGCAACGTGCTGCGCGTGAGTGACGGCCTGTTCCTCGAGTGCGTGCGCCAGGTCGCACGGGAACATCCCGACGTCGAGTACGAGGAAGAACTGATCGACGCGATGACGGCTCTGCTGATTCGGCGCCCGGCGGACTACGACGTCATCGTCACCACGAACATGTTCGGCGACATCCTGTCCGACGAGGCGACCGAACTGTCGGGTTCCCTGGGGCTGGCCGCCTCGCTCAACAGCGGGTATCAGCATGCCATGGCTCAGGCCCAGCACGGCTCGGCGCCGTCGCTCGCCGGAAGGGATGTCGCGAATCCCTCGTCCCTCATCGGTTCGATGGGCATGCTGTTGTCCTGGTTGGGTGAAAAACGCGGGGACGACCGCCTGGTCGCGGCGAGTAGGTCCATCGAGGTCGCGCTCCGGGACACGGTCGCTGATCCGTCGACTCGGACGGCCGACCTCGGCGGAGAGCTCGGCGGGCGTGCCTTCACCAGGGCGGTACTGGCGAACCTGGCCTGATCGAACCGTCGACGGCGTGCCGGACGCGGGTCCCAAAGTGGTCCCGAGCTCAGGGCGGTGTAGAGCATGGCCGTGATCACCGGCCGGACATGCGAAAAGCCCCTGATCTCGGAAAAATCCGAGATCAGGGGCTTTGTTCTGGCCGTCGGGCTGACAGGATTTGAACCTGCGACCCCTTGACCCCCAGTCAAGTGCGCTACCAAACTGCGCCACAGCCCGGCCATCGCCTCGCTTCGAGGTGATGGCAGTACTCTACCGCGCCCGCGATCGCCCGCTCACAGCGGGTTCGCCATCCGGGTTGACCTGGGATTTCGCGGGTCGATGTCGATCATCGGCCGCGGTCGGCTGGGCGGCGGTTCCTTCATGCTCGGCGTTTCCGATCTTGTCGTGCGGGTAGCCGACGGCGTGTCAGACCTTCGCGCACTCGACGAAGGGAGTGTTGAGACATGCCGTCCGACGCGTTCGTGACCGTGCTCGTGCTCGGAGCCCTGATGATCGCCGTCGACGGGCAGATTCTGTACCGCAGCGGCAAGCGGTATCTGGCGAACGCCGACACCGGCGCCGCCGAGACAGGCGGTTCCGAGGTGGGCTCCCAGGTGCGGCTCGTGACGGTGCTGTTCCACCTGGCGATGCTGGGCGCACTGGCGTTGCTGGCCGTGCTCGACCTGAGCTTCGGCGGCGGAGCGATTCGCCCGATCGTCGGCAACCTCGGCGTGCTGCTGCTGTTGCTGGCCGTGGCCCACGCCGTGACGATGACCGCGTTCGGCACCTTCGCCGAACCGCAGACGGTGGTCGAGGCCGCACCACGGCGCGGGGCCTCGCCGCAGCACACCGCATCGCGCCAGTCCGGTCCGGTGGTGGCCCCGGTTCCGGGGCAACGCGGCCGTGATCCCCAGATGAGTCCGTCGATCGAGGAACACTCGGCCTGACACGGGCCCCGGAGCTTGGATCCCAATCGATCGGGGCTCCGCGTTCCTCGGACTTCTCCGACGCGTGGCGACACGTGACGACCCGTGACGACCCGTGACGACGCCGGGGTCGGCTCGTTCGGCGAGGACCTGCTCGCCGAACCCGCCGGCCCCGGCGTCGGTGTGTTCGGGTGCTGTTCCCGCGCGACGCGTACAACACCGATTCTTTCCTTTCTGAAGGGAATTGCGGAAACGGCAAAGATATGTGATCAGGCCCCGAGTCGCGTTGACATTCGAGCGCGGTGGTTGCTCCCATGGGATCGCACCGCCCGGCGGGGACCGGAGAACGGCCGGTCCGAAGAATTCCGTGTTCCGGACAGGCGGGTGGCGAATCGACAGATGGGGAGAATTCGTGGCCAGGATCCTCGCGCTCGCCGGAAGCCCGTCGGCGACCTCGCGTACGGAGGCTGTGGTCGAGCACGTCGCGGCCCGGTTGTGCGGATACGGACACCGGGTCGCGGTGCAAGCCATACGCGTTCTCCCTCCGGGAGCGCTCGTGTCGGCCGATGCGGCCCATCCCGACATCTGCGCGGTCGCCGACACGTTGGCCGGGGCCGACGGGGTCGTCGTCGCCTCTCCCGTCTACAAGGCCGCCTACAGCGGTCTGCTCAAGACGTTCCTCGACCTGTTGCCCCAGTACGCACTCGCAGGAAAGACGGTGCTGCCGCTGGCCACCGGCGGCACGCCGGCCCACGTACTGGCGATCGACTACGCCTTCCGGCCCATGCTGCACGCGCTCGGTGCCGACCACGTCATGCGGGGACATTTCCTGCTCGACCGCTCGATCGCCGTCGACGAGCACGGAGTGGTGATCGAGGAGGACACCCGGGGTGCGTTGTTGTCCAAGGTGGACGACTTCTCCGAATCGCTCCTGTCATCCGATCGGCTCACCGTCGCGTCATGATTCTCCGGACGCTCTGAATCGCCGGTTCCCGAAATGAAATCGTTCCGGGAGATCGCCGCATTCGATGAATGGGAAATCATCGGCAGCCGCGGCGGTTCGGCTGCGTTGTCGCGCCGTTCACCCGATTCCGCCGCAGTCACGAAAGGACCCACGATGTCCCTGCGATTCCATTGGTTCCTGCCCACCTACGGCGACAGCCGGAACCTCGTCGGCGGCGGCCACGGCGTCGCCACGGCGGCGACGGGGGAGAACCGCGCCGCGACCCTCGAATACCTGGGGCAGATCGTCCGTGGCGCCGAACAGCTCGGCTTCGACGGCGCCCTCACCCCGACCGGGGCCTGGTGCGAGGACGCGTGGCTCACGACGGCCATGCTCGCCTCGGTCTCGCGACGACTGCGGTTCCTCGTGGCGTTCCGTCCCGGACTGCTGTCGCCGACCCTGGCGGCACAGATGGCCGCGACGTTCCAGCGGCACTCCGGACAGCGCCTCCTGCTGAACGTGGTGACCGGTGGGGAAAGCGCCGAACAACGGGCCTACGGCGACTTCCTGGACAAGGACGGCCGCTACGCGCGCACCGGCGAGTTCCTCGACGTCGTCCGGCGGCTGTGGCACGGCGAGACGGTCAGCCACGTCGGCCCTCACGTCACCGTCGAAGGGGCGCGCCTGTCCCGTGTTCCGGACCCGATCCCACCGATCTACTTCGGAGGGTCCTCGCCTGCGGCAGGGACGGTGGCGGCCGAGCATGCCGACGTGTATCTGACCTGGGGTGAACCGCCGCACGCGGTCGCGGAGAAGATCGCCTGGATCCGCGGACTGGCGGCCGACCGCGGCCGCGACATCCGCTTCGGCATCCGGCTGCACGTGATCACCCGCGACACGGCCGACCAGGCCTGGGCGGAGGCGGCCCGCCTGCTGGACGCGCTCGACCCGGCGCTGATCCAACAGGTGCAACGCGGACTGGCCCGCAGCGAGTCCACCGGGCAGCGGCGCATGCTCGACCTGCACGGCGGCACGCGCGAGGACCTGGAGATCTCCCCGAACCTGTGGGCAGGCGTCGGTCTCGTACGGGGTGGTGCGGGCACCGCCCTCGTCGGCAGTCACGCCGAGGTGACCGACCGGATCGAGGAGTACCACGCGCTCGGCATCGACGAGTTCGTCCTGTCCGGACACCCGCACCTGGAGGAGGCGTACTGGGTCGGGGAAGGGGTGCTCCCCGAACTGCGCCGTCGCGGACTGTGGTCGCACCCGGACGGAGACCAGGACCTCGTGCAGCCGTCCGAGATCCCGTTCGCCGCCGCGGCGCGATGACCCCTGCCGTGTCCGGTCAGGCCGCCGGGACCGCGCACGGGGACCGCGGGCATCGGACCGTCCTGGTCTCCAGTCTGCTCGGCACGACGATCGAGTGGTACGACTTCTTCCTCTACAGCACCGCGGCGAGCATCGTGTTCGGCGAGCTGTTCTTCCCCGCCGGCGACGGTGTCGTCGGGACGCTCGCCTCGTTCGCGACGTTCTTCGTCGGATTCCTGGCCAGACCGATCGGGGCGGTGCTGTTCGGGCACATCGGCGACCGGCTCGGCCGCAAACGCACGCTCGTGACGACGATGGTGCTGATGGGAGCGGCCACGGCGCTGGTCGGCGCGCTGCCCACGTACGAGCAGGCCGGGGTGCTCGCCCCGGTTCTGCTGGTGCTGCTCAGGGTGCTGCAGGGCCTGGCCATCGGGGGCGAGTGGGCGGGTGCGGTCCTGCTGGCCGTCGAGTACGCGCCGCCGGGCCGGCGCGGCCGGTACGGCAGTTGGCCGCAGGCCGGGCTCGGCATCGGCCTGGCGATGGGCACGGGCGTGTTCGCGTTGCTGGGTCAGGTGCTCGACGACCGGCACTTCACGGCCCACGGCTGGCGGCTCGCGTTCGGACTGAGCATCGTGTTGGTCCTCATCGGACTGTTGGTGCGGTTGAAGGTCGAGGAGACGCCCGCGTTCGCCCGGCTGGAACGGCCGTCGCGGCTGCCACTGGCCGAACTGCTCCGGCACCGGCCGAGCAGGCGGCACCTGGCGTTGGGGATGCTGGCGCGCTGGGGCGACGGCGTCGCGTTCAACACCTGGGCCGTGTTCGCCATCAGCTACTGCACGGGGCTCGGCATGTCGCGGACCTCGGTGCTGCTGGGGGTGACCGCAGCGGCGTTGGTCCTCGCGGTGCTGATCCCGTTCGTGGGGCGCGGGGTCGACCGGATCGGGCCCCGGCGCACCTACCTCGGCGGCATGGTGCTGTTCGGGATGTCGGTCGTGCCGGCGTTCCTCGGCTTCCAGACCCGCGATCCCTGGGTCGTGGGTGGCGTGCTCGTGGTGGCGCTCGGGATCGTCTACGCGATCAGCTACGCACCCGAGGGCACATTGTTCGCCCAGCTGTTCCCGACCGGAACGCGCTACACCGGGATGTCGGTCGTCTACCAGTTCTCCGGCATCTACGCCTCGGGGCTCACGCCGATGCTGATCACGGCGTTGTTCGCGCTCGGCGGCGGTTCGCTGTGGTGGGTGTGTGCCTATCTGGTGTTCACGGCCGTGGTCAGCACGGTGGCCACCGCGGCCATCCGCACCGGTGACCTGTACCTGGAACCCGAGTCCGCCACCGACACACGCGGGAGGCCCGTGGCGGTGTGACCGGCGTCAGCGGATCGCGCGTTCCAGCTCGTCGACCACGTCGTCGAGCGGTGCCGCCTCACCCCGTGCGCGGGCGAGGACCAACGCACCCTCCACAGCGGACAGGATCAGGACGGCGCACGAGTGGGCGCGGTCGGTGGGCAGGCCGTCGGCGCGGAGCGAGGCGGCGAGCAGCGTCGTCCAGTCGTCGAACGTCGCCCGCGCCCGCGCGCGGGCGCCCGGATCCGTGCCGAGTGCGGCCGCGGCGATCGGACACCCGAGCAGGTCCCCGGACTCGGCGAGATCGCGTCGCCACACGTCGACGAGCGCGCGCAGGGCCGACAAGGTGTCTCCTGCGTCGAGAATGCGGGCGATGCGGCCGGTGATGGACTCGCCCGCTGCGCGGGTCGCCTCGTCGAGCAGCTGCGTCCTGCCGGCGGGGAAGTGGTGGTAGATCGACCCGCGCGGAGCGCCGCTGTGGGCCAGCACGTCCGCAAACGACGTGCCCGCGACGCCCTGCCGGCGGATGAGCTCGACGGCGCTGCGGATCATCGCCGCCCGCGGTTCCGGTGTGCGTCGCATGACGCTCGTCTCCCTGATCTCGTCGCCCCACCTGCCGACTATGTAGGTTGTCATAGAACGGCGACACGGAGGAACCGGTATGAGCGAGCCCGGCACACGCGGCGGTGCACAGGTGCATCCGTTCGACGACGCGATCGCGCTGGCCCCGCGCGGCGGGGGCACGTACACGGGCGCGACGAGCCCGGCCTACGCGAACATGGTCGGACCGTACGGCGGCATCACGGCGGCCACCCTGCTCGAGGGGGTCGAACGGCACCCCGAGCGGATCGGCACGCCCGTGTCGCTGACCGTCAACTACGCGGGCCCGGTCGGCGACGGGGAGTTCACCGTGACCGCACGGCCCGCCCGCACGAACCGCTCGACCCAGCACTGGTCGGTGGAGCTCACCCAGGACGGCGTGGTGGTCACGACCGCGACGGCGGTGTACGCGCGGCGCCGCGACACGTGGGAGTCCACCGAGGCCGCCATGCCCGACGTCCCGCCGCCCGGGGACGTGCTCGTGTCCGCCATGCCGGATTACGTGCAGTGGGCCAAGAACTACGAGATGCGCTACCTGGAAGGCCCGGTGCCCAGTCTGGAAGGAGCCGGCGAGTCGGCCGATTCCACGACGACGCTGTGGGTGCGGGACGCGCCCGCGCGCCCGCTCGACTTCCCCGGCCTGACGTCGCTGTGCGACGTGTTCTACCCGCGGGTGTTCCTCCGCCGCGGTCAGGCGATGCCCGCCGGGACGATCTCGCTCACCGTCTATTTCCACGCCGATGCCGACGCGCTCGCCGCGCAGGGCGATCGGCCCGTGCTGGCCCGTGCGCGGGCGAACCGGTTCGGGCGCGGCTACTTCGACCAGTCGGCGTTCCTGTGGGGCACCGACGGAGCGTTGCTCGCCACGACGCACCAGCTCGTCTACTTCAAGGGCTGACGAGTTCCGGGGCCGTCGCCGCGGAGTGGCTCCGCGGGGACGGCCCCGGAACGTCGAACGATCAGAACCCGGTCGTCACGGGATGACCAGCGCCTCGCCCGTGGAGGCCGTGGAGGCCGTGGAGCCCGGGGAGGCCGCGGCTGCCTCGCGGTTCGCCGAGGCCAGCCGCCACGCGGTGTGGCGCAGCGGCACCTCGTCGGCGATCCACTCACCGAGCAGCATCGCCACCCGCGACTGCATCTCGGTGCGCAGCCGGTGGAACGACGTCGCCGGGTCGGCGTCGACCTGACCGAGCAGCAGCCACCACGCCCACGCGGCCGCGCCCGCGTTGGCCACGAAGTCGGGGATGACGGGGATCCGCCGCGCGGCCAGCATGGCCTCCGCCTCAGGGGTCGTGGCGGAGTTCGCCGCCTCGACCACGAGCTTCGCGGTGACGTCGGCGGCGTTGTCCGGCGTCACGGCGTAGGAGATCGCCGCGGGTACGAGGATGTCGGCCTCGACCGACAGCACGGCGTCCCTGGCCAGCTGCTGCACACCCTCCGGCAGGCGCGAACGGTCGATCTCGCCGTAGGCGTCCCGCAACTCCAGCAGTTCGGGGACGTCGAAACCCTCGGGCCGGTACAGCGTGCCCGCGGCGTCGGCGACCGCCACGACCCGCATTCCCGCCTCGTGCAGGTAGAACGCGGCGCCGCCGCCCATCGTGCCGATGCCCTGGATCGCGACGGTGGTCGTCGTCTCGTCCCACCCCCATGCGCCGGCCGCGCCGAGGCACGCCTGCGCGACGCCGTATCCGCCGATCACGTCGCCGAGCAGCAGGCCGCCGGGCACCGGGGCGCTCAGACCCGCCTGCACGCGGCGCAGGGTGCGGTCCGGATGCGGAGCCCTGCTGATGGCGGCGTGGTACGACTGGCCGAGCCCGAGCCGGTCGAAGACCTCGTCGATGAGGTGCTGCGGCACACCCAGGTCCTCGGCGGTCACCCAGTGGGCGTCCAGCCACGGGCGCATGGCCTGGCAGAACCGCTCGAGCACGTCGATGGCCCGCGGGTCCTTCGGGTCGAAGTCGATGCCGCCCTTGGCCCCGCCGACGGGCAGGTCGAACGTGGCGGTCTTCGCGGCCATGCCCCGCGCGAGGTCCTCGACCTCCTGCATGGTGCACCCCGCGCGCATCCGGGTTCCGCCGGTGGCCAGGCCCGACACGAGCGTGTGCACGACCAGATATCCCTTGGCGCCGGTGACCGCGTCGGTCCAGACGAGCCGCAGCATCGGCTCACTGGTTCGGATGTCCGTGCCGCCCGCCGTGTGCGTCGCCGGCGCGGTGCCGGCCACGGCCGCCGCGCCGTGTCCGCCGGGTACCGGACGGTTCTCCATCGTGGTCACCTGAATCCCACCTCCACCTTCGGATTCGCGTGCGTCTGGTCTGCCGGAGCCCGTGTCGTCCGCGTCGGTTCCGCCTGCTCCGGACACGGGCACACCACGGCCGGCGCGGCGGCGTGAACCGCCGTCGAGGGCGTGGGGAGTGTGCGGTGCCTGAGCTGGGAAATCGCCTGCGTCCGGCCGTTGCTGCCGTTACCTACAGCCTGGGGCCGCTCCCGGCAGCGCGTCCAGTTAAAGATCACGCACGAAACCGTTCACGCTTCCTGCACAGGCGCCCGTTCCCGGTGATCGCCCGTCCGGGCAGCCGTCGTCGGCCTAGGGTGACGGACATGGAGTTGTCGTTGCACCGGCTGCGCATGCTGCGCGAACTTCACCGACGTGGCACCGTCACCGCCGCGGCGAACGCTCTGCACTACTCGGCCTCGGCCGTCTCGCAACAACTGGCCCAGCTCGAACGCGACGTCGGCGTGCAGTTGTTCGAGCGGCTGGGACGGCGGGTGCAGCTGACCGAACTGGGCACGCTGCTGGCCGAACACGCCGAGGAGATCCTCGAGTCGGTGGGCCGTGCGACGCACGCGCTCGAGAACGCCCAGGACGGGCTGTCCGCGCGGCTGACGGCGGGCGTGTGGGCGTCGGTCGCCTCGGGTCTGCTGCCCGCGGCGCTGACGGCGCTGGCCGCGGACCATCCCGGGATCGAGGTGCGCACGCGGGAGCTCGCCCCGGAGGAGACGGCGGGCGCGGTGCGGGACGGCACGCTCGACTTCTCGTTCGTCATCGACTACTCGGACTATCCGATGCCGTGGGATCCCGCCCTGGCGCGCGAGGTGGTGGCGGTGGAGCGGCTGCACGCCGCGGTGCCCACCGGCGTGTTGCCGGATCCGGCGGTCTCGTTGAACGAGCTCGCCGAGCATCCGTGGGTGCTGGCCGGGCCGCGGTCACATTTCGGTCGAGCCGTGCGGATCGCCTGCCAGCAACAGGGATTCGAACCGAAGATCGCCCACGAGGTGGAGGAACAGGCGACGGCGTTGGCGATGGTCGGGTCCGGGCTGGGCGTGACGCTCGTGTCGGACCTCGGCCTGTCGCTGCTCCCGCCCGGCGTGGACATCGTCGCGCTCACCGAACCGGTGATGCGGCGCGTGTCGATCGCCTACCGGGCCAAGGGCACGCCACGGCCGTCGGTACGCCTGGTGATCGAGGCCGTGCGCGCGGCCGCGGCGGAGAAGGGGCTGGGCGCGAGCTCGACCCTGCCCTGAACCCGCCCGCGGCCGGTCGGTCCGGGGCCCGTCAGCGCCTCGTCAACGTCTCGTCAGCGCCTCGTCAGCGGTCGTCGGCGGGCATGACGATCCACAGCGCGAGATACGCCAGGAACTGGGGTCCGGGCAGGATGCAGGAGGCGATCGCGGCGATCCGCATCGTCCTGGGTTTCCAGCCGACCCGGCGGGCGAGGCCCGCACAGACGCCGCCGAGCACGCGGTTGTCGCGCGACCGGGTGAGCTTGGTGCTCGAGGTGGAGGTGTTCATGTCCCCACGGTGCGCCTCCAGCGAGGCCCGGCGCATCCGGGATGTCCCCGACCCCGACCCGGAGATCGTCGCCGCCCCGCGAAGGTGGCGCGGTGGGGCTACGGTCGATCCATGGCGCCTGTGGACCACCTGCCCACCTACACGATCCGCCAGTTGGCCGCGTTCGTCGCGGTCGCGGAGAGGGGAACGATCAGCGGGGCCGCCGAGGGGATGCACCTGTCGCAGTCGGCGCTCGCCGCGGCCGTGACCGACCTGGAGAAGGCGCTTAAGGTGCAGCTCACGGTGCGCCGGCGGGCGAGGGGCGTGCAGCTGACCGACGCCGGGGAGCGGGTGCTCGACCGTGCGCGCGACCTGCTGCGCAGGGCGGGCGCCCTGCAGACCGAAGCGGCCGAGGTGGCCGAGGGTGTCGACGGTGTCGGGGCGGACGGCGATGAGGAACGCCGGCGCCGCTGGCTCGTGCTGACGGCCGGGATCGACGGCGTCGGCGACACGGAGACCGCCGACGGCGCCAGGGCGTTCCTGACGAGACTGGCGATGTTGCTGTCCGAATCCGTCAGTGCCACCGAGTTCGACCGGTGCGTCGATACGGCGCTCGGCGACGTGCAGTCGGTGGCGGGTCAGCCCTCCAACGTCCGGTCGAGGTGATAGCGCACCACCGCACGTGCCTCGTCGGCCGTGCGCTGGCCCGCAAGGACGCCGGTGCCCAATCCGTGGACCAGGTTCAGCAGGCGTGCGGCCTCGAGGTCGGGGTCGGCGCCCGCGGGCAGCGGTGCGGCGGCGAGTGCGGCACCGAGCAGCCGCTCCAGTTCGCGCGGGCCGTCGGTGAGCGGGGCGCGCGGCAGGGTGTGGTCGGTCTCGGCGAGTGCCGCGTAGGACATCCACAGTCGGTGGAACGTGGCGCTCTCCTCGTCGGAGGGCAGCGCCTCGTCCAGGAACGTCTCGAGATACCCGCGGACGTCGGCAGGGGTGGAACCGGTGTCGGGACGCCGGTTCAAGCGCTGCCGCCATCGCGCGTGGCCGCGACGTTCCAGCTCGGCGATCGCCGCGTGCATGAGCTGGGCCTTGCTGTGGAAGTAGTACTGCACGAGGCGCAGTGACACGTCGGCCTCCACGGCCACGGCCCTCATCGACACGGCGTGCAGTCCTTCGCGCTGCGCGAGCCGGAGGAGCGCGTCCACGATGTGCGTGCGGCGCTGGGCGTGGTCGACGGTTCTCGGCACGGGTGTCCTCGGTTCGCGATCGACGGGTGTGCTGACGGCGGTTTATGATACAGGCGTATCATGACGGTGAGGTGGGAACCATGACCGAACGCAAGCCGCCCGGTGTCGACTTCGAATCCTGGGTCGAGAAGCAGATCCGCGAGGCGCAGGAGCGCGGCGACTTCGACGACCTGCCCGGCGCGGGCGCCCCGCTGTCGGGCCTGGACCGGGACTGGCTGAGCACCTACATCGAACGGGAAGGTCTGTCGCTGGAGGCCGCGCTGCCCGAACCGCTCCGGCTGCGCAAGGAGATCGAACGGTTGCCCGGGCTGGTGGCCGGCCTGCGCGACGAGGACCAGGTGCGCCAGTTGGCACGGGAACTCAACCAGCGCATCGCGGCGTGGATCCGTTCGGGGGAGGGGCCTCGCGTGCGCGTGGCACCCGTCGACGTCGACGAGTTGGTGGCGCAGTGGCGCGAGCGTGCGCACCCCGCGACACCGTCTCCGTCGTCTCCGTCGTCGCCGCCGTCTGATCCGGGGGTGTCCGCCGCGCCCGCGCAGGACCGGGACCCGACGGTGCAGGACGTGCGGCCGCAGGCCGCCCGGCGGCGATGGTGGTCGTTGCGCCGGCCGCGCCGGTGACGAACCGGCCGGATCGCCCGCCCATGGGGCCGCCGTGTCCGCCGAGGGCGGAACCCGTTCGCCCCGGGCGAAGTACCGTCGACGGCCACTGTGGACCGACCTAGCGTCGCGGGCATGACCACATCGGAGACGACCCCACCGGACGGCTCACCCGACGGCCGGTCCACGCTGCAGGACACCTTGTCCGCACGCCTGCTCGACGAGCGCGTCATCGTGCTCGGGCAGGAGGTGGACGACGCCGTCGCCAACCGGCTGAGCGGTCAGCTCCTGCTGCTCGCCGCCGACGACCCGGGGCGCGACATCGCGCTCTACATCAACTCGCCGGGGGGATCGGTGACGGCCGGGCTGTCGGTGCTCGACACGATGCGGCTCATCGACTGCGACGTCGTCACCGTCGGCATGGGACTCGCCGCCTCCATGGGGCAACTCCTGCTGACCGCGGGTGCGCCCGGCAAGCGGTACGTCCTGCCGCACTGTGCCGTGCTGATGCACCAGCCCTCATCCGGCGTCGGCGGTACGGCGTCGGACATCGCGCGGTCCGCCGAGACGTTGCGGCGCAGCAAACAGGAGATCGCCGAGCTGATCGCCGAACGCGCCGGGCAGCCGGTCGAGCGGATCATCGCCGACAGTGACCGTGACCGGTGGTTCGACGCCGAGGAGGCCTGCGACTACGGGTTGGCCGATCACGTCGTGCGCGGTGCGGCGCCGGTGGTGTGAGCAGTGGTGTGAATGGTGGGGTGAACGGTGGGGTGACGCTGCCGGAGCCGGGGCACCGGTCCGCTGCCGCACGGAGCAGCTCGGACGGCGGTGGGGCGGGCGGTCGCGTGGACGGCCATGTAGTTCACGTATTTACCAGTCCGGTCCGGGCGGTAGGGTGGCCGCATGACCGCGGGTGATCAGGACGGGCTCGACTTCTGGTCCTTCGTCGAGCTCGCCAACCGCAGACTCTCCGGCGAGTACGGCTTCACGCACCAGCTCGCGACCGAACTGCTGTTGACGCTGAACCGCGCCTCCAACATCGTCACCTACGACCTCGAGGCGTCGGTGCACCGGCCGCGCGGGCTGTCCTGGTCGGGGTTCCGGCTGCTGTTCGTCACGTGGCTGGCCGGACCGCTCGAGGCGAAGAAGGCCGCCGAACTGACCGGCATGAGCCGTGCCGCGGTGTCGAACCTCGCCAAGACCCTCGTCGGGGACGGCCTGCTCGCACGCACCCAGGGCGAACACGACGGCCGGTCGGTCATGCTGTCGCTGACCGATCACGGGCACGCCGAGATGGTCGAGGTCTTCCGGGAACACAACGAGCGCGAGGCCGAGTGGGCGGACGTCCTGTCCGAGCAGGAACAGCGCATTCTGATCATGTTGCTCGACAAGCTCGTGACCAATCGCGACCAGTTCGACGTCCGCGGCCGCAACTGAGCGACCACGGTGCGCTCGCCGGTCCGGGCACTCGCCCAACTCCCTGCCGAACTCCCACCCGTTTCCTTGCCAGTAGTAAACACGTTAACTAGCCTCCCGGGTAGGCGACCGACGGCAAGGAGGCAGTCATGGCGTACTACCGCCAGGTCGGCAGCGTGCCCCCCAAACGGCACACCCAGCATCGACGTCCGGACGGTGGCCTCTACTACGAGGAGTTGATGGGGGAGGAGGGCTTCGTCTCCGACTCGTCGCTGCTCTACCACCGCACGATCCCCTCGGCGATCGTCGACTCGCGCATCTGGGACCTGCCCGATCTGACGACGACGCCGAATCACCCCCTCAAGCCGCGCCACCTGCGACTGCACGAGCTGTTCCCGCCCGACACGTGGGGTGACACCGACGTGGTGACCGGCCGCCGCCTCGTCCTCGGCAACGCCGACGTTCGCCTGTCGTACGCGGTGTCGACGAAGGAGTCCCCGCTGTACCGCAACGCCACCGGCGACGAGATGGTGTACGTGGAATCCGGAGCGGCGACCGTCGAGACGGTGTTCGGCGCGCTCGAGGCACGCGGCGGGGACTACGTCTTCGTGCCGATGTCGACCACGCACCGCTGGGTGCCCCACGGGGACGAGCCGCTGCGGGTCTACGCGATCGAGGCGAACAGCCACATCGCGCCGCCGAAGCGGTACCTGTCCCGGTACGGGCAGTTCCTGGAGAACTCGCCGTACTGCGAACGCGACCTCCGCGGCCCGTCCGCGCCGCTGACCCGCGAGGGCACCGACGTGGAGGTGTACGTCAAACACCGGGCCGGCGGTGTGATCGCCGGGACCGTGCTCGGGTACCCGCAGCACCCGTTCGACGTGGTCGGCTGGGACGGTTGTCTGTACCCGTACACGTTCAGCGTGCACGACTTCGAACCGATCACCGGACGCGTGCACCAGCCGCCGCCCGTGCACCAGGCCTTCGAGGGACACAACTTCGTCATCTGCAACTTCGTGCCGCGGAAGGTGGACTACCACCCGCAGGCCGTGCCCGTGCCGTACTACCACTCCAATGTGGACTCCGACGAGATCATGTTCTACTGCGGAGGCGACTACGAGGCCCGCAAGGGGTCGGGCATCGGGCAGGGCTCGATCTCGTGGCATCCGGGCGGACACTCGCACGGTCCGCAGCCGGGCGCCGTCGAGAAGAGCCTGGGAGCGCAGTTCTTCGACGAGCTGGCCGTCATGGTCGACACCTTCCGCCCGCTGGAACTCGGCGAGGGTGCGCGCGCCTGCGAGGACCCCGGTTACGCGTGGACGTGGTCCGGGCGCGGGCCTGCCCGGTGAGTGCGCGGGCCGTGCCCGCGTTCACCGTGGGCCTGTCTGCGGCGCGGGCGCGTGCCGCGGGTGCCGTGGGGAAGGAGTGACCGCATGACCACCATCACCGTGCCGGACGGCTCGCCGTTCGGGCTCGACAACCTTCCGTACGGCGTGTTCTCGACGCCCGCCGGCGGCCGCCGCGTCGGCGTGCGCGTCGGCGAGTCCGTGGTGGACCTGGCGCAGACGCTGGGCTACGACGTGTTCGCCCGGCCCTCGCTCAACCCGTTCATGGCGCAGGGCAGGGCGCGGTGGGACGAGGTGCGCGGGCGCGTGGCCGAGCTCGTCGCCGGTGACGTGCCGGCGAGCGCGGTGCATGCGCTCCCGTCGGTGACCCTGCACCGGCCGTTCGAGGTCGCCGACTACGTCGACTTCTACGCCTCCGAACACCACGCCTCCAACGTCGGACGCATCCTGCGGCCGGACGCCGAACCGTTGTTGCCGAACTGGAAGCACCTGCCCGTCGGCTACCACGGGCGCTCGAGCACGGTGGTCGTCTCCGGCACCGAGATCACCCGTCCCTGCGGCCAGCGCAGGAGCGACGACGGCCCGGTCTTCGGCCCGTCGACGCGACTGGACATCGAGGCCGAGTTGGGATTCGTCGTCGGCACGGGCTCACCGATGGGCTCGCGCGTGTCCACCGACGAGTTCGCCGAGCACGTCTTCGGCGCGGTGCTGGTCAACGACTGGTCGGCCCGCGACATCCAGGCGTGGGAGTACCAGCCGCTCGGCCCGAACCTGGGCAAGAGCTTCGCCACGTCCGTCTCCGCCTGGGTGGTGCCGCTGCAGGCGCTCGAGGCCGCGCGCGTGCCGGGGCCGGTGCAGGACCCCGAGGTGCTGCCGTACCTGAAGGAGACCCAGGACTGGGGCCTGGACATCGACCTCGAGATCCGGTGGAACGGGCACGTCGTGTCGCGTCCGGGCTACCGGCAGATGTACTGGTCGCCTGCGCAGATGCTGGCGCACATGACCGTCAACGGCGCCGCGGCCAGCACCGGCGATCTCTACGCCTCGGGCACCGTCTCCGGGCCCGGTCCCGACGAGCGCGGTGCCCTCATCGAGGTGACCTGGGGCGGGCGGCATCCCGTCGACGTCGGCGGCCGCCCGAGCACGTTCCTGGAGGACGGGGACGAGGTCGTCATCGGCGCGACGGCCCCCGGCGCCTCCGGTGGACGCATCGGCTTCGGCGAGGTCGCCGGCCGCATCGCACCGGCCGTCGAACCGGGACCCTGAGCCCAGCACGCGAACGCAGCACCGGAACGCAGCACCGGAACGCAGCACCGGAACGCAGCACCGGAACGCAGCACCGGAACGCAGCACCGGAACCCGGGCCCGCGGCCGGTCACACCGTGAATGCCGTCCCCACCGCCGGGAACGGACCCCAACCTCAATCCGAGCCGACGCGCAACTCGGCGGGCCCGTCGCGCCACCACCCCATCGCGCCTCTCGTGGGCCGCGATGTTGACGGCGTGTGTCCGCGTGGACCAGGGGATCGCCGAGTTGGCAGTGATAGATATCACACCCTGTGCGGCGGTGTTGCAGGAGGTGACGTCCGCCGTGTGGGCCCTGGTGGGTGCCGTTGTGGGTGCGGCCGTCGGCCGCGGTGCAGAAGTGTGCTCTGACCTGCAATTTCTCCCGCCCGACCGGGTGTCCGCGGGGCCGCGTGGACGTCCGCATCCGAGCCGGATGGGCGAATTCTGCGTCACAGTGCAAGGATGTGGTGGAAACCACCCGAATGCGGGTTGGCATGATGGTGCGCCGGTCAGGGAAGAGAGTGAGGTTCGCCGTGACGCAGTCGCCGGCAGCACCGCCGCAGGTGTCGGCAACGGCATCAGCAGCACCGGGCAAACCCCGGTTCCGCCCCGAGCTTCAGGGCCTGCGCGCCCTCGCGTGTCTGCTGGTGGTCGTCTACCACGTGTGGCTGGACAGAGTGTCCGGTGGCGTGGACGTGTTCTTCTTCGTCACCGGCTTCCTCATCACGGGCCAGCTCTACCGGGCGAGCGCCCGGGGGCGGATCAAGTTCCGTCCCACGTGGGGCCGGATCATCAAACGGCTCCTTCCCGCGATGGCGACGGTGCTGGTGGGCGTGGTCATCGCCTCCTACTTCCTGCTGTCGGAGGGCCGCTGGGAGCAGACGATCGGCGAGGTCGTGGCCTCGGCGCTGTTCTTCGAGAACTGGCAGCTGGCCGCCCAGCAGGCCGACTACTTCGCCCAGAACGACCAGGCCAGCGTGCTGCAGCACTTCTGGTCGCTGTCCATCCAGGGCCAGTTCTATCTGGTGTGGCCGCTGGTGATCGGCGCCTTCGTGTTCGTGGCCAAGCGGTTCCGGTGGGACCTGCGGCGTTCGCTGCTGGTCCTCCTGTCGGTGCTGTTCGTGGCCTCCCTGGCGTACTCGGTCTACCTGACGGCGGCCGACCAGCAGTTCGCCTACTTCATGTCGCTGACCCGGGTGTGGGAGTTCGCGCTCGGTGGTCTGGTCGGCCTGGCGATCGACGCGATCGTCGCGCCGCGTGGCCTGCGGATCGTGCTCGGCTGGCTCGGCGTCGCCGGTCTCGTGTCGTGTGGTCTGGTGTTGCAGGTCGGCACGATGTTCCCCGGCTACGTGGCCCTGTGGCCCGTGCTCTCCGCGGCGTTCGTGCTCGTGGCCGGGCAGACGGGCACCGTGTTCGGCGCCGACCGGTTCCTGTCCTCGCGCCCGCTGAAGTATCTGGGCGACATCAGCTTCTCGCTGTACCTGTGGCACTGGCCGGTGCTGCTGTTCTACTTGATGGCGCGCGACCAGGCCACGGTCGGCTGGCGAGGCGGTGCGGCCATCATCGCCGCCTCGCTCGTGCTGGCGATGCTCACGTACCACCTGGTCGAGGAGCCGGTGCGGCGCGCGAAGGTCGACGTGCGCAGTGACTGGGGCTCCTACCGCATCGGCGCGGCGACGCTGGCCGTGGTGCTCGCGGTGGCCGGTGCCTGGCAGCTGACGGCGGTCCAGAAGGCCAACTTCGTCCCCAAGGAGGACGACCCGAGGCATCCCGGTGCCGCGGTGCTCGAGCCGGGCGGACCGCAGGCCGCGGCCGACGCCGACCCGATCCCGCCGTACGCCGCGTTGCCGAAGCAGTTCGACAACTTCACCGAGCAGGAGTGCCGCAAGTCGGACAAGAACGAGATCGTCGTCATCTGCACCGACGGGGTCACCGACAACCCGTCGCGGCGCATCGTCGTCGCGGGCGACTCGCACTCCCAGCAGTTCAACGCGGCGCTGCGCCCCGCGGCGAAGAAGGCCGGATGGCAGATCATCTCGATGGGCCGCGGCGGATGCCCGCTGACGACCGACTCGCCCAACAACCCCGAGTGCACGGCGTGGAACGAGACCGTCATGCAGGAGATCCTCGAGATCAAGCCGGACGCGGTCTTCACGATCGGCTCGCGTGACGCGCACCCGCAGCGGCAGGAGATCACGCCCGAGGGCTACGTCGAACAGTGGCGCACGTTGAGCGAGGCCGGGATCCCGGTGATCGCCGCCAGGGACAACCCGCGCTACGGCCGCTCGCTCGCGGACTGCGCCGAGAAGCACGGTGTGGACGACCCGTCGTGCTCGGTGCCGCGGGACAAGGTCTACGGCCCCGTCCCGCCGTACGAGCAGGTCGAGGACATGCCGCAGGGCGTGCACTTCCTCGACTTCAGCGACTACTTCTGCGAGCCCGACGTGTGCCCGCCGATGATCGGCAACATCCTCGTGTACATGGACAACAACCACATCACGAAGACGTACATGAAGACGTTGGCGCCGATGGTGCAGCGGGAGCTGTCGGCGATCCTCGACGGGGTCTGACGGCCCGGAGGCGGCGGTCCCGCGGGGCATCGCCGCCAGGCCCGGACGAGAAGGCGGGGCCGGTCGCAGCCGAGCGACCGGCCCCGCTCCGTCTTCGCAGGACGTGTTCGCAGGACGTTTTCGTAGGACAGGCGGCGGGCCTACTCGCCCTTGCGGGTCTTCGCGCGCTGGTAGAAGTACGCCGCCCAGAAGCCGACCGCCGCCAGCACCATGATCACGGCGAAGATCCACATGCCGAGGTTCGTGTCGGGCTCGGTGAACATGAGCACGACGAAGGCGACCGACAGCACGGTCAGCGCGACCATGCCGCGGACGACGTTGCGGGGGATCTCGATGTCGGCCATGTCCGACATCCTGTCAAGCGGCGGCCGTCCACGCGGCGCCGGGCCGGGACCGTTTCGGGCGGTTCACACGCCCCAGTCGGCGGCCACGGCCGCGTTGTCGCCTCCCGGCGTGCGCGGAGCCGACGGCGTGTCCGGCACCGTGCGGGAGAACCGCGGAGCGGGGCCGGGCTGGACGACCCCGTCGATCTCGAGGAACGTCTGCCTGGCCGCGACGTGCGGGTGGTCGGCGACCTCGTCCCACGTCAGCACCGGCGTGACGCAGGCGTCCCTGTCCTCGAACACGGCGGCCCACTCGTCCCGGGTGCGGCCGGCGAACAGCTGGGTGAACCGCGCGCGCAGCACCGGCCATCCGGACCGGTCGTTCTGGTCGGGCAGGTCCTCACCGGAGAGGCCGAGCCCCTCCAGCAGCTGGGCGTAGAACTGCGGTTCGAGCGCTCCGACCGCCACGTAGCGGCCGTCGGAGCAGACGTAGGTGTCGTAGAACGGTGCGCCGGAGTCGAGGAGATTGCCCGCGCGCTCCGACGACCACGAGCCGATCCCGCGCAGCGCCCACATCATCTGGGCCAGCACGCTCGCACCGTCCACCATCGCGGCGTCGACGACCTGCCCCGCGCCGGAACGCTCGCGCTCCCACAGCGCCGACAGCACGCCGGTGAGCAGGAACATCGAGCCGCCGCCGTAGTCGCCGACCAGGTTGAGCGGCGGCGCGGGAGGGGTGTCGGCCCTGCCCATGGCGTGGAGCGTGCCGGTGAGCCCGATGTAGTTGATGTCGTGGCCCGCGCGTGCGGCCAGCGGGCCGTCCTGGCCCCAGCCGGTCATGCGGCCGTAGACGAGGCGGGGATTGACGTTCTCGCAGTCGGCCGGGCCCACGCCCAGCCGTTCGGCGACTCCGGGCCGGAACCCTTCGAGGACCACGTCGGCCTTGGCGGCCAGGTCGAGGACGAACCGCGTGCCCTCCTCCGATTTGAGGTCGGCCGAGACGGACCGCTTGCCGCGCATCAGGTGGTCGGTCTTGCCGTTCTGGATGTCCAGTGCACCCGACGGGCGTTCGACCCGCACCACGTCGGCGCCGAGGTCGGCCAGGATCATGCCCGCGTGCGGCACCGGGCCGATGGCGGGCAGTTCCACGACTTTCAGGCCGCTGAGTGGTCCAGGCACGTGTCGGTCACCTCGATGTCCGTCGGTCGGTAGCGAGTCGATTGCGGTTGTCGGTGCGGGAGCGGCTGTGGGGGAACGTTGTCCGTTGGGGGTGTCGGTGCGGGTGTCGGTGCGGGAGTGTCGGTGCGGCTGCCACGCTAGCGCGGCGCAGGCCGCTGCGGGACGCGGACAGGCCTGCCGTGTCGACGATCGAGGGTGTGGCGTCCGTGCGGGGGAGATGTAGGTCACGGACGGGTCGGCGGATCGGGCGTTACGCTGCGCGGTAAGCGGGCGCTTGCCTCGGTCGGTGTCCTCCGGTGACCGGTCGGATCGCACGTCGGTCGGATCACGCGGCGGCGCGGTGCCGGGTGGCGCGGCGCGTCGGCCACACCCGTCCTGGGAAAGGAAACGCCATGGTGCGCACGCGATTCTGCGACGTGTTCGGTGTCGAGCACCCCATCGTGCAGGGCGGCATGCAGTGGGTCGGCAGGGCGGAACTCGTCGCGGCGGTCGCCAACGCCGGCGCACTCGGTTTCCTCACCGCGCTGACCCAGCCCACCCCGGAGGACCTCGCCAAGGAGATCGCGCGGTGCCGGGAGATGACCGACAAACCGTTCGGTGTGAACCTCACGATCCTGCCGTCGATCAACCCGCCACCGTACGCGGAGTACCGGGACGTGATCGTCGAGTCCGGCGTCCCGGTGGTGGAGACCGCCGGGTTCAACCCGGCCGAACACCTGCCGACGTTCCAGGGCGGCGGGGTCAAGGTGTTGCACAAGTGCACGAGCGTCCGGCACGCGGTGAAGGCGCAGGAGCTGGGCGTCGACGGCATCTCGATCGACGGCTTCGAGTGCGCGGGGCATCCCGGTGAGGACGACATCCCGGGCCTGGTGCTGATCCCGGCCGCGGCGGAGAGGATCGACATCCCGATGATCGCCTCGGGCGGCTTCGGCGACGCCCGCGGTCTCGTGGCGGCGCTCGCTCTCGGCGCCGACGGCATCAACATGGGCACGCGGTTCGTCGCCACCCAGGAGGCGCCCGTGCACGAGAACGTCAAGCGGCGCATGGTCGAGGCGACCGAGCGGGACACCGAGCTGATCTTCCGGCCACTGCGCAACACCGCGCGCGTCGCGAGCAACACGGTCAGCCGTGAGGTCGTGTCCATTCTGGACGGAGGCGGCGGGTTCGAGGACGTCCGGGACCTCGTGGCGGGTAACCGTGGCCGCACGAAGGTGCTCGAGGAAGGCGACATCGACGGCGGCATCTGGTCGGCGGGCATGGTGCAGGGCCTCATCCACGACGTTCCGACCGTCGCCGAGCTCGTCCGGCGCATCGCCGACGAGGCCGACGAACTGATCCGCGCCAGGCTGGCCGGTCTGGTGAACTGAGCCCGCCACGGCTTCCGCCCCGGACACCGGACGCGGGATCGCCCGGGGCTCCCCACTCGAAGGCGTCTGACACGAAGGAGTGTGCACACATGGACATCGCAGGCTCGGTCGCACTGGTGACCGGTGGCGCGTCGGGTCTCGGCCTGGCCACCGTGCGCGAACTGCACGGCCAGGGCGCGAAGGTCGTCATCCTCGACCTGCCGTCGTCGGACGGTGCGGCGGTGGCCGACGAACTCGGTGACCGCGCCGTGTTCGCGCCTGGCGATGTGACCAGCGAGGAGGACGTCACCGCGGCCCTGGACGCGGCCGGCCGACTCGGCCCGTTGCGCATCACGGTCAACTGTGCGGGCATCGGCAACGCGATCAAGACGGTGTCGAAGAAGGGCGCGTTCCCGCTCGCCGACTTCACCAAGGTGCTGAACGTCAACCTGATCGGCACGTTCAACGTCATCCGCCTCGCCGCTGAGCGCATGCAGCAGGCCGAGGAGGTCGGCGAGGAGCGCGGCGTCATCATCAACACCGCATCGGTGGCCGCGTTCGACGGTCAGATCGGCCAGGCCGCCTACTCGGCGTCGAAGGGCGGCATCGTCGGCATGACACTGCCCATCGCCCGCGACCTGGCCAGCCTGAAGATCCGCGTGGTCACGATCGCCCCCGGCCTGTTCCAGACGCCGCTGTTCGCCGGCCTTCCGGAGGACGCCGTCGCCTCACTGGGCGCGCAGGTGCCGCACCCGTCGCGGCTCGGTGACCCGAGCGAGTACGGCTCGTTGGCCCGGCACATCGTGGAGAACCCGATGCTCAACGGCGAGACGATCCGCCTCGACGGCGCGATCCGCATGGCGCCGCGCTGAGCCGCGTCCACCACGGCGTCGAGGCGGATCACAGGCCCCCGCGGGTCACCAGCTGGCGCGCGATGACGCCCTTCTGGATCTCGTTGGTGCCCTCGCCGACGATCATCAGCGGGGCGTCGCGGAAATAGCGTTCGACATCGAACTCGGTGGAGTAGCCGTACCCGCCGTGCACCCGAACGGCGGCGAGCGCGACCTCCATGGCCGTCTCCGAGCAGAACAGCTTGGCCATGCCGGCCTCCATGTCCGAGCGTTGCCCGGAGTCGTAGCGGCGGGCGGCGTGCAGCAGCAGCTGCCGTGCGGCGGTGAGTTTCGTGCCCATGTCGGCCAGGTGGTTGCCCACGGACTGGTGTTTCCAGATCGGCACGCCGAACGACTCGCGCTCCTGGGCGTACCGCAGTGCGTCGTCGAACGCGGCGCGGGCCACGCCGGTCGCGCGGGCAGCCACCTGGATACGGCCGATCTCCAGTCCACGCATCATCTGGCTGAAACCCCGGCCCTCGACCCCGCCGAGGAGCGCGTCGGCGGGCACCCGGCAGTCGTCGAACGACAGCTCGCAGCTCTCGACGCCCTTGTAGCCGAGCTTCGGCAGGTCCCGCGAGACCGTGAAGCCGGGGCCCTTCTCCACGAGCAGCACGCTGATGCCCCGGTGCGGCGGGTCGGCGGCGGGGTCGGTCTTGCACAGCACGGCCACCAGTCCGGCCCGGCGGGCGTTGGTGATCCAGGTCTTCGATCCGTTGAGGACGTAGCCGCCGGGCGCGCCGCCGCGGCTCTCACCGCCGTCACCGCTGTCACCGCTGCCGCGCACGGGGGTGGCGACCGTGCGCAGGTTCTGCAGGTCCGACCCGCCGCCCGGCTCGGTCAGCGCCATCGTGGCGCGTAGTTGCCCGGTGGCCAGGCGCGGCAGGTACCGCTGTTTCTGCTCGTCGGTGCCGTAGTCGGTGATGAGCTTGGCCACGACGGTGTGCCCGCCCATGGCCCCGGCCAGACTCATCCAGCCCCGCGCGAGTTCCTCGGTCACGAGGGCGTAGCACGGGGTGGAGACCCGGACCTCGCCGTAGGGCTCGGGGATCGCCAGTCCGAAGATGCCGAGCCGTTTCATCTCCTCGATGAGCGTCTCGGGGTAGGTGTTCTCGTGCTCGAGATCGCGCGCCACGGGCCGAACGTCCCGGTCCACGAAATCACGCACGGTGTCCACAATGGCCTGTTCCTCGGGGTCGAGCACCGTGTCGGTCATGCTCATCGCTCCTGGGTGCGGATCGTGGGGACGGGGGTCAGTGGGCGAAGTGGACGTCGGCGACCGCATGCCGCTCGTCGGCGGCGCTCGCCACGGTCATCGCAGCCGTGTCGGCGGTGTCCGTTGCCGGGCCTCCGCGGACGACGACGGGCATGCCGCTGAACACCGGGCGCCGGAGCCGGAAGGTGACTCCGGTGACCGGTCGGGGGTCGGCGCGGCGGGCGGTCTCGGTCATGAACAGCACGAGCAGTGGTCCGTGCACGACGAGGTCGGGATAGCCCTCCACGTCGCGCGCATAGGCCTGGTCGTAGTGGATCCGGTGGGAGTTGGCGGTCAACGCGCTGAACCGGAACAACGTGACCGGAGAGGTGTCGGGCACGAGCCGCCACGCCGGGTCGGTCCCGGGCTCGTCGGACAGGGATTCGTCGGACGGGGGTTCGGTGGGTACGGGGGCGTGTCGGCGGGTCTGTGCGGAGGTGGTGTCGTCGCCGGACCGGTAGACGTAGTCGATGTCCTCGACGACGCGGTCGATGCCGTGCTGGCTCCAGGTGCTGCGGACGGTCACGAACGCGAGCTCACCGCTGGTACCCGTCTTGACCGTGCAGTCGGTGACCTCGGAGGTGCGCCGCACCGGGGCGCCGATCTCCAGGGCGCCGTCGAAACGCACGCGCCCTCCGGCGAACATGCGCCTGCGGTCGGGGATGGGCGGCAGGAACCGGCCGTGTGCGGGGTGGCCGTCGGGGCCGAGTTCGCCGCGCGCGGGCCATTCGAGCAGCTGCAGCCAGTGCCAGAGTGGGGGAAGTCGGTCGGTGTCGGAGGGCGTGGTGGGTGGCAGGTCGAGTACGGCCGCCAGGGCTGCGACGGGTTCGGCGGCGATCACCCCCGTGTCCTGCACGGGGTCGGGGGTCCAGCCGTCGAGGTGATCCTGCAGTGCCACGTTCGGTTCCTCGCTCGCGGTCTCGGGTGGTGCTGCTCGCCGCCGCAGGGGACCGGCGCGGACGAAGCCACGCTGATCTCCGGTGATCGATGGCCGGGCAGGATCCCATAATGCATGTATTCTATAGAATCCGGCAAGCAGGTTCGCGTTGCCGTTGTCGCTCTTCGCCGTTTCGCGCTGTCTTGCCCGTTCGTGTTGTCTTCGCCGTACGCGATGCGGGCGTCCGCCCGCGCGTGGTCCGCCGAACGGTGGACCACCGATTCCGTCCGGCTCGCCGATCGGGTACCGAGGATCGGTATGGGTTCACGCGACAGCCGTGCTCCCACGGTGCACGACGACAACGTCCCACGGGGCACGACGACAACACGGTCCCGGACTCCCGGTGGAATCGAGGTGGTGCGCGACGAACGGGCGTCGCCGCGGACACGTCCGTGGTGCGAGCCCACGTGACCGGCGGCCGCAGCGCGCAGGCGGTGACCCCCTGAGCCAACCCCTGAACCGAACTCCCCGAACCAACTCCCTGAACCGAGCACGACCCGACGACGTGTCTGCTCCCGGAGACGGCCACCGTGCCGCGTCCGGGTGCGGGAAACCCGCATGACAGTGGAGGACAGCGATGGCGACCGACGCCGACAAGATCAAGGTGACGATTCTGCCGACCGGCACGATGCACGCAGACCTGACGTGGCTGCTCATCGATCCGCAGCGAATGGCGACGCGCAGCAACCCCGGCAGGCAGAAGGACTGGGTGCCCGTACCGACGCACGTGGTCTACATCGAACACCCCGACGGTACGAAGCTGCTGTGGGACGCCGGTGTCCCGCGGGACTGGGAACAACGGTGGGGTCCGACCGGCCTGGACCAGTACTTCCCGGTGGACGAGGTGACCGACGACATGTGGCTGGATTCGCGGCTCGAACAGCTCGACCTCGAACCGGGCGACATCGACTACCTGCTGCTGTCGCACCTGCACATGGACCACGCCGCGAACGCCAAGATGTGGCAGGACACCGGGACGCGGATCGTGGTCGACCAGGCCGAGAAGGACGGTGCGCTGAGCTTCGACGGCTACAACAAGGGCGCGCACATCAAGTCCGACTACGACGGACTCGAGCTGGACACGATCGCCGAGGACACCGAGCTGCTGCCGGGCATCACGCTGCTGCGCACGCCGGGGCACACCTGGGGCACGCTGTCGCTGAAGGTCGATCTGGCCGACAGCGGTCCCATGCTGTTCACCTCGGACTCGCTGTATCTGCGGGAGAGCTACGGGCCGCCGCCCATCGCCGCGGGCATCGTCTACGACACCGTCGCCTGGTTCGCGTCGGTCGAGAAGATCCGCGCGATCGAGGAGCAGACCGGCGCCACGATCGTGTTCGGCCACGCCGCCGACCAGATGGCCGAGCTCAGGACCGGGCCCGGCAACTACTACACGTGACCCGCGCGGAGAACGGGAAAAGGAGGCGATGATGCCCCTGTTCGACTACCGATGCGGATGTGGCGCGCGGTTCGAACGACTCCAGCCGAGCTGGCGTTCGGCCGACCCGGACTGTCCCGCATGCGGGGACACCGTGCACCGGCTGCCCGGCTCGGTGGCGCTCACCGGGTCGGCGCGACCACCGGCGGGCCCCGACGAGGCGCCCACGTCGTGGGAGGGCACCGGGCGCGGCGATCGCGAGTACGTCGCCGCGTGGCGGCGGACGTTGGAGAACCGGCAACGCCTGGCGGAGAAGTACCCGGAGCTGTCGACGAAACGGGACGCCATCGCGGCGCACGAGGGCCGGTTCGAACGGGCGCCGCTGACGTACCGCGAACTCGCCGGCCGTGCGGCCACGTCCGGGGACGCGACGCGAGGGGCGGCCGAGGCGGCACGCGCACGCCGGCCCGGAGCGGCGAACGCCGGGACGTCCGGTGGCGATGCCTAGAATCGCCGGGTGAGCGAGAACGCGGGTCAGGCGCCGCGCCGGCGCGCGGGCGCGGCGCGGGGTGGACCGTTCGGCGAGAAGCAACAGCTCAGCGAACGGGTCGCCGCCTACGTTCGCGAAGGCATCATGGTCGGCGAGTTCCCTCCGGGGGAGTTCGTGCGCACCGAGCATCTGGCCGCACAGCTCGGCGTGAGCCAGACCCCGGTGCGTGAGGCGCTGATGATCCTGCACAGCGAAGGCTCCGTGCGGTGGGAGCCGCGGCGCGGATACCGCGTCGTGGCCCTCACCGCGCGCGACGTGCGCGACCTGTTCCACGTCCAGGCCTACATCGCAGGCGAACTGGCCGCGCGCGCGGCCACGCACCTCGACGGCGCCGAGATCGCGCGGCTGGAGGCGGTGCAGTCCGAGCTCGTCGAGGCCGAAGGAGCCGGAGACACCGAACTCGTCGACCGGCTGAACCACGAGATCCACCGCACCGTCAACAAGGCCTCCGGGTCCATGCGGATGGCATCGCTGCTGAACCTCACGGTCAACTACGTGCCGCTGCGCTTCTTCGGCACCATCGAAGGGTGGCCGTCGGCGTCGGTGCACGACCACGGGGCCGTGCTGTCCGCATTCGCCGCCCGGGACGCCGACGCGGCGCGCGCGGCGATGGTGGCGCACATCGAGCACATCGGCGAACTGCTCGTCGCCCACCTGGCCAAACACGGCATCGTGTCCTGAGCCCGGGTCGCCGCGTGGCGTGCCGGGGGGTCCCGGTCCGCCGGGCGAATCCACCGTGAACCCGCGCGCGTCCCCGATGAACATCCCGTTGCGGTTGCGGATCGGCCCGGGCGCGGTGTCGCCGATTTTGGTGGGTTCCTACAAACGGCCCCGGCGCGACGTGGCGGGTGCGATCATTCCGATGTCCCCCGTCCTCCGGGGAAGGTGGGGTGTGCGGGCGGACGTGTGCCGCGAACCCGGCGCGTCCGCTCTCGTCACCGCGATTACCCGACGCGAGAAGCAGGTTGTGAGGTTTGCCGAGCTTGTTCACCCGCATCGCCATCGTCAACCGGGGTGAGGCCGCGATGCGGCTGATCCGCGCCGTTCGCGAGCTCAACGCCGAGGACGGCGGAGGCCGCGAGACGATCGCCTTCCACACCGACGTGGACCGCAGCGCCACGTTCGTGCGCGAGGCCGACCGCGCCTATCGCCTCGGTGCCGCGGCCGACCGTCCCTATCTGGACCTGGAGGTTCTCGAGCGGGCGCTGGTCGAGTCCGGCGCGGACGCCGCGTGGGTCGGTTGGGGATTCGTCGCGGAGGATCCGGCGTTCGCGGAGCTGTGCGACCGGCTCGGCGTGGCGTTCGTCGGCCCGTCGGCCGAGGCGATGCGCAAACTCGGCGACAAGATCGGCGCGAAGCTCATCGCCGAGGAGGTCGGCGTTCCCGTCGCCCCCTGGAGCCGTGGCTCGGTCGACAGTCTCGACGGCGCGCTCGAGGCCGCCGAGAACATCGGCTACCCGTTGATGCTCAAGGCGACCGCAGGTGGCGGGGGACGCGGCATCCGGGTGGTCCGGACCTCCGACGAGTTGGCGGATGCCTACGAACGGACCAGCTCGGAGGCCGAGCGCGCGTTCGGCAGCGGCGTGGTGTTCCTGGAGCGGCTCGTCACGGGTGCGCGGCACGTCGAGGTGCAGGTCATCGCCGACGGACAGGGCACCGCGTGGGCGCTCGGCGTCCGGGACTGTTCCGTCCAGCGGCGCAACCAGAAGGTCATCGAGGAGTCCTCGTCGGTGCGGCTCGACGCCGAGCAGGTGGCCGAGCTCAAGGCGTCGGCGGAACGTCTGGCCTCGGCCGTGGGCTACCGCGGCGCCGCGACGGTCGAGTTCCTCTACCACCCCGGCGAGCGGCTGCTGGCGTTCCTCGAGGTCAACACCCGGCTGCAGGTCGAACACCCGATCACCGAGGCCACGACCGCGTTCGACCTCGTCAAGGCGCAGCTGCACGTCGCAGAGGGCGGCGCGCTGACCGGTGAGCGGCCCGAGGAGTCCGGTCACGCCGTGGAGGCCAGGCTCAACGCCGAGGACCCCGACCGCGACTTCGCTCCCGCACCGGGACGCATCGCGTTGCTGAGCCTCCCGAGCGGACCCGGCGTGCGGGTCGACACGGGGGTGGGCACGGGCGACGAGATTCCCGCCGACTTCGACTCCATGATCGCGAAGATCATCGCCTACGGGCGCACGCGGGACGAGGCTCTCGCCCGCCTGCGCCGCGCGGTGCGCGACACGACCGTGCTGATCGAGGGCGGCGCGACCAACAAGAGCTTCCTGCTCGACCTGCTCGACGCACCCGAGGTGATCGACGGCACCGCCGACACCGGCTGGATCGACCGGGTCCGCGCCGAGGGCAGGCTCGCCTCGCACCGGCACGCGGGCATCGCGCTGGCCGCGGCGGCCATCGAGGCCTACGAGGAAGGGGAACAGGCCGAGCAGCAGCGGCTTCTGACGACCGCCCACGGCGGGCGGCCGCAGGTGCGCCTGCAGGGCGCCGACATCTCGGCGCAGGTCGACCTGAAGCTGCGCGGTGCCGGCTACCGCGTGGCGGTGTCCCGCACCGGACCGGGACGGTTCCGCATCGCCATCGACGGCGCGGGCACGGCGCCGCCGTTCGATGCCGAGCTCGACCGGTTCGACGAGAGCAGCGGCCAGCTCACCGTGCACGGGCGGCGGTACCGCCTCGTGACCGGAACCCACGGCCCGGTGCACCTGGTCGAGGTCGACGGTGTGACGCACCGCGTGAGCAGGGACGAGGGTGGCGTCGTGCGCTCGCCCGCGCCCGCACTCGTCGTGGCCACGCCGCTCGAGATCGGCGACGAGGTCGAATCCGGCGCGCCGGTGCTGGTGCTCGAGAGCATGAAGATGGAGACCGTGCTGCGAGCCCCGTTCCGGGGAAGGCTCGTGGCCAGGCCGGTCGCCGTCGGCAGCCAGGTGGAGGCAGGCGCGCCCCTGCTGCGTCTCGAACCGATCGGCGATGACGCGGACGCCGCGGGAGGCTCCGAATCCGGCCCCGCGGTCGACCTCGAACTGCCGTCGCCCCCGCCCGAACAGCCCGCCGCCGAACGCGTCGCCTGCGGTCTGGACCAGTTGCGCTGGCGGCTGCTCGGTTTCGACGTCGGGCCGGAGGGCGAAGGACGGACGACGTCGGCCTATCTGAAGGCACGCGACCAGCTCGTGGCCGACGGCCACCGTCCGCTGGAGGCCGAGGTCAATCTCGTGCGGGTGTTCGCCGACCTGTGCGAGCTGACCCGCAACCGGCCCGGCGAGGCCGACGGCGACGAGACCGGCGGCACGGCGGTGCACAGCGCGCGGGAGTACTTCCACACCTACCTGCAGAGCCTCGACACCGAACGGGCCGGGCTGTCGGAGGGATTCCTCGAGCGGCTCCGGCGCGTACTGGGCCACTACGGCATCACCGACCTCGACCGGACTCCGCAGCTCGAGCAGGCGGTGTTCCGGATCTTCGTGGCCCAGCAGCGACTCGCGGCCGACGCGAGCGTCGTGACGACCGTGCTGCAGCAGTGGCTCACCGAGCCCGCACCGCCGACGTCGGTCCAGCTCACCGTCGGCGAGGCGCTGGAACACCTGGTCATGGCCACCCAGCTGCGTTTCCCTGTCGTCACCGATCTGGCGCGCACGCTCGTATTCCGCTGGTTCGGGCAGCCGATGTTCCGCAGGAACCGCGCCGAGAGCTACACCGCGGTACGCAAGCATCTGCGCTATCTCGACGAGCACCCGGACGCGCAGGACCGCGAGGAGCGGATCGCGGCGATGGTGGCCACACCCGAGCCGCTCGTGCGGGTGCTGGCACAGCGGATCGGCAGGCCGGGCGCCGACCATCGGCCGATGCTCGAGGTGCTCGCCAAGCGGTACTACCACCCGCGGCGGCTGCACGGCTTCCGCAGCGAGCGGCGCGACGGATTCGACTGCGCCACGGCCGAGTACGTTCCGGACGGCGGGACCTACCGGCTGGTCAGTACCGCCTCCGACATCGCGCGGCTCGGTGACGCGCTCGGCGCGCTGACCGCCGTGGCCGGCGACGAGGCCGCGGCCGACCTCGTCGCCGACGTCTACGTGACGTGGCCGGACCAGCCCGCCGACGCCGATGCCATGGCCGAACGGCTGGGACAGCTGTTGCGCAGCTCGCCGTTGCCGGAGCGCACGGTGCGGGTGACCGCGAGCGTCGCCGGCCGCAGCGGCTCGGCGATGCACCACCACTTCACGTTCACCGCGGACGGGGGAGCCCTCACCGAGGACCGCCTGATCCGGGGACTGCACCCGATGATCGCGCAGCGGCTGCAGCTCGCGCGGTGGCGCAACTTCGACCTCACGCGGCTTCCCTCCGCCGACGAGGAGGTCTACCTCTACCGCTGCGTGGCCACCGAGAACACCGCCGACGAGCGGCTGCTGGCCATGGCGCAGGTGCGTGACCTGACGCCGTTGAAGGACGACGAGACCGGCCGCATCCTGGCGCTGCCGGACGTCGAGAACACTCTCGAGGCGTGTGTCGCGGCCATCCGCGCCGAGCAGGCGCGCAGGCCCGTGAAGAAGCGCCTCGACACCAACCGCATCCTGCTGTACGTGTGGCCGCCGAACCGGTTGACCGTCGACGAGTTGCAGTCGATCGCCCGCCGCGTGCTGCCGACCACGTTCGGGGCCGGTCTGGAGGAGGTCCTGCTCGTCGGGCGCAGGCCGGACGAGGAGACCGGCGAGCTCACCGACATCGCGGTGCGCATCTCGGCCGACGTCGGCTCCGGCGTGCGGGTCTCGGTGACGGCGCCGCCGTCGGAGGAGATCCGCCCGCTCGACGACTACGGGCAGAAGGTGCTGCGCGCCCGCAGGCGCGGGGCGGCCTACCCGTACGAGCTGACCGGCATGCTCGCCGGCGGCGAGGGCAGTTTCACCGAGTACGACCTCGACGCCGACGGCGTGTTGGTCCCCGTCGACCGCCCCCGGGGCGGCAACACCGCGGGCATCGTGGTGGGCGTGGTGACCACGCCGACGGTGCGTTACCCCGAGGGCGTCACGCGGGTCGTGCTCCTCGGCGATCCCACGAAATCGTTGGGCTCACTGTCCGAACCGGAGTGTGCACGGGTGATCGCCGCACTGGATCTGGCCGAGCGGATGGACGTGCCCGTCGAGTGGTTCGCGCTGTCCGCGGGCGCACGGATCGCCATGGACTCGGGCACCGAGAACATGGACTGGGTCGCCGCGGCACTCAAGCGCATCGTCGAGTTCACGCAGTCCGGCCGTGAGATCAACATCGTGGTCGCGGGCATCACCGTCGGCGCCCAGCCGTACTGGAACGCCGAGGCCACGATGCTCATGCACACCAAGGGAATCCTGGTGATGACACCGGATTCGGCGATGGTGCTGACCGGCAAGCAGTCGCTGGACTTCTCCGGCGGCGTTTCGGCCGAGGACAACTTCGGCATCGGCGGGTACGACCGCGTGATGGGGCCGAACGGACAGGCGCAGTACTGGGCCGCCGACCTCGCCGGTGCCAGGGACGTGCTCATGGCGCACTACGACCACACCTACGTGGTGCCGGGCGAGTCGGGCCCGCGGGTGGTCGACACCGCCGACCCCGTCGACCGGGACGTCACCGGGTTCCCGCACCACGTCGCCGGCAGCGAGTTCACCACCGTGGGCGAGATCTTCTCGGCCGAGGCCAACCCCGACCGGAAGAAGCCGTTCGACATCCGCACCGTGATGCGCGCACTGTCCGATCAGGACCACCCGGTGCTCGAACGCTGGGCGGGGATGGCCGACGCGGAGACCGCGGTCGTGCAGGACGTGCATCTCGGCGGCAGGCCGGTGTGCCTGCTGGGGATCGAGTCGCGGCCGGTGCCGCGGCGCGGGTTCCCCCCGACCGACGGTCCCGACACCTACACGGCGGGAACGTTGTTCCCGCGGTCGTCGAAGAAGGCGGCCAGGGCCATCAACGCCACGAGTGGCAACCGCCCGCTCGTCGTGCTGGCCAATCTGTCCGGGTTCGACGGTTCGCCCGAGTCGATGCGCAAGCTCCAGCTGGAGTACGGCGCCGAGATCGGCCGCGCGATCGTCAACTTCGACGGACCGATCGTGTTCTGCGTGATCTCGCGCTACCACGGCGGCGCGTTCGTGGTGTTCTCGAAGGCGTTGAACCCGAACATGACGGTGCTGGCCGTCGAGGGGTCGTACGCGTCGGTGCTCGGCGGAGCCCCGGCCGCGGCGGTGGTGTTCTCCGGTGACGTCAACGCCCGGACCGCCGCCGACCCGCGGGTGCAGGAGGCGCAGCGGCGGGTGGACGAGGCCGACGGGGCCGAGCGTGCGGCCTCGAGTGCCGCGTTGGCCGACGTCCGGGCGGAGGTGCGCTCGGAGAAGCTCGGCGAGGTGGCCGCGGAGTTCGACGGCATCCACAGCATTCAGCGCGCGGTGCAGGTCGGCTCGGTCGACGCGGTGATCAGCCCGGAGCAGCTTCGGCCCGCGATCATCGAGGCGATCGAGCGGACGCTCGCCTGACGAACCGTATGCGAAGGGCCCGGGGACCCCGGCAGCAACCGGGTCCCCGGGCCCTTCGGCGTCGACGGTGGGCGGCTCAGGCGTGCTGTGCCGGCTCGGCCTCGTGCTCGCCGTCGGTCTCGCCTGCCAGCCGGTTGATGCGGCGTTCCTCGCGGATCGAGCGCACCGCGGCGGTGAGGGCGACGGCCCACAGCACGACCACCGCGGCCAGCACGGCGACGATCAGGCCGGACGAGGCGTCGAAGGACGACAGCAGCGTTCGGGTGTTGGTGAACACGATCAGCCCGCCCGCGGCGGCACCGAGGAGCCGCGGTGGCAGCTTCCGCACGAGCCACGCGGCGAAGGGCGCGGCGATGATCCCGCCGATCATCAGCCCCGCGACGACCGTGTAGTTCATCCCGTCCTCGTGGGACAGGGCCACGAGGAAGCCCGCGCTGGCGGCCAGGGCCACGATGAACTCCGAGGTGTCGACCGAGCCGACGACCTTGCGCGGTTCGAGCCGGCCCGACGACAGCAGGGTCGTGGTGGCCACGGGACCCCAGCCGCCACCGCCGCTGGCGTCGACGAAACCGGCGACCACCCCCAGGGGTGCCAGGAACCGAGCGCCGGGTCGCTTGGCCGTGATGAGGCTGCCGAGGGTGAGGAACGCGAAGCGGATCAGCACGTACAGCCCGAGCAGCAGCAGGATGGTGGAGATCCACACCTCGGCCGACGAGGTCGCCAGCGACGTGAGGACGTAGGCCCCGAGGACGGCGCCGACCGCGCCGGGCAACGCGAGGGTGCCGACGACGCGCCAGTCGACGTTGCGCATCTTCCAGTGGGACAGACCGGACGCCAGGGACGTGCCCACCTCGGCGAGGTGCACCGCCGCGGACGCCACCGCGGGTGCGGTGCCCGCAGCCAGGAGCGTCGTCGTCGCGGTGACGCCGAAGGCCATACCGAGCGATCCGTCGACCATTTGGGCCAGGAATCCGGCCAGACCGAACAACAGAAGTGTTTGCATGCCGACCTCGGTCAATCAAGGGGTCAATCAGGGGTCAATCAAAGGGTCAATCAGGGTGTTCGAAGGGTCGAAGACTCCAGGCGGAGAATGACGATTCCCGGAAATGTGCGGTTTCGGGTGTGGCCGCCGCGAGATCAGCGAGAAAACACGCGCCGGTCACGGCCCTCGATCGTGACACAGTATTCCGCCGCCGGTCCACCGGGACTCGCATTCCGGGATCGTGGCCGAACACACATTCTTGCTAACTAGGTGAAAAGAAGATTTTTAACGACGAGAAAAGAAACCCCTGCCTGTTCCGGGCCGTGGGAAGTCGGGTGAGATGGTCGGCGGCGTCGTAGTGTTCCGGGCGAGACGAAAGTGAGGCATGCGAGTGGGTAGGCAGCTACCGGCGTCGGTCCGGGACGTCCCGGGTGCGGGCGGAGTCAGGGAGTCGAACGCCGCGGCGGTGCTCGCCGCGGCACGGACCGACGGTCCGCTGTCGCGAGCGGAGATCGCGCGGCTGACGGGGCTGAGCATGCCGACGGTGAGCAGGCAGGTCGCCACCCTCACCGACCTCGACCTCCTGCGTGAGGCCCCGGAGAACGCCACCGGGGGAGGGATCGGCAGGCCCACGGTGCCGGTGCGGCTCAACGACGACGTCATCGCCGCCTGCGGTGTGCACATCGGGATCGTGACCACCACCTACGGACTGACCAACCTGTCCGGCGAGCTGCTCGGCAGCGAACGGATCCCCACGCCGAAAGGCTCGGCCGAGGACGTGCTGCGCGCGATCGGCGACGAGGTGAGCACGTTTCTCGCCGAGTGGCCGCAGCGCCGCATCATCGGCGTCGGGCTGGCCATCGGTGGTCAGGTGGAGGCCGAGCACGGGTTGCTCGAGCACGGACCGCTGGGATGGCACGGTGTGCCGGCCAAGGCGCTGCTCGAGGAGGTGACCGGTCTGCCGGTGCACCTGGACGGGCACGTGCCCGCCATGGCGACCGCCGAGCTGCTGTTCGGCGTGTCCGGGCGGGCGTCGAGCTCGCTGTACTTCTACGCCCGCGAGATGGTGGGTGTCGCGATCGCGGTCGACGGTGTCCTGCACCGCGGGCCCGGGCAGTCGGGCAGCATCGCGCACCTGCCGATCGGCAGCGACGTGGTCTGCGACTGCGGCCGCACCGGCTGCCTCGAGGCGACCGTCGCCGAGCGGGCCGTCGTCGAACGTGCCAGGAAGGCCGGAGTCACCGGCGGCACCGAGCTGCGCGACCTCGTGGAGGCCGCCGAGTCCGACCCCGCGGCCGCGGAGATCCTCGCCGAGCGGGCGAGAGCGCTCGGGCGCGCGATCGCGATGACCCGCGATCTGGTGAATCCCGAACTGGTCGTGCTGGGTGGCCAGGCGATCACCGAAGCGCCCGAATATCTCGACACGGTGCTCGACGAATTCGCCGCCAACACCGTTCTGCCAGGAAAAGATCTGGTCGTGATGACGCAATTCGGGCGAAACGTTCAGGCCATGGCCGCGTGCACGGGGCTGCTCACCCAGTTGTACGACCACCCGTTGTCGATGTTGGGCGCCGACTCGCTGCGCGACTGACCGGAGCCCGTTTCTCGGCGGCGCTGACCGGCGCTGATCGGCGCTGTCCACTGCGGACCGGCCGGGAGGCGCTGCGCGCCGCGGTGATCTGTCCGCACGCGCTTCGGATCGCGGGACGGCCGCCGCGCATCGACAATCGAGCGGGACCGGCAGTCGATGCGTGGAAGGGAAGTGCGACATGGCCAGAGCCTCGGTCGCCGATCAGTTCATCGAGGTACTGGTACAGGCCGGAGTGTCTCGCATCTACGGGGTGGTCGGGGACAGCCTGAACCCGATCGTCGACGCGGTGCGCCGCACGGCCGGGATCGAATGGGTGCACGTGCGCAACGAGGAGGCCGGGGCGTTCGCCGCGGCGGCCGAGGCGCAGCTGACGGGGAAGCTCGCCGTGTGCGCCGGCAGCTGCGGGCCCGGCAACACGCACCTGGTGCAGGGCCTCTACGACGCCCACCGCAGCGGCGCACCCGTGCTGGCGCTCGCCTCGCACATCCCGTCGAGCCAGATCGGCACGGGCTTCTTCCAGGAGACCCATCCCGAACGGCTCTTCGTCGACTGCAGTGGGTACTGCGAGACGATCAGTACGCCGGAACAGGTGCCGCGCGTACCCCGCATCGCGATCCAGCACGCTCTCGCAGGCGGCGGGGTGTCGGTGCTGGTGATGCCGGGCGACGTCGCACACCACGACGCCGCGGGACCCACGGGGCGGAGCACGTTCATCACCGAACGCGCGGTGGCCGTGCCTCCCCGCGGGCAGGTCGAGGCTCTGGCCGAGGCCCTGAACCGAGCGCGGACCGTGACGCTGTTCTGCGGGGCAGGTGTCGCGGGCGCCCACCGCGAGGTGATGGAACTCGCCGAGCGGGTGCACGCACCGGTCGGGCATTCGTTGCGTGGCAAGGAATGGGTGCAGTACGACAACCCCTACGACGTCGGCATGAGCGGACTGCTCGGCTACGGGGCGTGCTATCGCGCGACGCAGGACGCCGACCTGCTGGTGCTGCTGGGCACCGACTTCCCCTACGACGGGTTCCTGCCGCTGGAACGCACCGTGCAGGTGGACCACGACGCCGGCAGGCTCGGCAGGCGCACGCCGCTCGAGCTCGGCGTGCACGGCGACGTCGGGGAGACGCTGCGGGCCGTGCTGCCGCTCGTGGAACAGAAGACCGACCGCCGCTTCCTCGACGACATGCTGCGCGAACACTGCCGCTCACTGGAGACGGTGGTCGACGCCTACACCAAGGACGTCGGGGACCGCACGCCGATCCACCCGGAGTACGTCGCCGACGTGCTGGACGACCTGGCCGCCGACGACGCCGTGTTCACCGTCGACACCGGGATGTGCAACGTGTGGGCGGCGCGCTATCTCACCCCCAACGGGCGCAGGCGGGTCATCGGGTCGTTCCTGCACGGCACGATGGCCAACGCGCTGCCGCACGCGGTCGGGGCGCAGCTGGCGTATCCGGACCGGCAGGTCGTGTCGATGTCCGGCGACGGCGGTCTGGCCATGCTCCTCGGGGAACTGCTCACCGTCCGGCTGCACGACCTGCCGGTGAAGATCGTGCTGTTCAACAACGCCTCGCTCGGCATGGTGAAACTGGAGATGCTGGTCGAAGGCCTGCCCGACCACGAGACCGACCACGCAGGCGTGGACTACGCCGCGATCGCCGAGGGCGCGGGCATTCCGGCCGTCCGGGTCACCGATCCCGGTCAGGTGCGCACCGCGCTGGCCGACGCCCTCGCGGCGCCGGGTCCGGCACTCGTCGACGTGGTCACCGACCCGAACGCGCTGTCGATGCCCCCGCACATTACCGCGCAGCAGATGAAGGGTTTCGCGCTGGCGGCGAGCAAGGTCGTGCTGGGCGGCGGCGTCGGCAAGATGGTCGAGCTGGCCCGGTCGAACCTGCGCAACATCCCGCGTCCCTAGTTCCTGGTTCGGACCGCGAGCCCGGCGGTGCACCCCGCCGCCGGGCTCGGGCGGCGGGTGCAGGCTGATTGCGGACCGGTCCTGTCCGCAATCAGCCGTAGCGTCCCTCGCAGAGCACCGGATGCGAAGGGACACCCGCGATGACGAACAGCAACCCGACGAAGACCAACCCGACGAACACAGCAGCGACGACAGCAGTGATGACACCGCCGGCAGCATCGCCGTCCCGGCGGGAACGCGACGACCTGGCGGGACTGCTCGAGCGGCAGCGCTCGTTCCTGCGCTACACCACGGCCGGCCTCGACGACGACCGGGCGACGCGGCGCACCACCGTGAGCGAACTGACGCTCGCCGGACTCGTCAAGCACGTCGCCGCCACCGAACGCGCGTGGATCGCCTTCGCCGGCGGCGACACCGCGGCCGTGTCGCCCGAGGGCGCCGAGCGCTGGGCCGACGAGTTCCGCATGCTGCCCGGCGAAACACTCGCCGGGCTGCTCGAGGCCTACGCCGACACGGCGCGCGCCACCGAGCGTTTCCTTGCCACCGCCGAGCTGGACGCGACCCACCCGTTGCCCGAGGCGCCGTGGTTCGAACCGGGTTCCCGGTGGTCGGTGCGGCAGGTCCTGCTGCACATCGCGGTCGAGACCGCCCAGCACGCGGGGCACGCCGACATCATCCGCGAGTCGCTCGACGGTCAGCGCACGATGGGCTGACCGGCCTGCGGGTACGGCGGCCTCAGGCGGGCTGGCGATGCAGCAGGGCGACGACCTCCTCGTCGGTCACCGGCCGGAAGTCGCGGTACCAGTTGCCCACCGCGCGCATCCACACCCGCGGATTGGGGCACACCGTGTGGTCGGTCGAGGAGGCCAGTTCCTCCAGCACGTCGGCGGGAGCCACGGGCACCGCCAACGTCAGCCACCGCGCGCCGCGCGTGGCGACCGAACGCAGCGCCGCGCGCGTCGTCGCACCCGTGGCCACCCCGTCGTCGACGACGACCACGGAGCGGTCACGCAGTGTCGCGGGCGGGCGGTTCCGGCGGAGCAGTGCCGCCGTCCGTTCGAGTTCCGGGAACGCGCGGGCGGCCGCCTCGTCGACGTCGGCGGGACCCAGCCGGCGTTGGCGCATCACGTCGGGGTTGGTGACGACGGTCCCGCCCTCGGCGATCGCGCCGAGGGCCAGCTCCGGATCGCGGGGCACACCGAGTTTGCGCACCGGGATGATGTCCAGGTCGCCGCCGATGGTGTCGGCGACCTCGCGTGCGACGACCACGCCACCGCGCGGAAGGCCGAGCACCAGCGGCCGCTGACCGTCGAGGTAGCGGAGGCGGGCGGCCAGCTCGCGGCCGGCGTCGCGGCGATCGGCGAACTCCATCGCAGGCTCCGTGCATGGGGGTGACTGCACCGTCCAGGATGCGCGCGCCGGCGCCGGGTGTAAACCGTGGTGTCAGGCGGAGGGGTAGCGCTCCTCGTGCACGACGGCATCGAGCGGCAGCCGCTCCCGCCAGCCGTGGCGTTCCAGGTCGGGGGTCTGCTCGAGGTGGGTCACGGGGCCGAGGCACAGCCAGGCGACCGGCCGCACGCGCTCGGGAATCCCCAGCAGCTCCCTCAGCACCGGCTCGCGGTAGAAGCTCACCCAGCCGACGCCGAGGCCCTCGGCGGTCGCCGCGAGCCACAGGTTCTGGATGGCGAGGCAGACCGAGTACAGGCCCGCGTCGGCGATCGCGTGCCGTCCGAGCACGGCGGGGGAGCCGCGGTCGGGGTCGTAGGTGACCACGACCGACAGCGTCGATTCGAGGATGCCCTCGACCTTGATCCGGGAGAACGTCTCCGCGCGCTCGCCGGACAGACTGCCTGCGAACGTGTCCCGCTCGGCGACGACGTGGTCGCGGAACGCCGTGCGGGTCGCGCGGTCGCGGACGAGGACGAAGTCCCACGGCTGGCTCAGCCCGACGCTCGGGGCTGCGTGCGCGGCCCCCAGCACGCGGCGCAGCACCTGCTCGTCGACCGGTTCGCCGGTGAACTGGCCGCGGACGTCCCTGCGCCGCCCGCACAGTGCGTAGAAGTCCTCGGCCAGCGTTCGCGGGCTCACCATTCGCGGTTCTTCAGCCCGACGAGCACCCGGTCGGCGAGTGCGGGGTCGACCGAGGGCGGCGCCTCGGGCGAGGCCGCCGCGGCCTCCGGCGGCAGGTTCCGCCGCTCCCCGCGGTGCGGGAGGCGGACCTGGGTCGCCGACATCCCGGGCGGCAGCGGCACCTCGCACCACACCAGCTTGCCGCGGCCCTGCACCGGCATCGCACCCGTACGCCTGCCCTCGATGACCGGCGCGTCGTCGTGGGCGTGGGCGAGCTGGTCGTCCTCGACCTCGATGACGAGACAGTCGCCCTTGAGCCGCAGCCGCACGCTGACGAACCCGGTCCTGCCGTCGGCGTGATCGAGCACGTTCTGCACGAGGGTCCGCACAGCCTCGCTCGTGGTCTCGCGCAGCATCGGCAGTTGCCACTCGCTCAGCGAGAACTCGACGAACATCGCCGCGCAGTTCAGGGCGCTGGGCACGGCGACGAGCCGGATGTCGTCGACCTGTGCGGTGTGGGTGCTCACTCGTGATCCTTCCGCGCCGCGTGCCTCTGGGTCCTCACCGGCCGACCGCCGCCGGCACGGCGGGGTCCGCATCTTGCCAAAGCGCCGGGCTCGGCCGGAGTGCGGCCCGAGCCCGTGGGCCGGGTCGCATGTGCGCGGGTGCCGATCACGGCGTGGTGGCGGCCCCCGACTGCGCGCCTGTGCCCTGCCTCGGACGAGCAACACTCTAGGTGTGATCTGTGCGGCAGTACATGGGTCACGCACCGTGATCCATGTCCCACGGACGGGTGTACGCGGCGCTTTTCGTCGCACGTGAGAGTAGGCGATCACGCGGCGCGTCGAACCGGGGACTGCTTGTGGACATCGCGAGGGCCTTCTGCTTGCATAGGCGTCCGTTGGTCGGGGGAGATACGGCCGAATCCGAGGCCCGTACGCGACTCAAGAAAGTGTGGACACCAATGGCGAGGCGGGCGAAAGCGCGGGAGATCCTGGAGCGCTCTCGTGTGTTACTTGACCGCTCCCGGGTGGCGGCGGCACAGCTGCTGGACCCCCCGCGGTACGACGGGGAGGGCACCGACGGGACGGCGATCGCCGCGTATGCGCAGCCCCTTCCTGCGCACGGCGGCGAACAGCAGCAGGCGCTGGTCGACATGTGCGCGAACCTCGCGCTGCGTGATCTGAACCTGGTCGACACGCTGCTGTCGGAACTGGAGAAGATGGAGACGGGCGAGGAGGACGAGGAGCGGCTCGAGCAGCTCTACCGCCTCGACCACCTGGCGACGCGGCTGCGCCGCAACGCCGAGAACCTGCGCGTGCTCGCGGGCAGGGACGCCGGTGGGCCCGGCAGCGACGCATCGTCCCTTGTGGACATCGTGCGCGGTGCGATGTCGTCGATCGACCAGTACGCGCGCGTGACGATCGGGCGCGTGGTGTCGCTCGGTGTCGTCGGCTTCGCGGCCGAGGACATCAGCCGGTTGCTGGCGGAGCTGCTCGACAACGCGGCGAACCAGTCGCCGCCGAACGCGCCCGTGCGGGTCAGCGCACACCTGACCGAGACCGGCAGCGTGCTGATGCGTATCGAGGACGAGGGCATCGGCCTGCCGGAGGAACGGCTCGACGAGCTCAACCGCAGGCTCTCGCCGTCGACCAGCGACGAGGTCATTCTCGACGACGCGGCCGTGCGGAGCATGGGCCTGACCGTCGTGCGGCGGCTGGCCGACCGGCACAAGCTGACCGTGTCGCTGGCCAACCGGCTTCCGAGCGGTACCACCGCGACGGTGCTGCTGCCGTCGGGTCTGGTGACCGAGGTGCCGGACGCCATGTGGTCCGGCAACGAGACGGTGTTCTACTCGCAGGGGCCCGGCCTGGTCGAGCCGGCCCCGGAATCGCCGGCATCGCCCGCGGCGCCGTCGTCGTCGGTGGGGCGTTCGTCGGGTGCGATCTCGGGCGAGCTCCCGCGGCGCGTGCCGCAGCAGAGCGGCGCCGCGGCCACCCCGCCTCCGCCGCCGGCCCCCACGGCCGAGGAACCGCCGTCGCCGCGTCCGCGCCCCCGTCCCTCGTCGAACGCCGTCGGCGGCACGACCGCGAGCGGTCTGCCGCGGCGGGTGTCGCAGAGCCTGAAGGACACCACGGCGGCGGGAGCCGGCTCGGGTGCCTCGGTGCCGCACGAGCCGGCGCCCGAGGACCCGATGGAGGACCCGGTCTCGCTCGAGGAGAGCCACGACCAGCTGCTGGCCGACCTCGACGCGTTCTCCGACGGCGAGCAGCTCGCCTCCGAGGGCGCCGAGTCCGACGACCAGCCGTCGTCGCAGGCCAAGCACCGGCTCGACGACTCCGGTCGTCCCGACACTGGTGAGGCCGCCGAGTGAACCCACAGACCAGCGCAGGCAAACACAACTTCTCGTGGTTGATCAACGACTTCGTCCACAAGGTGCACGGGGTCACGCACGCGTTGATCATGTCCTCCGACGGGTTTCCACTGACGTCCTCGGACCAGGTCACGACTGAGGAATCGGAGCAGCTCGCGGCGATCGCCAGCGGGATGCTCAGCCTCGCGCGCAACAGCGCGACGCTGTTCAACAAGGGCGGTTGTGAGCAGATCATCATCCGGCTCACCCACGGCTACTTCCTGTTCATGGGCATCGGTAACGGCGCCGGACTCGCCGTGCTGACCGGGCCCGAATGCGACATGAAGGTGGTGGCGTACGAGATGACGCAGTTCGTCCGGAACGCCGGCCACGCCCTGACTCCGGAAATCCGTGCCGACATGCGACGCGTGCTGACCGCCCGCAGGGCGCAGGCGTGACGACCCCACTGGTGAGGAAGTGACCACCGTGTCCACAGAAAACGGGGCCGGTCAGCCGAATCGGATGCGCAGCAAGCGAATCCGTCCCTACGCGCTCACCGGCGGCCGCACCAAACCGCGTTACGACCTTCTCGTCGAAACGCTGATTTCGGTGCCGCGATATGACCCGAGCCTGGCCGACTCCCTGATGCCGGAGTCGCGTCAGCTGTACGAGCGTGCGCGCACGCGCGTGTCGATCGCCGAGTTGTCGGTGTCGCTCGCGCTGCCGCTGGGTGTGATCCGAGTGCTGGTCAGCGACCTGGCCGCACAGGGCGCGATCTACATCCACCCGACGGCGTACGCGTACGCGCACGATCGGAACGTACTCGAGAGGATCCTCGATGGACTCAAGCGGCTACCGGTCTGACGGCGCCACGGCGACCGGCGGGAACGGCGCCGTGGAGACGGCCGACCCGGATCAGCTGACGGTTTCGGCGAAGATCGTGGTGGCCGGCGGTTTCGGCGTCGGCAAGACCACGTTCGTCGGATCCGTGTCGGAAGTACCGCCGATCAACAGTGAAGCCTGGATGACCGAGGCGGGCACCGGCATCGACGAGGCACCCGACGGTGCGCAGAAGTCGACCACGACCGTCGCCATGGACTTCGGCAAGATCACGTTGCACTCGGATCTGCTGCTGTACCTGTTCGGCACCCCCGGGCAGGCGCGGTTCTGGTTCCTGTGGGACGACCTGTCCCGCGGCGCGCTGGGCGCCGTGGTCCTGGTCGACACCCGCCGGATCGACCAGTCCTTCGCGGCGATCAACTATTTCGAGAACGACTCGGAGCTGCCGTTCATCGTCGCCGTCAACCGGTTCAACGGCGAGATGCACCACGACCTGGACGAGGTCAGGGACGCGTTGGCGCTCGACGAGTCGATTCCGTTGGTCACCGTCGATGCGCGGGATCCGAAATCCACGGCCGAGACGCTGCGTGAACTCGTGAGTTACACGCTCGCGTTGGCCGAACTGTCTGACCCCGGGAGGGCACGAACTCATGCGTAAGATTCTGGTCGTCGGAGCCGGCCAGTCGGGCCTGCAGCTCGCACTGTCGCTGCAGAACCACGGTTACGACGTCACGGTGATGTCGGCCCGTACGGCCGACGAGATCCGCGGCGGCCGGGTCATGTCGACCCAGTGCATGTTCAACGACGCGTTGCAGACCGAGCGCAACGAGGGCCTCAATCTCTGGGAGTCCGAGTGCGTGACGGCCGACGGCCTGGGGGTGTCGGTCGCCGGCGAGGATTCCAGCAGGGTGCTCAACTGGATCGGCTGGCTCGACCACTACGGACAGTCGGTCGATCAGCGCGTGAAGATGGCAGGCTGGCTGGAGCTGTTCGAACAGCGCGGCGGCAAGCTCGTCATCCACGGCGTGACCACGGCGGACCTGAACTCGCTGTCCACGATGTACGACCTGACGGTCGTCGCAGCGGGCAAGGGTGAACTGGTGCAGCTGTTCGACCGCGACAACGAGCGGTCGGTGTGGACGAAGCCGCAGCGCGCACTGTCGGTCGTCTACGCCCACGGGGTGGAGGCCAGGCCGGAGCACCCGAACAACCGGGCAGTGCGGTTCAACCTGATCCCCGGTGTGGGCGAGTTGTTCATGATCCCGGGGCTCACGCTGAGCGGGAACTGCGAGATCCTGTTCTTCGAGGGCATCCCCGGCGGCCCGCTCGACTGCTTCAGCGACCGCCCGTCGCCGCAGGAACACCTCGACCGCACGCTGGCGCTGATGAAGAAGTACCTGCCGTGGGAGTACGACCGCGCGCGCAACGCCGAGCTCACCGACGACCGGGCGACCCTGGCAGGCGGTTACACGCCGGTCGTGCGCAAGCCGGTGGGTGAGCTGCCCTCGGGCGGCAAGGTGCTCGGCATGGCCGACGTCGTGGTGGCCAACGACCCGATCACGGGCCAGGGGTCGAACAACGCGGCCAAGTGTGCGGACTCGTACCTGCACTCGATCCTGGAGCGCGGCGACCAGCCGTTCGACGCCCAGTGGATGAGCGACACGTTCGAACGGTACTGGGACTACGCCCAGCACGTGACGAACTGGACGAACGCGCTCCTGACCCCGCCGCCCCCGCACGTCATGGACATCCTGGGTGCGGCGCAGGAGAACCCGGTCGTGGCGAAGCGGTTCGCCAACGGCTTCTCCGACCCGTCCGACTACCAGCACTGGTTCATGGACCCGCAGAAGACGGCCGACTACCTCGCCAGCGTGTCGTAGTCCAGGAGTCCCGGCCGGCGGTTCGCCATCGCACCCGGTCCGGACAGGCCCCCACCGAAGGCGGGCCGGCACCACACGTGCCGGCCCGCCTTCGGCGTCCGTACCCCCGACTCCTTCGGGTGGGCCCGCCTGCGCGCGGATTGAATAGCGCGGCGCTCCGGCGGGAACATGAGCGGGGAGCGCGAACCATTCCGGGCGAGCGAGGGGATACGCAGTGGCGGAGTACGCGACATCGAACGGACGTCTCGTGCGGGCGTGGCGCAGGATCCGGCCGGGGCGTAATCCGCTGGCCAGGCGCGGCGATCGGTGGGACGGCCGGCTGCTGGTGGGCCTCGTGCTGATCGCGGTGTGCGCCGTTCCGCTGGCGGTGTCGTGGGCGGGGTCGGCCTACGCGACGCGGCTCGAGGTCGTCGAACGGGACGCGGCCACCACGCACGCGGCGACGGCGACGTTGACCGAGAACGCGCCGGTGGGAGCGTCCGGCGACATTTCCCACGGGGTGCGCGCCGACGCGCGGTGGAAGGCTCCCGACGGCACCGAGCGCACCGGCGCGGTACCGGCCTACCGCGGGGCGACCGCCGGGACCGAGGTGACAGTGTGGGTCGACGACACGGGGGCGGTGACCTCACCGCCGTTGACCCGCACCGGCGCAGCCGTCGACGCCGCGACCCTCGGCGTCACGTCGTGGCTGGCGGTGCTGGCGTTCGGTGGCGCGGGATACGGACTGTTCCGCATACTGCTCGCCCGCGCGCGGGACGCCGCGTGGGACCGCGAGTGGGAACGGTTCAACGCCGACCACCCGCGTGATCGCAACGAGCACTGAGCGTCGCCGCGCGGCGGACTCCGGTCCGGTGGCCGCGGCGGGCCAGGGAGGTGGACCCCATGGCGGTGTCGAAGCCGGCGAAACAGCTGATCGCCGCCGTCGCGGTGTTCCTGGCCGCCGCCGTCGCCGTGACGGTGCTGCTCGTGTCGGGGGACGGGCAGGAGCAGCAGGCGGCACCGGACCGTCCCGGCGGGCCCCCCGAGCGTCGTCCCGTGGTCGTGGTCAAGATCGACAACGTCGACCAGGCCCGCCCCCAGACGGGCCTGTCGGCGGCCGACGTGGTGTACGTCGAACCCGTCGAAGGGGGACTGACGCGGCTCGCGGCTGTGTACGCCAGCACGCTCCCGGACGCCGTCGGCCCCGTGCGCAGCGCACGCGAGACCGACATTCGCCTCATCGCGCAGTACGGCAGGCCCGTGCTCGCCTACTCGGGCGGCGCCCCGGAGATCGAACCGCTGCTGCGGGACGCGCCGATCACGCTCGTCACCGACAAGTCGCGGCCGCAGGCGTACTTCCGGGGCGCCGACCGGCCTATTCCGCACAACCTGTACGTCCGCCCCGGCCGGCTTCCCGGGCAGGATCGCGACGCCGCCCCGCGCCCGGTGACCGACACGGGAGCCGCGCCGGAGGGCGGCAGGCCCGCAGGGCAGCACGAGGTGGCGTTCCGTGCGGCCGCCTACCGCTTCACCTGGTCCGAGTCCGACGGGCGCTACCGGGTTGCGCTCAACGGCTCGCCCGTGACGACGACCGAGGCCGGACCGGCGCTGGCGGGCACGGTGATCGTGCAGCGGACCGAGGTCCGCGAGGGCAGGCAGGTGCGCGACTCGGGAGGGCAGATGTCGCCGGTGGCCGTCACCGTCGGCAGGGGCGAGGCGACGATCCTGCGTGACGGCAGGGCTTTCGAGGCCACCTGGACGCGCGAGGGTCCGCAACAGCGGACCACCTACCGCACGGAGTCGGGCCGGCCCGTGCGGATGGCCGAGGACGGACCGGTGTGGGTGCTGCTCGCACCACGGTGAGCGGCCACCGGTCAGCTGCCGGCAGGTCAGGTGTCGGTGGTCTCCGGCTCCGGGCGCGCGATCATGACCGGACATCCGGCGTTGTGGATCAGCGCATGGCTGGTGGAGCCGAGCAGCATGCCGCGGAAACCGCCGCGGCCCCGGCTGCCCACCACGACGAGCTGTGCCCTGGTGCTCCACTCGATGAGTTCGTGGCGTGGTTTGTCCTTGACCAGCACCCGTTCGACGGGCACGTCCGGGTAGCGCTCGCGCCATCCGGCGAGCCGCTCGGCGAGGCTGCGTTCCTCGGTGTCCCGCACCGGCTCCCAGTCGAAGTGCATCCGGGACTGGCTGAACACCGTCGTGTCGGCGTCGCTCCACGTGTGCACCGCGACGAGGGCGACGCCGCGGAACGAGGCCTCGTCGAAGGCGTGGCCGAGCGCCCGTTCGCTCAGGGGACTGCCGTCGACGCCCACGACCACCGGCCTGCGGTCGGTTCCGCCTGCCCCGTCGGCACCGCGGACCGAGACCACCGGCCCACGGCTGTGCGCCACGAGGGCGATCGTCGTGGATCCGACGATGAGTCCGGTGATCCCGCGGTGCGCGGACGTGCCCAGCACCAGCAGCCGTGCCCGCTCGGAGGCGCGCACGAGGCAGGGAATGGGCTGTTCGGGGTCGAGGAGCGTGTGCACCTCCAGGCGCCGCGTGGTGCGGCCCGCTGCCGCGGTGGCCACACGTCGCGCGCCCGCACCGTCGACTCCGGAGTGTGCTCCGGTGGCGGCGCCGGTGGTGGTGGCGTCGGTGGTGGCGTCGGTGGTGGCGTCGGTGGTGGTGTGGGCGTCGGTGGTGGTGTCTGTGCCGTCGAAGAGGCCTGCCACCTCGTCGAGCGCGGCCTCACGCGCCTCGTGCAGGAACTCCCACCGCCGCCTGCGCATCTCGGCCTTGAACGTGTCGGGCGGCAGGATCGACTCGCCGGTGTAGCGCTCGGGATAGCCGGAGGCGTGCAGGATCTGCAGCGGCGCGCCCCGCATGGCCGCGGCCCTGGCCGCCCAGCGGACGCCCTGCAGTGCGGCCTCCGATCCGTCGGTGGCTGCCACGACGGGCCCGCTGCTGCGCACGATCTCGGTCATCGTCGACCTCCCCTCCGGGAGCGTTCGCCGGCAACGAACGCGACGCCGGTCACGGTACGACGTCGGTCCGCTCCGTGCGCGCTCAGCGGGGAAGTCGCCGCCAGATCGGACGGGGCAGCAGCCGCATCCCGAAGAACACCGGACGCAGGATCCGCGGCACCCAGACCGTGTGCCGGCCCGACCGCAGCGCGCGCACCGTCGCGGTGGCCACCTGGTCCGGGGTGCTGGCGAAGGGTGCGGGGGACATGCCTTCGGTCATCCGGCCGGTGACGAAGCCCGGACGGACGAGTAGCAGGTGCACTCCACTGCCGGCGAGCGCGTCGGCGAGGCCGGAGGCGAATCCGTCGAGGCCAGCCTTGGCCGAGCCGTAGACGTAGTTGGCGCGGCGCACCCGCACCCCGGCGACGGAGGAGAACACGACGATCCGCCCGGATCCCTGGGCGCGCAGGAGGTTCGCGACGTGCGTCAGCACGCTGACGTGTGCGGTGTAGTCGGTGTGCACGACCTGCAGTGCGTGGGCGGCGTCGGCCTCGGCGCGCGCCTGGTCGCCGAGGATGCCGAACGCGGTGACGGCGACGTCGACGGGGCCGTGGGCGGCCATGATCTCGCCGAGGACGTCGGCGTGCCGTGCGGTGTCGTCGGCGTCGAACTCGACGCGGGTGACGCGGGTGGCGCCTGCTTCGCGCAGCCGGTGTTCCTGTTCGTCGAGATCGTGGCTGCGGCGGGCGGCGAGGACGAAGTCCGTGGCTCCGCCACGGGCGAGCCGGGTGGCCACGGCGAGACCGATCTCGCTGCGGCCGCCGAGGACGACGACGGTTCCGTTCATGGCCGGACAGTCTGCTAGACGTCGCGCGGCACGGTGCACAGGACCTGGGCGAGACCGCTGCCGTCGGCCTTGAGGGCACGCTGCTCGGACACGACGACGCCGTTGATCGTGATGCTGCAGGTCACCGCGGGCCGGCCGGCCTGCTTGCTCGCGGCCAGGACGGTGATGCCGAGGTAGCCGTCGCTGCCGGCCGGTTCGGTGAACGAGTGGTCGAACGGCTCGCCGCGGAGCGCGACGTCGCTGCCACGGCGGTCGCGGACGACGCGCATGAGGGTGTCGTCGGGACCGGAGACGTGGATCCGCACGGTGTGCGGCCCGTCGGCCTCGTCCCCGCCGCGGGAGTCCCCGTTGTTCGAGTCCCCCTTACCCGAGTCCCCCTTGTTCGCGTCACCGTGGTCCGAGTTCCCGTGGGGCGGGGTTCCGTGCGGAGACGTGCGGTGGGGTGGCGTGCCGGGGGCCGCGGTGGCCGGTTCGGAGGGCGAGCCCATGCCGGGCGCTTCGAGTGCGGAACTCGCTGCGCCGGTGAGGAGGATGGCGGCTGTCACCGCGGTGGCGACGGCGGCGCGTCGTGCGAGCATGGCCCCTCCTCGCCGGCGGATCCAGGTGCCTGGGATTGTCGCATCCGTGACCGGGTGGCCACGCACCGCGTCGTCCCGTGCGGGTCCACGGCTGGGGTACCCGGCGCCGCGGCGGCGCAGACCCGGCGGCCGGTAGCCTCTCGCGGCATGGCCGACCAGCTGTATTTCCGTCAGTTGCTCGCGGGCCGGGACTTCGCCGTGGGCGACCCGGTCGCGACGCAGATGCGTAACTTCGCCTATCTCATCGGGGACCGGGAGTCCCGCGAGGCGGTCGTGGTCGACCCGGCCTATGCGGTCGGGGACCTGCTGGACGTGCTGGCCGCCGACGACATGCGCCTGACCGGGGTGCTCGTGACGCACCACCACCCGGACCACGTGGGCGGGGACTTCATGGGTTTCTCGTTACCGGGGCTGGCCGAGCTGCTCGGCAGGCAGCAGGTGCCGGTGCACGTCGCCGACGCCGAATCGGAATGGGTGCGGCGCACGACGGGGGTCTCGGAGACCGATCTCGTCGGGCACGCGCACGACGACGTGCTCGACGTGGGTGCGATCGGGATCCGGTTCCTGCACACCCCGGGGCACACGCCGGGCAGTCAGTGCTTCCTCGTCGGCGACAAGCTCGTCGCGGGGGACACGTTGTTCCTCGAGGGCTGCGGGCGCACGGACTTCCCCGGCGGGGACGCCGACGCGATGTACCACAGTCTGCAGGCACTGGCGCGGCTCTCGGGTGATCCCGTCGTGCACCCCGGGCACCTGTACTCGGCCGAGCCATCGGCGCCGCTGTCGGACGTCACGCGGACCAACTTCGTCTACCGCGCCTCGTCGTTGGAGCACTTCCGCGCGATGTTCGGCGGCTGAGCCGGTGCGCGGCGCGCTCGTTCAGTCCATGCCGAGTCGCCGGGTGAGGGTGATCTCGAGGACCACGCGCCGGGGATTGTCCCGCGGCGTGCGGTAGCGCTCGGCGTAGCGCCGTTCGGCCTCGGCGACCGATGCCGGGTCGTCGCGGACGACGGCGCGGCCTTCGAGCGTCGACCACCGCCTGCCGTCGACCTGGCTGACCGCGACCGGTGCGCCGTCCGGTCCGGCGCGGCGGACGTTGCGTGCCTTGACGCTCGTGCCCGAGCAGATCACGCGCGCGACCGTGAAGGTCTCGTCCACCGTCACGCCGACCGGAACCACGTGCGGACTGCCGTCGGCGCGCTGGGTCGTCAGCGTCGCGATGTGGCGTTCCCGCCAGAACTCGTCGAGCGCGGCGGACGGCGGGTCGGACGGGACTGCGGTCTGCGGGCCGGGCGGGGTGGTCATGGGCGTCAGCGTAGGCGGGCCCCTGGCGCGGGGAACCGCACGGGCCGGCGGCGTCACGCGAGCATGCGTGAGAGCGCGAGCGCGGCCGTGCGGACGGCGGGGGCGACGCGCTCGAGGCGCATGCGCGTGGTCCATCCGGACAGCGACAGCGCCCCGACCGCCGTGCCGTCGGAGCCGAGCAGGGGCGCGCCCGCACACACGACGCCGACGCCGGATTCCTCGCGGTCGTAGGCGATTCCCTCCTCGGCGATCGTCGCCAGCTGACGGCGCAGCAGTCCCGGAGCGGTGACGGTGCGCGAGCTGACCCGTTCCAGCTCGCCCGCCAGCAGCGCGTCGACGACGTGGGGTGGGGAGAACGCGAGGATGGCCTTGCCGACCGATGTGGCGTGCGCGGGGAACCGGCCGCCGACGCGGGAGGGCAACGTCGGGGCGTCCGGGCCACGCAGAATGTCCAGGTACACCACCTCGGATCCTTCGAGGACCGCCAGGTGCGCGGTGTTGCGGGTCGCCTCGCGCAGGTCGGCCAGGTACGGGCGCGCGGCGTCGACGAGTTCGCGCTGCTGGAGCGCGAGCTGGCCGATCTCGAACAGCTTCAGCGCCAGCCGCAGTCGGCCCCGCTCGGTGCGTTCCACGAACCCCTCGTCGAGCAGATGTCCCGTGAGGCGGTGGACGCTCGACTTGGGAAGGCCGGTGCGCCGGGCGAGTTCGGACACGCTGAGCGCACCGTCGCCGGGCCGGAAAGCGGTCAGGATCGCGGCGAGGCGGGTTGCCGTGGACGGGGTTGCTGTGGACGGGGTGGCTGTGGACTCGCCCCCGTGCTCGGCCGGCTCGTCCCGGTCAGCGGCACACATGCGTTGATCCTGCCCGATCGGCTCCGGCAGCGTCACCTGTCATGGACACACCACGAGCGACCGCGGCCATCGTCGGTCCCGGCAACATCGGGACGGATCTGCTGGCCAAGCTGCGCCGCAGCCGATGGGTCGAGGTGCGGTACATGGTGGGTATCGATCCGGACTCCGACGGTCTGGCTCGCGCGGCCGATCAGGGCGTGGAGGCGTCGGCGGGTGGCGTCGACTGGCTGCTCGCCCGTGAGGAGCTGCCGGACCTGGTGTTCGACGCGACCTCGGCCAAGGCGCATCTCGCCGCGGCGCCCCGGTACGCCGAGGCGGGCATCCGGGCGATCGATCTGACGCCGGCGGCGGTCGGCCCGTTCACGTGCCCGGTCGTGAATCTCGCCGAGCACATCGACGCACCGAACGTCAACATGATCACCTGCGGTGGGCAGGCGACCATTCCCATCGTCCACGCGGTCAGTAGCGTCACGGCCGTGCCGTACGCCGAGATCGTCGCCTCGGTGTCGTCGCGGTCGGCGGGACCGGGCACGCGCGCCAACATCGACGAGTTCACCGAGACCACGGCCACCGGGCTGGAGGTCGTCGGCGGTGCGGCTCGGGGCAAGGCGATCATCATCATCAACCCGATGGAACCGCCGATGATCATGCGGGACACGGTGTTCTGTGCCGTCGACCCCGGCGCGGACCGCGCGGCCATCGCACAGTCCATTCAGGACACCGTCCGGCGGGTGCAGGAGTACGTCCCCGGCTGCACGCTGAAGGCGGAACCGCAGTTCGACGACCCGAGGCCCGACTGGGACGGGTTGGCCCGGGTGGGCGTGTTCCTGGAGGTGGCGGGCAACGGGGACTACCTGCCGACCTACGCGGGCAACCTCGACATCATGACCGCGGCCGCCGCCAGGGTCGGCGATCTCGTGGCACAGCACATCCTCGAGCAGAAGGCGGTGCACGCATGACCGGCCCGGTCCGGATCGTCGACACGACCCTGCGCGACGGCAGCCATGCGATGGCGCACCGGTTCACCGAACAGAACGTGCGGGACACGGTGCGCGCGCTCGACGACGCGGGCGTGTCGCTGATCGAGGTGACCCACGGCGACGGGCTGGGTGGATCGACGTTCAACTACGGCTTCTCGCTCGTCGACGAGCGGACGCTGATCGCCGCCGCGGTGGAGGAGGCACGGCAGGCCCGGATCGCCGTGCTGCTGCTGCCGGGCCTGGGGACCGTGACCGACCTGCGGGCGGCGGCGGACCTCGGCGCGGGCGCGGTGCGGATCGCGACGCACTGCACGGAGGCCGATGTGTCGGTGCAGCACTTCGCCGCAGCCAGGGAACTCGGCCTGGAGACGGTCGGGTTCCTGATGCTCTCGCACATGGCCGAACCCGAACAGCTGGCGAACCAGGCGCGCATCATGGCCGACGCGGGATGTCAGTGCGTGTACGTCGTCGACTCCGCGGGTGCGCTGATCCTCGAGGAGGCCTCCGACCGGGTCTCCGCCCTGGTCGCCGAGCTGGGCCGCGACGCGCAGGTGGGCTATCACGGGCACCAGAACCTCAGTTTCGGCGTGGCCAACTCGGTGTTGGCGCATCGCGCGGGAGCGCGCCAGATCGACGGCTCCCTCGTGGCGCTCGGCGCGGGCGCGGGCAACTCGCCGACCGAGGTGCTCGCCGCGACGTTCGCGCGGCTGGGCGTCGAGACCGGGGTCGACGCGATGCGTCTGCTGGAGGCGGCCGAGAACGTCGTCAAGCCCTACATCACGCGGCTGCCGGTGATGGACCGTTCGTCGATCGTGCAGGGGTTCGCCGGCGTGTACTCGAGTTTCCTGCTGCACGCCGAACGGGCGGCGCAGCGCTACGGCGTGCCGGCGCACGAGATCCTGCTGCGGGTCGGCGAGCGGCGCTACGTCGGCGGCCAGGAGGACATGATCATCGACATCGCGCTCGAACTCGCCGAGGCGCAGGACGGCGATGCCGGGGGAGCCGCGGCGCGCGGAGCCGGTGCGGGCGCGCCGGAGAGCCGGGCGCGCTCGGCCGCCGGGGCGTGACGGGGTCAGGCGTGCAGCGCGTCGATGCCGAGCACGAGTTTGACGCAGTGCGCCACGAGGCGCTCCCTGCCGACGTCGAGCGTGCCGTCGAGGTAGGCGGTGAACAGGTTCGCGAGTCCGCCGACGAGCGCGGTCGCGGTCATGGCGCGGTCCTGCTCGTCGACCTTGTCGGACAGCTCGTCGCGCACGAGGGCGGCGAACAGGGGGATGCGCTCGACGCCGTGCCTGCTCAACGCGGGGTCGGCCAGCGGCGCGAGCAGCAGCACGTGTCCCTTGCGCGGGTCGTCGATGATGAGCTCGACGAACGCGGTCACGGCCGCCTCCGCCCTGGCGCGGCGGTCGTCGGTCGGCGCCGTCGCCACGGCGTCGACGAGAACGCGGTGCGCCTCGGCCACCACCATGTCGTGGACCGCGACGATCAGCTCGGCCCGGTCGGTGAAGCTCTCGTAGAAGTAGCGCTCGGTGAGCCTGGCGTGCCGGCACACGGCGCGCACACTCACCGCGCCACTGCCGCCCCCGCCGAGCAGTTCGAGGCCGGAGTCCAGCAGTTGCTGCCTGCGGGCGGCCCTGCGGTCGGACAACGTGGTGCCTGCCCACGTGCGGCTCTCGGCGGACATCCTGGATTTCCTTCTGTTGACCACGAACGTTGTCAACCGTACCGTGACCACGAATGTTGACAACGTGTGTAGTCAACTGTGGGAGTCGACGATGACGCGGAGCGCCACCGGGACGGCGCGGGCCGGCGAATCCGGGCCGGAACCGCTCGGTCCGGAATCGCTGACCTGGCGCGTGTTCGGTGACTGGCGTGGTCTGCTCATCGCGCTCTGGGCGGGCAGCATGCAGAACATGCACCCGGAGCTCGGCGCGGGTGTCGAACAGCACTCACAGTTCTTCGACGAGCGGTGGGAACGTCTGTACCGCTCGCTCTACCCGATCGGCGGGGTCGTCTACGACGGGCCGCGCGCCCACGCGACGGCGCGCGAGGTGCGCGGCTACCACACGACGATCAAGGGCATCGACGCGCGCGGCCGCCGTTACCACGCGTTGAATCCGCACACCTTCTACTGGGCGCACGCCACCTTCTTCGTCAGCACGCTGCTCATCGCCGAGAACTTCATGGGCGGCCTGACCGAGGCACAACGGCGGCAGCTGTTCGACGAGCACAAGCGCTGGTACCGGCTCTACGGCATGCCCATGCACCCGGTGCCGGAGACGTGGGCGGAGTTCCAGCAGTACTGGGACCGCATGTGCCGCGAGGTGCTCGAGGACAACAAGGCCACCCGCGACGTACTGGACCTCTCCCGCATCGGCAGGCCACCGATGCTGCCGTGGTTGCCACACCGCGCGTGGACGGCGATCCGCCCGCTGGTGCACCGCGGGTTCGTCTGGCTGACCGTCGGCATGTACGACCCGCCGGTTCGGGAGCTGCTGGGCTACCGCTGGCGCGCACGCGACGCGCGCCTGCACCGACTGGTGGGCAGGGCCGTCGGCCTCGCGTTCCGGTTCGTGCCGTGGCAGCGCCGGTACCATCCACGGGCGAGGGCCGGGTGGCGCAGAGCCCTCGGGACCGATCCGCCCGACGCGCCGCTCGTGGAGACGCCGGAGCGTAACCTGCCGCCGCAGGCCGAGCGCCGGCGGCCCACCCACTACGTGCCGGCCCGGTACCGGCCGGAGCGCGGCGGGAGCTGACATGACGCGAGACCCCGACGACGAGGTCGGGAAGGAGAGTGTGGCGTGAAGCTGGGTTACCACATCGGATACTGGTCCTCCGGTCCTCCCGAGGGGGCGCTCGAGGCGATCACCACCGCCGAACGGCTCGGCTTCGACTCCGTGTGGACGGCGGAGGGATACGGATCGGACGCGTTGACCCCGCTCGCGTGGTGGGGTTCGGCGACCGAACGTGTCACCCTCGGCACGAACATCGTCCAGATGTCGGCACGCACGCCCACGGCCACCGCAATGGCCGCCCTCACGCTCGACCACCTCTCCGGCGGGCGGTTCGTGCTGGGACTGGGCGCATCCGGGCCGCAGGTGGTCGAAGGCTGGTACGGCCAGCCGTATCCGAAACCGCTCGCCAGGACCCGCGAGTACGTCGACATCGTGCGGCAGGTCGTCGCGCGTGAGGCGCCCGTGGTGCACGCCGGCGCGCAGTACCAGTTGCCGCTGCGGGGCGGGACGGGACTCGGCAAACCGCTGAAGTCCACCGTGCACCCGCTCCGCTCGCGCATCCCCATCCATCTCGCGGCCGAAGGGCCGAAGAACGTCGCGCTGTCGGCCGAGATCTGCGACGGCTGGCTGCCGTTGTTCTTCTCCCCGAAGAGCGACGCCTTCTACCGCGCCGCACTCGAGGAGGGGTTCGCCGCGCGCGCCGATGACATGCCGGGCGGCAGGGAGGACTTCGAGGTCGCCGCGTCGGTGCCGGTGATCGTGCACGACGACGTGGAACAGGCGGCGGCGATGATCAAGCCGTCGCTGGCGCTCTACATCGGCGGCATGGGCGCCAAGGAGGTCAACTTCCACCACGACGTGTTCGCGCGCATGGGATACGCCGACGTGGCCGACACGGTGCAGGACCTGTACCTCGCCGGTCGTAAGGACGAGGCGACCGCCGCGATCCCCACGTCGTTGGTGGAGGACACCGCGCTCATCGGCCCGCCCGCCAAGATCCGCGACGAGCTGCAGGCGTGGGAGGAGACCGTGGTGACCACCCTGCTCGTGCGCGGCGATGCCGCGACGCTGCGGCGGGTCGCCGACGTGCTCGGCTGACCGTGCCTGCCTGACCGTGCTTGGCTGAACCGGTGGCACTCCGCGTCGCGGGCCGGCGGTCCGAGGCCTGCGTCCGGTACGCGGCCACGGGGGTGGCAGGATTCCTCCACTCGCACCATCCGAGGAGGAGCATGTCGGCGCTGGGCACCAGAACACGTCTCGGGTACTCGCTCGGGTCGTTCGCGACCGGGGCGTTCGGGACGGTGCCCGGTCTGCTGTTGCTGCCGTACCTGACCGACACGATGGCGGTACCCGCGGCGGTGGCCGGTGCGATCGTGCTCCTGCCGAAGGCGTGGGACGTCCTGTTCAACCCGATCGCGGGGCGGATCTCCGACAGCGCGCTGCGCAAGCACGGCAGCAGGCGGCCGTTGCTCGCCGTCGGGGGACTGGTGCTGGCCGTGTGCTTCGCGGCGTTGTTCGCCGGTCCCGGACTCGGATCGACGGCGGCCGACGCGGCCTACGTCGTGGGCGTGTTCTTCGTCTGTGCCACCGCGTTCGCGTTCTTCCAGGTGCCGTTCAACGCGCTGCCGGCCGAACTCACCGAGGACTACCACGAACGCACGCGCCTGACGTCGTGGCGGATCGCGGTGCTCGCGCTCGCGATCCTCGTCTCGGGCGCCGTGGCCCCGGGGATCGCCGACGGCATCGGCGGCACGGGTGGCTATCGCGTGATGGGCGTGTTCGTCGGCGTGCTGATCGCCGTGGGCGCGGTCGGGGTGTACCTCGGCACGCGTGGTGCGCCGGTCGGCCGGTTGCGGGAGCCGACGCCCGGGTGGCGGGAACTGCTGCGCACCATGCGCGAGTGGCGCGCGTTCCGGTGGCTGCTGGCCGTCTACTTCGTGCAGGCGCTCGGTGTGGCGACGTTGCTCGCCGGGGTGAACTACGTGGCGCGGTACGTGCTCGGTGATCCCGGCCTGCAGTCGATGTTGTTCGCGGGCTTCGTCGGCCCCGCGCTGTTGGTCATGCCGGTGTGGGACCGCATCGGGCGCACGGGTGGCAAGCTCACCGGCTTTCAGGTGTCGTCGGTGCTGCTGGCGATCGCGTTGGGGGCGTTGGCGTTCGCGCAGACGATGGCCACGCCCGCGGTGTTCGTGTTCGTGGCCCTGGCCGGGGTCGGCTACGCGGGGATCCAGGTCTTCCCGCTCGCGATCCTGCCCGACCTGATCTCCGCCGAGGAACGGCGCACCGGCGCCACGCGCGCGGGCATCACCGCCGGAGTCTGGACCGCGGCCGAGACGCTCGGTCTCGCCGTCGGACCCGGCCTGTTCGGGCTCGTGCTCTCGATGGGCGGGTACGTCTCGAGCGCCGAGTCCACGGCGAGCCAGCCGGACAGCGCCGTCACCGCGATCACGCTCGGCTTCTCGGCGTTGCCCGCCGTGCTCGTCGCGCTCGCGCTGCCGTTGCTGCGTCGCAGCGTTCTCGGCGGTGAGCCCCGTCCCGGCGGCTCGCAGGCCGAGCCGGCGGGACGCCGAGGGACGTCCTGATCCTCGTGGGGGCCGGTCACGGCCCGGCGGCTCGGCACCGGCCGGGCCGTGACCGGCCATCCGCGGCGGCGAGGACGTACCGCTGCCGCGGATGATGCGTTACCGGCGGCGTCCGGCCGAGGTGCTGCCGTAGCGGCGGCGGAACTTCTCGACCTGGCCCGCGCTGTCCATGATCCGCTGCGTGCCCGTCCAGAACGGGTGCGACGCGGAACTGATCTCGACGGTCACCAGGGGATAGGTGTTGCCGTCCTCCCATTCGATCGTGCGGTCCGAGGTGACCGTCGATCGCGTCAGGAATCGGTCGCCGGTGTTGGCGTCCTGGAAGACCACCGGGTGGTAGTCGGGGTGGATGCCGGACTTCATGGTTATCGCTCCTCCTGGATCCTGCTGTCAGGTCTGTCCACTGTGTTCAGTGGGTTGACGGGGTCCCTCGGCTCCGATGGTTCCCCGGTGTCGTTCCCCGTCTCGTTGCCCGCATCTGCCTCCGCATCTGCCTCCGCATCTGCCTCCGGGTCGGCCTCCGGGTCGTGGTGGGTTGCCGGGGCAGAGCCGAACGGGTCGGGGTAGCGCCGCCACGCCTCGACGCCTTCGGCGAGCTCCTCGTCGGTGAGCAGCGCCGCCCTGAGCTCGTGCTCGATCACCGCGGGCTCGGCGCGATGGGCCAGGATCACGAGTTCCTGCGCCCGGTCGCCCCACCGCGGATGCCACCGCAGGGACGCGATGGTTCGGCGTTCGGCCGAGACGCGGTCCCACGCCGGCCCGTGCGCGGAGTCCAGCCACGGCCCGGACACCCGGATACCCAGGCCGCCGCCCGCCGATTCGATCCACAGTCGCTCGTCCGGCCTGCTGGCGATCCACGCGCGCCCGCGGGTGCACACGACGCCGTCGAGCAGCACGTCCACGGCGGTGTGCAGACGTTGGGGGTGGAAGGGGCGCCGCGCCGTGAAACTCAGCAGCGACACCCCGCAGTCGGGCTCGAGCGGCGGCTCACCGGACAGCACGGCGCCGCCCGGGTCGCGGGGCAGACCGCGGAAGGCGTGCTCGCCCACGGCCCCGACGAGGCGTTGAGTCTCCACTCCGGACAGTTCGACGAGCGCGGCCCGCGGTGCGAGCCGTTCCAGGACGGCGCCGGTGCGCGCCGCCGTCCACGGATCGGGGGCGTGGCCCGCGAGCACGAGCACGTCGGCGAACTCGGCCTGGGCCACGGCGACCTGCGCCAGGGTGCGGTCGTCGTCGGGGCCGGCGTGCAGACCGCGTTCGCTCAGCGCCTCGTCCCCGGTGGCGTCGGCCAGCCAGGTGGCGTGGTCGATCGCCGTGGCGACGGCCTCGATCCGGACGTCCTCGACGACCGGGCTTCCGTCGAGCAGCACGCGGTGCAGCTCCTCGCACACCTGCTCGGGTTCCAGTGCCTCGTCGAGTCGCAGCACGATGCGTTCGACCGACGGTTCCCGCGCGAGCCTGCGCAGCAGCGGCAGGAGGTCCTCGCGCAGCGTGCAGGAGACGCAGTCGTGGTCGAGCGGTACCGCGTCGAGGCTGTCGTGGTCGCCGAGGCGGACGTAGCGATGCAGGAATCCCTCGTCTGCCGGCCGCAGGTCGTGGTGCACGAGGGCCGTCGAGGCTGAACCCCCGACGAGCCGGTCGGCCAGGCAGCGGGCGGGCGCTTCGGCCACCCCGGATACGAGCACGAGGGGTACGCGGTGCTGGTCGGTCACACCGTGTACTGTAATTGAAAACGATTATCAGAACCAAGGAGGGTTGATGTCGGCGATCTGCCAGGTCACCGGGCGTGCGCCCGGCTACGGCAAGCAGGTGTCGCACTCCCACCGGCGCACGTCGCGGCGGTGGGAACCGAACATCCAGCGGCGCCGCTACTGGGTGCCCAGTGAGAACCGGTGGGTGACGTTGCGGGTGTCGGTCAAGGGCATGAAGACGATCGACAAGCGGGGCATCGACGCCGTGGTGGCGGACCTGCGCGCCCAGGGGGTGAAGCTCTGATGGCGAGCACGACCGACGTCCGGCCCATCATCAAGCTGCGTTCGACCGCGGGTACCGGCTTCACGTACGTGACGCGTAAGAACCGGCGCAACGACCCGGACCGCATGGTGCTGCGTAAGTACGACCCGATCGTGCGCAAGCACGTGGAGTTCAGGGAGGAGCGCTGATGAGCCACTCTCGTGCTGTTTTTGGCTTGTCGGCGCGACCGGGTGTGGGTGTCCCACAGAACACCGAGGAGCGCTGATGGCGAAGAAGTCGAAGATCGCGAAGAACGAGCAGCGGAAGGTTGTCGCTGCGCGGTATGCCGAGCGGCGTGCGGAGCTGAAGGAGACGATTCGCTCGCCGCGGTCGACGCCGGAGGAGAAGGCCGCGGCGGTGTCGGAGCTGCAGAAGATGCCGCGCGATGCGAGTCCGACCCGTATCCGCAATCGCGACGCGGTGGACGGCAGGCCGCGCGCGTACTACGGCGCCTTCGGGTTGTCGCGTATCCGGCTGCGGGAGATGGCGCACCGGGGCGAGCTGCCGGGCGTCAGCAAGTCCAGTTGGTAGGAGGAGATCGGTGAAGCCTGCACCGCAGAAGCGCCGCAAGCGGAATCTGCTGCGCGCCGAGGGCGTGGAGTACGTCGATTGGAAGGACACGGCGCTGCTGCGCAAGTTCCTGTCCGATCGTGGCAAGATCCGCGCCCGGCGGATCACGGGCCTGACGCCGTCGGAGCAGAAGGACGTCGCGAGGGCCATCAAGAACGCCAGGGAGATGGCGTTGCTGCCGTATCCGGTCAAGAAGGGCTGAGGTCCTCCGGGGTCGGCCGCGGGACACGTTCCGGCGTGCGGGCACGGTGCGCCGGAACGTGTCACCCTGGGGCCATGACCGAGCGGGACAGTGGCGCGGATCCGGGCGGCGCCACCGAGATCGACCCGGAACTGCTCGAACTCTCGGCGCGCGTGTTCGACTTCGCCCGCGGCGGTGAGACCGACACGCTGGCCGCCTACGTCGACGCGGGCGTTCCGGTGAATCTGACCAATGACCGGGGCGACACGCTCGTGATGCTCGCCGCCTACCACGGTCATGCCGAGACGGTCGCCGCGCTTCTGGAGCGCGGGGCGGATCCGGATCGGCTCAACGACCGTGGTCAGAGTCCGCTGGCGGGCGCGGTGTTCAAGGGTGAGGCCGACGTGGTGAAGGCACTCGTGGCTGGCGGGGCCGACCCGCACGCAGGTCAGCCGACGGCCGTGGAGACGGCGCGGATGTTCGGCGCAGAGGAACTGCTCACGTTGCTGGGGCCCTGAGCGCACGGAGCTGACAGGGTGTCGTCATGCTGACTGGCATGGCGCAGGAGGAGCACTACCTGGTCGGTCTCGATCTGACCGGACGGCGGGTCGTCGTCGTGGGCGGCGGCACCGTCGCTCAGCGGCGGCTGCCCAGGCTGGTCAAGGCGGGGGCCGTGATCGAACTCGTGTCCCCGGAGACCACCCCGTCGGTCGGTGCGATGGCCGACGAGGGCGAGATCACCTGGACCCGGCGCGAGTACACCGACGGCGATCTGGCCGACGCGTGGTACGCCCTCGCGTGCACGGACGACGCGGAGGTCAACGCCGCGGTGTGCGCGGAGGCCGAGCGCAGGCGCGTGTTCTGCGTCCGTGCCGACTCCGGTCCCGAGGGCAGCGCCGTGACGCCCGCAGCGGGTGAACACGACGGGCTGCTCGTCGGTGTGCTCTCGGGTGGGGAGCCGCAGCGTTCGGCCGTCGTCCGGGACGGTCTGCTCGACGCTCTGCGCTCCGGCGCGGCCGAGGATCCGGGCCGCGGCTACGGGCAGGACGCCGGCGCCGGGGCCCCGCGTCCCGAGGCCGGGGTCGCGCTCGTCGGCGGGGGACCCGGGGACGCCGAGCTGATCACCGTGCGCGGGCGCAGGTTGCTGGCGCGGGCCGATGTCGTGGTCGTCGACCGCCTCGCGCCACGGGAGCTGCTCGACGAGCTGCCGCCGCACGTCGAGGTGATCGACGCGGCCAAGATTCCGTACGGCCGTGCGGCCAGCCAGGACGTGATCAACAGCGCGCTGATCGACAAGGCCAGGGCGGGCAAGTTCGTCGTCCGCCTCAAGGGCGGGGACCCGTACGTGTTCGGCCGCGGGTTCGAGGAGCTGCTCGCCTGCGTCGAGGCGGGCGTGAAGGTCACGGTGGTGCCGGGCATCACCAGTGCGTTCGCCGTGCCCGCGCTGGCCGATGTCCCGGTGACCCATCGCGGTGTGACCCACGAGGTCGTCGTCGTGTCGGGCCACGTGCCGCCCGAGCACGAGACGTCCCTGGTCGACTGGGACGCGCTCGGCAGGCTGCGCGGCACGATCGTGCTGATGATGGGTGTCGAGCGGATCGATCGTTTCGCCGACGCGCTGATCACCGCGGGCCGGCCTGCCGATACCCCGGTGGCGATGATCCAGGACGGCTCGATGCGCACCCAGAAGGTGCTGCGTTCGACGCTCAAGGAGGTAGGAGCCGACGCGGCACGTGAGGGCATCCGGCCCCCCGCGGTGACGGTCATCGGACCTGTCGTCGGGCTGCTGGACACCGGCACCGACGCGGGCTGACGGCCGCCGACGCGCACCTCGTGCGGGACCGGCGGCGCGCGTGGGCGAGGATGATCGCCATGAATGCCGCACGCACCGCCGACACACCCGAGGACCCGTTCGAGGGCCTCGTCTCGCTCGACGTCGCCCGCTCCGGCCACGTGGCCGAGGTGACCCTGCTCGGACCGGCCAAGGGCAACGCGATGGGACCGGACTTCTGGCGTGAGCTCCCGGAGGTCTTCCGCGCACTCGACGCCGACCCCGAGGTGCGGGCCATCGTCCTGACCGGCAGCGGGAAGCACTTCTCGTACGGCCTCGACCTGAACGCCATGCTGCCGGGCTGGGCCGAGTTCCTCGCCGCCGACGCCCAGGCCGGACCCCGCACGAGGTTCCTGGAGGAGATCCGCCGTCTGCAGGACGCGATCACCGCCGTGGCCACCTGCCGCACCCCGATCGTGGCGGCGGTCTCGGGCTGGTGCATCGGTGGCGGTGTGGACCTGATCTCGGCCGTCGACATCCGCCTCGCCAGTGCCGACGCGAAGTTCAGCGTGCGCGAGGTCAAGGTTGCGATCGTGGCCGACATCGGCAGCCTCCAGCGGCTCGGCGGGATCATCGGCGAGGGTCACCTGCGGGAGCTGGCGCTGACCGGCAAGGACGTCGACGCAGCCCGCGCGGAGAAGATCGGCCTCGTCAACGACGTCTACGCCGACCGCGACGAGCTGCTGGCCGCGGCCCGTGGTCTGGCCGACGAGCTCGCGGCGAATCCTCCACTGGTGGTCCGCGGTATCAAGGACGTACTGTCCATGGGCACCGAACAGCAGGTCGATGCCGGACTGCGGTACGTGTCGGCGTGGAACGCGGCGTTCCTGCCGAGCAAGGACCTGGGTGAGGCGGTGCAGGCGTTCCTGGAGAAGCGCCCGCCGCATTTCACCGGGCAGTAGCGGCCGCTGGACCGAGACGGCGAGCAAGGAGAACGACGAGCGTGAGCAACGACGCCACAGCCCCCACGGCCCCGGCAGGTCAGGCGGACGCCGCGGTCCGCGACGCGGGGCGCAGCGCACACGACGAGTTCCGCGCGGCGCGGGACTTCCTGGTGGCCCACCGCGAGGACTACGACGCGGCGTACACCGGATTCCGGTGGCCGGAACTGACGGAGTTCAACTGGGCGCTGGACTGGTTCGACCGGGTCGCGGCGGATCCGGCCAACGCCGAGCGGTACGCCCTGTGGATCGTCGAGGAGGACGGCACCGAGGGCCGCTGGACCTACCCCGAGATGGCTCACCGGTCCAACCAGGTGGCCACGTGGTTGCGCGCGCAGGGCGTGCGCCGCGGGGACCGGCTGATCCTCATGCTCGGCAACCAGGTCGAGCTGTGGGAGACGATCCTGGCGTGCATCAAGCTCGGCGCCGTCGTCATCCCGGCGACCACGCTGCTGGGACCGGCCGACCTGACCGACCGGGTCGAGCGCGGCCAGGCGCGGCACGTGGTGGCCCGATCGGCCGATGCGGGCAAGTTCGCCGACGTGCCCGGTGACTACACGCGGATCGCGGTGGGGGAGCAGGTCGAGGGGTGGGCGTCCTACGCCGAGGCCTACGACGCCGACGCCGACTTCACCCCGGACGGCCCGACGCAGGCCTCGGACCCCCTGCTGCTGTACTTCACCTCCGGCACCACGGCGAAGCCGAAGCTCGTGCAGCACACGCACGTGTCCTACCCGGTGGGTCACCTGTCGACCATGTACTGGATCGGCCTCGAACCGGGCGACGTGCACCTCAACATCTCGTCGCCGGGCTGGGCCAAGCACGCGTGGAGCAACGTGTTCGCGCCGTGGAACGCCGAGGCGACGGTGTTCCTGTACAACTACACCCGCTTCGACGCTGGCGCACTGATGGCCCAGATGGACCGGTGCGGCATCACGAGTTTCTGCGCCCCGCCGACCGTGTGGCGGATGCTGATCCAGGCCGATCTGAGCGCCCTCGCCACGCCGCCCACCAAGGTCGTGGGCGCGGGCGAACCGCTCAACCCCGAGGTGATCGACCAGGTGCGGTCGGCGTGGGGCGTGACGATCCGCGACGGATTCGGCCAGACCGAGACCACCGTGCAGATCGCCAACACCCCCGGACAGGACGTCAAACCCGGTTCGATGGGCAGGGCCGTGCCCGGCTTCTGCGTCGTGCTCGTCGACCCGTCCACGGGGCAGCCGGCGTCCGAGGGTGAACTCTGCCTGGACCTGAGCAGCAGGCCGACCGGCCTCATGGTCGGCTACGCGGGCGACGAGGACCGCACCGCCACGGCGTTCGCGGGCGGCTACTACCACACCGGTGACGTCGGCTCGATCGACGAGAACGGTTACATCACCTACGTCGGACGTACCGACGACGTGTTCAAGGCATCCGACTACCGCATCTCCCCGTTCGAGCTCGAGAGCGTGCTGCTCGAACACGAGGCCGTCGCCGAGGCGGCCGTGGTGCCCGCACCGGACCCGATCCGGCTCGCCGTGCCCAAGGCCTACGTCGTGCTCGCCTCTGGTCACGAGCCGGATGCCGCGACCGCCGAACGGATCCTGGCGTTCTGTCGCGAGAACCTGGCTCCGTACAAGCGAATCCGCAGGCTCGAGTTCGGCGAACTGCCCAAGACGATCTCCGGGAAGATCCGCCGGGTCGAGCTGCGGGGCAAGGAGAACGAGGCCGCAGAGCGGCCCTCGGGGGAGTACCGCGACGAGGATTTCCCTTCGCTGAAAGGCTGAATCCCGACCCGGGCCCGAGACGTCCATAGTGGACGAATCGGGCCCGGGTCCGCGCGGCCGGGTGAACCTGGTCTCCGGCGGTTAACGTGACCGCCTCCGCTGCCGATGACCCGGGTGATGAACGAGAGTGACACATCCGCGACCACCGGCACGTCCGGCTCCGACCGCACACCTCCGACGACGCCTTGCACGGTCGTGTGGAGTCAGGGCAGGCCCTACGTCCTCGAGAACGGCGCGGGCCGTCCCCGCTGGATGGGCATGGACCGGCACGGGCGCCCGCAGGCGCTCACGCGGGACGAGCTGTGCCGTCGCGGCTGGAGCTACCGGCGCGGTCGCTGACCCGCCGACTTCACGGATCCCTCACCTGCGCCCGCGGTGGTGCGGCTACGGTGAACGGGTGAGCGAGTCTGCGGGATCCCGGCAGCGTGACGAGCTGTCCGATACTCGGTCTGACCGAGCGGCCGGTGGCCTCGAGCCCCGTCCCGGCGGAGCCGGCCGTGGAACCGGCGCCGGACCGGCCGCCGGCGAACCGTCCCTGATGCGGCAGGCGTTGACCGCACCCAATCTGTTGTCCCTGCTCCGGGTGGCGGGCGTGCCGCTGTTCCTGTGGTTGCTCCTCGGCCCGGAGGAGGACGGCTGGGCACTGCTCGTGCTCGTGCTCAGCGCGCTCACCGACTGGCTCGACGGCAAACTCGCCCGCTGGCTCAACCAGATGAGCAGGCTCGGCCAGCTGCTCGACCCCGCCGCCGACCGGCTCTACATCGTCGCCACGCTCGTCGCCTTCCTCGTGCGGGACATCGTGCCCTGGTGGGCGGTCGGCGCGCTGCTGTTGCGGGAGGCCATCGCCGGGGTCTGCGTGCTCGTGCTGCGCCACTACCGCTTCGCGCCACCCGAGGTCACCTACGTCGGCAAGGGCGCCACCTTCGTCCTGATGTACGCCTTCCCCCTGCTGTTGCTCATGCAGGGCGACTCCACGGCCGCCGAGATCGCCAGGCCGCTGGCGTACGCGTTCATGATCTGGGGCGGCGTGCTGTACCTGTGGTCGGGTGCCCTGTACGTCACCCAGACCATCCTGGCCGTCACGCGGTTCCGGAGGGGAACCCTCGTGGTGGAGGCGGGTCCGGCCGGCGACGACCGGGGCGCGGACGAGGTCCGCACCGGACGACCGGACACGGCCGATGGAGCGAAGGGCGCCGCCACGGACTGACGCCGGGTGACGACCGTGCGAGGATGCCCACCGATCGCCTCCGACGAGCCGCGGCCGCGAAAGCCACGGAAAGCTACCGAAGCCACCGAAGCTACGAAAGCCACCGAGGCCACGGAAACACCCCGGAAACCCGTGGCCACAGCACCACCACAACCGACCATCCGCCAGAGACCGACTCGGAAGACGCCGAAAGGACGAGAAAGGGGAACGGCCTTGGCTGCTCAGTCCGCTCCGGAAGAGCTGCGCTACACCGAGGATCACGAATGGGTCGCCGAGCGCACCGAGGGCGTCGTGCGGGTCGGCATCACGGAGTACGCCCAGGACCAGCTCGGCGACGTCGTGTTCGTCGACCTGCCCGAGGCCGGATCCACCGTGACCTCGGGCGAGTCGTTCGGCGAGGTCGAGTCGACCAAGAGCGTCTCGGAGATCTACGCGCCGCTCGACGGCGAGATCGTCGCCGTGAACGACGTCGTCACCGAGACACCGGAGCTGATCAACGCCGACCCCTACGGCGAGGGGTGGCTCGTCGAGATCAGAGTGTCCGACCCCGACACCCTCGACGGCCTGCTCGATGCCGAGGCATACCAGCGGGTCATCGCCGGTTGATCAGGGAGCCCGGGGACCGTGGGCGGCCCCGCGCGCGGTACGTTGAGGCGCACCAGGTTTTCCGGTCCGGAGGCGAGCAGAGCCCCTGGCCGGCGGCCGAAGGCCAAGCGACACACTGTCAGTGCGTAAGGAGAGCTCAGGTGAGCACGAACGACGGGCCCGAGATTCCCCCGGAGGGGGCTCCGGAGAAGACCTCCGTGTTCCGGGCGGACTTCCTGTCGGAGGCGGAAGGGCAGGAGGCCCCGGCGGTCGAGCCGCAGGAAGCCGGCGTCGACGCGCTGCCTGCGGGTTCGGCGTTGCTGGTGGTCAAGCGGGGACCGAACGCGGGTTCGCGGTTCCTGCTCGACCGCGACACGACCAGCGCGGGACGGCACCCGGACAGCGACATCTTCCTCGACGACGTCACGGTCTCCCGCCGGCACGCGGAGTTCCGCCGGGAGGGCGGCTCGTTCGTCGTGATCGACGTGGGCAGCCTCAACGGCACGTACGTCAACCGTGAGCCGGTCGACCAGGCGGTCCTGGCCGGCGGCGACGAGGTGCAGATCGGCAAGTTCCGTCTGGTGTTCCTGACCGGAGGCCAGGGGGCGCAGTGACGGCTGCCGGACGGCAACCACGCGAAGGGCTGAGTATCGGGGCCGTCCTGGCACAGCTGCGCCAGGACTTCCCCGACGTCACGATCTCGAAGATCAGGTTCCTCGAGTCCGAGGGTCTGGTCCGCCCTGGTCGCACGCCGTCCGGTTACCGCCAGTTCAGCGCCGCCGACGTCGAACGACTGCGGTTCGTCCTCACGGCTCAGCGCGATCACTACCTGCCGCTGAAGGTGATCAAGGAGCGGCTGGATGCCGCCGACCGGGGAGTAGATCCGGACGCCGACGGCGCGGTGTCCGGTCGCGCCGTGTCCGATCGCTCCGTGTCCGGCGGCGCCGGTCCGGACGGTGCGACCGGCGCGCCGCGGCTGCCGCGCAGGCTCGTGCCCCTCGACGGTGCGGACACCGGGGGAGTGCCGGCACCGACGGCGGACGACTTCGCCGGTGGCGCGCCGATGCGGCTGACGCGGGAGCAGCTGCTCGCCGAGGCGGCGATCGACGAGACGCTGTTGGCCGAGCTCGTGCAGTACGGCCTCATCCGGCCGGGTGCAGCGGGGTTCTACGACGCCGACGCGGTGCACATCGCCAGGACCGTCACCGCGATGGCCGAGTTCGGGATCGAACCGCGGCACCTGCGCGCGCTGCGCGTGTCGGCCGACCGGGAGGTCGGGCTGCTCGAGCAGATCGCCGCGCCGGTGTACCGGCACCGCGACTCGGGGGCCCGGGAACGCGGGGACGAACTCGTCCGCGAGCTGGCGGCGCTGTCGGTCACGCTCCACACGCTCCTTGTCAAAGCGGGCATTCGGGGCATGACCGGAGGGTGAGCCACGCTCGGACGGAGCAACCTGCGGGTCGCGATTGTTAAGCAGTGCGGCGAAACTTCGGTGACGCCGCCGGGATGACGTACGGTTGAAAGCGGGCTCGAAGAGACCGGGCCGGCGAGAGTGAGAAGCGAGCACAGCGCACCGATGACGGGTAGCGTCGACGGTGTCCGCGCGGTGACCACCGCGGGGCAGCGCCGAGTGTCGGATCCTCAGCGAAGCGCTGCAGCCCGCGCAGGAGAGGGAGGCGAAGCCCGATGAGCGAGATGCGCGTCGTCGGCGTCCGGGTCGAGCTGCCCGCGAACCAGCCGATCTTGTTGCTGCGGGAGACGGAAGGCGAGCGGTACCTGCCGATCTGGATCGGCTCGGTGGAGGCGACCGCGATCGCCTTGGAACAGCAGGGTGTGCGGCCGGCGCGTCCGCTGACCCACGACCTGCTCAAGGACGTCATCGGTGGGCTCGGCAGGGACCTCGAGCAGGTGATCATCACCGACCTGCAGGAGAGCACGTTCTTCGCCGAGCTCGTCTTCGACGGGGACGTGCGGGTCTCGGCGCGGCCGAGCGACTCCGTGGCGCTCGCGCTGCGGATGGGCGTGCCCATCCACGCCGAGGAGGGCGTCCTGGAAGAAGCCGGGCTCATCATCCCGGACGAGCAGGAGGACGAGGTCGAGAAGTTCCGCGAGTTCCTCGACTCGGTCTCCCCGGAGGACTTCCGCGGCGCGGACACCTGAACCGAACCCGATCGGACCTCCGCCCGGACACTTCCGGCCCCAGGGTCGCAGTAGGGCGCGTGCGATTCGACGACAACCACGGCCGCGGTCGGCGATGCCCTGCATCACCGACCGCGGCCGTTGTGGTTGGCCGGTTGTCGTTGGCCGGCTGTCCTTTCCGGCGGCTGCTGTTCGGCCGGCTGTTGTGGCCAGCTGTTTCGCGGCCGGTGGGATCAGTCGGCGCGGATGGCGCGGTCGAACAGCTCGGCCAGTTCTCGCCCGTAGGCCTCCACGTCGAGGTCGGGCTCGTGGCGGAGCCGGAGCGTGACCCCGTCGACGGCCTGGCGCATGGCCAGCGCTGTCACCCGGGGGTCGAGCTCGCGGAACACCCCGGCGCGGATGCCCTGGCCGAGTTGCCGTTCGAACCTGCCCACCTGTACCGCCTGCACGACCTGCGCCGACACGCCGTCGGACTCGGCGTGCGCACCGATCTCGACCAGTGCGGTCGACTCCCGGGGGTGTCCGGCAAGGAAGGCGAGCTCGGCGCGGAGATGTCCGAGCAGCAGCTTCCGGAGGTCCTGCTCGGCGGTCTCCGATTCGAGACGTGCCGTGACGAACGCGTCCCGCTTGTCGATGATCGCGCCGAGCGTGGCCGCCATCAGCTCGCTCTTGTTGGCGAAGTGGTACGAGACCATCCGGGTGCTCGACAGTCCGGCGCGTTCCACGATGCGTGCGAACGAGGTCCGGCGGTAGCCGAGCTCGGCCACGGTCTCGACGGTGGCGTCGATGATCTGTCTGCGCCGCGCGTCCTCGGTCACGGTGAGCCCGGCACCGGCGCCGAACTCGCTGAGGCCCTGCGGGGCGGACTCCCTGTTTACCTGCATGAGTAAATAATGACTCAGCGGAGTAAATCGCGCAAGGGGTGAGCTGTCATCTCGGGTGAACGGCACATGGCTCGGCATTCGAGTCGAGATGTCGCCCGCGTGCCCGCGCGTCGCGTTGACCGCCGGATGGGGTGGGCATACCGTTCGAAGGACGATGAATCGCGCCGGTGCCGATACCTCGCGGCACCGCTGCGCGTGTGTCGTACCGGTCGGCCATCCGGGCCGGCGGTCTTGTTTCGTCGGCCGCGTGGCCGGACGAGAGGAGGCGTGCGTGGTCGACGACAGTTCGATCAGGGGTATCGACGGCGGGGAGCAGGGCGAACTGTTCCCCGATGACTCGCTGCCTGACGAGCTGGTTGGCTACCGTGGCCCGGCGGCGTGTCAGATCGCCGGCATCACCTACCGGCAGCTCGACTACTGGGCGCGGACCAAGCTGATCGCGCCCAGCATCCGGACCGCGCACGGTTCGGGTTCGCAGCGGCTGTACTCGTTCAAGGACCTGCTGGTCCTGAAGATCATCAAGCGGCTGCTCGACACCGGTATCTCTCTGCAGAACATCCGCGTGGCGGTCGACCACCTGCGCGGCAGGGGAGTGCGCGACCTGGCGCGGGTGACGCTGTTCTCCGACGGCACGACCGTCTACGAGTGCACCTCGCCCGAGGAGATCGTCGATCTCCTGCAGGGTGGCCAGGGCGTCTTCGGGATCGCCGTCAGTGGCGCGATGCAGGAGATCACGGGTTCGCTGCACGAGTTCCCCGCCGAGCGGGCCGACGGAGGCGAACTCGAGACTCCTGTCCGCGACGAGTTGTCCGAACGCCGGAAGGCCCGCCGCACGGGCTGAGACGCGCCCCCTCATGTTCAGGCCGTCGTCACGACTGCGTGGCGGCGGCCTTGCCGTATCCGGGGGGCGCGACGAATGTATAACGTCCTATACTGCTGGTCGACAGTGTGCGGTCAGCCGACCGAGCGGGTCCCGACAGCACGTCGGCCCGGCCGATCGCTGGGGACCGGGCCGGGCCGACGTGAACGGACGTGACTGGGGTGCGAGGGTCAGCGGCCGCCCTGCCCGGCGAAGGCCTTCTGCTGGGCGGGCTTGGCCAGGTAGGCCTGGAACGACTGCGCGGCACGCTGCTGGATGCTGTCGACGCCGTCCCCGGCCAGGCTGAGGTAGGTGAACGAGCCGTCGGAGGTCTCGGCGATCGTTTCCGGGGAGGCGCCGATGCGCTCCGGCTGCGTCGATTCGAGCTTCTCGGTCCAGGACGGGTCGTCCATGATCCAGGCCGCAGGCGTACCGCGTGCACGGTTGCCGGTGAGGTCGTCGAAGACCACCTGGGGTGTTCCCGGCTGCACGGTGATGTCGATGCAGTGGCCGTGGACCACCGTCTTGTCCGCGTTCCACGACTTGGCCGCCTGCCGGACGGCGTCGGCCGCACCCGGCGCGGTGGCCACGCGCAGGGTGGCCGTGCCCTCCTGGCACGCGGCGGCCTGCGCCTCGGCCCGGTTGGACAGGACGCCGTCGGCCCAGTTCCAGCCGAAGATGCCGGCCACGATGAGTACGACGAGGATGCCGCAGGCGATCGGCCACGCGGCGACCCGGCGGCGCTTCGACGTCGTCTCGACGGCGCGATGACTTCCCGTCGAGGTGACCGTGCGGTGCCCGCCCGTCGACGTCACCGCGCGGTGACTGCCGGTCGAGGTGACTGTGCGGTGACTGCCGGTGGAGCTCACGGTGCGGTGGCCGCCCGTCGACGTCACGGCACGGTGTCCGCCGGTGGACCCGACGGTGCTGTGCCTGCCCGTGGAGCTCACCCGGCCCTGCGTACCGGTCGACGTGGTGCGGCTGACGGGCGCGCTCGGCTCGTCGGCCGACGGGGCGCCGTCGGAGGCGTGCTCACCGGCGTCGGGTGCCTCGTCTTCGGACGCGCCGGCATGGGGTGCGACGGTGTCGGGTGCGGCGGAGTGGGATGCGCCGGCGTGGGATGTGGGGTCGCGCTGGTCGCCGTCGTGAAAGCGTGGACGGGACGCGCCGGCCTCCGGTGAGGCGGGTACGTGCGGGTGCTGGGGTGCGGCGCCCGCCGGCGGCGCGGGCGTGGCGGTCGGTGCCGAGGGAGCGGGCATCGCGGGGATCGTGCGCTCGACCTCGGGAACCGGGCGGGGGGCGACGCGGCGGGCGCCGCGGTCGGCGGAGCGCCGGGGCCGGGGAGTCGGGCGGGGTGCGTTCTCGGTGTCGCCGACGGCATGCATGGCAGGCCGTGTCTCCCGGACCTCGTCCGGTGCAGGGGCGTAGCCGGGCGCGCCGCGGTATGCCGCGGGCGGAGTCGTCGTGTCGCTGAACCAGTACGAGGACCGGCCGCGTCTGCCGGTCGTCGTCTGCGGATCAGGCTGCTCGGGAGCCGGATCGTCGGCTCTGCTGTGCCGCCCCATTCGCGTCCTCTCGCGTGCGTCGAGTGCTGACTACACTCTGTCGACGTGACAAAAACGTAACCACCCTAACAGCCGAGCGCGTCGAATCAGTGTGATTCGGATCGGACGTCGGTTCCCGAGAGCAACCCGCGGTAGAGGGTGATCAGTCGTTCGCGTAGCGGGGCGGCCCGACGAGTGAACGCGGCCTGCCGGCGTGCGTACTCCGCCCTGCCCTCGGGGGTTTCGATGCGCACGGGATCGTAGCCGAGCGAGGACAGGTCGTACGGGCTGGCCCGCATGTCGAGCACGCGGATGTCTGCCGCGAGCTCGAAGCAGTCCGCCAGCAGTTCGGACGGCGTGAGCGGACCCAGCTTGTAGGCCCACTTGTAGAGGTCCATGCCGACGTGGAGGCATCCCGGTTGGTCCAGGTCGCGCTGCGTCTCCCTGGTCGGCTGGAGACTGTTGAGCGGCCGGGCGGGTTCGGTGAAGAACCGGAAGGCGTCGTAGTGGCCGCAGCGGATGTCCAGACTCTCGACGACCTCGTCCGTGCCGTCCGAGCCCAGGCGCAGGGGTAACTGCGCGTGACGTACCTGATCCGCTGGGTGTCGATACACCATCGCCCATTCGTGAAGCCCGAAACAGCTCAGGCGTGGCGCACGGGCAGCTGTGGCCTCGAGCAGCGCGAGCACGTGCCGCGCCATCCGTGCGCGTTTGGACGTGAACGCGGCCGGGTCGACCCGTACACCGGCGTCGTGCGGGGACGCGGGATCCACGGCGACGTAGCCGGTGCGGTCCAGGAACCGGCGGGCGCCGGGCCCGGTCAGCACGACACCCGTGCCGGGCTGCCAGCGTTCGAGCTGGGCGGGCGGCAGCGAGTAGTACGTGAACAGGAAGTCCAGCACCGGATGCTTCTCGCCGCGGGAGCGACGTTGCTGATGCGGCCGGGTCCACACGCGCATGCGCTCGACGTGCGCCTCCTCGCGGGCGCGCCAGTCCGGCTCGGCGAGTACGAGCGGCGCGGGCTCAGGTGACATGCGTGCCGTCCCGCACCGTGCCGACGTACTCCTCGACGAGGTCCTCCAGCGCCGCCACGCCGACCACACGGCCCGCGTCGTCGGCAGCCGTGGCCAGATGGCTGCCTTCCCTCCGCATGGCCGACAGTGCCGTGTCGAGCCGGGCGTGTACGGGCAGCTGCGTCAGCCGGCGGATCTTGCCGGCGGGCACGGGGGAGGAGGGATCGTCGCCCACCTGGTCGAGCACGTCCTTGACGTGCAGGTAGCCGACCAGCCTGCCGTCGTCGGCACGCAACGGATACCGGGAGAAGCCGGTCGCGGACACGGCGTCCTCGACGTCGCCGAGGGTCGGGCGATCGGGGACGGTCCGCAGCTCGCTCATCGGCACGATGATGTCGGCGACCGTCTTGTCGGCCGACGACAGGGTCTGGGTGAGCCTGCGGTGCTCGGCCTGCTCGATCAACCCCTCCCTGCGGGACTCGCTCAGCAGCGCGGCGAGTTCGTCGGAGGTGTACCCGGTGTCGACCTCGTCCTTCGGCTGGACACGCATCAGCCGCAGGATGCCGTTGGCGACGCCGTTGAGCAGCCAGATGAACGGTTTGACCAGGCGCACCCACGCCACGTGCACCGGGACGAGCCACAGTGCCATGCGTTCGGGCTCGGCGATCGCGATGTTCTTCGGCACCATCTCGCCGACCAGTACGTGCAGCAGGGTGATCGCGATGAGTGTGACCGTGAAGGCCACCGCGTGCACGACGTACACCGGGATGGGCAGGCCGAGTGCGTGCACGCCCGCCTCGAGCCGGTGGGCCACCGCGGGTTCGCCGAACTGCAACAGCAGCAGCGAGCAGATCGTGATGCCGAGCTGGGCGCCCGCCAGCATGAGCGAGACGTTCTGGCTCGCCTTGATGACGATCTTCGCTCGGCCCTTGCCCTGCTCGAGCAGCGCCTCGAGCCGATCGCGGCGCGAGGAGATCAGGGCGAACTCCGCGCCGACGAAGAAGGCGTTGAGCGCCAGCAGGACGGCGATGAGGGAGATCGCGACCCAGTCGTTCATGCCGGCGCCTCCCCGGGTTCGATCCGCACCTCGGCGACGCGGTGGCGGTCCATCTCGGTGACGGTGAGCCGCCAGCCCTCGACGTCCACGGTGTCGCCGGGCTGCGGGATACGGCCGAGGCGTTCCAGCACGAGGCCCGCGATCGTCTCGTAGTCGCCCTCGGGCATCTTGAAGCCGGTGATCTCGAGGACCTCGTCGTCGCGCAGTTGGCCCGAGACGGCCCAGCTGTCGGTGCCGATCCGCTGCGAGGTCGGTTGCTCGCGCTCGTCGTGCTCGTCGCGGACGTCACCGATGATCTCCTCGACGACGTCCTCGAGCGTCACCAGTCCGGCGCTGCCGCCGTACTCGTCGACCACGATCGCGAGCTGGAAACGCGACGCCCTGAGCCGGTCGAGCAGTGCGTCGCCGGGCAGGGACTCCGGCACGGTCGGCACCGGCCGCATCACCGAGCTCACCGGCACCGACCCGCGTTCGTCGGCGCGCACCGTGAAGGCCTGTTTGACGTGGACGGCGCCCTGCACGTCGTCGAGATCCTCGCGGTAGACGGGGAACCGCGAGGTGCCGGTGCGCCGGGACAGCTCGACGAGGTCCTCGACGGTGTCGTCGACGTGCAGGGATTCCACGCGCACGCGCGGGGTCATCAGCTCGTCGGCGGTGCGCTCGCCGAACCGCAGTGAACGGTCCAGCAGGTGCGCGGTCGCCACGTCGAGCGTGCCGCTCGCGGCGCTGGTGCGCACGATCGAGCCGAGCTCCTGCGGGGAGCGTGCCGAGCGCAGTTCCTCCTGCGGTTCGATCCCGACCTTGCGCACGACCCAGTTCGCGCTGTTGTTCATGAACGTGATGAGCCAGCGGAACAGGGCCGAGAAGCGGGAGTGGTAGCCGGCGACGGCGCGAGCGGTCCGCAGCGGCAGTGCGACGGCCAGGTTCTTCGGCACCATCTCGCCGATGACCATCGACAGCGTCGTGGCCAGCAACATCGACACCACGAGCGACGTGCCGCCCACGGCGCGCTCGGGCAGTCCGACGGCGGTCAACACAGGGCGGATCACCTGGCCGAGCAGCGGCTCGGCGACGTAACCGGTGACGAGGGTGGTGAGCGTGATCGCCACCTGCGCGCCCGAGAGCTGGAACGACAGCGTGCGGTGCGCCTTGAGGACGGTGCGCGAACGCCGGTCGCCGACCTGGCGCACGTTGGCCTCGATGGTGCTGCGTTCGAGCGTGGTCAGGGAGAACTCGGCGGCCACGGCGAGTCCGGTGCCGACGGTGAGCAGCACGACGAACAGCAGGCCGCCGATGGTGAGGACGACATCCATCAGAACGCGCCGCCCCTGAGCGGGCCGCGGGGGCGGGCGGGAACGGGAATCACGAGGGACACCGGAGGGGAGAACGGGGAGCCGGGCCTGTCACCCGGCCGAATACTGTCACCCGGCGATGGCGCATCGCGCACGAACGACGTCACTCCTCGGACAAGAGAATCGAACAGGAAATGCGGGTCATCCTAACCAGGACAAACGGTGACGACACGCGTGGTGTTCCCCGCGGCCGCTCGCGCGCAGGGTGGGCCTCACTCGCCGCGATGCCTGCGGACGCTGTCCTCGACGACGTCCAGCACCGGTTCCAGGTCGTCGGCAGGCAGTCCCATCGCCAGGTGTGACACGAGACCTTCCAGGACGAGCTGGAGGTAGTCCGCGAGCACCTCGACGGAGATGTCGTCCCGGAGGTTGCCGGACCGGCGCTGCCATTCGAGACGTTTCCGCGTCGCGGTCGTCAGCTGCTGCGAGTGCTCGGCCCAGCGGCCACGGAACTCGGGGTCGGTGCGGAGTCTGCGGGACACCTCGAGCCGGGTGCCGAGCCAGTCGGCCGGGTGTTGCGACTCGCCCGAGAGCAGGTCGCGCATGACCTGGACGAGACCCTGTTCGGCCACGACGTCGGCCATGCGGGCCGCGTCGTCCTCGGCGAGTGCGAGGAACAGCGACTCCTTGTCCCGGAAGTGGTGGAAGATGGCGCCGCGGGACAGTGCGGTCGCCTCCTCGAGCCTGCGGACCGTGGCGCCCTCGTAGCCGAAACGCCCGAAGCACGCGCGGGCGCCGTCGAGGATCTGGCGCCTGCGCGCGTCGAGGTGGTCCTGGCTCACGCGTGGCATTCATCGATCTTGACACCGGGCAGTGACCCGACGCAAACCGTACGTACGTACTGCGATTGTGGTCTCGGCCGCTCCGGCGAACTCGAACCCGGATCCGGGCATGCGGGGTGAATCGGGCCGATTCGCGTTCGACGGCCTGCGACTGTCGGACCCTCCCGGTAACGTCCGGCACGACGGCCCCGAACCGATCCGGCCCTACCGAATACGGGTGGTCGCATGACGGCGATGCACGGTCCTGTCAGTCCCTCGCACCGACCTTCTCCCCAACCCTCCCGGTCCCCCTCGCGGGCGCCTTCCGGGCCACCGCAGGGAAAGCCGCCGGACCCGGCGGTCCCCGCGGAGCCGGACACGTCGGCGCGCGATCACGCCGCGCGCGTGATCGCCGACCGTGCCGAGGGCGAGGCGTACGTCGCGTCGGTCTGTTTCAAGCACGGTCCGCCGCGGCTCGTCGGCGTCGAACTCGAACACCTCGTCCACGACCACGCCGACCCCGCCGCACCGGTCGATCCCGAGCGACTCCGGCGGGCCCTCGGCAACCATGCTCCGCCCACGCTCGCCCGTACCGTCTCCGCCGATCCCACGCGCCCTGCCGCCCCGGCAGTCCCCGCTGCGCCACACCCTCCACCCGTTCCGCTCGTTCCCGCCACGCCCGCGGAACTTCCCGCAGGCTCGGCGTTGTCCGTCGAACCCGGCGGGCAGGTGGAGATCTCGACCCGTCCGCACCCCACACTCGGTGGGCTCATCGCCGCGGCCGACTCCGATCTCGACCATGTCACCGCCGCACTCGCCGGCGAGGGACTCGTCCTCGGCGCCGCGGCGATCGACCCGGTGCGACGGCCGCGGCGTGTCCTCGACACCGAGCGGTACGCCGCGATGGAGCGGCGCTTCGCCGCACGCGGCAGCGGCGGCATCACGATGATGTGCAGTACCGCCGCGGTGCAGGTGTGTCTCGACGCCGGAGCCCCGGAACAGCTGCCCGCACGGTGGGCGGCCCTGCACGCGCTGGGGCCGGTCCTGCTCGCCCTGTTCGCCAACTCGTCGCGGCACGCCGGTCGCGACACCGGGCACGCCAGCGCCCGCTGGCTGTCGGTGATGGATACCGAACCCGCGCGCACCCGCCCGGGTTCCGCCGACCACGACCCGGCCGTGACGTGGGCGCGCCGGGTCCTCGACACGCCGCTGATGGTGCGGCGCAGACCCGAAGGTCCGTGGGACGCGCCCGGCAGGCTGACCTTCGCCGACTGGATCGCCCGCCGCGGGGCGGCACGTGGATGGCCCCCGCCCACGGTCGGCGACCTCGACTACCACCTCACCACCCTGTTCACCCCGGTGCGGCCGAGAGGTCACCTCGAGGTGCGGTACCTCGACGCCCAGCCGCCGGGGCGGTGGGTCGACCCGGTGGCCGTGCTCGCGGCACTGCTGCACCGCCCGGCCACAACGGACCGGGTGCTGGACCTGTGCGAGTCCGTCGACGGCCGATGGGACACCGCGGCGCGGCGCGGGCTCGCCGACCCCGACCTCGCGCGGGTCGCGGCCCACGTCGTCGAGCTCGGCTGCACCGAGCTGGGCGGGCTCGGGCTCGCGCCGCGCGCCGTCGACGAGATCACCACCGCCGTCCACGCCCGTCTCGCCCGGCCGCGACTGCCGCACCAGCGGCCCGCCGGCAACCCGGCCCGGAGGCCATCGGAACCGGAATCGCCATCGGAACCGGGTTCGGCATCGGGTTCGGAATCGGGATCGCAGCCCACCAGGAGGAGGACGCCATGAGCACCGAGACCTCACCACAGACGCCCGCTCGCACCCCGTCCGCGACGGCGAACGGGAACGTGGCACCCGAGGACATCCGGGTCCGCGCCGCTGCCGCGCTCGAACGCGCGCGCACGCGCACCGCGGCCCTGACCGACATCGACGACGACGAACTGACCCGGCAGCATTCCCGGTTGATGTCCCCGCTGGTGTGGGACCTGGCGCATGTCGGAAGTCAGGAGGAGATCTGGCTCGTGCGCGACGTCGGCGGACGCGAGCCGCTGCGCCCCGACATCGACGAGCTCTACGACGCGTTCCGGCATGCCCGCGCCGACCGCCCGGCACTGCCGTTGCTGGGCCCGGCCGAAGCGCGCGCCTACGTCGACCAGGTGCGCAGGAAGGCGCTCGACACCCTCGAATCCGCTCCGATGGAGGGCCGCAGACTCACCGAATCGGCCTTCGCGTTCGGCATGATCGCCCAGCACGAGCAGCAGCACGACGAGACGATGCTGGCGACCCACCAGCTGCGCCGCGGCGAACCGCTGCTGCATGCGCCCGCACCGCCGGTCCGCAGGGCCGGTCCGGCGCCCGAGGAGGTGGTGGTGCCTGCCGGTCGGTTCGTGATGGGCACGTCGGCCGAACCGTGGGCGCTCGACAACGAACGCCCCGCGCACGAGGTGTTCGTCGACGGGTTCGCCATCGACACGTTCCCGGTGACCTGCGACCGGTACGCCGCGTTCGTCGACGCGGGCGGCTACCGGGATCCACGGTGGTGGAGCACCGAAGGCTGGGACTACATCACCGCCCACGGCATCACCGCGCCCCGGTTCTGGCGGTTCGACGGCGGCCGCTGGTGGCGCAGGCGGTTCGGCGTCTACGAACCCGTGCCCGACGACGAACCGGTGCTGCACGTGTCGTTCCACGAGGCCGAGGCGTACGCGGCGTGGGCGGGGCGGCGCCTGCCCACCGAGGCGGAGTGGGAGAAGGCGGCGCGCCACGACCCGGCGACCGGACGCTCACGCCGGTACCCCTGGGGCGACGACGAACCGGGCCCCGACCACGCCAACCTGGGGCAGCGGCATTTGCGCCCTGCGCCCGTCGGCGCCTATCCGGCCGGTGCGTCCCCGCTGGGGGTGCACCAGCTGATCGGCGACGTGTGGGAGTGGACCTCCAGCGACTTCGCCGGCTATCCGGGCTTTCAGGCCTTCCCGTACGCCGAGTACTCGGAGGTGTTCTTCGGCGGTCGGTACAAGGTGCTGCGCGGGGGGTCGTTCGGGACCGATCCGGTGGCGATCCGTGGCACGTTCCGCAACTGGGACTTCCCGATTCGCAGGCAGATCTTCACCGGGTTCCGGTGCGCCCGCGATCTGGCCCCTGGCGAGGGCTGAACCGTGTGCCGGCACGTGGCCTACCTCGGCCGTCCCCGCTCGCCTGCACGGGCGTGGTTCGACGCGCCGCACTCGTTGCTCGTGCAGTCGTACGCGCCACGGGACATGCGGGGCGGCGGCACCGTGAACGCCGACGGGTTCGGCTTCGCCTGGATCGCCGACGACGGGGATCCGGTCCGCTACCGGCGCGCGAATCCGTTGTGGACCGACGAGTCGGCGCCCCGGCTGGCGCAGACCGTGCGGTCACCGCTGTTCGTCGGCGCGGTGCGGTCCGGGACCCCGGGAATGCCCGTCGATGAGGCGGCCTGTGCCCCGATGCTGGACGGTCATTGGATCTTCAGCCACAACGGTGTCGTGCGCGGCTGGCCCGATTCCGTGGCCGGACTGGCCGAGAAACTGCCCGCCGCGGAGCTGCTGCGGCTGGACGCGCGCACCGATTCGGCGCTGCTGTGGGCGGTGCTGCGCAGGCGGCTGGCCGAGGGGGCCGACCCGGCCGCCGAGGTCGCCCAGCTGGTGTCCGATGTGGAACGCGCGGCGCCCGGTTCGCGGCTGAACCTGCTGCTGGCGCGTCCGGGCATGCTCGTGGCGACCGCGTGGACGCACGCACTCGCCATGCGGGTCTCGCCCGACGGCTTCGAACTGGCCTCCGAACCGTACGACGACGATCCGGCATGGCAGGCCGTCCCCGACGGCAGCCTCGTGACGGCGTCGGCGCCGGCGTCCGCGATGGACGAACCGGACGGAGCGGAGGGAGTGGACGAGGGGATCCGCGTCACCACCACCGCCATCGCAAACCCGGCCGGCGGTCCGGCCGGCAATGAGGGGAGCCAGACGTGCAGCACGTGAGGATCGACACCCACCGCAGCAGTGCCGACACCGACGAACAGCTACGGCGGGATGTCCGGGAAGGACTGTCGGCGGAGCGGAAGCGGCTGCCCGCCAAGTGGTTCTACGACGCGCGGGGCAGTGAGCTGTTCGATCGGATCACGGCGCTGCCGGAGTACTACCCGACGAGGGCCGAACGGGAGATCCTCGTGCGGGAGTCGCAGGCGATCGCCGCGGCGACCGACGCGCGCACGCTGGTCGAGCTGGGCGCCGGCTCGAGCGAGAAGACGCGGGCACTGTTGGACGGCCTGCGGCGGCACGGGACCGTGCGGGAGTTCGTACCGCAGGACGTGTCGGCCTCGGCGTTGACCGCGGCCGCCGAGGCGATCGCAGCCGACTACCCGGGCCTGGACGTGCACGGCGTCGTCGGCGACTTCACGGAGAATCTGGGCGTGTTGCCGGGTACGCGCCCCCGGCTCGTGGTGTTCCTCGGCGGCACGATCGGCAACTTCCTGCCGGCAGAGCGGGCGAAGTTCCTGCGCTCGGTGCGGGACGTGCTGGCGCCCGGCGAATGGTTGTTGCTGGGCACCGACCTGGTGAAGGATCCGCGCACGCTGGTGCGTGCCTACGACGACGAGGCCGGCGTGACGGCCGAGTTCAACCGGAACGTCCTGGCGGTGCTGGCCGAACGCCTGGGTGCCGACGTCGATCCGGCCGATTTCGACCACGTCGCGGCGTGGGACGCCGAGCACGAATGGATCGAAATGCGCCTGCGTGCGCGCAGGGACCTGGTGGTGCGGATCCCGGGTGCGGACCTGGAGGTGTCGTTCGCGGCGGGGGAGGAGGTGCGTACGGAGGTGTCCGCGAAGTTCCGTGAGGACGGTGTGCGCACCGAACTCGCCGACGCCGGCTTCGCCCTCGAACACTGGTGGACAGACGCCGAGGCACGGTTCGGAGTCTCCCTCGCCAAAGCCACCTGAGTCGTCGGCACCCGGCGCTCTGACGGAGACGGATCCGGGAGAATCCGGATGCGGGCAGGGGAGTGCGGGTGGTCGAATGTCCGGTATGCCGTCGACTCCCCGTGCGCCTCGGTCGCTGAGGTCCTGGCGTGGCCGCAATCCGTTGCCCGCGTTGGCCCGCGTGCTCGGCAGGCGGCGGGGACTCATGCGGCTCGCGCCCGCCATCGTGTGGGCCGATGCGCGGTTGCAGCGGCTCTCCCGGGGCCGGGTGACGCTCGTGGGGATCGCGGGACTGCCCTCGATGCGGCTCGTCACCACGGGCAGGCGCACCGGTCTGCCGCGGGAGACCAACCTGCTGTACCTGCCCGATCGCGACGCCTACATCGTCACCGGCTCCAACTGGGGGCGGCCGAGCGAGCCCGCCTGGGCCCACAATCTGCGCGCCGATCCGCGCGCATGCGTCGTCGTCGGTGGGCGGGCTACGGCCGTCCAGGCTCGGGAACTGACCGGTATGGACCGGGAGGCGACGTGGCGCCGGTTGCTGGCCTTCTGGCCCGGCTACGCGATGGAACGCGACGAAGCGGGCCGCGACTTCCCGATCTTCGTACTCACGCCGGACGCGGATCGCTCGCGATGATGCCCATCGCGATCACGTCGTGCCAGATCCCGTTCCACCACAGCGCGCCGCGGTGGACCCCTTCCCGCACGAAGCCGCACTTCTCGTACGAACGCTGCGCCCGCACGTTGAAGTCGAACACCTCGAGCCCCACCCGGTGCAGCCCCGCCACGTCGAACGCGTAGTCCACCACCGCGCGCGTGGCCTCGGTGCCGTAACCACGGCCGAACACCTCCGGCCCGACCAGGCAGATGCGGAACTGCACACTCGCATTGGGTGGGTCCAGTTCGTGCAGCACCGCTTCACCCAGGAACGCGCCGTCGTCGGTGATCGCCCAGTGCGCCCTGTCGCCCCGTAACGGCAACGCGGCGAGATGGTCGCGGACCTCGTCCTCGTCGAACGTCCGATGTGTACCGGTGAGCCTGCGCGCCTCCGGATCGGAGAGCATCCGCATCATGCCGTCCAGATGCGACGGTGCCAGCGGTTCCAGGCGCACCCGGTCGCCGGTCAGGACCGGTAGCTGACGGAACACATCGTGGGAGACGTCGACGGTGCTCATGCCGACACCGAACCACGGCCCGCGGCCGGTCCGCCACCGGTATTCACCGGGCCCGACCAGCCCGCGTCGCGGGCGGTCGAGGCGGAGCAGGCACCCAGTACCTGTCCCGAGGTCCCGAGGCCTTCCGGCCCGGCTGTCGGCCTGATCAGCGCGAGGTCACCTGTTCCTGCCGGGTGGACAGATGGTCGGCCTTCGTCGTCCGCGGCACCCGCTCCGGTGCGAGGAACGCCTCGGCGATTCCGCGGGCCTGCGTCAGCCCGGCCTCGCGCCGGGGTGCGTTGTGCTCGCCCTCGACGTCGTAGATGAGATGACTCTCCACGTCGTCGATGCCGCAGTAGACGAAGATGCCGACGTCGATCTGCGCGCGCATCGCCTCGTGGTAGCCGTACTTGTCATACGTTCGCTGCTTCGACCCGCCCACGCCGATGAGCACCGTGGGGATACTGGGCAGCAACGCGTGGAGCGGCTGCTTGCCGCGGTCGTCGACCCCGGCGCCGTACTGGTACGCCCAGCCACCGGTGAAGACGCGTTCGATCCACCCCTTCATCATCGCGGGCATCCCCCACCAGTAGACGGGGTAGACGATGGCGAGCCGGTCGGCGGCCTCGACGCGCCGGTGCATCTCGGAGATGCCGTCGGGGATCGGACCGCCCCAGAAATGCGCGTGATCGGCTTCGGTGAAGCGTGGATCGAACCGTTCCCGGTGCAGGTCGAGGACATCGATCGAATGTCCGCCCCGGCGGAACGGCTCGTGAAACGCCTCCATCACCGCGGCCGGGTAGCGATCGCGGAAGGGGTGGGAGAAGACGGTCAGCACGTGCATCAGGGAAGCTCCGTTCGGCAGATAGGGGACCGGCTCAGGTACGGGCGACCAGCAGGGACCGCGCTACGCTCCGCGCGGCCTCGACAGCCCGTGGTCCGCGGTAGGAGGCCGCAGAGGTCGCGCCCTCGAAGGCCACGAGCAACTGCTCGGCCAGGAGTTCGTCCGCGGCGCCGGTTTCCTGCTCGACGATCGACGACAGCACCCGGCGGAGCAGGTCCCGGTACTCCGAGACCGCGCGCTCCACCTCGGGGACGTCGCGTCCGTCCTCTCCCAGCGCGCGCAGGAACAGGCACCCGCGTGCACCCTCGGAGCGGACCCAGTCCGCCAACGCATCGAAGAGCTCGTCGACCGTCGAAACGGCGAAGCCACGGCGGAAACGCTCCCGGCGAGCATCCAGAACCGCGGCGATGAGCCCGGTCTTGCTCCCCATGTGCTTGTACAGGGTGCGGGAGGAGACCCCGGCTGCCTCGGTGAGCCGGTCCACGCCGATGCCGGCGAACCCGTGCTCGTCGAAGACGGGTTCGGTGCTGGTGATGATGCGTTCGCGCGTCGTGGTCACCGCACAAAGGTACCACGATCGTTTTACATCTGCTGTCCGCCATCGGCCGGCGGGGTCCGAACACAGAAGCGCCCCGCCAGGCCGGAGCCTGACGGGGCGCTTCTGAGAGCTCAGCGGCTGGACCGCCTCGTGGTCGAGGTGGTCAGGCGCTGGTCATCTTCCGCAGCACGTACTGCAGGATGCCGCCGTTGCGGTAGTAGTCCGCCTCGCCGGGGGTGTCGATGCGCACGACCGCGTCGAACTCCACCTTCTGGCCGTCGGTCTTGGTCGCGGTGACCTTGACCGTCGACGGCGTCTCACCGTCGTTCAGCGCGGTGATGCCGGCGATGTCGAACGTCTCCGTGCCGTCCAGGCCCAGCGAGTTCGCCGACTCGCCCTCGGGGAACTGGAGCGGGACGACGCCCATGCCGATCAGGTTGGAGCGGTGGATGCGCTCGAACGACTCGGCGATCACCGCACGCACGCCCAGCAGGCGCGTGCCCTTGGCGGCCCAGTCACGCGACGAACCCGAGCCGTACTCCTTGCCGCCCAGCACGACCAGCGGCGTACCCTGCGCGGCGTAGTTCTGGGCCGCGTCGTAGATGAACGCCTGCGGGCCGCCCTCCTGCGTGAAGTCGCGGGTGTAGCCACCCTGGACCCCGCCCTCGACGACAGCGTCGAGCAGCAGGTTGCGCAGCCGGATGTTGGCGAACGTGCCCCGGATCATCACCTCGTGGTTGCCGCGGCGGGAACCGTACGAGTTGAAGTCCTTGCGGTCGAGGCCGTGCTCCTTGAGGTACCGGCCCGCGGGCGAGTCCTCCTTGATGGCGCCTGCCGGGGAGATGTGGTCGGTCGTGACCGAGTCGCCCAGCAGCGCCAGCACACGCGCACCCGAGATGTCCTCGACCGGCGCGGGCTCGGCCTGCATGCCGTCGAAGTACGGGGGCTTGCGGACGTAGGTGGATTCCGGGTCCCACTCGAACGTCTTGCCCTCCGGCGTCGGCAGCGACTTCCAGCGCTCGCCGCCGTCGAACACGTCGGAGTAGTCCTTGGTGAACATCTCCTGCGTGATCGCCGAGTCGATCGTCTGCTGGATCTCCTGCGGCGACGGCCAGATGTCGCGCAGGTAGACGTCGCCTCCCTGCTCGTCCTGGCCGAGCGGCTGGTTGTCGAAGTCGAAGTCCATCGTGCCCGCGAGTGCGTACGCGATGACCAGCGGCGGCGAGGCCAGGTAGTTCATCTTGACGTCGGGGTTGATCCGGCCCTCGAAGTTGCGGTTACCGGACAGCACCGACACGGCCGTGAGGTCGTTGTCCTGGATCGCCTGGGAGATCTCCTCGGGCAGCGGGCCGGAGTTGCCGATGCACGTGGTGCAGCCGTAGCCGACCAGGTGGTAGCCCAGCTTCTCCAGGTACGGCCACAGGCCGGCCTTCTCGTAGTAGTCGGTGACGACCTGCGAACCCGGCGCCATGGAGGTCTTGACCCACGGCTTGACCGACAGGCCCTTCTCCACGGCGTTGCGCGCAAGCAGCGCCGCGCCGAGCATGACCGACGGGTTCGACGTGTTGGTGCACGAGGTGATCGAGGCGATCACGACGGCGCCGTGGTCGAGCACGAACTCGCCGCGCTCCTCGGAGCGCACGGTCACCGGCTTGCTCGGGCGGCCGGTCGCACCGTTGGCGGCCGACTGCACCGGCAGCGCGTCCTCGTCGGCGAACGACAGCGCGGGCGCGTCGCTGGCCGGGAACGACTCCTCGACCTTCTCGTCGATCTTCGTGTGCGGCGTGGCCTGGTCGTCCTGGATGTAGTCGCGGACCGACTTGCGGAACGAGGCCTTGGCGTCGGTCAGCTCGATGCGGTCCTGCGGGCGCTTCGGACCGGCGATCGACGGGACGACCGTGGACAGGTCGAGCTCGAGGTACTCGGAGTACTCCGGCTCGTGGGCCGGGTCGTGCCAGAGGCCCTGCTCCTTGGAGTAGGTCTCGACCAGAGCCAGCTGCTCCTCGGAGCGGCCGGTCAGCTTGAGGTAGCGGAGCGTCTCCTCGTCGATCGGGAAGATCGCGGCGGTGGAGCCGAACTCGGGGCTCATGTTGCCGATCGTGGCGCGGTTGGCCAGCGGCACGGCGCCGACGCCCTCACCGTAGAACTCGACGAACTTGCCGACCACGCCGTGCTTGCGCAGCATCTCGGTGATCGTCAGCACGACGTCGGTGGCGGTCGCGCCGGGCGGGATCTGGCCGGTCAGCTTGAAGCCGACCACGCGCGGGATCAGCATCGACACGGGCTGGCCCAGCATCGCGGCCTCGGCCTCGATGCCGCCGACGCCCCAGCCGAGCACACCGAGACCGTTGACCATGGTCGTGTGCGAGTCGGTGCCGACGCAGGTGTCCGGGTAGGCCTGGCCGTTCCGGGACATGATCGTGCGCGCGAGGTGCTCGATGTTGACCTGGTGGACGATGCCCGTCCCCGGCGGGACGACCTTGAACTCCTCGAAGGCGTTCTGGCCCCAGCGCAGGAACTGGTAACGCTCCTTGTTGCGCTCGTACTCGATCTCGACGTTGCGCTCGAAGGCGTCCGCGCGGCCGAAGATGTCGATGATCACCGAGTGGTCGATGACCAGCTCGGCGGGGGCGAGCGGGTTGACCTTGTCCGGGTCGCCGCCGAGGGCGGTCACGGCCTCACGCATCGTGGCCAGGTCGACCACACACGGCACGCCGGTGAAGTCCTGCATGACCACGCGAGCGGGGGTGAACTGGATCTCGGTGGCCGGCTCGGCCTTCGGATCCCAGCTACCCAGGGCGCGGATGTGCTCCGCGGTGATGTTGGCGCCGTCCTCGGTGCGCAGAAGATTCTCCAGGAGAATTTTCAGGCTGTACGGCAGCCGCTGCGAGCCCTCGACCTTGTTCAGGCGGAACACCTCGTACGAGGCGTCACCCACCTTCAGTGTGTCTCGAGCGCCGAAGCTGTTCTTGCTGGCGGGTGCAGTCACGTCTCACTCCATGCGGCGGTTAGTTCGGGTACCCAGGGCCGAGTCTTGCGCACCCCCGTCGCGCCCGCAGAGGTGGGCTCGGATGATCCCTGCTTCCCAAACAGTACGCGTGTCCTTTTTTCTCTTCAAGGGCGGCCCACGGGCGGATGTCGCCTGCGGCGTGTGATATCCGCCCGCCCTCGCCGGGTGACTCCCTCCAGGTCTGCCCGTGCGGTGATAGGCCTATGCCAGCCTGCCGCACACGACGTGAAGGGGAGGGCCGCCTCATGACTGACTCCGAGTCCACCGCCGAACCCACCGAACCCACCGAACCCACCGAACCCAGCGAGCCCGCCGAGCCCACCGCATGGGAGGTGCTGAACACCACGCCGTCCCGGCGCTACCTGGCGCCCGATCCCATCCCCGACGACGTGCTCTGGGACATCCTCGACACGGCCGTGCGCGGCCCGTCCGGAGGCAACCGGCAGGGCTGGGGCTGGGTCGTGGTGACCGATCCGGAGATCAAGAAGCGGGTCGCGCCGTGGTACCGGGAGAACTGGCAACGGGCCTACGGCCGGCGCAGGGAGGAGTTCCTGGCGGGCACGGCCGAGGGGCTGAGCCCGGCCGGCTTCCGCGGCGCCGAGTACCTGGCCGAACACCTCGAGGAAGCGCCGGTGTGGGTGTTCCCCGTGCTGCGCGGGGCCGCCGAGGCGAACGACCCGCGCACCGGGTCCTCGATCTACGGCGCCGTGCAGAACCTGTGCCTGGCGGCACGGGCGCGTGGCATCGGCACCTCGCTCACCACGCTGTACGCCGGACACGAGGGCGAACTGCGCGAACTGCTCGGCCTGCCCGACGACGCGCTGACGATGGCACTGATCCCCATGGGCTATCCGGCGCGGGGCCGGTGGGCCCGTCCCAAGCGGGCACCGGTCGAGGAGGTCGTGCACTGGAACCGCTGGGGCGCGCAGGGCAGGCGCGACTCCTGACGCCCGCCGCCGGCGGTGCCCGATGGCGCCGCCGGCGGCGGGCGTTGCTGAGCGCGGGGCGCCGCGGCCGCACCGCGCTCAGCAACGCGTCGGTCAGAATCCGTCGCTCTCGAGCATCGCCCGGAAGTCCTCGGGCGTCAGGCTCCGCACGACGGTCATGCCGAGTTCGGTCACGGTGCGCACCGGGCTGACGTAGTGCTTGCCGTCGACCTCGGTGGTCACCACACCGATGCCCTGCTTCATCACCCCGTCGCCGAGGTTGGCGATCATCTGCAGCACCTGCGGCGGCATGTCACCGGAGTCCTCGGCGGCGAGCCGGGCGATGTCGTCGGGGCAGAGTTGCTCGGACTTGCCCTGCGCCTCGGCGCGGTAGCACCCGCCGTCCTTGGCGACCGTGAACGTGGTGCCCTCCGCGGCGACCGTCACCGACGTGACCGTCACACGCGTGCCGCCCTCGACGTCGCTGGTCTCGGTCTGCAGGTCGGTGACCTCCGCGCCGGAGGCACCCTCGACGTCCGCCGCGGCGTCGAGCAGCAGGGGCCCGGCGTCGTGCAGTACGCCCATCTCGTCCGGGGGCAGGAGCTGGATCACCCGCTCCAGGTCGCCGGCGACCGCGGCGTCGACCATGTCACGCAGGGCCTGTGCGGGAGTGTCCGCTCCCTCGGCGGGCACCGGCTGTGCCGGCCAGTCGGCGCCTTCCTCCTGCAGGATGTTGTCGGCGATCGTGTAGAAGAGGCTGGGGTACCACTCGTCGCCCTCCTTCACGGCGGCGATGCGGATGGGCTCGTCGGCCTCCTCGGCGATGTCGATCGTCGCGGTGTCGCGGGCGCTGCCCGCCTCCGCGATCAACTGCCGCTTGTACTCGGGCGTCACGGGAAGCTTGTTCAGATCGGCCTCCAGCGTGAGCGTGCCGCCGGTCAGCTTCGTGATGGCGAGGTGGTCGTTGAGCCGTTCCTCCGCGCTCTCGTCGAACCGCAGGTTCTCGGCCTTGACGGTCAGTCCGCCGAGCTGGTTCGGATCGGCGTCGTCGCTGAACAGGCCGAGTCGCTGGTACTCGCTGACGGCCTCGTCCAACGGGTCGGTCAGCAGCGTGGCCTCGGACGGGGCGAGCGTGCTCAGGGTTCCGGCGAGATCGCCGCCTTCGAAGGAGGACGCCAGGGTGCGCACCGCCTCCGTCGGTGACTCCGATCCGGCGGCCACCGAGTTCTGCCGGAAGAACGCGAAATAGCTGCCGACCGCTCCGGCCGCCACGACGAGAGCGACCACGAGGCCGATCACCAGCCCGCGCTTACCCGTTCCCTGCCCGCCGGGGCCGCCGACCGGTGTCATGGTTCCCTGCCCGCCGGGCGGCCTGCCGTACGGGTCCGTTCCGTACTGGGGCTGGCCGTACTGGGGACCCGCGTAGCCGGGACTTCCGTACGGCGCAGTGCCGTACTGGGGCGTGCCGTGCTGGGGAGCGCCGTGCTGGGGAGTGCCGTACTGGGGTGCGGCATAGCCGGGTTGTCCGTACGGCTGCGCCGGCGGGGTCTGCTGTGGATATCCACCCTGCGGATGTCCGCCCGGTCCGCCCCACGGGCTGCCGGGGTCTGAGGGAGTCGTCACGATTCGCACCTGTCTCGTCGATCCGGGCGCGCACCCCTCCCGGTGTGCGCGCGGCTACGGCCGCCCCGCCCGATCCCGGGTGCGGCGTCGCGATGCGGCGGCGCTCACCAGAACGCCCACCGCGGCGACGATCGCGAGTCCCGTGCCCGTGGCGGTCACGACGGGACCGGTGGCGGTGATGCCGATCGGTCCGTCGTCCTCGCCCGCTTGGACGGCGACCGCCACCGCAACGGTTCCCATCACGAGCGCGGTCGCCAGCGATGTCACCGCCGCGGTGCGGCGCAGCCTGGTCAGCAGCAACGCGGCGCACACCGCGCACAGCAATGGGACGGCCGTCCACAGGGTGAGCACGGCCTCCGCGTCACCGGCGAGCCCGAACACCGCGACCAGCCCCGTCGTCTCGTAGCTGTCGCGCGTCACGGTGCCGGATCGGAACCAGGGCAGGAAGGTGCCGAGGACGGCCACGGCGAGGCCCGTGGCGACGGTGAGGCTCCAACCCAGCGCGGCGCGCGAACGGGTGACCGACATGCGGGTCATCGTGCCCGGTCCGGCCCGCGAACGTGCCGGAATCACGCAGGTATGCGTGACGGGGTCCCCCGAAACGGGGAAATGTGATGAGAGATAACGGTGTTTCGCATGTGACAACTGGTGACGGCGAGGCCACGGTGGCAGAGTTCTGCTCGGAGTAGCAGGAGGTGGGCCCAGGTGAGGACGAGGGCGAAGGGCGCGACGCTGGCGACGGGGGCGCTGGTGCTCGCCGCGGTGATGGCGGGGCCGGGAACGGCCGTGGCCGTGCCGCCACCGCCGCCGAACCCGAGCGACTCCGAACTCGAAGCCGGACGTGCGGAGGCCGGCGAGCGTGCGGGCGAGGTCGGCAGGCTGACGAGCAGGCTCGCCGACGCCGAGGCGCGGCTGACCACGCTGCGCAACGAGGTCGAGCGCAAGATGGAGGAGGCCAACAAGGCCCGCGTCGACCTCGAACGGGCCCGTTCGGCCGCCGACAGCGCCGAGGAGGCCGCCAGCACGGCGAACGCCGAGGCCGAGGCCGCGTCGGGGGCGATCCGCAACGTTCGCAGGTCGCTCGACCGCTTCGTCGCCGGCAGCTACCGGCAGGGGAGCACGGTCGGATCGCTGAGCGCGTACCTCGGGGCGTCCTCGCCCAAGGACCTGTTGGCTCGCGAGCAGCTCCTCGGTGCCGTCAGCGGCAGCGAGATCGACGCGCTCGAGAGCATGCGCCGCGCGCAGGTGCAGAAGTCCAACAAGGACGCCGCCGCCAGGGAGGCGCTCGAGCGCGCACGCGCGAAGCGCGCGGAGGCCGCACAGGCCCGGACCGCCGCGGAGGAGGCGCAGCAGACCGCGGTGCAGGCTCGCAGGCAGCAGGCGAGCAGGACCGAGAGCCTGGAGGCCGAACGCAGCCAGGTCGAACAGCAGCTGCAGGAGGCCCGTTCGCGCGTCAGCGGCCTGGAAAGGCAGCGGGACGCCTACGAGCAGTGGCAGGCGGAGAAGGAGGCCGAGGAGGCGGCTCAGGCGCAGCAGGCCGCGCTGGCCGCCTCGGGCTCCGGGGGCTCCGGCAGCAGCGGTGGCTCCTCGGGCGGTGCGCCGTCGTCGAGTGCGCCTGCGTCGGCTCCTGCCGGGGCGACGGTCGAGGCGGTGGTGCAGCGGGCGATGTCCCAGCTGGGCGTCCAGTACGCCTGGGGAGGCGGCAACGCGAGCGGTCCGACCTACGGCATCCGCGACGGCGGCGTGGCCGACGCACACGGTGACTACGCGAAGATCGGCTTCGACTGTTCCGGCCTGATGATCTACGCCTTCGCGGGCGTGCAGGCCCTGCCGCACTACAGCGGTTACCAGTACGAGGCGGGCCGCAAGGTGCCGCTGTCGCAGATGCGCCGGGGCGACATGCTGTTCTGGGGCAACGGCGGCATCCATCACGTCGCGATGTATCTCGGCAATGGCCAGATGATCGAGGCGCCGTACTCCGGCGGCCACGTGCGGGTCGTTCCGGTGCGCTACGGCGACATCCTGCCGTACGCCACGCGTTTGATCGGGTGAGTGGCGGCCGCTCCGGCGACGTCGCCTGCGTGGTCCTCGCCGGCGGCGGGGCGAGCAGGCTGGGTGGCGTCGACAAGCCCATGCTCGAGGTCGGCGGCCGGACGCTGCTGTCGCGCGCGATCGATGCAGGCACCGCGGGCACCGCGGGCGCCCGTGCCGCCGCCGTCGACGTGGTTGTCGTGGGCCCTCGGCGTGCGGGCGTGGACGGCGTGCGGTGGGTGCGGGAGCGACCGCCGGGCGGGGGACCGGTCGCGGCGCTCGCGGCCGGACTGTCCACCGTGGACGCACCGGTGGTCGTGGTGCTGGCCGCGGATCTGAAGGGGGTGCGGCCGGAGACGGTGGCGCGCCTGCTGTCCGCCCTGGGTGAGCCATCCGCGCAGCCCGGGCCGGACGACTCGGAACGCCTGGACGGGGCGGTGCTCGTCGATGCCGAGGGCCGGCGTCAGTGGTTGCTGAGCGTGTGGCGGACGGCGGCGGCGCGCGGCGCGCTTCCTCGCGAACCGGCAGGCAGGTCGCTCAGGGCGAGCCTCGGCGGCCTGCGCATCGTGGAGGTGCCCGCCGTCGGCGACGAGGCCGCGGACGTCGACACTCCGGGCGACCTGTGACGGCCCGGACACGGGGTTCACAGCGGTCATACCGCCCGCACGGTTCCATGTGATCGGAGCACCTCGCCCGGCTGTGTTCCCCCGGCGGGCGGTACGGTCCCGGCGGAGAGGGAAGATCACCGGCAAGGAGGTTAGGTGTGACGGAGCCCGGCACCCCCGACGGAGCGAACGGGGCCGAACCCGGCGCACCCGCACGTGACGCCCAGCTGCTCGAGCGGACCGTGTTCGAGGTCAAGCGGGTCATCGTCGGCCAGGACCGGCTCGTGGAGCGCATGCTCGTCGGTCTGCTGGCCAAGGGGCATCTGCTGCTGGAAGGTGTGCCCGGCGTCGCGAAGACCCTCGCGGTGGAGACGTTCGCCAAGGTCGTCGGCGGATCGTTCTCGCGCGTGCAGTTCACCCCCGACCTCGTGCCCGCCGACATCCTCGGCACCCGCATCTACCGTCAGGGCAGCGAGAAGTTCGACGTCGAGCTCGGCCCCGTCGTGGCCAACTTCGTGCTCGCCGACGAGATCAACCGTGCGCCCGCGAAGGTCCAGTCCGCGATGCTCGAGGTGATGGCCGAGCGGCACGTCTCGCTCGGCGGCGAGACCTTCCCCATGCCGGATCCGTTCCTCGTGCTCGCCACTCAGAACCCGATCGAGAACGAGGGCGTGTACCCGCTGCCCGAGGCGCAGCGTGACCGTTTCCTGTTCAAAATCATCGTCGAGTACCCGTCGGCGGAGGAGGAGCGGGAGATCGTCTACCGGATGGGCGTGTCGGCGCCCGAGCCGCAGGCGGTCCTGTCCCCGGAGGAACTGGTGCGGCTGCAGGGCGTCGCCGCGCAGGTGTTCGTGCACCACGCGCTGGTGGACTACGTCGTGCGGCTGGTGCTGGCGACAAGGACGCCGGGTGAGCACGGACTGTCCGACGTGGCCGGATGGGTGTCCTACGGTGCCTCGCCGCGCGCCAGCCTCGGCATCATCTCGGCCGCGCGGGCGCTCGCGCTCGTACGCGGACGGGACTACGTGCTGCCCCAGGACGTCGTGGACGTCGTGCCGGACGTGCTGCGCCACCGGCTCGTGCTGTCCTACGACGCGCTGGCCGACGGCGTCCCGCTCGACCACATCATCACCCGCATCCTTCAGACCGTTCCGCTGCCGCAGGTGACCGCCCGTCCGCAGGGTGGCCAGCCGGTGGCGGCAGGCGTTCCGGGCAGGTAACCGGCCGACATGGCATGGACGAAGCGCACCGGAGGGACCGGCCGGGGGCAGGAAGGCGACCAGCCCGGTGTCGCGGGCACCGGACCCGCGGGGGCCGAGCGGCCGAGCTGGGCGCCCCCGGTGCTGCGCGGTGACCGGCTCGAGGCCGGACTGCGCACGTTGGAGTTCGACGTCCGGGGCAGGCTCGACGGACTGCTGCAGGGCAACCATCTGGGACTGGTGCCGGGACCCGGATCCGAGCCGGGGGAGGCGCGGCCCTACCAGCCCGGCGACGACGTGCGGCGTATGGACTGGGCGGTCACCGCGCGCACCACGACCCCGCACATCCGCGAGACGATCGCCGACCGGGAGTTGGAGACGTGGATCGTCGCCGACGTCTCGGCGAGTCTCGACTTCGGCACCGCGTTCTGCGAGAAGCGCGATCTGGTGGTGTGCGCCGCCGCCGCGATCACCCATCTGACCCTCGGTGGCGGCAACCGGATCGGCGCGCTCGTGTCCAACGGCGCCGAGACGGTGCGTGTGCCCGCGCGCGGGGGGCAGGCGCACGCACGCAACCTGATCCGCACGATCGCGCAGATGCCCCGCGCGGAGGAGGGCACGGCCGGTGACCTGAGCCTGCTCGTGGACCAGCTGCGCAGGCCGCCCCGGCGGCGCGGGCTGGCCGTGGTCGTGTCGGACTTCCTCGGTGACACGGCATGGCAGCGGCCGTTGCGCGGCCTGTCCGCGCGGCACGACCTGATCGGGGTCGAGGTGCTCGATCCCCGTGACGTCGACCTTCCGGAGGTCGGCGACATCGTGCTGGCCGATCCGGAGACGGGACGGCAGCGGGAGGTGCACGCGTCGGCGTTGCTGCGCAAGGAGTTCGCCGCCGCGGCCCAGCAGCACCGGTCGGAGGTCGCCCGCGCGCTGCGGCAGGCCGGCGCGGGCCATCTCGTGCTGCGCACCGACTCGGACTGGATCGCCGACGTCGTGCGGTTCGTGGTGGCGCGCAAGCGAGGTTGGTCGGGGGCGGCGTCATGAACCTGACCGGATTCGCCTCGCCGTGGTGGTTCCTGCTGCTGCTCGTGGTCGCCGCGGTCGTCGTCGGCTACGTCCTGGCCGCCCGCGCGCGGCGCAAGCGCACGTTGCGTTTCTCCAACCTCGCGTTGCTCGAACGGGTCGCGCCGAGCGGGAAGCGCTGGACGCGGCACGTGCCGTCGGCGCTGCTGGTCGTGTCGCTGCTGCTGCTGACGTTCGCGCTCGCGGGACCGACGGCGGAACAGAAGGTGCCGCGGAACAGGGCGACGGTCATGCTGGTCATGGACGTGTCGCTGTCGATGGAGGCCACGGACGTCGAACCGACCCGGCTGAAGGCGGCGCAGGATGCGGCGTCCCAGTTCGCCGAGGGGCTGACGCCGGGAGTGAACCTCGGCCTCATCTCGTTCGCCGGTACCGCCACGGTCCTCGTGGCACCGACGACCGAACGCGACGGGGTCACGCACGCGATCCGCAACCTCAAACTGGCGCAGTCCACCGCGACGGGCGAGGGCATCTTCGCGGCGCTGCAGTCGATCGAGAGTTTCTCCGCCGTCGTCGGAGGCGCCGACGGTCCGCCGCCGGCGCGGATCGTGCTGATGACCGACGGCAAGCAGACCGTGCCCCAGGACGAGTACGCCCCGCGCGGCGCCTTCACCGCGGCCGCCCAGGCCAAGGAGAAGAAGATCCCCGTCAGCACGATCTCGTTCGGCACCTCGCACGGGTCGGTGGAGATCGAGGGCAAGGAAGTGCCGGTCCAGGTCGACGACGCCTCGATGCGCGAGATCGCCCGGCTCTCCGGCGGCGACTTCTACAAGGCCGCGACCGCCGAACAGCTCGGCGAGGTGTACGACAGCCTGGGCGAGCAGATCGGCTACGAGACCAAGGACACCGACGCCAGCAGGCCGTGGGTCGTGCTGGGCACGCTCGTGCTGTTCGCGGCCGCCGCCAGTTCGCTGGCCATCGGCAGGCGCCTGCCCGACTGACCGGCCACGGACCCGCGCGCTGCGGCCACGTGATCAGGCGCCGGGGAAGTCGAGCTGACGCCACGCCTCGTAGACGGCGATCGAGGCGGTGTTGGTGAGGTTCAGCGACCGCGACGTCGGCAGCATCGGCAGGGACACCCGCTCGGTGATCGCCGGGTCGGCCAGCACCTCCTCGGGCAGGCCGGTCGACTCGGGACCGAACAGCAGTACGTCGGAGTCGGTGTAGCGCACGTCGGTGTAGCGGCGCGTGCCCCTGGCCGTGAACGCGTAGACGGCCGAGGGAAGGAGCGCCTCCCACGCGGCTTCGAGGTTCGGATGGACGTGCACGTGTGCGAGGTCGTGGTAGTCCAGGCCGGCGCGCCGCAGCTGCTTGTCCTCGAGGGAGAACCCGAGCGGTTCGATCAGGTGCAGTTCGCACCCGGTGTTCGCGGAGAGCCGGATCGCATTGCCCGTGTTGGGCGGGATCTCGGGGTGGTAGAAGACGACCCGGAACACCTGGGGCGATTCCTTTCTGCTCGGACGGGATCCTGCTCGGTGGACGACTCCGCGATTCTGCCGCCGGGGCATCACGGTCCCGACGCCGCCCCGCCGGCGGTTCGGGCCGGGCCGGGCGTGTGGTCAAGACCATGCCGGTTACCTGTGGGTACACCGGCGGCGCCGCTTTCCCGTCCGCGGTGAGCAGATAGCCTCACGGGCGACGTCGGGCGAGCTGCGACGGTGCGCGCCGGCGGAAGCGCACGAGTATGTGGAGGAGTGTTTCGTGGGACGGTCGGTTCTGGTCACCGGAGGCAACCGCGGCATCGGCCTGGCGATCGCGCGGACCCTGGCCGACGCCGGACATCGGGTGGCGGTGACCCATCGTGGATCGGGCGCCCCGGACGGCCTGTTCGGTGTGCAGGCCGACGTGACCGACGTCGAGCAGATCGACGCGGCGTTCGAGCAGGTGGAACAGCATCAGGGGCCGGTCGAGGTGGTGGTCTCGAACGCGGGGATCACCGACGACACGCTGCTGATGCGGATGGACGAGGAGTCGTTCACGAAGGTGCTCGACGCCAACCTCACCGGGGCCTACCGGGTGGCCAAGCGCGCGACGCGCGGGATGCTCAAGGCCAAGTGGGGCCGGTTCGTGTTCATCTCGTCGGTGGTCGGCCTGTCGGGAGGCGCGGGCCAGGTCAACTACGCCGCCAGCAAGGCCGGGCTCGTCGGCCTGGCGCGGTCGCTGACGCGGGAACTGGGCTCGCGCAACATCACCTCCAACGTCGTCGCCCCTGGTTTCATCGAGACCGACATGACCGGCGAGCTCACCGACAAGCAGCGCGAGGCGGCGCTGGCCCAGATCCCGGCTGGCCGCTACGGCGCCCCGGAGGACGTCGCCAACCTCGTCCGTTTCCTGGCCTCCGACGAGGCCGGTTACCTCAACGGCGCGGTGCTGCCCGTCGACGGCGGCCTCGGCATGGGCCACTGAGGCCGGTTCCCGGAACCGGCCCCGGAGGCGGGCGGGAGCGCCGCACCCCGTACCGGCCGGACTCCCGGGCCGCGAAGCTGTCGAGGCCCCACGCGGCGGCCGGCGATCATCATCTGCACCATCATCATCGAAGGGAATACTTCCGTGTCCGGACTGCTCGAAGGTAAGCGCCTGCTGATCACCGGTGTGATCACGGACGCGTCGATCGCGTTCCACGCCGCGCGGGTGGCGCAGGAACAGGGCGCGCAGGTGGTGCTGACCGGCTTCGGCCGGCTCTCGCTCGTGGAACGCATCGCCAAGCGGCTGCCCGAGCCCGCGCCGGTGATCGAGCTGGACGTGCAGAACACCGAGCACCTGGACACGCTCGCCGACCGGGTGCGCGAACACGTCGACGGGCTCGACGGTGTGCTGCACTCCATCGCGTTCGCACCGGAGAGCTGCCTGGGCGCGCCGTTCATGGACGCTCCGGCTGCGGACGTGACGAAGGCCGTGGACGTCTCGGCGTACTCGTACATGGCCGTGGCGAAGGCCGCGCTGCCGCTGTTGAGCCGTGGTTCGGCCGTGGTGGGCATGGACTTCGACGCCCGTGTGGCCTGGCCCGCGTACAACTGGATGGGCGTGGCGAAGGCCGCCCTGGAGTCGGTGAACCGCTACCTGGCCCGTGAGCTCGGGCCGCACGGTGTGCGCAGCAACCTGGTGTCGGCGGGGCCGGTGAAGACGATGGCCGCCAAGTCCATCCCCGGGTTCAACGAGCTGGAGGACGGCTGGGGCGACCGCGCCCCGCTCGGATGGGACACCACCGACCCGACGCCCGTGGCCAAGACGATCTGTGCCGCCCTGTCGGACTGGATGCCCGCCACGACCGGCTCGATGATCATGGTCGACGGCGGCGTGCACGCGACCGGCCAGTGACGATCCCGCGGTGACACCCGGACCGGTACGGCCGCACCGTGACGGCCGTACCGGTCGTCACGGTCCCGAGTGGATGGGTGAACCCGGTTCTGCGTGCTCGCCGCCACAGCGGAAAGATGGGCACCGTGAGTTACGACGCGTTGCTGTGGTTGTCCTTCGGAGGCCCGGAAGGTCCTGAGGACGTGATGCCGTTCCTGGAGAACGTGACGCGCGGCAGGGGAGTGCCGCGGGAACGTCTCGAGGAGGTCGCCGAGCATTACCGGCACTTCGGCGGGGTGTCGCCGATCAACCGGTTGAACCGGGAGGCGATCGCGGCGGTCGAGAAGGAGCTCGCGGCCCGCGGTGTCGACCTGCCGGTGTACTTCGGCAACCGCAACTGGCACCCGATGGTCGAGGACACCCTCGAGCGCATGAAGGCCGACGGGGTGCGCCGCGCGCTGGTGTTCCCCACGAGCGCCTACGGCGGGTACTCGGCGTGCCGGCAGTACGACGAGGACATCGCCCGCGCCCGCGACGCCGTGGGTGAGGGCGCGCCCGAGTTGCTGAAACTGCGGCAGTTCTTCGACCACCCGCTGTTCGTCGCCGCGAACGCCGACGCGGTCCGCGCGGCCCACGCGCAGCTGGGCGGGCGCGCGGCCCGGACCGTCTTCACGGCGCACTCGATCCCCACGGCCGCCGACGAGGCCGCCGGCCCGCCGGAGACGGGTGGGCAGTGGTACTCGAAGCAGGTCTTCGAGGCGGCCCGGCTCGTCGCGGCGCAGGCAGGGGTCGAGAGCTACGACGTGGTGTGGCAGTCCCGGTCCGGCCCGCCGCAGGTGCCGTGGCTGGAGCCGGACATCGTCGACCACATCGACGCGTTGCACGAGCAGGGTGTCGAGGCCGTGGTGGTGAGCCCGATCGGGTTCGTCTCCGACCACCTGGAAGTCGTGTGGGACCTCGACAACGAGGCGGCCGACCGCGCCGCCGAACTGGGCATGGGGTTCGCCAGGGCGGCCACACCGAACGGGGATCCGCGGTTCGCCGAGTTGGTCGTGGAACTCGCCCAGGAGCATCTCGCCGGTGGCGGCGTGCGCAAGCTCTCGGAGGCCTTCCCCGTGGCGGGATGCACGCTCAACGGCGCGCCGTGCGCCGAAGGCTGCTGCGCCCCGGTGCGCAAGCCGCGGTGATCGGCGCGGGCCGTCGGCCGCGGCGAGCCGCTCTGTATAACGACCTATACCGCGCGGCTCGTCACGGCCGGTTGGCCTGATCGGCGAACACCCGCACCGCCTCGTTCACCGCCGCACACCTGGCGGTGCGCACCGCATCGGACAGCGGGCGCAACGCGTCGGCCCGGCGCACGGCCGCCGACGCCGACAGCGCGCCGCCGGGCTCGTCGGTCTCGGCGACGGCCAGGATTGCGCCGATCTCCTCCGCGCGCTGCAGCACCCGCAGGGCGCGACCGGGAGTGCCTGCGGGCCAGTCGGGCGCCGGGCGGGAGCGCAGGTGTGCCGACAGCTCGGCCCGCACACTCGGCCGATCGCTGGCCACATCGAGGCTCTGGAGCGCGCCCGCGCTGTCCCGGATCGCGTCGGTGAGGGCGTGCTCGGCGTCGGCGAGGCCCACGTACTCCGGAGGCTGCGGGCTCGCCGAGGCGAGCGGGTGCACCGTCCAACGCACGAGACCTTCGGCGATGTGGTGCGGCACGATGCCGTAGCCGTGGTCGGCGAACACGACGGCCTCGCCCTCGCTGAGCGCCGCCTTCGCGAACTCACCGCCTCCGCCCAGGCCCCGGACGTCGCCGGGCACGGGCAGCACCAACCGGGCATCGTTCACACCCGTTCGGCGCAGCGCGCCGAGCAGCTGAGCGGGCTGGGCCGGGAATCCGCCGGTGACGGGAAGGTCGAAGGCATCCGCCGTGGCCTCGTCGGCCGTCACCACCTCGTGCGCCTCGCCCCACGCGAGCAGGGCGTCGAGCACGTTGTCGGACGGGGCCGCGCCGTGGAGCCAGGCCGAGGACCACACGGCCAGGGTCGCGCTGGGACAACACACAGCGTCCGAGGGTACCGGTCGGGCCCGGCCTGCCGATGCGCCCGAGCGGGCGCCGGTCGTCGATCGTGACGAGTCGCCGGGAACGTGATTAGGCTCGGCGGGGTGAACGCCGCAGTGGAATCCGCACCGTCCGAGCTGCCCACCACTCTCGGCGAGCTCCGCGCCGCGGGATACGCGCCACGGAGCGTCAAGGCCGAGATCCAGGAGAACCTGCTGGCCGCCCTCCGGGACGGCCGCGACCCGTGGCCGGGGATCGTCGGCTTCGACGACACGGTCGTTCCCCAGCTGGAACGCGCTCTGCTCGCCGGGCACGACGTCGCGCTGCTCGGGGAACGCGGTCAGGGCAAGACCCGCTTGTTGCGCACCCTCGCCGGGCTGCTCGACGAGTGGACCCCGGTGATCGAGGGGTCCGAACTGGCCGAGCACCCGTTGGAGCCGATCACTCCCGCGTCGCTGCGCAGGGTCGCCGAACTCGGGGACGCACTGCCGGTGCGGTGGATGCATCGCAGCGAGCGCTACACCGAGAAGCTCGCCACCCCGGACACGTCGGTGGGCGACCTGATCGGCGACGTCGACCCGGTGAAGGTCGCCGAGGGACGTACCCTCGGTGACCCGGAGACCATCCACTTCGGACTGGTCCCGCGGGCGCACCGGGGCATTGTGGCCATCAACGAACTGCCCGACCTCGCCGAGCGGATCCAGGTCGCACTCCTGAACGTCATGGAGGAGCGCGACATCCAGGTTCGCGGCTACACGTTGCGACTTCCCCTGGACGTGCTCCTGGTCGCCACGGCCAACCCGGAGGACTACACGAACCGCGGGCGCATCATCACGCCGCTGAAGGACCGCTTCGGCGCCGAGATCCGCACGCACTACCCGTTGGAGCTGGCCGCCGAGGTCGAGGTCGTCCGGCAGGAGTCCGAACTGACGGCCGAGGTGGGCGATCCGCTGGTGGAGGTCCTGGCGCGGTTCGTGCGGCACCTGCGGGAGTCGACGGTGGTCGACCAGCGGTCCGGCGTGTCGGCCCGGTTCGCCGTGGCGGCCGCCGAGACCGTGGCCGCGGCAGCGCTGCGCCGATCGGCGTTGACCGGGGAGGACCCGGCGGTGGCGCGACCGGTCGACCTCGAGTCGGTGCCCGCCGTGCTGCGCGGCAAACTCGAGTTCGAGCCCGGCGAGGAAGGCAGGGAGCACGAGCAGTTGCTGCACCTGCTGCGGGTCGCGATCGCCGAGACCGCCCGCGACCGGTTCGCCGGGCTCGACCTGACACCGCTGGCCGACGCCGTCGCCGACGGCCACGCCGTCGAGACCGGCGAGCGCGTGCGCGGTGCGGACCTACTGGCGGCCCTGCCCGAACTGCCGGTGCTGCACGAGGTCGCGGCGCGGTGCGGTGTGGGCGCGGACGAGCCTGCCCCGCGGATCGCGTCCGCGGTGGAACTGGCGTTGGAGTCGCTGTATCTGAGCCGGAAGGTGGCCAAGGACGTGCGCGATTCGGGCGATGCGGTGTACGGGCCATGAGCATCCCCTCCGGTGGCTACGAGTACGGGCCGTACCACGACGGTCCTGATCCGCTGGCGCCTCCGGTCGACCTGCGCGAGGCGATGGACGAGATCGGCAGGGACGTCATGGAGGGCGCCTCGCCGCGTTCGGCGCTCGAGGAACTGCTGCGCCGCGGCACGCCGCGCACCGCGGGGCTCGACGAGCTGACTCGCCGGGTGTGGCAACGGCGCGCCGAAATCCAGCGGAACCACCGGCTCGACGGCACGCTGCAGGACGTGCGGCGGCTGCTCGACGAGGCGTTGGCGGCCGAGCGGGAGGCGCTGGCCGCCGATCCGTCGGACGAGGCGCGGTTCGACGAGATGCGCCTGGACGCGCTTCCGCCCGGCACGGCCGGTGCGGTGACCGAGCTGGCCGAGTACGAGTGGCGGTCGCCGACGGGGCGGGAGAACTACGAGCGCATTCGGGAACTGCTGGGCCAGGAGCTGCTCGGCTCGCGGTTCGAGGGCATGAAGGAGGCGCTGCAGCAGGCCACGCCCGAGGACGCGCAACGCGTGGGCGAGATGCTCGCCGACCTCAACGCGCTGCTGGCCGCCCACGCCGAGGGTGATCCGGACATCGACGAGAAGTTCGCCGCGTTCATGCGCGAGCACGGCGAGTTCTTCCCGGAGAATCCGTCCACGGTGGACGAACTCATCGACGTGCTCGCCGCACGTTCGGCCGCCGCCTCGCGGATGCTCAACTCCATGACCCCCGAGCAACGGCAGGAACTGGCCGAGCTGTCCCAGCAGGCCTTCGGCGATCCGCGCATCGCCGACCAACTGTCGCGGTTGGACGAGCAGTTGCGTGCGGCGCGGCCGGGGGAGGACTGGACGTCGTCGGCCCGCATGCGCGGGGACGATCCGCTGGGTATGGCCGAGGGCGCCCGGGCGATGACGGAGCTGTCCGAACTGGATTCGCTCGCCGAACAGCTCGGACAGAGCTATCCGGGCGCGCGTCTGGAGGACATCGACCTCGAGACGCTCGAGCGGCGCCTCGGTGAGGACGCGGGCGTCGACGTGCGCAGGCTGGCCGAACTGGAACGCGAGCTGCGTCGGCAGGGCATGCTCGAACGGGCCCCCGACGGCTCGCTGCGCCTGTCTCCCAAGGCACTGCGCAGGCTGGGGGAGACCGCGCTGGCCGACGTGGTGCGCGCGCTGCGTACCGGCCGCGGGGAGCGGGAGAGTGCGGCCGCGGGTGCGGCGGGTGAGCCGACGGGATCGACGAGGCCGTGGCGGTTCGGTGACACCCAGCCGTGGGCGGTGTCGCGGACCGTGCAGAACGCGGTGCTGCGCAGCGCGTCGGCGGGGTCGTCCTCGGTGCGGCTCGACGTCTCGGACGTGGAGATCGCGGAGACCGAGCACCGCTCCCGTGCGGCCGTGGCGCTGTGCGTCGACACGTCGTGGTCGATGATCGCCGAGGACCGCTGGTTGCCCATGAAGCGCACGGCGCTGGCGCTGCATCATCTGATCTCGACGCGGTTCCGGACCGACGCACTGCAGATCATCACGTTCGGCCGATACGCACAGCAGGTCGACCTGTCCGAGCTCGTCGCACTGGACGGAACGTGGGAGCAGGGCACGAACGCCCACCACGCGCTGTTGCTGGCGGGCAGGCATCTGCGACGCCATCCGGGCGCGCAGCCGGTCGTGCTGATGGTGACCGACGGCGAGCCCACGGCTCACCTCGAATCCGACGGGGAGGCGGTGTTCGACTACCCGCCGAGTCCGGTCACGCTCGTCAAGACGTTGTCCGAAGTGGACCGGCTGGCGAAGGCGGGCACGTCGATGTCGGTGTTCCGCCTCGGCGACGATCCCCGGCTGGAGGCCTTCGTGGACCTGCTCGCCCGGCGTGCCGGAGGGCGGGTGCTCGCACCGGATCCGGACGGGCTCGGCGCCGCGGTGGTGGGCGACTACCTGCGAAGCCGCCGCGCATGACGGCCGCAGCCGCCACGGGAGCCGTCGAGACGTTCACCCGCAGCTGGGCCGCGCTCCGGTCGGCGGTCGCGCACCTACCCGACGCGGCGTTCGCCCGGCCGTCGGGATGCCGCGGGTGGCTCGTCCAGGACCTCGTGTGTCACCTGGTGATCGACGCGCAGGACGTGCTGATCACGCTGGCGACGCCCGCCGACGGTGGTGCCGGCGGTGTCGGTGTCGAAGCTGCGCCGGTGAAGGACGCCGTGACGTACTGGACCGTCACGACCCAGCCGCCGTCCGGCCAGGATCCGCTCGATGCACTGACCGTGCGCCTGGCCGCCGCCTACCAGGACCCGGAGCTGCTGCGGTTCCATCTCGACGACGTCGGATCGGCGGCGGGCAGGGCCGCGGTGCTGGCGGACCCGGCCGCGCGCGTGAGCACTCAGGGTGCAGTACTGACGGTCGCCGACTATCTGTCGGCCTACGTCCTCGAATGGGCGCTGCACCATCTGGACCTCGTCGCCGACCTCCCCGGCACCGTGGATGTGCCGGGACCGTCCGCCGACACCCTCGCCGCGGCCCGCGAGCTCCTGGAACGCATCGCCGGCGAACCGTTCCCCGCGGCGTGGCCGGACGCCGACGCGTTGCTCGTCGGCACCGGGCGGCGGGTCCCCACGGACACCGAGCGGGCCCAGCTCGGCCCGCTCGCCGATCGGGTCCCCCTCGTGCTGAGCTGACCGCGCCACCGGACCACTGCCGTGCCGCACTGCCGGAGGACGCTGCCGGAGGACGCTGCCGGACGGGGCGTGGCTCAGCGCGGCGTCACCACCAGCCGTGCGCCGCGGCCGGGGACCATGGTGATGTTGCGTGGCTTGGCGGGTTCGCGGCGTGCGCGGTCGGGGGCGAGGTGCCAGTGCCGCAACAGCTCGCCGAGCACCACCACCGACTCCAGGAGCGAGAACCCGGCACCCAGGCACCGCCGTACGCCACCGCCGAACGGGAACCACGTACCGGCGGCGGGACCGCCCTCGGTGAACCGCTCGGGGCGGAACGCCATGGGATCGTCGTGGTGCGCCGGATCGTGCTGGACGATCGTGATCGACGGCATCACCGTGTGACCGGCGGGAATGCGGTAGCCGCCGATCTCCACGTCGCGGGTCACCACCCTGGCGACCTCGGAGATCACCGGATGCAGCCGCATCGCTTCCTTGACGACCGCTTCGAGGTGCTTCTCGTCGAACGCGTCGGCGGCCCTGGTGGCCTCCGCGAGCCGCGCGGGGTCGCGGGCGAGTTCGTGCAGTGCCCAGGCCAGTGCCGTCGCGGTCGTCTCGTGCCCGGCCAGCAGCAGGGTGATCAGCTGGTCGCGGAGCTCGACGTCGCTCAGCCCGTCCGCAGCGCCCCGCCCGGCACCGTGGCTACCGTCGGTGTCACCGACGCACAGCAGTCGCGACAGCACGTCGCGACGGTCGTGCAGGTCGCAGGCCTTCCTGCGGTCGGCGATCTCGGCGTAGATCAGCTCGTCGGCGGCGCGGCGCACCTCGGCGTCCCGTTTCCACACCCCGAACCGCTGCAGCTTCGGCTGGTGCCAGCCGAGAATGTCCACGGGGCCGATGTCGACGATGCGCCGCAGGAGCTCACGCAGGCGATCCAGCCGCGGCCCTTCGGCCACGCCGAACACCACCCGCAGGATGATCTCGAGTGTCACGGCCTGCATGCGTTCGTGGGAGCGGAACGGCGAGCCGGGCCGCCACCGCCGGCTCTCGGCCTCGGCGAGCTCGGTGATCAACGCGCGGTAACCGCGCAGCGCCGCGCCGTTGAATGCGGGCATGAGCAGTTTGCGGGCCCGCAGGTGCACGTCCTCGTCGGTCAGCAGCACCGAGTGCCTGCCCATGGCCGGTTTGAGGATGGCGTTGCCCTCGCCTGCGTGGAAGACGTCGGTCGGCCCGCTGAACACTGCCCGGATGTGCTCGACGTCGGCCAGTTGTACGACGTCGCGTTCGGGAAAGATCCGCAGCCGGAACACGTCGCCGTAGCGGCGTCGCAGGCGCGGCATCCAGCGGTCGCGGTAGGAGCCGTACAGCAACGTCTGCACGGCCTGCGGCCACCGCGGACCCGGCGGCAGCGCGGTGGCGGTGACGTCCTCGGTGCGGACGGCGGACGCGGTCGTCTCGGTGGTCATAGCGCGCTCCTTTGCGCGAGAGGCTGTGTCAACGGCCCATGGCGACGGCCCATGTCAACGGTGCATGTCAACGGTCCATGGCGACGGTCCATGGCAACGGTCCATGGCAACGGCCCGCGTGAACGGTCCGTCCGGACCCGCGGACAGTCGCAATGCTCCGATCACTCCATCCGGATTTATACGCGCGTATAGATCCGGCGTCCAGGGTGCAGCGTCCAGGGTTCGGCGTCTGTGCGATGCCGGGGGTGCGGGCCTGTGTGCTGCCACCGCCGGCGTGCGGATGCGCAGTACGCTCCTGGCCGTGGGCCACCGAGACGACCTGCTCGCGGCGGCGCGAACGCTGCTCGAGGACAAGGGCTACGCGCACATCACGGCACGTGATCTCGTCGCGGCCTCCGGGACGAACCTGGCCTCGATCGGCTACCACTTCGGCTCGAAGGCCGGGTTGCTCAACGCGGCGATCGCGACCGTGTTCGAGGAGTGGACCGACCAACTGGCCGAGCTCGCCATGGCCGACCCGGGTGCCTCGCCCGTCGAACGCGGGCACGTGACGTGGGCCGCATGGCTCGGCAGTCTGGCCGAGAAGCGCAGCCTGCTGGTGTCGTACGTCGAAGCCCTCGCGCAGGCCGAACGCGCCCCGGAACTGCGGAAGCAGATCGCGGGGCTGTACCGCGCGTGCCGCGAGAAGGTCGCCGCCCTGGTCGCCGAGTCCCTGGCGGACGGCACGCCCGCCGACGACCCGCGGTGCGCGGCCCTGGCCACGTTCGTGGTGGCCGTGTGCGACGGCCTTGCCGTCCAGTGGCTGGTCGATCCCGACGGCGTGCCCGAACCGGACCAGCTCGTCGCGGGACTCACCACACTGTGGTCGGCGTCCTTCCCACCGGATGGGAACGTTTCCGCTCCGGATGCTTAGGGTTGAGGGCATGCAGACTTGGTCATCGGTCGCCGTGCCCCGTATCCCAGGAGAATCCCGCCCGTTGAGGCTGTACGACACGGCGTCCGGTGACATCCGCCCCACCTCACCCGGCCGTGTGGCGCGCATGTACGTCTGCGGCATCACGCCCTACGACGCCACGCATCTCGGTCACGCGGCGACGTACCTGGCGTTCGACCTCGTGCACCGGCTCTGGCTCGATGCCGGCCACGAGGTGCACTACGTGCAGAACGTCACCGACATCGACGATCCGCTCCTCGAGCGCGCCGAACGCGATCAGGACGACTGGGTCGTGCTGGGCATGCGCGAGACCGCGCTGTTCCGCGAGGACATGGAGGCGCTGCGGGTGCTGCCGCCGCGCGATTTCATCGGCGCGGTGGAGAGCATTCCGCGGATCATCGAGGTCATCGGCAAGCTGCTCGCCGACGGCGCCGCCTATCGCGTGGACGACGACGAGTACCCCGACATCTACTTCGACCGCGGGTACACCGGCCGGTTCGGCTACGAGTCCCGCTACGACGCCGAGACGATGAACCGGTTCTTCGCCGAACGCGGCGGTGACCCGGACCGTCCCGGCAAGCGTGACCCGCTCGATGCTCTGCTGTGGCGTGCCGAGCGGCCCGGCGAACCGTCGTGGGAGTCCGAACTCGGCCGCGGTCGCCCGGGATGGCACATCGAATGCAGCGTGATCGCCTTCGACCGCCTCGGCATGGGATTCGACGTGCAGGGCGGCGGGTCCGACCTGGCGTTCCCGCACCACGAGTACAGCGCAGCCCACGCCGAGGCCCTCGCCGGCCAGCATCCGTTCGCTCGGCACTACGCCCACGCCGGCATGATCGGGCTCGACGGGGAGAAGATGTCGAAGTCCAAGGGCAACCTGGTGTTCGTCTCGCGTCTGCGCGCCGCCGACGTCGACCCGGCGGCGATCCGGCTCGGCCTGTTCGCGGGCCACTACCGCGAGGACCGCTCGTGGACCGACGACGTACTCGCCACCGCACAGCAGCGCCTCGCGCGCTGGCGCGAGGCGACGAGCCTGCCCACCGGGCCGGAGGCGGACGACGTCGTCGCGCGCCTGCGCGAGCACCTGGCCGACGACCTCGACACCCCGCGGGCGCTGGCCGCGATCGACGCGTGGGCCGACGAGGCGCTGCGGGGCAACGGCTCGGATGCCGGGGCGCCGGCTCTGGTCGCCTCCGCGGTGGACGCTTTGCTCGGCATCGCGCTCTGAGGATTCTCCGGCGCGAGCGGGCCCGCCACCACGACGTCGCGGGATACGGTGGATGACGTGCCGACCCTCTACGCGACCAGCGACCTGCACGTGACCCACACGGGCAACGAGACGCACGTCGACGTCATCCGGCCCGACACCCCGGACGACTGGCTGTTGGTGGCCGGGGACGTGGGCGAACGGATGAGCTCGGTGGTCGACACGCTCGCCCGGCTGCGGGAGCGGTTCGCCACGGTCGTCTGGGTGCCCGGCAACCACGAACTCTGGACCACCGCGAAGGAGCCGGACGCCCTGTCGGGTGCGGCGCGGTACGAGGAGTTCGTGCGCCGCTGCCGTGACATCGGCGTGCTGACCCCCGAGGACGAGTTCCCCGTGTGGCCCTACGCCGACCGGCCGTTGACGATCGCGCCGCTGTTCGTGCTGTACGACTACACCTGGCGCACCCCGGCGGCGACCGGCGTGCCCGTGGAGGAGGCGCTGCGGCAGGCCAGGGATGCGGGCGTGGTCTGCACCGACGAGTACCTGCTCGGCCACGAGCCCTACCCGGGACGTGCCGCCTGGTGCGCCGACCGCCTCGAGATCAGCGAGAAGCGTCTGGCCATGATCCCGGACGAGCACGAGACGGTGCTGCTGTCCCACTGGCCGTTGCACCGGCATCCCACGGAGCCGCTGTACTACCCCGAGTTCGCGATGTGGTGCGGCACGACCGAGACCGAGGACTGGCACCTGAGGTACCGCGCCCGGGTGGCCGTCTACGGACACCTCCACATCCCGCGCACCACCTACCACGACGGCGTGCGCTTCGAGGAGGTCTCGCTCGGCTATCCGCGCGAGTGGCGCCGTCGCACGCGCGGACCGGTGCCGTTCCGGGAGATCCTCACCTCCGCCGGGTGACGCGCACGCCAGCCGCACCCCGGTCGGTCAGTCGCGGGAACGTCCGCGGCTGAGCGTGATCGACAGGGGAGCCGCGGCGACGAGGGCTGCGGCCGGCAGCGCGAAGCCGAGCAGCGCGTCGGCGTGGTACGGCGCCGTGAACACGGCGGGCGCGGCCGCCATGCCCAGGAACCGCAGTGCCTGCACCACCGAGATCGCACCGCCACGTCCGGGCCCGGTGTCCGACAGCACGGTCGTGTTCACCGCGACGAGGACGAGTTGCCCGCAGATCCCGGCTGCGGCCCACGCGGCGATGGCGATCGGCATCGCCGTCGCCCCGCCGATGAGCACGAGCAGCCCCGCCCCGGCCAGCAGTCCCACGAGCGCCGTCGTCCGCCCGCCGAACCGGTCGGTGGCCGCGCCTGCCGCGCGGGCGCACAGGAAACCTGCGGCGCCGAAGCCGGTCAGCACGAGCCCGCGCGCACCGGAACCCAGGTCGAACGCGTCCTCGAACCGGAACGCCACCAGGAACGACAGTCCGGCCAGGCACGCCCATCCGACGAGCGCGACGAGACCGGGCACGAGCACGTCGCGGCGCCAGGGGTCGCGCAGTCGCCCCGCCGCGGGGGTGGACCCACCGTTGTCGGCAGGCAGTGGCCACACCGCCAGCAGCGCGCCCACCACGGCGATCCCGACGAACGCCCACCGCCACGACGCCTCGCCCGCGAGCCCGCCGACCAGCGGCGCGGACGTCTGCCCGACGGCCTGCATCGCCCCGAACATGCCCAGCGCCCTGCCCAGGCGTTCCGGCGGGGTCATGGCGGCCAGCCGTGCCATCAGCAGGGGAGTGGTGAACGCGTTGGCGCAGCCCTGCAGTGCGCGGCCGGTCTGGAACAGCCAGAACCACGGCGCCACCACCGCCAGGACGCTCACCACGGCGTAGGCGACGTAGGCGATCCGGATCGTCCGCGCCGGACCCCAGCGTTCGCCGAGCGTGCCCGACACGAGCATGAGCGCCGCGAACGGCAGGAGATACGCGGTCAGCGAGGACGCGGCCGCGGACGCGGGCACGGCGAAGCTCTCCCCGATCTCGGGCAGGATCGCGGCGACGACACCGCCGCCGAACGGACCGAGCAGTGCCCCGAGATACAGGCCTGCGCGCGGCAGCCGCGACCCGGCCGCTGAGCCGGTCTCCGCGGGCCCGCTCACCGGCCCGTCGAACCGGGTCCGTCGGGCCTGCGCCTGCGCAGGTACCGCTCGAACTCGGCGGCGATCTTCTCGCCGCTGGCCTCGTCGAGATTGATCTCCGCGTCGCCCCGTTCCTCCAGTGAACGGACGTAGTCGGCGATGTCCTCGTCCTCGTCGGCCATCTCGCTGACCGTCTTCTGCCACTCCTCGGCCTGCTCGGGCAGCGAGCCGAGCGGGATGCCGATGTCGAGGATGTCCTCGAGCTTGTTGAGCAGCGCGATGGTCGCCTTCGGGGACGGCGGCTGGGAGACGTAGTGCGGCACGACCGCCCACACCGACACCGCGGGGACCCCTTCCTGGACGCACATGTCCTGGAACACGCCGACGATGCCGGTCGGGCCCTGATACCGCTCGCGTTCGAGGCCGAAGCGCTTCGCCGCCTCGGAATCGTAGGCCGTTCCGGTCACGGGCACCGGCCGGGTGTGGGCGGTGTCACCCAGCAGCGCGCCGAGGGTCACGACGGTCTCCACGCCGAGCTGTTCCACGTGTTCGAGCAGCTCGGCGCAGAACTGGCGCCAGCGCATGTTCGGTTCGGGACCCTGCACGAGCACGATGTCCCGGTCGGCCGCAGCCGGGCGGCACACCGACAGCCGCGTCGTCGGCCATTCGACGCGACGCGTCACGCCGTCGACCATCCGCACTGTGGGTCTGCTCACCTGGAAGTCGTAGTAGTCGTCCGGTTCCAGCTCGGCCAGCGGGGTCGCGTCCCAGTTGAGCTGCAGATGTTCGAGGGCCGTGCTGGCCGCGTCGCCTGCGTCGTTCCAACCTTCGAAGGCCACGAGCATGACGGGGCCGGGCCGCTGCCGGCCCGTGTCCGCGTCGGTCAAGTCGTTGAAGGGCGTGCTCACCCGCCCAGCCTACGTCTCGACGCACGGTGCCTCCGCCACCGTAGGCTTGACGTGCGCCGGCCCCACCGTGCGCGAGAGTGCGACCCGAGGAGATGCTCGTGACCGAACCGTCCGCCGTGCCCGGATCGGGTGGCCCCGCCGCCGTGCTGTGGGACATGGACGGCACCCTGGTGGACTCCGAGAAGCTGTGGGACATCGTCCTCGCCGAGGGCGCCCAGCGGTTGGGTGGTGAACTCACCACGCAGCAGCGGATCTCGCTCGTCGGATCCAACATGGCCTCGACGTCCCGGCGGCTGCTGGAGTTCGCGGGCAGGGACGTCACCGACGACGCGGCCGACGAGATCGCCCGGTGGATGCGGGGCAGGACCGCCGAGCTCTTCTCCGACGCACTGCCGTGGCGCCCCGGTGCCAGGGAGGCGCTCGAGTCACTGCGTGCCGCAGGCGTGCCGTGTGCGCTGGTCACTTCCACCGAACGCGGTCTGACCGAGCTCGCGCTCAACACGATCGGCCGGGAGTTCTTCGCCGTCACGGTGTGCGGTGACGAGGTCGACGGCCGCAACAAGCCCGAGCCCGAGCCGTACCTGCGCGCGGCCCGTCTGCTGGGCCTGCAGCCCGCGGACTGCGTCGCGGTCGAGGACTCGCCGGTCGGCGCCGCGTCGGCCGAGGCAGCCGGGTGCACGGTGGTGGTCGTCGAGGCGGACGTGCCGGTGGCCCAGGGGGCCGGGCGCATCTTCCGCTCCTCGTTGGTGGGAGTCGACGCCGCCGAATTCGGCCGCATCCACGCGTCGCGGTGAGCTGCGACATCACGAGTCGGGTCGCTCGTCGGAGTGCGGCACGCGGATGACAGGATTCTGCCCGTGAAGACCTTCGACGAGCTGTACGCCGAGCTGACCGAACGTGCCCGCACCCGCCCCGCGGAATCGGGCACCGTGGCCGCGTTGGACGCCGGGGTGCATGCCCAGGGCAAGAAGGTGCTGGAAGAGGCGGGCGAGGTGTGGATCGCCGCCGAGCACGAGTCCGACGAGCGACTGGCCGAGGAGATCTCCCAGCTGCTCTACCGGATTCAGGTGCTGATGATCGGCCGGGGCGTGTCGATGGACGACGTCTACCGGTACCTGTGAGTGAGAGAGGACGTCAGATGCTGCGTGTCGCGGTACCGAACAAGGGTGCGCTGGCCGGACCCGCGTCGGAGATGCTCGGGGAAGCGGGCTACCGCAAGCGACATGAGCAGCGCGACCTGACCGTGCTCGACCCGGTGAACGAGGTCGAGTTCTTCTTCCTGCGCCCCAAGGACATCCCGATCTACGTCGGCTCGGGCGAACTGGACCTGGGCATCACCGGCCGGGACTTGGCGCTCGACTCGGGCGCCCCGGTGCAGGAGAAGCTCGCACTCGGCTTCGGCGGGTCGACGTTCCGGTACGCCGCCCCCGCGGGGCGCGAATGGACCGTCGCCGACCTGCACGGCAAGCGGCTCGCCACGTCGTACCCGCGCCTGGTGCGGGACGATCTGGCCCGCCAGGGCGTCGAGGCGGAGGTCATCCGGCTCGACGGGGCGGTCGAGATCTCCGTGCAGCTCGGGGTCGCCGACGCGATCGCCGACGTCGTGGGGTCGGGGCGGACCTTGCGGCAGCACGAACTCGTCGCGTTCGGTGATCCGATCTGCGTGTCGGAGGCCGTGCTCATCGAGCACACGGGCAACGGCAAGACCCCCGCGGTCGAACAGCTCACCGCCCGGCTGCAGGGCGTCGTGTTCGCCCAGCACTACATGATGCTCGACTACGACTGCCCGCGGGCGCTGCTCGAGCAGGCCTCGGCGATCACGCCCGGTCTCGAGTCGCCGACCGTGGCGCCGTTGGCCGACCCGGACTGGGTCGCCGTGCGGGCCATGGTGTCGCGCAAGGCGGTCAACGCCGTGATGGACGAGCTGGCCGCCGTGGGGGCGAAGGCCATCCTGGCCTCCGACATCCGTTCCTGCCGGCTCTGACCGGACGCCGCTACGGGCACCACGGACACCACAGTGGCCCGGCTCCCACGGGGGCCGGGCCACTGTGTGTCTCGGGCTCTCTTTCCCTCGGGTTCACCGAGGCCGCCGGTCTACTGCTCGCGAGTGCGCTTCGGCAGCAGGTCGTAGAGCTTCTTGCGGGCGCCGTTGTCGTTGGCGTTGCGGGTGTGGGCGACGTCGGTGATGAAATCGCCGAAGTCGAAGTCCTGCTCGGACGCCTGGGGCATCGGTGGTGCGCTTCCCGGCGATTCGTCGAGCGCCCGTGCGATCTCACGGAACGCCGCCGCGTGCGTGGTCTCCGGGGCGAACGTCGTCACCGGCATGCCGCGCGCGGCCGCCTCGTTCATCACCACGCCGAGCGGCACGTGCGGCAGCACCGGGATGCCGAACTGCTCGAGCTCCCGCAGCGCGGTCACGGCGTATCCGGAGATCGGCCTGCGGTACAGACCGGGAACCAGGCCGTAGTAGGAGATCGGCGGGCGCTCGACCATCGTCTCGAGGTGCGAGATCTGTTCCTGCATGAGCCGCAACGCGCGGATGCTCGTGCGGTCGGGCTGCACCGGGACCAGCACGCCGCTCGTGGCGACGAGCGCGTTGTTGGTCAGCACGTCGAGCGCGGGCGGGCAGTCGATGATCACGTGGTCGTAGTTGGCGAACTGGATCACCCGCGCCAGCTGCCACCCGGGGACCCGGAACTGGTCGAGCCTGCGGATCAGGTCGAACATGCCCGGTGAGGTGGGGATGACGTCGAAGGCGCCGCCCCTGCCCACGTTGCTGCGGGGGTGGGGGACGACGAGCTCCTCGACCGGCCCGCGCCACGTCTTCGTGAGCGCCTTGGCCAGGCTGGGCTGGTCGGCCGGGGTCTCGGGCAGTCCCAGCATCTCCGTCGTCGCGTGACCCTGCGGGTCGAGGTCGATGAGCAGAACTCGCCGACCCCGCTCCGCGAGCGCGGCGGCGGCGCCGACACTGAGCGCGGTCTTGCCGACCCCGCCTTTCTGGTTGACCACCGAGGTGATCTGCACTGTGCGCCGCTCCTGATCTCGATTGCTGGCAGCAGGTTAGTCGATCAGTGCGCTCCGGCGGTGGTGTTCGCCGCTCGGCGCGCCGGTCGATCGTGCCACGGCCGGCCTCAGCGCTCGCGGACCAGCAGCGCCTGCGTGCCGCCGCCCACCTGCCCGCGGATGTCGTGCAGCGTGCTGCGGGCGGTGCCGACGCCGTTCGGGCCGAGAACCGTGCGCGCGGCCAGCCCGATCCACTCGCCCTCGGGCGGGCGGTGGGCGTGGACGGTCAGCTCCGAGTTGATGAACCACCACCGGGTCATGTCCAGTTCGTTGGAGGCGCCGTTGCCGGAGTCGGCCACCGCCAGGAGGCGCTGCATCGGCGTCGGCTCCTCGCCCGCCACGAGCGGGACGCGCTGCCGCGCCCAGACCGTCGCCGGGCCCGGTTCGCGCACCGCACCGTCGACGGCGCGCCATTCCATCGCCGAGAGGTAGCCGTCGTGCCAGCTCTCCGGCCACTGCACCGGCGGGCACTCGTCGGGCGATGTGAGCGGCCCGGCTTCGCCGGTGCGGACCGCTGCCGTGTCGGAGGTGGCGATCCGCCACGCCGAGGCCGAGGCCACGACCCTCGCCTGCGCGCCCTCCCCGGACGTGAGCCGCGCGGTGACGAGCTCGACCGACCGTCCAGGGCGGGCCAGCTGCGACGTGAGCGTCAGTGCGGTCAGCGGCGCGGGCCCGTGGATCTCGACGGTGACGCGGGCGAGCACCATGCCCCGGTCGGCGGGGACCTGTTCCAGACCACGGACGAGCAGCGCCGACGGCGGGCCGAAGTGCTGCGCCTCCGGTGTCCACGGGCCCACGGTGTGCACGGTCGGGGTGAACACACCGCCGCCGTGGGGGAGGTAGAAGGCGCCCGGGGATTCGGCTCCGTCGGTCATGGATGCGGCTCCGTTGCTCATCGGTTCGGCGTGGGGCGGGTGGCGGCCACGCGGTCCGCCCGCGGTCGTGGCCGGTGCGTCAGTCCGCTCTGTCGAGTGCGGATTCCTCACCGGCGTCCGGCTCGGGCCAGCCGGGATACTCCGGAGGTGTGCCGCCGAACGAAGGGCATAGCGCCTGATGTGCGCACCAGTCGCACAGCTTGCTCGGATTGGGGCGAAAGTCGCCCGTCTTGCCCGCCTTCAGGATCGCCGACCAGATCGCTTCGAGGGTGCGTTCGAAGCGGGCCAGCTCGGCCTCGTCGGGGGTGTAGGCCAATGCCTGCCCGTCGCGCAGGTACATCAGCTTGAGCTGCCGCGGCACGACGCCGCGCGTGCGCCAGAGCACGACGGCGTAGAACTTCATCTGGAACATCGCCTTGGCCTCGCCGATCGCCCTCGGCGCGGCCCCGGTCTTGTAGTCCACGACGCGGATCTCGCCGGTCGGTGCCACGTCGAGGCGGTCGACGTAGCCGCGGAGCAGGACTCCGGAACTGAGTTCGGTCTCGACGTGCAGTTCGCACGCCTCCGGTTCGAGCCGGTTGGGGTCCTCGAGTTCGAAGTAGGCGTCGAGGAGTTTCTGCGCGCCCTCGAGCCATCCGGCCGGGGTGGGTGCCGAGCCGGCCCCGCCGTTGGCGTCGCCGGCGCCGGATGCGGTCTCCTCGTCGTCGAACAGGGCCGTCCACTCGGGACTGTCGGCGGCCAGTTCCTCCCACGTCGGTGCCAGCAGCGCGCGGGCGCGTTCGGGGCTGCGTTCGCCGCGGGGCAGGGCGAACAGGCGCTCCAGTACCGAGTGCACGAGCGTGCCGCGGACCTGTGCCTGGGTCGGGGGTTCGGGAAGACGGTCGACGGCGCGGAACCGGTAGAGCAGCGGACATTGTTTGAAGTCGCCGGCGCGGGACGGCGACAGCGCGGGCCTCCTGCGCGGTCGCGCTGCGTCGCCGGCCGGATCGGTCGCGGCTGCGGTCGAAGTCGCGGCCGAAGTCGCGGTCGAAGTCGCGGTCGAAGTATTGGTCGGGGTCTCGATCGGCGTGCTGTCGGTCATGCGTGCCCTCGCCTCATGCCCGGAACCCTAACGAGGACCCCCGACGTTTCCGATCACACCGCCCCGGGGCGGCGAGGGAGTCCCGGAAGGGGGATGTCACCGGTCACGGTGTGGACACGGCGCACGTCGGTAACGGGGCTCGTACATGCCGCGTTCTACCCTCGCCTGGTGAACACGACGAGCAGGTCCCGGCGCGGGGCCGTCACCGAGGGCGGGCTGCTGCTGTTCCGCGTCGACGGTGTGCCGGTGCTGCTCTCGCCGTCGTGGTGGATCGGCTCGCTGCTGATCGTGGTGCTCTACAGCCCCCTCGTCGGCAGGCTGCTGCCCGGCGCGAGTGCAGGCGTGTCGTGGGCGTTGGCCACCGCGTTCGCCCTGTTGCTGGGCGTGTCGGTGTTGGCCCACGAGCTCGGGCACGTCGTGGTCGCACTGCGGCTCGGTATGCCCGTGCGCCGGTTGCGACTGTTCCTGCTCGGCGGTCTGTCCGAGGTGGCGCGGACGCCGACGAGGCCCCGGCACGAGGGACTCGTCGCGGCCGCGGGACCGATCGTGTCGGTGTTGCTGGCCGCCTTCTGCGGCCTGCTGCTCGTCGCGGTGCCGCCGGGCGGCCCGGTGTGGTTGCTGGTGGCCCAGTGCGCCGTGGCGAACCTCGCCGTCGGCGTGTTCAACCTCCTTCCCGGCCTGCCGCTCGACGGCGGACGACTGTTGCGCGCGGGCGTGTGGGCGCTGAGCGGCACGCGGGCGACGGGCACGCGGGCGGCGGTGTTCGGTGGCGGTCTCGTCGCGCTGGCCCTCATCGTGTGGGCGCTGTGGGGCCTGGCCTCGGGCAGTGACGACCGCTGGCTGCGGTTGGGTGTGTGCGTGGTGACGGCCTGGTTCGTCGTGACGGGGGCGACGGGCGAGTTCGCGGCCGAACAACGGCGCAGTTGGCCCGCGGGCCTCGAACTGAGCGACCTCGTGCGGCCGGTGCTGCAGCTGCCCGCGGAGAGCCCCGTCGAATCGGCACTGTCGGCCTCGGCGGGCAGGGGAGTGGTGCTCGTGCGCGCCGACGGTGTCGCGGCGGGACTGCTGGACGAGACCTCCGCCGAGCACCTGGCCGCGGACTCACCGCGGTCGCCGGCGGAACTGGCCGCCGAACCCATCAGAGCCGAGACGGTGCTGCTGATGTCGGAATCCGGGGACGCCGTGATCGAACGGGTCGCCGAGGTCGCCTCCTGGCAGTTCCTCGTGGTCGACGACGAGGGCAGACCCGCGGGCGTGCTGCACAGGGACGATCTCAGGGCCGCACTGTCCGGCCGCGGCGGTGCCCGCGAGTCCCGCGGGGCCCGCCCGGAGTGAGCCACCCACTGCACCGTCCTGCCCGGGTGTCTGGAACGATCGACCGCTGCCGAAAAGACGCCCGAGGGGGCAGTGAGGTGGGAGTTTCGTGAGCGCAGGACCGTTCCGTGTCGGGGATCGCGTACAACTGACCGACCCGAAGGGACGGCACTACACGATCGTGCTCGCGGAGGGGGAGCAGTACCACACACACCGCGGCGCGATCGCCCACGACGACATCATCGGCAAGCCCGAGGCGTCGGTCGTCACGTCGGTGGGCGGCACCAGCTATCTGGCGATCCGGCCCCTGCTGTCGGATTACGTGCTGTCCATGCCGCGCGGTGCGCAGGTGATCTACCCGAAGGACGCCGCGCAGATCGTGATGTGGGGCGACATCTTCCCCGGGGCGCGCGTGCTGGAAGCCGGTGCCGGTTCGGGCGCGCTGACGTGCTCGCTGCTGCGTGCGGTCGGCGGCGACGGCAGCGTGACGTCCTACGAGGTGCGTGACGACCACGCCGAGCACGCCGAGCGCAACGTGGAACGGTTCTTCGGCACGCGGCCCGACAACTGGGAGCTGCACCGCGGGGACGTCGCCGACCACGACGGCGAGGTCGACCGGATCATCCTCGACATGCTCTCGCCGTGGGACGTCCTGCCCACCGTGGCCCGCAACCTGGTGCCCGGCGGTGTGCTGGTGGTCTACGTCGCGACGACGACGCAGCTGTCGGCGGTCACCGAGGCGTTGCGGGAACAGCAGTGCTGGACCGAACCGCAGGCGTGGGAGACGGTGCTGCGGCCGTGGCACGTGGTGGGCCTGGCGGTGCGGCCCGAACACCGGATGGTGGCCCACACGGCGTTCCTGTTGACGACCCGTCGGCTGGCCGACGGGGTCACGCCGCTGCGTCAGCAGCGGAGGCCGAGCCGCGGCTGACCCCGCGCCCGCCATCGTGGCCGGTCACGGCGTGCGCGGCGGAGTTCCTGCGGGACCCCGCCGCGCACGGCTGTCGGTGCGGCTGACCGGTGCGCCTGGTCGGTGCGGCCGTCAGGACCGCTTGTCGCCGTAGTAGCACCACGAACCGCCCTCGTTCCTGAGGACGAAGTTGAACGTGGTGTTCTGGCCCTTGTTCTCGGCGGGAACCTGGGCGACGTCGCCGGTGATGTCCGCGTCACCGGTCACCTCGACCTGCGTGCCCGCGGGGATGTCCGGGGCCTTCTGGCCGGTGCTCGGGCAGATCAGGCGCTGGATGGCGGCCTTGTCCCCGGCGTTGTAGGCGTCCGCGGCCGCTTCGGCGGTCTCCTCGGGCGTGCTCTTGCCGTCGGGCGCGGCGCCACCGGCGGGTGCGGACTCACTCGTCGGCTCCGAGGCAGCCGAGCTCTCCTCCGTGGTGGGCGCCTGCTCCGACGACGGTGCGCTCTGCTGGCTGGACTCGGCCGAGCCGCCCTGGTTCTCGCCCTCGGCCGACTCCTCGTCGTCGAGCAGGAAACCGGGCGCCACCCACGCGAGGATGGCGAAGACGCCGGCCGCCACCACGACGATGCCCGCCACGATGCCGATGATCAGGCCCGTCTTCTTCTTGGGCGGCTCGCCGCCGGGGCCGCCCGGGTACATGCCGTACTGCTGGCCGTACTGGCCGGGCTGCCCGTACGGCTGCTGACCGTAGGGTTGGCCGTACTGCTGTTGCTGGCCGTACGGGTCCGGCTGTCCGTACTGGCCTGGCTGCTGGCCACCGTAAGGCTGCTGCCCGTACTGGCCGTAGGGGTCCGGCTGCCCCGGACCGGGAGGCTGCGGCGGGTAGGTCATCGGATCCCCTTCGGTTCGGGCGCGCGGCCTGATGTGCCTGGTCGATCAGCGTGATCGTATCGAGGCCCACGCGCTCCGGCTCAGCCCATGCACCATCCGTCGGGGTACGGCGGCGGGTCGGCGCCCGCTTTGTCCACGGGTGTCCGTTCCGCGTGTCGTGACCCGCAGGTGGAGGCAGGGTTGCGCCCGGCGGGGAACACGACCTCGGCGGGGCAGGGTCGCCGCTACTGGTTGGAGAGCGGGTTGGAGAGCGGGTGGGAGAGCGGGTGGGAGAGCGGGGTGGCCGCGGATGCCACGGCCGCGGCGCTGTCCGCTCCGTCGTCGGTGACGAGGAAGAACGTGGTCAACGCGGCGGAGACGAGCAGCAGGAGCGCGATCGCCGCCGTGATCAACAGCCGGGTCCGGGTCGACGACGGGTCGGTCGCGTCGTCGGCGGCCGCGTTGGTGGCCCCGTTGGTGGTGCTGTGGCCGGCGCTGGACGGTTCGGTGGCCTCGATCCCGGGGGCCGAGTGCGTGGGCGAGTGGCCTCCCGACGGCGGTCGAGCTGGCTTCGTCATGACTCCCTACCTGGTGACATGCGGTGCTGAGGACCGGTTTCCACGGGTGGTTCGCCGGGGCGTTGCCTGGCATCGGTGCCGGGAGCGCCGCTGCGGCCGGTTGCCGACACGCCGTCGGCGGGGCTCACCGTATCGTGTCGCGTGCGCCCGAGTTGTCCGGTCCATGGTGTGGGACGGGTGGACCGATCACGTCGCCCGCGGCGCCCTCCGCGCGGCAGGTGGCCGCATGGCGATCACGCAGGAGATGGCGTGACTGCGGAGGGGACACAGCCCGTCACCGTTGCGGCCGTTCGGTGGAAATCGCGTCGTGGTGGGGAGTTCTGAATCCCTGGGCGGAGCTGTGGGTAGCCCCTCGGGTCCGCGCGACGCACCGATCCTGTAACACGGCAAAGCCTTTTCATGTCGGTGATCGCCGGTACCGTGGAAGCAAATGCATTCCGAGGAGGTGCCGAAATGCAACACGACCTTCCCGGTGGTCGGCACGAGGAGGCCGACTCTTCAGAAGCGAATGGAGCGACCGCCGCGGGGTCTCCCGCGGAAAACCGGACCGGCGACGAGACGAGCCAGATCCGGCAACTCGAGGAAGAAGTCGCGCTGCTTCGCAGGAAGCTCACCGACTCGCCCCGGCAGAACCGGGTCCTCGAACAACGCTTGGCCGAAGCGACCGAGCGCGTGAACCAACTCACCGAGCGCAACGAGAAGCTCGTGGAGACCTTGCGCGAGGCGCGAAGCCAACTGCTGGCGCTCCGAGAGGAAGTCGACCGGCTCGCCCAGCCGCCGAGCGGGTACGGCGTCTTCGTCGAGGCCTACGAGGACAACACGGTGGACGTGTACACGTCCGGCAGGAAGATGCGCGTCGCCGTGTCGCCCTCTGTGGAGGTCGAATCGTTGCAACGCGGCCAGACCCTGCGGCTCAACGAGGCGCTCACGGTCGTCGAGAGCGGCGGCTTCGAGCGCACCGGTGAGGTGTGCACGTTGCGCGAGGTGCTTCCACCCGAGACCGACGGTGGCAGCTTCCGCGGACTGATCGTCGGGCACGCCGACGAGGAACGTGTCGTGTGGCTCTCGGACCCGCTCGCGGGGGAGACGCTGAAGTCGGGCGACTCGATCCTGGTCGACTCGAAGGCGGGCTACGCCTACGAGCGGGTGCCGAAGGCCGAGGTCGAGGACCTCGTGCTGGAGGAGGTGCCCGACGTCGCCTACGAGGACATTGGTGGTCTGTTCGGGCAGATCGAGCAGATCAGGGACGCGGTCGAGCTGCCGTTCCTGCACGCCGATCTGTACAAGGAGTACCAGCTGCAGCCGCCGAAGGGCGTGCTGTTGTACGGCCCTCCCGGCTGCGGTAAGACGCTCATCGCCAAGGCGGTGGCGAACTCGCTGGCGAGGAAGGTCTCCGGCGGTGCCGCGGAGGCGAAGTCGTACTTCCTGAACGTCAAGGGCCCCGAGCTGCTCAACAAGTTCGTGGGCGAGACCGAGCGGCACATTCGGATGATCTTCCAGCGGGCTCGGGAGAAGGCCTCCGAGGGCACGCCCGTGATCGTGTTCTTCGACGAGATGGAGTCGATCTTCCGGACCCGTGGCAGCGGCGTGTCGTCGGACGTGGAGACGACGATCGTGCCGCAGCTGCTCGCCGAGATCGACGGTGTCGAGGGGTTGGAGAACGTCATCGTGATCGGTGCCTCCAACCGGGAGGACATGATCGACCCGGCGATCCTGCGTCCGGGCAGGCTCGACGTGAAGATCAAGATCGAGCGGCCGGACGCCGAGGGTGCGAAGGACATCTTCTCCAAGTACCTGACGCCGGGCCTGCCGATCCATGCGGACGACCTGCGGGAGTTCGGTGGTGACGAGAAGGCCACGCTCGACGCGATGATCCAGCACACGGTCGAGCGGATGTACGAGGAGTCCGACGAGAACCGGTTCCTGGAGGTCACCTACGCCAACGGGGACAAGGAGGTGCTCTACTTCCGGGACTTCAACTCGGGCGCGATGATCCAGAACATCGTGGACCGGGCGAAGAAGGCGGCGATCAAGTCGGTGCTCGAGACCGAGCAGTCCGGCCTGCGTGTCCAGCATCTGCTGGATGCGATCGTCGACGAGTTCGCGGAGAACGAGGACCTGCCGAACACGACCAACCCGGACGACTGGGCGCGGATCTCCGGCAAGAAGGGCGAGCGGATCGTGTACATCCGCACGCTCGTCACCGGCAAGAACCAGGATTCCGGTCGGGTCATCGACACGGCCACGAACACGGGCCAGTACCTGTAACGCGATCGACACGCCGAGGGTCCGCTCCGCACCTGCCGGGGCGGGCCCTCGGCGTGTCTGACACCCGAGTCGTATAACGACCTATACGCTCGGGCCATGAGCGATACATCCGAGGAAGTAGGGGAGCAGTCGTCTCGGCCCGTCACCGCGCCGCCGGTGACCGCGGCGGCCATGCTGGCCTGGCTGGAGGAGGCCTCCGAGGCCGTGGCCGAGGGCCGGCTGGAGGCCGACGAGTTGATCGCACTGCTGGGGCAGCTGCGCGAGGCTGCGACGGCGTGCGCGAACGCCTCCGACTGGGCGTTGCTCGCCGCCCGTGAGGCGGGGGCGAGCCTGCGGCAGATTGCGCCGGTGTTCGGGAAGGGCTATGTCCGCGCGCCCGCGGCGCGTCTGGAGAAGCTGCATCGCGAGGTGCTGTCGGCGGACCAATTTCTCGAGCTCATGCGCAGGCGGATGCGCGGTGATGTCGAGGGCGCCGACGACATCGCATCAGCAAATGTATAACCCCCTATACGCCACGGCATGAGGCGGCTCACGCGACGTGGCCGACTACCGTGCGCGTCATGAACGTCATCGCACGGACGGCGGTGGGTCTCGCCGCATTGGGTCGACCCGCCTACATCAACCTCGGCCGGGACGCCCTGCCCACCGAGCGCACGGTCGAGGCCATGCGCTCTGCCACGTTCGACGTGCTCGACGAGGCCTATGCCGCGGGCGTGCGACGGGTCGACGCGGCGCGGTCCTACGGCCGGGCCGAGGAGTTCCTCGCCGCGTGGCTGGCCGACCGAGGACACGAGGACGTCGTCGTGTCCAGCAAGTGGGGCTACGCGTACGTCGGGGGCTGGCGCATGGACGCGTCCGTGCACGAGGTGAAGGAACACTCGCTGTCGCGGTTCCGCCAGCAGTGGGCCGAGACCAAGGCCACCGTGGGTGTGCCTGCGCTCTACCAGGTGCACTCGCTCACGGCCGACAGTCCGCTCTTCGACGACGTCGCGTTGCAGGAGGCGCTCGCCGAACTCGCCGACACGGGTGTCCGCGTCGGCTTCTCCACGTCCGGGCCCGCCCAGGCCGACACGATCCGCAAGGCGTTCGACCTGACCGTCGACGGGGCGCCCGTGTTCACGGCCGTGCAGTCGACGTGGAACGTGCTGGAGTCGTCCGCGGGGCTCGCTCTGGCCGAGGCCCACGAGGCCGGTGCGCTGGTGCAGCTGAAGGAGACGCTCGCCAACGGCAGGCTGGTCGTGGAGCCGCCGCGGGAGGTGGCCGACATCGCGCGGGCGCACGGCGTGGCGGCCGACGCGGTGGCGCTGGCCGCGGCGTACGCCGAGTCGTGGGCGGACGTGGTTCTCCTCGGCCCCTCGGGCACCTGCCAGCTGGCGGCCAACCTCGCCGCCACCGAGGTCCGGCTCAGCGACGATGAGCTGGAAACACTCGCCGAGCTGCGGGAGAACCCGCGCGATTACTGGGCCCGGCGGTCGCAGCTCGTGTGGGGTTGACTACTGTCGCGTGCACCTCGCGAGCCTGCCGGAGAGGACGAGAAACAGGTGCGACGCGCGCGAATGTCCGCCGTGGCCGGTCTGCCCGTGGCGATCACGCTGCTGGCCGTGGTCGCCGGCTGCGCCGACCGGGAGAACGATCTCGACACGTACTACGACGATCCGCCTGCCGGCGAAGATCGATCCGGTGGACAGTCCGAGCAGGGTTCGTCCGGCGGGTCGGGCGCGCCGCGATCCGGCGACACCTCGAGTAGCCAGGCGGAGGAGCCGCAGGGCACTCCCGCGTCGGCGGACTCGGCGCTGCTGTTGACCGACGACGACGTGCGCGAGGAAGGCGTCACGCCGATCGCACCGTCGGCGGTGGAGGCGGATCCGGCGGCGCCGACCTGCCTCGCGACCATCGCCCGGCATCCGGGTGCCGCCGAGGTCGGCGAGCGTGCGTGGGAGTACCCCACCGGATCGACGCTGCACCACCTCGTGACGCGTTACGCGGAACGGCCCGCCGCCGACGTGCTGGCCGAGCAGGTCGCGTGCGGGGGTGAGGAGATCCCGGTGAGCGGTGCGCCCGACGGGGTCGACACGCACGCGTGGTGCCAGGTCGGCACGTGCACCGTGGTGATCGCGGCCGAGGACGTGCTCTCGACCGTCGAGGTCCGCGCGGCCGACCGGGTCAGCGCGCAGGAGGCCGTCGGCAGGCTCGCCCCGCTCGCGGTGGGCAAACACGCCTGACCCGCTGCCGCGGCACCGGCAGCTCGGCCAACGGCTGTGGCTGCCACCCTCGGATCACCGAGGTGAACCCCGGCCGAAGCGGCGGAACCATTCGAGGGTGCCGAGGCGGCCGTCGGGGACGAAGGTTCCGTCGTCGGCCCGCAGCCAGGTGTGCAGCTCCTCGAGCGGCATCCACCACCCGTCCGCCACCTCCTCGGGCTGGTGCACCACCGGCTCGTCCCAGCGCACCTCGTATGTGAAGTTGTGGCAGCGCACCGAGCCCTGTTCGAACGCCCACGAGAACAGCGGCACCGGCCTCACGCCGTGGATACCGAGTTCCTCGCCGAGTTCGCGGCGGGCGCACTCGTCGGGGGTCTCGCCCGCGGCCACCACACCGCCTGCCCAGCAGTCGAACGCGGACGGGTAGACGTCCTTGGTGGCGGTCCTGCGGTGGACGTACACGGACCCGCCGTCACCCGAACGCACCAGCACGACGGCTGCCGCGTGCCACAGGCCTCGGGCGCGGACATCGGCCCTGGTCGTGGAGCCGACGACCCGCGCATGGTCGTCGTAGATCGCAACGAGCTCGTCACCGCCCACACGGTGATCCTGGCACGAGTGGCCGTAGGGTGGTGGCATGCGGCGGATCATGGGAACAGAGGTGGAGTACGGGATCGCGGTCCCGGGAGACGCCACCGCCAACCCGGTGCTGACCTCCACCCAGGTGGTGCTGGCCTACGCGGCGGCGGCCGACATCCCGCGGGCGCGGCGCGCGCGGTGGGACTACGAGGTCGAGTCCCCGTTGCGGGACGCGCGCGGATTCGACCTGACCGGCCCCAGCCAACCCACCCAGGACAACGACGTCGAGGATCTCGGCGCGGCCAACGTGATCCTCACGAACGGCGCCCGGCTGTACGTCGACCACGCCCACCCGGAGTACTCCGCGCCCGAGGTGACCAATCCACGTGACGCCGTCATCTGGGACAAGGCAGGGGAGCGGGTCATGGAGCAGGCGGCCCTGCGCGCCGCGACGGTGCCCGGTCAGCCCCAGCTGCAGCTGTACAAGAACAACGTCGACGGCAAGGGCGCCAGCTACGGTACCCACGAGAACTACCTCATGGACCGCGCGACGCCGTTCACGGCGGTCATCGCGGGTCTGACGCCGTTCTTCGTCTCCCGGCAGGTCGTGACCGGGTCCGGGCGGGTGGGTCTCGGCCCGCAGGGTGAGGAGCCGGGTTTCCAGTTGTCGCAGCGGTCGGACTACATCGAGGTCGAGGTGGGCCTCGAGACGACGCTCAAGCGCGGCATCATCAACACCCGTGACGAGCCGCACGCCGACGCGGACAAGTACCGCAGGCTTCACGTGATCATCGGGGACGCGAACCTCGCCGAGTACTCGACGTTCCTGAAGGTCGGCACCACGGCTCTCGTGCTGGACATGATCGAGGCGGGAACGCGGTTCGACCACCTCAAGCTGGACGAGCCCGTGCGGGCGGTCCGCGAGATCAGTCACGACCCTTCGTTGAAGACGACGGTGGACGTCGCCGGCGGGCGCAAGTACACGGGTCTGGACCTGCAGTACGCCTACCACGAGATGGCCGCGGCCCACGTCGAACGCGAGGGCGGCGACGAGCAGGCCAAGGAAGTGCTCCGCGTATGGGGCGAGGTGCTGGACACGCTGGCCCACGACCCGATGGACGCGGCCGACCGGCTGGACTGGCCGGCCAAGCTGCGGCTCGTGAACGCCTACCGGGAGCGTGACCAGCTCGGCTGGGCCGCTCCGCGGCTGCACCTGGTGGACCTACAGTACTCCGACGTGCGCCTCGACAAGGGCCTCTACAACCGCCTCGTGACGCGTGGCTCGATGAAACGCCTGGTCAGCGAGGACGAGGTGCAGGAGGCGATCACGACTCCGCCGTCGGACACCCGCGCCTACTTCCGGGGCAGGACGTTGGAGAAGTACGCCAGCTCGATCGCGGCCGCATCGTGGGATTCGGTGATCTTCGACGTGGGCAGGGATTCGCTGGTGCGGATCCCGACGCTCGAACCGCTCCGCGGGACGAAAGCGCACGTCGGAGCGCTGCTGGACCGCGCGGAGACGGCCGAGGAGCTGGTCGAGGCGTTGACCGGATCGGACTAGTGGACGGTCGGGAGAAGATCACCACTCCGACAACGGTCGTCCCGAATCGGCCTTCCACTGGGTAGGCTGGGCACAGGAGCTCATCGGTCACACCGGGAGGCGACAATGGCTCAGGAGAAGATCGAGAAGCACGGCGGCGGCGACTCCGAGGACGAGGCCGAAGGCGCTGCCCCGGCAGGCCAGGAACGCCGCGAGCAGATGGGCGAGGACGTCGACACGATCCTGGACGAGATCGACGACGTGCTGGAGGAGAACGCCGAGGACTTCGTGCGCGCCTACGTGCAGAAGGGCGGCGAGTGACGCCCACGGCCGTGTCCTACCCTCGTTGATCACCGGTTCGGTGATCAACTTTTCGATACTGTCCCCTTCGTCGATGGGAACTACGAGCACGCATGGAACACACTCCGCGCAACTCGGGCTTCGCGTTGCCTTCCGCCTACCTGTCGTCGACGACCTCGTCCTTCGCCGATTTCCTGCGCGCCGAGGCACCGGATCTGTTGCCGAGTGCGCGGTCGGCGGGCATGGTCGCCTCGGGTGGTGACCTGGACGCCCCGCACGGCACCACGATCGTCGCCTCGACGTTCAACGGTGGTGTCCTCATCGCGGGCGATCGCCGCGCGACCAGCGGCAACCTGATCGCGACCCGCGACATGGACAAGGTCTACGTCACCGACGCCTACTCCGCGGTGGGCATCGCGGGTACGGCGGGTATCGCGTTGGAGCTCGTCCGGCTGTACACGGTCGAGCTGGCGCACTACGAGAAGATCGAGGGCGTCTCGCTGTCGCTCGACGGCAAGTCGAACAAGCTCGCCACGATGGTCAGGGGCAATCTCGACGCGGCGATGGCGGGCCTGGCCGTGGTTCCGCTGTTCGTCGGCTACGACATCGAGGCCACGGACCCCAAGCGGGCGGGCCGGATCGTCTCGTTCGACGTGACCGGTGGCCGGTACGAGGAGAACGCGGGGTTCCACGCGATCGGTTCGGGTTCGGTGTTCGCGAAGTCGGCACTGAAGAAGCTGTACGACCCCGAGGCCGATCAGGACGCCGCCGTGCGGGCCGCGATCGAGTCGCTCTACGACGCCGCCGACGACGACACGGCGACCGGCGGCCCCGACGTGGCGCGCAAGATCTACCCGACCGTCGTCACGATCACGGCCGAACACGGTGCCGTGCAGCTGCCCAAGGAGGAGACCTCGGCCATCGCGGAGGCCGTCGTCGCCGACCGGGCCGCCCAGGCCGACTGGCGCAGCTGACGCGGGTGGGTGCCGGCAGGCGCCCACCGTTTCCTTCTTCAGCCCGACATTCCCGAGCAGAGCGGAGCCAACGCAAGTGTCGATGCCGCTGTACGCCTCTCCCGAGCAGTTGATGCGGGAGCGTTCCGAGCTCGCGCGCAAGGGCATTGCGCGCGGTCGGAGCGTCGTGGTGCTCAAGTACCGGGGCGGGGTGCTGTTCGTGGCGGAGAATCCGTCGCCGACGTTGCACAAGGTCTCGGAGATCTACGACCGCATCGGGTTCGCCGCGGTCGGTCGCTACAGCGAGTTCGAAGCCCTGCGGCGTGGCGGGATCCGGCACGTCGACCTGCAGGGCTACCAGTACGACCGGAGGGACGTCAGCGCGCGGGCGCTGGCGAACGTGTACGCCCAGACGCTCAGCACGATCTTCACCGAGCAGCTCAAGCCGTACGAGGTGGAGATCTGTGTGGCGCAGGTCGGTGCGAACACCGACGAGGACGAGCTGTACCGCCTCACCTACGACGGGTCGATCGGCGACGAGTCGCGGTTCGTCGTGATGGGCGGGCAGACCGAGGCGATCAGCACGAAGCTGAAGGACACCTTCTCGGACGGCATGGAGTTGGCCGACGCCGTGCGCGTCGCGGCCGAGGCGTTCCGCCCGTCGGGCTCCGGTTCCGGGAGCGGGGCGAGCGGGTCGAACGGCAACGGCTCGTCGTCGGCCGAGTCCGAGCCGAGCAAGCTCGAGGTGGCGGTACTGGAGCGCGAACGCCCTGGCCGCAAGTTCCGGCGCATCACCGGCGCGGCACTCGACGCGCTGCTGCCCGCCCGCACGGAATCCTCGGAGTCCTCGGATTCGGCGGAGTCTTCCGGTTCGGCCGACTCGTCGGAGAACGGCGACTCGGGCTCCGGCAGCGACTCGGACCAGTCGTGAGGTGGGTGGCCGTGCTGCGTCGTGGCACGGCCACCTGACGGTCCCCGTGGCTCAGATGCGGTAGATCGTCAGCGCACTCGGCCGGGAGCGGAATCGGAAGACGCGGCCGAGCGGGCCGACCTCGCCGTCGGAGGCCAGTCTGCGATGCCCGTCGAGTACCTCGACGTCCAGTTCCGGCAGGTCGCGCTGGCGGTACACGTGACTTGCGTGCAGGGTCTTGGTGATCGCCGCCAGCACGAAGCGTGCGCGCGAGTACGGCACGTCGGCACGCAGGTAGCGCACGTCGAGCAGTCCGGTGTCGAGCGCGGGCCTGCGGTTGGGCCAGAATCCCTTCGGCGCGTAGGTGCCGTTACCGACGAACACCATCCACACGAGCGCGCGTTTTCCGTTGAGCCGGACCGGAAACGGCTTGGCCCTGCGCAGCACGCGGATCATCGCGAGGACGGCCGACGGCCACTTCGGGTGCCGCTGCTGGATCTTCTCGCGCAGCCGCACCATCTCGGGGTAACCGCCGAGGCTGGCGGTGTTGACGAACCATCGGCGTTGCACCGCGTCGCGCCCTTCGACGACCACCTCGCCCAGGTCGATGCCGACGGCGGCGCCGCGTTCGGTGGCCAGGTCGGCGTCGGGCATGGAACGCACCCCGACGTCCCTGGCGAAGTGGTTCAGGGTGCCGGAGGGGATGAGGGCCAGGGGCAGCCCGGTGTCGGCGGCGACCGAGGCGACCGCCGCGACGGTGCCGTCGCCGCCGGAGACGCCGAGCGCGCGGACGCGCCCTCCGCGGCGGTCGAGCTCGGCCGTGATGTGGCCGCGCAGGTCGGCCTCCCCGTCGGGGAACAGCAGCTCGGCCTTCGGCCACGCGAATCGGACCTCCGGTGTCGGGTCGTCGGCGGGGTCGCCGGAACCGGGGTTGACGACGGCGAGCATGTCCTCGCCGTCCACCATGAGTGGTGCCTCGGCGCGGTGTGCGGTGCGTCCGGGGCGGTCGTCGCGGACGGGCCACCAGTGGCACGTGGCGACGGCGGCGCCCACGCCGAGTGCGGCCCCGGCTCCGACGTCGCTCGGCCAGTGGACGCCGGTGTGCACCCGGGAGTAGGCGACGGCGGCGGCGAGCGGCAGCAGGGCCAGACCTGCCGCTGGGGCTTCGAGTGCCACGCCGGTGGCGAACGCGGCCGCGGACGCGGCGTGGCCCGACGGCAGTGACGACGAGGTCGGACGGGGCAGCAGTCTGCGGTGTTCCGGGACCGCCGAGGAGGCGGGCCTGCGGCGGGGCAGCAGTTCCTTGGCGACGAAACTGGCGCTCAGGCTTGCGAAGGCGACGCTGCCGAGGCCGCGCAGTGCTCCCCGGCGCAGGCTGCCCTTCCGGGTGGCCAGCGCGCCGGCGACGCACCACCAGAGCAGGGACTTGTCGGCGGAGCGGCTGAGCAGCAGGAGCGCGCGGTCGGCGCGACTGCGGGGCAGCGCGGCGCTCCGCGCCATGAGGCGGCGGTCGCGGCGGCCGACCTCGGCCAGCGGGCCCACTCGGCGCAACAGGTGCAGGGGCATGGCGGCCATGCTGCCCCACTCGGCTTGAAAAGACCGTGACGGGCCGGAAACCCACACCGATTCATTCCCCAGTTCCCGCCCTCGACCGCATACCCTTGAAGGATGCAGCGGCGGATCTTTGGGATCGAAACCGAGTTCGGAGTCACCTGCACGTTCCACGGGCAGCGCAGGCTCTCGCCCGACGAGGTCGCGCGTTACCTGTTCCGGCGCGTGGTGTCGTGGGGGCGCTCGTCCAACGTCTTCCTGTCCAACGGTTCCCGGCTCTACCTCGACGTCGGATCGCATCCCGAGTACGCCACGGCCGAGTGTGACGACCTGGCTCAGCTGGTCACGCACGACAAGGCGGGGGAGCGCATCCTCGAGGACCTGCTCGTCGACGCCGAGCGCAGGCTGGCCGACGAGGGCATCGGCGGCGACATCTTCCTGTTCAAGAACAACACGGACTCCGCGGGCAATTCGTACGGCTGTCACGAGAACTACCTGGTGACACGGGCCGGCGAGTTCTCCAGGATCGCCGACGTGCTGTTGCCGTTCCTGGTGACCCGCCAGTTGATCTGCGGCGCGGGCAAGGTGTTGCAGACGCCGCGGGGCGCGGTGTACTGCCTGTCGCAGCGGGCCGAGCACATCTGGGAGGGCGTCTCGAGTGCGACCACCCGGTCGCGGCCGATCATCAACACCCGCGACGAGCCGCACGCCGACGCCGAGCGGTACCGCAGGCTGCACGTGATCGTCGGGGACTCGAACATGGCCGAGCCGACCACACTGCTGAAGGTCGGCACGGCGCACCTGGTGCTCGAGATGATCGAGCAGGGTGTGCAGTTCCGCGATTTCAGTCTGGACAACCCGATCCGTGCGATTCGGGAGATCAGTCACGATCTGACCGGTCGGCGTCAGGTGCGGCTGGCAGGTGGGCGTGAGGCCTCGGCGTTGGAGATCCAGCGCGAGTACCACGCCAGGGCGGTGCAGCACATCGAGTCGACCGACGCCGGTCCGCTGATGCGGCACGTCGTCGACCTGTGGGGCAGGGCGCTGGATGCGGTCGAGCAGCAGGATTTCTCGCTGATCGACACGGAGATCGACTGGGCGATCAAGCACCGGTTCGTCGAGCGGTACCGGTCGAAGCACAACCTGGACCTGTCGGATCCGCGGGTGGCGCAGCTGGATCTGGCCTACCACGACATCCGGCGCGGGCGCGGGGTGTTCGATCTGTTGCAGCGCAAGGGGTTGGTGCAGCGGGTGACCGACGACGGGGAGATCGAGGCGGCCAAGGACACGCCTCCGCAGTCGACGCGGGCGAAGTTGCGGGGCGATTTCATCGCCGCGGCGCAGCAGGCGGGCCGGGATTTCACCGTCGACTGGGTGCACCTGAAGTTGAACGACCAGGCCCAGCGGACGGTTCTGTGCAAGGACCCGTTTCGGGCCGTCGACGAGCGGGTCGACCGTCTGATCAACTCGCTGTAGTCGGACGCGGGGCCGCGGGAGCGGCCGAGAGCGGAGGGGCGCATCGCCGTGGGCGGTGCGCCCCTCCGTCGTCTGCTGGCATGTCTGGTCAAACATATCAACGCGCGTTAGATTGAACGCCATGGGAGACGAGCGGTGCGAGCTGCTGTGTATCGACTTCGACCACGCGGAGGCGCTCCGGGCGGCGCTGCCGGGGCCCGAGGTGATCGCCCGTGACGCCGAACGGCTGCGGGCGCTGGGGGATCCGACGAGGCTGAGGGTGGCCCGTGCCCTGCTCGCGGGCGACGAACTGTGTGTGTGCGACCTGGCGTGGATCGTCGGCTCGTCGCAGGGACTGGTGTCCCATCACCTGCGGCAGCTGCGGTCGGCGGGACTGGTGGACTCACGCAGGGACGGCAAGCTCGTGATGTATCGCCTGTCGGCCCACGGGCGGACGGCGTTGAACGTGCTCGTCGGCGAGGCGGACCCGGTATGAGCGCCGACTGTTGCGGTCCGGGCACGACTGCTGCGGTCCGGCCCGGCAACGGGGAGGACGAGACCCCGCGGACGTTCTGGCGGGTCCGTGAGGTTGGCCTCGCTGCGATCGCCGGTGTCCTGCTCGCAGGCGGGCTGGTGGCAGGAGCGTTCGGGGCGGTGCAGGTCGAGGTCGCCCTGCACCTGCTCGCCGCCGCGACGGGCGGATCCACGTTCGTGCCCGGCGCCGTGCGCGCCTTGCGCCGGGGCGGGATCGGCGTGGCGACGCTCATGACCATCGCGTTGCTCGGGGCGATCGTGCTCGGGCAGTTCGCCGAGGCCGCGATGCTGGCGTTCCTGTTCTCGATCAGCGAGGCGCTCGAGGACTACTCCCTGACGCGCACGCGGCACGGACTGCGGGCGTTGCTGGCGCTGGTGCCCGAGCGGGTCACGGTCCTGCGCGAGGGGGTCGAGCGGGTCGTCGAGCCGGCCGAACTGCGGGTGGGCGAGAAGATGGTGGTGCGTCCGGGACAGCGGATCGCCACCGACGGCACCGTCCGCGAAGGACGGTCCGGTGTGGACACCTCGGCGATCACCGGCGAGTCGATTCCGGCCGAGGTGGTGCCCGGCGACGCCGTCTACGCGGGCTCGGTCAACGGCAGCGGTGCGCTGACGGTCGAGGCGAGCGCGACGGTGGCGGACAACTCGCTGGCGAAGGTCGTGCGCATCGTCGAGGACGCGCAGCGGCGCAAGGGGCGCAGGCAGCGGATAGCGGACCGGATCGCGCGTCCTCTCGTCCCCGGGATCATGGTGCTTGCGGCCCTCGTCGCAGGAGCGGGTGCGCTGTGGGGCGATCCGGCCGTGTGGGTCGAGCGTGCGCTGGTGGTGCTGGTGGCGGCCGCTCCGTGCGCGTTGGCGATCTCGGTGCCGGTGACCGTGATCGCCGCCGTCGGCGCGGCCAGCCGGTCCGGCGTGCTCGTGAAAGGCGGGGCGGCGCTCGAGACCCTGGGAGCGGTCCGCACCGTGGCACTGGACAAGACCGGCACGCTGACGCGCAACCACCCGGTGGTCACCGACGTGGTGCCCGCGGACGGCAGCGACCGCGCCCGCGTCCTCGCGGTGGCCGGCGCGTTGGAGGTCCGGAGCGAACATCCCCTGGCGGCCGCGGTGCTGACCGCGGCCGGCACCGGAGCGGTGACGCCGGCACGGGATGTCGAGGCGGTTCCGGGCTGCGGGGTGGAGGGAACCGTCGACGGCAGGCCGGCCCGGCTCGGTCACCCGGCGTGGCTCGACGCGGGTCCGCTGGCCGCGGAGGCTGCCCGTCTGCAGGAGAACGGCACGACCGTGGTCGTCGTCGAACACGACGGCGAGGTGCTGGGGGTGCTCGGCATCCGGGACGAACTGCGGCCCGAGGCGGCCGAAACGGTGGCCGCTCTGCGCCGCCGCGGACTCCGGATCGCGATGCTGACCGGGGACAACCGGGCGACCGCCACCGCGCTGGCCGCCGAAGCGGGGATCGACCGGAAGGACGTACACGCTCAGCTGCGTCCCGAGCACAAGGCACACCACATCGCCGCACTCGGTGGGAAACGCGGCGGTGCCGTGGCGATGGTGGGCGACGGGGTCAACGACGCCCCCGCGCTGGCGACCGCCGACGTGGGCATCGCGCTGGGCGCCATGGGCACCGATGTCGCGCTCGAGACCGCCGACGTCGCGCTGATGGGCACCGATCTGCGCCATCTGCCGGAGGCCCTCGCACACGCGCGGCGAGCGCGGACGATCATGCTGCAGAACATCGCGCTCTCCGGCCTCATCGTGCTCGCCCTCGTGCCGCTGGCCGCGGTCGGGACGCTCGGCCTCGCCACGGTGGTGTTCATCCACGAGGTGGCCGAGGTTCTGGTCATCGGCAACGGTGTTCGTGCCGGTCGTCGGATGCGCCGCGGCTCCGCGACCGGGTCGTCAGCGCGCCTGCCGCAGACGGGACAGGTCGCGGGAGGCCATCGCCGCCAGCAACGCCGGTCCGGTGCGGTCGAGCCGGGCCCGCGTCAGCCGGGGGATGCCTGCGCATGCTGCGGCCCCGACGAACACGCCGAGGACGAGGTGCGCCGCTCCCGTACCGCCGTGGCCGGTGGCCGCGACCAGCACGACGGGTAGGGCCGCGACCGCGGCGACGGCGGTGAAGATCGCCCACTGCCCGCCCGCCGCATTGCCTCCGGCGTCGGCGGTGGACACGCGATTCCTGGCGTCGGCTCCGATCGCGGGCATCAGCACGCCGGTGAGGCCGGAACCGGACGCAGCCGCTCCCGTGGCCGCCACGGTCATGCCGAGCGCCACCGGCCACAGCGGTGAACCGCTGAGCACGCACAGCACGACGGTTCCGCCGACGATCGGCAGGCCGAACAACACCAACCAGGCGACCGCGCGGCCGTGGACGTCGGCGCGCACGGCCCTCGGGGTCGACAACAGCTGCCACAGGGCGGTGCCGTCCAGGGCGTAGGTGTTGACCGCGACCATCCCGGCCAGCGCGGCGGCGACGACCCCGATGAACGGCAGTGCCCACGACCAGGAGGTAGGCGCGACCAGACCGATCATCAGCACCGGCGTGACCCACGCGTGGCCGAGGCCGAGCAACCGGTGCGGATCGCGGAACCACGTGGCGATCTCCCGGTCGACCACGGCGCGCACGGGGCCGCCGCGGCGCGGGTGCGCGCGGGCCGCGGCGGCGCGGCGCCGCGCGCGGATACCGCTGCGCATGCGTGCGGGCGGTTGGGCGACGGTGCGGGCCGTGAGCGCGATCCACCCTCTGCGCGCCAGCAGTCCGGTGAGGACGAGAGCGGCCAGCAGGCCTGCCACGGACAGCGGCGAACCTGACGCGGTGAGCGCGTCGACGGCGGCCATACCCCAGCCGGTCGGCAGTGCGAACAGGACGGTCTGCACGACGTCCGGCACCGCCCCGGGAACCGACGGTGTCACGACGTCGGCCGCGCCGTGTCCCAGCTCCGGCAGTACCCACGCCGCGATCGGCACCCAGCCGGCGAACGAGACCGCCAGCAGTACCGACATCTGCACGGCCGCCAGCCACAGGCCCGCGGCCGACCGCAACAGGCGCGTCAACGCCGCGCTCACCCACCGGCCGATCCAGAGCAGGACGAACAGCTGTGCGCCCGCCGCCACGACGGCGACGAGGGCGGCGACCGTTCCGTGCGGGGCGGCGAGGACGACCATGCCGCTCAGTGCCACGGCCGAGATCACGGGCCCCACGGCGATCGCCTCACTCGGGGCGAGGTCGCGGGCGATCCGATGTGGAGAGTGGGGGAGGGTGCGGAACCATCGCGGGTCGACGACCGGGGCCGACGTCGGCAGGAGTGCGGGACCGACGATCCACGTCAGCCCGAACACCGACACGGCCACCGTCAGCCAACTCGGATGCACCGCCGCCCTCGCGGCGAGCACCGCGACGGTGACCACTCCCGCGGCCGCCACCAATCCCGTGACCAGGCCGAACCCACGCTCGTCGTGCGGGCCGTGGCGGATGATCCGCCAGCGCAGCGCCGCGAACGTGCGCGCGCTCACGCGAGCCACTCGAGTCGCTTGGCGGGCGCGGCGCCGACGAGATCCACGAACACGTCGTTCAACGTGCCCCGGCCGCGAACCTCGTCGACGGTGCCCTCCGTGAGGATGCGGCCTGCGTCGATCAGGGCGACGCGGCGGCAGGTGCGCTCGACGACGTCCATGATGTGGCTGGACAGCAGCACGGTCCCGCCGCCACCGACGTACTGGTGCAACAGATCCTCGATCGCGCGGGCCGACACCGGGTCGATGGCTTCGAACGGTTCGTCCAGCACCAGCACCCGCGGTCGATGCAGAATCGCCATCGCCAGGCCGATCTTCTTGCGCATCCCGGTGGAGTAGTCGACGACCAGTGTGGACGGCGTGCGGTCCAGCTCCAGTAACTCCAGCAGATCAGAGGCGCGCTGCGGCCACGTGTCGTCGAGTCCGCGCAGCCGTGCGGTGTACTCCAGCAGCTCGGGGCCGGTGAGGCGTTCCGGAAGGGACAGTCCCTCCATCATGACGCCGAGACGCTCCAGGACGTGTTCCCGATCGCGTGCGGCGTCGAGGCCGGCGACGTGCACCGTGCCCGCATCCGGGGTGAGCAGTCCCGCGATCATCGACAGGGTCGTCGACTTGCCCGCGCCGTTGGGGCCGACGAGGCCGTAGAACGTGCCGGCCGGAATCGTCAGGTCGAGTCCGTCGACGGCGACGTGGTCGCCGAAACGTTTCGTCAGGCCGGACAGCTCCACGGCCGGCGACGGTGCGATGGTCATGCTCGGACTCCCTTGAGGAAGAGGTCGGTGAGCTCGCGGGCGTAGGCATCGAGGTCGAAGTCCGGGTCGGCGACGATCTTGCTGGCCGCTCCGTCGATGCAGCGGCGCAACATGTAGGCGGTCATGCGGGTGTCGACGACACGGAACTCGCCGGTTGAGGCGCCGTACTCGAACACCGCGGCCGTGCCCGCGATGATCGGCTCCTCGGAGGCGTCGTCGTAGCGCGGTGTGCCGTCCGACCGCCGCAGGTTGGGCATCAGCTCGGCCAACGCGGCCATCTCCCGGCGGTGGGAATCGATGAACCGCAGGTTCCCCTCGATGTAGGCCTGCAGCTTCTCGCCGGCCGTCGGCGCTGCGGCGATGCGCTCCTCGACCTCGGCCGCGCCCGCACCGAAAACCGTGGCGGCCACGGATTCGAGCACCGCGCTGTGGAGGTCGTCCCTGCCCGCGAAGTGGTACGAGATCAGGCCGCGGCTGATGCCGGCCTCGCGGGCGACGGCGCTCAGCGTGGTGCCGTGCCAGCCGTCGCGGCTCAGGCATTCGATCGTCGCGTCGATGATCCGCGCACGGCGCACCTCGTGGGTCACCGTGGCCGGTCCTCGCCCTGGCATGGCGGCACCCCTGTTCCCGTTCGTGCTTCCGCTCTCGGCGTCGCTGTCGGTGTCGTCAAAAGTTTGGCATCGATGCCAAACACCCAACCTACCCGGCGGCCACGGTCGGCGCCCGCCCCGGCCCGTTGCCGAGATCACATACCCTCCGACGGATGACTTTCGGTTAGGCTTACCTAAAGTCAAGTCCGGGTAAAGCACCCCGCACAGCACCGCCGTATCCGCGGGCGCTCCGCGTCACGCATCGGCCGAAAGGGTCCCCATGTCGTCCTCCGTCTTCCCGTCGCGCGCCCGGCGTGCCCTGCTCGCCGTGGCCGGAGTCGCCGTCCTGGGCATCACCACCGCGTGCGCCGCAGGCGGCGACACCACGAACGGCAACGGGGAGACGATCACGATCCGCCACGCCTTCGGCGAGACCGTGCTCGACGGCAAACCCGAGCGGGTCGCCACCGTCAACTGGGCCAACCACGAGGTGCCGCTGGCGCTCGGCGTCGTTCCCGTGGGCATGGCCCGCGCGAACTTCGGCGACGACGACGGCAACGGCGTGCTGCCGTGGGTGGAGGAGCGTCTCGACGAGCTGGACGCCGACACTCCGGTGCTGTTCGACGAGACAGACGGCATCGACTTCGAAGCGGTCGCCGACACCGCGCCGGACGTGATCCTCGCGGCCTACTCGGGTCTCACGCAGGAGGACTACGACACCCTCAGCGAGATCGCGCCGGTCGTCGCCTTCCCCGAGACCGCGTGGGGCACGCCGTGGCAGGAGATGATCTCGCAGAACGCCGCGGGGATGGGCATGGCCGACGAGGGCGAGAAACTGATCTCCGAGCTCGAGGACGAGATCTCCGACGCCGCCGCCGAGCACGAGGCCCTGTCGGGACGGTCGGCGATGTTCCTGACCCATGTGGACACCACCGACCTCAGCAAGGTCAGCTTCTACACCACCCACGACACGCGGGTGCGGTTCTTCGACGACATCGGTCTGGACCAGCCGCAGAGCATCGCGTCCGCGTCGGAACGCACCGACCAGTTCTCGCTGACCCACAGTGCCGAGAACGCCGACACGTTCGACGACGTCGACGTCATCGTGACCTATGGCGACCAGAAGCTGGTCGACACGCTGAAGGCCGATCCGTTGCTGTCGAAGATGCCTGCTGTGCAACGCGACGCCATCGTGACGCTGCCCGAATCGGACCCGCTCGGCACCGCGGCCAACCCCACGCCGCTGGCCATCCCGTGGGTGCTCGATGACTACCTCGGCCTGCTCGACGAGGCCGCGGCCAAGGCGCAGTAACTCCCCGCCGGGCAGTGGAGCGAGAAGCAGCGGATCCAAAAGCAGCGGATCTAGAAGCAGCGGAACGAAGAGCACCGGACCGAGGAGCCGTGAACGCGACAACAGCGACCCCCGAGGCCCCGGCGGGCAGCACGCGCGCCGTCGTCCGCCGCCCGCGCCTCGTGCGGACCGCCTGGCTGGCCGTACTGCTCCTCGTCCTCATCGGACTGTCGTGGGCCTCGGTCGCGATCGGCACCCGTGGCGTGACGGCCGGCGACGTGCTCGCCGCGCTCGGCGGTGCGTCCGACACGTGGCAGGAGGCCGCGGTCGCCACCCGGATCCCCAGGACCGTGTTGGCATTGCTCGTCGGCGCCGCACTGGCGGTCGCGGGAGCGGCGCTGCAGGGGGTTACCCGCAATCCGTTGGCGGACCCGGGAATCCTCGGTATCAACAGCGGGGCGTCGCTGGCCGTCGTCACCGGCATCGCATGGTTCGGCCTGAGCTCGTCGACCGCCTACGCGTGGGTGGCCCTTGCCGGCGCCGGGGTGACGGCCGTGGCCGTGTACACGATCGGATCCCTCGGGTCGGGCGGCCCGACACCGCTCAAACTCGCACTGGCCGGCGCCGCCACGATGGCCGCGCTCACGTCGTTGATCAGCGCCGTCGTCCTGCCCCGCGCCGACATCGCCGATGCGGTGCGGTCGTGGCAGATCGGCGGCGTCGGCGGCGCCACGTTCGACCGCATGCTCCAGGTCCTGCCGTTCTTCGCGGTGGGCTTCCTGATCTGCCTGGCGTGCGCGCGTGGTCTGAACATGCTGGCACTCGGCGACGAGGTCGCGGCCGGTCTGGGGGAGCGGGTGCTGCTCGCCCGGAGCTGCGCCGCGCTCGGCGGGGTCGTCCTGTGTGGAGCCGCCACCGCACTGGCCGGGCCCGTCGCGTTCGTCGGACTGGTGGTCCCACACCTGTGCCGCCTGCTCGTGGGCCCGGACCACCGCTGGCTCCTGCCGTACTCCGCGCTCGCGGGCGCCGCGCTCGTCACCGCGGCCGACGTGCTGGGGCGGATCGTCGCCCGCCCCGACGAGATCGACGTGGGCATCGTGACCGCACTGCTCGGCGCGCCGTTCTTCATCGCCGTCGTGCGCAGGCAGAAGGCGGCGGCACTGTGAGCGCACCACCGTCCGGCACCCCCTCCGGCACCACAGCGGCCAAGAACACGGCGTCCAAGAACATGACGGCCAAGAACATGACGGCCAAGAACATGACGGCGACGGGGCAGCTCGTCACCCGTGCACGCAGACGGCGCGCGACCCGGCGACGGATCGCCGTCGGCTGTCTGCTCGCCGGTGTCCTCGTGGCGGCCGCGTTGTCGCTCATGATCGGCCGCACCTTCTATCCGCCCGGCGACGTGCTGCGGGTGATCGCGGGCGAGACGGTGCCGGGAGCATCGTTCACCGTGGGCAGGCTGCGCCTCCCGAGAACCGTGCTGGGCCTGGTCGCGGGACTCGCGTTCGGACTCGCGGGCGTGACCTTCCAGACCATGCTCCGCAACCCGCTCGCCAGCCCCGACATCATCGGCATCAGCTACGGCGCGAGCGCCGCGGCGACGTTCGGCATCGTCGTGCTGTCGTGGGGCGGCGCGGCCGTGTCGGCACTGGCGATCGTCGCCGGTCTCGGCGTGGCGCTGCTGGTGTACCTCCTGTCGTACCGCGGAGGTGTCGCGGGCACCCGGCTGATCCTCGTCGGCATCGGCATGGCCGCGATGCTCCAGTCGGCGACCAACTACTTCCTCAGCAAGGCCTCGCAGTGGGACCACCACGAGGCGATGCGCTGGATCACGGGCAGCCTCAACGGCGCCACGTGGGAGGCCACCCTTCCGGTCGTCGCGGCCGTCGCGGTACTCGCGCCGGTGCTGCTCGGCCACGACCGCGAGCTCACCCAACTCGGACTCGGCGACGACACGGCGGCCGCGCTCGGGGTACGGGTGGAACGCACGCGACTCGTCGCGATCGTCGCCGCCGTCGGCCTGATCGCCTTCGCGACGGCGGCCGCGGGACCGATCGCGTTCGTGGCGTTCCTGTCCGGGCCGATCGCCGCACGCATCGTCGGCCCCAACGGTTCGCCGCTGCTGCCCGCCGCGCTCGTCGGCGCACTGCTGGTCCTCGTGGCCGACCTCGTCGGCCAGTACGCCACGGACACGCGCTACCCGGTGGGAGTCGTGACGGGGGTACTCGGCGCGCCCTACCTGGTGTACCTCATCGTCCGCACCCACCGATCGGGAGGCTCACTGTGACCCAGCCGCAACTCGTGGCCGACGGCCTCACGGCCGGCTACCAGGACCGCAGCGTGATCGAGAAGCTGGACCTGACGGTGCCACCGGGCCGCATCACCGCGATCGTCGGGGCCAACGCATGCGGTAAGTCGACGCTGCTGCGCTCGCTGTCGCGGCTGCTGCGCCCGCGCGGTGGGCGCGTGTTGCTCGACGGAGCGGCGGTGCATGCCATGCCCGCGAAACGGCTGGCCCGCCGACTCGGCCTCCTGCCGCAGTCGCCCATCGCGCCGGAGGGAATCACGGTCGCCGACCTGGTCGGCCGGGGCCGACATCCGCATCAGCGCGTGCTGTCCCGCTGGAGCGCCGCCGACGACGACGCCGTCGCCGACGCCCTCGACGCGACCGAGACGGCGGAGCTCGCCGACCGCCCCGTGGACGAACTGTCCGGCGGCCAGCGGCAACGCGTGTGGATCGCCATGGCGCTGGCCCAGCGCACGGAGATCCTGCTGCTCGACGAACCGACCACGTTCCTGGACGTCAACCACCAGGTCGAGGTGCTGGACCTGCTGACCGACCTCAACCACACGCGCGGGACGACGATCGTGATGGTGCTGCACGACCTGAACCTCGCCGCCCGCTACAGCGACCGGCTCATCGCCATGGTCGACGGCAGGATCCATGCCGCGGGCGAGCCCGGCGAGGTGCTCACGGCCGCGAACGTCGAGACCGTGTTCGGCCTGCGCTGCGAGGTCATCACCGATCCCGTCTCCGGCCGTCCGCTGATGCTGCCGGTCGGCAGGCACGGCGCACGGCAGCCGGCACAGCCCGCCGGATAGGCCGTATCCGAACCGGGTTCCGGAGCGGGCGGCGAGCCACGCTGGGAGACCTCCCGAAGTGCGCTGCGCGGGGGAGCTAGGGTTGGTGAGGTGTCCACCGCCCGCGCAGAACGCCTGGTCAACCTGGTGCTCGCCCTCCTGTCGACGCGGCAGTACCTGACGGCCGAGCGCATCCGCGGCATCGTGCCCGGCTACGCGGACGCGGCGAGCACCGAGGCGTTCTTCCGCATGTTCGAGCGGGACAAGGCCGAACTGCGTGAGCTGGGCATTCCACTCGAGACCGGCAGCTACTCGGCCTTCGACCCCGAGGGCTACCGCATCGCGCGGCGGGACTACGAACTGGGCGACATCGACCTCGCCCCCGACGAAGCCACCGCCGTCGCGCTGGCCGCACGCCTGTGGGACTCGCCCGAGCTGACCGGGCAGGCACACGGCGCTCTGGTCAAACTCCGTGCCGCGGGCGTCGAGGTCGACGACCAGACGCACGCCATGGTCGAACCCCGCGTGCACACCGAGCCCGCGTTCGCGCCCCTGTTGGCCGCGGTGCAGAACGGGCAGGTCGTGCGGTTCGACTACCGACGGTCCGACTCGCCCGACCGGCTCACCCGCACGCTCGAACCCTGGGGCGTCGTCTCGTGGCGGGCGCGCTGGTACGTCGTCGGCCACGACCGCGACCGCGACGCCCCGCGCTGTTTCCGTCTGTCGCGGATCAGCGGCGAGGTCAGGGCGATCGGTGAGCCGGGCGTCGTGCGCAGGCCCGACGACGTGGACCTGCTGACGTTCGTGGCGGGCTCGTCGGGACGCGACGACCGATCGCCCACGACCACCGCACGGCTGTGGCTGGCCGAGGGGCGGGCCGCCGGGATCCGCAGGCACGCGCGGGTCGTCGGCGCACGCACGGTCGACGGGATCGACGGCGACGTCGTCGAGATCGACCTGTACCACCCCGAAGGTGCCGCCGACTGGATCGCGGGCCACGGGCCCGATGCGCTCGTGCTCGAGCCCGACGTGCTCGCCAAGGCCGTGCTCGACCGGCTCGAACGCGTCGCAGGTGGCGGGGGAGGTGGCCGATGAGCGCCGCGACCGACCGGGTGCCGCGCCTGCTGGCTCTCGTTCCGTACCTGCTCGCGCGCCCCGGCATCCGCATCGACCAGGCGGCCCAGGACTTCGACGTCACACCGAAACAGCTGCGGCGTGACCTGGAACTGCTGTGGATGTGCGGCCTGCCCGGGTACGGACCGGGCGATCTGATCGACCTGTCCTTCGACGGCGACACGGTGTCGGTGACGTTCGACGCCGGGATGCGCAGGCCGCTGCGCCTCACCGGCGCCGAGGCGAGCGCCCTGGTCATCGCCCTGCGTGCGCTCGCGGAGACGCCCGGCGTGGTCGACACCGACGCGGTGCACCGCGCGATCGCGAAGATCGAGGCGGCGGCGGGCGAGGCCGAACCCGCGGGGGTCGTCGTCGGCCACGGACTCAGGGAGGGGGAACGCACCGCCCACACCCGCGAGCTCGTGCGCCAGGCCCTCCAGGAGGGCAGGGCCGTGCGGATGCGGTACTACACGGCATCCAAGGACGAGATGACCGACCGCACCGTCGACCCCATGCGGCTGTTGATCGTGCAGGCGGTCGCCTACCTCGAAGGATGGTGCCGCCGCGCGGAGGCGGTGCGCCTGTTCCGCCTCGATCGCATCGACCACATCGAGGTCACCGACGAGCAGGCCGCACCCCCGCCGCACGCCCGGCACACCGACCTGTCCGAGGGCGTGTTCTCCCCACGCGAGGACCACCCGGAGGCCGAACTGGTCCTCCAGCCGGACGCCCGCTGGGTCGCCGAGTACTACCCGTGCGAGGAACTCGCCGAGCTCGACGGCGGGCGCCTGCGGGTGCGGATGCGCTATGGCGACGAGTCGTGGATGGTGCGGCTCGTGCTGGGCCTGGGCGGCAGGGCCGCGGTGGAGAAACCGGATGAACTCGCGGTGGCGGTTCGCGAACGAGCGGCCGCCGGATTGGCACGAGCACGTCACCTGGCGCTCACCCAGGACCAGTAGGGTAGAGGAGTGCTTTACGTGCTGAGTGCCGTCGGGGTCGCTGTGGGGCTGGTCGTGATCGGCTTCGCGGCAGTCCGGCTCGGCGGCGCGGTGAAGGGCGTCCGGCGTGCCGCCGACGCGATGCGCGCCGACGTGGGGTCCCGTACCGGGATGCTCCGCGCCCGTGCAGCCGCCGTCGGCGTGGCCGTTCGCGATTTGCGGTCCCGAAACCGTCCTCAGCCGGCGCCCGAACCAGTACGATCGGCCCTGAACGAATAGGGAGGCCACCTACCATGAACGCCCTTCAGCCGTGGCACTTGATCATCCTCGTCCTGGTCGTCGTGTTGCTGTTCGGCGCCAAGCGGCTGCCGGACACCGCCCGTTCGATCGGCAAGTCCATGAAGATCTTCAAGGCGGAGACCAAGGACATGCGGGGTGAGCACGCCGAGGCGCAGGCTGCCGACCCGGAGAAGCCCACGCCCGCGGACACCAAGCAGATCTCGTCGACGCCGGTGGCCGAGGACGCCACCACGTCCACACCCTCGGCGACCTCCACGACTTCGAAGGACGACCAGGTGGAGCAGCTGCAGCGCCAGCTCGACGAGCTGAAGAAGCAGCAGGGCGCCGAGCAGGCACAGAAGAACGGCTGACACCGCCCCGGCGGATCGAGAACGGAACGCTTTCGTGGGAGACACCTCCGGAAAGCGCGAGGGCCGCAACGGCAAGCGGAAGGCACGGAGCCGTCGGCACAACCCCGACGGCACGATGTCGCTCATCGAGCACATCTACGAGTTCCGCCGCCGTCTCGGCTACGCGCTGATCGCCCTCGTCCTGGGCGGCATCCTCGGCTTCCTGTGGTTCAGCAACCGCGTCGGGTCTATCCCGTCGCTCGGTGAGCTCGTCACAGGTCCGTACTGTCAGATTCCGGAAGACATGCGGTATCCCCGCGGCGGGGAATGCCAGCTGTTGCAGACCGTGCCGTTCGAGGCCTTCATGATCCAGATGAAGGTCGGCCTCACGGCAGGTGCCGTTCTGTTCGCACCGGTGTGGATCTACCAGTTCTGGGCGTTCATCGCGCCGGGCCTGTACTCGAAGGAACGCAAGTACGCCCTGACCTTCGTGGGACTGGCGTCGATGCTGTTCGCGGGTGGTGCGCTGCTGGCCTACTTCATGGCCCCGCACGCCCTCGAGATCCTCACGACGTTCGGCGGTGGCGAGTTCGCCACGTGGTTCACCGGTGACAAGTACATCTCGTTCGTACTGTCCCTGCTGATCATCTTCGGCGTGAGCTTCGAGCTGCCGCTGCTGATCATCATGCTCAACCGCGTGGGCGTCGTCCGCTACCAGATGCTGAAGAAGTGGCGCCGCGGCATCATCATGATCATGTTCGTGTTCGCGGCGTTCGTGACGCCCGCGGACCCGTTCTCGATGATCGCCCTGGCCCTCGCGCTGTGTGTGCTGTTCGAGATCTCGCTGCAGGTCACCCGCTTCCACGACCGCAAACTCGACAAGCAGCGCGGCACCGAAGGGTGGGAGGACCTGGCCGACGACGAGGCCGCGCCCTTCGAGTACACGCCGAGCTCGATCGACGACGAACCGCGGGGCGGCACGCGCACCGACGACGTGACGTAACGATGGGTCCCCGCGTCGCCCTCGCCTTCCATCCCGGGTCCGGCAAGGGCGCGGCCGCGAAGCTCGCCGGTGCCGTCGTCTCCCGCCTCCGGCCGCACGTCGGGCGGCTGGCGGTGATCGACGCCGACACCGTCGACGACTTCCGGGCCCGCCTCGACACCGCCCGGACCGAGGGGCTCGACGCCCTGCTGGTGCTGGGTGGCGACGGTGCCGCGCACCAGGCCGTGCAGTACTGCGCCGGGACCGATCTCCCACTGGGACTGATCCCGTCGGGTACCGGCAACGACCTCGCCCGCGCGCTCGGTGTGCCCGCCGACCCGGCAGCCGCCGTCGACACCGCTGCGGCGTCGCTCGGCGCGGGCCGGGTGCGCCGCATCGATCTGGGACGCCTCGACGCTGCCGCAGCCCCCACTGCCGACGGCCGGGCGGCGGGCCCCACGTGGTTCGGCACGGTGCTGTGCACCGGGTTCGATGCCGCGGTCAACGCGCGGGCCAACCGGCTGCGGTGGCCCGCCGGTCCGCGTCGCTACGACCTGGCGATCGTGGGCGAGCTGGCGTCGTTCCGCGCCCGCACGGTTCGGGTGTCCACCGAGGCGGGTGAGTGGGAGCTGCCCGCGATGCTCGTCGCCGTCGGGAACACGTCCTGGTACGGCGCGGGCATCCCGGTGTGTCCCGACGCCGACCCGGGGGACGGGCTGTTCGACGTGACGATCGTGGGCCGCGTGGGCTACCGCGAGCTACTGCGTGTCCTGCCTCGCCTGCGCACCGGCGAGCACATCGACCACCCGGCGGTGACGACGGCCCGGGCGCGCACGGTGCGGATCACGGTGCAGGACTGGCCCGTGTTCGCCGACGGCGAACCCCTGTGCAGTCCGCCGGTGTCGCTCACGTGTGTCCCGGGGGCGCTGCCGGTCCTCGGGTGACGTTCTCCTCGGCCAGCGCCTTCCACCCGAGACGCTCCCGCGTCGCCCTGGGCAGACCGGCCACCACCAGGTCGTACGAGTCCTCGATCAGGTCCAGCACCATCCGCTCGGGCAGCGACCCGTCCAACACCACGGTGTTCCAGTGCCGCTTGTTCATGTGCCATCCGGGCGTGACCGCCGGGTAGGAACTGCGCAGCTGCACCGCGAGCTCCGGCTCGCACTTGAGGTTGACGCTCAGCGGTCGCCTGCCGAGCGCCGAGAGTGCGAACATCTTCCCCGCGACCTTGAACACGCTGATGTGCTCGTCGAACGGGAACTCCTCGCCCGCGCCCGTGAACTCCAGGCACGCGGCCCTCAGGCGATCCGGTGTCATGCCCACGCACGGTAGCGGCAGACCCCGACACTCCCGCACCCCACAGGCCGACCTCGTGCGCGCGTGACCGCCGATGTGAAACCCTGACGCCGTGGACTCTTCCGCCTCTCCCAGCCCGGCCGAGGCGTACGCCGCGGCCCGGCGGCGCAGCGACTACCCGCAGCTCACCCGATTCGCCGCCGACCTCGGGTTCGACTTCGACGACTTCCAGGTACGCGGATGCCAGGCACTCGAGGACGGGCACGGCGTGCTCGTCTGCGCCCCGACCGGTGCCGGCAAGACCGTCGTCGGCGAGTTCGCCGTGCACCTGGCCCTCGCCGAAGGTCGTAAGTGCTTCTACACGACGCCCATCAAGGCGCTGTCGAACCAGAAGTACACCGACCTCGTCGAGCGGCACGGGGCCGACGCGGTGGGCCTGCTGACCGGCGACACGGCCATCAACGGCAACGCCCAGGTGGTCGTCATGACCACCGAGGTGCTGCGCAACATGCTGTACGCGGGCTCGGACACGATCGACGAGCTCGGCTACGTCGTCATGGACGAGATCCACTACCTCGCCGACCGGTTCCGTGGTGCGGTGTGGGAGGAGGTCATCCTCCATCTGCCCGAGTACGTGCGGGTCGCGGGCCTGTCGGCGACGGTGAGCAACGCCGAGGAGTTCGGCGAATGGCTCGTGACGGTCCGGGGTGACACGGCCGTGGTCGTCGACGAGCACCGGCCGGTGCCGTTGTGGCAGCACATGATGGTGGGCAACCGCCTCATGGACCTGTTCGTCGGCGACGGCCAGGGTGACGAACCCAAGATCAACCGGCAGCTGTTGCGCCGGGTCGAGGACGTCTCCCGGATGCACGCACCCGCCGCGTTCGGGGGACAGCGCGGTCAGCGCGGCAGGCGCGACCGCGGCAAGCAGCGGTTGCCGAAGTTCCGGCCGCCCTCGCGGGTCGACGTCATCGACCGGCTCGACCGGGCGGGACTGCTTCCCGCCATCACGTTCATCTTCTCCAGGGCCGGGTGCGACGCGGCGGTCGGCCAGTGCCTGCACGCGGGCGTGCGGCTGAACAACCCAGACGAGATCGCCGAGGTGCGGCGGATCGTCGACGAGCGCACGGCCGACCTGCCCGAGTCGGACCTCGGCGTGCTCGGCTACTGGGAGTGGCGCGAGGGGCTCGAGCACGGCGTGGCCGCGCACCACGCCGGATTGCTCCCCGCGTTCAAGGAGACCGTCGAGGAGCTGTTCGTCCGCGGGCTGGTGAAGGTCGTGTTCGCCACCGAGACGCTGGCGCTCGGCATCAACATGCCGGCACGCACCGTCGTGCTGGAGCGGCTCGTCAAGTACAACGGCGAGGCACACGTCGACCTCACGCCGGGCGAGTACACCCAGCTGACTGGCCGGGCGGGGCGCCGCGGTATCGACGTCGAGGGCCACGCGGTGGTGCTCTGGCAGCCCGGCGTCGACCCGCGGCACGTCGGCGGTCTCGCCTCGACGCGGACGTATCCGCTGAAGTCGTCGTTCCGGCCCGGCTACAACATGGCGATCAACCTGGTCGGCCAGTTCGGGGCCGACCAGGCGCGCGAACTGCTGGAACAGTCCTTCGCCCAGTTCCAGGCCGACCGCGCCGTGGTCGGTACGGCCAAGCGCATCGAACGCAATAAGGAAGCGCTCGCCGGGTACGCCGAGGCCGTCTCCGGGGACTTCGACGAGATGTTGTCGTACGTCGAGCTGCGCAAGAAGATCTCCGACCGCGAGAAGTACCTGGCCAAGCAGAACAGCCAGCACCGCAGGGCCGAGGCGGCCCGCTCACTGGAGAAGCTGCGCAAGGGCGACGTCATCCTCGTCCCGTCGGGTCGGCGGTCGGGCCTGGCCGTGGTGATCGACCCCGGCCTGGATCCGCTGCGCGATCCGCGGCCGGTGGTGGTCACGGAGGACCGCTGGTCGGGGCCGTTGTCGGCGGCCGACTTCCCGTCCCCCGTGGAGCCGTTGGGCAGGGTCAAACTGCCCAAGCACGTCGAGCTGCGTTCGCCCAAGGTGCGCAGGGACATCGCCTCGTCGCTGCGCAACGCCGGGATCGAGAAGCCGTCGGGCCAGCGGCGCCGCTCCGAATCCGGTGACGACCCCGAACTGCTCGAGTTGCGCCACCAGATGCGGCAACACCCCGTCCACGGCATGGCCGACCGGGAGGCGAACCTGCGCTGGGTGGAGCGCTACCAGCGGCTGGCGGCCGAAACGCAGCAGCTCGAGCGCAGGGTGGCCGCCACGACCCACTCGCTGGCTCGTTCGTTCGACCGCATCTGCGCCCTGCTCGCCGAACGCGGCTACCTGGAGCGGGCCGCCGACAGCGGGCTCGCGGGGGAGCAGGGGAGCGACACCGGTGCCGGGTCCGAGGACGGAGCCGATGCCGACCGGGTGACCGAGGACGGCATGATGCTGGCCCGGATCTACAGCGAGTCGGATCTGCTGGCTGCCGAATGCGTCCGCAGGCACGTCTGGCACGGACTGTCGGCGCCGGAACTCGCCGCGGTCGTGTCGTCGCTGGTCTACGAGGCGCGGCGGGACGCCATGTCGGAGCCGAAACTGCCCCAGGGCGCCGTGCCGAAGGCGTGGCAGGAGACGGTGACGATCTGGAGCGAACTGACCGAGGACGAGCGCAGGCATCGGCTCGACCGCACCCGCGAACCGGACGCCGGGTTCGCCTGGCCGGTGTATCGCTGGGCGCGAGGCGAATCGCTCGAACGGGTGCTCACCACCGCCGAGGCGAACGGGCAGGAACTGACCGCGGGCGACTTCGTGCGCTGGGCTCGGCAGGTGATCGACCTGCTCGACCAGTTGAAGGACGTACTGGGCAAGGAACACCCCGTCGGCGGGGTCGCGGCCAAGGCGGCACGTGCGCTGCGGCGCGGCGTCGTGGCGGCCGGCGAGGTCTGATCGCGTGCGGCACGCGCGGAGTGTGACGGGGGCGACCGCGTTCGGACCTGACCTTCCGGGGCGGCAGGGCACGGGGTTGTGGTTGGATCGCGCACAACGTGTCGACGAGTCGAAAGTGGCGGAGGCAGGACGATGAGCACGCCGTACGGAGGCAACGACCCGCAGCAGTGGGGACAGCAACCTCCCCAGGGCCCGCCTTCCGGTAGCTTCCCCGGCCAGCCGGGGTACGGCCCTCCGCCGCAGCAGCCGGGTCAGCAGCCGCCCCAGCAACCTCAGCAGCCGGGGTACCCGCAGCCCGGGTACGGCCCGCCCCCGGGATACCCGCAGCCGGGTCAGCAGACGCCGCCACCCGGCCAGCCGATGCCGGGTCAGCCGCCCCAGCAGCCGGATGGTTACACCCAGCCCGGTGTGGCGCCGCCGGGAGGTGGGCACGGCACCGCGTCGTACACCCAGCCCGGCACGCAGGGCGGCTACCCGCCGCCCGGGCCGCCCGGACCCGGTGGTCAGCCGCCGTTCGGCCCGCAGCCGGGGATCGGCGCCGCGCCGCCGCAGAAGCCGAAGAACAAGTCCGGCAAGGGCATGTGGCTGGGCCTCGGGGCAGCGGTGGTGCTCGTCGCCGCGGCCGCGGTGGTGCTGTTCTGGATCCCCGGGCTGCTCGTCCAGAAGGTGTTCGACGCCGAGGCCATGAACCGCGACGTCCAGCGCGTGCTCACCGACAACTACGGCGTCGAGGGTGTCGAGAGCGTCTCCTGCCCGGAGGACCAGCCGGTGACCGTGGACGAGACCTTCACCTGCGACGTGACGGTCGACGGGGGCCAGCAGCAGGTCACCATCACGGTCAAGAGCGAGGACGCGCGCTACCAGGTCGGCAGGCTGGAGTAGCCACTGCACGCGCGGGGGACGGCGTGGACGCGTAATCCGGTGGCGCGCGGCGAGCGGTCTCGGAAAGGATCGGTGGCATGACCGATCACCACGCACGGATCCTGGGCGACGACGAACAGCGGGGCGCCGTCGAGCTGTTCCGCTCGGCGCTGCACGCCCCGCCACTGACCGACGAGGAATGGGCCTCGGCCCGGGACGTCGAGTGCGCCGGGCGCCGGCACGGTGTCACCGACGGTGACACCGGCGCGCTGATCGGCACGGCGTGGGCGTGGGACACCGCGTTGACGGTGCCCGGCGGCGGAGTGCCGCTCGGCGCGGTCACCGAGGTCGGCGTGCGTGCCGACCGCACCCGGCGTGGCGTGCTGAGTGAACTGATGCGCGCGCAGCTGACCGACATGGCCGAGCGCGGCGTGGTCACCGCCGGGCTGCACGCCTCGGAGGCGACGATCTACGGCCGGTTCGGCTACGGCGTGGGCGCGCTCGCGCGGGACTACACGGTCGAGACGTCCCGTGCGCAGCTCAGGCCCGAGGCTCCGGCCGGAGGCCGCGTCGAGATCCGGGACCTCGAGACGGTGATCGACCTGGCCTCGCAGGCATATCCGGCGATGGCGACGCGGCCCGGCATGCTTGCCCGCCCCGCGGAGTGGTGGGGCATGTTGCGCGCCCACCTCGCGCGGCGTGCCGAAGGACGGGTCACCGCGGTGACGCACGAGGGCAAGGACGGCATCGACGGGTTCGCCGTCTACTCGGTCGACCGCCCGAAGCCCGGTTCCGCGACCCTCAAGCTCGTCGACCTGCACACCGCCACGATCGACGCCTTCGCGGGGCTGTGGCGGTACCTTCTGTCGGTCGACCTCATCGGCGAGATCACCGCGACCAACCGGCCGGTCGACGAGCCCCTCGAACTGCTGCTCGCCGACCCGAGGGCGGTGTCGACCACGGCGCGGTTCGACGATCTGTGGCTCCGGCTGGTCGACGTTCCCGAAGCGCTGGCCGTGCGGGCCTACCAGGGCGATCCGCTCACGGTCGAGGTGACCGACCGGCTGCTGCCCGCGAACACGGGCAGCTACCTGGTGGGACCCGACGGCGTGGAGCGCACCGACCGCGCGCCCGATCTGCGGCTCGACGTCGCCGCGCTGGCGATGATCCACCTCGGCGCCTGGCGGCCGTCGCAGCTGGTCGACACCGGCCGTGCGCAGGCACTCACGACCCGTGCCGCCTCCCGTGCCGACCGTCTCTTCTCGACCCCGACAGCCCCGTGGTGCGGTACGTTCTTCTAGCTCACAGAAGATCAACACCGAGGTGAGGGGCTCGTGGGGAGACGTCTGATGACGGCGACGGTGGTGATCGCCGGGCTCGGTCTGCTGGCCGGCTGCAGCGAACGCGGAACGGACTCGGGCGGCTCCGACACGGCGGTGTCGACCCCGACCGCGGCCACGTCCACGGTGGCGTCGGCGCCGTCGCCGGTGTCGACGCCGACCGAGACGGCGCGGGTCTTCGACGTCGAGCGGATGAACCACGACGTGCGTGCGGTGCTCGTCGAGCACTACCAGGTCGACGGGGTGGGCGACGTGTCCTGCCCGCGGAACCGCGCGGTCGAGGCAGGCGCCCGTTTCGCCTGCTACGTCGAGGCCGCCGAGCAGCAGCGCAAGGTGACGATCACCGTGCAGGACAACGACGGGCGCTACGAGGTCGGCAAGCTTCAGTGACCCCGCCGGGTCACGGCCGGGAAGCCAGCGCGTCGAGCAGACGGGTCGCCGAACCGCCGAGGTTCCAGCGCGCGGCGAGTTCGCGCACGCGGGACTCGTCGACCGCCCCCGCGGGAACGGCGTCGGGACCGGACAGCTCGACGGGTGCGTCGGCGGCGACCCGCACCACGGTCGGGGCCGCGTCCAGGTACTCGGCCGCCTCGTTGAGGCGGGTACGGGTCTTCACCGGCAGGTCCGGGCTCTCGGCGCGCGCGGCGGCCACGAGGTCCTCGAACGAGCCGAACTGGGTGATCAGCTTGGCGGCCGTCTTCCCCCCGATGCCCGCGACGCCGGGAAGACCGTCCGACGGATCGCCCCGCAGCATCGCCATGTCCGCGTAGGCGGCCCCCGCGCGGTCGGCTGGCACCCCGTACTTCGCGGCGACCTCGTCCGGTCCGAGGACCTCGGCCTTCGCCCACCCCTTGCCGACGTAGATGACCGTGGTGGGGGTCGGCTCGGTGCGCACGAGCTGGAACAGGTCACGGTCGCCGGTGATCACCTCGACCGGATGGGTCGTCTCCCGTGCGGCGAGGGTGCCGATGACGTCGTCGGCCTCGAACCCGGGAGCCTCCGCGGTCGCGAGGCCGGCGGCCTCCAGCAGCTCCAGGATGATCGGCACCTGCGGGGTCAGCGTGTCGGGGACCTCTTCGACGTCGGCCCCCGCCTCGACCTCCTCGGCCACGCGGTGCGCCTTGTAGCTCGGCAGCGCGTCGACCCGGAACTGCGGACGCCAGTCGGCGTCGAGACACGCCACGAGACGCGCGGGCCGCCGGTCGGTGAGGATGCGCGCGACCGTGTCGGCGAAGCCGCGCACCGCGTTGACCGGCGTACCGTCGGCCGCCTTCATCGACTCGGGCAGGGCGAAGTACGAACGGAAATACAGGCTCGCCGCGTCCAGCAGCGCCACGGAACCGGTGCTCACCGCTACAGCCTCGCACGAGGCGCTCCGGGTCGTGCATGCCACACGCCAAGGGGAAGATTGTCCAAATCCCTGACCCGCAGAAGGCCTGGGGCTAGTCTGCGGGCGCACGTGTCGATCAAGGGGAGGAAACACTGTCATGAGCACCGGAGCGATCGTGGCGATCGTGATCGTCGCCGTCATCGTGATTGCGCTGGTCATCTGGTTGATCACCGGCTACAACGGCCTGGTCAAACGCCGCAACCACTACCGCAACATGTTCGCTCAGATCGACGTGCAGCTCACGCGGCGGCACGACCTGATCCCGAACCTGGTCGAGACGGCCAAGGGCTACATGCAGCACGAGCGGCAGACGCTGGAGTCCGTCATCGCCGCGCGCGGGGGAGCGGTGCAGGCCCAGCAGGCCGCGCGGCAGAACCCGGGCGATCCCGGCGCGATGCAGCAGCTGGGCGGTGCCGAGACCGCGCTGACCCAGACCCTCGGCAGGCTGTTCGCCCTGTCCGAGTCGTACCCGGACCTGAAGGCCAACCAGAACATGATGCAGCTGTCCGAGGAGCTGACCTCCACGGAGAACCGCGTCGCGTTCGCGCGCCAGGGCTACAACGACAGCGTCATGGCCTACAACAACAAGCGCGAGACGTTCCCGACGAACATCCTCGCCGGCATGTTCGGCTTCCAGGCTGCCGCGCTGCTGGAGATCGACTCGCCGGAGGCCCGCCAGGCGCCGCAGATCTCGTTCTGATCGGCACCGACGGGTTTCACTGGGGCGGCAAGCGAACGCGGGGGACGTGATCGGCGACCATGAACTTCTTCGAGCGACAGGACGAGGTCCGGAAGGCCTCCACCCGACTGGTGTGGTTGTTCATCGCAGCGGTCGTGGCGGTGGTCGTGGTCGTCGACCTCGCGGTGTTCGTCTTCTTCCGCCTCGACACCAAACCGACGAACCAGCTCGTCGGCACGCTGGTGCTCGCCAGTGTCGGAATGCTCCTCGTCATCGGCGGAACGTCGCTGGTGCGCACGATGATGCTCCGGAGGCAGGGCGGGGGCGCGGTCGCGCGCAGCGTGGGAGGTCTGCCCGTTCCGCAGGACACCGCCGATCCCGCCCTGCGCCGGCTGCGCAACGTCGTCGAGGAGATCTCGATCGCCTCCGGTACCCCGGTGCCGGAGCTCTACGTCCTGCCGCACGAGGCGGGAATCAACGCCTTCGCCGCGGGCTGGTCGCCGGCGAACGCCGCCGTCGCCGTGACCCAGGGCGCTCTCGACCGCCTCAACCGGGACGAACTGCAGGGCGTCATCGCCCACGAGTTCAGTCACGTCGTCAACGGCGACATGCGGCTCAACATGAAGCTCATCGGCGTGCTCGCCGGGCTCGTCGGGCTGGCCGTGGTCGGCAGGGTGCTGCTCGGCACCGGCGGCAGGGGCGGATCGAACAAGGGCGGCGCCGCGCCGTTCATCCTGTTCGGACTGGTTCTGATGATCGTGGGCTTCATCGGCGTGTTCGCGGGCAGGATCATCAAGGCCGCGGTGTCCCGCCAGCGCGAGTACCTCGCCGACGCCTCCGCCGTGCAGTTCACCCGGCAGTCCGCGGGGCTGGCCGGCGCCCTGAAGAAGATCGGCGGCCTGCCCACCGGTTCGCGGCTGCGGGCGGGCAAGACCGACGACGTCAGCCACATGCTCTTCGGTGAGGGCGGCAAACGGCGTTCGTGGCTCGCCACCCACCCGCCGCTGCCCGAACGCATCCGCCAGCTCGACCCGACGTTCGACCCGAACGAACTCGACCGGCTCGGCAGGCGGTGGGCCGAGCAGCCGCCGTCGGGGATGCACGAGGACGCCGCGCTCGGCCTCGCGCCCGCCCCTGCATCACCGCCCGCGGCTCCACCGGTGGGCCACGTGCCTGCGGCCCACGCCTCGGCCGTGGCGGGCACGGTCGGCACGATGGGCGGTCTCGCACCAGCCGGCGGTCAGGACACCGTGCAGGGTGCTGGTGGTCCCGGAGCCGGTCACGCTGCCGGTCCGGGCGCGGCCCCGGGGGCCGGGCAGCCGGCACAGGACCAGGGCGCCGGGGTGCTGTCCCGGATTCCGGAAGCGTTCCTGCACCGCGCCCACAGTCCCGACGCCGCCGTCCCCCTCGTGTTCGGCCTGCTGCTGTCCACACACCCCGAGGTGCGTGGCAGGCAGTACCACCTCATCGCCAGCCGGTGGGGCGGCCCGCTCGCCGACGCCGCGTGGCAGGACGGCGGCGCGCTGACCCAGCTCGACCCCGCGCTGCGCCTGCCCCTCGCCGAGGTCGCGTTCCCCGCACTGCGGCAACGACCCCCGCAGGCCGTCGACGCCCTTCGCGACACGGTCGGCGCGCTCGCCGCGGCCGACGGGCGCACCAGCGTGTTCGAGTACTGCTTCGCCGCACTGCTCGGCCGTGAACTCCACGAGGCGGTGCACCAGCAGCCCCCGTGGGGACGGCGGCGCAGCACCCTGGCCTCGGCCCAGCAGTCCGTCGCGATACTGCTCGCCGTGCTCGCCGCGGTCGGCAACCCCGACCCGGCCGCAGGGGAACGCGCGTTCCGCGCAGGCATGGAGCGCGTCGCACCGGGCTCGGCGTTGCCGTTCGCCCCGCCGCCGCAGGGCCCGCAGGTGCTCGACCAGGTGTGGCCGGCACTCGACGGCCTGTCCGGCCGCGACACCCAGGTCCTCGTCGAAGCGGTCGTCACCGTCATCGCCGACAACGGCGTGCTCACCGTCGGTGAATCCGAACTGCTCCGCACGGTCTGCTCGATGCTGCACTGCCCGATGCCCCCACTGCCGGTCACCCTCGCCAGCGGCCACCACGGCTGAGGGCGGGCGGGCCTCGCGCGGCCAGCACCATCCCCCCACGGAGAAGCTGCGCTTCGCAGGGCCGGCCCCTCGCCCGACCACCACCCCCCAATGAGAAGCTCCGCTTCCCAGTACCCTCGGGCCATGTCCCGTCGATCGCTGCACAATCCCGCGCCCGAAGCCGCCACCCTGCGGTCCCGTCTCGACCGGGCAGGCAAGGCCGCCGCCGATGCCGGAGCCGACGCGCTGCTCATCGCTCCCGGGTCGGACCTCCGCTACCTCGTGGGCCAGGCGGGCGGGTCGTTCGAGAGGTTGACGACGCTCGTCGTGCCCGCAAGCGACACGCCGCCCGCACTCGTGGTGCCGAAGCTCGAACTGCCGGGCTACTCCGACGTGCCGACCGACGACCTCGGGATCGACGTCATCACCTGGGTCGACGGCGACGACCCCTACCGCCTGGTCGCCGACCGGGTCGGCAAGGCAGCGCGCGTGGCCGTGAGCGACATGATGGCGGCCCTGCACGTGCTCGGCGTGCGGGGCGCGGTACCCGACGCGGAACAGATGCTGGCCGGCCCGGTGCTGCGTGAACTGCGAATGCGCAAGGACGCCGCCGAGATCGCCGCGCTGCGCGAGGCGGGCGCCGCGATCGACCGGGTGCACGCGCGCATGGGCGAATGGCTGCGGCCGGGACGCACCGAGGCGGAGGTGGGCGCCGACATCACCGCCGCCATCGTCGAGGAGGGTCACACCGCGGCCGACTTCGTCATCGTCGGCTCCGGGCCCAACGGCGCCAGCCCGCACCACGACGTCTCCGACCGAGTCATCGAAGCGGGCGATGTGGTGGTCGTCGACATCGGCGGCCCGATCCCCGAGGGCTACAACTCCGACTGCACCCGCACCTACGCCGTCGGCGAGCCGAAGGGCGCAGACGTGGCGGAGACGTACGCGGTGCTGCAGCGCGCCCAGCAGGCCGCCGTGGACGCCGTGCGGCCCGGCGTGAGCGCCGCGTCCGTCGACGCCGCGGCACGCGACATCATCGCCGACGCCGGTTTCGGCGACCGGTTCATCCACCGCACCGGGCACGGCATCGGCCTGGACGTGCACGAGGAGCCCTACATCGTCGCCGGCAACGACCTGCCGCTCGAGGAGGGCATGGCCTTCAGCGTCGAGCCGGGCATCTACACCGCAGGGCACTGGGGAGCGCGGATCGAGGACATCGTCGTGGTGACCGGCGAGGGCGTCGAACCGCTGAACTCGCGCCCGCACGAGCTCGTCGTGCTCGACTCATGACGGCCTCCGGAAGCGGAGGCACTCCCGCGGTCCCCGGTCTGGAGCCGCTCGACAAGGCGATCGTGGCCGAACTGTCGGCCGACGGCAGGCGCAGCTTCACCGATCTCGCCGAGCGGGTGGGCCTGTCGGTGTCCGCGGTGCACCAGCGGGTGCGCAGGCTCGAACAACGCGGCGTCATCCGTGGCTACACGGCCAAACTCGACGGTGAGCAGATCGGACTTCCGCTCACCGCGCTGATCTCCCTGACGCCGAACGATCCGGCTGCCCCCGACGACTATCCGCAGCGGCTGGAACACATCCCGGAGATCGAGTCGTGCTACTCGGTGGCCGGCGACGAGTCCTACATCCTGTTGGTGCGGGTGCCGTCGCCGTTGGGTCTGGAAGATCTGCTGCGGCGGATCCGCGAGGTCGCGAAGGTCTCCACGCGGACCACGGTGGTGCTGTCGACGCCGTTCGAAGGCCGTTCCCCGACACTGTGAGTGCCTGACCCGCCGTCCCCGACGTGCTCGACCGGGCCCCTGCCGATCCGGGTCGGCTCGGCTCAGCGCCGGCCGTGCTCGGCGACCGACGGGGCCGCGTGGAGGTTGTCGTCGTCGCCCTTGAGGCAGACGGCGGACTCGGCGTCGGAGGACAGGAACTCGCTCATGCAGCGGGCGAACTGCCGATGCCCGTTCGCGTTGGGGTGGAAGGATTCCTGGATCGCGTGCGAGGCACGGTCGGCGTCCTTGAGGTCGTCCCAGCGGACCGTGAAGCGGGTGAACCATTCGGAGTTCTTGTCCGCCCCGCCGCTGCACGCCTCGTGGCCGAGGGCCGCGCGCGACAGGTCGAGGAACCGTGCGTCCACTTCGGACGCCGCGCGGGACAGTCCTTCGGCCAGATCCGGCGCACCCGTGTTGCGAACCCAGCGCAGATCGGCCTTGCGGAACGGGCAACCGTCCAGATTGCGCAGTGATTCGGGCATGTCCGGCCCGATCGGGGAGGCGTACGACTGCAGCACCAGTTCGTAGTCGTCCTCGTCGTAGCCCGCACGGTCGAGGACGGTGCGGATGTCCTCGAGCACCTCGGCGACCTTCGGTACCACCGCGTCGACCCGTTCCTCCCAGTCCACCTTGATCCGCTCGTTGCACGGCGCGGACTCGTCGGAGAACCAGGAGGTGAAACACTGCGAGATGAGGCGGGAGAACTGGGGCTCGTCGTTCGCACCGATGCCCACCACGACCGCCGCCACACGATGGTCCTTCACGAGCTCGGCCAGCTGCTGTGCCTGCGACGGTTCCGTCCACTGTTTCTCGTCGCCCAGCCTGAGGTGTTTCGACGCCGCGCCCGAGCATGCCAGGTTGACGTGCTCGGTCACGCCGCTCAGCTCGATGTGGTTGACCATCGCGTTGGGAGAGCGGTGACACCAGTTGCCGTTGCGCCCGTCGGTGTCGGCCGTGTAGTCACCGGCCCCCTCGCCGGAGATCGTGCTGTCGCCCATGGACACGACGGTCAACGGTCCGCGCCCCGGCGGGCCCGGCCGTTCCGGCGACGGGGGTTCGGAGGACGTCAGCACGACCACGGCGACGAGGAGGCAGACCCCGGCCAACGCGAACGCACCGAGCCACCAGCGGGATGTGGGCATCACGGCGGATTCTACGGGATTCGGGCTTCCGGAATCGCCGGGCTGTGCGCGGAATCCCGGCGTGCCGGTGCTCGTGCCGTGGGCCCGTGGGGCTGCGCCGAAATCTCCCGCACGGGAGGGGACACGCCGGCCGTGGTGGGGGATCTGGCAGGGAACGCGGCGGTCACCGTGGGGAGGTCGTGGACCGGTTGGCGGCCGAGAGTTCGAGCACGCCGTCGCTGAGGTCGATGCGCCGATCGGCAACCTGGTGTACCGCGTCGTCGTGGGTGGCCACGAGCACGGCTCCGCCGCCGACGGCGTGGTCACGCAACATGTCGAGCACGACGGGTGTCGTGCCGGTGTCCAGATGCGCCGTCGGCTCGTCGGCGATCAGCACGGCCGGTCGCGGGGAGACGGCACGGGCGAGCGCGACCCGCTGCTGCTGGCCAAACGACAGCTCACCAGGACGGCGGTCGGCCACCGCACCGAGCTGAACCCGGGACAGGAGCGCCTCCGCGGTAGCTGCGGCCTCCGAGGCCGGTACGCCGCCGAGCACCAACGGCAACGCGACGTTCTCGGCTGCGGTCAGCTCCGGGGTGAGGCCGAGAGACTGTGGTACGACCGCGCACGTGCGCCACGGCAGGTCCTGCGTCACGCGGTCGCCGCCGATGTGCACCGTGCCCGAGTCCGGGCGGTCGAATCCGCACAGGACGGCCACCAGTGCGCTCTTGCCCGAGCCGGAACGTCCGGCGAGCGTGACGAACTCACCCGGTTCCACCGTCAGGTCGACCCCACGCAACACCTCGACGTCGCCGCCCGGGTGGGGGAACACCCGACGCAGGCCGGCCGCGCGGAGCGTCGCGGGCCCGACGGGGGCGTGCTCACCGGGTGTCATCGGAGGGCACCTCCTCCACCGTCTCCACCGCCGCCACCGTCGTCTGGGCACCCGTTTCCACTACGCCGTCGTGCAACCGCACCACTGGCGAGCCGACGGCGATCAACGCCGGGTCGTGCGAGGTGACCACCACCGTGAGTCCCCGTCGTTCGAGGTCCCGCACGACCGCGATGACCGACTCGGCCGACGCCTTGTCCAACTGCGACGTCGGCTCGTCGGCCAACACGATGTCGGTGCGACGCGCCAGCACGCAGCCGAACGCCAATCGTTGTTGCTGACCTCCCGACAGCACACCGATCCGCCAGGACGTCGTCCCGTCGAGGCCGAGTTCGGCGAGAATCTCCTCGGGGACACAGTCCTGACCGGCCGACTCGGCCGCCGCACGCAGATTCTCGCCCACCGACAACGCGGGGAGCAGGTTGTCGACCGGGTTCTGGAAGACGAGGCCGAGACGTCGTCGTAGCAGCGTCCGCCGCATCCGGGCATCGATCCGGTCCACGTCGGTGCCGTCGAACTCGACCGACCCCGCCGTGAGTGGTTCGACGAGCCCGAGCACGCGCAACAATGTGGACTTCCCCGAACCGGACGGCCCGGCCAGGACCGTCATCGCGGCGTGCGGAATGTCGATCGTGACGTCCCGAATGCCCGTCGCCGTGCCCGTGGGGGTCACGTAGTCGACGCCGGCCGACCGCAGCCGGAAGGCCGGGCGGTCGGCGGCAGCGGGGCGAGGCGGTTCAGACACGGAGCAGCTCCGCGGGGACAGCGGCACGCGCCGACCGTACCGCGAACCACGCGGTCGCCGTGACGACGAGAGCGGTTCCGACCAGTGTCAGGACGACCAGCGGCGCCGGATTGGGCAGGTGGGCCACCGGCGATAGCCACCGGACCGGGTCGAAGCGCGGCACCGCAATCGCCGCGACGGTGACCCCGCAGACGAGGCCGACGAAGGCCGCCACGCCGCCGACGCCACCGAGTTCGGCCAGGTGACTGCGCAGCAGTCCGCTTCTGCGCATGCCCATCCGCACGAGCAACGAGGCGGCGAGCGCGTTCTGCCTCCGCCGCGTCTCGGTCGCCACCACGACGGTCATGACCGCGACCACGGCGAGCACCACGCCGAGGAGGGTGACGAACGAGAACGTCCACTCGACCACCCGGAAGGGCAACGCGTCGAACACCGCGTCCCTGGTCTCCGGGTTGGGGTGCGCCAACCCGGCATCGCGTAGTGGTGCGACGAGCGCGTCGAGCGGTCCCGTCGACAGGAGTGTCCACCGGGTCACGGCTTCGACCTGCTCGCCGGACAGCGCGGTGCGGGACACGACGTAGCCGGGATCGTCGGTGAGGAGCGGAAACGCCTCGACGTCGGCGATCGCCCGCAGCGGTGTATCCCCGACGTCGGGTGCGGGACCGGACGGCCCGCCGACCCGGATGGCGGGAAGCTCGCCGTCCACGGGCGCGTCCATGCGGGTGAAGAGCGTCCGCAGGTGGTTCTCGTCGAGCCCGCTCGTCCACGCGACCCCGAGGAACGTTGCCGGGTCGACGACGGCCACGCGTGGATCGGTGCCCGTGGAGTTGATGCGGCCGACCAGTGTGGTGCCCTCGCGCACGCCGTCGGGGACGGGAACCTCGCCGACGGCGACCGCGTGTTGCACGTCCACAGCGGACTCCGCTCCGACGTACATGCCGGTCTTGTCGGCCAGGGCGGACCGCTGGGCCGTCGAGACCGCGCTGCCGACGGCGAGTGTCCCGACGGCAAGCACGCTGATCACCAGGACACCCACCACCGGGCCGGGAGTGGCGGCGAGCCTGCGCAGCGCCAACTGCAGGGCGGGCCGCGACCACCACCGGACCCGGTGCGAGAGTCGCAGCGCCAACACGGCAAGCCGGGCCGTGACGATGCCGACGGTCAGCACCACGGCCACCGGATACGACAGCGCGAGCGGATCCACCTGAGGCAGCGGGTCTCCGGTGGCTGACGTGCCACCGTAGTCGGCCAGCCGCAGCCATCCGATGAGCGCCACGGCGGCGGTGCCCAGCTCCCACGGGACGTAGGCGAGCAGACCGCGGGCACTCGGTGCACGGCCCCGTGCGGGTTCCGGCCGGCGGAACTCCCGGCGTGCGCGCGTCGTGACGACCGCGCCCACCGACAGCGCCGACACCACCGTCGCGGCGACCCCGCAGGCCGCCGCGACGGCGATGCCGCCGCCGTCGACCGGGCCCGCAGGCCCGTATGCGGGAAGTGCCCACCACGCGGCCACGACTCCCAGCGCTCCACCGAACAAGATCGGTGCTCCGAGTTCGGCCAGAGCCAATCCGCCGACCGCGGCCGGACGATGACCGCGGGTGAGGTGCAGGCGCACCTGCCGGTGGCGTCGCTGGTACCACTGCAGGCCGAGGACCGCCGCGCCTGTGCACCCGATCAGCACGGCCAGGACGGCCAGGGGAGCGATCGACAGTCCCACGTTCGCCCGCGCCTGGTGTGCCAGCTCCACCGACCGCGCGAACGGAGTGGAGCCGTGGGTCAGCGCGCCGTGCCCGTCGTCTCGGAGCGTCTGTTCGACGTCGGCGATGAGCGCGTCGGCTCGCCGGAGTCGGTCGGTGGCTTCGGCGAGCGTGGACGGCGGTGGCGTGCGGAACGTGACGGTGAGGCGTTCGAGCTCGCTGAAGGGGCGCGTCGCGGTGTCGAAGGACGCACGGTCGGTCGCGAACAGTACCGGGCCGGTGAGCGTGTCCACGAGCCGGTTGGGCATCGACAGGTCCCGCACCGAACACCACGGTCCCGGCGCAGGCAGGTGCAGGTCGCGGTAGATGCCCGTGGTGGGCGGCAACAGCCCTTCGTGCCCGCGGGTGCCCAGCGGAATGCCTTCGGCGTCGGCGAGCTCGGTCCCCATCCACAGGCCGGGTGAGGCGTTGCCGCGCAGCAGCTCGAGATCGCCGGTTCCGCCGGTGCGGTAGCCGACCCGGAAGTCGAACTTCTCGCCGCCGAACTCGGCGTTCCCGACCGGTGTGAACATGCTGACCACCGGCGCGCCGAAACCGTGTCGCGAGGCGCGGTCACGGACGACGTCAATCACGGTTTGCGCGTCACGCGGATCCACCGACGGCGAGGTGAACACGGGACCGTACTGGTCCTCGCACACGCTCCCGTGTCGTTCGGTGAGCGCGGCGCCGGCGGCCGCCTGGGCGTGCAGCGGGGTGGCGGTCGCCAGGAAGGACGTCAACAACGCCGTGACGGCGGCAACCACGACCACGAGCGGACTGGACATGGCGGCCCGCGGAGCCCTCCGCCATGCCAGGGCGAGCCGGAAGCGGCGTGACCGCCGCACCTTGCGCATGCAGCGGGACTGTACTGCGCGCGACGGGCGTCGGTACGCGATTCGTCGGAAACGCCCCGGACAGCGATCAGGACGGGCGAGGGCCGCCGGGCTGGTCACGCGACGAGAACCCGTCCGGCCAGGCCCCGGCGCGCTGTGGCCGAGGGCGATCTCGGTGCCCAGGCCGTCCGCGGCGATGCTCCTCAGCTGGTCGGTTCGTGCGCGGTGTTCTTGGTGCGCCCGGTGTGCTCGATGCGGTTGCCGAGACCGTCGAGTTCGGCGCGGGTGTCGGCGTCGAGGTGCACGTCGACCGCACGGAGGTTCTGTTCGAGGTGGGCTGGCTTGGTGGTGCCGGGGATCAGCAGGGTCTGCGGCGCATGGCCGAGCAACCAGGCCAGGCCCACCTGCGCGGGACTCGCGTCCGTGCGTTCCGCAGCGGCGAGTACGGCCGGGTGGGCCGTCACACCGGAACCGAGCGGGAAGAACGGCACCCAGGCGATGTTCCGGGCACGGCACTCGTCGAGCACCGGCGCGTCGGTGCGGTCGAGCAGGTTGTAGTGGTTCTGCACGCAGGCGATTCCGACCGGGAGTGCCTGCCGGAGTTGCGCGCGGGTCACGTTGCTCAGTCCGATGTGGCCGATCGTGCCCGCCTGGCGCAGATCCGCGAGCGCGGCGAGTTGGTCGTCCAGGTCGACGACCTGGTCACCACTGGCCCGGATGCCGGGTCCGCCGCCGTCGAGACGGCGCAGGTTCACGAGGTCGATCCGGTCGACACCCAGACTGCGCAGATTCGCCTCGACCTCGGCGCGTAGCTGCTCCGGACGCTGGGCCGGGGCCAATCCGTACTCGGCGGCGGGTTCGTGAGTGGCGCCGACTTTGCTCGCGATCAGCACGCCGTCTCGCTGCTGCGCGAGCGCGCTGCCGATCGCCTCGTTGACGGCGCCTGCGCCGTAGAAGTGGGCGGTGTCAACGTGATCGACGCCGAGTTCCACGGCGCGGCGCAGAAGGGCGATCGCCTCCTGCCGCGGAACGTGCTCCAGTTGCATCGCGCCGTAACCGACTCGGTGCACGCGCCGGTCGCCGAGCAGTCCTCGCACGTCGGCGTCGGCTTCGGGCGGCGTGTTGGCGGTGTCGGTGGGCTTGGTGGGCTTGGTGGGCATCGCGCTGACCTCCCACTAGTCTGGGACATAGACGGAGGATCCTCCGCCTATGAGTCACGGTACACCGAAAACGGAGGACCCTCCAGATATGTCGGGCGACGGTCAGGGACGGGAGCGCGCGGACGCGCGGCGGAACCGCGGGCGGATCGTCGAAGCGGCGCTGGCGGCGTTGAGCGATTCGCAGGGCACGGCGTCGCTGGAGTCGATCGCGCGCCGTGCAGGCGTCGGCATCGGGACCCTGTACCGGCACTTTCCGTCCAGGGAGGCGCTGATCGAGGCGGTGTACCGCGACGAACTGGGACAGCTGTGCGATGCCGCGGGCGAGCTCGCCGCCACGTTGCCTCCCGAACGAGCGCTGCGCACGTGGATGGGCCGCTACGCCGACTTCGTCGCGACCAAGCACGGAATGGCCGAGGCGTTGCGAGAGGTGATCGCCTCGGGGGCCGTCACGTCCGACGACACGCGCAGACGGCTCGGCGAGGCGGTCCGGGGGATGCTCGACGCAGGGGCGGAAAGCGGCCGCCTGCGCGGCGACGTGCCCGCAGAGGACGTTGTCGCACAGATGGCCGGGGTGCTGCTGGCGTGCCAGCGACCGGATCAACGTCCGCAGGTCGATCGACTGCTGGACCTGCTGATCGACGGCCTCAGCCCTGACCGCAGCCCCGACCGAGCCGCACACACGGACGAGCACCGGGCGAACTGAACACGATTCCGGATGGGGCGGTGCCGCCGGCGTCGCGGTGTGGGGCGGGCCCGCGCACCGGCGGCACCGGGATCAGCTCGCCGTGGGGGTGCGTGCGGGCACGTCGCCGTTGAGTTCGGCGTCGATCTCCTCGAGCGTACGGCCCCGGGTCTCGGGCAGCTTCCGGTGCAGGAACAGCAGCCCGAGGCCGCCGAGCACCGCGTACAGCCAGAACAGTCCGCTCGGCGACAGTGCGTTGATCGTGGTCAGCACCGTGACCGAGATCAGCAGGTTCAGGATCCAGTGGGTCGCCAGCCCCGCGCTGCCTGCTTTTCCGCGCACCTCTGTCGGGAACACCTCGCTGTTGACCAGCCACATCGCCAGACCCAGGCTCGCCGAGAAGGACGCCTGGTAGACCATGAGGAACGTCAGCAGCACGCCCGCCCAGATCCCGTCGAGATCGGTGAAGGCGTAGACCGCGCCGATCACCACGAGCGAGAGCACGACCAGTCCTGTCCCGCCGAGGACCAACGGCCGCCTGCCGATGCGGTCGACCAGGAGTAGGCCGACGAGCGTGAAGCCGACGTTGGCCACACCGAGACCGACCGACGACAGAATCGCGGCCGAGTCTCCGAATCCGGAGCCGGTCAGCAGCGTCGGGGTGTAGTACGTGACGGCGTTGACGCCCACGAGCTGGTTCGTCGCCGCGACACCGACGCCGAGGATGATTCCCGGCCGGAACCGCGAGGAGAGCAGATCGCGGAAGGTGTAGGTCTTCTCGGCACGCATGGCCGCCGTGATCTCCGCGATCTCGTCGTCGACGGCCTGCGCGGACCGGCTGCGCAACAACAGCGCTCGGGCCTCGCCGTCCCGCCCCTGGGACAGCAGCCATCGCGGACTCTCCGGCAGCAGCGGCAGGGCCACGAGCATCACGAGTGCGGGGACGGCGGCGACCGCCAGCATCCAACGCCAGGCCTGCGAGTCCGACAGGACATAGCCGGTGATGTACGAGATCAGGATGCCGGAGGAGATCATGAGCTGGTTCACCGACACGAGCCGGCCACGCAGATGGGCCGGCGCGATCTCCGCGATGTAGGCGGGCACAGCCACCGACGCGGCACCGATCGCCAGACCCAGCAGAATGCGGGCCAACAGCAGGACAACCATCGAGGCGGCGAGGCCGGAGGCGATCGCACCTGCGAGGAACAGCACGGCGACAGCCAGGAGCGTGCGCCGCCTGCCGATCCGGTCCATGATCGCGCCGCCCGCCGCGACGCCGATGATGGCGCCGACCAGCAGCGAGGCGACCACGAACTCCTTCGCCTGATCGCTGAGGTCGAACTCCGGGCCGATATACAGCAGTGCCGCCGAAATGATGCCGGTGTCGTAACCGAACAGAAGGCCGCCGAATGCCGCGATCACCGTCGCACCCGCGCCCGCGCTCTTGCGTGGACGCGCGCTCCCGACGACAGCGCTGTCGTTCATCTCCTCGACTCCCGTTGTCTCGTGAGTGTCTCGTGACCTGTGTCCTAATCGCGCGGCGATCCGCAGATCCCAACCCTTCCCGAGGAGAGGGCGGGCCGCAGGTGCCGTGCCGTGTCGGCACAGTAGACGTGCCTATGTCACCGATGTCAAGACAGTACACGTCACCGGTGTCATAACCTCATAACGGCGACTCGCCGGCAGAGTGGCACGCCGGGGCGTCCGGAATCGATACACTGCCCGGCGAAGCCGACACACCGGCAGCGCCTCCTCGTCGAAAGGATTCCCGCGATCCCATGACCACGATGCGAGATGTCGCCGCGCTCGCCGGAGTGAGTGCGAAGACGGTGTCGCGGGTGTTCAACAACGACGAGCACGTGTTGCCCGAGACCCGCGCGCGGGTCGAACTGGCCATGCGCGAGCTGAGCTACGTGCCGAACGCGGTGGCCACGACGTTCCGGAACGGACGTGCACCGGTGGTGGGGGTCGTCGTTCCGGACCTGCTCGATCCGTTCTTCGCGGCCGTCGCCGAGTCCGTCAACCAGGTGGCGGTCGAACATGGGATGTCCACGATGGTCACCACGATCGGCGACGACGCCCGGCAGGAGGGGACCCTGGTCGGCCGGTTGCTCAGCCAGTCGCTGAGCGGGCTGGTGATCGCTCCGGTCGCCACCGACAACGCGTATCTGGCGCGGTGGGCCGAGAAACTGCCCATCGTGTTCGTCGACCGCGCACCGAGCGGCGTGTCGGCCGACGCGTTCCTCGAGGACGACGAGGGTGGTGCGCGGATGGGCGTGGAGCACCTGCTCGCGCGGGGTCATCGGCGGATCGCGTTCGTCGCCGACCTTTCGGACGTGCCCACCGGCCGCAGCCGGTTGCGTGGCTACCGTGCGGCATTGTCCGAGCACGGCATTGATCGCGACGAGACCTACGAGATGTTCGGGGTGCTCGACCGCGAGAGCGCAGCCGACGCGGTGGCGCGACTGGCTGCACTGCCCGAACCGCCGACGGCGATCTTCTCCTCGAACGCTCGCAGTACGATGGCTCTGGTCCCGGTGCTGCGCCGCCAGCCCCACGCCGTCGTCGGCTTCGGCGACTTCCCGATGGCCGACATGGTGACGCCGGCGATGACGGTGATCGACCAGGATCCGGCACTGCTCGGCGACCACGCCGCGCGGCGGGTGTTCGACAGGCTGGAGCATCCGAAGCGGCGCTTCCGCAGACGCACCGTGCTTCCGGTGCGGCTCATCGAACGTGAATCCTGCAAGGTGGCCCCACCGACACAGTGAGCCGGTCCAGGCCGTCGACCACTGCGTCTGCACCGGCCAGGTCCTCGGCCGGCACGGTTCCCAGCACCCCGACGACACCGCAGCCGGCCGCGCGTGCGGCGGCGACCCCAGCCGGGGCGTCCTCCATCACCAGGCACCGTTCGGGTGCGACACCCAGCCGCGCCGCGGCACGCAGGTAGGGCTCGGGATCGGGCTTTCCGGCGTGGACGTCGTCCGCGGTGACGAACACCGGCGGCGGCTCGATACCCACCGCGGCCAGGCGTGCGCGTGCGATGGAGGAAGTTCCCGACGTCACGAACGCATACCGGTCGAAGGGGAGGGTATCGACGAGTTCGCGTGCCCCCGGTACCGGTTCGACGGTGGCCGCATCCTCGACCTCGAGCTGTTCGATCCGCCGCACCCCGTCGGCGACGTCGCCGGCTGGGACGAGCCGTTCCAGGAGTGCCCGTGCGGGGCGGCCGTGGTTCTTCGCCACCGGCGCCGAGGGGAGGCCGAGTTCCGCACCGAAGCGGTCCCACGACCGCAGCACCGAGGCCGTCGAATCGGCGAGCACTCCGTCCACATCGAACAGCACGGCATCGTAGTCGCGTCCGAAAACGACGGCCCTGCTGTCGACGGGAATCCGATGACCGAGCGCGCGGCGCGCCCGGAACCGCTGCTGCTCGGGAGTCAACTGGGCCTCGATCGCGATGTGCGGCACCCGCGGAACCGGCGGCGGAGAGTCCGCGGGCCGGTGGGTGTCGCGTGCCGCGCCACGCTCGGCGCGGCGACGTGCAAGCAGTGCAGGGTCGCCGGCGAGGTGCACCATGTGGACGTCCGCACCTGACAGCTCGTCGATGAGCTCCTGCCATTCCGGACCACCCGACAGTTCCGCGGTGAACGGGGCGACGAGCACGGCCTGGCCACAGGTCGATGCCACATCGGCCGCCGTGGCGCGCAACGCAGCGTAGCGGGCGGCGCGGATGGTGTCGGCGTGCGGCGGGGCGAGCCAGTGCGTGCGCAACACCGGACCGTGGAGTCGGTCGAGCAGCGTCGAGGTGAGGGTGTCGAGGTCCAGCAGCGGCGCGCCGAGTTCGGTCGCGAGACTCCGTCCGAGGGTCGTCTTCCCGCTCCCCGCCGGACCCGCGACGGCGATCACGAGCGGCCGGGTGGTTTGACAACGCGACGTCATGCTCCCGATGATAGCCGTCGTAAGTCACCGGTGTCATGGGCTGTCATGTCACCGGAGTCATGAGACGTGGGAAGGGGCGGGCCGATGAGCGGCGCCCTCGTGGCGGGGATCGACCTCGGAAGCACCAACCTCAAGATGCTGGTCGTCGACGATGCGGGCACGGAGGTGGCGCTGGAACAGTTGCCGACGCCGTGGCGGCACGGGCCCGGCGGCACGACCGATCTGCCCACCGACAGACTGCGCGGGGCGCTGCATCGCTTGGTGGAGGGTGCCGCGGAGCAGGTAGCCGCCCGCGGCGGTGGCCGGATCGACGCGGTCGCGGTGTCGGGGATGGGGGAGAGCGGCGTTCTGCTGGACGGCGCCGGTGAGGTCGTCGCGCCGGCGTTCGCGTGGTTCGATCCACGCGGCGGAGAGCAGGTCCGTGCCTTTCCCGCCGCCATCCGCTCGGAGTTCGCCGGACGAACCGGGCTGCCGTTGGGGTCACAGACCTCCGCGGCCAAGCTCGCGTACTTGCGTGACGGTGGGGTGCGCCTGCCGGGGCTGCGCTGGCTCAACCTTCCGGAGTTCGCCGCGACGGTGCTGGGCGGCCGCCCGTCGTCGGAGGCGTCGCTGACCTCGCGCACCGGCCTGCTCGACCAGGACACGGGCGCGCCCTGGGAGGAAATGCTGGCCGAACTCGGCGCGGACGGCGGACTGCTGGCGCCGATCGAGGATGCCGGTACCGATCTCGGCGCGGTGTCGGCGGAGTTCCCCGCGACGGTGGCCGGGGCGCGGATCGCCGTCGCCGGACACGATCACCTCGTCGCCGCGGAAGCCGACGGGCCGATCCGTCCCGGGCACTACCACGTGTCGATGGGTACGGCCGAGGTCCTGCTGCGGGTGATCGACGAACCGCTCGGCTACGCGGCCCGCACCCGCCTGGCCGGGCGGCTGATCAACGAGGTGCGCCACGTCTCCGGCGGCAAGCACGTCCTCGTCGCCGGCGTGAAGACCGGCCTGCTGCTGCGGCGGGCGATGCAGACGTTCGGCATTACCGACAGCGAGGGCCGGGACCGGCTGGACGAGGCCGTGATGGAACTGCCGTACGAGGGCGCGCTGCCAGAAGGAGGTCTCGAGGTCTCCGGCGCCCGCAACGACGACGGCGACCTCGCCGTGACCGTACGCACCGACGGCGCAGGCCCGGCCGAACTGTTCGGTGCCGTGCTGCGGCACAGCAACGACGAGATCCGAACGCTCGTCGCGGCGCTGGATGCGGAGGTGCCCGCGGCGACCTCGGCGACGCTCACCGGCGGATGGGCGGGCATGCGCAGCGTGCAGCGGGCCCGCGCTCACGTGCTGCCACAACTGACCGTCTCGGCGCGCACGCAGGAGACGGCATTCGGCGCGGCCCGTATCGCGGCGGGCCTGCTTCCCGCCGCCGCGGCGTGACACAGGCACACCTGGGACCCACAACACAGGAGGAACGAATGAACACCCTGACCACACCCGAACGCCGCGGGCTGGCGGCGATCAGCACCGACGAGGGACGCATGCTGATCGTCGCGGCGGATCAGCGCAACGGGATGAAGAAGGCGATGGACGACGCGCCGGACGGTCCCGATGGCATCAGCACCGAAGGACTGGCGGCCGCGAAGGCCGACCTCGTGCGGCACCTGGCGAACGAGGCACCGGCGATCCTGCTCGACGCCGAGGTCGCGCTGCCGGGTGTCGTGGACGACGGCGTTCTGGCACGCGACACGGGTTTGGTCGTGGGCATGGACGCCTCGGGATACGAAACGATCGACGGCCTGCGCTACACCCGGTACGTGCCGGGGGTGACGGCACGCCGCGTGCGGGATCTCGGCGGAGACGTGGCGAAAATGCTGTTCTACACCCGTCCGGACCGGCAGGGGCTCGACTCCGACGTCGCACAGCAGATCCGGGACCTGGTGCAGGCCTGCGAGGCCGAGGGTCTGCTACTGATCGTCGAATTGCTGACCTACCGGCTGGAGGATGAGTCCGAGGAGGACTACGCGGCGGCGTTCCCCGGCCTGGTGGCAGGCGGCGCGAAGCTGGCGGTGGAATGCGGCGCGAAGGTGCTGAAGCTCCAGTACCCCGGCTCGGCCGAGGCGTGCGCGACGGTGACCGAGGCGGCGGCAGGCGTGCCCTGGGCGGTGCTGTCTGCCGGGGTGGACCACGAGACGTTCGTCGGCCAGGTGAAGGTCGCGGTCGACAACGGCGCGGGCGGTGCCATGGCTGGCCGATCGCTGTGGAAGGACAGCCTGTCGGTCGACGGCGAGGTGCGGCGGGAACGGCTCACCGGACGGGCGCTGCCCCGACTGCGCGAGCTCGAGACGATCGTCAACGGCTGAACCGTCCGTGGGCGGGGCGCGGTGCGCGCCCTGCCCACGGCGGCGCGGCGTCAGACCTGCTCACTCCACCAGTGCCGGCCCTGTTCGGGCAGCGTGGAGATCGGGTCGTAGTACGGGTATCGCCGGTCGAGCGCCTCGGGATCGTCGAGTTCGATGCCGGTGCGGTAGTTCTTCGTCCAGTACGAGATGCCGCGCTCGCGGTCGTACTCGGCGAGCTGGTGCACCCACCGCTTGCCGACGTAGGGAACGTCGCAGACGATCCGCGGTGTGGCGTACCCGGGGAGGTAACCCATGATCGCGTGCTGGAGTTCCTGGGCCTCCCACACGGCCAGCCGCCAGTGTTCGGCGTTGGGGATCATGTCGCACATGTAGAAGTAGTACGGCAGGATGTTCGCCTCTCCCTGCAGCGCGAAACACAGATCCAGCAGATCGGCCGGAGTGCTGTTGACGCCGCGCATGAGTACGCCCTGGTTCCGCACGTCGCGCACCCCGACCTCGAGTGCCGTCCGCGCGGCCTCGGCCACCAACGGGGTCACCGACTGCACGTGGTTGACGTGCGTGTGGATGGCGAGGTTGACGCCGCGCCGCCGCGCCGTACCGGCGACGCGCTCCAGTCCTTCGACGACCTTCGGCTGCAGCCAGTGCTGCGGCAACCCGGCCAGCGCCTTCGTCGCGAGCCGCACGTCGCGCACCGTCTCGATCTCGAGCAGCCGCATGAGGAACGCCTCGAGCTGGTGCCACGGCACGTTCGCCACGTCGCCACCGGAGACGACCACGTCCCGCACGCCCGGCGTCCGCTTGAGGTAGTCGATCATCGCGTCCTGCCGGTCGACCGGTTTGAGCTCGAGCTTGTGCTTGTCGATCTGCTCGGTCGAGTTGCCCACGAGATCCATGCGGGTGCAGTGCCCGCAGTACTGGGGACAGGTGGAGAGCAGCTCGGCCAGCACCTTGGTGGGGTAGCGGTGGGTCAGCCCCTCGACGACCCACATCTCCGCCTCGTGCAGCGAATCGCGCTCGGAATGCGGATGGCTCGGCCACTGCGGGTCGCGGTCGCTGCGCACCGGAAGCATGTACCGGCGGATCGGATCGGCGTAGAGCTCCTCGGTGACCTTCTGCGGATCCGTGCCCGCGTGCGGAGCCATCGTGTTGAGCATCTGGGGCGGCAGGAGCATCGACATCGTGGCCATGTCCCGCTGATCGGCGGCGAGGTCGTCGAAGAACCGGTCCTCGACCAGATCGCCCACCACCGCGCGCAGCTGTTTGAGGTTGCGCACGCAGTGCACCCGCTGCCACTGCGCGTCACGCCATTCGGCCTCGGTGACGTCCCGCCAGCCGGGGAAGCGGCGCCAGTCGGGTTCGACCAGCTCGGCCCTCCGGTAGTCGTACGGCTGCTCGATGCCGGTCTCGTCCCCGTGCGAGCGCGTGGACGCCCGGTCGGCCGACTCCTGAGCAGACTCCTGGATCGCAGTCACTTCTGCTCCTCATGTCGCGGTCAACGTAGAAAATATCCTGTCATATCGAGGATCGGATGCAAATATTCTCGTCTATGTGGGCGTGGCACACTGCCGGACGTGACGAGTTCTTCCACCTCCTCATCCGCCTCGTCCGCCCGGCGCGGGCACACCACGCTTCTCGTCGGCGGGCACATCCACACCCCCGCCTCGAGCGACGCCACGGCGATAGCCGTCACGGACGGGATCGTGGTGTGGGTCGGGCAGGACGGGCCGGGACGGGCGCTGCATCCCGACGCGGAGGTCGTCGACCTCGACGGCGCCTTCGTCACGCCGGGGTTCGTCGACGCCCACGTGCACGCCACCAACACGGGCCTGCACCTCGACGGCGTCGACCTGGCGGCCGCGCGCGACGCGGGCGACCTGCTCGCGGCGGTGCGCTCGGCCGCCCGGCCGGGCCAGGTGCTCATCGCCCACGGCTGGGACGAGACACGCTGGAGCCACCCGCGGCTGCCGAGCCGCGCGGAGATCGACGAGGCCGCGGGCGGAGCCCCGGTCTACCTGAGCCGCGTGGACGTGCATTCGGCGCTCGTGTCGAGCGCGCTGGCCGATCTCGCGCCCGGCGTGACCGACCTGCCGGGCTGGTCCGACGACGGGCCCGTCACCCGCGAGGCACACAGCGCCGTCATCGCCGCGTCCCGCGCGGCGGTGACGCCGGAGCACCGCAGGCGGGTGCAGGAGACGTTCCTGCGCACAGCCGCCTCACTCGGCATCGTGTCGGTGCACGAGAACGCCGCGCCGGGCATCTCCAGCGAGGAGGACCTGGCCGGCCTCATCGAGCTCGGCACGCGGCCGGACCTGCCGGAGGTCGTCGGCTACTGGGGTGCGACGGGACAGGACGCACTGGCCGTGGCGCGGCGCATCGGCGCCCGCGGCCTCGCGGGCGACCTGCTCGCCGACGGGGCGCTCGGTTCCCGCACCGCCGCGTTGCACGAGCCGTACACCGACGCCCCGGCGACCACCGGTAACCGCTACCTCGACGCCGCGCAGATCGCCGAGCACGTCGTGCTGTGCACCGAGGCCGGGATGCAGGCCGGTTTCCACGTCATCGGTGACGCCGGCGTCAGCGAGGTGGTCGAGGGCTTCCGCCTGGCCGAGAAGGAGGTCGGCAGGCGCGCGCTCGTGGGCGGCAAACACCGGCTGGAACACGTCGAGATGGTCGATGCCGACCAGGCCGCGGTCCTGGCGGGATACAACGTCGCCGCCTCGATGCAACCCCTGTTCGACGCGCACTGGGGCGGCACGGACGGCATGTACGCCACGCGCCTGGGTGCCGACCGGGCCGCGGGGCTCAACCCGTTCTCCACGCTGGCCGCGGCGGGCGTCCCGCTGGCATTCGGTTCGGACGCTCCCGTGACACCGTTGGCGCCCTGGGAGAGCGTGCGTGCGGCGGTGCACCACCGCACGGCCGGGTCGGGGATCTCACCGCGGGCCGCGTTCAACGCGCACACCCGCGGTGGCCACCGCGCCGCCGGTGCCGACGACGGCATCACCGGCACGCTCGTGCCGGGCGCACCCGCGCACTACGCCGTGTGGGAACCGGTCGAGCTGGTCGTGTCGGCCCCGGACAACCGGGTGCAGCGTTGGTCGACCGACCCGCGCGCCCGCGTTCCGGGGCTGCCGCCGCTCGAGCCCGGAGCCCCGTTGCCGACGTGCCTGCGCACGGTGCGCCACGGTGAGGTCATCCACTCCCGTGACTGAATCCGTCCCCCCGAGCAGTGCGGTCCGTGCCCAGGACCCGTCCGACGTCCCGGCCGGTGGCGACGCCGCAGCACCAGCTCCGCGACGTCGCCGGGCGCTACCGGTGGCCGTGCGCCTGGCCGCGGCGGCGGCCTCCGGCGTGGTGCTGTTCCTCAGCTTCGCGCCGCGGCCGCTGTGGTGGTTGGCGCCACTGGCCTTCGCCGGTCTGGGCCTCACGGTTCGGGGCAGGCGCACCTGGGGCAGCGCCGGATACGGCTTCGTCTTCGGATTGACGTTCAACCTGCTGCACCTGCTGTGGATCGAGGACTTCCTCGGGGTCGACTTCGGACCGTGGCCGTGGCTGGCGCTGTCGGGTGTTCTCGCGCTCTACGTCGCGCTCGCGTGCGCATTGCTGCCGTGGGTGTCGCGCCTTCCCGTGGCACCGGTGTGGATGGCGCTGGTGTTCCTGCTGCAGGAGTTCGCGCGGTCACGATGGCCCGCCAACGGTTTCCCGTGGGGGCGCATCGGGTTCAGCCAGCCCGAGGGCGCCTTCACCCCGCTCGCCTCGCTCGGCGGTGCGCCGCTCGTCGGCCTGGCCGTGGTGACGTGCGGGTTCGGCATGGCCGGGCTGATCACGTGCCTGCGCCTGCGCCCGGCCCTGCCGGCCGTGTTGCGGGCCTCCGCCGTGGCGCTGGTGCCGTTGCTGCTCGGCCTCGTGCTCCGGCCCACCGTCGGCACCGAGGCGGAGAACGGCACCCGGTCGGTCGCGATCGTGCAGGGCAACGCGCCGAACGTCGGCATCCAGCTCCTGGGCCAACGCGAGACACTGCGGGCCAACACCCTCTCCGAGAGCGCCCGCCTGGCTCAGCGAATCGACGACGGCGAGGTGCCGCGACCCGATCTGGTCGTCTGGCCCGAGACGGCCGTCGACATCACCGGGGGCCACGACCCCGAGGTGGACCGTGCGGTCGCCGACCTCGGAGTACCGACGCTGGTCGGTTCGCTGTACCGCGGCGCGAACGGCAAGACCGACAACGCGGTCGTCACGTGGCGACCCGGCGAGGGTCCCGGCGACCGCTACGCCAAGCAGGAGCTCGTGCCGTTCGCCGAGTACGTGCCGATGCGGCCGATCGCGAGCTGGTTCAGTCCTTTCGTCGGCAACACGCGCGACATGAGGTGGGGCACCGAGGCCGGGGTGACCGACGTCGCAGGCACGCGGGTCGGGCTCGCGATCTGCTACGAGGCCGCCTACGACTACCCGTCCCGGGACGCGGTCGACGCGGGCGCCCAGCTCATCGTGCTGCCGACCAACAACGCGTGGTTCGGCGACGGCGAGATGACCTATCAGCAGCTGGCGATGGCGCGGGTCCGCGCGGTCGAGCACGGACGTGCCGTGGTGGTCGCGGCCACGAGTGGGGTCAGTGCCGTCGTCCAGCCGGACGGTACGGTCACGCGCCACACGGACATGTACGAGGCGACGTCCCTGGTGGCCGACGTGCCGCTGCGGACGACGACTACGCTGGCGGACCGGCTCGGGGCCTGGACCGAGTACGTTCTGGTGGGGGCCGGTGTGGCCGCGGCGATCACCGGGATCGTCCTCGGCCGGCGTCGTGGCGCCGCGGGCGGAGCCGACCGGACCCGGTGACACGAAGCGGGCCCGCAGTGAACGGGCCCGGAGAGAACGGGCCCGGAGAGAACGGGCCCCGGAAAGAACGGACACAGGGGAGCAGCATGGCCGAGGACACGCACAGGGGTACGACGGAACCTGTGCTGGTGATCATCCCGACGTACAACGAGCGGGACAACCTCGCGCCCCTCCTGCGACGTCTGCACGAGCACGTGCCCGATGCCGGCGTGCTCGTGGTCGACGACGGCAGCCCGGACGGCACCGGCGACCTCGCCGACGAGATCGCCGCCGACGACGAACACGTCCACGTGCTGCACCGTACGGAGAAGGCCGGGCTTGGCGCGGCCTACATCGCCGGTTTCCGGTGGGGGCTCGAACGTGACTACGCGACGCTGGTGGAGATGGACGCCGACGGATCGCACGCCCCCGAGGACCTGCCGCGGCTGCTGGCTGCGCTCGACGAGTCGGACCTGGTCATCGGTTCGCGCTACGTGCCCGGTGGTGCGCTGGTCAACTGGCCGAAGCGCAGGGAGGTCCTGTCCCGTGGTGCGAACCTGTATTCGCGCCTCGCACTGGGCGTTCCGGTGAACGACATGACCGCGGGCTTCCGGGCCTACCGGGCGCGCGTGCTGGCCACGTTGCCACTCAAGGACGTGGTGTCGGCCGGCTACTGCTTCCAGATCGACCTGACCCTGCGGACTGCGCAGGCCGGTTTCGACATCGTCGAGGTGCCGATCACGTTCACCGAACGGGAGATCGGCACGTCCAAGATGGACGGATCGATCATCGGGGAGGCGATGGTGCGGGTCGCGCAGTGGGGCGCGGCACGTCGCCTGGGTCAGCTGCGCAGGCTGTTGCTGCGGCGATGACCGACCACCCGACGATCACCCGTTCCGATGTGGACGCCGCCGCGCGCAGGATCGACGGCCGGGTCCGCCGGACCCCGGTGTTGCCCGCCGACGACGGCGAGTTCGGCAGCGAATCCCCCAGTGAACGCAGCAGTCCCGGGTTCACCTGGTTCAAACTCGAGCAGCTCCAGCACACCGGCTCGTTCAAGGCGCGCGGCGCGTTCAACCGCGTACTCGCTGCGGCCGAGGGCGGGCGGCTGACCGACGCGGGCGTGGTCGCCGCATCGGGCGGCAACGCGGGCCTGGCGGTGGCGCACGCCGCAGCCACCCAGGGCGTTCCCGCACGGGTGTACGTGCCCGAGACGGCACCGGCGGTGAAACTCGCCAAACTCGCCGAGCTCGGCGCCACGGTCGTCACGGTCGGCAGCAAGTACGCCGACGCCTACCGCGTCGCGGTCGAGCACACCGCCGACACCGGCGCACTGTTCTGTCACGCCTACGACCAACCGGAGATTTGCGCGGGACAGGGCACGCTCGGCCGCGAGTTCACCGATCAGGTCGCAGGCGGGCTCGACACGGTGCTGGTGGCCGTCGGCGGAGGCGGGCTGATGGCCGGCGTGGCCGCCGCGCTCGAGGGCGAGGCCGACGTGGTCGCCATCGAACCGGCGACGATCCCGACGCTCCACACGGCTTTGCGCCACGGAGGACCCGTGGACGTCGACGTCTCCGGCGTGGCCGCGGACTCCCTGGGTGCCACGCACATCGGGGAGATCGCCTTCGACGTCGCCCGCCGGACCGGGGTGCGTTCCGTGCTCGTCGACGACGCCGACGTCGTCACCGCGCGCGCTCGGCTGTGGAAGCGGTATCGGGTGGCCGTCGAGCACGGCACGGCGGCCGCGTACGCCGCGCTGCTGTCCAGCGCCTACCGGCCGGACCGCGGCGAGCGGGTCGGCGTCGTCCTGTGTGGCGGCAACACCGATCCGGCCGATCTGGCGTAGACCGAGCGCCTCGGACGATCGCGCCACCCGCGCTCCGAACCTCTCAAGTCGGTACACCTACCGGAGAGCGTTGGTGAGCATGCCGATGCCGAGCGTCGCCATGATCACCGCGATGAGGCCGTCGAGGATGCGCCATGAGCGCCGGCGGGTGAACAGCCCGCTCAGCAGGCGGGCGCCGTAGCCGAGCGCGGTGAACCACAGCAGGCTGCCGAGAGCCGCCCCAGCGGCGAACCACCAGCGCAGGTCTCCGAAGCCGTTGCCCACGGAGCCGAGCATCAGCACCGTGTCGAGGTAGACGTGCGGGTTCAGCCAGGTCAGGGCCAGGCACGTCGCCGCGACGGCGCGCCGACCACGCGTGGTGGCGTTCTCGGACATCGGCATGGCCGAAGGGTTCAGCGCCCGGCGCGCGGCCAGCGCCGCGTAGGTGAGCAGGAACGCGCTGCCCAGGATCGCGACGACCGTGAGGGCCGCAGGCCACAGGCGGACCACACCACCGACCCCCGCGATGCCGAGTCCGATGAGGACGACGTCGGACAGGGCGCAGATGGCGACGACGGCGGCGACGTGCTCGCGCAGGATTCCCTGGCGCAGCACGAAGGCGTTCTGCGCCCCGATGGCGACGATGAGTGCGAGCCCGGTGCCGAGGCCGGCGGCGAGGGCGGTCGTGAGTGTCCCGTTCACGGCTTCGAAGTTAGGAGGACCGCGGAGAACATTCCAGCTAATCTTTCTTACGTACCATTAGTAGCTGTGATGATTCCGTCGGACCAGGTTCGGACGCTGCTCGCCGTCGTGGACGAGGGCACCTTCGAGGCGGCCGCCCGCAGGCTGCACGTCACGCCGTCCGCGGTGAGCCAGCGGATCAAGGCACTCGAACAGGGCGCGGGTCGCGTGCTCGTCCAGCGGACCAAGCCGGTGCGACTCACGGAGTCCGGCAGCGTCGTCGTGCGCTTCGCACGCCAACTGGCTCAGGTCGAGCACGACCTCGGCAGCGCACTGGGCCAGACGGAGGAGCACGAGCCGGCGCCGCTCGCGATCGCCGTCAACGCCGACTCACTGGCCACCTGGTTCCTGCCCGCGCTGTCCGCCGCCACGGCACGCATCGCGGTGTGCTTCGACCTGCAGTCCGCCGACCAGGACCACACCGCGGAGTTGCTCAAGCGCGGCCGTGTGATGGCTGCTGTCACCTCCTCGGCGCATCCGGTCCAGGGCTGCACCGCCCGTCCGCTGGGCCGGTTGCGCTATCACCCCGTCGCATCGCCTGCGTTCGTGGAACGCCACCTCGCCACCGGCCCGCTGCGGGAGACGTTGCCGTGGGCGCCCATGGTGGTCTTCGACCGCACCGACGACCTCCAGGACCGTTTCCTCCGGCGCGTGACGCGGCGGCGCGTGGTCGCGGCCCGCCATCACATCCCGTCGTCGCACGCCTTCGTCGAGGCGGTGGTCGGTGCGCTTGGATGGGGCCTGGTGCCCGAACCGCAGGCGGAGCCGCTGCTGGCCGACGGGGCACTGGTGACATTGGAGGGACAACGGCCGATCGACGTACCGCTGTACTGGCAACAGTGGAAGCTCGACTCCCCGGCACTGGCCGTCGTCGCCGAGGAGGTCGCCCGCGCCGCAACCTCCGTGCTGCGCTCGTGACCGCCGTGGCCGGGGCGCGCCCCGCGCACGTGCGCTAGCGTCTGTCGGCATGAGCGTGCAGCCGGTTCCCGTCTCTCGGGAGGTGTCCGAAGAGGACGAGTCGGCGAGCGCGGAGATCTGGCCGGCGGTCGCGGATCCGGCGGCGCTGCTCGCCGGTGTCGCCGACTGGCTCAGCGGCTACGGCAACGTCCGCACCCGCCGCACGTACGCGGAGGGGCTCGGCCTTCCCGTGTCGGCCACCGACCTCGAACGGTGGCTGCCGCACTCCGCCACCGATCCAGGAGACACCGCAGGACAGGGCACCACTCGACAAGGCAGCACCCGACTGAGTGCCGCCTGGGTCAGGGCGGTCGGCTCCTACGCATCGGCACTGCAGGTACGGCCCCCAGCGGCGACAACGGGGACCGCGCCGCCTCCCGCACCACGGGGACGGCTGCGTGGACTGCACTGGTTCCGGTGGTGCGCGGCACGCGGGCTCGACCCGACGCGGGCCACGACACGCGACGTGAAGGCATGGCTCGACGCGCTGAACGAGGCCGGCGCCGCACCCGCGACGCGCGATCGGCTGCTCGCCACGGTGAAGACGCTGTATGCGTTCCTCGCCGACACCGGGCTGGCCGCAGGCAACCCCGCGGCGCTGAGCCGACGGCGCCTCGGGCTGACCGCCGCCTCGACGAGTACCACGCGGACGGTCACGCTCACGGCGGCGCAGGTCCGCGCACTCCACACGGCCGCTGCGGCACCGCGCAGGGGAGCGAGCGCGCTCGACACCGCCCGTGCCGGCGCCGTGGTCGCCCTGTTCACCCTCGGCCTGCGCGTGAGCGAACTGTGCGGGCTCGACGAGGCCGACCTCCACGTCACCCGCGGCCGTCGTGCGCTGCGCGTGACCGGCAAGGGCGGCAAGACCCGCATCGTGTACCTGAGCGCGCCCGCCGATGCCGCGTTGACCGCGTACCGCGCCCGGTTGCGCGAGGCACAGCGTCGGGAGGGGAGCGGCGAGGTGCAACGCGAACGCTCACCCGGCGGGGCCGCCGCCCCGCTGCTGCGGACCCGCACGGGGCGCAGATTCCAACGCCAGGCGATCTGGCAGCTGTTGCGCCGCGTGGCGGCGTCGGCGGGCCCGGAACTCGCCGAGGTGGCCGACGCACTGCATCCCCACGCCCTGCGCCACTTCTACGTCACCACGGCGGTCGAGTCCGGGGCCGATCTGGCGCACGTGCAGGGCGACGTGGGGCACAGCAGCATCGACACCACGCGCAAGGTCTACGACCACGCCGCCCCCGACCCCGAACGCAGCGCGGTCGACCTCGTGGCGGGCACGTGGTATCGCGAGGACCCCGCTCAGGCCACCGGCGACTGAGCGGGTACGGGCACCAGGTGGGGCCGCGCCTCGGTGTCCGCCTCGATCCGTCCGGTGTCGACGAGCTCCTGCAGTGTCTCGAGCCGGGACCGGGTCGTGGCGTCCGTCGGCTGGAACACCCGGAGCGTCAGCCTGGTGTTCTCCGTGACCGTCAGCCCCATGACGGCCCTGGACTCCTGAAGCTGCCCCGAGCCGCAAGGTAGCGGGGTGCTCCGATCAAGGGCGTGGTCGGTGATCGGTAGCGTGCGCGGATGCAGCGCGAGTGGCAGCCGGATGAGCTGGTGGGTTCGTGGACGCTGGTCGGTGAGGACTGGCGACTGGTGGGCAATAAGACCGGGCCAACGCGGCTCGGGTTCGCGTTGTTGCTGAAGTTCTTCGAGATCGAGGCACGGTTTCCGCGTTATGCCGAGGAGATTCCGCCCCAGGCGGTGGACTACGTCGCCGAGCAGGTCGGCGTACCCGCTGAGGAGTTGGGCCGGTACTCGTGGCGGTCGCGGTCGATCGAGTACCACCGGGCACAGATCCGGTCCGCGTTCGGCTTCCGCGAGTTCTCCCGTGGCGACGAGGACAAGTTCGCCGCGTGGCTGGCTGAGGAGGTCTGCCCGGTCGAGCTGAGCGAGGAGCGTCTGCGTGACGCGGTGCTGGTGCGCTGCCGCGCCGAGCACATCGAACCTCCTGGACGGCTGGACCGCATCGTCGGCTCGGCCCGCTCGACGTTCGAGCAGCGGTTTTGCCAGCGCACGACCGATCGACTCTCCGAGGAGTGCGTGACCGCGCTGGAGGACCTGGTCGCGGAACAGGACACGGCACGCGGGCTGTTGGCGGACCTGAAGGCCGACCCCGGTCAGGTGGGGCTGGAGACGCTGCTACGCGAGATCGACAAGCTCATGGCGGTGCGGCAGCTCGGCTTACCGGACGGCTTGTTCGCCGACGCCTCCGAGAAGCTGGTGGATGCCTGGCGGGCGCGGGCGATGCGTTCGTACCCGTCCGACCTGCGCGCCGCGCCCCGTTCGGTGCGGCTGACGCTGTTGTCGGCACTGTGCTGGCGGCGCTCGGCGGAGATCACCGACGCGCTGGTAGAGCTACTGATCGGCCTCGTTCACAAGATCAATGCGCGGGCTGATCGGCGGGTGGAGCGGGAGCTGACCGAGGATCTGCGGCGCGTGCGGGGCAAGGAAGGCATCCTGTTTCGCTTGGCCGAGGCCGCCGTCGACCACCCTGACGAGATCGTGCGTTCCGCGCTGTATCCGGTGGTGGGCGAAAAGACGCTGCACGAGCTGGTCAAAGAGGCCAAGGCCAACGAACGCGCCTTCCAAGCCAGGGTGCGCACCGTGCTGCGCAGCTCGTACTCGAACTACTAGCGGCGGATGCTGCCTGCCCTGCTGTCCGCGCTGGAGTTTCGGTGCAACAACACCGCCTACCGCCCGATCATGCAGGCCCTGGAACTGCTCGGACGCTACGCCGACGTCGACGGCAAGACCCGCTTCTACGAGGCAGGCGAGACGGTGCCGATCGAGGGTGTGGTGCCGAAAGCCTGGCGGGACGCGGTCGTCGACGAGCGCGGCCGCATCGAGCGCATCCCCTACGAACTGTGCGTGCTGGTCTCGTTGCGGGAGGCGCTGCGGCGCCGCGAGGTGTACGTGGCCGGGGCGAATCGGTGGCGCAACCCGGAGGATGACCTGCCCGCCGACTTCGAGGCCACCCGCGACGTGCACTACGAGGCCCTGCGCAAACCCCGTGAGGCCGAAGAGTTCATCGCCGGGCTGCGCGAGCGCCTGAACACCGCCTTGGACCATTTCGACGGGGCGCTGGCCACCGGCAGCGCGGGCGGGGTGCGGATCACCAGCCGCCGCAGCGAACCATGGATCACCGTACCCAAGCTCGATGCGCTGCCCGAACCGCGCGCGTTGCAGGCGGTCAAGGATGAGGTGATCCGCCGCTGGGGCACCCTGGATCTGCTGGACGTGCTCAAGGACGCCGACTTCCTCACCGAGTTCACCGATCAGTTCACCTCGGTGGCCTCCCGTGAGGTCATCGACCGGCCCACGCTGCGTCGGCGGTTGCTGCTGTGCCTGTTCGCGCTGGGCACCAACATCGGCATCCGGCAGTTGGTGTCCACCGGCGAGCACGGGGAGACCGAGCGCGAGCTGCGGCACGTGCGCCGGCACTTCATCACCCGCGACAACCTGCGGGCAGCGATCGCCAAGCTGGTCAACGCCACCTTCGAGGCCCGCGACCCGCAATGGTGGGGGCAGGGCACCGCGTGTGCGTCGGACTCGAAGAAGTTCGGCTCGTGGGAGTCGAACCTGATGACCGAGTGGCACCAGCGCTACGGCGGACCCGGGGTGATGATCTACTGGCACGTCGAACGCCGCTCGACTTGCATCTACTCCCAGCTCAAAAGCTGCTCGTCGTCCGAGGTTGCGGCGATGATCGAGGGCTTGCTGCGGCACTGCACCGACGCCGAGATCGAAGCCAACTACGTCGACACCCACGGTGCGAGCGTGGTCGGCTTCGCCTTCACCGAGCTGCTCGGCTTCCGCCTGCTGCCCCGGTTGAAGAACATCGGCTCCATCCGGCTGTACCGCCCCGACGACACCGGAGCGTGGGCACACCTCGGACCGGTGCTGACCAGGCCAATCAAGTGGGAGCTCATCGCTCAGCAGTACGACCAGATGGTCAAGTACGCCACCGCGCTCCGGCTGGGCACGGCGGAATCGGAGTCGATCCTGCGCCGGTTCACCCGCGGCGGGCCGAAGCACCCGACCTACCAGGCGCTCGAAGAACTCGGCCGCGCAGTGCGCACGATCTTTGCCTGCGACTACCTCGCTTCTCCAGACCTGCGCCGGGAGATCCACGGCGGGTTGCAGGTCGTGGAGAACTGGAACTCGGGCAACACGGTGCTGTTCTACGGTAAGGACGGTGATCTGACCGGCCCGGATCGCGAGCACGCCGAGGTCTCCATGCTCGCCCTGCACCTGCTGCAATCTGCGCTGGTGCACGTCAACACCCTGCTGTTGCAGAACGTCCTCGACAGCCCCGGGTGGGACGAGCTACTGGGTGCAGAGGATCGCCGCGCGCTGAGCCCGCTGTTCTGGTCGCACATCAATCCGTACGGCCGGTTCCGCCTGGACATGGACACGCGCCTGGAACTGCCGGTGGCTACTCGTCGATGACCAGCGCGGTATCGATCGCACGAGCACGATCGGCGGCCGAGGATCGGGTGTACACGCGAGTGGAATCGAGCTTGGCGTGCCCCATCAGGTCGGCGACGGTGACGACGTCCACGCCGTTGCGCAGCAGCTGGGTGCCGAAGGTGTGCCGCAGGGTGTGCGGGTGTACCCGCGCCTTTCCGGCGTCGGGACCAGCATCGTGCACCAGCCCGGCCGCCGCGGCGATCTCCCGGACGATGCTGTTGACGCTGCGCACGCTGAGCCTCCCGCCGCGCCGGTTGAGCCACAACGCCGCCGAGTCGCCCGCTGCTGGCCAGTCCGGTCGTTCGTCCAGCCATGTCCGCAGGGCATCGCGGGCCGCGCGGTGGAGCTGCACTTCGCGGTAGGTGCCGCCGTCGCGGCCCTTCCCGGCGCGCACGATCACTTTGCCCCGCCGGGTGGAGATCGGCACGTCCTCGACATCGAGCTGGGCCAGTTCGTCGGCACGCAGCCCTGCGTACAGCAGCACCAGCGCGACCGCGCGATCCCGTGCCGAGGGATGTCGCTGCACCGCACGCAGAAACCGGCGCTGCTCGTCGGAGTCGAGCGCTTCCGGCGCGGTGGTCGGTTGATGCTCGCGCCGGGCGACCGGGCGGCCCAGGCCGAGGTGGTGGATGTAGAAGTGGTCCAGGGCGGTCAGCGCCGCGTTGATCGTGTTCGGCTTGGCACGCTTCACGGTTTTGAGGTGGGCACGGTAGTCGCGCACCGCGAAGTCCCGCGCGTGCGCGTCAATGAGCGGATCGCCGTCCACGTCGGCAGCGGCGAGCCAGTCGAGGAACCCGGACACCCGCGAGGCGTAGGCGCGGCGGGCGTCGTCGGAGAGATCCGCACGTGACAGCGCCGCCCGGTACTTGGCGAGCACCCGGTCCAGGCGCGAGCGCGACATCACTCCCCGTTCGGTAGCGGGCACCGGCACCCGAGCCTCCCTGATATCGGAAGTAATTCCGTGGCAGTTCGCTCGTGATCGTACCCCAATATCGGAAGCAACATGGTCAGATCACTTCTGATATTGGTAGATATCGGAAGTCGTAGACCGCCGTCCCGCAGGTCCGGTCCAGGGGAGGCGGACTAGATGGAACGGGGGTGGTGGCAGGTCAGAATGGCCAGGCCGGAGGGGATCGTCGCGGTGTGCGTGAGGGTGAGGTAGGCGTCGGTGGCGAGGTGGTGGAATTGCTGCAGAGTGCGCTCTTGACCGCCGGTGAGCAGGAACATGCGCAGGTCCATCGCAGTGAGTGCGCGGGCGTCGCCGGTGTCGGCGATGCGCTCGATGATCAGGATGGTGGATTCGGGATGGGCGGCTGCGGCACAGTTTTGCAAGATGGTGGTGGCGTGGTGGTCGTTCCAGTTGTGCAGGACGTTGACCAGCAGGTAGATGTCGGCGCGTGGGGGTAGGGGGTCGAAGAAGCTGCCCGGAGCGGCGGTGCAGCGTGAGGCCAAGCCTGCCCGGGAGAGGCGTTGCATGCCGGCGGTTACGGTCTCGGGGCGGTCAAGGAGGGTGGCTGACAGGCCGGGGTGGGCGGTGAGGAGAGCTTCGAGGACGGCGCCGGTGCCGCCGCCGACGTCGACGAGGTGCCCTGTGGTGGGCCACGGGTGGCTGGTGGCCAGTTCGTGGGCGAAGCTGTCGGCGTGTTGGTCGCGCAGTTGATCGAAGGTGTTGTCCGGCGTTGCGGCGGCCAGATCGTCATAGAAGCCGGTGCCGTGCACGTCGGTGTAGGGGCAGCGTCCGGTGCGCAGGGCGGTGTCCAGGTGGGCCAGCGCGTGGTCCATCCGCGCGCCGATGCCGCCGCGGTCGAGCCAGCGGCGCAGCCCGGAGGGGTGCTCGTCGAGCAGGGTGGCAGAGAGTGGGGTCAGCGCGAACTGGTCTGGCCCGGGGTCGGTGAACACTCCTCGGGAGGTCAGAAATCGGAGGAGTTTGTGCAAGGCGTGCGGGTCGGTGCCGGTGCGCCCGGCCAGCGCGTGGAGGTCGGTGTGGCCAGCGTGGATGTGATCGGCTAGCCGTAGTGTGGCGGCCGCGCGGACAGCCAGGGGCGCCAGGCCGTCGACGGCTTCGGCGAATTCGCGTGCCTGGTCCTGACTGGTCACGGGTGCGCTCCTGTCTCGGCGGTCGTGGTGTCGAGGACGTCGCCATCGGTGTGACCGGCCAGCAACAGGCGATACTGCGGAGCCTGGTCCAGCAGTTCGTCGTGGGTGCCGGTGGCGACCAGATTCCCGCTGTCGAGAAGGAGGACGCGGTCGGCGCTGCGGATGGTGGAGAGCCGATGCGCCACGATCAGGACCGCGCAGTGGGCGGGCAGCTGGGTGAGTGCCTCCATGATGAGGTGCTCGTTGGCGGTGTCCAGGCTGGAGGTGGGCTCGTCCAGCAGCAGCAGCGGCGGCCGGGCCAGCAGTGCTCGGGCAATGGCCAAGCGTTGCCGTTCTCCGCCGGACAGCTGTGAGCCGTGTTCGCCCAACGGGGTATCGAGGCCTTGCGGGAGCTGTGCCACGAACTCGTGCAGGTTGGCTTGCCGCAATGCGTGCCACATGGCCTGGTCGGAGGCCTCCGGCGCGGCCAGGGCGAGGTTGTCGCGCACGGTGCCGTGCAACACAGGCGAGTCTTGTTCGACCAGCCCGATCAGTGCACGGCATTGCGCGCGACTGAGCTGCGTAGCGGGCTGGTCAAGGTAGTCGATGTCGCCGCCGTCCGGGTCGCGGAATCGGCAGATCAACGACAGGACCGTGGATTTGCCGGCGCCCGAGGACCCGACGATCGCCGTGCGCGTACCGGGTGGCAGCTCGAAGCTGAGGCCGCGCAAGGCTGGGCGGCCGTCGTAGGCGAACCGGACGTCGCGAAACCGCAGCACTGCCTTGGGCTCAACACCGGCATCACTGATGCTGGGTGTGGCACGCTCGGCCGGTTCGGCGGGCTCGGTCGGTAGGTGCAGCGCATCCTCGACACGTTGCAACGCGCCCAACGCGCGTTTGGCGATGGTGATGCCCTCGAGCATGTTGCCCAGGGGAACCACCAGGTAGGTGGCATACAGCAACAGCGCGATCAGGTCCCCCAACGGTAGGGTTCCGGAGGCGACCCGCATGCCGCCAATGACCAGCACCAGCAGAAACGATCCGGTCGCGGCCAGCTGCATCGCGGGAGTGGCCGAGGCACTCAGCCGGGCGCCCCGGATCCCGGCCGCGTAGGCCTCGCGCGCCGACTGCCCGATCCGTTCGGTCTCGGTGGTCTCGGCGCGGTGGATACGGATGGTCCGCAGTGCGGATAGGCCGCGCTCGAGATCGGAGCTGAACTCTCCGACCGCATTCTGCGCCTGTTCCCCGGCATCGCGGATGCGGCTGAGTACCAGGCTGACGCCCCCGGCGGCGATGACGAACACGACCACCACCACGGCGAAAATGACCGGGTCGAGCAGCACCATCAGCACGGTCGCGCCGGCCACGGTGACCGCACCGACGACGATCTCGACCACGTTGCGGGTGACACTGTCGCGCAGCATGCTGGTGTCGCTACTGGCGCGGGAGATCAGATCTCCGACTCGGTGCTGATCGAGCACGTTGATGCGTAGCCGCAGCAGGCTGTGCACGAGGCGCTGCCGCAGGCTGAGCACCACGCTTTCCCCGACCCGTTCGAGCATGTAGCGGCCACCGGTATCGACCAGTATTTGCCCGATGAACAGGGCGGCCAGCGCCAGGGCGAGTCCGGTCACCGGCTGCTCGGTACGCACGCGTTCGATGACCGCGCCGGCCAGCATCGGCTGGGCCAGACCCAACGCGGAGGCGACCAAGACCAGCACCGCCGCTATGGCTGCTATGCCGCGATGGGGGCCCAGCAGTCGCACCAGGCCCAACAGCCCCACCGGACGCGCGGATTCCTGCCGGTTGCGTGGGTTCATGGTGCCTCGATGTGGATCAATGGACGGTAGTCGGCCGGTGTTCCTGGCTCGCACACGATGCGGCCCTCGGCTTGGACCCAGGCGTGCGCGGTGAACGGCGGTGCCGCACGCACCCCACTACACCACGTCGGCCACTGCCCACTGAGGCGACACAGCAAGCACACCGCGATCGACCGCGGCAAGCATCCTTTCCAGCCGGCGCAGCGGGGACTGAGCATGACCACGGCACGGTAGGCCCACTCCGTATGGCTGTACTCGGCCGGGACGGCTGCCACCGAAACCCGGGCGAGCAGTGTCCGTAGCCGGGCTGGTGACAGTCGTGCCAATCCCAGACTGATCAGCGTGATCACGCGTATGGCGACGCGCTGTCGGCGAGTGACCGGCACGGTGTGGCGGCTCGGCATCGCCATGGGCGCACTCATGGCACGATCAACCCTTCTCGGCGCAACGCCTCAATGAGCGCGGTGACATCCGCCTCGGCCTGCTCCACGGTGACCTCGTATTCGCGGGCCAGCTCCGCGGCGATCTGGTGCGGCGTGTGGTGCGCCAGCAGCCCGCTGGCCACCAGGGCGCCAGTGGGGTTCAGCTGGAAGTACTCGCCGTGCTGCTCATCGAGCAGCACCTGGCCGTAATCGGTGTCCGTGATGGACACACCAGGACGTAGTCGCAGTGCCATGCCTGACTCCTGTTCATGTGGCTTTCGGCGTTGATGGGGGAATCACTCCCTGATGCGCGCGGAGCCACAGCTCGCAGCCCACCGTGCTCAGCAGCCGCCCGTCGGCCAGCTCCGGGGTGTCGGGCCGGGCGCACACGTGAGTGAGGCGCGTCTGGTCCACGAGTCCGTGCTCGGCAAGGAGGGACTCGCGCCACAGTTCGGCCAGCTGCGGCGCGTGCTGGCGCAGCCCCAGCGCAGCATCGAGAGTGCCAGTTCCTTTGGTCGTACGGTCCAGCAGCGCGTCCGGGACGATGCCGCGAGCTGAGTCCCGCATAGTGGTGTGGCGCGGTCGCCGGGATCGTCTACGAGGTGTTGTGGACGTGGGCGCGGCCACCGCGTGATCCTTCGAGTCAACCTT
>NZ_JOIJ01000010.1 GCF_000719975.1 Prauserella rugosa
GCGTGGGAGCTTGGTTCATGTCCCCTCGCCTGGTAACCCGGGGCTTGCGACTCGGCCTTTCGGCTTTCGTCTGCCCGGTCTCCCTGGCGACGAAGAGAACATTACACGTGGCCGAAACCCCCGAAAACAGGGGGGTCCCCTTTTGACGAAAGCCCAGGTCAGAAGCTGATCATGCCTCAGACGGTCCCGTACTGGCGGTCGCCGGCGTCGCCGAGGCCCGGCACGATGAAGCCCGAGTCGTTCAGGCGCTCGTCCACGGACGCGGTCACGACGCGGACGGGAAGGTCGGCCTTCTCGAGCAACTCCAGTCCCTCGGGGGCGGCCAGCGCGCACACGGCGGTGACGTCGGTGGCTCCGCGACCGGTGAGGAGCCGGATGGTGTGTTCCATCGATCCGCCCGTGGCGAGCATGGGGTCGAGGACGAACACGGGACGGTCGGCGAGCGATTCGGGCAGCGACTCCATGTAGGGCGTCGGCTTCAGCGTCTCCTCGTCCCTGGCCAGCCCGACGAAACCCATCTGGGCGTCCGGGATCAGCTTGTGCGCCTGGTCGGCCATCCCCAGCCCGGCTCGCAGGACCGGGACGAGCAACGGCGGCGCCGCCAGGCGGTAGCCGTCGGTGAGCGCCACGGGGGTGTGGATCCGGTCGGTCACCAGGGGCGCCTCGCGCATGGCTTCGTAGACGAGCATGACGGTGAGCTCGTGCAGCGCGGCGCGGAACGCGGCGCTGTCGGTCCGTGCGTCGCGCATCGTGGAGAGGCGGGCGCGGGCGAGCGGATGTTCGATGACCTCGACGTGCATACCCAGGAGGGTACGGCGGGAAGTGCCTCGTCGGAGCCGGTGGTGGGACGACCGGACCCGCCACGTCACCCCGGACCGCCGGCCCCGGGACCACCGACCCGTGCCCGGCACCAACGCCCGCCACCACACCCGCCACCGAACACGTCGTCACGAACTCCGCCGAGCACGCCGTCGAAACCGAGATCAACGGCGCGATGCGACCTCCGCAGGCCCTAAGGTGAGGGGCCATGACGGAACAGCCTGGGCCCGTGGATCCGAAACAGCTGCGCGCCTCCGACGACGACCGGGAACGCGTCGCACAGCAGCTGCACAAGGCCATGGGGGACGGCCGCATCACGATGGCCGAACTCGACGAGCGACTCGGCACCGTGTACGCGGCGAAGACGCTCGGCGAGCTCGAGCCCGTGCTGGTCGATCTGCCGGACACCGTCTCTCCCGTCGAGGGGAGGAACCCGCCGGCCACGACGTCGAGTCGTTCCCCGGAGAGCAGGATCGGCGGCAGGCCCGGTTCGGCGACGTCGATCGCGATCATGTCCGGCGCCGACCGCAAGGGTCCCTGGGTGGTCCCGCGCCAGCACAACAGCTTCGCCTTCTGGGGCGGGGTGGAGATCGACCTGCGGGAGGCCCGGTTCGCCGAGCGGGAGGTGACGATCACGGCGGTGGCGATCATGGCCGGGATCGACGTGATCGTGCCCGACGACGTGCACGTCCAGGTCAGCGGCGTGGGGCTGATGGGCGCGTTCGACAAGGTCGACAAGAAGAGCGCCGCACCCGAGGACGAGGTCCCGGACGCTGCCCCCGTGGTGAAGGTCAACGGCCTGGCGTTCTGGGGCGGGGTCGAGGTCAGGCGCGTCTCGCGGGAGAAGAAGCAGCGGAAGAAGAACAAGGAACTCGAGTAGCGCGAATCTGGGGGAAACATGCACGCGGCACCCGGCGGCACGCGCCGCATCCTGACCGCACTGGCCGTGATCCTGATCGGGGGCAGTGTCGTCACGGCGCTCGCATCGGCGACAGCAGGCCCCGAGACCCCACCGCACACCGCGCGAGCAGGCGCGGACGAGAACGACCGGTTAAAGGCGGCACTCGGGCGACGTCACCGCGACCGGCGTGCCCGGTGCGCTCGCCGCGGCCGACGGCGACGCCGGAACGTGGCGGGGCGGCAGCGGCGTCGGCAACCTGTGGACCAAGCGTGACCGGCGATCCGGACGGCCGGTTCCGGATCGCCAGCATCAGCAAACCGTTCACGGCCACACTCGTGCTCCAGCTTGCCGACGAGGGCCGCATCGGCCTCGACGACACCGTTGGTGAGCACCTGCCGGGGCTGCTGCCCTACTCCGAGCCGATCACCGTCCGCCAGCTCCTGCAGCACACGAGCGGCCTGCTGCGCGACCTTCCGCCGCACCTGACGTGGGAAACGCTTCCCGAGATCGGTACCGAGCGGTTCGAGGCCTACACCCCGGAACGCCTCGTACGTGCGAGCACTGATCGTCCGCTGCAGTTTCGGCCCGGTACGTCGTGGGCGTACTCGAACGTCGGCTACACGGTCCTGGCCATGTTGGTCGAGAAGGTCACCGGCCAGCGGTTCGAGACGGCACTGGACGAGCGCATCACCGGTCCACTGCAGTTGTCGGACACCGCGTCGATGCGCAGCTTCCCGTTCGTGCCCGGCGCGGCGGGCCGCGCCGACCTCACCGAATACGACTACTCGCGCTACATCGGCGCCGGCAGCATGGTCTCGACCGCCGACGACGTGAACCGGTTCTTCGACGCGTTGCTCGGCGGTGAGCTGCTCAGCCCGGACATGCTCAGGGAGATGACCGACACCGTGCCCGCGACGACACCGGACGGCGCGTACGCGGGCTACGACTACGGTCTCGGCATCTACCGGATGTCGCTGGGCAAGGGGTGCGGCGAGGCGTGGGGACACGACGGCTCGTTGCCCGGATCGGGAACGCTCAGTCTCCACCGCCCCGACGGCGACGCGGGCATGACGTTGACCGTCAACCAGAACATGACGGCTCCGCCGGAGACCGCCGGCGCGGTGTTCGGAGTCCTGACAACGGCCCTGTGCGGCGAGGACACACAGCCGCGGATCGCCTCGCAGGCGGGATCGGCGACGGCCGTCGCCGATCAGCCCCCGATGCCGCAGCAGGGCGGCTACCCTCACCGTCATGGCAACAGCTAGTTCGCCGGACGCACTCGCCGACGCCACCCGCGACGAGACGAGCCTGCGCCGGTTCCTGCACGGTCTTCCCGGTGTGGACCAGGTCGGGGTGGAGGCCAGGGCAGCGAGTCTCGGCACCCGCAGCATCAAGAAGGCCGCGAAGCTCCAGGCGATCGACACCGCGATCTCGATGGTCGACCTGACCACGCTCGAGGGCGCCGACACCCGCGGCAAGGTGCGCGCGCTGGCCGCGAAGGCACGCAGGCCCGACCCGGACCGGCCGGACACTCCCCCGGTCGCCGCGGTGTGCGTCTACCCGGACATGGCCGCGACCGCGGTGGAGGCACTCCGCGGCACGGACATCGGTGTGGCGAGCGTGGCGACGGCGTTCCCGTCCGGACGGTCGAGCCGCGAGGTCAAACTCGCCGACGTGCGCCTCGCGGTGGAGGCGGGCGCGACCGAGGTCGACATGGTGATCGACAGGGGCGCGTTCCTCGAAGGGCGCTACGGGTTCGTGTTCGACGAGATCCGCGCCGTGAAGGAGGCGTGCGGCGAGGCGCACCTGAAGGTGATCCTCGAGACCGGCGAGCTGGCGACCTACGACAACGTGCGCCGCGCGTCGTGGCTCGGTCTGTTGGCGGGCGGCGACTTCATCAAGACGTCCACGGGCAAGGTCTCCCCCGCGGCGACCCTTCCCGTCACACACGTGATGCTGCAGGCCGTCCGGGACTGGTACACCGCAACGGGACAGCTGCGCGGCGTCAAACCCGCGGGCGGCATCCGCACCACGAAGGACGCGATCAAGTACCTCGTGGCCGTCCACGAGGTGGCGGGCGAGGAATGGCTGACGCCGTCGCTGTTCCGGTTCGGCGCGTCCAGCCTGCTGAACGACCTGTTGTTGCAGCGGCGCACCCAGCACGACGGTCACTACAGTGGCCCCGACTACGTGGCGGTGGATTGATGAGCGTGTGGGAGTACGCGCCCGCGCCCGAATCGCGCGACCTGGCGAATCTGCAACCGGCCTACCGGCCGTTCATCGACGGCGCGTTCGTCGACGGCGGAGGCGACCCGCTGACGTCGATCAACCCGGCGACCGAGGAGCCCCTCGCCGAGGTCGGCACGGCTTCGGCGTCCGATGTGGACATCGCCGTGCGCGCGGCGAGGACGGCGTTCGACACGGTGTGGGGGCCGATGCCGGGTGCCGAGCGGGCCAAGTACCTGTTCCGCATCGCACGGCTGATCCAGGAACGCTCCCGTGAACTGGCCGTGCTGGAGACCCTCGACAACGGCAAGCCGATCAAGGAGTCGCGGGACTCCGACGTCCCGACCGCCGCCGCGCACTTCTTCTACCACGCCGGTTGGGCCGACAAGCTCGACTACGCGGGCTACGGGCCGGACCCGAAGCCGCTGGGTGTGGCCGGCCAGATCATCCCGTGGAACTTCCCGCTGCTGATGCTGGCGTGGAAGATCGCGCCCGCGCTGGCGACCGGGAACACGGTGGTGCTCAAACCGGCCGAAACGACACCGCTGAGCGCGCTGGTGTTCGCCGAGATCTGCCAGCAGGCCGAACTCCCCGCGGGCGTGGTCAACATCGTGCCCGGTGCGGGCGACATCGGGTCGACGCTGGTGCGCCACCCGGGTGTCGACAAGATCGCGTTCACCGGGTCGACGGCCGTGGGCAAGGAGATCCAGCACGCGCTCGCCGGGACGGCCACACGCCTGACGCTCGAGCTCGGCGGCAAGGCGGCGAACGTCGTGTTCGACGACGCCCCACTCGACCAGGCCGTCGAGGGCATCGTGAACGGCATCTTCTTCAACCAGGGCCACGTCTGCTGCGCGGGCTCACGGCTGCTCGTGCAGGAGTCGATCGCCGAGGAACTGCTCGGCAAGTTGCGCGCGCGGATGTCGACGTTGCGACTCGGCGATCCGCTCGACAAGAACACCGACATCGGCGCGATCAACTCCGCCGAGCAGCTGGCGAAGATCCGCGAACTGACCGCGTCCGGCGAGGCCGACGGAGCCGAACGCTGGACGAGCCCCTGTGAACTGCCCGAACGCGGCTTCTTCTTCGCACCCACGGTGCTGTCGGGGGTCGAACAGTCGATGCGCGTGGCCCGCGAGGAGATCTTCGGGCCGGTGCTGTCGGTGCTCACCTTCCGCACCCCGGACGAGGCGGTCACGAAGGCCAACAACACGCCGTACGGGCTCTCGGCGGGCCTGTGGACCGAGAAGGGCTCGCGCATCCTGTGGCTGGCCGACCGCATGCGCGCAGGCGTGGTGTGGGCCAACACGTTCAACCGCTTCGACCCCGCCGCACCGTTCGGTGGTTACCAGGAGTCGGGCTTCGGCCGCGAGGGCGGCCGCACCGGACTGGAGGCGTACCTCGATGTCTGACCGCGTGAGTGTCGCGAAGACGTACAAGCTCTACATCGGAGGCAAGTTCCCGCGTTCGGAGTCCGGGCGGACGTACCCGGTGACCGACGCCTCCGGGGCCTTTCTCGCCAACGCCTCGCACGCCTCGCGCAAGGACGTGCGCGACGCGGTGTCGGCTGCGCGGAAGGCGTTCGGCGGGTGGTCCGGTGCGACGGCGTACAACCGCGGTCAGGTGCTGTACCGCGTCGCCGAGATGCTCGAGGGCCGCCGGGCCCAGTTCGCCGCGGAGGTGTCGGCGTGCGAAGGCATCTCCGCCGCCGACGCATCGTCCGTTGTGGACGCCTCGATCGACAGGTGGGTGTGGTACGCAGGCTGGACCGACAAGGTGGCGAGTGTCCTCGGTGCGGCGAATCCCGTTGCGGGGCCGTACTTCTCGTTCACCGTGCCGGAGCCGACGGGTGTCGTCGGCGTGCTCGCGCCGCAGTCGTCGTCGCTGCTCGGCCTGGTGAGCGTGCTCGCCCCGGTGTTGGCGACGGGGTGCACCGCGGTGGTGGTCAGCAGCGCCGACCGGCCGCTGCCGGCCATCACGCTGTCGGAGGTCCTGGCGACATCGGACGTTCCCGGTGGGGTCGCGAACGTCCTCACCGGACGTGCGGACGAGCTCGGGCCGTGGCTCGCCTCGCACGCCGACGTCAACGCGATCGACCCGACCGGCGCGAGCGCCGAGTCGCGTGTGGACATCGCCCGCGCGGCGTCCGGCACGGTGAAACGCGTGCTTCGCGTACCGGACGCCGAACCGGACTGGACGCAGCGTCCGGACATCTCCCGGCTCCGCCGTTACCTCGAGGCGAAAACCGTCTGGCACCCCAAGGGCGCGTAACCCGCCCCTGGGTGCGCGTGTTGCGCCCTCGGGTGCGCGTGTCGCAGATCTGGGGCCGCGTGTTGCGCGTTGGCGAGCCCGTGTTGCGTCCCCGGGGGCACGTGTTGCAGATCTGGGGCCGCGTGTTGCGCCCTCAGGGTTCCGTGTTGGGGTTTCCGGGCGCCCCGGTGCACGTCGCGCCCGGCCGAGGTCCGGATGAAAATCCCTACCAAGGTCGCTCCTGCAGTCGGTGAATCGTCCCTACGCTGCATGTCATGAGACGCCCATCACTGCGCATCCTCACGGCTGGCGCGGCAGCAGCCGCCGTCACACTACTCGGTGCAGGCACGGCTCAGGCGACGCCGTTCGAGGCCACCCAGACGAAGCTGACCCACGCCGACGCCGCGTCGCGCTTCGAGAGCGCGGGCATCACCTGGAGTTCCAGTGGCGGTTGCAGCGACCGCAACACCCCGACGTGCACCTCGTTCGAACAGGTCAACCTGGCCACCGTTCAGGGGGCCGAAACGTTGAAGTCGGCCAGTGGCTGCGCGCTGAACGTCACCGGCGGCACCGAAACCGGACACGCGGACGGCACGTACAGCCACTGGAACGGCTACAAGCTCGACTTCTCGCTCTCGGACTGCCTCACGAGCTACGTGCAGAACACGTTCACCTCGATCGGCGGCAGCAAGTGGGAGTCCGCCTCCGGCAACGTCTACTACCTCGAGAGCAACCACTGGGACGTCACGTTCCACAACTGCGGCGGGTGCTGAGCGCGAATCCGCAACACGGGTCCCTCGATCCGCAACACGCGACCCCGAAGGCGCAACACGGACTCGCCAAGACGCAACACGGGTCCCCGAAAGCGCAACACGCGCCCCCGGGGACGCAACACGGGCTCGCCAACGCGCAACACGCGCCCCTGAAAGCGCAACACGGGGTCAGGTGGTGAGGGGGCCCACGTCGGTGATGCGGATGACCGGGGTGCCCGCCTCGTCGGAGGCGCCGAGGTCGACCTCGGCGCTGATGCCCCAGTCACGGTCGCCCTCGGGGTCGTCGAAGATCTGCCGGACCTTCCACACCTCGGGCTGCTGGTCGATCATCAGCATCGCCGGGCCGCGGGCGTCGGGGCCGGTGCGGATCTCCTCGTACTCGGCGAAGTACTCGTCGAGCGCGTCGGCCCAGTCGTCGGCATCCCAGCCGTCGTCGAGTTCGCCCAGCACGTCGTAGGCCTCGCGCGCGGCGAGCTCGACGCGGCGGAACATCTCGTTGCGCACCAGCACACGGAACGCCCGCTCGTTGCGCGTGACCGGAGGCGGCCCGTCGGGCAACGCCGGTGCGGCCTCGAACGCCCCGCCGTCCTCACCGGGATGACGCAGTGCCTCCCACTCGTCCAGCAGGCTCGAGTCGACCTGCCGCACCAGTTCCCCGAGCCACTCGATCAGATCGGTCAACGGCTCGGTCTTGGCGTCGTCGGGCACGGTGCGCCGCAGCGTGTCGTAGGCATCGGCGAGGTACCGCAGCAGCACGCCCTCGGACCGCGCGAGGTTGTAGTGGCCGATGTACTCGACGAAGTTCATCGCCCGCTCGTACATGTCGCGCACCACGGACTTCGGGGAGAGCCGGTAGTCGGCGACCCACGGATGCCCCTGGCGATACGTCTCGTACGCGCCCTCGAGCAGCTCCTCGAGCGGCTTCGGGTAGTCGACCTCCTCGAGCAGGTCCATCCGCTCGTCGTACTCGACACCGCTGGCCTTCATCTCGGCGACGGCCTCGCCGCGCGCCTTGAACCGCTGTTGCGACAGGATCTGCTTCGGGTCGTCCACCGTGGCCTCCACAATGGACACCACGTCGAGCGCGTAGCTCGGCGACTCGGGATCGAGCAGTTCGATGGCCGCCAGCGCCAGCGGGGACAGGGGTTGGTTCAGCGCGAAGTCGAACTGCAGGTCCACGGTGAGCCGCACCCGCCTGCCGTCGGCGTCGGGGGTGTCCAGCCGTTCGACGACCCCGGCCGCCAGCAGCGCACGGAAGATCGCGATGGCACGGAGGATGTGCCTGCGCTGGGCGGGCCGGTCCTCGTGGTTGTCGGTCAGCAGGTGTCGCATGTGGGCGAACGCGTCGCCGGGCCGGGAGATCACGTTGAGCAGCATCGAGTGCGTCACCGTGAAGCTCGACGTCAGCGGCTCCGGCTCGGCGGCGATGAGCTTCTCGAAGGTCGTCTCGGTCCAGTTGACGAACCCCTCCGGCGCCTTCTTGCGCGTGATCTTGCGCTTCTTCTTGGGGTCGTCGCCGGCCTTCTGCAGCGCCTTCTCGTTCTCGATGACGTGCTCGGGGGCCTGGACCACCACGTAACCGTCGGTGTCGTAACCCGCACGTCCCGCCCTGCCCGCGATCTGGTGGAACTCGCGCGCCTTGAGGTGCCGCTGGCGGGTGCCGTCGAACTTGGTCAGCGCCGACAGCACGACCGTCCTGATCGGCACGTTGATGCCCACGCCGAGCGTGTCGGTGCCGCAGATGAGCTTCAGCAGCCCCGCCTGCGCGAGCTGTTCGACCAGCCTGCGGTACTTCGGCAGCATGCCCGCGTGGTGCACCCCGATCCCGGCGCGCACGAGCCGCGAGAGCGTCTTGCCGAAGCCCGCCGAGAAGCGGAAGTCGCCGATGGCCTCGGCGATCGCATCCTTCTCCGCGCGCGTGGTGACGTTGATGCTCACGAGCGCCTGCGCGCTCTCGATCGCCGCCGCCTGGGAGAAGTGCACGATGTAGACCGGCGCCTGTCCCCCGGACAGCAGTTCGGTCACGGTCTCGTGAAGCGGCGTCATCGCGTAGCGGAACGTCAGCGGTACCGGCCGCTCGGCGGACGTCACGACGGCGGTCTCGCGGCCCGTGCGCCGGGTCAGGTCCTTCTCGAAGAACGAGACGTCGCCGAGCGTGGCCGACATGAGCACGAACTGTGCACGCGGCAGCTCGATCAGCGGCACCTGCCAGGCCCAGCCGCGGTCGGGGTCGGAGTAGAAGTGGAACTCGTCGGCGACCACCTGGCCGACGTCGGCGTCGGCACCGTCGCGCAGCGCGATGTTCGCCAGGATCTCGGCGGTGCAGCAGATGATGGGCGCGTCCGGGTTGACCGCCGAGTCGCCGGTCATCATGCCCACGTTGTCCGCACCGAACGTCTCGACGAGTGCGAAGAACTTCTCCGACACCAGGGCCTTGATCGGCGCCGTGTAGTAGCTGCGTACGCCCCTGGCCAGCGCCGCGAAGTGCGCACCCGTCGCGACCAGGCTCTTCCCGGAGCCGGTCGGGGTCGACAGGATGACGTTGGCCCCGGAGACGACCTCGATCAGCGCCTCCTCCTGCGCCGGGTACAGCTCGATGCCACGCTCCAGGGTCCAGGTGGAGAACGCCTCGAACAGCGTGTCCGGATCGGCATCGGCGGGTACCAGGTCGGCAAGGGAATCAGTCATCGTGACCCAAGGGTCTCTGATGCCGCCTCCGCGGTCGGAGGCGGGCCACGGCGCCGCCCCGCTCGGAGTCGCACGCCGGTGGCCGTGCCGTCGCGACTTTCGGCCGGTGAGGGGTGATCGCGGAGACGGCGCGGAACCCGTAGGCTGCATGGCGCGCCCGAGGTGGGTGAATCACCGGGCCGAACGGGCGTATCAGGTTGTGGCGGAGGAAGTAATGGCACAGGACATCATCCCGATCGAGCTCGGGCTGCCGCAGGGCGATCTCGTCACCCTGTGGGCGCCGCGATGGCGGGAGGACGGCGAGGAGTGGGAAGCCTTCCTCGGCGACGAGGAGGACCTGTACGCCTTCCCCGACGCCGCCCACCTGGCCGCCTACGTGCGCACCGCCGAGCAGCACGACCTCGTCGACCACCCGGCGTGGGAGACCGTGCCCGCGCTCAACGTCCCCGAGCTGATCCCCGACGACGACCACTCCTACGACCTCGTGGGCGTGCCGGAGATGGTCGCGGAGAACCCGGACTCGTGGACCCTGTCCGAACTGGCCGAGATCGTCGCCATCGTCCGGTCGCTCGCCGACGTGTGCGAGCTCGACGAGGTGCACGAGGTCCTCGACAGCTGCGAGGGGTTCTCGCTGCTGGACCAGGGCACGCTGCCGTTCAGCGGCCGCGAGGGCAACAAGCTGTGGGACGACCTGTCGGCGACGGTCTCCGAGAAGTGGGACACGATCCTCGACACGATCGACGACCTGGTCACGGTGCCGGACGTCGACGCGGCCACGCTCGACACGACCGCCGAGGAGCTCGCCGCGTTCCACGAGGAGTCCGCGGAGGCCGAGGCCGGTGTGGACTCCGACGAGGAGGAGATCGACGCGGTCGGCGACGACGACTCCGGCGACGAGGAGGAGGAGCTCGGCTTCTGGGGCGAGGTCGGCATCGACCCGATCAAGATCGTCCTGTCCAACGCCTCGTACTACACGCTGCGCTGCTACCTCGACGACGACCCGGTGTTCCTGGGTTCGGACGGCACCATCGAGGTGTTCACCTCTCCGAAGGCGCTGGCCCGCAAGCTCGCCGACCCGGGAGAGCTCGCCGACAGCGAACTGGCCGACGTGTCCACATGGGACGAGGTGCTGACCGCGGCCACGGCCGGCGAACTCGAGATCGACGTCGACCAGGACAACACCTACGTGTTGGCCGATCTCGACTCCGACCTGGCCGAGGGGCCCGATTCGGTCGACCCCACCCAGCTCGAGCTGGCCGTCGAGCTGCTCACCGACGCGGCCGACTGGTCCGGGGACGAGACCGTGGGCGAGACGCTCGGTTCGTCGGAGCGGCTCGGCTGGCTCGTGTCGTACATCCTCAAGCCGGACCCCACCCGGCTCGCCCCGAGTGGACCGTTCGACGACGAGCAGAAGACGTGGCGTCGCCTCGTCGAGGACTTCGAGGAACGCCTCCACGTCAACTGACGCGGGTCCCGCTCAGCCGGGCGGACGTTCGCTCCGCACCGGGGTGAACCAGATGGCCAGCACGGGAAACACCGCGGCCACGCAGAACGCCAGTGCATAGCGGCTGTCGCCGATCACCAGGCCCAGCAGCGGCGGGGTGAGCACGGCGGCCAGGTTCTGCGTCGTGTTCTGCACGCCCATCGCGCGGCCTGCCCAGCTGATGCCCGCGAGTTCGGCGGAGGCGGTGAATCCGAGTCCGTTGTCGCTGACGGTGATCACCGCGGCGAGGGTCAACGCCGCGACCGCCAGCCAGGACCAGGACGCGTCGCCGCCGGCCAACAGCAGCATCACCAGCGCACTCGCCACGGCCAGCGTCCGCATCGGACGGAGTCTGCTGCCCACCCGGTCCGACCAGTACCCGGCGGCCAACCTGCCGAGCGCGCCGAGTCCCTGCAGGACGGCGAGGAACCAGCCCGCCGCGAGCGCACTCCATCCCTGCACCGTCACCAGATACACCGGTGCGAACGCCGAGACGGCGAACTGGGGCACCACGAGCAGAGCGCTGGCGCCGTGCACCCGCCACAACGAACCGGAGCGGTAGGGCGACGGCGCTTTCACCGGCCGGGAACGGTCGACCTCCGGCCTCGGTGGATCGACCACCAGCCAGGCCACCAGCACCGCGACGACGAGCGCGAAGCAGGCCGGGAACAGCATCGCCGCGCGGAACCCCGCGTACTCGGCGAGTGGGGGCAGTGCGAGCGCCGCGATCCCGACCCCGAGCGGCTGGGCCGTCTGCCGGATGCCCATCGCGACGCCGCGTTCGCCTGCGTCGAACCAGCCCATGACGACCCGTCCGCTGGCGGCGTTGACCGACGCCGTGCACGCCCCGGCCGCGACGAACAGGCCGAACAGCACCGGAAGCGTCGTCGTCGCCAGTCCCGCGGCGAGCAGGAACAGCCCGGAGGCGCCGAGACCGAGGGCCATGACGACGCGTTCGCCGTAACGGTCGGCGGCCGCGCCCCAGAGGATCAGCGTCAGCAACAGTCCGACGCTCGGTGCAACGACGACGGTGCCCGCCTGGCTCAGCGTGAGGTGCTCGGTGCGTTGCATCGCGGGCACGAGGAAGGGGATGCCGAACAGGAACGCACAGCTCGCGGTCTGCGCGCTGAGTCCGAGCGCGAGGATGCGCCATCGGAGCCTGCTGCCGGAGCGCTGCGCCTCGCCCGCTCCCACCATGTCTGGCTCCCACCATTCAAGACGAAGATCCTGGATGGTGGACCTTAGTTTGCGTGGCTAACCTTCACAAGCGAGCGAATGGGCCTCACGAAGATCACGGCCCGTGTAGGCGTGGGTCGCCAGGTCGCCGACGTGGTGGTCCGCGTTGACCGCAACCGACACCGGCACGCTGCCGAACAGGGCCACGTCGGACCACGAATCGCCGTAGGCGACACAGTCGGCCCTGGTCACCCCGAAGGCCGCACACAGCTCGTCGGCGATCCGCACCTTGGAATCGGGGGTGTGGATACCCGCGGGGTCGACCGGTTCCCGGAACGGCACGGCCGGCCACGGGGAACCGTGCGCGGCGTGGGCACCCCATGGAAGCAGGCGCTCGACGAAGAAGTTCGGCGAGATCGAGATGACGGCGCAGTGCTCACCGCGCGCCCGGATGTCGGCCCAGGTCTCGCGGATGCCCTCGAGCCACGGCGCACCGTCGAACGCGGCGACCACGTGGTCCTCGGTGAGCGCGCTCCACAGCGCGTGCGCGCGGCGGGCGAACTCGCCGGGTTCGAGCAGCCCGTCGGCGAAGGCGCGTTCGAGGTCGAGGATCTCCGCCTCGACCCCGATCTGCTTCGACAACTCGATCGCCGCGGCCGACCCGTGGATCAACGTGCCGTCCATGTCGAACAGGTGGAGTCGCGTCATCGCGACGCAATGTAGCCGACTCCCACCGGCTGACACGAACGGATTTCCTCACTCCCGTCCGCCCCCGTCCGCGCCCGGCCGGGCGCGGACGGGCAGGCCGCCGGGCGGGGAAAGTCGCGTGGCGGCTACGCCATCAGCGCCGCGTAGCCGGGCTTGATGACGTTGTTGATCACGTCGAGCCGCTGATCGAAATCCATGAACGCGGATTTCATCGCGTTGATCGTGAACCACTGAAGATCGGCCCAGTCGTAGCTGAAGGCGTCGACGAGCGCCGCGAACTCCGACGACATGGAGCAGCCGCTCATCAACCGGTTGTCGGTGTTGACCGTGACCCGGAAACGCAGCTTCGCGAGCAAGCCGAACGGATGCTCGGCGATCGAACTCGCCGCTCCCGTCTGGACGTTCGAGGACGGGCACAGCTCGAGCGGGATCCGCCGGTCCCGCACATAGGCGGCGAGCCTGCCGAGCCCGACCTCACCGTCCGCGGAGATCTTCACGTCGTCGGCGATCCGCACACCGTGTCCGAGCCGTTCCGCACCGCAGTGCTGAATGGCCTCCCAAATCGACGCCAGGCCGAAAGCCTCGCCCGCGTGAATGGTGAAATGGCCATTGTTGGAACGCATGTACTCGAATGCGTCGAGATTTCGCGTGGGCGGGTAGCCGGCCTCCGGTCCCGCAATATCGAAACCGGCGACCCCGGAATCGCGATGCCGAATGGTGAGTTCGGCGATTTCCGAGGCGCGCGCATGCTGGCGCATCGCACAGAGCAGCTGGCGCGCCTGGATCCGGTGGCCCGCGGCGTTCGCCTTGCGTTCACCCTCCGTGATGCCGTCGCTGACAGCCCTCACCACCGCATCGAGTGACAGCCCACGTTCGACGAACAGCTCGGGGGCGTAGCGCAGCTCGGCGTAGACGACCCCGTCGTCGGCCAGGTCCTCGACCGCCTCCGCGGCGACCCTCGCGAGCGCGTCCTCGGTCTGCATCACGCCGCAGGTGTGCGCGAACGTCTCGAGGTACTTCTCCAGCGAGCCCGAGTCCGCGGCCTCGGTGAACCAGCGGCCGAGTTCGTCGACGTCGGTGGTCGGAAGCCCGTCGTAACCGGTGCTGTCCGCCAGCTCGACGACGGTGCGGGGACGCAAGCCGCCGTCCAGGTGATCGTGGAGCAGAACCTTCGGGGCCTGACGTAGTTCTTCCCTGCTCGGGGCACTTGTGGTGTCCATGTAGTGACACTACTCTCCCGCGGCCTGCCCGCGAGCGGACCCGCAGCGACGCCGAGATGGCCTCCGGGCGACTTTCGTCGGAACCCGCCTAACCTCCCGAACCAGCCTGCCGAACCACTCCCGCGACCCGTCCGCAAACGGTTGACCGCTTCGTTGTTTTCGCGGGGCAGCGGGGTGCGGCGAAGGCGATACCGAGACGAACGGACGCGATGTCACGCGCAATTTCCCGGGGGCGCTAGCCGCGCCATTCCGGCGATGGATAGGCTGCCGAACACGTCCCATCCTTTTCCCCGCCGATGAAGGACACCGCAGTGACGACTGACAACCAACTCGCAGCTCCGTCCTTCGACCGGATGCGCAACATGCTGGTGCGCGCGGCCGAGGTCCGAGAGAGCGAACAGCAGCAGATCTTCGACGCGCTCGACGACATCTACGCCCGTCTCGCTCCGGTCGACTCCCTCGGCGCGGTGCGCAAGCGCCTGTCCGAGCTGCCCGACCGTACCGAGGTCGGCGTGCTGGCCGAGCGGCTCGACGAGGCCATGACGCGCATGGAGGCCCAGGACAACGCGATCGCCGAGCTGGGCCGCTCGGTCGAGGCGATCGTCGACAAACTCGCCAAGCCGTTCGCGCAGCTGGACGGCAGGCTCGAGGGTGTCGCGGCGAAGTTCGAGGCCGTCGCGGGCCGGATGGACGGTCTCGAGGACAAGCTCGAGAACATCCACCGCCGCATCGACGAACTCGGCGGGCACCTGAGCAAGCAGGACGACAAGCTCGACGCGATGCCGACGACGGTCGGCACGCCCGTGCGGGAGCGCATCGACGCGCTGGAGACCGGGCTCAAGGAGCGGCTCGAGCGGCTCGAGTCCGACGCCAAGGAGCGGATCACCGCCTCGACCGAGACCGTCAAGACCACCGTGTCGGAGACGGCGGAGGCCATCGACCCGACCGAGCGGCTCGAGAAGCTGGCCGAGCGCCTCGAGCAGGTCACGGGCAAGCTCGACGACCTCAGCACGCGGGTCGACAAGGTGGAGGACGACGTCACGGGCCGCATCGGCGACCTGGACGGCTCCGTGCGCTCCGGCTTCGCCGGCGTCGAGTCGACGCTGTCGAAGCAGCCGGACAGCGACGAGGTCACCTCGGTGGTGCAGAAGAGCGGCGAGGAGTCGGTGCGCCGCATCGGCGGTCAGCTCGACGAGGCGATGGCGACGTTCGCGGAGCTCATGCTCGGCGGCGGACCCGCACCGCAGACCGTGGCCGTGCAGCCGCCCGCGCCGCGGCAGCCGCGTCGCCGCAACGGCGGCAGCAGGCAGAAGGCCGACGCGAAGGCCAAGAACAACGGCTCGTCCCCCGACGACGCGGACGACTGACACCGCCCCTCGGGGTTTCAGAGCTCCCAAGGGCCCCATGGTTGCGTTCAGCGCAACCATGGGGCCCTTGGGAGCTTCTTCGTGTGCGGGTCAGGAGCGGATCGTTTCCAGGACCGGGGTCGCGGGCCACGGTGGGCGTTCCGCGGCGCTCTCCGACACCTCGACGGCGCCCTCCAGAGCCGCCAGCGCGGCGGGGACGGCGTCCGGGGTGTCGGTGTGCAGCTCCAACAGCGGCTGTCCGGCCTCGACGTGCTCCCCCGGTTTCGCCAGGCACCGGACGCCGGCAGCCGCCTGCACCGGGTCCTCCCTGCGCGCCCTGCCTGCCCCGAGCCGCCACGCCGCCACGCCCACCGCGTAGGCGTCCAGCGTCGTCAGCACACCGGTGTCGGGTGCCTCCACGACGTGCACGTGCGCGGGCGTCGGCAGCGGTGCCTCCGGATCGCCGCCCTGCGCGCTGATCATCCGGCACCACGTCTCGTACGCCTTGCCCGACGCGAGCACCGGCGCGGGATCGACGTCGCCGTGCCCGGCGAGCGCCAACATCTCGCGGGCCAGCGCGACCGTCAGCGACACGACGTCCTCGGGCCCCTCGCCGCGGAGCACGTCCACCGCCTCGGCGACCTCGATCGCGTTGCCGACGGCCGCACCCAACGGGGTCGACATGTCGGTCAGCACGGCCCGAGTGGGAAGTCCGTGCGCGGTACCGATGTCGACGAGGGTCCTCGCGAGTACCCGCGCCCGCTCGATCGACGTCATGAACGCCCCGCTGCCGACCTTCACGTCGAGCACGAGGCCGCCTGCGCCCTCGGCGATCTTCTTGCTCATGATCGAGCTGGCGATCAGGGGAACCGATTCGACCGTGCCCGTCACGTCGCGCAGCGCGTACAGCTTGCGGTCCGCGGGCGCGAGCGTGTCGGTCGCCGCGCACACGACCGCACCGACCTCGTCGAGCTGCCGTCCGATCTCCACCGCCGACAACTGCGCGCGCCAGCCGGGGATGGACTCGAGCTTGTCGAGCGTGCCACCGGTGTGCCCCAGACCGCGGCCGGACAGTTGCGGCACCGCCGCGCCGCACGTCGCCACCAGCGGAGCCAGCGGCAGGGTGATCTTGTCGCCGACACCGCCCGTGGAGTGCTTGTCGACCGTCGGCCGCGAGACGTGCAGCGCGAGCCGCTCGCCGGAGTCGATCATCGCGCCGGTCCAGCGCGCCGTCTCGGCGGTGTCCATGCCGCGCAGGAACACCGCCATCGCCAGCGCGGCCATCTGCTCCTCCGACACCACGCCGCGGGTGTAGGCGTCGATGACCCAGTCGATCTGTTCGGACGTCAGCGTGCCGCCGTCCCGCTTGGCACGGATGACGTCGACGGCGGCGAAGGGTTCCCTGACGGTCATTCCGGAAGATTGGCCTGTCCGGCCGCATCCGGCAACATCGCGGGAGCCTCCAGGACGCAGAATTCGTTGCCGGACGGGTCCGTGAAGACCTGCCACGGGTATCCGTCGTAGCCGACGACGCGGCGAGCACCGAGCGCCGTTGCCCGTGCGACGAGGTCCTCACCGGCGGCGGGCCGGACGTCGAGATGCGGCGAGTTCTTACCCCGCGAGGGTTCCGGTTCGGGACACAGTTCGAGCAGTGGGCCGACACCGTCGGGATGCCGCAACGCGGGCATGTCGCCGCTGCCGGCACACGGAACCCACCCGGTGATCGCGGCCCAGAACCGGGCGTCGCGTTCGGGGTCGGCGCTGTCGAGCGGCAACGCGGCGATCGGGCCGGAACCGGCGGCGTAGCAGTCGCGCTCGTCCGTCACGCAGAACGTGTTGCCCTCGGGGTCGGCGAGAACCGTCCACGGCACGTCGCCCTGTCCGATGTCGGCGTGGACCGCGCCGAGACCGAGCAGCCGCTCGACGATCTCCGTCTGATGCGGCCCGCCCCGCAGGTCGGGATGCAGCCGCGTCGGTGCGGCGGACGGCTCGTCCACCCGAGGGAAGCACAGATCGAGGAACACCTCGTCGGACAGCTGGACGCGCGCCTCCACGATGTCCGGCTCGTCGAGCATGACCTTGGCGCCGAGCGCCTCCGCCCAGAACCCGCCGAGTCGCCGCGGCTCTCGGGCGTCCCACACGATGTCCTCGAGTCGCATCACCCGATCCTGTCACGGAACGGCGTGCGCCGGCATCCGTTTTCAGGCCGGCAGATCCGCTGGTCCGAACGCGTCCGGCAACACCGCGGACATCGGCAGGATGCCGCTCGGGGTGTCGAGCAGACACTCGGGGCCGCCGTGTTCGTAGAGGATCTGCCGACACCGGCCGCACGGCATGAGCAACTCGCCCGAACCGCCGCGGCACGCGACCGCCACGAGCGAGCCGCCCCCGGACAGCCGCAACTGCCCCGCCATCGTGCACTCGGCACACAGTCCGACCCCGTACGAGGCGTTCTCCACGTTGCACCCGGTCACGACCCGGCCGTCGGACACGAGCCCGGCGACCCCGACGTGCAGGCCGGAATACGGTGCGTACGCCAGTGCGGCCGCACGCACCGCCTCGGCCCTCAGCGACTCCCAGTCGGGTTCGCTCACGAGTCCTCCCCACGCCGGTACTGCTTGCCGATCGCCTTCGGCACCCGCAACCGTTGCGCAGCCACCGCCAGCACGATGATCGTGACGAAGTGCGGCGTGTACGGGATCAGGTCGCTCGGCAGTTCGTCGTTGGTCCAGTAGATCCAGTAGAGGATCCCCGCACCCACGGCGGCACCGGCCGCGGCGAACCACTTCCGCTTGATCAGCTGCACCACGACGATCACCGCCAGCAGCAGTACCGCGCCGTAGCAGAGCGCGAGCACGGCGGTACCTCCGCCGGAGAGCTGCAGACCGTCGGAGTAGCCGAACAGCGCCGCACCACCGAGCAGACCGCTGGGCCGGTAGTTACCGAAGATCATCGCGGCGAGGCCGATGTACCCGCGGCCGTTGACCTGGTTCTCCAGATAGTCCGCGCCGCCTTCCAACAGCACCAGCGACGCACCGCCCATGCCGGCGAACCCGCCCGACACCGCGACCGCGATGTACTTGTGCAGATAGACGTTCACGCCGAGGGACTCGGCCGCGACCGGGCTCTCCCCGCACGAGCGCAACCTCAGCCCGAACCGCGTGCGCCACAGCACGAGATAGCTGACCGGCACCAGCAGCAGCGCCAGCATCGCCAACGGGGAGACCTGGGTGACCAGACCGCGCAACAACCCCGCGACGTCCGACAGCACGACCCGCTGCTCGTTCTCCAGCGCACCGAGCCAGTCCGACAGGAACGTCGCCGAGTAGGTGTCGAACTTCGCCACCGGAGGCGATTCCCGCGGGTTGCCCGAGAGCGGCTCGAACACCAGCGTCGCCAGATACTGCGCGACACCCAGTCCCAGCAGGTTGATCGCCACACCGGAGACGATGTGGTTGACGTTGAACGTCACGACCGCCACCGCGTGCAGCAGTCCGCCCAACAGTCCGAAAAGGATGCCGGCGGCCAGTCCGACCCACACGCCGCCGTAGTACGCACCCCAGGCCGAGCCCCAGGTGCCGAGGATCATCATGCCCTCGAGGCCGATGTTCATCACACCCGCGCGCTCGGCCCACAGACCACCCAACGCAGCCAACAGGATCGGCAGCGCGAGCCGCAGCGCCGTCTGCGACGTGTCGCTCGAGGTCAGCAGCGGCATGTCGGTCAGATAGGACGTCGTCGACAAGACGCCGATCGCCACGACCGCCCACAGCACGCCGCGAGCCCAACCGGGAATCCTGCGCGAGGACCTCTGCCCGGACGCGGGCGCCGGGGTCTCCATCACCGAGGTCACACCGCACCTCCTTCCGCGACGGTCGCGGGCGAGCCGTTACGGCCCGCCCTGCCGACCCGCCGCTGCTGGGCGGCCAGGTCGGCGCGGCGCACGATCTCGTAGGCCACCACGACGGACAGGACGATCGTGCCCTGCATGATCGTCGCGATCTCACTGGGAATCCCGAGCGACTCGAGCGACACCGCCGAACGGTCGAGGAACGACCACAGCAGCGCGCCGAACGCGATACCCGCGGGGTGGTTCCTGCCGAGCAGCGCGACGGCCAGCCCCGTGAAGCCGTACCCCTGGGTCGAGGTCATCGCGTAGACGTAGTCGCGGCCGAGCAACTCCGGCATCGCGATCAGGCCCGCGACCGCACCCGAGATCAGCATCGCCGCCAGCGTCATCTTCTTCGCGCTGACCCCGCCCGCGGCCGCCGCCGTCGCCGACTCGCCACTGGCCTTCAGCTCGAACCCGAACCGCGTGCGGCGCAACATGAACCAGTAGCCGTATCCGAGCGCCGCCGCGATCACGACGAAACCGAACACCGTGCCCGCGTCCCCGAGCGGAATGCCGGGGATCCGGCCCGACGGAGCGATCTGCTCGGTCGAGACGTTGTTGCCGTGCAGCACACCGAACTGCTCGGGATTGATCAGGAACGCGACGATGCCGAACACGATGGAGTTCAGCATGATCGTCGTGATCACCTCGCTGACGCCGCGATACACCTTCAGCAACGCCGGCAGCAGCGCGTACAACGCGCCCGAGAACATCGCGACCACCAGGATCACGATCACGTGCAGCACCGGGGGAAGCTTCATCGCCGCACCGACGATCGCCGCGACCACCGCGGCGAACCGGTACTGGCCCTCCACACCGATGTTGAAGACGTTCATCTGGAAGCCGATCGCCGCGGCGAGGCCGGCCAGGTAGTAGACGATCGCCAGATTGACCGTCGCCACGGCCGTGTTGCCGTGCAGCAGCTGCGCCGCCATCGTCCCGAACGCCTCGAGCGGATTCGCACCCGAGATCAGCAGGGCCACCGACGACAACAGCATCGAGAACACGATCGCCAGCGCCGGAGGCAGCAGAGCGGTCCGCCAGTTGATCATGCGGCCTCCTCCTGCGTCCCCGCCCCCGTCATCGCCGAGCCCAGCTCCTGCGGCGTCACCGTCGCCGGGTCGGCCTCGCTCACCAAGCGGCCGCGCAGCATCACGCGAATCGTGTCGGACAGTCCGATCAGCTCGTCGAGGTCGGCCGAGATGAGCAGCACCGCCAGTCCGTTGTGCCGCGCCTGGCGCATCTGCTCCCAGATCAGCGCCTGCGCACCCACGTCGACCCCACGCGTCGGATGGGACGCGATCAGCAGCGTCGGTTCCCCCGACAGCTCCCTGCCGACGATCAGCTTCTGCTGGTTACCGCCCGACAGCGCACCCGCGAGCACGTCGACCCCCGGGGTGCGCACGTCGTACTCCTCGACGATGCGCTCGGTGTCCTCCCGCGCCGCGGCCGGATCGATGAGATGACCGTTGGAAACGGGTTTGCGCGTCTGATAGCCGAGGATCCGGTTCGACCACAACGGCTGGCGCAGCAACAGGCCGTGCCGGTGCCGGTCCTCGGCGATGTAGCCGATGCCCGCCTCGCGCCTGGCGAGCGTGCCGAGCCGCGTGATGTCCCGCAGCTGCCCGTCCTCACCGATCAGCTCCACGGTGCCCGCCGAGGCCTTCCGCATCCCCATGACGGTCTCGACCAGTTCGGTCTGCCCGTTGCCCTCGACACCGGCGATGCCCAGGATCTCGCCCGCGCGCACCGACAACGTCACGTCGTCCAGCACCGCGCGGTCGCTGTCCTCGGCATCGAGGCGCAGCTCGGTCACGCGCAGCACCTCGCGGTCGGTGACCGTCGACTCGCGGGTCTCCGGGCTCGGCAACTGCGAACCCACCATCATCTCGGCCAGTTCGTGGCTGCTGACCGTGGCCGGGTCCACCGTGCCGACGGTCGTCCCGCGCCGGATGATCGTCACCTCGTCGGCGATCGTCCGCACCTCGTCGAGCTTGTGCGAGATGAACAGGAACGTGTACCCGTCGGCCTGCATGCTGCGGATCGTCTCGAACAGCGCGTCGACCTCCTGCGGCACGAGCACCGCCGTCGGCTCGTCGAGGATGACGATCCGCGCGCCGCGGTAGAGCACCTTGACGATCTCGACCCGCTGCCGGTCGGCCACGCCGAGGTTCTCGACCAGCGTGTCCGGATCGACGTGCAGGCCGGTCTGCTCGGCCAACGTGGTCAGCCTGGCACGGGCTTTACGCCCCATGCCGTGCAGTCCCTCCGCGCCGAGCAGCACGTTCTCGCGCACGGTGAGGTTGTCGGCCAGCATGAAGTGCTGGTGCACCATGCCGATGCCGGCCTTGATCGCGTCCTGCGGGTTGCGCAGTTCCACGACCTCGCCGCCGACCTTGATGGTGCCCTCGTCCGGCTGCTGCATCCCGTACAGGATCTTCATCAGCGTGGACTTTCCGGCGCCGTTCTCGCCGCACACGGCGTGGACCTCACCCGCGCGCACGGCCAGGTGCACGTCGGAGTTGGCCACCACGCCGGGGAAGCGTTTGGTGATCCCGGTGAGTTCGACCACCGGTTCCGGTTCGGTCATCTGTTCTTTCGCCTTGCTCGAGCAGGGGCTGATGTGCGGATGCGGCAGCGGAACTTCCAAGTGGTCCCCGCCGCGTCGTCGGTGCCGGGTAAGGGGCCGCGACCGGCATCAAAGCAGATGGGGCCGTCGCCGCGGTGCAAAACCGCCGGAAACGGCAGGTGGGGCTCGCAGACGACGGCCGCCTGCGAGCCCCACATCGGCTGAAGGTTGTCCGGACCTCAGCTCTGCGGCTTGTCCGAAACGTCGATCTTGCCGTCGACGATGGCCTGCTTGTAAGCGTCGAGCTCGTCGCTCACGTCCTCGATGTCCGAATTGGACCTGGAGTAGTCGACACCGTCCACCGACAGGTCGAACCGCTCCGGCAGGTCGTCGGTCGAGCCCTCGGCCACGGCGGCGATGTAGTCGTACACCGCGACGTCGACCTTCTTGAGCATCGAGGTCACGATGACGTCCTTGACGTCCGAGAGCGTCTTCTGCTCGTACTGGTCGGAGTCGACACCGATGGCCAGCGCGTCCTCGGCGGCCGCGGCCTCGAACACGCCCTTACCCGAGGCGCCCGCCGCGTGGAAGATCACGTCGGCGCCCTGGCTGATCATCGACTTGGCCTTGACGTTGGCCTTGCCGGGGTCGTTGAAGCCGCTGATGTCACCGGCCGGGGTGAGGTACTCGCTGCGCACCTCGATGTTGTCGCCGCCCGCGGCCTCGACGCCCTGCTCGAAACCGGCCTGGAACTTCTGGATCAGCGGGGTCTCGACCCCGCCGACGAAGCCGACCTGGCACTCGGAGCTCTTGTACGCCGCGGCCACGCCCGCCAGGAACGAGCCCTCCTCCTCGGCGAACACCAGCGGAGTCACGTTCTTCGCGTTCACCGAGTCGTCGTCGACGATGGCGAACTGGGTGTCGGGGTGCTTCCGCGCGACCTTGCCGACGGCCTCGGCGTAGGCGAAGCCCACGGCGATGATCGGGTTGTTGCCCTGGTTGGCCATCTGCTCGAGGCGCTGTTCCTTCGCCGCCTCGGACTCGTTGCCCGCGGCAGGGCTCTCGTTGCCCTTCTCCGCGCCGAGCTGCTTGACCGCGTCGTCGACGCCCGCAGCAGCGGCGTCGTTGAACGAGGCGTCACCCCGGCCGCCGACATCGAAGGCGAGGCCGACCTTCAGGTCGCTGGCGTCGACGTCCGTCTTGCGCTTGCTCTCGCTCTGCTGGCCGCCCTGCGGAGCGGCGGGCGCCTCCTCGGTGACGCAGCTGCCGGCGGCGCCACCGCCGTCGCCGCCCGCCGCCTCGCTGTCGCCACCGGAATCCTTGGCGCAACCCGCCATCGTCAGCACGCCGGCCATGGCGATAGCCGCCAGCGCTCCACCACGCTTTCGCCGCACGGTGATACTCCCTCCCCGCTGTTCGCGGACGGACCGAAGATTGTGTGCCCGGTACTCGGGCGGACTGGCGAACCGTACCGCTGGCGTGACCTCCACGGCAGCCGTTCGGCACCCCGCGTAACCCAAATGTTTAAGTTGCCGCAACCGTGACTCCGATTGTGCCCCGGAGTATTCACTCAGCGTCACCAACGAACGTCGCGAGTGCACTCCCGAGGGCCCCATGGTTGCGCTCAACGCAACCATGGGGCCCTCGGGAGCACCTTGGGGAAGTGCACGCGATGGTGTGACCACGACTGTGACCACGGCGACGCCCGGGTGGCCTGGGCCTGCGCTAGGGCTTATGTCCCCGGTGTCTGGTCGATCACAGCTGGGAACCCGAGGTTGAGCCCGGTATGACCGGCGGGTCTAGCATTCGGCGCGTATATGACGCTCGGACCAGAATGACCTCGAAAAAGTCGCGGTCAGAGCCGGGCGGCGAAGTCCATCAGTGACGTTGGAGGGCCGTACACCGATGTCCACCACTGCGAGCACTGCCACGGCGGCCAGTGCGAGTGATCGGGCGGGCGCCTCACGCCGGAGCGGGACGTTCTACCGCGGCGACCCCGGCATGTGGTCCTGGGTAGCGCATCGCGTTACCGGGGTGCTCACCTTTTTCTTCCTGTTCGTGCACGTGCTCGACACGGCGCTCGTCAGGGTCTCCCCGAACGCCTATGACGAGGTCATCGAGACCTACAAGACACCGTTCGTCAACCTCCTCGAGGTGGGTCTCGTCGGCGCCGTGCTCTTCCACGCGCTCAACGGCCTCCGTGTCATCCTGGTCGACTTCTGGGAGAAGGGACCCAAGTACCAGCGCCCGATGCTGTGGACCACCCTCGGCATCTGGGTCGTCGTGATGATCCCGGGCACCTACTTCATGCTCGAGCGCACGGTGAGCGAACTGTTCGGAGGCGGCCACTGATGACCGAATCGCTGACTCTCGACAAGCCGCGTTCCCCGCGGCGCCCGGCCGCTCGCCGCAACAACTTCGAGCTCTACAGCTGGGCCTTCATGCGGATCTCCGGTCTCGCGCTGGTGATCCTGGTGCTCGGCCACCTGTTCATCATGAACATCCTCGACGGCGGCGTGCACCGCATCAACTTCGCGTTCGTCGCCGGCCGCTGGGCCTCGCCGTTCTGGCAGTTCTGGGACCTGGCGATGCTGTGGCTGGCACAGCTGCACGGCGGCAACGGGCTGCGCACGATCATCGACGACTACGCGCGTAAGGACGCCACGCGCTTCTGGCTGAAGATGCTGCTCTACGTCTCGATGGCCGTCATCCTCGTGCTCGGCACCCTGGTGATCTTCACGTTCGACCCGAACATCGCCGCCTGACCCCCACCACACGGAGACTTCTCATGCAGTTCCACAAGTACGACGTGGTGATCGTCGGAGCTGGTGGCGCCGGCATGCGCGCGGCGATCGAAGCCGGTCAGCGCTCCCGCACGGCCGTGCTCACCAAGCTGTACCCGACGCGATCCCACACCGGCGCGGCTCAGGGCGGCATGTGCGCCGCCCTGGCCAACGTCGAAGAGGACAACTGGGAGTGGCACACCTTCGACACCGTCAAGGGTGGCGACTACCTGACCGACCAGGACGCCGCGGAGATCATGGCCAAGGAGGCCATCGACGCGGTGCTCGACCTGGAGAAGATGGGCCTTCCGTTCAACCGCACGGAGGAAGGCAAGATCGACCAGCGGCGCTTCGGCGGCCACACGCGTGACCACGGCAAGGCCGCGGTGCGCAGGGCCTGCTACGCGGCCGACCGCACCGGTCACATGATCCTGCAGACGCTGTACCAGAACTGCGTCAAGCACGGCATCGAGTTCTTCAACGAGTTCTACGTCCTCGACGTCACGCTGTCGAAGAACGAGAACGGCGAGGAGGTCGCCTCCGGCGCGATCGCCTACGAGCTCGCGACCGGTGAGATCCACGTCTTCCAGGCCAAGTCGATCGTGTTCGCCACGGGCGGCTTCGGCAAGGTCTTCAAGACCACGTCCAACGCGCACACCCTGACCGGTGACGGCATGGGCATCTACGCGCGCAAGGGCCTGCCGCTGGAGGACATGGAGTTCTACCAGTTCCACCCGACCGGTCTTGCCGGTCTGGGCATCCTGCTCACCGAGGGTGCCCGCGGCGAGGGCGCGATCCTGCGGAACGAGTCGGGTGAGCGTTTCATGGAGCGCTACGCCCCGACGATCAAGGACCTCGCCCCGCGCGACATCGTCGCCAGGTCGATGGTGCTCGAGGTGCTGGAGGGCCGCGGCGCCGGTCCGCACAAGGACTACGTCTACCTCGACTGCACCCACCTCGGCGAGGAGGTCCTCGAGACCAAGCTGCCGGACATCACCGAGTTCGCCCGCACCTACCTGGGCGTCGACCCGGTGCACGAGCCGGTGCCGGTGTACCCGACGGCGCACTACGCCATGGGCGGCATCCCGACCAACGTCAAGGGCGAGGCGCTCAAGGACAACGACACCGTCATCCCCGGCCTGTACGCCGCGGGCGAGGTGGCGTGCGTGTCGGTGCACGGGTCGAACCGCCTCGGCACCAACTCGCTGCTGGACATCAACGTGTTCGGCCGCCGGGCCGGCATCGCCGCCGCGGAGTACGCGAACGGCACCGACCACGTCGAGCTGCCGGAGAACCCGGCCAAGATGGTCGAGGGCATGGTCGAGCACCTGCGCACCGCCCACGGCGGGGAGCGGGTCGCCGACATCCGCACCGAGCTGCAGCAGACGATGGACACCAACGCGGCGGTGTACCGCACCGAGGACACCCTCAAGCAGGCCCTGTCCGACGTGCAGGCGCTCAAGGAGCGCTACGGCCGCATCGCGGTGCACGACAAGGGCAAGCGGTACAACACCGACCTGCTCGAGGCCATCGAACTGGGCTTCCTGCTGGACCTGGCCGAGATGCTGGTGAACGCGGCCCTCGCGCGTAAGGAGTCCCGCGGCGGCCACGCCCGCGAGGACTACCCGGACCGCGACGACACCAACTTCATGCGGCACTCGATGTCCTACAAGATCCTGCCGGAGAAGGAGGATCCGGACGCGCCGCTGGGTCTCACCGGGTTCACCTCGGACATCCGGCTGGACTACAAGCCGGTGGTCTTCACCCGGTACGAGCCCATGGAGCGGAAGTACTGATGCGTACTGACCGCCTCTTCGCGGAGGATGTGAAATGACAGCGGTAGCTGAACCCACGAACGACACGTCACAGATCCCGGCTCCGGAAGGCTCCATCACCATCACGGTGAAGATCCTGCGGTTCAACCCCGAGATCGACAACGAGCCGCACTGGGAGTCCTACGACGTCCCGGCGCTGCCCACCGACCGTGTGCTGAATCTGCTGATGAACATCAAGAACTACGTGGACGGCACGCTGTCGTTCCGTCGTTCCTGTGCACACGGCATCTGCGGGTCGGACGCGATGCAGATCAACGGCATCAACCGGCTCGCCTGCAAGGTCCTGGTCAAGGACCTGCTGGCCAAGGAGGGCAAGCCGACCACGGTCAGCATCGCCCCGATCAAGGGCCTGCCGACGATGAAGGACCTCTATGTCGACATGGAGCCGTTCTTCGAGGCGTACCGGTCGGTCAAGCCATACCTGATCGCCTACGGCAACGAGCCCACGCGCGAGCGCTACCAGTCGGCGGCCGACCGCGAGCGGTTCGACGACACCACCAAGTGCATCCTGTGCGCGGCGTGCACGTCGTCGTGCCCGGTGTACTGGGCGGACGGGTCGTACTTCGGCCCCGCCGCGATCGTCAACGCCCACCGGTTCATCTTCGACTCGCGTGACGAGGCCTCGGAGGAGCGGCTGGACATCCTCAACGACTCCGAGGGCGTGTGGCGCTGCCGCACGACGTTCAACTGCACCGACGCCTGCCCGCGTGGCATCCAGGTGACGAAGGCGATCCAGGAGGTCAAGCGCGCGCTGCTGTTCAAGCGCACGTGAGGGGTACGCAAAAAGGGCGCGCGGCAAGCCGCGCGCCCTTTTTGCGCCCTCCGGAGCCCGTGTTGCGCCCTCCAGAGCCCGTGTTGCGCCCTCCAGAGCCCGTGTTGCGCCCTCCGGAGCCCGTGTTGCGCCCTCCGGAGCCCGTGTTGCGCCCTCCGGAGCCCGTGTTGCGCCCTCCGGAGCCCGTGCCTCCGGAGCCCGTGTTGCGCCCTCCGGGCGTCCTGGCTCGGTCGAGCCGGACGCCCGGAGAACCTGGTCATCGACCTGGCCGGAGGTACCGAGCGGACGCTCAGACGTCGTCGCAGGCCGCCTTCGCCTCGGCGACCGTCTCCCGGAACTCGTCGGTGTCGAACTCCGCTCGGCTCACGAAGACGTTCAGGTCGTCGAAGCTGTCGCCGATCGCCTTGAACGACGGATCCTGGTCCGCCGCGCTCTTCGCCAATCCCCACGCGGCAGTCCAGCGATGCGACTCGGCGAGGGGACCTTCCGAGGAGTCCGCCTCTCCCCCGGCGTCCGCGGTCGAGTCGGCTTCGTGTTCCTCGACGATGGCGCAGGCACCGGCGGCGTAGGCGGCTGCCCCTTCCTCCGAGCCCGACGTCAGCCACCACGCCAGGCCCACACCACCGCCGCCGAGCACGAGTCCGGCCACGGCGGCGAGCACCAATGGGAACGGACGCGCGCGTCCAGCAGGACCCCACGGCACGCCGGGCTGCGGCTGGTACGGGTGCGGGGGTTGCGCCTGCTGGCCGAACTGCGGCTCGTAGGACTGTTGCTCGAAAGGCTGTTGCGGCGGCGGATTCCAGGACGATTCGGTCATACCGCTTTCGACCCTGGCGACCGGCTGCGGGTTCCACCGCCGCGCCCGCGTGCTCCCAGAGCCCAGGAGCGCAGGAGCGCAGGCCCCGCTCGGAACTGCCCTCAAGACTCCGAGCTCGACCGGCGCAGCGCCCGCAGGCCTCGCCAGCCGATGACACCGATGATGGTGCCGAGCACGAAGGACACGATCGTCAGCGCGAGGTGCACCCAGAAGAACGGTGTGGGCGAACCGTCGGCCGCCCAGGCGTTGTCGCTGCTCCACAGGTTGCGGGCGAACGTGATCCAGATGATCCACGACCACACGCCGAAGGCCAGCAGGAACACCGAGATTCCACGGGACATGCGCATGGTCCGCAGTATCCCCGTGTGCCCGCCGTCACCCCGACATGGGGGATTCACCCGCGTGGACCGGCCGTGGTCTGGCTAACCTTCGCTGGTGCGCACCCCTGTCTTCCGGCTCCTGGTGATCGCGGTCCTCGCGGGCTTCCTCGTGGCGGGCACTCCCCTCGCCCCGTCCCGTACGCCCGCGGCACGTGCCCAGTCGACGTGTCCCAACGCGACGCTTCCGCCGCCGCCAGGCAACACGTCGGAGGAACCCGCGCCCGGGCAGCGCGAGCCCGCTCCGCTGCCCGTGCCGGAGGATCCGGCGGGCGGACAGCAGCTCGGCGCGTGCGGACTGGTGCTCCCGCCGGGGGCTCCGCAGCCGCCTCGGCCGTTGACGGCGAAGAACTGGCTCATCCAGGACATGGACAGCGGCGAGGTGCTGGCCGCGCACCATCCGCACGGACGGCAGCGTCCCGCTTCGCTGATCAAGACGCTGCTGGCGCTCGTGGTGATCGACGAACTGGATCCGAACCAGGTCGTCGTGCCGAACGAGGAAGACGCCGACCAGGAGTGCTCGTGCGCCGGCATCGAGGCGGGCTCGCCGTACCGCGTGCGCGATCTGCTGTTGGCGTTGTTGATGAAGTCGGGCAACGACGTGGCGCACGCGCTGGCGAACGCGCTCGGCGGCGTCCCCCAGGCGTTGGACAAGATGAACACGCTGGCGCACCGCCTCGGCGCCACGGACACGCGTGCCGCGACGCCGTCCGGGCTCGACGGTCCCGGCATGGTGACGTCGGCCTACGACCAGACGCTGCTGTTCACGCACGCCATGACCAAGCCCGCGTACGCCGAGGCGGTGCGGACCAAGCGGATGCAGTTCCCCGGCGCCCGTGGTGAACCGTCGTATCCGCTGGTGAACGACAACCGCCTGTTGGAGGAGTATCCCGGGTTCCTCGGCGGGAAGACCGGCTTCACCGATGCCTCCCGCCACACCTACGTGGGCGCCGCCGAACGCGACGGACGTCGCCTGTCGGTGGTGTTGCTGCGCGCCGAGCAGAAGCCGATCCGGGTGAGCGAACAGGCCATGAACATGCTCGACTACGGCTTCGAGCTCGCCGCTGCGGGAACACCTGCCGTCGGCCGGGTCACGACGGCACCCCCTCAGCCGCAGGCGCCAGCGCGCACCGACGCACCCGACTCCCAGCAGGCCACGTCGGAGGGCGAACGTTCCGCGACGGGCGCGCGAGCGGCCGACTCCGGCGACGGCACGTCCGGCGTTGGCTGGGTGATCGGTCTGGTGATCCTCGTGTCGGTGGGCGTCGGCGTGGGGATCGCGCTCAGCCGCGACGAGCAGGTGTAGCGGCGTCGACCTTGGCGGGCAGGGTCTCCCTGGCCAGCACCCACAGCGCCAACGCCACGGCCGCGACCACACCCGTCACGCCGAAGGCGGCCGTGAACGACCACCGCTCGGCGATGGCACCCGCCGCGAGCGGGCCGACGACGGCGCCGACGTCGGCGGCCATCTGGAACCCGGCCAGCACCGAGCCGCCCCGGGCCTTGGCGCCGAGGACGTCGGCGAGCGCGGCGTTGTGGGACGGGTTCAGGCAGCCTGCGCCGATGCCGGTGACGACCGTCGCGGCGAGGAAGATCCACGTGTCCTCGATCAGGCCGAGTCCCACCGTGCCGACCGCCAGCAGCGCAAGACCGGCCAGTGCGGGCGGTTTGCGGCCGTAGGTGTCGGCGAATCGGCCGGAGCCGAGCAGCACGAGCGCGTTGGCGCCGGCGAACAGGGCGAGCGCCAGCCCGGTGAAGGCCTCGTCGCGCGCCAGTACGGCCGTCACGAACAGCGGCATGAGTGACATCCGCACGCCGAGCACGACCCAGCCGTTGGCGAGGTTGGACATGAGGGCGGCCCGGTACGTCGGGTGCCGTAGTGCCTGCCGGAACGTCATCGTCGGCGCGTCCTTGTCCTCCTGGCGCGAGGCCAGTTCGGAGCGGCGCAGCTGCCAGAACACCAGCGCCGTGGCTCCGACGAGGGCGATGCCGTACACGAGGAACGGCGCGCGCAGCGACACGGCCACGAGCGCGCTGCCCAGCACGGGCCCTGCGACACCGCCGAGCAGGAAGCTCGTTCCCCAGAGGCCGGACGCGCGGCCGCGCAGCTCCGGCGGCGAGATGCGGATGAGCAGCCCGATGGCCGACACGGTGAACATCGTCGACCCGACGCCGCCGACTGCGCGGAACAACAGCAACTGCCAGTACTCGGCCGCGAAGGCGCACAGGATCGTCGACACGGCGACGATCGACACGCCCCACAGGTAGGTCCGCCGTTCGCCGAACTTCGTCACGAGGCGTCCGCTCACCGGCGCGAACGCCAGCCGGACGAGCGCGAACGCGCTGACGACGAACGAAGCCGCGGTCAGGCCGACGTCGAAGCTGTGGGCGAAGTTCGGCAGCGCGGGCCCGATGATGCCGTAGCCGATGGCGATGAGGAAGCTGGCGCCGACGAGGACGTACACCTCGCGGGGCAGCCGTGCGGGCTGCGCGATGTCGGCGGCGTCCTGCGCGGGCTCGGCGGGCTCGGCGGGCTCGGCCACGTCGTCGGTGTCGCTCGTGGCGCCGGGGTCGCCCGTGGCGCGCGCGGAGTCGGGGTCTGGCTCGGTCACTGCACACTCCTTCCGGAGCGAGCTTAATGACCCGTGCGGGCGAACCGGGCTACGAGCGCCTGCGCCCCAGCCACCCGAGCAGTGCGCCGATGCCGAACGCGCCCGCGGCGGCGCCCATGCCCGCGCCCTTGCGCACGGTGACGTTCGGCCGGACGACCGTGGGCGGCGGCGGTTCGACGACACGCACCTGGTTCTCGCGCGCCGTCGCCGTCCACGCGGTGATGAACAGCAGGAACCGCGACACCAGGTTGGCGAACACGAGCAGGCCGATGATCGGGCCGAACAGCGCACCGCTCGGCGAACTCGTCACGCTCGCCAGGTAGTACGACCCGACGTTCTTGAGCAGTTCGAACCCGATCGCGGCCAGTACCGCACCCTTCACGGCGCTGCGCGGGTTGACCTTGTCGCGCGGCAACTGCGAGATCACCCAGGTGAAGACGAGCACGTTGGCCGCGAGCGAGAGCACGATGGTGGCCGCGCGCAGCACGTACTGGGCCCACACGTAGCCCTCGAGTCCCACGAGCCCGAGCAGCCACGCCCCCGCCTGCCCGCCGACGGCGGTGAGGCCGAACGACACGACCAGCGCCGCGCCGAGACCGGCCAGGGCGAGCAGGTCCTTGATCTTCGTGGACAGGAACGGCGTCTTCGCAGGCTGCTGCGCCCACTGGGCGGTGAGCGCGTCGCGGAGGTTGCCCATCCAGCCGAGTCCCGAGTACAGCGCCATGAGCAGACCAATGACACCGAGGCCGGCGCGGGATTCGGTAACCGCGTTGAGGATCTGCTCCAGCAGACCCTGCAGGCCTTCCGGAGCCGAGGTGACGATGCCTTCCCGAAGCTCGTTCATCAGCGTGGCGTTGCCGGCCAGGACGAAGCCGGCGACCGAGAAGGCCACCATCAGTAGTGGGAACAGCGAGAGCACGGAGAAGTACGTGATCGCGGCCGCGTAGTGGTTCCCGTGCCGTTCGCTGAAGGCGTCGTTCGCTCTGACCACGTGGTCGAGCCATGGATACCGGCGCCGCATGCGCGGCAGGAAGCCCTCGTCGTCCGCCTTCTGCTCTGTCACGCGCAGGAAGCTAACGGCGTGTCGCCGACCAGCGCAAACCGACGTGCCGTCCGCGATGCCCGGTTCGCCCCACCGTGCTCCCTGCGCGTGCCGCGTTTCCAGGCGAAGCTCCCGTGGGCCCCATAGTTGCGTTGAATGCAACTATGGGGCCCACGGGATCTCCTTCACACGACGGGGGCGAGGGTGCGACCGTAGGTGGTCGTGCGCTGCCTGGCCGGGCGTCCGGCCAGGTCGGCGAGGGTGCCGAGCTCCTCGGCGGTGCGCGACGAGCCGTGTTCCGAACCGGCCATGCGCGAGATCGTCTCCTCCATGAGCGTGCCGCCGATGTCGTTGGCCCCGCCCCTCAGGATCTGCGCCGTGCCCTCGTCGCCGAGCTTGACCCACGAGCACTGCACGTTGTCGATGAGCCCGTGCAGCGCGAGCCGCGCGAACGCGTGCACCGCACGGTTGTCCCGCATCGTCGGCCCCGGCCGCGCGACACCCGCGAGGTAGATCGGCGCGTTGTGGTGCACGAACGGCAGCGCGACGAACTCGGTGAACCCGCCGGTCTCCCTGGCGATGCCGCCGAGCACCCGCAGGTGGCCGAGCCAGTGTTCGGGGTGGTCGACGTGGCCGTACATCATCGTGCTCGACGACGGGATGCCCACCCGGTGCGCGGTCGTCACCACGTCGATCCACGTGCGCGCGGGAAGTTTGCCCTTGGTGAGCACCCAGCGCACGTCGTCGTCGAGGATCTCGGCCGCCGTGCCGGGGATCGAGTCGAGGCCGGCGTCCCGCAGCTCGGTGAGCCACTCCTGCACGCTCACGCCCGCCTTCGACGCCGCCGACACGATCTCCATCGGCGAGAAGGCGTGGACGTGCATGTCCGGCACGGCCTTCTTGATGGCGCGCACGATGTCGGCGTAGTAGCTGACCGGCAGTTTCGGGTCGATACCGCCCTGCATGCACACCTCGGTGGCGCCCGCCTGCGAGGCCTCGACGGCGCGTGCCGCCACTTCCTCGGTGGAGAGCCGGAAGGCGTCGGCGTCCCGCTCCCGCTGCGCGAAGGCACAGAAACGGCACCCCACGTAGCAGACGTTGGAGAAGTTGATGTTGCGGTTGACGACGTAGGTGATGTCGTCGCCCACGACCTCGGCACGCAGGTCGTCGGCGAGGCGCGCCATCGTCTCCAGCGCCGGGCCGTCGGCGGTGAGCAGCGCCATCGCGGCGTCCGCATTGGCCGGATCGAGCAGCGCGGCGGGGTTCGACTCGGCGAGCCGGAGGCCGTCGCGCGCTTCGGTGTCGAGTTTCTCCGGTGCACTGTGGACACTGTCACGGAGTGCGTCCCAGTCGCCGTAGACGCTGTCGAAGTCGCCTCGCCGGTCGGACGTGCGGCCCTCGGTGTCGATCGTGGCGTTCAGGTCGGCGCGCCCGATGGTGTCGATCCCGCCGTCCGGTTCCTGCCACTCCCTGCCGACGACCTCGGCGGATTCGTCGGCGAGACCGTCGGCGGCCGACAGTGCGCGCACGTGCCCGTGCAGCCGGATGTCCATCCACTTCTCCGCCTCACGCACGTACTTGGGGTACGCGGTGAGCCGCTCGCGGAGTTCGAACCCGGCGTCGGCCGTCCAGCGGGCGAGCTCGTCGACGTGCGGCCACGGTGCCTCGGGGTTGACGTGGTCGGGCGTGACCGGCGAGACCCCGCCCCAGTCGTCGATTCCGGCGCGCAGGATCAGCGCGTGCTCGTCGCCCACGAGGTTCGGCGGTGCCTGCACGCTCACCCCCGGCGGCATCAGCAGCCGCGCGACGGCGACGGTCGCCGCGAGTTCGGCGAGGTCGGCGTCGGCGTGGGACCGCATCGCCGTGTCCGGTTTGGACCGGAAGTTCTGGACGATGATCTCCTGCACGTTGCGGTACTGCCGCGCGCGTTTGCGGATCTCGTGCAGCGATTCGGCGCGTTCGGTGATGGTCTCACCGATGCCGACGAGGATGCCCGTGGTGAACGGGACGCCCACGCGGCCGGCGTCGTCGAGAACGCGCAGCCGCACGGCCGGTTCCTTGTCGGGACTGCCGTAGTGCGGACCGCCCTTCTCGGACCACAGCCGTTCGGCGGTCGTCTCGAGCATCATGCCCATGCTCGGGGACACGGGCTTGAGGCGCTGCAGTTCCTCCCAGCTCATGACACCGGGGTTGAGGTGCGGCAGCAGGCCGGTCTCCTCGAGCACGGCGATCGCACACGACCGCACGTAGTCCAATGTGGAGTCATAGCCGCGCTCGTCGAGCCACTGGCGCGCCTGCGGCCAGCGTTCCTCCGGCCGGTCGCCGAGCGTGAACAGTGCTTCCTTGCAGCCGGCCGCCGCGCCGGCGCGGGCGATCTCGAGGACCTCGTCACGTTCGAGGTAGAGCGATTCCACCTTGCCCGGGACGGTGACGAACGTGCAGTAGTGACAGCGGTCGCGGCACAGGCGGGTCAGCGGGATGAAGACCTTGCGGCTGTAGGTGACGATGCCGGTTCGGTTCTGGTCGGCGAGATGTGCCTCGCGGACCCGGCTCGCGATACCCAGCAACGTGTCGAGATCCTCGCCGCGGGCGTGCAGCAGCACGGCGGACTCGGTGACGTCCAGGGTGGACCCGTCGGCGGCGCGTTTGAGCGCGCGGCGCATGGCGGATGCCGTGGGAGCAGGTTCGGGCGGGGCGATCGCGATGTGATCAACCATGACCTCGACACTAAGCGCGAGCCTCACCCGAGCGCTAAGGCTGATAACTCACACTCGTTCGCCCGAGCAGGTGTCAGTCGACGGGGACGGCCGCCGTTGCGGTCTCCGCTGCGGCGCGCGGACCGGGCGGGCGTACCGCCGCGGCCTCGACGTCGCGCTCGAGCATCGACGCCACGGCATCCGGGGCGGGCTGTGCCTGGGTGGCCTCGGCGGCCTTCTTGCGACGCTGGCGCACCACGCCCGCCACCATGCCGACCACGCCCAGCACGATCGCCACGAGCCCGACAGGGCCCAGCAGGCCCATCGTCATCGCGTTGGCCTGCGGCTGGGCGACAACGGTGGAGGCGGACGCCGCCGGAGCGGCAAGGGCCAGCAGGGCCGGCACCGTCGCCGCGCCCACCAGCACGCGCACCGCGCGCATCGGATGAGCCGGCTCCTGGTCAGAACTGCCCACCGGATGTCCTCCTGGTTCGACCCGCTGCCATCACACCACCAGGCGATGACGGCAGCGCCGAGACTACTGTCGGTGTCGGCGGCGACCTTCTGCGCCACGACGCGGGTGAGAGTAGCGACCCGCTCGGACCAACGTAAGCACGGGGCCCGTGTCGAACGTGTAAATCTCTCGCCAGGCCCCGATGAACGACGCGAAACCCCAGTTCAGCCGGTGCGTGGGAACATTTCCGGCAGACTCGCCGGGGCCTTCGCGACTCGCCGGACCACACCACTCGTTCGCGTGAGGGTCGCGACACGCCCCGCGCGCGTCACGCGGCATACAGCGTTTCCCGGGTGGTGAAGACCTGTTGACGGACGTACGGGTTGCGGATGCTGCCCACGGTCACGATGTCGACCGACCGGCCGAGAATCCGCTCCAACCCCTCTTTGAGGCCGAAGTACGCCGCGAAGCGGTCCACGTCCGTCCCCTCGTCGAACTCGACGAGAACGTCGACGTCGCTTCGCCCGACGTCGAACGAGTCACCGACCGCCGAACCGAACACGTCGAGGCGATGGACCGGCAACGCACGGCACAGCTGCCCGATCTGGTCACGCTTCGCTTCGATCACTTCGTGCACGGTTCACCTCCCAACGAATGCACTACCGCCCGGGGCGCGTCAGGACGTCCTGGCGAACGTGTCGATCAACAACTCGGTCAGGAGCTCGGCGTTCGCGTCGAGGGCCACGTGAGCGTTCGCTGGCTGCGACGTGTCCGGGCGAACGTCGATCACCGTTCTCCCCAGGGTCGCAGCACCCGCCGTTTCGACCGCCACCGGAAGCGGACTGGTGCCAACGACATCGGGACGAACCAGGTACGCGGCGCAGACGACGTCGTGCACGGGCGCCACTCCCTCGTGGCCGGCCCCGGAGTAGGCATCGATGCGCCGTCCGACGAACCGCGCCGCAGCGGTTCCCGCCGGGGTGCCGAGTCCGGCGAGTTCCCGGCAGGCATCACGGGTGATGCCTGCGCGGTGCGTGGCATCCAGCGTCACCAATGTCAGCTTCGGGAATCCGGCAGCCAGAACCATCGCGGTGGCTTCCGGGTCTGCCCAGATGTTGAACTCTGCGGAGGCCGTCACGTTCGCCGTCGCGTGGCCGCCACCCATGATCACGATCTCGTCGACCCGACCGGTCAGTTCGGGGTCCAGAGCGATCGCGGCGGCGATGTTGCTGAGCGGTCCGACGGCGACCAAGGTGACGGGCTCGGCCGCGGCGCGCAACGTCTCGATCAGGTACTCGACCCCACCCTGGGACTGCGCTCGGCTGCTCGGCGCCGGAATGTCGAGCGCCTTCCCATGAGGATCGTCCGCGCCGTCAGAAACGAAATGCCGAGCCGAGGGAAATTCGGTTCGCACGATCGGCCTCGACAACCCGGGATGCACGGGTATCCCGGAACAGCCAATCCAGTCCAGGACACGCAAGGTGTTGTCGGTCGTGTTGTCGAGGGGCACGTTGCCGTTGACCGTCGTCACGCCCATGAGATCGAGATCAGGATGCAGAGCCGCGAACATGAGCGCCACGGCGTCGTCCGTGCCTGTATCCACGTCCATGATCAGCTTGCGCGTCATCGAACCTCCTGACCGCGGACAAACAGCCGGACTTTAACCGCCGCGCGTACCGACGGCAACGAAGTCCAACATGCCCCCTGGAACGCCAACACGGCCACACGAGACGCTCACACGGCGCCCTGGAACGCCAACACGGGCGCTTCGGGTGCGGACACGGGCACGCGGGTCAGGCCTAGGGGGCCCAGTCGAACGTCGCCGTCACGGGGGCGTGGTCGGACCAACGCTTGTCGTAGGAGTCGGCACGTTCGACGACCACCGAGGTGCACGCCTGTGCCAGGCGCGGCGTCGCCGCGACGTAGTCGATCCGCCAACCGGAGTCGTTGTCGAATGCCTTCCCGCGGTACGACCACCACGTGTACGGGCCGGGACCGTCCGGATCGAGTTCCCGCTGCACGTCGACGTATCCGGCCTCACCGAACACGCGACCCATCCATTCCCGTTCCTCCGGCAGGAAACCCGAGTTCTTCCTGTTGCCCTTCCAGTTCTTCAGGTCGCTCTCGGCGTGCGCGATGTTCCAGTCGCCCATGACGACCACCTCGCGCCCGTCGGCGGCCGCCTTCTCCCTCAGCTCGACCAGATACGGCAGGAAGACGTCGAGAAACCGCTGCTTCTCCTCCTGCCTCGGGGTGCCGACCTCGCCGCTCGGCAGATACAGGCTCGCCACGACGACACCGGGCAGTTCCATCTCCACGTACCGGCCGCTCGCCTCGAACTCGGGGGCGCCGAAACCGATCCGCGTGGCCTCCGGCTCGACGCGGCTGTACAACGTCGCACCGTTGCGGCCCTTGACCTCGCACACCGCGTGCGCCGCGTGCCACCCCTCGGGCTCGACCAGGTCCTTCGGGATCGCGGCGAGATCGGCACGCACCTCCTGGCAGGCGACGACGTCCGCGGACGTCTGCCCGAACCACTCGGTGAAACCCTTCTTCGCCGCTGCGCGGATGCCGTTGACGTTGACGGTGGAGACGGTGAACACGCCTAGCAGGGTAATCCGCACCCCCGACAGATCAGCCGCGAGTCAGCAGGAGGAGCCGTCCGCGGGCTGCAGGAAGTCGTCGGCCGCCCAGCGGCCCTCGGCCAGCTTGCGGAAGCCGTCGCGCACCTCGCCGGTGGCCTCGGTCTCGGAGTCCTGTTCGAGGGAGTCGACGACCGGGTCGCCTGTGGACGGTCCCGACCGCACGTTCAGCGCATCGGCGTCGACAACCATCGTGCACTCGCCGGAACCGGACTCGCCGCCCGAGCCCTCGGCCTCCGAGCTGAGTTCTCCGCCCGTGACCGCGTACAGCACGATCACCGCGATCAACGCCGCGAGGATGATCAACGCCCGCTTCGGGATGCCGAGTACCACGAGTGCTCCTTACAGACCGCCGACACGCACTCCGTCGAGCAGGGTACGGGCCCGTTTTTCGGCGACGACAGGTCCGGACGTCGCAACCACTCGTGTTGGCGAACCGCAGCCACGCAGAGCGACCGAACCCGCCCCGAGACGGCGAAAGGGCCGTGGGTGCCCGCCCCGCACTCACGGCCCTCGTCGCCGAAGGGACGCCGCCGAGACGGCGTCACCGGAAGATCGGCCAGGTCAGCCCTGGGCCATCTTCTTCTGGAGGTTCTCGTCCAGCGTGGCGAGGAACTCCTCGGTGGTCTGGAACGGCGTGTCCCCGCCGACCAGCAGCGCCAGGTCCTTGGTCATCTTGCCGCTCTCGACGGACTCGATGACGACCTGCTCGAGCTTGTTGGCAAAGCCGACCAGCTCGGAGTTGCCGTCCAGCTTGCCGCGGTGCTCGAGACCACGGGTCCAGGCAAAGATCGACGCGATCGGGTTGGTCGAGGTCGGCTTGCCCTGCTGGTGCTGGCGGTAGTGCCGGGTCACCGTGCCGTGCGCGGCCTCGGCCTCGACGGTGCGGCCGTCCGGCGTGCGCAGCACGGACGTCATCAGACCGAGCGAACCGTAACCCTGGGCGACGGTGTCCGACTGGACGTCGCCGTCGTAGTTCTTGCAGGCCCAGACGTAGCCGCCGTCCCACTTGAGCGACGCGGCGACCATGTCGTCGATCAGCCGGTGCTCGTAGGTCAGGCCCTTCGCCTCGAAGTCGGCCTTGAACTCCTTCTCGTAGATCTCCTCGAAGGTGTCCTTGAACATGCCGTCGTAGGCCTTGAGGATCGTGTTCTTGGTCGACATGTAGACCGGGTAGCCCCGGTCGAGGCCGTACTGCAGCGAAGCGCGCGCGAAGTCCTCGATCGACTTGCGGTAGTTGTACATCCCCATCGCGACACCGCCGCCCTCGGGGAAGTTCGCGACCTCGAACTCCATCGGCTCGGAGCCGTCCGCGGGCGTGTAGGTCATCGTGACCGTGCCGGGGCCGGGAACCTTGAAGTCGGTGGCCTTGTACTGGTCACCGTGGGCGTGGCGGCCGACGATCACCGGCTTGGTCCAGCCGGGCACCAACCGCGGGATGTTCTGGATGACGATCGGCTCGCGGAAGATGACGCCACCGAGGATGTTGCGGATCGTGCCGTTCGGGCTCCGCCACATCTTCTTGAGACCGAACTCCTCGACGCGGGCCTCGTCCGGCGTGATCGTGGCGCACTTGACGCCGACGCCGTGCTTGTTGATGGCGTTCGCCGCGTCGACCGTGATCTGGTCGTCGGTCCTGTCGCGCTCTTCGATCCCCAGGTCGTAGTACTCGAGGTTCACGTCGAGGTACGGGTGGATCAGCTTGTCCTTGATGAACTGCCAGATGATGCGGGTCATCTCGTCGCCGTCGAGTTCGACGACTGTGCCCTCGACCTTGATCTTGGCCATGAGCGGCGGCGCTCCTCTCGCTGTTCGCGTCGCGGGTCTCGCGTTCGTCTTCGCCTGATACCGCTGCGCATTCGCCATGACGCCGTCGGGTGCGGGAAATCCATCCCACACCAATGCGTAGCGGTACAAGCGTACTGCTGGATTAGCACTGGTCCCGGCGCCCCCTGGTTACTCATGAGTAGAAACTCCGGACCCACAGCGACGCCGACAAAGAGCAGCTCACCACGCAATCTACGTGTCTCCCACAGGGCTTCACAGGTACGTGCGGACCAACGCCTCCGTGGGATCGGACACGCCCGATACGCCCCGAATGCCCCGACCGCCGGGGCACCACTGCAGGCGGCGTTTCCGGCAGCCTTTCCCCGCCGCTCCGGCACCGTGTACCGGCCGGCACGGGGATGCTGTGATGGGCGGCATGCGCCTGGGAATCAAGACCAAGCCCGAACACACGCCGTGGCCGGACCTGCTCGACACCTGGCGGGCGGCCGACGACATCGAACTGTTCGAGTCCGCGTGGAACTGGGACCACTTCTATCCGCTCTCGGGCGACCTCACGGCCCCGAACTACGAGGCGTGGACGATGCTGGCGGCCATGGCGCAGGCGACCCGGCGCATCCGACTCGGCTGCCAGGTCACCGGCATGATCTACCGGCACCCCGCACTGCTGGCCAACATGGCCGCCACCACGGACGTCATCTCGGCAGGACGTCTCGAGATCGGTCTCGGCGCGGGGTGGATGCAGCAGGAGTGCGACGCCTACGGCATCGAGCTGCCGCCACTGCGCGAACGGTTCGACCGGTTCGACGAGGGCGTGCAGGCGATCATCGGCCTGCTGAGCGAGCAGTCCGTGACGTTCCACGGCACGCACGTACGCCTCACCGACGCCCACTGTGAACCGAAGCCGGTGCAGCGCCCGCACCCGCCGATCGTCATCGGCGGCAAGGGACCCCGGCGCACGTTGCGCGCGGCAGCGCGGTGGGCGCAGCAGTGGCACGCGGGTGCGCAGTCCCCGCAGCACTGGTTGCAGCTCAAGGACGTCCTGCTCGGCCACTGCGCCGACGTGGGCCGCGACCCCGCGGAGATCACGTGCTCGGTGAACGTGCGCGTGCACGCCGAGACGGGCATCGGTCCCGCGGTCGAGGAGGCGGCCGGCTACCGCGAGGCAGGCGCCGACCTCGTCGTGTTCAACCTCCCCCACCACGTTCCCGCCGGCTACCTCGAGCGGCTGGCCGCCGAGGCTGCACCGCTGACGGAATGAGTCCTCGGCCCACCCCCGACAGCCGCTCGCCGTGATCGACTCGCCGCTGCCGTTTTCGCGGCCTACGCTCGACGGACACGGCCAGCTCCAGCGACGGAGGTGAACGACTCGTGCGCGCAGCAGTCGGCGACCGGATCACGGTCCACGGCCGGGTCGTGGGCGATACCGAACGACAGGGCGAGATCATCGAGGTCCGGGGCGACGAGGGGCGCCCGCCGTTTCTCGTGCGGTTCTCCGACGGGAACGAACGGCTCGTGTTCCCCGGACCCGACTGCGAGGTCGACTCCGCCCGCACCGACACCGGGGCCTGACCGGCCCAACGGGTGCGCGATCGCCACGTCCCCGCGTTACATCACGGGCCGTGGCGATCGTCACCGCGCGTAGCCCGAAAGCCGGGATGACATCGGCCGACGAGGTCGTTCACACTTGATGACAGGGCAGTGAGCCGCGACGAAGCGCGGAATGCTGTTCTTTTTTTACGACCTGTACTTGAACGATCCAGCACGGCTGCGTTCCGACTGTCCTGGCTCGTTCGTGGCGACCTCGACCGCCGACGACCGTGGCCGCCATTCGGGCCGGTGTCCCCGCACCCGTACCAGAGCCCGAGCCTCGTTCCCCGCCCTCCCGACCCTTCTTCCCCGAGAGGAGAACTGTGCCTGTAGCGCTGCTCGCGCTGGCCATCGGTGCCTTCGGTATCGGTACGACCGAGTTCGTGATGATGGGCGTACTGCCCCAGGCCGCCGCGGACTTCGGGGTCTCCATCCCGGCCGCCGGCCACCTGATCTCCGCCTACGCCCTGGGCGTGGTGGTCGGCGCTCCCCTGCTCACCGCGGTCGCCGTGCGGCTTCCGCGCAAGACGATGTTGATGGCGATGATGGGCCTGTTCGTCGCAGGCAACGCCCTGTTCGTGCTCTCCCCCAACCACGACCTGGGTGTGTTGTTCCGCTTCGTCGCCGGACTGCCCCACGGGGCGTTCTTCGGCGCAGGCGCCGTCGTCGCCGCCAGCCTGGTCGGCCCCGGCCAGAAGGCCAGGGCCGTCTCGATGATGTTCATGGGCCTGACGCTGGCCAACGTGCTCGGCGTCCCCCTCGGCACGCTGCTCGGCCAGCAGTTCGGCTGGCGGGCCACGTTCGCGGTGGTGGCGCTGATCGGCCTGGCCGCGCTGGCCGCCGTGGCCAAGCTCGTACCGCACCAGGGCAAGCCCGCGGGTGCCTCGCTGCGCGGCGAGGTCGCGGCGTTCCGCAAGCCGCAGGTGTGGCTCGCACTGGCCATCGTCACGTTCGGCATGGGCGGCGGTTTCGCGTGCCTGAGCTACGTGACCCCGATGATGACCGACGTCGCCGGGTTCGCCCCCGCCACCGTGACGCTCCTGCTGTCGCTGGCCGGGGTCGGCATGACCCTGGGCAACTTCCTCGGCGGCCGTCTGGCCGACCACAACCCGACGCCCGCGCTGTGCGGCGCCCTCGCCGCACTGGCGGTCGTGCTGGCCGCGTTCACCGTCACCGCGGGCAGCAAGGTCGGCGCCACCGTGACGATCTTCCTGGTCGGCATGACCTCGTTCATGGTCGGCCCGATCCTGCAGGCCAGGGTGATGGAGAAGGCGGGCGGCAGCCCGTCGCTGGTGTCGGCGGCGATCCAGTCGGCCTTCAACATCGCCAACTCGATCGGCGCCTACCTGGGTGGGCTCGTCATCGCGGGCGGGCTCGGCCTCGTGTCGCCGAACGTGGTCGGCGCGCTGCTGGCCGCGCTGGGCCTGAGCCTGGCCGTCGTCGCGGCGCTGGTCGAGCGTCGTGAGCGCGCGGCGGCACCGGCACCGGCGCCGGCTCCAGCACCGGTCGAGGAGCCCGTACCGGCCTGAGCAGCCGGTGGATCGAGTTCCACGCCGTCCTCCCGGGTGGCTTCACCGGACACCGTGCGCGGGTCGCCCCGTTCCGGGCGGCCCGCGCACACGTGTGTCGGGCCGCGCTCAGCCGAAGGGCCCGCCGGTGATGGTCAGGGCGGCGAAGACGATCAGCCCGCCGAGGCCGACGTAACACAGCACGTCGACCGCACGACCGCGAATCTTGAGCATCCCGACCTGGGCGTCGGTGAGCATCGCGCGCAGCACGGCGGCGACCAGGAGCGCACCGCCGATCAGGGCCGTGCCCTGTCGCCAGTGGTACATGCCGATCCGCACCCCGCCCGCGAGGACGAGCAGGAAGACCACGGCCAGCGGCACGTGCACCAACCAGCCGCGGCCACCGGCATCGGGGTCGCGGCGCTCGGCGGGTCCCGGGGCAGGCGTGGTCATGGTCAGCGAGCCGCGCGCTCGGCGGCCTCGACGACGTTGGACACGAGCATCGCCCTGGTCATCGGTCCCACACCGCCCGGATTGGGTGACAGGAAGCCGGCGACCTCCTCGACGCCCGGGGCGACGTCGCCGGCCAGCTTGCCGTCGACGCGGGAGACTCCGACGTCGAGCACCGCCGCACCCGGCTTGACCATGTCCGGCGTGATCAGCCCCGGCGAGCCGGCCGCCGCGACGACGATGTCGGCGCGGCTGACCTCCGCGGCCAGGTCACGCGTGCCCGTGTGGCACAGCGTCACGGTGGCGTTCTCACTCCGGCGCGTCAGCAGCAGGCCGATCGTGCGGCCCACGGTGATGCCGCGGCCGACGACCGCGACCCGCGCACCCTTCAGCGGCACGTCGTAGCGGCGCAGCAGCTCGATGATGCCGAGCGGCGTGCACGGCAACGAGCCCTCCTGGCCGAGCACGAGCCTGCCGAGGCTGATGGGGGCGAGCCCGTCGGCGTCCTTCTCCGGCGCGATGCGCTCGAGGATCGCGTTGGTGTCGATGTGCGCGGGCAGGGGCAGCTGCACGATGTAACCCGTGCACGCCGGGTCGGCGTTCAGCTCGTCGACGACCTTCTCGAGCTCGGCCTGCGTCGTGTCCTCGGGCAGGTCCCGGCGGATGGAGTTGATGCCGACCTTCGTGCTGTCGGCGTGCTTCCACTTCACGTAGGAGTGCGAACCGGGGTCGTCGCCCACCAACACGGTGCCGAGTCCGGGCGTGATGCCCCGCTCGGCGAGTGCCGCGACCCGTGGGGTCAGCTCCGCGAAGATGGCTTCCTTGGTGGCCTTGCCGTCGAGAATCGTCGCCGTCACGAGGACAGTCTCCCAAACCGCCGGCCGCGTTTCCGCCCGCCCAGGGATGCGATGGCGATGGCGACCAACGCCACGCCGCACGCCACCACGGTCGAGACCGCCGGGCCCTCTCCTGCCGCGGGAATGAACACGTCCATCAACAGTGATCCGATGAGCTGACCCGCCACGGTGCTCAACCCGAGCAGCAGCACCCCGATCCACGAAACCACGAACGACGCCGTCGCGATGAACACGATTCCGACCAGACCGCCGAGGTACAGCACCGGGTTCGCAGGCCACCCGTTCGGCGGCCCGTTCACGGCGAGGGACACCAGCCACGCCAGGACGAGCACCGTCGTGCCCGTCGTGAAGTTGACGAGCGCGGCGGTGAGCGCGCTGCCCGACACGGCGTTGACGTGCCCGTTGAACGCCTGCTGCACCGCCATCCCGGCTCCCGCCGCGAACGGCAGCGCGAGCATCGCGATGCGTGCGGGGTCGGCCTGTGCCGCGATGTCGCCCGCGAGCGCCCCGCCGACGGCGGCGACCGTCAGGGCCGCACCCGCCACCCGCAGCCAGGTGGTCGGCTCCTTGCCCGAAGGGCCAAGTCCGAACCGGTCGACGAACAGCCCGCTCACGGTCTGCCCCGCCACGACGCCGACGGTGAACAGGGCGACCCCGATGACGCCGACGGTCAGCGACTGGCCGAGTACGTAGGCGGCGCCCGCGACACCGCCGAGGACGTGCCACGGACGCAACGTGCCCGAGCGCAACGCGCCGAGGGCGGTGCGGGTACCCGCGCGCATCGACCGGGATATCGCGAGCCAGCAGAGCAGGAGCACCAGTCCGCCGCCGAACGAGACGACGGCGGCGAGTGCCGAGTCGCCCAGTTCGACACTGAGCTGACCGTTGACCCGTGCCTGGACCGACATCCCCATGCCGGCGGATACGGCAAGGACCGCACCCCACACCCGCCGGGCGGTTGACGTGCTTGCTGTCGATGTGTCCGGATCGCGCATTCGATCCGTACTGGCGGTAGCCATCGCGTGCCATTGTGCGCCCCCACCCGCACGGGGCATCCCGACCACCTCCTCGGGTGTGTTCGCTCCCACTCTGCGCATGTCAGGGCCGCTGACGGGCCTGCAACGGGGTGGAACCGACCGCGGATATCGGCGGCGGCCGTGCATTCGGGAAACGGATTAGTCAAGATGTGGGCGTGGCACTTCCGACCCAGCTGAACGCGACCGAGCAGGACACTCTGGTCAAGCAGATCGGCCTCTCGCTCCTCAGGGCCGCCCCGCGCGACTGGCGCAGGGTGACCGCGGTGTACCGCGCCGTGGGGAGGTATCACGAGCTGACCGGCGAGGTCGTCACCGCCGACGGATCGACGCAGGAGTGGGTCGCCACCCACGACATCGCGACGTTGTTCGGCAAGCTGCGCGCCGGGATGTACCGCGAAGGCAGGGGCACCTGGTTCAACGCGCGCTACCAGCTCGACCACCCCTCGAGCTACAACCTCGAGTACGACCGCGACGAGCCCACGTGGGACCTGGCCCCGCCGTCGCAGGCCTACGCCGACGAACTGCGCATGTTCCCGCGTTCGGAGGAGAACGTCCCCGACTGGCTGATGCGCCGCATGGCCGGACTCGGCCCCGAGCGCACCGGCCCGCGGTTCCGCATGGCGCGGATCTTCGACGGCGCCGGTCCGAACGGCCCCGTGGTGACGCGGCCCGAACTCGGCGCCGACGAGCGCGACCGCGTGCTCGACTACCTCGAGGCCGCTCCCCTCGTCGTGCCGGTGCGCGGCTACGACGTCGACCGGCTCGCCTCGGCCCAGTCGGCCGACGTGCCGATCGCGTTCCACAGCGACGGCTCGTGGATCTGGCCCGCCGCCGTGAACCACTACCTGCGCGAGCACGGTGTGTCGCCGGAACCGGACCTGGTGCAGCACATCCGCGCCAACGGGTTCTCCGTGCCCGACGTGCCGGACGAGACACGCCAGGCCGCCGCGGCCCACGTGAACCACGGCCAGGCTCCCCAGCCTGCCGAACCCGCCGAGCCTGCCGAGTCCGCCGCGGACGACCAGAGCACCAAGCAGACACCGTCCGCAGCCGCCCCCGCCGGTACTTCCACCGGCGAGGCACGCACTGCCGAGGCAGCAGGTGCCGGCGAGGCCGGTGACGCGGGAGCGACCCGCGTGACCGAGCCGGCCGAGACCGGCGAGCCCACGTCCACGAGCGCCGCGGCGTTCGGTGCGGCCGGACTGGCCGGTGCCGGCGCGGTGGGTGCCGCGGGTGCCATGGCCGCGAGGAACGGCACGCCCCCGGCCGAGCAGACCGACGAACCCGAACTGCCCGTACGCAGGCCCGGCGAGGCCGCCCAGGCGTTGGACGAGCAGTTCGGTGGTCACGGCGAGCGTCCGGCCAGCGCCGAACGGTCCCCGTTCGACCCCGTCACGCCTGCCGGTGAGACCGCTCCGGACGACCGCAGGGACGTCCGTGACCCGCGGGACGAGTACGACCACGACGCACGCGCGGAGGAGCGTCCCGGCGCCTACGGCACCGGCGACCCGGCCGACGAGGCCGCTCACTCCGAGCGAGACCCACGACTCGAGGACCTCGACGACGAGCCCACCTCGTCGTTCGAACAGACGCAAGGGTTCGAACAGACCCAGGGATTCGAACCGGACTCGACCTTCGAACAGAGCACCACATACACGCAGGTGCCCGACTTCGGTGCCCGCGAGACCTCCGGTGGGGCGAACGCGGCCGAACCCGAGGACGCCGGCGAAGCCGGCCGGGAACGGACACCGTTCGGCCGGCCCGAGACCGAGCAGACCGAATCGCGCGAGTCCGGTCCCGACCTCGACTCCGGCCCGCCGACCACGGTGACCAACCCGGTCGTGCCTCCTGCCGAGCAGGAGGAGGAACGCACCGCACCCAACCCGCGGCAGCAGTTCGACGAGCCGCGCGAGGAGGAGAGCACCGAGAGCGCCGAGCATCGTGAGACGGGCGGGCTGAACGGCATCACCGGCGTGGCCGGCGCCGCGGGGGTGGCCGGTGCCGCGGGAGTCGCGGGCATGGCCGCCGCGAGCCGCTTCGGTGACGACCGCTTCGGTGCCGACCGGGACGCCGACCGTCCCGAACGGGACGAGCGCGACGCCGGGTTCCGGGAGCCGGGACACGCCGACCTCGACCGCCCCGAACCCGCTGACCACCGGGACCGCGCTGACCACGAACGTCCGGGACAGGAGCGCCCCGGCCTCGGCCGCCCCGACTTCGAGCGGCCGGAGTTCGACCGGCCGGGCGAATACGACCGTCCGGGCCACCAGCACGCCGGATACGAGCCCGGGGGATACGAACCAGCAGCGTACGAACCGCGCGAGGCCAACGGACGGCACGCGGGCCCGGGTGCCGAGCAGCGCCCCGCAGCGCCCGTGGCCGCCGACCACGATCCGGGTCCGCCCACGCAGATCGGCAACATGCCGCCGCAGGACCCCGAGCTGGACGACCTGCAGGACAAGCTGGACGAACTCCAGGTGCCGGACGAGTACTACGTGCTCGGCATGCCCGCAGAGCACGGGTGGAGCATCGAGCGGGTCGCGGAAGGCTGGCGCGTCGGCTGGTACGAGGGCGGCCTCAAGAGCCCTGCGGTGTTCGGCGACGCCGCGGACGCCAAGGCGTTCATGCTCGGCAAGGTGCTCCTGTCGCCCGACGGCGTCGACGAGGCGCCTGCAGCCGACGAGTACGACTACGACGACGAGTACCGCGAGGACTACGGCGAGGGGTACGGCGACTACGACGAACCCGCCGCAGAACCGCAGCAGGCTCCGTCGCGGCCGCTGACGGCCACGCTGTCGTCCGACATCGCGACCGGCGCGGTTCGCCCCGGCGACCGCGGACCGGCAGGCGAGGCGGCAGGAACCCGGATGATGGCCCCGGCGGGCGATCCGGCCATGGGCCACGGCGCACCCGCTGCCGCCCCGGCGCCGCCGCGGGAGCCGGTCGGGGCACCTCAGCAGGCCGCTCCACCCCGGCACACCGCCGCCGCGGAACCGCGACCGGCCGGCCAGGGCCACGGTGGACAAGGCCAGGGTCAGGGCGGCCAGCAGTGGCCGATCCAGCCGCTGCCGGGCGAACCACCGCTGACCCTGTTCCGCGGCAAGGAGATGCGCACTCTGCCCGCGGGCAGCGAGCTCGACCGGTTCGGCGGTGCGAACGGCAACCTCACGTACGCGGCGGGCACCCCGTTCGAGGAGCGCTCGCTCGTTCCGGAGTGGGTCAACCGCCCGTACCACGTGTATCGCGTCCAGCGGCCGCTCGAAGCGCTCGCGGGAGTCGCGATTCCGTGGTTCAACCAGCCCGGAGGCGGTGCGGCCTACATGCTGCCCGCATCCATCGAGGAGTTGCTGGCCGACGGTGACCTGATCGAGCTGGATCCGGGCGAACCGCCGATCGACTGACACCTGGGCCCGCACGGGACGTCCGTGCGGGCTCGGTTTCCCGCCTGCGCCCGTTCCTGCGACGGGCGCAGGCGGGGCCGCAGGAACGGGATCGCCCCTGTGACGGGAAATCAGTGCACAATCAGGCCGTGGGCCGCGGCGTACCGGACCGCGATGTCGACGTCGACGTGCGTGCCGGTCAGGTCGGCCGCCGTCAGGGCACGCGTGTCCAGCCGCGCGCCGCGCAGGTCGGCGTCGGTCAAGCGGGTTCCGCTCAGCGTGGCGCCGGTCAGGTCCGCCTCGCGCAGGTTCGCCGAGCGGAGGTCGGTCCCGGTCAGGTTGGCCTCGCGCAGGCGCATGCCCGACAGGTTCGTTCCGCGCAGCACGCCGCCCGCCAAGGACACGAGCGTGAGATCGCAGTCGGACAACGTGATCGTGCGCAACAGTCCACAGTCGACGAACACGCTGCCGAGCAACGAACACCCTGCCCACGAGACATTGCCGAGCATGGTGCGGTCGAACGTGCACGTACGGAACGCCGTTGAGCGGTGCGCGGACTCTCCGAGGTCGGTCCGCGTGAAATCGCAGTGGTCGAACGTGCATCCGGCGGTCGTGAGCTCGCGCAGGTCGGCGTCGGTGAAATCGCACCGGACGAACCGCCTGCCCTCCCATCGCTGGCCGGACAACACGGCGTCGCGGTAGTTCTCGCCGATCTCCGCACCGGCCTCCGAGCCGGTCTCTCGGTCGATCACCGAGTCGCCGTCCGGGCCGGGCGCCGGGTCGATGCGGGCGGAGTCTGCTGGGCCGGAGCCGGATTCGGGGGAATGCACGCCGCCAGAATCGCACACCGGCTCGCGCCCGCGCGGTCACCGGAAATCCCTCGACTGCGCGGTGATCCGCATCGGCAGGTGCTGCAGGCGGTCGGCGCGCAGGCTGACGACACCGTCCGCCCGTTCGACGATCCCGCGTACGAGCATCGCCCTGCTCGACCGCGCGACCCGGTGGTAGCGCTCCCACAGGCCACGGGTGCAGACCACGTTGACCATGCCGGTCTCGTCCTCGATGTTGACGAACGTGATGCCGCCCGCCGTCGCTGGACGCTGCCGGTGGGTGACGGCCCCGCCGATGAGCACGCGCGTGCCGTCCTCCACCTCCTGTAGGTCCTTGGCGGGGACCACGCCGAGCGCGTCGAGCCGGTCGCGGACGAACTGGGTGGGAAAGCTGTCCGGGGACACTCCGGTCGCCCAGACGTCGGCGGCCGCCACCTCGACCTCGTCCATCCCCGGAAGCGTCGGTGCTTCCACGGCCGGTGTGGTGCCGGGGAGTTTCTCGGGCCGTTCCTGCGCAACGGCGCCCGCGGACCAGAGCGCCTTCCGCCGGTCCCCGCTCACCGCGTCGAAACATCCGAAGGCGCCCGCGGTGGCCAGCGCCTCCATCTGCGGTGTGGTGAGCCGGACGCGCCTGGCCACATCGGCCATGTCCCGGTACCGGCCGTGGGTTCTCCGCTCATCCACGAGTCGCTGTGCGAGCGAATCGCCGATCTCGCGCACCCCGCCGAGTCCGAGTCGGACGGCGTGGTTCCTGCGGATCTCCCCGGCGTCCCGGCCATCACCGTCGAGCGGTTCCAGGTCCGCGTGCACGTCGCTGGCGTTGATGTCCGGTCCACGCACCGTCACGTCGTGTCTGCGGGCATCGGCCACCAGCGACTGCGGCGAGTAGAAGCCCATCGGCTGGGCGCGCAGCAGCCCGGCGCAGAAGGCATCCGGGTAGTAGTACTTGAAGTACGCGCTGGCGAAGACCACGTAGGCGAAGCTGAGTGCGTGGCTCTCCGGGAAGCCGAAGTGGGAGAACGCGCGCATCTTCTCGAAGATGCGCGCCGCCATCTCCCTGTCCACTCCGTTGCGGGCCGCCCCGTCGTAGAACCGTTGCCGCAGTCGTTCCATCTTCCGCCCCGACCGTTTCGAGCCCATGGCGTGCCGGAGCTCGTCGGCCTCCGCCGCGGTGAACCCGGCGACGTCGAGGGCCAGCTGCATCATCTGTTCCTGGAACAGCGGCACCCCGTAGGTCCTGCCGAGCGCGTTCGCCATCAACGGGTGGTCGTGTCGCCACTTCTCCTGCTTGTTGGCCCGGCGGATGTACGGGTGCACCGATCCGCCCTGGATGGGTCCCGGCCGGATCAACGCGACCTCGATGGCCAGGTCGTAGAACTCCTTCGGCGCCAATCGGGGCAGGGTCGCGAGTTGTGCCCGGCTCTCCACCTGGAACACGCCGATCGCGTCGGCGCGGCGCAACATCGCGTAGACGTTCTCGTCGTCGAGCGGAAGGTCGTCGAGATCCACCTCGATGCCCTTGCGGTCGCGCACCATGTCGCGCATGTAGTGCAGCGCCGAGAGCATGCCGAGCCCGAGCAGGTCGAACTTGACGAGGCCGGCCCACGCACAGTCGTCCTTCTCCCACTGCAGCACGCTCCGGTCGGCCATCCGCGCCCATTCGACGGGGACGACCTCGCTCACCGGGCGATCGCAGATGACCATGCCTCCCGGGTGGATGCCCAGATGCCGTGGGAAGTCCTCGAGCGCACCCGCCACGGCGAGCACGTTCCGTGGAATGTCGTGATCGGACTGTTCCCGCAGCTGACTCAGCGGACCCCAGTGGTCGATCTGTTTGCTCCACGCGTCCTGTTGCCCGGGGGAATGCCCCAGTGCCTTGGCCGCGTCGCGCACGGCCGACCGCGCGCGGTAGGTGATGACGTTGGCGACCAGCGCGGTCCGCAGCCTGCCGTGTTTGGTGTAGACGTACTGGATCACCTCCTCGCGCCGGTCGGACTCGATGTCGAGGTCGATGTCCGGATAGCCGTCGCGGTCGGGGGCCAGGAACCGTTCGAACAACAGCCGCCACTTGATCGGATCGACCCGCGTGATCCCGAGCGCGTAGCAGACTGCGGAGTTGGCTGCCGATCCTCTGCCCTGGCACAGGATGTCGTTGGCGCGGCAGAACCGCACGATGTCCCAGACGATCAGGAAGTACCCGGGGAATCCGAGCTTCTCGATGATGTCGAGTTCGTGGTCGAGCTGGGCGTAGGCGTCGGGACGATCGGCTCGCGTGCCGTAGTGGCGCTGCGCCTTCCGATAAGTCAGCTCGCGAAGATGGGACGCCTCGTCCTCGCCCTCGGGAACCTCGAACGGCGGCAGCGAGGGAGCGAGGATCTCCAACGGGAAGGCGTAGCGCTCGGCGAGCAGCGCGGCGCGCTGCACGGCGCCGGGATACCGCGCGAACCTGGCCTGCATCTCGGCTCCGGACCGCAGGTGCGCGGCACCGGACGCGGCCAGCCACCCCTCCATCTCGTCCAGGCTGCGCCGGGCCCGGATCGCCGACACCGCCTGCGCGACGGGCGCCTGGCTCGGCCGCGCGTAGTGGACGGCTCCGGTCGCCACCGTCTGCACACCCAGCCGTGCCGCGACGGCCGCGAGTTGATCGTTGTGCAGGCTGTCGGAAGGCCGTCCGTGGTCGATGAGTTCGACGTGGACGTCCTCGCGCCCGAACCGATCGATCAGTCCGCGCAGCGCCTCCTCCGCGGCGTCCGGTCCGCGTTCGGTGAGCGCGCGGCGAACGGCACCCTTGCGGCAGCCGGTGAGGACCACGCACCGGCCCGCGACCTCGTCGGTGATCTCGTCGGGGTCGTACACGGGCCTGCCCTTCTCCGCCCGCTCGGACCTCGGGAGTTCCCGGTCGTGCCCACGCAGCTGTCCCGCCGTGATGGCCCTGCACAGGCTCGTGTAGCCGTCCTGTCCCTTGGCCAGCAGCAACAGGTGTTCGCCGTCGGGGTCGGCGACGCCGTTCGGCGGTTCGGACAGGCCGAGGCTCAGTTCGGCGCCGAACACGGTGCGCATGCCGACCTCGTCGGCGGCCTCGGCGAACCGGGCCGCGCCGTACATGCCGTCGTGGTCGGTGATCGCGATGGCGTCGAGTTCGAGGCGCGCCGCCTCCTCGATCAGTTCCTCGGGGTGGCTCGTGCCGTCGAGGAAGCTGAAGTTGGAGTGACAGTGCAGTTCGGCGTAGGGAACCCGGCCGCGGGCTCCCGTGTCGTCCCTGCCCGGTGGGCTCAGGTTCGGGGGCTTGGCGTACTTCTCCCTCTTCCTGCCCCATGCCGGGCTGTCGTTCCCGTCCCCCGACTCCGGTGGTACGTCCCGGCCCGACAGGGTGCGTTCCAGTTCCCGCCACGGAACCGGCGGATTGTTCCAGCCCATGCTCAGTCGCTTTCCGGGGAACGTCTCGGCTGCGGGATCACCGGCCACGACATCGCGGCCAGGTCCGGGTACTCGACGTCCGGGATCCGCTCCGGGTTGCCGTGTGACGTGTCGTCGTTCATCAGTCGTACACCCCTTCGACCGTCCATTTCGGATACTTCCCGTCCTGCCAGCACAGCAGCAGTGCGGCAGGGGGCCGCTCCGCCGTTTCGCCGAGCACCACCTGTACGCGGACCCTTCGTCCCGGACCGTCCGGGTCCCACCACCGGGCGGTGACGGGCCACGGGCCCGCCCAGTCGTGCACGTCGCGCACGTCGTGTTCGCCCCGGCCTGCTCGGGCGCCGCCGGCACCCGCACCGTCCGGATCGAAGGCCACGGTCGCCGGACGTGCCGAGAGCCGATTCCGTTCGGTCACGCCGATCTCCGTCCCGTCCGCGCCGAGAACCGTGGCCGACGGCGGTTCCGGGAAGACCGTCGCCGGGGACGGCCCCGGCAGGCGTTCCGGCCACGGGCGGCGGTCCTCGTCGGGGAGCCGGTCGCCCCACGGCACGAGCCGCACCTGTTCGGCAGGGCCCCTGCCCCCACCGAGAACGGCGGTGTGGACGCCGTCGGGCCCGAGCAGTCCCTGGACGTGCACCAGTGCGCGGGCGGCCTTGTCGGCTTCCGGGGTGTGTTCCGCTCCCGAGCCGCCGGCCCACAGTCCGAGTTGCAGTGCGCTTCCCTCGACGGTCTCCTCCGGCTCGAGCCGGAGTTCCGTCACTCCCGCGGTGGGCCCGTCACCTCGACGGCGGCCTTGCGTCAGCCACCCTTCGAACTGCCAGCGGACGCGGTCGGCGATGCCGTCGGGAGTGAGGGGTTCGGCGCAGCGCCAGCTTCTGCCGAGTTCCTCGCCCGCACCCGTCGTGGCGCGAATGCCCAGCCTGGTGCAGGCCAGACCCCGGGACGCCAGCCCGGCATGGAACCGGTGCGCCACCGTGCGGGCCAGGAACGCCGCGGCGTCGACACGGTCGAGCGGTGGGTCGCACTGCTGCGTGACGGCCAGGTCAGGGGCGGGACGTCGCCGGTCCGGCGGACGTTCGTCCCGTCCTCCCGCCAGCCGGTGGGCGATCAGCCCCTCGGCCCCGAAGCGGGCGAGCACGTCGCGTTCGGCAAGGGCTGCGAAGTCGCCAAGGGTGCGGATTCCCAAGCGGCGCAACAGGTCCACCAGTCCACCGCGGTCGGTGCCCGGTTGGTCGAGTTCGCCGACATCCAGTGCTGCCAGGAACTCCGCTGCGGCGCCCTCCGGAACGAGCATCGACCGATGCGCGGCCAGGGTCGCGGCGAAGAGTCCTTCGGCGATGCCGACCTGACATTCGGCCCCCGCACTGGCCGACACGTGGTCGACGAGCCGTTCCAGCAGCGGATGTTCCCCGCCGAAGTACCGCGAAGCCCCCGCGACGGGCACCGACACCACGCCGGGGCGCACGACCTCGACGCCGACCACGAGATCCTCCACCGCCATGGCGACGGCCTCGAAGAGGCGCGCGTCCCGATCGGGGTCGTCGGCAAACACGGCGAGTTCGGGACACCGGAACTGTGCCTCCCTCCTGCGCATGCCGCGGCGCACGCCCACCGCACGGGCCACGGCCGAGCACGCCACGACCCGGTTGGCGACGAGGACCGCCGCGGGCTCGTCCACCGGCAGTCCCGCCTCGGAGGCGGCGGCCACGACGGGCCAGTCCGGGCACCACAACACCAGCATCCGCGCCGGTACGTACTCCGACCCGCTCATCCCGCACGCACCCCCGCCAGCGGTGCCCGCTCGGATGGCTGGGCGGGCTGCGGGTGATCGGGCCGAGGCTGGACCGGCTGGGGCCGGCCTGCGAGGTCGAGCTGTTCGATCGCGCCGGACGGCCCCGGCAGTGCCAGCACGGCACGCCTCGGCCTGGCGGCACCGCGACGTCCGGTGGCCTCGATCGCGACCGCACGCCGCGTCAGCCGCCCGTACCCGTCGTCCGTGCCGGACCAGCCGACGGTGCGGCAACGCAGCTCCACCTCGGCTCCCGGCCACGACCCGAAGGTCAACAACACCGACCCGCGGTTCCGTGCGCGCGCCGACAACCGGCGTGCGGTGTCCGCGTGCCGCGCGCCGTTCGTCCCGTACGCCGTGCCCGCGGGAACGGCGACGAGATCGACACCGTCGAGCAGGGCCGCCGTCACCGCCGCGAAGTCGGCTCCGGGACGAGGGATCAGGGCGAGCCGGCGGATCGCGACCCCGAGTTCGTGCGCAGCCAGCACGCCCAACCGCGGCATGCCCACGGCGGCCGCCCACGAGCCGTGGGACGTCGCCTCGGCCAGCAGCGCGAGCAGCACGCTCGTGGAGCCGCTGACGGACACCGTGCTGCCGCGGCGCACCCCGCCCCACGGCAACAGTTGCGCCAACGGCAGGGCCACCGGCAGGACCCTGCTGTCCGCACCGGCCGTGTTCGTGACGCCGGCCAGGTCGCCCGTGCCACTCGGGCTGTCCGGGCCGTCCGCCACGCCGACGAGTCCCCGCGGACCCGACACTCCCGCTTCGCAGGCACGACCGGGACCACCCGCACCGTCCGGGCTCCGCGACGCCCTTCCGCGCTCCCCTCCGCTCGCCGAACCGCGCAGCGCGATACCGCTGGCCGTGCCGACCCCCGGCAACGCCGCCAGCCGGGCCACGGTGTCGTTCACCCCTTCACCACCGGCCACGGCGTCCGCCACCGCGGTATCACCGACTGTGTCATCGGCTGTGTCGCCTGCGCCGATGGCCATCTGTGTCGACATAGCGATCACCGCCCCCTTCACACACAGGGATCGCAGGCGCGAACGTCCACGGTGGACGCACGCGCCGATACACATGTCCGTCGTCTGATGTCCGGCCGCGACGAAGGCGGCTCCGGCTGATGTCCCGACTCCCCGCTGACTACCTCGAGCTTGCCGTCTCGAACCGATGTTCGATAGAGTTCACATAGAACATGAGTTCGAAGATCGTGTCAAGCCGCACTGGACGCCGGGAGAGCCCGGACACGACCCAGACACCACATCGCCCCGGCGCCGACGGGCACCGAGGCGATGTGGACGAGTCGTGTGTGAAGGAAGGGGGCGAGATCAGTGCGCGAAGTGGCGGGTCCCGGTGAGGTACAGCGTCACGCCCGCGGCCTCGGCCGCCGCGATGACCTCGGCGTCCCGCACCGAGCCACCCGGCTGCACCACCGCGCGGACACCCGCGTCCAGCAGCACCTGAAGCCCGTCGGGGAACGGGAAGAACGCGTCGGACGCAGCGACCGAACCCTGCGCGCGCTCCCCTGCCCGCTGGACGGCCAGCCGCGAGGAGTCGACCCGGTTGACCTGCCCCATCCCGACACCGACGGTCGCGCGGTCGTGGGCGAGCAGGATGGCGTTCGACTTCACCGCGCGGATCGACCGCCATGCGAAACGCAGGTCCGCGAGGGTCTGTTCGTCGGCGTCCTGCCCCGTGGCGAGCGTCCAGTCCGCGGGGTCGTCGCCTTCGGCGTCGATGCGGTCGGCGCTCTGCATCAGCATTCCGCCCGAGATGGGCCGCAGTTCGACGTCGGAGGTGACCGGCTCGGGCAGCGTCAGCAACCGCACGTTCTTCTTGCGGGTCAGCACCTCGAGCGCGTCCTCGTCGAACGCCGGAGCCAGAACGACCTCGGTGAACACGTCGGCGATCTGCTCGGCCATGGCCAGCGAGACCGGGCGGTTGGCCGCGATCACCCCGCCGAACGCCGACACCGGGTCGCAGGCGTGCGCCTTGCGGTGCGCCTCCGCGATGTCCTCGCCGAGGGCGATGCCGCACGGGTTGGCGTGCTTGATGATCGCCACCGCGGGTTCGTCGAAGTCGGCCGCCGCGCGTCGCGCCGCGTCGGTGTCGACGTAGTTGTTGTACGACATGGCCTTGCCGTGCAGCTGTTCGGCGTGGGCGATGCCGTGCTCACCGGGTCGCCGGTACATCGCGGCCGTTTGGTGCGGGTTCTCGCCGTAACGCAGCACGTCACCGCGTTCCCACGTCGCGCATGCGAAGTCGGCGAAACCCGACTCGTCGGCAGGCGCGTACGAGCCGGCGAACCACGACGCGACGGCCGCGTCGTACGACGCCGTGTGGGCGTACGCCTTGGCCGCCAGCCGCTTGCGTTCCTCGAAGCTGAACCCGCCCGCGCGCACGCGCTCGAGCACCCAGTCGTAGTTGGAGGGTTCGACGACGACGCCGACCGACCCGTGGTTCTTCGCGGCGGCACGCACCATGGCCGGTCCGCCGATGTCGATGTTCTCGACGCAGTCCTCGGGGCTCGCACCGGAGGCCACCGTCTGCGCGAAGGGGTACAGGTTCACCACGAGCAGGTCGAACGGCGCGATGTCCAGCGACGTGAGCTGTTCCTCGTGGTCCGGCCGGTTGCGGTCCGCGAGCAGGCCCGCGTGCACGCGCGGGTGCAGCGTCTTGACGCGGCCGTCGAACGACTCGGGGAATCCGGTGACCTCCTCGACCTTCGTCACCGGCACACCCGCGTCCGCGAGGACCTTCGCGGTGCCGCCGGTGGAGACGATCTCCACCCCGGCGGCGTGCAGGCCCGTGCCGAGTTCGAGCAGGCCCGCCTTGTCCGACACCCCGATCAGCGCACGCCGAATCGGGCGCTGCCCGGCCCCAGGAGTCTGCTCGCTCACGACAACCTCACCTTTCGTCCGTCCACCGTGCACCCCGCACGGGCAAGCTTCGCGATCACGTCCACGAGCAGGCGACGTTCGGTCACCTTGATCCGCTCGTGCAGGCTGGACTCGTCGTCATCGGGCTCCACGACCACCGGTTCCTGCGCGATGATCGGGCCCGTGTCCACGCCGGTGTCGACGAAATGCACCGTCGACCCGGTGACCTTGACCCCCATCGCGAGCGCGTCGGCCACCGCGTGCATGCCCGGGAACGCCGGCAGCAACGCGGGATGCGTGTTGATCACCCGGTTCGGGAAGGTCTCCAGGAACGCCGGCCCCAGCAGCTTCATGAACCCGGCGGAGACGACGAGATCGGGTTCGTACGCCGCGACGGCGTCACTCAGGGCCTTGTCCCAGGCGGCGCGATCGGGATGGTCCGCGGTACGGACGGTGAAATGCGGAATGCCCGCGCGGTCGGCACGCTCGAGCGCTTCGGCTCCCGCACGGTCGGTGCCCACGGCCACGACGGTGGCCGGGAAGGGCGGTTCGGCAACCGCGTCGAGGACGGCCTGCAACAGGGTGCCGGACCCCGAGGCGAGAACGACCAGTTTCGCCTGTGCCGGCAACTCCAACCTGGTAACCAGAACGCTTCTCCTAGCCGGACGCCTCTTCAAGCCGCTAGTCCTGCGACCGCGCACATCGCCATGACCTGGTGACCACACCCTAACGCCGGCGCGGCCTCGCACACGCCGAGGTGTCAGTGACGGTCGGCACCCCGGTCCTGGTCACGGCCCTCATCAGGGGATTCGTCGACCTCGGCACCGGTGACTCCGTGCCCGTCGTGGCCGGAGTCACCGTTATCGGCATCGTCGGAATCACCGTCGTCGCCTGCCGAGTCGGCCGTGGGGGTGTCCTCGCGACCCTCGGTGTCGGTTGCGGTGTCGTCGGTTGCGGTGTCGTCGGCTTCGATGTCGAGGTCGGTGTCGATCTCGTCGTTGGCTTCGTCGATCTCGTCGACCTCGGCGGCTGTGTCGGTGTCGGTGTCGTCCGGGTGGTCGGCATCCGTCTCGTCGTCGAGGTCCAGCTCGTCGTCGTACTCATCGGCGAGATCACCGTCCTCGTCGGCACCGTCCTCGTCAGCACCGTCCTCGTCAGCAGTGTCTTCGTCGGCTGCACCCTCGTCGGCGGTGTCCTCGTCGGACTCGCCCGTCTCCGCATCGGCATCGGCATCCTCATCGGCGTCCCCGGTGTCCTCGGCCGGTTGCGGACGCGGACCGGCGAACCACGCGACCAACGCCCCCGGAAGCGCGATCCAGAGGAACGCGGCGATGGAGACGAACCCGAGCGGAATCCCCACCGGGTCGAACGGGCCGGAAGCAAGACGTCCACCGGCGAGGAAACCGGCGACGACCGTGCCGAAACCGACCAACGCTCCCGCCACACCGACCGTGCGCAGTCGGGTCATCGGATCGTCGTGGCACGTCCGCAGGGTCCAGCCCACCAACGCGCCCACGGCGATGGGCAACAGCAGGAACACCGGCCACCACAGGGCCCGTTCGTCCGGCAACGCGCCGAGCAACGGGAACGGCGGCACTCCGCCACCGGTGAACGTGAACGGCCCCGCGGCGACACCACCGAGTTCGAGGCCAGGACCCGTGGCGAAACCGAGCGCCAGCACCACCGCGTTCGGCACGTACGCCACCGACAGCAGCCACAACCCGGTCGCGCTCCCGACCCCGGGTGCCACCTCGTGAAAGAGCGCACCGATAGTCGGAGCCGACAGCGACGTCGCCACGAAGAGCGTCAGGCACCCTGCGGCCAGCAATCCGGCGATGCCGAGTGCGCCTGCCCGCAGACCGTGCAACGCGATCGGATCCAGATAGCGCCGGAGTTCCGCGGTGAGGCCGCACTGCCGGGCCACGCCGACCGTCGCGGCCAGCGCCGCCACCAGCGCGGGAACGAAGATCGCGGACAGGACGTCGACGCTGATGTATCCGTCCCCCGAAACCACCGCGAGGATTCCGCCCGCAAGCGCATGCGCGCCCGCGATGGCGGCGATCACCGGTGGCACTCGGTTCACGGTCGTGCAGCCCAGCCGTCCCGCGGCACTCCGCGCGGTGCGTGCCACGAACACGCACACCCCGATGGTCGGCAACACGGGAAGCACGCCGAGCGGCTGACCGCCGATCTGCAACGGAACCTGATAGGCCGCGAGCCACACCGGTCCCGTCGTCGCGAACACCGCGGCGGTGGAGAAATGCGACGACGTCGCGATCGCGAGGATCAACGTCAACAGCGCGGCGGTGGCGAGGTACCCGGTCAGCAGCGGCGCCAGTGCGGCCGTCGCCAATGCGCGTACCCAGGCCGAACGAGACACCGGCTCGCCGTCCGCGGACGCGGAACGGGACGGGGAGGCGAGCAGGCTCATGCCCTCGACCATCGCAAACGGGCTCGCACCCCAGCACGCGCCACGCCGCGCGGCAACCTCTGATGAGAATCACGTTCGCCCGTCCGGGTTCCCCCACGACAACGGCGCCCACGGCCGGTGTTCGGCCATGGGCGCCGCGTGTACGTGGGGAATCCGCCGGGTCAGGCTCCGGGCTGCGGCCCCTGGCCGGGCTGACCCTGCTGGCCCTGCTGTCCCTGCTGGCCGGGGTCCTGCGGCTGGAAGAACTGGCCGTGCTGCGGCGCGTACGCGGTCGGCTGCGCGTGCGGGTTCACCGGCTGCGGCGGCTGGTTCTGCTGCGGGAAGCCACCCGACTGCGGCTGCTGCGGCGCCTGGCCGGGGTAACCGCCCTGCGGCTGCTGGCCGTACGAGCCGGGCTGGCCCACGGGCTTCGGCTGCGGCGGCTTGATGATGTTCTCGTCGAACAGGTACGCCGCCACCGCCGCGAGCGTCTGGACGATGCCGAAGATCAGGATCATGATTGCGCCGGCACCGTACTCGCGCTCGCTGGCGAACGTGATGAACAGGAACGGCAGCAGGACGCCTACCGCCAGGAGCGCAGGCCACGGACCGGGTTTGTGCTCGCCCGGCAGGATCGTCAGCAATGCCGCGAGACCACTGAGGAAGAACATCATCGGCAGCCACGCCGCCGATCCCTCTTCGTAGAAGCCGATCCCGGTCTCAACCTGCGGGACAACAGCGAAATTCGCGAACCCCAGGAACAGGTTCACAAGGCCGAGTCCGGCCACTGCGAGGAACAGGATCTGCGGCAGGCTGATCTTCAGACCGCCGCCACCCTGCTGGGGAGCGGGCGGCCCCGGGAACGATTGTTGCGGCTGCTGCGGTCCCTGGCCGGGGAATCCGCCCGTACCTGGGCCGCCGCTCGGGAAGCTCATCCGTGTTCTCCTGTCGTGGTTCTGCTCGCAGACACGGCGGGTGCTGGTCGCCCGCCGTGCACACCCGGGGATACGCGGCCGCCCTGCCACAGCCGGCGACCACAGCACGGACGTTAGCGCACCACCCTGAGAGGACGTCGCTTAGACGGACGATTCGCCTTCCGGGTTTCACACCCGCACCGAATGCACACGACCGCGAACACACGAGGGGCCGGACACCGTCGGTGTCCGGCCCCTCGTTCGCGCTGCCTGCGGCCTCGGCTCTACAGAGCCTTGTACAGCTCCCGGGCCAGTTCGGCGGTCTCGGTCGGCGTCTTGCCGACCTTCACGCCCGCGGCCTCGAGGGCCTCCTTCTTGGCCTGCGCCGTACCCGCGGAACCGGAGACGATGGCGCCCGCGTGGCCCATCGTCTTGCCCTCCGGGGCGGTGAAGCCCGCGACGTACCCGACGACCGGCTTCGTGACGTTCTCGGCGATGAAGTCCGCGGCCCGCTCCTCGGCGTCACCGCCGATCTCACCGATCATCACGATGACCGACGTCTCCGGGTCGGCCTGGAACGCCTCGAGGGCGTCGATGTGCGTGGTGCCGATGATCGGGTCACCGCCGATACCCACGCACGTCGAGAAGCCGATGTCACGCAGCTCGTACATCATCTGGTAGGTCAGCGTGCCCGACTTCGACACGAGGCCGATCTTGCCGGGGCCCGTGATGTTGGCCGGGATGATGCCGGCGTTCGACTGCGACGGCGAGATGATGCCGGGGCAGTTCGGGCCGATGATCCGCGTCTTGTTGCCCTTGGCCTTGGCGTGCGCCCAGAAGTAGGCCGCGTCGTGCACCGGGATGCCCTCGGTGATGACGACGGCGAGCGGGATCTCGGCGTCGATGGCCTCGATCACCGCGTCCTTGGCGAACTTGGGCGGCACGAAGATGACGCTGACGTCGGCACCGGTCTCGGCCATCGCCTCCGACACGGAGCCGAAGACGGTGAGGTCCTTCTCGCCGATGGTCACGGTCTGACCGGCCTTGCGGGCATTGACGCCACCGACGATGTTGGTGCCGGAGGCGAGCATCTTGGTCGCGTGCTTGGTGCCCTCGGACCCGGTGATGCCCTGAACGATGACCTTGCTGCTGGAATCGAGGAAGATCGACATGTCTCTTACGCTCCTGCCGCCAGCTCGGCGGCCTTGTCCGCCGCGTTGTCCATGGTGTCCACCTGTGTGACCAGCGGGTGGTTGGCCTCGTTGAGGATGCGGCGGCCTTCCTCGACGTTGTTGCCGTCCAGGCGCACGACGAGCGGCTTGGTCGCGTCGTCGCCCAGGATCTTCAGCGCCTCGACGATGCCGTTCGCGACGGCGTCGCAGGCGGTAATGCCACCGAAGACGTTGACGAACACGCTCTTGACGTCCGGGTCACCGAGGATGACGTCCAGACCGGCGGCCATGACCTCGGCCGAGGCGCCGCCACCGATGTCGAGGAAGTTCGCCGGCTTGACGCCGCCGTGCTTCTCGCCCGCGTACGCGACGACGTCCAGAGTGGACATCACGAGACCGGCACCGTTACCGATGATGCCGACCTGGCCGTCGAGCTTGACGTAGTTGAGGTCCTTGGCCTTGGCCTTGGCCTCGAGCGGGTCCTCGGCCTCCTTGTCGACGAGCTCCTCGTGGGCCGGGTGCCGGAAGTCGGCGTTCCCGTCGAGGGTGACCTTGCCGTCGAGGGCGACGATCTTGTCCTGCGGGTCGCGCACCAGCGGGTTGATCTCGACCAGCGTGGCGTCCTCGGCCACGAAGGTCTCCCACAGCTTCACGACGACGTCCGCGGCCTCGTCCTTGATGACCTCGGGGAAGTTGCCCTGGGTCAGGATGTCGAGGGCCTTCGCCTTGTCGACGCCCTCGATCGGGTCGACGGCGACTCGCGCGAGCGCCTCGGGACGCTCGACGGCGAGCTGCTCGATCTCCATGCCGCCTTCGGCGGAGGCCATCGCGAGGAAGGTGCGGTTCGCGCGGTCGAGCAGGAACGAGAAGTAGTACTCCTCGGAGATGTCCGACGCCTCGGTCACCAACACCCGTCGCGTGATGTGACCCTTGATGTCCAGACCGAGGATCGCCTCGGCCTTCTCCTTCGCCTCGGCGGGGTTCTCGGCCAGCTTGACGCCGCCCGCCTTGCCACGGCCGCCGGTCTTCACCTGCGACTTGACGACGACCTGGCCGCCGAGCTTCTCAGCCGCGGCCTGTGCTTCTTCCGGGGTGCTCGCCACGGCGCCGGGAAGCACCGGCACGCCGTGGGCGGCGAAGAGGTCCTTCGCCTGATATTCGTAGAGGTCCACTACTTCAGTCTCCTGACGACACACGCCACTGTGGTTTGTAAAGACGCCTGGTTTGCAAGGCACTGCTTTACAAACCGTGCTGCCGGACGTGCACGACCCTATCGAGCCGGCCTGCGCGCGACGCGGCCACCTCCGGTGAACTCGGTCACCAAAAGCGCCGTGAGCTGGGAGTGTGGCGCAGATCGCGTTCCGCTTGAACCATTCAGCGGCTAGTTACCGAACGGTAGCTCGGGCCGGCGGAATGCGTTTCCGATTTCCCGCCGGACGTCTTTCCACACCGGACAGGAACTCGTGCGGAGAATCAGCGCCTCGCCGCGCCCTGATCCTTGGCGCGTGCAGGCGCCCCGAGTGCGGCGATCATGGCCGACACCACGACCGCGATCAGCGCCGCGAACGCCAGCCAGAACCCGCCACCGGCCGCGGCGTCGTCGAGTTGCCCGCGGGTCAACGGGAACGCCGCGGCGTGCAACGCCAACACGACGCCCACCCCGACGAGCGCCCCGACCGCCGACCTCGGCCTGCTCCACGGAACCAGTGCGAGCGCGCCGAGCACGACCAGCACCCCGGCCAACAGGCCCCACGACGGCGTCCCGAACCGCGACACCAAACCCGCCGCGGCGTATCCGGACGCCGTGAGCACCGGGAGCGCGAACGCGGCGACCGCCAGCACGCCCGCGAGCGCCACCGCACCGAGCAACACCGGCGCAGGGCCAGTGGCCTCGCCATCCGCTGCGCGGCCGTCGGCGTCCTCGGTGTTCCGGGCGTCGTCCTCGGCGTTTCCGGCGTTCTCTTCGGCGTTCTCCTCGGCGGCGTCCCGCTCGACCGCACCGGCGACGACGGAACACACGGCCGTCACCGCGGCCAGCAGCATGGCGATCCACGTCCACACGACCCCCGGGCCCGCCGAGGCGAGCCCGCCTGCCGAACCGGTCGCGGTCACCGCCGTGTCGAGCACAGCCGTACCCGCGACGAGCACGGACACCCATGCCACCGACAGCACCGGCCGGAGCACGGCGGCGGCACGTCGCGTGCTCACCGCGTCGACCACGACGGCCACCCCGATGGCGCCGACCACCAGTCCAGCAGTCAGCAGCGTCCAGCGGGCCGGGCTTTCCGGCGGGGCGATCGCGGCCTGCGTCTCCAGCTGGGGCGTCAGCGCGCCGACGACCGCGAGCGCGCCGGTGCCGACGGCCAGCGCGCCGGTCGTGACCAACAACCGCACACCGCCGGGCAGCTGGACCGCCGCACCACCGTCCCTGTCCTTGTCCGCGCCCGAGCTGGTTGAGACATCCGAGGCATCCGAGGTCGTGGCCGGCAAGGCCCCGACCACGACGAGTCCGAGCAGGCCTGCCAACGCCACGAACGGTCCCGTGTCCACCCGCGCCGAGTCGACGACGACGCCCGCGACGACCGCGGGCACGGCGACCGCCGCTCCGGCCACCGCGAGCCCGTGGAGCACGCCCCGCGGCACGCCCGCCGCGCCACCTGCGCCGTCCCCCTCGCCGGAGGACACGGCGATGGCCGCCGCCAACGGCAGGGCCGCGGCGATCAACAGGTAACCGGCCATCGCGACGATGGGCCCCTCGAACGCGTTCTGCGCGAGCAGATACACGTTCTCGGAGGCGAACGGCTGCATCAGCAGTCCGATCGCGGCCACGACGGCCAGTCCCACCACCGCGGCCAACCGGCGGGTCGACCGGTCGTGCTGCACGCCGCTGGTCGCACCGTCCTCGTCCCCGGCCTCGCCGGCGAACACGGGGTCGCCCGCGGCCGATCCGCCGCGGGCCCGGATCGCGAGCGCCCCCGCGACGAAGGCCACGGCGTGTCCGGCGAGCAACAGCCACAGACCTGTCGACGGCGAATGTGCCTGCAGGTCCGCCGGGAGGTACAGATCCGGCCGTAGCGCCCGCGACGGGTCGGCAGCGAACTGCAGGTCCAGTACCGCCCTTCCCGGAGCCAGCGCGGCCACGCCGACGAGCACGCCGACGGCGACACCGGCACGACCCCGCGCCGCGAACACCGCCGCCACGACGAGCGGGAGCGCGGCCAGCACCACCGTCATGCCCACGCCGGAGAAGCCGCGTTCGGCGTTCTCGACGACCGGGACCACCGAGCCCAGCACAAGGAGCACGGCGGACACGGCCGACAGTGCCAGGGCGGCCATCAGTGCCGAGCGGCCACCGTCCTGGCGGGGATCCGGGCGCAGACCGTCGCCGGACCGGCCGTCACGCGTTTCCGACGTCACCGGCATGACTCCACTAGGGACTGCGGCGGGTGTACGGGGCGGATCATCGACTCACCTCGAAAGCTGCGTGGGCTGTACCAGCACGGTATCCACGAACGGTCGCACCGCGTGAGGCGACACCGGCGCGCATCCCCCGACGACGCACGCCCACACTGCACGGCCCACGGCGCGTACCGCACGCATCCGCGACGTGCGCCACGTTCCGAGTGGTCCCGACCGGCCCGCCCACGGACGGCGCCCCGTCAGCGTGCGCCGCATGCGGTTCCGGCACGGCCGGACAGTGCGCGACGAAGCGACACGAACCGGATGTTCAGACCACGGGTTGCCCAGGTGTAACCCAACTCACACCAACGGCGCAATCAGGCCTCTACCTTGCGTGATCGCATACGGACCGCCGACGCCGAGAGTCCCCGTACGGCCGAAAGACGGCCCGGATCCTTGCCCCTCGTGGCGCCCCTTCGTTACTGTCCCGCAGTCCCCATTACGGTCAGATCACGGACGAACGTGGCCGACCACCTCCCCCCGAGGTGCGCACGCCACCGGGCGATCACCCCCGAGGTCGCCCACCGGGTTCCCCCGCCCGGAGTTCGCGAGCTGACTCCCCCGAGTAACGGAAGGCCCCCTGCCTTGGCTCGACACCGCTCTCCCGGCGGCCAAGCACCCTCGCCTGCGCTCGAAGACGCGCTGGACGGGGTCGACGATTCGATGGTGCGCCCGCGTGGTGCCCACCGACTGCCCGCGCCGTCGTCCGCCCTTCGCGGACGCGTCATGGTCGCGGCCGTCGCCGCAGGTGCATTCGCCGCCGCCGCAGCAGGTCAGACCCTTCAAAACACGTCCTCCAACGAAGCCCAGTCCGGCGCCGTCGACACCAGCACCGATGTGACGCCGCTGGCCAACACCCATGACGCGAGTGCGGCCATGGGAATGGGCGGGGACGCCCCCGTGAGCGCTCCGCAGCTGCTCCAGGTGCGCGAACCCGCCGACGAGAACTCCTCGGCCTCGGCCGAGGCCCAGAAGATCAACCGCAGCGCCGAACTGACCGACGCGCGACTCGCCGCGGAGGCAGAAGCTCGCCGCCAGGCAGCCATCGAGGCCGCGCGGCCCAAGGTCGTCCAGCCGGCCGAAGGCACCTTCACCTCCGGTTTCGGCGCCCGGTGGGGCACCACCCACTACGGCATCGACCTCGCGAACAGCATCGGCACCCCGATCGTCTCGGCCGTCGACGGCACGGTCATCGAGGCCGGGCCCGCCAGCGGGTTCGGCCAGTGGGTCAAGGTGCAGCGTGACGACGGCATCGTCACCGTCTACGGCCACGTCTCCAGCTTCTCGGTGTCCGAGGGCGAGCGGGTCAAGGCGGGCGACGAGATCGCCCTCATGGGCAACGAGGGTCAGTCGACCGGCCCGCACCTGCACTTCGAGGTCTGGACGTCCGACGGGGGCGAGAAGATCGACCCGCTGCCGTGGCTCGCCGAGCACGGCGTGCACATCAGCTGATTCCCGGCCCAACAGGCCACCGTTCGGACCCACACCGCTCGGATCCACAACGTTCGGATCCACAAGGGACTCCGACACCGTTTCGACGACGGCGCCCCCTGCATGGGTGGCGCCGTTTCGTCGTTCCCGGGCCCGACCACCGAGGAAAGCCCGGAGACGGCACACGCCCCGCGCCATCCCCGACGCGACACTCGTGACCGCGTTCCGCATCCGCCCACCTCGCACTCGAACCTGTGTTCGACTACGAGACTAGCGCGCCACCCTGACGGAATCAGCCGTCCGCCGCTGACTTCACTCGAACAGACGATCGAACAATTCGGCGCGAGTGCCCTCGCTACAGCTTCACCATCGGCACGCTGCCGATGAGCATGAGCCGTACCGTGCCCGACGCTCCGAAGTCGATCGTCGCCGTGGCGCGCGGGCCGGAACCGTCGGTCGACACGACCGTGCCGAGGCCGTACTTGTCGTGGCTGACCCGGTCGCCCACGTCGAGTTTGAGCGCGACCGTGTCCTTCCAATCGTTGCGCACCCCGCCGAAACCGGTGGTGCGCATACCGCCCGACGCGATCCGCGCCTGCGCCGAATCACCGCCGACCCCGGGCCGTCCACCCCAGGTCGTGGCCGCCCGCGGCGAACCGCCACCGCCCGACGACGGGGCCTCCCTGCGCCAGTCGATCAGCTCGGCGGGGATCTCGTCGAGGAACCGCGACGCCGGATTCGCCGCCGGCTGTCCCCACTGGGTTCGCATCAGCGCACGGGACAGGTACAGCCGTTCGCGGGCGCGGGTGATCGCGACGTACGCGAGCCTGCGCTCCTCGGCCAGTTCCTTCGGTTCGCCGAGGGCACGCAGATGCGGGAAGACGCCGTCCTCCCATCCGGTGCCGAACACGACGGGGTACTCCAGCCCCTTCGCCGTGTGCACGGTCATCAGCGTGACGACACCCTGGTCGTCGGCTTCGGACTCCTCGTCGCCACCGTCCGACTCCGGGATCGAATCGGCGTCGGCGACCAGCGAGACCCGCTCGAGGAACGCGGGCAGCGATCCCGGCTCGGGCACGCCCGCATCGTCGACGGCCTCGGCGGCGTCGGCGTTGTCGGCGTTGTCGGCGTTCGTGTCCGGGGCGAGCGCGGCCGCCTCCGCGGCGGACTCGGTGAACTCCCTGGCCACCGTGACCAGCTCGTCGAGGTTCTCCAGCCGCGAGGCGTCCTGCGGGTCGTCGGAGGAGTCCAGTTCGGCGCGATACCCGGTGCGGTCGAGCACGGCTTCGAGAACGTCGGCGACCTCGGCACCGGAATCGACCAGCTCGTACAGCCCGTCCAGCAGTTCCATGAACGCGGTGATCGCGTTACGCGAGCGCGGGTTGAGCATCGGGACCTTGTCGGCGACCGCGTCGCGCAGCGCCGACGCGAAGGAGATGCGCTCCCGCTCGGCGTGGGTGGCCACACACGCCTCCGCGCGATCACCGATCCCGCGCTTGGGCACGTTCAGGATGCGCCGCAGGCTGACCGTGTCCTCCGGGTTGGCCAGCACCCGCAGGTAGGCCAGCGCGTCCCGGACCTCCCTGCGCTCGTAGAACCGCACCCCACCGACGACCCGGTACGGCAGTCCGAGACGGATGAAGATCTCCTCGAACACACGGGACTGGTTGTTGGTGCGGTAGAAGACGGCGACGTCCGAGTACTTCACCGAGCCCTGGTCGACGAGCTCGTCGATCTCGCCCGCGACGAACGCGGCCTCGTCGTGCTCGTTGTCGGCGACGTAGCCGACGATCTTCTCCCCGTCACCCTCCGAGGTCCACAGCCGCTTGTCCCTGCGGTTGGGGTTCCGCGCGATCACGGCGTTGGCCGCGGACAGGATCGTCTGCGTCGACCGGTAGTTCTGCTCCAGCAGGATCGTGCGGGCGTTCGGGAAGTCGCGCTCGAACTCCTCGATGTTGCGGATCGTGGCGCCGCGGAACGCGTAGATCGACTGGTCGGCGTCACCCACGACGCACAGCTCGGCCGGCTCGATCCCGGACTCCGTCGGCTCGGTGCCCGCCAGTTCCCGCACCAGCGTGTACTGCGCGTGGTTGGTGTCCTGGTACTCGTCGACCAGTACGTGGCGGAACCGGCGCCGGTAGTACTCGGCGACGTCGGGGAAGGCCTGGAACAGCTCGACGGTGCGCATGATCAGGTCGTCGAAGTCCATGGCGTTGGCCTGCGAGAGCCTGCGCTGGTACTCCACGTAGACCTCGGCCGCCCTGCGCTCGAAGTCGTTGGTGGCGTGCGAGCCCGCCGATTCGGCGTCGATCAGCTCGTTCTTGAGGTTCGAGATGTGCGCGGCCAGCGCGCGCGGCTGGTAGCGCTTGGCGTCGAGGTCGAGATCGCGGGCGACGAGGGTCAACAGCCTGCGCGCGTCGTCGGCGTCGTAGATCGAGAAGTTCGACGACATCTCGAGGGTCTTCGCCTCACGCCGCAGCACCCGGACACACATCGAGTGGAACGTCGACACCCACATGGCACCGGACCGGCGGCCCACCAGCTCGGCGACGCGCTCGCGCATCTCGGCGGCCGCCTTGTTGGTGAACGTGATCGCCATGATCTGGCCGGGATGCGCGCCGCGTGCCGCCAGCAGATACGCGATCCGCCGGGTGAGCACCCGCGTCTTGCCCGAGCCCGCGCCCGCGACGACGAGCAACGGGGCTCCCGCATGCTCGACGGCGGCACGCTGCGCCGGGTTGAGGTCGCCGGTCAGATCGGCGTGCTTGCCCTGGTCCGGGGGAAGATCGAAGAGGGTGCTCATTGTGACTTCACGCTACCTCGCACCCCTGACACGGCAGGAATGTGCCATACTCGCGACGTGCTCAGCGCGACGTGCCGATTTTTCTACGGGAACCGGACTCCGGCTCCCGTGATCGCGTGCTGACTCACCATCACCTTGAAGCCCCGGAGTCCTCGGACCCGGGGCTTTCGTCGGCTTCGGGCCGCAGACCGGGACCGGACCGACACGACCGGAGGGTCACATGAACGCCCAGACGCACGACGAGTCCCCCACCGATCACACCGACTCGCCTGCCTCCGACGCACCCGCGGAGTCGATCGACGACCTCCGCAAGGAGATCGACTGGCTCGACGCCGAGATCCTGCGCCTGGTCAAACGGCGCGCGGAGGTGTCGAAGACCATCGGTGCCGCGCGGATGGCCGCGGGCGGCACGCGGATCGTCTACAACCGCGAGATGGACGTGCTCGCCCGCTACCGGGAACTCGGCCCGGAGGGACGCCAGCTGGCGCTCGCGCTGCTCAACCTCGGACGCGGCCGCCTGGGCCACTGACCGGGCGGGCTGATCCCAGGTACCGGTCCGACCACGGATCGGGCGCCGTTCAGTCGGCCCCGGCTCGGTGGGGTCGGTCGTGACGCCGGTCGGTCGTGACGTCGGTCGGTCGTGACGTCGGTCGGTCGTGACGTCGGTCGGTCGTGACGCCGGTCCGCTTCCGGCGAACCGGCGCTTCACCCCTTTCGGGCACACTGGACACATGGAAACGATCATCCACCTGATCGCGCTACTGGCCTCGCTCGCCAGCGTGCTCGCCGCCCTCGGCCACACCGGTTACCTGGCGTTGCTCAACAGCGCGGCGAACAAGCGGGCGGGCGGCGGCCCGATCGCCGACTACGTGCGGACGCGCTGGCCCGTCGCGGGTGGCACCACTGTCGCGTCGCTGGTCGCACTGCTGTTCACGGCGGGCAGTTCGGCGATGGACGTCATCGCGATTGTGCTCGCAGTAGGCAGCGGTGCCGTGGCGACCAAGGCGTTGCAGTCCACTCGGGCGAAGTACCGCTCCGGCTCCTGACCTCGCCGAACACGCAGCGCGGCCGGGGTGCGCCCGGTGGAGTGATATCCGTGCACTAAGGGCTTTGAGTTGGGCCGAAAGCGGCGAGAGCTCCTACCCTTGTCCGGGTGAGCATTTCGAGGGGCATCCCACGCGCTGCATGTTGCAGCGCACGTGCAAGCTGCCGTGCAGCTGCGCGTGCTCCCCTCGCATCGCCACCTGCTCCATTCGGGCGGAACCGGACAGATCTGTCGTCAGCAGGCGCGCGAGGAGGGGTCACCACCGCATGACCGCCAGCTCGCCCGACAGGTTCGACTTCTTCGCACCACCCCGTCAGACCGGCGGCCGTCACGCGCGGCCGGAACCCGGCGCGCGCGGCGGTGGCAGGCACCGTTCCACCGCTCCGGGAGCTGATCCGACCGCCGGTTCGGTGTCCGGCTCGCTGTCCGGCCCCGTCGCCGGGCCGCCGTCCGCCGCGGGCCCGGATCCGCGCGTGCCTGCGCAGACGTCTCGCCGCGCCCCTGCCCACGCCCGGACCGGCCCGGCACGGCCCGCGTTCCCCGCGCGGCCGCATGCGCAGCAGTCGCAGGTCCAGCCGCCGCCTCCCGGTGCCGCCGAAACGACGGCACCGGCCCCGCTCGCCGGCTTTGCCCCCGGCGCGAACACCCACGGCGCGAACAGCGCGAATACTCCCGGTGCGGACCTTCCCGGCGCGACGGCGCCGGCCCAGGTGCCGACCCAGGCGGGTGCCCGCAGGTCCGAGACACCCAGGGTCCGCAGGCAGCGCATCTCGCTGGCCACCCCCGGAACGGACGGTGCGGGAGAGGGACGCCGCGCATCCCGTCCCGCGGCGCCGTTGCCCGCCAGCACCGCCGACATACCCGACGACCTGCCGGACGAGCTGGCTGCCGCCGACGACCCCGCCGAATCGGCCGAGCAGGGTGAGGACTCCCGGATCCTCGTCGCCTCGGGCGCCGAAGGGCTGGGCAGGTTCGACCTGGGCACGGTCCCGGCCTCGGTGACGCCGCCGCCCACCTGGCGCAAGGCCGCGTGGTTCGCGAGTCTCTCGTCGGGTGCGGTCGTCGTCGCACTGCTGGTGGCGGGCACGCTGTTCGTCGGGCCGGGGAATCCGACCAACACGGCGGAGGGCTGGCCGGACCGGCACGGTGCCGTGGCACCGCTGATCCCCGACGACACCACGGATCGCGGTGGCAGGCAGGCACCGGAGGGTTCCGACGACTCCTCGGACTCCTCGGACTCCTCGCAACCTTCGGACAGCTCGGAAGCGGCACGGACCTCCGACGAGAGCTCGTCCGCCGGCGGGGACACCCCGAACACGGCCGACCCGTTGCGGAACCCGCCCGGCCAGTCGAGTTCGCCGTCCGCGTCGGAGACGCCGGACCCGTCCGCACCTTCCGAGTCCGCGCCCGGGTCGTCGGGCCCCTCGTCTCCCTCGTCGTCGACACCGACCAAGCCGCCGTCGACGCCTGCGCCCACCGAGACCGCGACTCCGGTGTACTTCTCGAACTCGCACGACCCCGAGGTCATGGCCAAGCGCTCGCAGGCGTTCCTCGACCAGGTCACCGAGGACCCGCAGGCCGCCCACGAACTGACCAGCGGCCAGTTGCGCGAACAGGGACCGCAGCGTCTCGAACGTGCCTACGCGGGCATCGCCTACTTCGAGGTCACGCACATCTACATCGACCAGAACGAGGGCATCACCGAGAACACCGTCCGCGTCACCTACGAGGACGGCAGCACCGAGGAGCAGACCCGGCAGCTGACGTTCGACGACGACGAGAAGATCTCCGCCGACGGCACCTGACCGCCGCAGGTATTCGCACGTCAGGGCCACATTTCCCGCACATTCCGTTGCACGTGCATTCGCCGAACGGTTGCAAATTGCTCTAAGCGAGTGATCACCTCGACCGCTCGTCGTACGTCCGCGACCCTCCACCGACACGGGGTGGTGATCGCCGCCCACAGCCGGTTACCTGGTCGGCAGGGGTCCGCACGTAGGTGAACCACGAGACGGAGCAGACAGGGCCGAACCGTGCACGAGCGCCGCCACGCAAGCGACGAATGCGTCGCCGTCGAGGACGCCGTCGACCAGGAGCGCCTGGACGACGACGGGAACGTCGACCGCGACCCGATCGTCGGCCGCGACCTCGCTGACGATCTGGGTGACGACCTGATCGACGACCTGACGGACGACACCCTTCTGCGCGAGGCCCTCTCCCAACCCGGCCGCTACCTGCCGCCACCCAGCGTGCAGGCGAGCCGCGACCCCGAACCGGCGGGCCCGGAGCCCGAACCGGAGCACCCGCTGGCACGAAGGGCCAAGCTCGCGGCACTCGTCCTCGCGGCGGCCATGGTGATCGCGTCGATCATCGTCGCGGCCGTCGTCACCGGCGACGGCGGTGTCACTGGACAGGGCGACACGGACGCCGAATCGCTACGCTCGGCACCCGGAACTCAGTCGGTATCATTCTTCACGGTGACACAACCTTTCTGACGGCCGCGCGTCTTTGTGTGCGGAAGCGACATACCGTGCGCGAGAGTGCCGCCTTCGTGTGCGCAGCGTGAGCGGCCTAACCTGTGTGGGACGGTTGTGACTGCCTCGTGGCAGCGCACGGCCGCACCAGCCAGCTCGTCGGATCGGTGTGCCTACGCTCCACCACCGGAGACACCAGCCCCGAAGGAGGTCGCGTGCGCGACGAAGGTCGCCTGATCGCGGGCCGCTACCGTGTCGTGAGCCGGATCGGTTCCGGTGCCATGGGCGCCGTGTGGATGGCGCAGGACGAGCTGCTGCACCGCACGGTCGCCATCAAACAGCTCCTGCTGCAATCCGGTCTCGAGGACCACGAGATCGACGACGCGCGCGCCCGCACCATGCGCGAGGCGCGGATCGCGGCGCGACTCCACCACCCGAACGCCATCAGCGTGTTCGACGTCGTCACCGACGACAGCGGGCAGCCGTGCCTGGTCATGGAGTACCTCGAGTCGACCAGCCTGGCCCAGGAACTCCAGGGCGGCCGGACGCTCGACCCGATCGACGTCGCCAAGATCGGCTCGCAGGTGGCGGCCGGACTCAAGGCGGCGCACGCCGTCGGCATCGTCCACCGGGACATCAAGCCGGGCAACATCCTGCTCGCGCCGAACGGCATGGTGAAGCTGACCGACTTCGGCATCTCGCGGGCCAAGGACGACGTGACGGTCACCAAGACCGGCATGATCGCGGGCACGCCCGCCTACCTGGCGCCCGAGGTGGCCATCGGCGGCGACCCCGGCCCCGAGTCGGACGTGTTCTCGCTCGGTTCCACCCTGTACGCCGCCACGGAGGGGCAGCCGCCGTTCGGCCTGTCGGAGAACACGCTGAGCCTGCTGCACGCGGTCGCTGCCGGGCAGATCAACCCGCCCCGCCAGTCCGGTCCGCTGACCAGCGTGCTCGCGGTGATGCTGCACCCCGACACCCAGCACCGCCCCACCGCCGAGGAGTGCGAGGAACTGCTCGCTGCCGTCGCGCGCGGGGAGACACCGCTGGGCGGACCGGCCGAGGACCCGCAGGACGACCGGACCTCCGTGCTCGGCGCGGCCGGAGCCGCGGCCGCAGGCGGCGCCGCTGGTGCGGCCCTCGGTGCGGCCGCCGCGAGCGGTGAGGAGCCGCCCGCCGGGCACTCCGGCACGCTCGGTGGCGGCGACGCGGGCGGCTACTACGACGACGACGGTTACGGCAACGGTTACGGCGACGGTTACGGCGACCAGTACGAGAACGGCTACGACGACCCGTACGCCGCCACGGCCGCCTACCCCAGCCGCGACTACGACGCGCCGTACGACGGGTACGACGACTACGGCTCCCACGGCTCTGGTTACGAGGACGACGGGTACGGCTACGACGACAGCGACCGCACCCGCGTCGCCGCAGCTCCGGGCGCCGGCTACGGCGCCTACCCCGACGACCCGTACGACGACCCCTACGACGACGGTCAGGGCACCAAGGTCGCGGCTGCGGCCGGCGGCGGTGCCGCGGGTGGTGCGGCGGCCGACGAGGACGAGAAGCCGAAGTGGAAGCTGCCCGCGCTGGTCGGCGGACTCGTCGTGCTCGGCCTGGCCGCGTTTGCCGTGTGGATCTTCAGCGGACCGAGCGGCGGTGACGACCCCGAGCCCGCGGGCAACCCGGTCCCGGCCACGACGTCGCAGTCGCCGACGAGCTCCGAGGCACCGTCGACGACCAGCTCGCCCGAGCCGACGACCGAGGAGTCGTCGTACGTCGAGGTTCCCGAACCGACCTACGAGCCCGAGCCGACCTACGAGCCGGAACCGGAACCGACCAGCGAACCGGCACCCGAGCCGACGAGCGAACCGGCACCGGAACCGACGAGCGAGCCGGAACCGACCACCGCGCCGGAACCGACGGATTCGTCCTCTCCACCGCCCTCAAGCCCGGCGGACGGCTCGATCGACCCCGTTCCCTGATCGTTCGAGGGATCGTGTGAACTACGCGGAAGGCACCGTCGTCGGCGCCCGATACCGGCTCGACCAGCCCATCGGGCGTGGACGCGCAGGCATCGTGTGGATGGCGTTCGACACGATGCTGCACCGCACGGTCGCGGCGAAACGGGTGTACGTCGATCCGGACCTGACGGGCGAGGCTGCGGAGAAGGCCAGGCAGACCGCGCTGTACGAGGCGCGCCAGGCCACACGCGTGCTGCACGCGGCCGCCGTCACCGTGTACGACGCGGTGCGGCACGAGGGCGACGTGTGGGTCGTGATGGAGTACGTGCCGTGCCGCAACATGGCCGACTTCCTCGCCGAGCACGGTGAGCTGACCCCGCCGCAGGCCGCCTACCTGGGCAGGCGGCTCGGGGCGGCGCTGGCGACGGCGCACGCCATCGGCATCACGCACCGGTCCGTCGAGCCGGGCAACGTCCTGCTGTGCGACGACGGCGGCGTGAAGCTCACCGACATCGGCCTGTCGGAACCTCCCCCCGACCCGGCGTTCCGCGCCCCCGAGGTGGCGAAGGGCGCCGAGCCGGCGCCGTCGTCGGACGCGTTCTCGCTCGGCGCGACGCTGTTCGCGGCGGTCGAGGGGGTCCCGCCGTTCGGTGAGGACGGCACGGGTACGCCGGTCGTCCCGCAGCGCAGCGGCGCGTTGACCGGCGCGCTGCTGAAGATGTTGCGCGACGACCCCGAGCTGCGCCCGACGATGCAGGACTCCGTGCAGGCGCTCAAGGCGATCACGAAGGGCCAGGAGGTCGGTGTCGTGCCGCCGACCGCGCCCGCCATGCCGACCGTGCCGGTGCTACCGCAGATGGTGAACATTCCGGCCGCACCCGCATCGCAGCCGGCTCCGCGCTCGTCCACTCGGGCGACGCCGTGGGCGGGAGTCCCGCGGACGTGGCTCCTCGGCGGGGCGGCCGCGGTCGTCGTGCTCGTGGTGGTCCTGCTCCTCCTGCTGCTCTGAACACAGGCTGCTCTGAACACAGGCTGCTCCGAGCACGCACGGCGGCTCAGGTCGTTTCGCGCAGGACCTTGTCGAGTTCGCGTAGCGCGGTTCGGGCGTTGGCGATCGCCTCGACCTGTTCCGGTTCCAGGTGTGCCATCGCGTCGCGCACCGTTCCCGACCACACCGAGCGGATCAGCTCGCGCGCCTCGAGGCACTTCGACGTCGGCATGAGGCGAGTGACGCGGCGGTCGGTGTCGCACCGTTCGCGCGTGACGAGTCCCCTGCGCACGAGCGCCCGCACGGCCGCACTCGTGTTGCTCTGCAACATGCCGACGCGCCTGCCGAGTTCGGTGACCGCGATGCCCGGTTCGGCGAGCACCTCCTTGACCACGGCGAGCTCACTGTTGGGCAGCGGCTCGAGGCCGGCGACGTCGGGGACGAGCCGGTGCACCGTCCACGCCAGATCGCGTAGCACCGTCGCCAGGTCACCGTCGCCTGACACCTCGGAGGCAGCCGTCATGGGCTCATCGTAGGGACTGGTGCCTACTTATGTGTCCACAACCTTTTCGGCGCGAGAGAACCGTCAGACGGTCGCCTCCGACGGAGTCTCCTCCGCCGCGGCTGGCTGTTTCGGCGTGCGCAGCGCGGCCCGGACGTGCGGCACGATCGAGAACGCCGCACCGGTCAGGCACAGCACCCCGCCGAGCACGGCCAGCAGCGGCGGCACCTCGCCCAGCGTCAGCCACGACAACAGCACCACCAGCGCGGGCACAACCAGCGACGACGAACTGAGCACGCCCGCCGGGATGTGCTTGAGCGCGTAGCCCCAGAAGTTGAACGCCAGCGCGGTCGGGAACAGGCCCAGGTACACCACGGCCCACACCGAGGCGGCGGGCGCGGCCGACAGTTCGGTGGCGAGTTCGCCCGCGAACGGCAGGCAGGCCACCGTGGCGCCCGCGATACCGACGAGCGTCACGGCGTAGGAGTCGCCGCCGGTGAGCTGCCATTTCTGCAGCAGGACACTGCCTGCGTACAGCAGCGCCGCGACGAGTGAGAGCACCACGCCCAGCACCGTCAGGTGACCGGTCGTGGTGGCGACGGTGATGACCACGATCCCGGCCATCGACACCCCCATGCCGACGAACAACCGCACGGGCAGCCCTTCACCGAGCAGCAGACCGGAGCACAGCGCCACGACCAGCGGGGCGACGTTGACGAGCATCGCGGCGGTACCCGCGTCGACGTGCTGCTCTGCAAGGTTGAGCACCACGGTGTAGACGCCGAACCAGGCGACGCCCCACAGCAGCGTCCAGCCCCACGCCGCCGCCGTACGGGGCCAGCGTGGGCGCAGCAGCAACGCGCCGATCGACAGTGCCACGGTAGCGACGACCAGCCGCAGCAACGCCATCGAACCGGGCGAGAAATGCACCCCGACACCGCGGATGACGACGAACGACGACGCCCACAACGACATCACGGCCAGCGCGGCCACCCACGGCAACGCCGGGGAGTTCCGGAAAGACGACGGCATGCCTCAAGCTTCGCCCACCGCAACTAATGAGGACAAGCGAACAGTTCTGAACCTGACTTAAGCCCAGCTGTACGTCTTTGGAGCACCGCGCAGCCGCGCACGGGGATCACACGAGGCGGCGGTCGGTGGCCCAGCGGGACAGTTCGTAGCGGTTCGACAGCTGGGTTTTGCGCAGGACGCTGGAGACATGGGTCTCCACGGTCTTGACCGAGATGAACAGCTCGGAGGCGATCTCCTTGTAGGCGTATCCGCGGGCCAGCAGCCGCAGCACGTCGCGTTCCCGCGGGGTGAGCTGGTCGAGCTCGGGGTCGCTGATCGGCTCGGACCCCGGGCGTTCGGCGAAGGCGTCGAGGACGAATCCGGCCAGCCGCGGCGAGAAGACCGCGTCGCCGTCGGCCACGCGCACGATGGCCCGCACCAGTTCGGCCGACGAGATCGTCTTCGTCACGTACCCGCGGGCGCCCGCGCGGATGACGGCGATGACGTCCTCGGCCGCGTCCGACACCGACAGGGCCAGGAACACGACGTCGGGCAGATCGGTGCGCAGCCTGCGCAGCACCTCGGCACCGCCACCGTCGGGCATGTGCACGTCGAGCAGCACGACCTGCGGTCGCACGCGCGTGATGCCCGCGACCGCCTCGGCGACCGACCCCGCCTCGCCGACGACGCGTACCTCGTCGCTGATCGACTCCAGCTCCGCCTTCGCGCCCGCGCGGAACAGTGCGTGGTCGTCGACGAGGAAGACCGTCACCGGTTCCCTGGCCTCACGGGCGGTCCCGTCACTGTTGGTGTCGGCGCTGCTGGTGTCGTCACTGTTGGTGTCGGCGCTCATGTGGCTGCCCCCTGTGCTGATCGGTCCGCGGTCTGCTCACCGGCGGACGCCGCGTCCTGCCGCGGCATGGCGAGTTGGATCTCGGTGCCCTCACCCGGTGCGGTGCGCAGCCGGCACGTACCGCCGGCGCGCTCCATCCTGCCCCGGATCGAGTCGGAGAGCCCGTGCCGGTCGGCGGGAACGGCGTCGGGATCGAAGCCCGCGCCGCGGTCGCGCACGAACACGGTGACCGAGGTGGGCTCGACCTCGGCGTACACACTGACCTCGTCGACGCCTGCGTGTTTGGCGGCGTTGACGATCGCCTCGCGCGCGGCCTGGACCAGCGCGGCGAGCCCGTCGTCGAGTTCGGCGTCGCCGACGACAACCTGTTGCACGGAGATGCCGAACCGGTCCTCGACCTCGCCGCACGCGGCGGCGACGGCCGTGGCCAGCATGTCCGGTGCCGCCGGCTCCCCCGTGGCCGACGGCTCGGCGCGGTCGCGCTTCGGGGTGCCGTACCCGCTCGGCCCGTACAGCCAGGTGCGCAGTTCGCGCTCCTGCCCGCGCGCCAACCGCGCCACCTCCCGCGGGTGCTCCGAGCGCTTCTGGATGAGGGCAAGCGTTTGCAGCACCGAGTCGTGCAGGTGTGCGGCGATCTCGGCGCGTTCCTCGGTGCGGATGCGCGCACGGCGTTCCTCGCCCAGGTCACGTACGAGCCGCAACCAGAACGGGACGGTGAGCAGGGCGACTCCGACGAGCGTCGCGAGCACGGCGACGAGTGCGACCTGCAGCTGGTCGAGGTTGCTGCCACGGAGCACGATCACGCCGATGCCGGTCATTACCAGCGCGACGCCGGAGAGGACCCGCACCACCGCCGACACACCGCCGCCACCGACGACCGCGCCCGCGACGCCGGTCCTGGCCCCGGTGCGCCACCGCCTGCGCTGCGTCTCGTCGGCCTCGCGCCACACCACGGCGGCGCCGACGAGCACCACCGCGAACGGCAACGCCGCCCACCCGGTGAGCACACCGGACAGCACACCGCCGACGACCGCGAAGCCGGTACCGAGCGCGAGCAGTCCGTAGGCCTGCTGACGCTGCCTGCCGGTGAGCTCCTGCTGCGGTTCGTTCCTGGCCTGCTGGGGCACGAACGCCCACAGCAGGCCGTAGAGCATCAGGCCGAGCCCGCCGAGCCCGGCCAGCACGGCAAACGCCGCCCGCACCCACAGGACCTTGACGCCGAGATGGTCGGCCAGCCCGCCCGCGACACCGGCCAGCGCCCGTCCACCGCGCCTGCGATACATCTTCGGCGGCGGCTGCATACCGTCGGGCACCGGAGCGTGGGCCGGGACGGTCACGGACGCGCTCGGCCTGCCGACCGGCGCGTCGGCACCGGTCGGTCTCGTCGTCGTGGCCGCTGCGGACTCGCGGGGGCCCTGATCGTGCACGTCATCCATGGTCGCCTTCCATCGTCACAGATGGCGGGCGCGGAATCATCAGGGAAACCCCTGATCACGACTCTCCTGGTCGCCGCACCGGGCGGGAGCGCGAGACCCGGGACGGTTTCAGGGTGGTCCCCGATGTGCAGGCGAGCCGTGCACGCGCATGCTCGATGTCATGAACAGCACGAGTGGTGCGGCCAGGCACCTGGACGGGTTCGAGGCGACCGTCAAGGACTTCTGGGCGAGCAGGCCGCGGCGCCCCTCCGACGGACGCAAGATCGCGGGCGTCGCCGCCGGCATCGGGACGCGTTACGGCATCGACCCGATCGTCATCCGGGTGGCGCTGGTGGCCCTGACCTTCTTCGGAGGCGTCGGTCCTGCCGTGTACCTGCTGGGCTGGCTGTTCCTGCCCGGCCAGGACGACGAGGTGTCGGCGTTCGAGGGGCTGCTGGGGCACGGGCGCAGCGGCACGAGTCGGGCCGGGGCCGTCGTGCTGTGCGCGCTGTGCTTTCCCGCGTTCGGCCTGGCGTTCGGGGGCACGTGGTTCGATGGCGGCGGCATCATCGCGCTCGCGCTCGTCGTGACGGCGCTCTACCTGATGCACCGCAGCCGCGGACACCTCAACCGCCCGCCTGCCAGGGGCCCGGTGACCGCCGCGATGTCTACGGCGAAGGGCACGCCGGTGGACACCACCTCGGACGACTGGGACGCCCTCGGCGCCGACCCGCTCGGCTGGGACCTCGCCGACCACACGGCACCACCCGCCGACCCGTACCGCCCACCGGAGGCTCCCGAGCCGCCGCGACCTCGACGTTCCCGCGGAGGCTCCAAGATCACGCTGGTGACGCTCGCGCTGGCCGTCGTCACCGCGGGCGTGGGAACGGCGTTCGTCGACGGAGAGAGCTGGCAGCCTGGCCACGTCGCCGCGACGACCCTCGCCGTGCTCGCCGGTGGCCTGCTGTTCGGGGCGTTCCGCGGTGGGGCGCGGGGACTCATCTGGTTCGCCGCGCCGGTCGCCGTCGCCACGCTGATGTTGAGCCCGTGGCCCGCGGGCGGCTACCCGGGTGGCGTCGGCGCGATCAAGGAGACGCCGACCAACTTCCGCGAACTGCAGCCCAGTTACGAGCGCACGGCGGGCACGATCGAACTCGACCTCACCCAGCTTCCCGAACGGGACGAACCGATCTCCGTCGAGGCCAGCGTGGGCACCGGCGACATCACGGTGTTCGTTCCCCTGACCGCCGACGTCACGTTCGACTGCACGGCCCGCACCGGCAACGCCGAGTGCCTGAACCGCTCCCAGGGCGGGGTGGGCAACGGCAACCTCGTCGGCAGGGACAACGGCGCGGACGGCGAAGACGGGCAACGGTTCCATCTCGTACTCGACGCCGGAATCGGCAACGTGGAGGTGCGGCGCCATGCGTGAGGCAACGGAAACCCCCGGCGACGCCGGGCAGGACACGCGGCGACGCGGATTCGACCCGCTGTCGCTGGTGGCGGGTATCGCGGCGCTGTGCGCGTCGGCCTACGTCTTCCTCGACGGTCCCGCGTGGATCGGACATCTCGATCCGCGGTGGATCCTCGCCGGGGTCGCGGTCGTGATCGGCGTCGGGATGCTGGCCGCCTCCCTGCGCCGCCAGTAGATCCCTGCGCCGGCCGAACCGGGAAGGCCTGCGTGCCTGCCTACGTGACCAGTTGGCCGACGACGAGACCGAGGCCGATCAGCACGCCGGCGATCGAACCGGCGGCGAGGAACTTGTGCTTGGTCTCGTGCGCCTTGCGCAGTTCGCCTTCCGTGCGCGTGGAGATGATGAAGAAACCACCCTCGGACGGTTTCCCGATGATCAGCGGGCCCTTCCTGTCGTGCACCTCGCCGTGCACGTACAGCCGCTGCCCTGGACGAACGACCCATTCCTTGTACTTGTAGCCGATCGTCCGGTTCCCACCGCCGAAGCTGGGCAGGCGCACGCCGAACAGCTCGACGCTGCTGCGGCCGCCCTCGTGCGGTTCGAACCGGTCGACGACCTGTTCCGGCCGGTCGGGACGCTCGCCGCCGGGATCGACGCCGATGGTGCGACCGGCCTCGTCGATGATCGCGAACCCGTTGTTCGACTGGTGGTCGGTCAGCTTCTCGGTGCGGCGCCGCGTGTGCCGCTTACCGTCGCGGTACTCGGTGTGCTCGTACTCGCGCTCGACCGTGTAGCGGTACCAGACACATTCCGTTTTGGACAGTTCGGACGTCCGGGCACCGCTGGGCGGCGGATGCGCCGCACCCACGACCTCGGCGGACTTGCGGAACGAGCCCTTGGCGCCGAGATCGTCCGAGATCTTCCGCTGGTCCTCGAGTTCCGGGATCGTGAACGTCTCCGTGCCGATCATGGCGTGCAGCTCCCGCTTGGTGTGCTGCATGAAGAAGAACGCGGCGACACCCGCCGCGATCAGAACGAGCCCTGCGATCCACACGTGTCACTGACCCCCGGTCCGTCTCGGCGCCCTTACTCCCACTCGATCGTGCCCGGCGGCTTGCTCGTCACGTCGAGCACGACCCTGTTGACCTCGGCGACCTCGTTGGTGATGCGCGTCGAGATGCGCTCGAGCACGTCGTAGGGTAGCCGAGTCCAGTCGGCTGTCATGGCGTCTTCGCTCGAAACCGGCCGCAGCACGACCGGATGCCCGTAGGTACGGCCGTCACCCTGCACCCCGACGCTGCGCACGTCGGCCAGCAGCACGACGGGACACTGCCAGATCTCCCGGTCCAGACCGGCCGCCGACAGCTCCTCGCGCGCGATGGCGTCGGCCGCGCGCAGCGTCTCGAGCCGGTCGGCGGTCACCTCGCCGATGATGCGGATGCCGAGGCCGGGGCCGGGGAACGGCTGCCGGTGGACGATCGTCTCCGGCAGGCCCAGTTCGAGCCCCACACGGCGCACCTCGTCCTTGAACAGCAACCGCAGCGGCTCCACGAGCGAGAACTGCAGGTCGTCCGGAAGTCCGCCGACGTTGTGGTGGCTCTTGATGTTCGACGTTCCCGCGCCGCCGCCGGACTCGACGACGTCCGGATACAGCGTGCCCTGCACGAGGAATTCGGCGTCGCCCTTGTCCTTCAGGTCACGCGCGGCGCTTTCGAAGACGCGGATGAACTCGCGTCCGATGATCTTGCGCTTCTCCTCGGGGTCGCTGACTCCCGCGAGCGCGTCGAGGAACTGCTCGCGCGCGTCGACGGTCACGAGGTTGACGCCCGTCGCGGCGACGAAGTCACGTTCGACCTGGGTGCGCTCGCCGGCACGCAACAACCCGTGGTCGACGAACACGCAGGTGAGCCGGTCGCCGATCGCCCGCTGCACGAGCGCGGCCGCGACCGCCGAGTCCACACCGCCGGACAGGCCGCAGATCGCGTGCCCGTCCCCGATCTCCGCGCGGATCCTCGCGACCTGGTCGTCCACAATGGACGACGTAGTCCACTGCGGACGGATCCCGGCGACGTCCTGGAGGAAACGGCGCAGCACCTCCTGGCCGTGCGGGGAGTGTGCGACCTCGGGGTGGTACTGCACCCCGGCGAACCCGGCCGCGACGTTCTCGAACCCGGCCACCGGAGCGCCCTCGCTGCGCGCGGTGACGTCGAACCCCTCGGGAGCCTTCGTCACGCAGTCCCCGTGGCTCATCCACACCGGGTGCCGCGCGGGCAGCTCCTCGTGCAGGTGGCCACCGGAGACGTCGAGCTCGGTGCGGCCGAACTCGCGCGTGCCCGTGTGCTCGACGGTCCCGCCCAGCGCCTGCGCCATCACCTGGAACCCGTAGCAGATACCGAACACCGGCACACCCGCCTCGAACAACGCCGGATCGACACTCGGCGCCTGGTCGGCGTACACGCTCGACGGACCGCCGGACAGGATGATCGCCGACGGGTTGCGGTCGAGCATCTCGGAGACCGACGCGGTGTGCGGCACCACCTCGGAGTACACCTGCGCCTCACGCACCCGCCGCGCGATGAGCTGGGCGTACTGCGCGCCGTAGTCCACGACGAGGACGGGGCCCTCGGTGCTGTCCCCCGGATTCCCGGGCGCGTTCTCGGGCACGAGCAGGACCTCCTGGCTTGCGGGATCGACGACGTTCGGTACCTCCATCGTCGCAGGTGAATCGCAGGGCGCTGCCGCCAGGTGGGCCGGACTCACGCGAGCTCCACCGCCGGCGCCCCGGCAGGTGAGCGGGCCCACACGCGAGGCCAATAGGGTGCGCCCATGAGCACAGCAGGCCCGGCCGATCCCGCATTCGACCCCGACGACACCGGCGGCTCCGACGACACCGGCGAGGAGGCGTACGCGCCGCGCCCCCACGAGGCCTGGATCGCCGGACGTGCCGAGACCAACGAGGACACCGCGGTCATCACGCATCCCGCGGACGACACGGAGGTCGCGACCGTCGTGCTTCCGTCGGCCGAGCAGGCGGCAGGCGCTCTCGAGGCCGCGGTCGGACTCGGCAGGCTCGACGACGTCGACCTGCGCACCGGTGCACTGCAGATCGCCGCGGGTGAACTCGAGGGCCGCCGTGAGGAACTCGCGGAACTGATCACCGCCGAGAGCGGCATCCCGCTGCGCTGGGCGAACCGGGAGGTCGACGACGCTGTGGCCGTGCTGCGGTACGCCGCCCGGCATCCGCTCACCTCCGAAGGCCGCGTGACCACCGGTGGCGGAGCGGGGGCCGCCACGCTGATCCATGCCGTGCCGCGCGGGCCGGTACTGGCCGTCGTGTCACCGCAGGCTCCGCTGCGCAGTGCCGCGCACGCGGTGGCGGCGGCGTTCGCGGCCGGCGCGCCGGTGGTCGTGGCGGCGGGGACGGACACGCCCTTGTCGGCGTTGGCCCTCGGCGAGGCGCTGGGCGAGGTGGGACTGCCCGAAGGTGCCTTCTCCGTGCTGCCCGGCCCCGAACCGGACGCCCGCGACCTGGTCCGCGTGGACCCGCCAGCACCGGCGAAGGGCGCCGCGGTGGTCGTGACCGACCTGCCGAACGCCGCCGACCGCGACGACGTCGCCCAGCGCATCGCCGTCGCCGCCACCCGCCAGGGCGGGATGCGGCAGGAGGCCGTGCGCAGGGCGGTCGTGTGCTCGGCGATCGCCGACGAGTTCCTGCCCGCGCTGACGGCCGCTGTCTCCGCCCAGCCCACGGGAAACGCCTACGACACGGCCGTCTCGGTGGGCACGCTGCCGGCCGAGGTGACCGAGCCTGCGGCCGCGTGGCTCGACGACGTCGTCGCCGCGGGCGCCACCGTGCTGGCCGGCGGAACCGCCGAGGAGCCGACGCTCGTCACCGGCACCGAGGAGGAACCGGTGGCAGGCCCGATTCTCGCGGTGACGGTCGCGGACGAACCCGAGGAGGCACTCGCCGCCGTCGCCGCGCCGGGTGCGGCCGCGTCGGCGGTGGGACTGTTCACGGGAGACACCGCGCTGGCGATGCGCGCGCGGGCGCAGCTCGAGTCGGCCCGCGTCGTCGTGGGCGACGTCCCCGACTACGACCCGACCACGATCCACATCACCATCCACACCATCACCACCCCCCAACTGACAACCCTGACCTGACCACCCGTGTTGCGCTTTGGGGGCCGCGTGTTGCGGATCCAGGGGCGCGTGTTGCGGATCTAGGGTGCCGTGTTGCGGATCTGGGGCCGCGTGTTGTGGGGCCGGGGTGCCGTGTTGCGGATCTAGGGGTGCCGTGTTGCGGGCCCGGGGTGCCGTGTTGCGCGAGTCGTCACTGCGCTGGGCCGGACGCCGAAGCAAGCCGTGCCGTGGCACGTTCCCCCACCGCACGGCGCACGTCCTCGAGGGCCGCGCGAATGGTGTCGCCGTACGCACCGTCGGGCAGCGCCGACGTGTGCCGCTCGGCCTCTTCGACGTACCCGGCCGCCGCGCGGAAAGCGCCCAGCCGCCGCAAGTTGTCGGCCAGGTTGAGGTACAGGCTCGGATAGAAGCCGGCGACGCGCAGGCTCGCGTGGTGTTGACTGGCACGCTGATCGGTCAGTGCGTCGGCGGCATCGAGCGCACGCACATCCCACATGAGCGACTCGGCGGGGTCGTCACAAAGGTCGGCCAGGTATGCGCCAGCGTGCAGCGGTGGAACGGATCCCCCGTCACGCCGATCCGCGCCCAGAGCCGCAGCAGTTCTCGGCGGGCAAGATCGACGTGACCGTCCTGCCCGGCGGATACGGCAGACACGATGGCGTTCATCGTCGGATCGGGTGTGTCGGTCGGAGTGGCGGTCATGGGCGAGTCTCCTCGGTCGGCTCGGACCGGTGGGAGATGCGGCCACCGGCTCCCCGGCATCGTCAGGCTTCAACCGACTCGAAGGTCAACCGCTTCATACGGCCCCGTTGTGTCTCCTCGTCCTCTCCGACGTCCGGAACCCGCAACACAGGCTCCCGAAAGCGCAACACGCGCTCCCAGGGCCGCAACACGGGCCCCTGGAGCCGCAACACGCGACCCCGGGAACGCAACACGCGGCCCCCGAAGCGCAACACGGGCCGGCGTTATACCGGGGTGATGGGGAGACGGAGGGCGCCCGGGGCCTCGGCGGGGACCGCGGGGCGGCGCGGGGCGACCGGGTCGATGCGGCGGTACGGCTCGTCCTGCGACGGGCGCGGGTCCGGCTCCCCCGCGTTCGGCCAGAACGAGAACGCCCGCTCCGCCTGCGCCGTGATCGTCAGCGACGGGTTCACGCCGAGGTTCGCCGTGATCGCGGTGCCGTCCACGATGTGCAGGTTCGGATAGCCGAACACGCGATGGTACGGGTCGATGACGCCCTCGTCCGGGTTCGTGCCGATCGGTGCGCCGCCGATGAAGTGTGCGGTCAGCGGGATGTCGAAGATCTCGCCCCACGTACCGCCCGCGACGCCGTCGATGTGTTCCGCGGTGCGCTCCGTGGCCTCGTGACCGGCCGGGATGAACGTGGGGTTCGGCTCGCCGTGGCCCTGCTTCGAGGTGAACCTGCGCCGTCCGAACGGGCCGCGCTTGGTGAACGTCGTGATGGAGTTGTCGAGGCTCTGCATGACGAGCAGGATCACGGTCCGCTCGCTCCACCTGTAGCCGTTGAGCATCTTCAAGCACTTCACCGGGTGCTTGATCATGTACTTGGCCAGCTGCTTCCACCGCGGCTCCGCGAGGCTGCCGTCGGTGGCGATCGTCTGCAGCAGGCTCATCGCGTTGCTGCCCTTGCCGTAGCGCACGGGCTCGATGTGCGTGTTCTCGTCGGGGTGGATCGACGAGGTGATCGCCACGCCCCTGCTGTAGTCGTTCTCGGGGTCGACCGACGTGCGCGCGGCGCCGAGGATCGCCTCGGAGTTGGTGCGCGTCAGCTCGCCGAGCCGCGTGGACAGCCGCGGCAACGTGCCGTTGTCGCGCATCGCGTGCAACAGCTTCTGCGTGCCCCACGTGCCGGCCGCCATGACGACGTGACCCGCCGTGACGGTCGTGGTGAAGCGCTTCGACGTCGTGCCCGTCTTGCGCAGGTCGACCTCGAAACCCCCTCCTCCGCCGGCTACACCGTCGTCGGCGCGGGTGCCCCCATTTCCTCGCGGCCGCACGGCCGTCACCGTCGTCATCGGCACGACGTGTGCCCCGCCCTGTTCGGCCAGGTAGAGGTAGTTCTTGACCAGCGTGTTCTTCGCTCCGACGCGGCATCCGGTCATACAGGAGCCGCATTCGGTGCAGCCCGTGCGGTCCGGCCCCGCTCCCCCGAAGAACGGGTCGGCGACCTGCTTGCCCGGCTCGCCGAAGTACACGCCCACCGGCGTGGCGTGATAGCTGTCGGCGACGCCCATGTCGGCGGCGACCTTGCGCATCACCTCGTCCGACGGCGTGACCGTCGGGTTGAGGTTCACCCCGAGCATGCGGCTGGCCTGGTCGTAGTACGGCGCGAGCTCGCTCTCCCAGTCGGTGATGTGCGCCCACTGCGGATCGCGGTAGAACGGCGACAACGGCCGGTACAGGGTGTTCGCGTACACCAGCGATCCGCCGCCGACGCCCGAGCCGGCGAGGATCATGCAGTCCCGCAGCAGGTGCACCCGCTGGATGCCGTAGCACCCCAGCTGCGGCGCCCACAGGTACTTGCGCAGATCCCACGACGTCTGGGCGAACTCCTCGTCGGTGAACCGCCTGCCCGCCTCGACGACGCCGACGCGGTAGCCCTTCTCCGTCAGCCGCAACGCCGCAACGCTGCCACCGAAGCCGGAGCCGACGACGAGGACGTCGTAGTCGAAGTTCGTGCCATCCCCACTGATGGTGTTACGCGAAGTCACACCAAAACTGTAACCAGCGGGACGGTTTCTGACCAGAGGTAAGTTACCGACGGGTCAATCACGCAGCGTGCCGGAACGCGACGATCAGTGGCGCACCGTGAGGCCGACGCGCTGGAACTCCTTGAGGTCGGAGTAGCCCGTCTTCGCCAGCGCGCGCCGCAGCGCACCGAACAGGTTGACCGTGCCGCTCGGGTCCTGGGCGGGACCGTGCAGGAGCGTGCGCAGGTCCACCGAGTCGACCGGACCGCCGTCCCCGGCCACCCGCGCCACGCGCGAACGCGGCAGCGACGGGTGCGCAGCAGCCGACGTCCAGTACAGCCCGCGACCCGGCGCCTCGGCAGCGGCCGCCAGCGGAGCACCGAGCATCACGGCGTCGGCACCGCACGCCACGGCCTTCGCGATGTCACCGGAGTGCCGCACCCCACCGTCGGCCAGCACGTGGACGTAGCGGCCGCCCGTCTCGTCGAGGTAGTCCCGGCGCGCGGCCGCGGCGTCGATCAACGCGGTCGCCATCGGAACCCCGATGCCCAGCACCTGGTCGGTGGTCGTCACGCCGGGGCTGTAGCCGTGCCCGACGATCACGCCCGCCGCACCGGTGCGCATGAGATGCATGGCGGTGCGGTAGTCGCTCACGCCACCGGCGATGACCGGGACGTCGAGGTCGGCGATGAAGTCCTTGAGGTTCAGCGGCTCGGTGTCGCTGTCCGCGCCGTCGCCGCCGTCCGCGTCACCGGTGCCCACGTGCTCCGCGGACACGATCGTGCCCTGCACGATGAGGATCTCCACGCCCGCGGACAGCAGGTGCGGGGTCAGCTCGGCGGCGTGCTGCGGGCTCACGCGCGCGGCCACGGTGGTCCCCGAGTCACGGACCGTCCGCACCGCCTCGGTGAGCAGGTCGGGACGCACCGGCGCCGAGTGCAGCTCCTGGAGCCTGCGCACCACCTCGGACGGCGCGGCACCCTCCTTTGCCGCCTCGGCGACCTTGGCGAGCGCGCTCTCGGCGTCGGCGTGCCTGGCCCACAGGCCCTCGGCGTTCAGCGCGCCGAGGCCGCCGAGCTTGCCGATCTCGACGGCGGTGTGCGGCGAGACGACGGCGTCCGAAGGGTGCGTCACCAGCGGCAGGTCGAACCGGTAGGCGTCGATCTGCCAGGCCGTGGACACCACCTTCGACGACCGCGTCCTGCGCGACGGCACGATGTCGATGTCGTCGAAGTCGTACGACCGCCGCGCGGTCCGTCCCATGCCGATCTCGACCAGATCCCGCACGTGTCAGTCCTCTCCAGCGCCCGCTGCTCGAGCGCCTCGTTCCCCGTGGCTTCACGTCCCGCCGCGACCGCGGCGGCGTGTCACCGGCTCGTGTAGTTCGGCGACTCGACCGTCATGGTGACGTCGTGCGGGTGGCTCTCCTTCAGCCCGGCCGCGGTGATCCGCACCAGCTGTGCGCGCTGCAACTCCGGAATCGTCTGGGCACCGGCGTACCCCATTCCGGACCGCAGCCCACCGACCAGCTGGTGGACGACGTTCGCGAGCGGCCCGCGGAACGGGATCCTGCCCTCGATGCCCTCCGGAACCAGCTTGTCCTCGGACAGCACGTCGTCCTGGGCGTAGCGGTCCTTCGAGTACGACCGGGACCCGCCGCGCGAGCTCATCGCGCCGAGCGAGCCCATGCCGCGGTAGGTCTTGAACTGCTTGCCGCCGACGAGCACGACCTCGCCCGGCGCCTCGGCGGTGCCCGCGAGCAGGCTGCCGAGCATCACGCTCGAGGCGCCCGCCGCGATGGCCTTGGAGATGTCACCCGAGTACTGGATGCCACCGTCGCCGATCACCGGAACACCCGCGGGCCTGCAGGCCTTGTTCGCCTCGTGGATGGCGGAGATCTGCGGCATGCCGACGCCCGCGACGACCCGCGTGGTGCAGATCGAGCCCGGGCCGACACCGACCTTCACGCCGTCCGCGCCCGCGTCGACGAGCGCCTGCGCGCCCGCACGGGTGGCGACGTTGCCGCCGACGACGTCCACCGCGTCGCCGAGCTCCTTCTTCAACAGCGCCACCGTGTCGACCACGCCCCTCGAGTGGCCGTGCGCGGTGTCCACCACGAGCACGTCGACGCCCGCGTCGGCCAGCGCCATCGCCCGCTGGTGGCCGTCGGAACCGACGCCCACGGCGGCGCCGACGATGAGCCGTCCGTCGGCGTCCTTGCTCGCGTCCGGGTACTGCTCGGTCTTGACGAAGTCCTTGACGGTGATCAGACCGCGCAGCTTGCCCGCGCCGTCGACGATCGGCAGCTTCTCGATCTTGTGCTTGCGCAGGAGCCCGAGCGCGGCCTCCGCGGTGACGCCGACCTGGGCGGTCACCAGCGGCGCGGGCGTCATGACCTCGCGGACCTGCTTGGAGTGGTCGAGCTCGAAGCGCATGTCGCGGTTGGTGATGATGCCCACCAGCTGCCCGGAGGCGTCGGTCACCGGCACGCCGGAGATGCGGAACCGGGCGCACAGGGCGTCGACCTCGGCGATCGTGTCGTCGGGCGAGCAGGTCACGGGGTCGGTGACCATGCCGGCCTCGGAACGCTTGACGATCTCCACCGCCTGCGCCTGCTCGTCGATCGGCAGGTTGCGCTGCAGCACGCCCATGCCGCCCTGCCTGGCCATGGCGATGGCCATGCGTGCCTCGGTGACCGTGTCCATCGCGGCCGACAGCAGCGGGATGCGCAGTCGCACGTTGCGCGTCACGTTGGTACCGGTGTCGACCGCACTCGGCACGATGTCGGACTCCGCAGGCAGCAGCAGCACGTCGTCGAAGGTCAGTCCGAGCAGCGCGAACTTGTCCGCCTGCACGGCGTGATCGTCGGCGCCGTCCGGGCGGACGGCGGTGGTGTCGGAGTCGGTGACTTCGCTCGACATAGTGGCGGCGGACCTTCCTCACGCGGGGAGTGCGACACGGCTGAATGCCTCGTAACCGATGGTATCTGGACGCACCCGGGTCCCTTCCCGGTACCGTGCAGCCCGTGCCGCACGACGTGTTGCCCCCAGACCCATTCGCCGACGACCCCGACGACCCGGCCAAGGAGATCGCCGACCGCGAGGAACCCGCAGGTGAGCCGATCTCCGACGAGGAGCGTTCCGAGCTGCTCGCCGACCTCGCGGATCTGGCCGTCTACCAGGCGCTCCTCGAACCTCGCGGGGTGCGCGGGATCGTCGTGGACTGCGGCGAGTGCGACCTTCCCCACTACCACGACTGGCACCTGCTGCGGGCAAGTCTCGAGCAGCTGCTGGCCGATGGTCGGATGCGCCCGCACGAGCCCGCGTTCGATCCGGACCCGGCCGACTACGTGACGTGGGACTACTGCCGCGGCTTCGCCGACGGCATCACAGCCACGGAAAACGCCTACTGACCTGCTGACGGGCAGTCCGGTCCGGCAGCGCCCGAGTTGTCTGCCCGCGCCTGTTCGCGTGTAGCGAACAGGCGATGCGCTGCGCACCGGCTCTCAGTGCGTACCGGCTCTCACCGCGCGGACGAGCTCAGTGCGTCAACGAACCCAGCGCGCCAACCAGCTCAGTGCGCCAATGACGAAAGCCCCACGGCGACCTGTAAACCAGGCCTCCGTGGGGCTTTTCGCGTGTTCGTCGTGGACCGGCGGTCAGTTGCTGCTGCCCGACAGGGCGGGCGACTCACCCGAACCGCTGCTGCCGGAGGAGCTGCCGCTCTCGCCGGTGGGATGCGTCGACGGGTCCGGCTCCTCGGGCCACGTCGGGGTGTCCGTCGGAGTGTCGTCCGGCTCGGTCGTCGTCGGGTCCGACGGGTCCGTGGTCGTCGGGTCGGACGGGTCGGGCCCGGGCTGCGGCCGCGAGTCGGTCGGCGACGACGAGTCCGGCGAGGACGAGTCCGGCGACGTGGGCTTCGACGTGGAGCTGTCGCTCTCCGACGACGTCGCGGGGGGCGGGTTGTTCTCGGGACGGTCCTCGAGCTGTGCCATGAGCTGCATGTGCCTGGCCTTCAGCTGCGCGGCCTCCTCCGAGCTCACGTTCTTCAGGTCGTGCTCGGCCTTCGACAGCGCCGACCGGGCCTCCTCGTACCGGTCGGAGGCCATCGCGAGCCGCGCCTCGTCCATGGACGAACGCACCGACGCCGCGGCCTCGACGGACCGCGCGTGGTCGGCGTAGAGCACCTTGCTCAGGCCCCAGAGCGTGTCGCCGGGCTGGGCGTCCCTCGCGGCGAGGGAGGTTCCGGTGAAGCCGATCGCCAGCACCGCGGCGGCCGCGGCGACGGGCACCATGAACCGGCGCTTGTGCCCACGGCCCGCGTGCTTCCTGGCCAGCGAGGCGGTCTTGATCTCGGTGACCGCCGTGTCGAGGTCGACCAGCTCGGGAATCCGCTCGGTGTCGATGTCGCGGCGCCACGCCAGCAGCACCGCGTTGAGCTCGTCGTCACCCAGCTCGTCGGCGGTCCGCGGGTCGGGCCCGCCGAGCGCGTCGAGCAGCGCGTCGTCGGCCTGCACCACCGTCAGGTCGACCGCGTCCGCGTCCTGCTCGGCACCGTCGACTCCGGCTGCACCGTCGGCGTCCTGCGACGTCGCGTCCGTGCCCTCGGAGCCGTGCGCGGTGTGATCCGACGAGTGCGAGCCGTTGCGCGCGGCCTCGATCGCCGCGGTCAGGTCGGTGACCTCCGCGCCGCCCGTGTTGTCGGTGCTGTCCTGGCCCTCGACCGCGTCGACGTCCCGTTCCGGCTCGTCGGCCGGACCGTGGGGACCGGTGTGTTCCGTCACTCAGACCACCTCCTCTGCGGCCAGCACCTTGCGCAGCCGCGCGAGAGCACGGTGCTGAGCGACCCGGACCGCGCCGGGGGTCGACCCCACGGCCTCTGCGGTCTCCTCCGCGGAGAGTCCGACGACCACACGCAACACCACGATCTCGCGTTGTTTCTCCGGCAGGACCTGCAGCAGCTTCGTCATGCGCTCGTTCAGCTCGCCCTGGATGGCGAACTGTTCGGGCCCGACGTCGCGCTCCATCTCGTCCGGCACCTCGGCGACCGGCTCCGCCCTGTTCCTGGCGGCCGCGCGGTGTGCGTCGGCCACCTTGTGGGCGGCGATGCCGTAGACGAACGCCAGGAACGGTCGTCCCTGGTCGCGGTAGGAGGGCAATGCGGTCAGCACCGCGAGACACACCTCCTGAGCCACGTCGTCTGCCGAAGCGTACGAACGCTCCTGCCTGCCAACTCGGGCGCGGCAGTACCGCACCACAAGGGGACGGATCGAAGCGAGCAGCCGCTCGACCGCTTGCTGATCTCCCTCAACAGCGGCGGCGACCGACTCGTCCAGTCCATCCCCCACAGTGGCCATCGCAGACAACGATCCCGGTGTTACGTCTCGGTGTGCATGAAAAGCGGCGTGCGGGCCTGAGCGTCCCTCACGCCGGTGATGCGACCACAGTACCTGGCCGCTCCCTGTGTTCCGCGTGAGTTCCGAGCGCTCGCAGTGCGCGCGTGACGCGCCCCACGCCGTTCGCGGTGACCTTCCGATCGGCACCGCGGCGTGGGCGCAGTTCACAGTACAACGGGGCGCGGCATGCAGGCATGCCGCGCCCCGCTTTGAGTGCAGTTGTGAGTGCAGTTGTGAGTGCAGTTGTCCGCGCGGTTGTCGGTGCACGTGTCGGCCTGCCGCGCCGGCGGCCGACGGATTCGCGAACGTCCCGGACTGCGGGTGTTGCTGTGAGCTGTCCTACTCGTCGGCGTGGGCCGCGGGGACCCAGCGGGCCCCGAGCGGCTCAAGCTACGAGCGAGTCAGGCCACAAGCGGCTCAGGCGACAAGACCGCGGCGGAAACCGTGGGCCACGGCCTGCGCGCGGTCGCGCACACCGAGCTTGCGGAACAGCCGGCGCGCGTGGGTCTTCACCGTGTCCTCGGACAGGTACAGCTCGCGGCCGATCTGCCCGTTGCTCTTGCCCTGCGCCATGCCGCGCAGCACCTGCAGTTCGCGCTCGGTGAGCTGCACGCCGGGGTCGGCGGGCTGCCGCTGCGCGGGCACGGAGGTGCTGGCCAGGGTGTGGGCGAGCGCGGCGACCAGCTCGGGGCGCGAGGCGTCCCAGCGCAGGTAGCCGCGAGCACCGCCGGCGATCGCCGCGGCGATGCTGCCCGCGTCGTCGGGCGCACCGAAGACGATCACGTTCGCCTGGGGGTTCGCGGAGACGAGACGACGGGTCGCCTCGACACCGGTGGGCACCGCGCGCTGCGTACCGACGAGCACGACGTCGACCGGCTGCCGCGAGTAGCGAGCCAGCAACTCGTCACCGTGCGCTACACAGTCGATGCGACTGACGCCGGGCACAGCGGACATCACACGGGTGAGCCCTTCGCGGACACTGCGTCGATCGTCGCAGATCAAGACCGTTGTCACGGGGGTTCCTTCCTGCAGCCGGGTGACGTACTACCCCCACTATCGGACGCTTTAGGCCGGACCTTGACACGATCTGGTGGCTTTTTTGAAATTTCTCTGACCCGTCTGCCGGAGCGGCCGGTTCACGACTCAGATCGGCATCCACGGCGAGGACACCGCGAGTCTGCGTGCCTCGGGATCAGCGCTCCGTAACAGAGCGTGTACCTCACGCGTGGCGCGCGCACGGTGCTGCGCGCCACGGCCTCCCTGGGCGAGGTCGGCCGCGAGCAGCAGGGCCGGCCACGACAGCGAGCGCAATCCCCTCGTCTCGATCACCTCGAGGGCCGAGTCGACGAGCTCACCCGCCCGCACCCGATCCTGGCCGCCTCCTCGCGCGGCGAGTGCGGCGGCCAGGACCAGTTCGGACTTCGCACGATGCCGGGGCACACGCGGCCCGAGAGCCCCGGGATCCGCGGGCCCGTTGAGATCCGCGGTGCCGGCGGGAGCTGCGGGATCTGTGGGATCTGCGGCAGCTGCGGGAGCTGCCGCATGGGCAGGAACGGCGGGGTCGGCAGGCTCGGCGAGTACCGCCAGTGCGGCCTCGGCCCGCCCGACGGCGGTCTGCGGGTCGCCGCCTGCCAACGCGGCCTCCGCGCCCACCCAGCCCGCGCGCACGCGCGATCGCCACGACAGCACGGCCGGCTCCACACCGGCAGCGCACTCAGTGCCGGCCCGGTCGCCACTCCTGTCACTGGCCCCGGTATCGCCACTTCCGCCGCGGCTGCCGGTGCCGCTCAGGACTCGGGCGACGAGACCGCCGGCCAGATCGGGACGTCCGGTGCCGAGCCGGTCGGCGGCGAGACCGAGAAGGGCGTCCGCCCACGCGCCTGCCGCGTCGACCCCGTCGGCGTCCTGCGCCATCGGCCCCGCCGGCCCGGGCTCGGGCCGATCCGGCGACGCGGTGATGCGCGCCAGCGCGAGGCCGTCGAGGCGCAGGGCCGCGGCGTGCCCTCCGAGCTGCCTGCGGTGCGAGGCGAGCGTGCTCGCGGCCAGCGACGACAACACGGCCCCACCAGAACCGGCACCAGCACCGGCCCCGTGGATCAACGGCTGCAGCAACGTGGCCGCCGCCGCGTAGTGCCCCCGAGCTCCCAGAGCGACCGCCGCAAGCCAACACTCACGGTCCGTACGGGCCGCCGCGACGATCCGGTGACGCGATCGGGTCTCCGGATGGGGGACGTCACCGAACGCCAACTGGCGCAAACGGTTCTCCACTGTCACGGTCACCACGGGAGCATCCTGCCCTTCGGGCGAGGCGTCGCCGTATCCGGCGACACGAAGGCCACTCTGTGTCGCCTATCACACCGCCGGGGGATGCCTAAAGAATGAATCGGGGCAGATCCCTTGAACAACTTTTCCCACACTCCTAACGTGCACCTCGTTGCACCAAATGGAGTAGCAGTAGCACCTCCGGTTCGCGTGGGACCGGAATGTGAACAAGGGGGCACCCGATGGCCGATATTCGCCGGCTTCCCGGTCCGAATGCCGATATCTGGGATTGGCAGCTCGAGGGGTCCTGCAGAGGGATGGACAGTGCCTCGTTCTTCCATCCCGACGGCGAGCGGGGCCCCGCCAGGGCTCGCAGGGAGGCCAGGGCAAAGGCGGTATGCCGGTCCTGCCCGGTGCTGGAGCTGTGCCGCGAGCACGCCCTGGCGGTCCACGAGCCCTACGGAGTCTGGGGCGGACTGTCGGAAAGCGAGCGGGAACAGCTCATCCACAACGAGCGAAGGTCTCTCACGTTGACAATGTGAAACCATTTCCGAGGGGGAAGAAGAAAGGGGCGCCGGGGAGGCGCCCCTTTCTTTTCGCTCAAGCATCTTCCCCGCGAAACGCTTCCACGGGAACCGTCCGCGCTCCGACGTTTTCCGACTGCACGGAAAGCGCCTTTCGGTAACCGGCCGCGGCGGCGCCGACAGCAACGGGGCGGCACTCCGGTGTGGAGTGCCGCCCCGTGTGCGGTGTCGACGAGAGACGTCAGTGCGCGTGGCCGTGGCCGTGGCCCGCGTCCTCGTCCTCCTCCTCGGGCTTGTCCACCACGGAGCTCTCCGTGGTGAGCACGAGACGGGTGATCGAGGCGGCGTTGGCGACGGCGGAACGCGTCACCTTCACCGGGTCGACCACGCCGGCCGCGAGCAGGTCGGTGATCTCACCGGTCGCGGCGTTGAGGCCCTGGCCCCACTCCTGCTCCTTGACCCTGGACACGAGCACCGCGGCCTCCTGGCCTGCGTTGCTGGCGATCCAGTACAGCGGAGCGGTCAGCGCCTCGCGGACGATCTTGACGCCCGTGGCCTCGTCGCCGGTGAGGCCGAGGTCGCCCTCGAGCTCCTTCGACGCGTGGGCCAGTGCGGAGCCACCGCCGGGCACGATGCCCTCCTCGACGGCCGCCTTGGTCGAAGCCACGGCGTCCTCGATGCGGTGCTTACGCTCGCCCAGCTCGGTCTCCGTGGCCGCACCGACCTTGATGACCGCGACGCCGCCTCCGAGCTTCGCGAGCCGCTCCTGGAGCTTCTCGCGGTCCCAGTCGGAGTCGGTGGTCTCGATCTCCTTGCGGATCTGGGCGATCCGCGCGTCGATGTCGCCCTTGGTGCCGGCGCCGTCGACGATCGTCGTCGCGTCCTTGGTGACCTCGATACGCCGGGCCTGACCCAGCACCTCGACGCCGACCTCGGACAGCTTCAGGCCGACCTCGCTCGAGACGACCGTGCCGCCCGTCACGACCGCCAGGTCGTCCAGGAACGCCTTACGGCGGTCACCGAAGAACGGCGCCTTGACGGCCACCGCGCTGATCGTCTTGCGCAGCGAGTTGACCACGAGGGTGGACAGTGCCTCGCCCTCGACGTCCTCCGCGATGATCAGCAGCGGCTTCTTGGCCTCGGCGACCTTCTCCAGCAGCGGGAGCAGGTCGTTGATCGAGGAGATCTTCTCCCGGTGCAGCAGCACGTAGGCGTTCTCGAGGATCGCCCGCTGCTCCTCCGGGTTGGTCGCGAAGTGCGCCGACAGGAAGCCCTTGTCGAACTGCACACCCTCGGTGATGTCGAGCTCGGTGGCCATCGTGGAGGACTCCTCCACGGTGATCACGCCGTCCTCACCGATCTTCTCGACGGCCTCGCCGAGCAGGGCGCCGATGTTGGCGTCCCGCGACGTGACCGTGCCGACCTGGGCGATGTTGTCGCGGCCCTTGACCGGGGTCGCCTTGTTCTTGAGGAACTCGACGACGTGGTCGGCGGCCTTCTCGATGCCCGCGCCCAGCGCGGCCGGGCTGGCGCCGGCCGCCACGTTGCGCAGGCCGACCTTGACCAGCGACTGCGCCAGCACGGTGGCGGTCGTCGTGCCGTCACCGGCGACGTCGTTGGTCTTGGTGGCGACACTCTTGGCGAGCTGCGCACCGAGGTTCTCGAACGGCTCGTCGAGCTCGACGTCACGGGCCACCGTGACACCGTCGAGGGTCACGGTCGGGCCACCGAACTGCTTGTCCAGGACGACGTGACGGCCACTCGGGCCGAGCGTCACCTTGACGGCGTTGGCCAGCTTGTCGACCCCGCGCTCGAGCGCGCGGCGAGCGTCCTCGTTGAAGTTGATCTGCTTAGGCATTGAGGAACCTCTCTCCAGGCACGCGAAACGCCCCGACCCCCGGCTTCATGCGGGGCCCGGGGCGTTGCGCATACGCGGGTCGTCTCAGTTGACGACGGCCAGCACGTCGCGGGCGGACAGGATCAGGTACTCCTCGCCGTTGTACGTGACCTCGGTGCCGCCGTACTTGGAGTAGATGACGACGTCGCCCTCGTTCACGTCCACGGGGACGCGGTTGCCCTTGTCGTCGACACGGCCCGGGCCGACGGCCAGAACCTTGCCCTCCTGGGGCTTTTCCTTAGCGGTGTCGGGGATGACGAGACCGGAAGCCGTCGTCTCCTCGGCCTCGCTCCTCTGGACAACGATCTTGTCCTCGAGCGGTTTGATGTTCACGCTCACCGGGTTGACCTCCACGGGTCGAGAGAAAGCGTTGGCAGGTACCTATTGGGTACGGCGCCTACCACCCCGCCGTCGCGGGTGCCGGGGCGTGTTGGGTGCCGTGTGATTAGCACTCTAGCTATGGGAGTGCTAGCCGCGCAAGGAGGGGTATCGGGCCTGGTCATCGCACTGCGCACGGAACCAGCCGCGCGGGCCGTGCGTTGGCGGGCATGAGGACCGAGCGAGCCTGGAAGGCCGCCGAACGGTACGACTTCCGTATCGCCGAGGCGGGCGACGGCGCCCGGATCGCCTACGTGCGTCCCGCGCCGTCGAACGACACCCCGGTCGTGCTGTTGCCGGGAGGGCCGGGACTGGCGTCGGTGTTCGTCTACGACCGGTTGCGGAAGCTCGCGGTCTCGCGTGGGCTCGACGTGCTGATGATGGAGCACCGCGGCATCGGACTGTCGCGTATGCACCGCGACGACCGGGAGCTCACGGTGCCGGAGGTGACGGTCGAGGCGGCGGCCGACGACCTCGCCGTGGTGCTCGACCGAGAGGGCATCGATCGGGCCGTCGTCTACGGCACGTCCTACGGCTCGTACCTGGCGCAGCTGTTCGGGGTGCGGCATCCCGGCCGGGTCGCGGGGATGGTGCTCGACTCGCCGGTGCTGTCGGCGGCCGACCGGTTCACGGTCCGCGACCACCGGCGAGAACTGCTGCTGCACGGCCGAGGCCGCCTGCCCACGCTGGTCCGCGCGGTCCTGGCGGCCGGGCCCGGGACCGACGGGGCGGACAGGGCCGAGGGGGCGGACGAGCCCGGCCGGGCCGATGACGTCGACAGCGTCGATGACGTGGGAAACGTCGTGCAGGTCGTGCACGAGTTCGCCGGACCCGAGACGCTCGAACGCCTCCTCGAGGCCCACCTTCACCGGCGGGCACGGCGCACATGGCGGTGGCTGGCCTCGCTCGGCGCAGGCGAACGCGAGGGCAGGAACCGACCGTTCGTCGCCGAATTCGACCTGGTGGCAGGCATCACGCACGGCACACTCGGCTTCGGTGCCGCCCCGGACGGGCTTCCGCTCGATCCGCAGAAGGCGTTCGCCGCGGCCGCCGCGCACCCGGACGCTCCGCCGTTCCGCGGCGATCCGGTCGACCTGCCCGCAGCGTTGCCGACGTTCGGGTGGCCCACGGCGGTCGTGTCGGGTGGCCGCGATCTGCGCACTCCCCGGCCGATCGCCGACCGCGCGGTGTCACTGCTGCCCCACGCCACACTCGTCGACCTACCCGGCGTTGGGCACAGCGCGATGGACACCCACCAGCTCGCCGCGCTCCACGTCGCCCACCACGTCCGGCTCGGCGATCTCGACGGCCTGGCCCGGCGTTCGCGGCGCATCGAGGCCCTGCCCCGCAGGGGCCCGTCGGGCATACTCGGCCCGGCGATTCGCACCGCCGTCCGCCTCGCCCACTGACCGCGGCCATCCCCCGCCTGTGCTCGCCTTCGCCAGGTGTCGGGGCCGGCGGTGTCGGTGAGGATCGTGTCGCAGGCCGCGCTGATGCGGCCCTGCAGGTCGGGCGGCGCAGGTCGGGGCGGCGCAGGTCGGGGCGGCGCACCACCCGTACCTCGTTCGTGGGCACCGGAGCGAAGGGAACATTCGTCGCGTTCAATGCGCCCGAGGGCCCCATGGGTGCGTTGAACGCGACTATGGGGCCCTCGGGAGCCCTCAGACGAGGACGGTGTCGACGGGCAGACCCGGGTTGGCGGACAGGTCGAGCGCGCTCGGCTTGTGGCCGGCCGCCACGACGTGCGCACCAAGCGCGGCGATCATCGCACCGTTGTCCGTGCACAGCCGGGGTCGCGGGATGCGCAGCTCGATGCCCGCCTCGGCGCACCGCTCCTGCGCCAACGCCGACAGCCGCGAGTTCGCCGCCACCCCGCCGGACACGACGAGGGTGCCGATGCCTGCCTCGGTCGCGGCCCGCACGGCCTTGGCGGTCAGCACGTCGGCGACGGCCTCCTGGAACGACGCGGCCACATCGGCGACCGGCACCTGTTCGCCACGTGCCTGCGCGCCTTCGACCCAGCGGGCGACGGCGGTCTTCAACCCGGAGAACGAGAAGTCGAACTTGGCATCGCGCGGACCGGTCATGCCGCGGGGGAAGGCGATGGCGGCGGGATCGCCCTCCCGTGCCGCCTTGTCGATGGGCGGTCCGCCGGGGTACGGCAGGTCCAGCAGCCGGGCGACCTTGTCGTAGGCCTCCCCCGCCGCGTCGTCCACAGTGGAACCGATCTCGGTGATGGCGCCCGCGATGTCGTCGACCCGCAACAGCTGCGTGTGCCCGCCGGACACGAGCAGCGCCAGACACGGCGTCGGCAACGGCCCGTGCTGCAGCGTGTCGACCGCGATGTGGCCCGCCAGGTGATTGACGCCGTACAACGGGACGTCCAGCGCAGCGGCGTAGGCCTTCGCCGCCGACACCCCGACCAGCAGCGCGCCCGCGAGGCCAGGACCCGCCGTCACGGCGACGGCGTCCACATCGGACATCGACAGTCCCGCCGCGTCGAACGCGCGCCGGGTCGTCGGCACCATCGCCTCGAGGTGCGCGCGGCTGGCGATCTCGGGCACCACGCCGCCGAAGCGCGCGTGCTGGTCGACGCTGGAGGCGACCTCGTCGGCCAGCAGCTCCACCGTTCCGTCCTCGTGGGAGGCGACCAGGCCGACGCCGGTCTCGTCGCACGAGCTCTCGATGCCCATGATGATCTTCGGCATCAGTGGATGTCCTCCTGTGACCGGGTGGCCGCCGCGGGGCGGCTCATCGTGTAGGCGTCGGCGCCGGAGGGCTGGTAGTAGCCCCTGCGGACACCGAGACGTTCGAAACCGTGGGCCGCGTACATGGCCAGCGCGGGCTCGTTGTCGACCCGCACCTCGAGGAACACCGGAGCGGCGAGCTCGTCGGCCTTGGCCAGTACGGCACGCAGCAGCGCCTTGCCGATCCCGCGCCCCTGGTGCTGCGGCAGCACGCCGATGGTGTGCAGGCTCGTCTCGTGGTCGCCACGCTTGCCCATGATCGCCAGACCCGCGTAGCCGAGCACCTCCTCACCCTCGACGGCCACGAGGTAGTAGCCGCCGAGGTCGAGTTCGCTGTGGAAGGCGGCGGGCGGCCACGGGCTCTCGTCGGCGAACAGGACCTGCTCGATCGCCGCGCACGCGCGCACGTGCCGCCGCCGCATCGGCTCAAGACGGACGGTCTCGGGCAGGCCGTCGACGGACGTCACGTGGTCACCCGTTTCCTCGCCGACGGCTCGGCCGCGTCGGGCCTGCGCAGGTAGAGCGGTGTGAGCGGGCCCGGTTCCGCGTCGGCGCGGATCGCCTCCGCCGCGACGGTGACGAGCCCCAGCGGGGTGGGTTGTTCGTGGTCGAGGAGCGTGGCTCCGGGCGACTCGGGCACGTCGGCGCGCGGGCCGACGTGCGGACCGTCGAGCCGCCGACCCCACTCGGAGTCCGCGGTCCCCGCGTCGTAGGTCGCCCAGTACACCTCGCGGCGGCGGGCGTCGGTGACGACGACGAGCGGTCCCGCGGCGGACGAGCCCGCCGCGATCGCGTCGAGCGTGCAGACGGGAAAGGCGGGCACGCCGAGGCTGTGTGCCAGCGCGGCGCCGGTGACGAGGCCCGCGCGCAGCCCGGTGTACGGGCCGGGGCCCGTGCCGACGACGACGGCCGCGACGTCGGCCAGGCTCGCCCCCGCCTCGCCGACGGCGTCGAGGACGTGCGGGGTCAGCAGCTCTCCGTGAGCCCGCGCGTCGACGGTCACGCGCGCGGCCACCTGCTCGGGCGCCTCCGCCGCGGACTCCGGCAACCGGACGAGCCCGGCGGTGACCGCGGGGGTGGCGGTGTCAAGGGCGAGAATCAACACCCTTCGAGCCTACGACGGCCCGCAGGCGCAACTCACCAGCCCGCTTCGGAGTCGCCGTCGGTCTCGTCCTCCGGGTTCCAGCTGAGCAACCGCACCTTGGCGACCGTGCGCAGATGCCTGCGCATCGCGGCGGCGGCGCGCTTGCCGTCGCGGAGGCTGATCGCGTCGAAGATGGCGATGTGCTGCGTGAGCGACCGGGCGGGGCGGCCCGGCTGGCGGAGCGATTCGTTGCGGCTCTCGGTGATCTGGTCGGCGATCGAGGACATGAACTCGGCGAGCAACACGCTGTGGGCGGCCTCGGTGACGGCGGCGTGGAACCGCCGGTCGCCCTCGACGCCGTGTTCCCCCTCCGCGACCTCCTGCCGCATGTGGTCGAGCGCGGCCTCGATGGCGTCGAGGTCGCTGGTGGTCCTGCGTTCGGCGGCGAGCTCGGCGAGCTTCGTCTCGATCGCCTCGCGGGCGTCGAGCACGTCCGGCAGACGCTTGCGCCGTTCGACGAGGTTCTCGACGGGTTCGGCGTCGAGCGTGTCGGCGACGAGGTACGTGCCGCCTCCGTGGCGCGCCTCGACGAGGCCCTGCACCTGCAGGACGACGATCGCCTGTTTGATCGACGTCCTGCTCACGCCGAGCCGCTGGGCCAGTTCCCGTTCGGCGGGGAGTTTGTCGCCGGCACCGAGGCCGGCGTCCGCGACGTACTCCCGCAGCCGGTCGATCACCTGCTCGTACAGCCGAGGACGGGCCATCGGCCGCAAAGCGTCACCCACGGTCGACCCTTCCCCTCACGCTGACCTGCACTCCTGCCGAAAGGCTAACAGCAGCCGCCGCAGCCAAAGTGGCTGAGCCACTCAGCCAATTCGTGCTTGACACCGCTGACCCGAGCCCCGCAAAGTGGTCCAGCCACTGGTCCTGTGGACCACTGGGCGGCAGCAGTGCACTTTCGCCGGGGCACTTCGCCGGAAAAGTGCCACGACAGGGAGCCCAACGACGGGAGATCCGCATGTCCGCCGAACTCGTCTCGATCCTCGTACTGGCCGTGGTGTTCGTGATCGCCACGACGAGATCCATCAACATGGGGGCACTCGCCTTCGCGGCCGCGTTCGGCGTGGGAACACTCGCCGCGGACATGGACGCCGACGCGATCTTCGCGGGCTTTCCCGGCGACCTGTTCGTCGTGCTGGTCGGTGTCACCTATCTGTTCGCCATCGCCCGCGCCAACGGCACGACCGACTGGCTGGTGCACGCCGCGATCCGGCTCGTCGGCGGACGCCTGGCACTCATCCCGTGGGTGATGTTCGCCGTCACCGGCGTGCTCACGTCGATCGGCGCCGTCAGCCCTGCGGCCGTCGCGATCGTCGCGCCCATCGCGCTGAACTTCGCCAGGCAGTACGGCATCAGCCCGCTGCTGATGGGCGCGATGGTGGTCCACGGAGGACAGGCGGGCGGATTCTCGCCGATCAGCATCTACGGCACGATCGTCAACGGCATCGTGGCCCGCGAGGGCCTGCCCGGCAACGAACTCGTGCTCTTCCTGGCCAGCGTGGTCGTGAACCTCGTCGTGGCCGCGATCGTGTTCGTCGTCTGCGGCGGGCTCAAGCTCTCGCGTACCGCGGACCGTGTGCTGGCCATGGCGGGCACCGGCAGCTCCGCCGGCACGGACTCCGTGAACTCCACGGCCTCCACGGACTCCACGGACTCCACGGACGCCGCCGCCACGGACTCCACGGCCTCGACCAACGCCGCCGCGCTACGGCTGACTCCGGCGCGCATCACCACGCTCGTCGGACTCGTCGCCCTGGTCGTGGGCGCTCTCGTGCTGGAGCTCGACGTCGGGCTGTCGGCGATCACCCTGGCCGTGGTGCTCTCGGTCGTCTGGCCGGACACCAGCAAGAAGGCGATCGAGCACATCACGTGGCCGACCGTGCTGCTGATCTGCGGCATGCTCACCTACGTCGGCGTGCTCGAGGAGATGGGCACGATCGCCTACGCGGGCAACGCCGTCTCGAGCGTCGGCGTTCCTCTACTGGCGGCCCTGCTGATCTGCTACATCGGTGCGATCGTGTCGGCGTTCGCCTCGTCGGTCGGCATCATGGGCGCGCTGATCCCGCTGGCCGTGCCATTCCTGGCCGAAGGCACGATCGGCCCGATCGGGATGATCGCCGCGCTCGCGGTGGCCTCGACCGTCGTCGACGTCAGCCCGTTCTCCACCAACGGCGCCCTCGTGCTCGCCAACGCCGAGGGCGCCGACCGGGACCGTTTCTTCCGGCAGCTCATGATCTACGGCGGCATCGTCGTCGCCGTGGCACCGCTGGCCTGCTGGCTGATACTCGTCGTACCGGGATTCGGTTGATGCCCCCGGTACGCCGAGCCAGTGCACCACCGTCGTTCGAAGGAGTTCGCGTGACCGCACCGTTGTTCCCGTCCCTGGCAGCACCGACCGACGACACCGCGGTGCGATTCGGCGACCGGACGCTGACCTACCGCGAGCTCGCCCACATCGCCGGCGGCATCGCCGCGCGGCTCCGCGACTGCCGCAGGGTCGCGGTGTGGGCGACCCCGACCCTCGAGACGGCGCTCGGTGCCGTCGGCGCGCTGCTGGCCGGCGTCCCCGCGGTGCCGATCAACCCGAAGATCGGGGAACGCGAGCTCGCCCACATCGTCTCCGACAGCACCCCCGACGCCGTGCTGGCCGCTCCCGGCGACGACCTGCCGGGCGAGCTCGCGAACCTGCCGCGTATCGACCTTCCCGGCGAGTCGTCCACATCGGACCGTCCGGCCGAGCCGGACGCCGAAGCACCGGCACTGATCGTCTACACCTCCGGAACCACGGGCGCCCCGAAAGGGGTGGTCCTGCCTCGCCGCGCGATCGCGTCCACACTGGACGCATTGGAGGACGCGTGGCAGTGGACGTCGGCCGACACCGTCGTGCACGGCCTGCCGCTGTTCCACGTGCACGGGCTGATCCTGGGCATCCTCGGGCCGTTGCGGCGCGGCGGAACGGCCTGGCACCTCGGGAAGTTCTCCCTCGACGCGCTGACCGACGCCCTGGCAGGCGGCGGCACGATGATGTTCGGCGTTCCGACGATGTACCACCGGATCGCCGAGGAGGTCGGCAGCCGACCCGCTCTGGCCGAGGCGCTGCGGGCCGCCCGGCTGCTCGTCTCCGGATCGGCCGCGCTGCCGGTGCACGACCAGGAACGGATCTTCTCCGCGACCGGGCAGCGGGTCGTCGAACGCTACGGCATGACCGAGACGCTCATGAACACCAGCGTGCGCGCCGACGGTGAGCGCAAACCGGGCACGGTCGGCCTGCCACTGGGTGGGGTGGAACTGCGGATCGTCGACGAGTCGGGTACGCCGATCGAGACGTGGGACGGCGAGACCGTCGGCGAGGTCCAGGTGCGCGGAACCAATCTGTTCACCGAGTACCTCAACCGGCCCGACGCGACCGCCGAGGCCTTCGCCGCCGACGACGCGGGCGGTGACCGCTGGTTCCGCACGGGCGACATGGCCGTCCGCGACGGCGACGGCTACGTGAAGATCGTGGGGCGCAAGGGAACCGACATCATCAAGTCCGGCGGATACAAGATCGGCGCGGGCGAGATCGAGAACGCGCTCCTGGAGCATCCGGGTGTGGCGGAGGCCGCGGTGACCGGTGAACCCGACGACGACCTCGGTGAGCGGATCGTCGCGTGGGTCGTGCCTGCGGGCGAGCGGCCCGGCGACGCCGAACTCGTCGACCACGTCGCCCGGCTGCTCACGCCGCACAAGCGACCGCGTGTGGTCCGGTTCCTGGATGCGTTGCCGCGCAACGACATGGGCAAGATCATGAAACGGTCGCTCCATGCCTGAGACCGCCAGGCAGCTGCTCGGCTCGTTGACGCCGGCGTTCGCGGAGCTGGCCTACGACGACGCGGCCGATTCCGGTGTGGATGGTCCGATCGGCTGGGACGGCTACGACGCGGCGCGGGACCGTGCGGCCGGCCGCACGGGCGAGTCGGAGTCGGTGCTGTGCGGGGTCGGAGCGGTCGACGGCGTCGAGACGATGCTGATCGCGTTCGAGTTCGGTTTCCTCGGCGGATCGATCGGCGAGCGCACCGGCCTGCGGATCGAACGCGCCTTCGCCAGGGCACGCGAACTCCGCCTGCCCGTGGTGTCGCTCATCGCGACCGGCGGCAGCCGGATGCAGGAGGGCATGCGTGCGCTCACGCAGTTGCAACGCATCGCGCGGGCGTCCGGACAGGCCCGCGAGGCCGGACTGCCCCGCATCGCGGTTCTGCGGGACCCCGCCACGGGCGGCGGCTGGGCCACGCTCGGCGCGGGGGCCGACGTCACGCTCGCCGTCACCGGCGCCCAGGTCGGGTTCGCGGGCTCCCGCGTGCGCCCGGAGGGACATCCCGACGGGTACGCGGCGTACACGGCGGAAGGCCAGCACCGCGCGGGGCACGTCGACCTGGTCGTGGATCCGGCCGACCTGCCACGGCGACTCGGCCGGTGGCTCCGGCTGCTCACCGCGCCGTCCGCCGACCCGGCACCGCCGCCCGCACCGCTCGGGGCCACCGCGCCGCCGGCCTCGGGGTGGGACGCCGTACAGGCGGCACGGTCGCCCCACCGGCCACGAGCAGAGTCCTATCTGGACTCCTACTTCGAGTGGCGGGAGGACATCAGCGGCGACCGGTGCGGCGGCGTCGATTCCGGGGTGTCGTGCGGTTTCGGACGGCGCGACGGGGTGACGATCGCCTACGCCGCACAGTGCGGCACGCCCACCACGCCCGCGGGCTTCCGCACCGCCGCACGGTTGGTGCGGCTCGCGTCGCGGCTGGGTGTCCCCGTGCTGACCCTCGTCGACACGCCGGGCGCCGCCAACGACGCCGATGCCGAACGCGCAGGCGTCGGCCCGGCGATCGCCGAGATGTTCGACGCCGTGGCCTCCGCGGCCGTGCCCGTGACGACACTGGTGATCGGCGAGGGCGGTTCGGGCGGGGCCTTGGCGTTCGCCGCGGCGGGGCGTACCTGGATCACCCCGGACGCCTACTTCTCGGTGACCTCGCCCGAGGCCGCCGCCCGCATTCTGAAACGCAACCCCGGCGACGTTCCCGCCACGGCCGGTCAGCTCCGGCTGAGTCCCCAGGACCTGGTCGACCTCGGCATCGCCGAGGGCATCACGGGGTGAATCACCCGCTCAATCACCCACGGAACCGCTGCGGGCCCGGGCTCAGGTGAGGCTGTCGACGCGGCCGGTCCAGGTGCCGTGGGGTTCGAACGTGACCGTGCGGGTGTCGTCGGCGTGGCGCTCGATACGGACGACCAGGCGGTCCTCGGAAAGCGGTTCGGCCAGACCCTCACCCCACTCGACGACCACCGCGGACGACTCGAGTTCGGCGTCCAGGTCCAGATCGTCCAGTTCGGATAGATCGCCGCCGAGGCGGTAGGCGTCGACGTGCACGAGCGGCGTGCCACCGTCCGCACCAGCCGGGTGGACGCGCGCGAGAACGAACGTCGGCGAACTCACGCGCCCCGAGACGCCCATGCCCTCGGCGATACCGCGCGTCATGGTCGTCTTGCCCGCGCCGAGCGGACCGGCCAGCAGGACGAGATCGCCGGGACGCAGCGCGCCGCCGAGGGTCCGTCCGAATCGGATCGCGTCGTCGGCCGTCGTCAGCTCGATGCTCACCGGCGCCACCACCGGGACCTCCGTTTCCTCGTACGCTCACGGGTGCCGCCCGCGCAGGCGCGCACCAGGTCGAGCACGTGTTCGTTGACCTCGTCGGGACGTTCGAGCTGCAGCATGTGCCCCGCACCGGGCAGCCGCAACAGCGAGGCGTCGGGCAGTTCGGCCGCGATGCGTTCGGTGTGCGAGTACGGCGTGATGCGGTCGGCATCGCCGCCGACGACGAGGGTGTGGACGTGTTTGAGCCCGGCGAGCGCCGCGTAGCGGTTGTGGGTGCCGAACGTGTCGGCGAAGCTCGCCAGCTGCTTCATCGACGAGACCCCGAGCATCTCCTGCATGAAGGTGACGACCTCGGAGGGCACGTCGTGTTTGCCGAATGCCAGGTGGCGCACGGCGGTGCGGGTGAGTTGGCCACCCGCAGCGCGGACGAACTCGACGAGCCCCGGCTGCCACCCGGCGAGCTCACCGACGCCACGCGTGATCGGATTCCTGCGCGACAGCAACGATTTCGGCAGTCCCTGACTGCCGACCTCCCCGGCTGCGGTGGCGAGCAGACCGACACCGCACACCTGACCGGCGAACAGCTCGGGCGCCTGCTGGGCGAGTTCCATCAGCACCATCCCGCCCATCGAATGTCCCATCAGGACGAGCGGTTCGTCGAGTGCGACGGTGCGAATCACCGAGTGCAGGTCCGCGGCCAGCTGTTCGATGGTGCAGGCCGACTCCTCAGCGGGCGCCGACTCGCCGTGTCCGCGGTGGTCGTAGTACACCTGACGCACGGCCGGGTCGGTGAGCCCGGTGAGTGCCTGCCGTTGGAAATGCCAGCTGCGGCGCGACAACGCGAATCCGTGCACGCCGACGACCGTCAGGGCGGGTTTCCCCGCCGCCGGCACCTCTTCGACCGCGAGCGGGGTGCCGTCGTCCACGGCGACCCGCGACACCCTGCCGTCGTCGAACACCCCGAGGCGCGCCGCGGCGTGGTCCGAGCCGGTCGTCACGACTCGCCGCCCGTGTACACCCGGCGCACCCGCGGGCGGTACATGCCGGTGACGATCTCGTAGTCGATCGTGCCGATCCGGTCGGCCCATTCGCGCGCGGTCGGCCCACCCTCGGAGCCGGTGCCGAACAGCACGACCTCCGTACCGAGCGCCGGTTCGTCGTCACCGCAGTCGACCACGAGCTGGTCCATGCACACGCGGCCGCGCACGGGCCGCCTGCGCCCGTCGAGCCACACGTCCAGTCGACCGGACAGCGTGCGCGGCACGCCGTCGGCGTAACCGACCGGCACGAGCGCGAGTGTGGTGTCCTCACTCGCCGTCCACGTCAGACCGTAGGACACCGATTCGCCCGCGGCGACGCGTTTGGTGAGCACGACCTGTGACGAGAACGTCATGGCAGGCGTGAGTTCCTCGTGCTGCGGCACCGGATTCAGCCCGTAGACGGCGATGCCCGGACGCACGAGATCGAAGTGCAGGTCGGAGCGGGTCAGCGTCGCGGCCGAGTTGGCCAGGTGGCGCAACGGATTCAGTCCGGCCTCGCGCGCGAGGGCGTAGGCGTCGGCGAACCGCTCGGCCTGGCGGTCGATCGACGGATCGCCGGGCTCGTCGGCGGCGGCCAGGTGCGACCACATCGCGATCACGTCGACGTCCGGTTCGGCGGCGGCCGCCTTGACGAGGGCGGGCCACAGGTCGGCGGGACAGCCGTTCCGCGACAGTCCCGTGTCGATCTTCAGGTGCACGCGGGCCCGCCTGCCGGTGCGGGCGGCGGCGTCGGCGACCCTGGCCAGCTCGGCGGCCGAGCTGACCGAGACGTCGATGCCGGCCTCCAGCGCGGGCGCGAAGTCGGTGTCGGGTGTCTCGAGCCAGCTGAACAGCGGGACGTCGATCCCCGCGGCACGCAGGTCGAGGGCCTCGTTCAGCGAGCACGCGCCGAGCCAGGTCGCGCCGCCGCGCAGCGCGGCCCTGGCGACCTCTGCGGCGCCGTGGCCGTAGCCATCGGCCTTGACGATCGCCATCGTCTCCGCCCCCGAGGCCGCGGCGCGGGCCGACAGCAGCGCGACGTTGCGGCGGATCGCGTCGAGGTCCACCGTCACCAGGGCCCGGTTCGTGTGCTGCTGTTCGGTCATGGACTTCCTGCGCTCTCGTCGCACGCGCTCACCTGCGCGCGTCATCTTCCCACAGCGCACGGACGCGCCGGACCGCCTCCGGAACGGCCTCGAGCACCTGCGCGGCCGACGTCGGCACCCCGTCCGCGGCGAGTTCGCCCGCGCGGGCGTGCACGTCGGCGGCGACCCCGGCCGCGAGCCACGGGTCGAGGCCTGCGGCCAGCAGTGCGCCCAGGATGCCGGACAGCACGTCACCCGAGCCGGCCGTGGCCAGCCACGCGCCACGGGGCCGGTTGACCAGCACCCGCCCGTCGGGTGCGGCGACGAGCGTGCAGTGCCCCTTCAGCAGGACGACGGCGTCGAACCGGCGAGCCGCGTCCCGCGCCGCGGCGACCCGGTCGTGTCCCGGCCGGTCGCCGGTGAGCCGGGCGAACTCGCCGTCGTGCGGGGTGAGCACGAGCGGGGTGTCGGGGTCGCGCGCGTCCAACACCTCGGGGCGGTTCGCGAGGAGGGTGATGGCGTCGGCGTCCGCGCACACGGGCACGCCCTGGCAGAGCACGTGCGCGAGGACCTCGAAGCCGGTGTTGCCGGTACCGAGTCCCGGTCCCGCCGACCACGCCTGCACCCGGCCCGCGTCGGCGACCGATCCGGTGGCGACGACCTCGGGCCACCACGCCCGCACCTCGTCGGCTGCCGAGCCCGCGTAGCGCACCATGCCCGACGTCGCGCGCACCGCGGCGCCCGTGGCGAGCACCGCAGCACCGGGATAGGTCTCCGACCCCGCGGCGATCCCGACCACGCCCTGGGTGTACTTGTCGTCGCCCGGTCCGGGAATCGGCCACGCCGCGGCGACGTCGGCCGTGTCGAGCTGGTGCAGGTGGGGCGGCCTGCCGTGGTCGTCGCCCAGCGGCAGGCCCAGGTCGACGAGGGTCACCTCGCCGCAGCGGCCGGGGTTGAGGACGTGCACGGGCTTGCGGGCACCGAAGGTCACCGTGGCGCTCGCCTGCACGGCCGGTCCGTCGACGGCCCCGGTGTCCGGGTCGACACCGCTCGGCAGGTCGACGGCCAGCACGGGCACGGTGACCCGATCGAACACCTCGGCCGCCTCCTGCCGCAACGGACCGCGGGCCGAGATCCCCACCACGCCGTCGACGACCAGGTCCGCCTCGTCGATCCACTGTGGAACGTCCGCATCGGACAACACGCGCCCACCGCGGCGGCGCAGTGCGGCCAGGCCGGCGGGGTGCGCGTTGTCCGGCGCGAGCAGCACCGCGCCGACGCCGACACCCCGACGGCGCAGGAACGCACCCGCCCACAGCGCATCACCGCCGTTGTTGCCCGCACCGACCACGAGGACGACCCGCCGTCCCGCGACGCCACCGGTGTGGTCGGCCAGCAACGCGGCGGCGCGCGCGGCGACGGCGTGGGCGGCCCTGCGCATCAGCGCGCCCTCGGGCGTGCGTGCGAGAACCTCGTCCTCGGCCGCACGCACCAGGGCGGTCGTCCACACGCCGCGCACGGCTCACTCCACCGTGACGGACTTGGCGAGGTTGCGGGGCTTGTCGACGTCGTAACCGCGGGTGCGCGCGATCTCCGCGGCCAGCACCTGCAGCGGCACCGTGGACACCAGCGGCTGCAACAGGGTCGGCACCGCGGGCACCTCGATGAGCTCGTCGGCGAAGGGCCGCACCGTCTCGTCGCCCTCCTCGGCGATGACGATCGTGCGCGCGCCGCGGGCCTGGATCTCGCTGATGTTCGACACGAGCTTGGCGTGCAGCACCGCCCTGCCCCGCGGGGACGGCATGACCACGACGACCGGCAAGTCCTTCTCGATCAGCGCGATCGGGCCGTGCTTGAGCTCGCCCGCGGCGAAACCCTCGGCGTGCATGTAGGCCAGTTCCTTAAGCTTGAGCGCGCCTTCGAGCGCCACCGGGTAGCCCACGTGCCTGCCGAGGAACAGCACCGCCTTCGAGTCGGCCAGCCGCGCACCGAGGTCGCGCACCTGGTCGACGGTGGTGAGCACCTGCTCGACGGCCTTCGGCATCGCCTCCAGGTCGGCGAACTCGCGGCCGACCTCGTCGGGATACTTCGTGCCGCGGGCCTGCGCCAGCGCCAGTCCGACGAGGTAGTTGGCCGCGATCTGGGCGAGGAACGCCTTCGTCGAGGCGACGCCGATCTCCGGGCCCGCGTGCGTGTAGAGCACGGCGTCGGACTCACGTGGGATCTGCGCGCCGTTGGTGTTGCAGACCGCGAGGACCCGGGCGCGCTGCTCGCGGGCGTGGCGGACGGCCTCGAGCGTGTCCATCGTCTCGCCGGACTGGGAGACGGCCACGACGAGCGTGTCCCGGTCGAGCACCGGGTCGCGGTACCGGAACTCGCTGGCCAGCTCGACCTCCACCGGCAGGCGGCACCAGTGCTCGATGGCGTACTTGGCGACCAGGCCGGAGTGGTAGGCCGACCCGCAGGCCACGACGAAGACCTTGTCGATGTCGCGCAGATCCTGGTCGGAGATGCGCTGCTCGTCGAGGACGATGCGGCCGCCCGCGAAGTGCCCGCGCAGCGAGTTTGCCAGCGCGTCGGGCTGCTCCTCGATCTCCTTGAGCATGAAGTACTCGTGGCCGCCCTTCTCGGCGGCCGACAGGTCCCAGTCGACCGTGAACGGCTTGCCCTGCGCGAGCTCGCCGTGGAAATCGCTGACCTCGTAGCCCTCGCGCGTGATCGTGACGAGCTGGTCCTGACCCAGCTCGACCGCCTCACGGGTGTGCTCGATGAACGCGGCGACGTCGGAAGCCACGAACGTCTCCCCCTCGCCGACGCCCACGACGAGCGGCGAGGACCGGCGAGCGGCGACGATCATGTCGGGGTGGTCGGCGTGCGTGACGACCAGCGTGAACGCGCCCTGCAACCTGCGGCAGACCGCGCGGACGCTCGCGGGCAGGTCGCCCGCCGCATCCGGGTCCTTCTCGTAGGCGCGGGCGATCAGGTGCGCCGCGGTCTCGGTGTCGGTGTCACTGGCCAGGTCGATCCCGTCGGCCTCGAGCTCGGCCCGCAACTCGGCGAAGTTCTCGATGATGCCGTTGTGCACCACGGCGACGCGCTGCGAAGCGTCCCGGTGCGGATGCGAGTTGCGGTCGACCGGCGGACCGTGGGTGGCCCACCGGGTGTGCCCCATCCCGGCCGTGCCCTCGAACCGCGACCTCCCGGCCTCGTCGAGCGCCGCCTCCAGGTTGGCGAGCCTGCCCGCCTTCCGTTCGACGGTCAGCGAGCCCGCTCCGTCGAGCACGGCGACACCCGCCGAGTCGTAGCCGCGGTATTCCATGCGTCGCAGGCCACCGAGCACCACGTCCAGTGCTTTCCGGTGCCCGACGTATCCGACGATTCCACACACGTCCCCCAGCGTATCGACACCGCGCGCCTCGCCCCTCCCGGCCGCACCCAGCGCGTGTTAGCCCAGCCGCGCGGCGAGTGGGGCTGCGCCGCGGGGTAGGGCTGCGCCGCGGGGGTAGGGCTGTGTCGGGGAGCTCCCGAGGGCCCCATAGTCGCGTTGAACGCAACTATGGGGCCCTTGGGAGCTTCATCGAGGTGGTGGGGCTGTGTCGGGGGGAACAGCGGCGGGGTGGGTCGAGTAATCTGCGCGCCATGGCCAAGGCGAAGCAGTTGCTCGAGGACCTCACCTTCGCGGGACCGCACGAGGTGCTGCGCGGCGACCTGGCGCTGGTGGGCCAGCCCGGCGTGGTCTACACGCCGAAGGAGGGCCGCGCGCTGCCCGCCGTCGCGTTCGGGCACGGCTGGCTGCAGCCCGCAGGCCGCTACCGTGAGCTGCTGCGACACCTCGCGAGCTGGGGCATCGTCGCGGCCGCCCCCTCGACGCAGCGTGGACCGCTGCCGTCGCATCGGCTGTTCGCCGACGATCTGCTCTCCACTCTCGAGATGGTGACGAACGTCCGCCTCGGTCCGGGCGCCATCAGCGTCGATCCCCTCAAGCTGGGCCTGGCCGGGCACTCGACCGGTGGCGGCGCCGCCGTGTTGGCCGCCGCGAAGGCCCCGGCGGTGCGCGCGGTGGCCACGTTCGCCCCCGCCCAGACGATCCCGTCGGCGTCCAGGGCCGCCGAGCAGGTGGAATGCCCCGGCATGCACCTCGCGGCCGACGACGACCTGGTCGCGCCCGCGCAGGGCAACGCCGAGGTCATCACGCGTGCCTGGGCGGGACCGGCCCAGTTGCGCACCCTGCCGAAGGCCTCGCACCTCGCGGTGGCCGAGGGATCGCACTGGAGCCAGCTGCTCGTGCACGGCAAGCCGCACCGGGCGACGCAGCGCACCGTGCGCGCCCTGTTCACCGCGTTCTTCCTCACGCACCTGACGGGCACCGACAAGTATCGGCCGCTGCTCGACGAGAGCGTGAAGGCCGCGAAGATCGTCGACCTCGACGAGAAGGAGAAGGCCGCCCACTGACCGGGCGCTCTGAGCGGGCGCTCAGGCCTCCAGCACCTCACCCAGCACGTCGTGGACACCCCGCAGGTGGACCAGCCGCGCGAGGTGGTCCTCGTCGATCCGGACGTCGAACTCGACCTCCAGGTGTGAGAGCAGTTCGAGCAGGTCCATCGAGTCGGCGCCCAGGTCGTCGACGAACCGCGACTCGAGGCCGACCTCCGACGGCGGGACGTCGAGCACACGGCACACGATCGCCTTGATCTCGTCGGCCCTCCCGCTGATCGCCGCGTTGCCGTCGGAGGTCATGTCAGATACGTCTCGTTGCTGAAGTCGTCGTCCTCGTCGCGCGGGGTCACCGTGCGCGCGGTCTGGGGAGGCGGCACCTCCTCGGTGACGTCGGCGCCGGTGTCGTCCTCGACGCCGAAGGTGAGCACGTTCTCCTCGCCGGCGCGGGAACGTTCGATGGCCCAGCCGCTCTGCGCCCGCGCACGCCTGCCCAGTTCGGCCAGGTGCTGCGCGGCGCGCTCGGCCACCAGGCCCCGCTTCGTCAGGCTCTCCGAGGCCTGCCGTTTCGCCTCGGCCGCCCTGCGTTCGCGCAGCGCACGACGGTCGGCCAGTTCGCGGTTGATCTGGTCGAACCGGGCCAGCGCGGCCGCAGCCCTGTTCCCGCCCGCGGTGTTCCCACCTGCTGTGCCGTGTCCTGCCGTGCCCTGTCCTGTCGTGCCTGTCGAGTCAGCCACCGTGTCTCCTCGGCATCACTTGTCGTACTTCACGGGCGGCTGGCGCTCCTCGCCGATGGTGCCGCTGATCGCCTTCGGGGTCTCGGAACCGTCGAACAGCTGGCCGTCGATGCGGTAGCTGGCGCTGCGGTTCTGCTCGCCGCCCTGGCCTGCGCCCGCGCCGGCTGCACCCATCGGGGCGCCCATCATGCCGCCGCCCATCATTCCGCCACCGCCGCCGGACGCCCCGGCTGCCGCGGGCGCGCCGCCCGGGGCCGGAGCCGCCGGTGCGGCACCACCGCCGCCGGGCGTGCCGGTCGTGGCGCTGGTGCGCGAGCCCTCGTCGAGCGGCTGGGCGTCCGCGCCGGGAGCCGCCGCGGCGATACCGCCTCCTGCACCGCCGACGTCTCCGCCTCCTCCGAGGGAGCCGGTGAGGCTTCCGGACGTCGAAGGCGCGGACGGGGTCTGCACGTCGGCGCTACTTCCGGCACCACTGTCGGCACCGCTGTCGGACGTGCCGCCGCCGAACGGGTCGGGTAGCTCGATGCCGTCCTCGGTGGCCGGCGGCTGCGCTGGCAGCGGGCGGAGACCGTCGATGTCGCTGCCGGTGTCGCCGTCGCCGAAGCCGTCGAGCGTGTAGGTGGTGGGTTCGCCCGTGCCGTCGTCGACCGTCACGAGCGTCGGGCCATCGGGGCCTTCGGGCTGCTCGGCCACGATCGTCAGGTTGCCGTCCTCGATGCGGATCTTGCCGTCCGGTCCCGGCCGGTACACCTTCTCGGCCGGGTCACCGCCCTGCGGGCCGAACTCACCACCCTCGGCATCGCCGTCGTCTGCGGTGCGGGCGTCCCGGTCGCCGGTGCCGAAGTCGAGCTCGTACTGGGCGGGCTCGCCGGAGCCGTCGTCGACGGTGATGCCCATCCGGCCTTCGGCGTCGGGTTCACCGATCTCGAGCTTCTTGTCGCCCTGCTCGACCGTGAGCGTGCCCTGCTCGTCGTCGCCGCGCAGGAAACCCGGATCGGCGGTGCCGTCGGTACCGTCGTCCCTGGAGCCCTCGCCGAGGATGTCGCCGACGTCGGGGGTGCCGGCGCCCGGCTTGCCGTCGTCGCGGCCGTCGGGACGCCTGCCCGGGGTGAGCCCGTCGAGGTCGGGCTGCGGGGTGTCGATCTTCGGCATCGACGGTGCCGACGGGCTCGTGCCTGCGCCGGAACCTCCACCGGGCCCGCCGGTACCCGCTCCCGAGCCGCCCACACCGGACGTGCCGGTACCCCAACCGGTACCTGAGCCGTTGCCCGTTCCGGGACCGGCACCCGCGTCGATGCCGGGATCGTGGCTTCCGCCGGGCACTCCCGGGTTCTGCGGGTCGCCCTGACCAGCGCCGTCGCTGGGGAAGTCGTTGCTGTACTCGCCGAGATACTTGTTGAGCGTGGTGTAGGCCTCGTCGACGGCTTCCTTCGTCGAGTCGCACAGTGACGTGAACGCCGAGTAGAGGTTGTCGTAGAGGTCGACGTTCCACGACTCGCGGATCCACGCCTTGCACTCGCGGATGACGAGCTGTTTGTTCTCGTCGTTGAGGTCGCAGTTGTCGTGGCGCATGGTGGATTCGATGTTGGTGCCGCACTGGGCGTCGATCCACGCGGCCACCTCGAGCACCTGGTCCTGGCTGTCGAACTCGCCGCGGGCCAGCGTGACGACCTTCTGCGCGATCTCCGGGGTCGCGGCGCCAACGGTCGGCGAGTACAGCCGAGTGACCTCCTCGGCCTTGCTGCGCACAGCGTTGAACACGGACTCCACCGCCCGCTCGATGACCGCGGCGGCTCCCTCCACATGGGACACGAGGTCCTTGGCCGGCGGATCGATGTCCTCGCTGTACTTCTGGTACGAGGCGTTCGCGGCGTCGCCGGTCCAGTCGCGGTAGAGCGCGTTGAGGTCGTCCTCGGTGCTGGAGCGGAGCTCGCTGAGCGTGCCGTGGGCCTTGCGCAGTGCGTCGGCGTCGTCGAGAAACTTCTGGAAGTCGATGCCCGCCTGTTCCCAGTAGCGCTCGCGGATGTCGGAGGCGTAGTCCAATGGGCCGTCGATGTGCTGCGAGTCGGCTGGCACCTGCGCGTCGATGGGCAGGAACTTGTGGAACGTGTCGAGCCCGTCCTTGGCGAGTTCGAGCAGCTCGTCGGACGTGGTGTAGCCCGTGCTGCCCGTTCCGAGGGTCGCCTCGTCGAGTTTGCCGCGGTTCTCGTCGAGTTCGGACTCGATCTGGCTCGACCGGTAGCCCTTCTCCTCGGCTTCGGCCCGCGCGTCCTCGTACGGGTCGGCCGACCGGTCGTAGGGTCGACGGCGATCGTCCCAGATGGGATCCGCCCAACCCGGCCTGACGTTGTACTTCTCGTAGTAGGCGTCGGCGGCGGAGTCGTTGTCGCCGCGCAATGAGTAGTGTTTCAGGACGGCCTGTTTGGTCTCGGCGGAGACGTGCGGATCGTCGAGGAGCTCCTTGGTCTCGGCCCAGGTGTACTCGGGCTCCCTGCTGAAGATGCCGGTCACAGTCCGCTCCCTGAGTTCGTGGCCGCCTGGGCCTGGGTGTCCTCGGCCGAGCCGTACCGGCTGCCCGCGGCGCCGATGGTCGAGGCGAACGAGGTGAGCGCCGAGCACATGGCCTGTGCGGCCTCGCCGATGGTCTGGATGCCCGCGGTGTAGTCGCCCGCGAAGCCGGTGTGGGCATTGCCGAACCCCGCTTCGGCGACGTTCGACGTGCCGACGTCCTTGACGTCGTCGAGTGCGCCGTCGGCGGCGTCGCTGATGTTCGTGGCCCGGCTCGCCATGGAGCTCTCGTCGACGGTGTATCCGTCCGGTGCGTTGACTCCGCTCACGGCTCCCACCCCCTGTGTCTGCTGTCGTCTGTGACTACGACGTCGGCGAGGCCCGGTCGGTGCCGTCGCATATGCACACGAAATGTACCGGCACGGGGTTTTTCGGGGCGGGTCCCACGACAGCAGAGCACCCGCCCGGAGGAACGTCCGGACGGGTGCTCTGCGGTGGTCGAGTCGGGTGCTGCCGGCAGGCGGAGTGCTGCTCAGCCGGTGGGGCTCAGACGGTGGTGTTCAGACGAACCAGTCGCGGTTGGCGAAGTCCTCGTCGTCGTCCTCGTCGCGACGGGGACGACGGTGCTTCGCCTGCGACGGCTGCGCCGATTCGGACGCCGGCAGCGGGGTCGGCACCGTGGTTTGCTGCGGCGGCGACGACTGCGTGGACTGCTGCGCGTCGGCAGCCTCGTCGAGCTCGTCGGCCCCCGGCCCGAAGTTCATCGTGCGCTCCCCACCGTCCCGGCGGTTCAGCCACTCGTTCTTCGCGTTGGGGTCTTCGCGGGCAGCACGGTTCTCGGCTGTTTTCGCGTCGAGCTCCTTACTCAGCTCCTCGGCCTGCTGCCGCCGCTCCTCGGCCCGCTGAGCCAACGCGCGCTCGTACTGCGTCGCACGTTCCTGTGTCTCGGCGACGGCGGCCTCGTATCGCGCTCGAATCGAGGCAAGCTTGTCCAGCAGTTTCGGGCTGGCTTCCCCGGTCATCTCGTTTCCTCCACTCACCCGATCAGCGACTGAACGGCAGCACGACCGGAGTGTCCTCGCCCAGTGCGCCGCTGATGCGTTCGTTGGACGGGGTGGCGTCGAACAGTTCGCTCACCGCGTCGAGGACGAACTGACTCTGGCGGTCCTGGTCGTCGCCACCACCGCCGCCTCCGCCGGCTGCGCCCATGCCGCCGCCCATCATGCCGCCGCCACCGCCTGCGGCGGCGGAGCCGACGCCACCCGAGCCACCGTCGTTGCCCTGGCGTTCCTGCTCCTGCTCGATGCCCGGGGTGTCGGCGAGACTGCTCTCGCCGGTGGGGTCACCGCCACCGCCCAGTGCATCGCTGGGCATGGCCTGAGCTGGGGAGGTCGCGTCGTTGGCCGCTGGGGCGGTCGAGTCGGACGCCTGTTCCTCGGGTCCGGACGCCTCGAATCCGGACGACTCGGCTTCGGATGCCGCGGAGACAGGCGCGTCGGCGCCAGGGCCGTCGGAAACCGGGCCGTCGGAGACCGGGCCCGCGTCGGCGGGCAGGTCGCCGCCGGTCGAGGCCATCGGACCACCGCCGAGGTCACCCTGCATAGCGCCGGAATCTCCAGCGCCCGCCGCGCCGGAGATGTCGCCCTGCAGTGCTCCCGCATCGCCTGCCGCGGCCGCGGCCGGGCCTGCCTGCGCCGCTGCCGATGCCGTGTCGCCACCGAGGTCGCCGGACTGGACGCCGCTGGTTCCGGGGTCGGGCGCACCGCCACCCATTGCGGTATCGCCCATGTCCGGCCCGGCCATGCCCGCTGCGCTCATACCCGCAGCCGAGGCGGGGGCGGCGCCGCCGGTGGCCCGCAGCGGACCGTCGCCGTCCGGGCCACCCGCCATGCCCGCTCCGCTCGCACGCATGCCGTTGCCACCTGCGGCGCTGGAGCCGGTGGTTTCGCTGTTCTCCTCACCGAGGGTGTAGGTGGTGGGCTCGCCCTTGCCGTCGTCGACGGTCACCGTCGTCGGGCCGTCGGGGCCGTCCGGCTGTTCCGCGGTGATCTTGAGGCCGTTCTCCTCGATGCGGATCTTGCCATCCTCGTCGGGCGTGTAGACCTGTTCGCCCTTCGAGCCGTCACCGGCGGAGCCTTCCGGGCCGAAGTCCTGTGCGCCCTCGGCCTGGCCGGGCCCGCCGCCGGCCTGCCCGCTCGGCTGCGCGCCGCCCGAGGCCTCGTCGCCCGCGCCGGGCCCGTTTCCGTCGCCGGATTCGTTGCCGTCGCCGGAGTCGTTGCCGAAGTCGAGTTTGAAGTCCTTGCCGGGCCCCTCGCCGTCGGCGACGGAGATCTCCATCTCGCCCTTCTCGTTGGGCGCGACCAGATCGAGCTTGCGGTCCCCCTGTTCAACGCTCAGGGTCTCGCGCTCGGGGCCGTCCTTGACGGCCTCGCCGGTCTCCGGGTCGATCGGGTACGGCTCACCGGTTTCGGGGTCAACCTCGGCCTTTTCACCGGTCACAGGGTTCTCGACGTCGCCCTGACCACCGGGCTTGGGCCCATTCGCCAGATCCGGCCCTGCACCACCCGCACCCGGGCCACCGCCTGCTGCATCTCCACCGCCGGCATCAGCAGGGCTGGTGGCCGCGGTCGGTGGCGTCGACATGCCACCGCCACCGACGGGCGGGGCACCACCCGCGGGGGGAGCGCCCCCGCCGGGGGGTGCGCCGCCTACGGGCGACCCACCAGCGGACTGCGGAGGCGTTGCCGTTTGCTGTTCAGGACCAGGACCAGCGTCCCCACTTTTTCCTTCCTTCTCTCCGAACGCCTCACCGAGGTGCTCGTTCAAGGTCTCGATCATCGAGGTGTAGTGATCCTGGATCGCGGCAACACCCTCGGAGCCGTAACCGTGGAACTCCTGACACTTGGCGTCGTACGCCGCCATGAATTCCCGGAGAGCGGTCTCAGCAGCGTTCTTACACTGCTCAGCCTTCTTGAGCTCCTGCTCCATGTTGTCTTCATTGATCTCACCCTCGAAGGTGTACCCGAGGATATTGAAGAATGGAGTAGGAAACGTTATTCGAGGGTCGCCTAGACCAAAGAACCCACCATCGAAAGCCGCCACAGCAATATCATCACCCCAGCTCCGGCCCTCAACCTTTCCTTTAGCCTCCTGGATCTGAGCCTTTCCCGCGGGAAAATCATCGAGGAACCGAATATACTTGTCGACGTCAACTGGGACGATTCCATTGATACGGCCGTTTCCGTACATGTTCAGGACTTGCCTGGCGTAGTAGACGACGCAGTCGCGGACACCGTCTATACCGGCACGGAGGTCGCCCGGAGCCGACCGCAGGGCTTGTGAGAGCTCCCCCATATTCTGGTTCAGTTCGTCATTGCGCTGAGCCGCAGCCGACTTCGCGTCGCCCAGCCAATCCGACGTACCATCCTGCCAAGACTTCCTGACAGCCTCGTCGAACTCATCGAGCGATTTTCCGGCCCGCTCCAGCATCGAAGCGTCACCATGAAATGTCCCGAACACGATTCCACGAAACTCGTCAAGGCCATTCCGGATGTCGTCCGGGGTGTTTCCACTGGCCGAGTACTGGGCACCACCCGCACCCTCGCCCTCACCGGATGACTGTTTACCGGCAGGCTCGGGATACCCCTCGTCCGGCTGCTGCTGCTGCTGCGATCCGCCGGCCTGGCCGACCTTGTCCTGCGCTCTCAGATACTTGGGATAGAATTCGTCGAACAGCTGCACCCCGGGCTCAGCTTCGTCGATAATCTCGTCCGAGGTACTGAACCCCTGGGAGTCGTCGAGGTTCTTCTGAGCCTTGTCGATCTTTCCCTTGTGGGAGTCGCGCTGTGCTACACGGTAGGCGCGCTTGGCGTTGTCGAGGTTGGTGTCGACATCGTCGCCGCCTTCCTTCAGGCGGTCAGCGTCGTAGCCGTACTTGTTGGCGTACTTGTCGATCTCGGCATCGCTGACCATCCCGGCGTTCGACAACGCCATGAGCATCTGACCACGATCGGTGTCGTTGATGTTGGGATCGTCCAGCAGATCTCGCATACCGTTCAGATCGCGATCGCTGAACTTGTCCGTCGCAGCTTCGACTTGATCGTCGTCGATCTCGCCCTTGGTCCCGGGCGTGACCCAGTCATCGCCCTGGTTCCGCCGATGGGCTGTAGGTGTATCCGCGAAAGAGGATCCCCCCTGGCCAAGTGGCGTAGGACCATCAGAATCCCGGTTGTCACGGTCCCGAATACGACTGTTGGCCATCAGAGCTCCGCCCCCTTCGACGCGATGGTCTCGGTGCTGACCGTCTCGCCGTCCTTGTAGGCCTTACCCGCCTGCGCCATCTTGTCGCCGAGCCCGGAAGCCTCCGCACCACATTTGTTCACTGCGTCCCGATACTTGCTGATGGCGTCCACGTACGACTTGGCCACATCGGCCCACGCTTTACCGACCTTCTCGGAACTGACGTTCGTCTCGATCTTGCTGCCGGCGGTTTTCAGTTCCTCGCCTTCGTGCGCATAGGCCTCGCCCGCCGCACGCAGACCGTCCGCGTTTACTTGCTGTCCACCAGACATCGGTTCCTCCCCCTTGTCGGTGCGTGGTCGTGCTCGTCATGCGTGTACGCGGTGGGTTGGACGCACGGCAGCGACGTCCGGTGCCATCACAAACGCACAGAGAAACATACCCAGCTCACCCGGGCGTTGTCGCGCAAACCAGGCACACCTGACACGAACGGCCCGTTCGCGCCGATCCGTCCGTCGCGACCTGGACGTTTCGCGCCGCACTGCAGGTCGGCGACCTCACGCCACCGCCGCGACGACCCCCGCCAGCCTGTCCGCCGCCGCCTGCGCCGTGGCCTCCGCCTTCGCCTCGACCATCACCCGGACGAGTTGCTCCGTGCCCGACGGCCGCAGCAGCACCCGGCCCTCCTCGCCCAGCTCACTGGTCACCGCGTCCACGGCCTCGCGCACCGCCTCCGACGCAGCCACCGCCGCCTTGTCGGCCACCCGCACGTTCACCAGCACCTGCGGCAACCGTTCCATCACCGCGGCCAGCTCGGCCACCGGCTTGCCCGTCGCCGCCGCCCTGCTCATCAGGCGCAACGCCGTCAACAACCCGTCGCCCGTCGTCGCGTGCGCGGGCAACACGACGTGGCCGGACTGCTCGCCACCCAGCGCGAACCCGCCCGCGCGCAACTCCTCCAACACGTACCGGTCACCGACCGCGGCCGTCCGCAACGCGATGTCGTGCTCCTTCATCGCCAGGTGCAGGCCCAGGTTGCTCATCACCGTGGCCACGAGCGTCGTGTGCGTCAGTTCGCCCCGCTCGGCCATGTCCAGGGCCAGCACGGCCATGATCTGATCGCCGTCCACCAGGTTGCCCTCGCCGTCGACGGCCAGACACCGGTCGGCATCACCGTCGTGCGCAATCCCCAGGTCGGCGCCGTGTTCGACGACCGCGGCCTGCAACTGTTCCGGATGGGTCGACCCGCACCCGTCGTTGATGTTGAGCCCGTCCGGTTCGGCATGGATCGCGACGACCTCCGCGCCCGCCTTCCGGTAGGCCTCGGGCGCAGCCACCGACGCCGCACCGTTCGCGCAGTCCACGACCACCTTCAGCCCCGCCAGGGAGTGCGGCGTCGCGGCGACCAGATGCGCCACGTAGCGGTCGAGCGCGTCCGCGGCGTCGCGCACCCTGCCGATCTCCGACCCCGTGGGACGCGGCGGCACCTGCGTCACGTCCGCGCCGAGCAGCGCCTCGATCTCGTCCTCGATGCTGTCGGGCAGCTTGTGCCCACCCTCGCCGAACAGCTTCAGACCGTTGTCCGGCATCGGATTGTGCGACGCCGAGATGACCACGCCGAAATCGGCGTCCAGGTCACCGACGAGGAACGCCACCGCGGGGGTGGGCAGCACGCCGACGCGCACCACGTCGGCGCCCGCCGAGGTCAGCCCGGCGACCACCGCCGCCTCCAGCATCTCGCCGCTGGCCCGCGGGTCGCGGCCCACCACAGCCACCGGACGGTGCGATCGGTCGTGGGCAGCGAGCACGCGAGCCGCCGCCGCGGCCACCGACAACGCCAGTTCCGGCGTCAGCTCACTGTTCGCGAGACCGCGCACGCCATCGGTGCCGAACAGGCGGGCCATACATCCTCCAGCTACAACACATCGCCTCGAGACGCCATGGAGCCCACCGTGCGGACTCCGCGTCGCGCGGACAACTTAGCGACACGCACGTGGGCGATACCGGCGGGTCACCGTTTGCGCTACGGCAGGCGACACCCGGCCCGGATACCCACAACACGCGCTCCCAGGACCGCAACACGCCCTCCGGAACCCGCAACACGGGCCCCTGGGACTGCAACACGGGCCCCGGAGAACGCAACACGGCGGGCGCCTTCCCCGGAAACGCGAAAAGCGCCCACCCGTGTATCGGATGGGCGCTCTCGCGTGTTGCCCCACACCGCAGTCGATGCGAGACAGAACACTGACGTCGAAGGTCAGCGCTTGGAGTACTGCGGCGCCTTGCGGGCCTTCTTGAGGCCGTACTTCTTGCGCTCGGTCGCACGCGCGTCACGCGTGAGGAAGCCGGCCTTCTTCAGCGCCGGGCGGTCGTCGCCGTCGATCTCGGCGAGCGCACGGGCGATGGCCAGGCGCAGTGCACCGGCCTGACCCGACGGGCCGCCGCCGCGCAGGTTGGCGGCGATGTCGAACGACTCGGGCTTCTCGACCGTCACCAGCGGCTCACGGATGAGCTGCTGGTGCACCTTGTTCGGGAAGTACTCCTCGAGCGACTTGCCGTTGAGCTTGAACTGGCCGCTGCCGGGCACGAGACGCACCCGGACGACGGCCTCCTTGCGCCGGCCGACCGTTTGCGCGGTGCCACCGGCGGCGCGAGACGGCTTCGGCGCTGCCGGCGTCTCGCTCGTCACAGCCGCTTCGGTGGCGGCCTCGGTCTCGGTGCTGGTCACAGGCTGTTCCTCACTCACTTGGTCACCTGAGCGATCTTGGTGATCTCGTGGGGCTGCGGGTTCTGCGCGGCGTGCGGGTGGTCCGGGCCGGCGTAGACCTTCAGCTTCTTCCCCATGGCACGGCCGAGCTTGTTCTTCGGCAGCATGCCCTTGATGGTCTTCTCGAGCAGGCGCTCCGGCTTGGTGTCGAGCAGCTCGCCGAACGACTGCTTGCGCATGCCGCCCGGGTAGCCGCTGTGACGGTACGCGAACTTCTGCTCGCGCTTGTTGCCGGTGAGGGCGACCTTCTCGGCGTTCACGATGATGACGAAGTCACCCGTGTCCACGTGCGGAGCATAGGTCGGCTTGTGCTTGCCGCGCAGCAGCGTGGCAACCTCGGTCGCGAGCCGGCCGAGCACGACGTCCTGGGCGTCGATCACGTGCCAGGCACGGGTGACATCGCCGGGCTTAGGGCTGTACGTGGGCAAGGGTCTACCTCGTCGTCAAGATTGCTTGTGGGTACGTGCGGGCCGGCCGCAAACACTCGGCGCGCGCACAGACTACGAAGATACCCGGTCGCTTCGGAGCGCATGGAGGCGGGGTCCGATGGGCGGCTCATCCTAATGCCGGCCACCGCATCCTCCCGACAGGCCGCCTCGGCGCGTCGAGGAACCGCTACCCGCAGTCTACGACCCTGGTCGGCGGTCGATTCGGGGCGCCCTCGGACGTCGCCGCGCCCTCTGCCGCACACACGAGAACGGGCCCGGCCGTGAGAGGCCGGACCCGTTCCATGTATCCGTCAGCCGGTGGCCGTGCCACCAGGACTGCCCCCAGAGCTGCCCCCAGAGGCTGCGGTGAAGCAGGCTGATGTCAGCCGAACATCCCCTGGATGCCCTTCTCCGTGCCCTGGTAGCCGTCGGCGATCTGCGGCAGAGCGGTGGCGATCTGCGCGAGAACCTGCTTGAGCTCCTCGAGCGACTGGTTCCAGTTGTTCTGAACCTCGTTCCAGGCCTGCATCGCGTCACCTTCCCAGCTCTCGACGAGCGGGGCGAGCTGGCTCTTCAGCTGCTCGAACAGGTTCTCCAGCTCGCCGCCGGTGGCCTTGCAGTCCTCGGCAGCGGTGTGGATCGTTGCGTAATCAACCTTGATACCGGACATGTCTACCCTCCAGAAAGTCTAAGAATGAAGTGAATCGGGTCGCGAACGAATCAGAGGCCGCCGAGGGCGTTGGAGATGCTGCCGATGGCCGACTGCTGCTCCTCTTCCGCCTGCTGGTACTTGACACCGGACTGCTGAAGCAGCTCGGCGATGTCCTGCAGCGCCTGGTTCAGCTTCATGTTCTTCTCGTCGAACGCGTTCATGACGTTCTGGAACGCCTGCGCAGCCTCGCCGCCCCAGCCGGCGCGGGTCGCCTCGATGCGGTCGCGCAGCGTCGACATGTTCTGGTCCATGGCCTGCTTCGTCTCTTCGACGTCGCGGTACGCCTGCTGGAACTGTTCCGGAGTCCCTGTAAAGCCGCCTGCCATTGGGATGACCCCCTTCGTCAGTGGTTCAGTCGAGTACTTCCTTGCTGGTACTGACCCTACGACGAAGACCCTGCCATGGTTGGTTCCACGATGTCCCGCCGGTTCCGTAAGTAGTTGCTCCAGTAAACGCCGAAACCTGGAACCGAACGGAACCGAACACGTTTACGCAGGTCAGAGCTCTGCGAGCGCGTTTCGCATTCGGTTTCGCACATGCACAGCGGACGCGGGTTACGTCGAACGTGGCGTCAGTTCGTGAATTCGAGGGTCTGGACAATCTGTTCGCAGCCCGCGGCGACTTCCTTCTTGGCCTTGTCGGTCTGGCAGCCGACGCTCACCTGGACCGAACCGTTCGCGAGGATGTACCACCGCACGGGCTCGGCGATCCCGTCGAGCTTCTCCGTGTAGTGAATGGTGTCGCGGCCCGCGAACCCGTGGTGTTCCTTGAAACCGCGGTACTTGTCCGGCCGCGCCGCCCCATCCTGGCGGATCTCGTCGAACAGGCGCCTGCGCTGCTTTCCGGCGTCGAAGTCCTGCTGGATCTGCTGGACGACGACGAGGTCCGAACCGGAGGAGTCGGCCGGGCCGTACGTGATGTTGGCGCGTTCGACGTTCTCGTCGAGCTGTTTCCAGCCCTGCGGTGCGATGAACGAGTACGAGAACCGGGAGACCCGCGTTCCCTCGGGTTCGTCCTCCCTGATGACGAAGAACCACACGGCGGCCGCACCTGCCAGCAGCACCACCAGGCCGAGCGCCGACCACACCAGTGCCCGCTTCCGGCCGCCGTTCGTTCCGGTGCCGGCGCCCTCGCCGCCGGGCTCACCCGAGCCCGCGGTGGAGGAGGCCGCGGTGTAGGAGGACGCGGCGAAGCCGGGATGCTGCTGGGCGAACCCGCCGCCGTGCGGTGTTCCCGGCCCAGCCTGCCCGTGCCCGCCCTTTCCGGGGCCGCCCTGTCCGTGCCCGCCCTGAGCGTGGGGAGCAGGAACGCCGGGACGCGGCGTCTGCGGGCTGTGCGGACGCCTGCCCGCCTGCGACCCCGACGGATGCTGGCCCGACGGATGCTGGGGCGGCTGCGTGCCCGGATGGTGGCCGCCGGGCTGCTGTGGCCGGTACGGAGCCGTGTTCGGCCCCGACTGTGCTCCGTACGCACCGGGACGGGCGCTGCCCGCCGACTGCCTGCCCGTCCCGTGTGGACCGTGGGGCTGCTGCGGCGCGGATTCCGGCCTGCGCACGACGGAGGTGGCCTCGTCCCCTGCGCCGGGCAACGCGCCGGGCACCGCTCCGCCGCGGTCGGGGATCACCTGTACGGCACGCAGCGCACCGCGTGCCACGACGGTCTCGGGCTGGTCGAGGGTCGTGGGCACGACGCCGGTCCGCTCGTGGATGAGCCGCGACAGCATCGGGATCCGGCTCGATCCGCCGACGAGGAAGATCGCCGTCAGCTGCTTCGGCCGCAGCCCGGCCTCCTCGATCGTCGCGACCGCGAGTTCGACGGCCCTGCCGAGCGGGGCGGCGACCAACTCCTCGAGTTGCTCCCGCGTCACGTGCGCGTCGGCGAACGGCGGCGGCATCGGCACGTCCGTGTAGGCGTGCCGGGACAACGTCTCCTTGGCGCCGCGCACGTCCTGCCGCAGCACGCGTCTCCTGCGCCGGTCGGCCAGTTCCCTGCCCTGGACCAGCTGCTCCCACGCATCCCTGTCCGCCGACGAGACGAGGGAACCGACGTGCTCCAGCAACGCCTGGTCGATGTCCGCACCGCCGAAGCCCGGGTCGCCGCGGGTGGCGGGGACCTCGAACGCCGTCCTGCGGTTCTGCGACTCCGTGCGGCGCACGACGCTCACGTCGATCGTGCCGCCACCGAAGTCGAACACCGCCAACGTGTCCCCCGGCTTGCCGGTGAACGCGACGGTCTTCTCCGGGTTGTCGTGGGCCGGTGCGTACGTCGCGGCGTGGAAGACCGCGGCGGCGACCGGCTCCGGCACCAACGCGACCTCGTGCCCGAGACCGCTCGCGGCCTGGCGCAGCAGCCGGGTGCGCACCGCACCCCAGTCCGCGGGATGCGTGAGGACCAGCAGGTCGATCTCCGCACCCGCCGCCAGCCTGCGCGCCTCGCCCACCGCCCTGGACAACACGGCGCGCACGACGTCGACGACGTTCAGCACGGTGTCGCCGAGCAGCAGTTCGCCCTCGTCGATCCGGCGTTTCGGCGTCGGCTCGAACCGGGCGGGATCCACCGCGGCCTGCCGCTCGGCCTCCTGGCCGACGAACAGCGTGCCGTCGGCGTGTGCGTACACGGCCGACGGCATCAGCGGCTGGCCGTCGATCACGACGACCTGTGGCTGCCGTTCCCCGATCGCGGCGACGACGCAGGTGCTCGACGTGCCGAAGTCGATCGCGACGCGAAAAGTCACCGGTCGCTCCCCACGTCAGGAACGACCGGTGACCACGGCGTCGGCGCGTGGATCACTCGGGATTGATCCACGACACGTGCATGAGCTGCTTGCCGACCTTGCGGCTGACCAGGTTGCCGCGGCCGGGCGGCATCGGGCTGGCCTTGACGTTGCCCAGCAGCGTGCCCTCGTCCTTGGAACCGCTCATCACGATGCCCGGCATCGCCAGCTCCTTGAGCTTGCCGATGATCGGGTCCATCCCGGTACGCGCGGCACCACCGGTGCGCCTGGCGACCACCATGTGCAGGCCGACGTCCTTGGCCTGCGGCAGGTACTCGGCCAGCGGACGCAGCGGGTTGCTCTGCTGCGTGGCCACGAGGTCGTAGTCGTCGACGATCACGAACAGTTCGGGGCCCTGCCACCACGACCGGTCCTTGAGCTGCTGCGGCGTCACGTCCGGGCCGGGCAGGCGCTTCTGCATCGACCCGGCCACCTCCTTGACGATCCCGTCGAGCTGGTTGGCAGACACCGCGTACGCCAGCAGCTGGTCCCCCTCGACGAAACCGAGCATCGTGCGCCGGTAGTCGACGAGGATGATGACCGCCTCCTGCTTGGTGTAGCGGTCGGTGATCCCGCGGACGATCTGCCGCAGCAGGTTCGTCTTGCCGGACTCGCCGTCGGCGTATGCCAGGAAGTGCGGGTCGGCGTTGAAGTCGAGGTAGACGGGCGCCAGCTCGTCCTCGTTGACGCCGATGGGCACCAGCTTGGAGTCGCGGCGGTTGTCGATCGCCAGCAGGTCCTCGTACGGCATGAAGTCGGGCAGCAGCCGCACCTGCGGTGCCTTGCGGCCCTGCCACGCGGAACTGATCTTGGCGACCGCGTCGGCGACACCGTCACCGACGGTCGTCGCGTCGCTCGACCCGTCGATCCGCGGCAGACCGCCGAGGAAGTGCAGCTTGTCCCGGGTCAGACCGCGACCGGGACGTCCGGCGGGCACGTTGACCGCCGTGCGCCGTTCGATGTCGGACTCGCTCGGGTCACCGAGCCGCAGCTCGAACCGGGTGCCGAGCATGTCCTTGATGGCGGGCCGGATGTCGGCCCACCGGTTGGACGCGATGACGACGTGCACGCCGTAGGCGAGGCCCTGGACGGCGAGCTTGGTGATCTGCGGTTCGAGCTCCTCGAAGTCGTCCCGCAGCGCGCGCCAGCCGTCGACGATGAGGAACGCGTCGCCGAACGGGTCTTGCTCGTGGGTGATGTCGCCGCGGCGCTTGCGGTTGCGGAAGTCGGCCATCGAGTCGACGCCCAGTTCCCCGAAGCGCGCTTCCCGCTCGGCGGCCAGGGTCGTCAGCTCGGCGACGATGCGGCGGGCCTTGTCCGGGTCGCGCCTGGCGACGGCCACCCCACCGACGTGCGGAAGACCGTCGAGCGAGGCGAGCGTGCCGCCACCGAGGTCGATGGCGTAGAACTGCGCCTCCTCGGGCGTGTGCGTCAACGCCATCGACATCACGAGCGTGCGCAGCATCGTCGACTTACCGGACTGTGGACCGCCGACGACGGCGCCGTGACCGGCACCGCCGGAGAAGTCGGCCCACAGCGGGTCGCGCCGCTGCTCGTACGGACGGTCCACGATGCCGAGCGGCACCTGCAGCTTGCCGTTGCCGAAGAAGCCGACGGGCGACAGTCCGCGTTCCTCGGTCGGGTTGAGGTTCGGCAGGAGCGTGTCGAGCGAGTTCGGCTCGTTCAGCGGCGGCAGCCACACCTCGTGCGCGGGCGGACCCTGCCCGACGAGCCTGCTGACGATGACGTCCAGCTCGCTCGGCTCGACGGCCTCCTCTGACTCGGGCTGCTGCGGCTTCTCCGGTTCCGGTTCCGGCTCCGGTTCGGGTTCCTTCGGCAGCTCGACGTAGTCGGGCACGAACATCTGCGGACGCTTGTCCGCACGCACCACCTTGGCGCCGGGTGCGGCCGCCTTGATGCCTGCGGGGCGGTACGGACCCGAGACGTAGGAGGCCTTGAAACGTTCGAGCGTCGAGGTGTCGTACTTCAGGTAGCCACCACCGGGCACCGACGGCAGTTCGAAGGCGTCCGGAACACCGATCGCCGCGCGCGACTCGGCGGCGGAGAAGGTCTTCAGGCCGATGCGGTAGGACAGGTGGGAGTCCAGGCCGCGCAGCTTGCCCTCCTCGAGCCGCTGCGAGGCAAGCAGCATGTGCATCTGCAGCGAACGGCCGAGCCGGCCGATCGCGACGAACAGTTCGATGAAGTCGGGCTTCTCGCTGAGCAGCTCGGAGAACTCGTCGACGACGATGAACAGCGCGGGCAGCGGGTCGAGGTCGGCACCGTTCTCGCGGGCCTTCTCGTACTCCCACACGTTCTTGAAGTTGCCGCCGTTCTTGAGCGCCTCCTGCCTGCGGTTCATCTCGCCGGCCAGTGCGTCCTTCATGCGGTCGACCAGCGTGACCTCGTCGGCCAGGTTGGTGATGACCGCCGACACGTGCGGCGCCTTGTCGAGGCCGAGGAACGTCGCACCACCCTTGAAGTCGACGAGCACGAAGTTCAGCGTCGTCGACGAGTGGGTGGCGAGCATGCCCAGCACGAGCGTGCGGAGGAACTCGGACTTACCGGAACCGGTCGCACCGATGCACAGGCCGTGCGGGCCCATGCCCTCCATGGCGGCTTCCTTGATGTCCAGCTCCACCGGCTGGCCCATCTCGCCGACGCCGAACGGCACGCGGTAGCGGTCGCGCACCGGGCGCGGGCGCCAGGCCTGCTGCACGTCGAACGTCATCGGGTCGCCGGGAATGCCGAGCAGTTCCAGCAGCGACGGGTTGGACAGCAGCGGCTGTTCCTCCCCGTCCTCGGCTGCGGCACTGCCGACCCGGTAGGGCGAGAGTTTGCGGGCCAGCGCCTCGACCTCGACGAGGCTGAGCGTGTCGGGCTCGCCGAACCACTCGACACCGCCCGCGCTGCGCGCACCGAGCCGTTCGGGCTCGACCACCAGGCGCAGGCCGCGGCGGGCGGCCAGGTTGCCGATCGTGTCCGACAGGTCGATCAGCGTGACGCCGACGAGCCCCTCCTCCAGGAGGATCTGCTCCTCGCCGGTGACGTCGGCGTCGTCGAGCACGACGACGATGTGCGGCTGGTCCGGCGGCGGCGTGGCGTTACGCGAGAAGCGCTGCCTGTCCCGCAGCTCGTCCTCGAGCCACGCCTCGATCTGGCCGAGCGACCCGGCCATCATGCGCAGCTGGCCGATGCCGTCGGACAGCGTCGGGTGCTGCGTGTGGGGCAACCACTTGGCCCACTCCCACTCGGCCTTCGACCGACCCGTCGAGGCGACGGCGATGAGCACGTCCTCCGGGCTGTGGAACGTGACGAGCTGGGCGAGCATCGCGCGCGTCAGCCCGCGGGTGAGCTCGCGATCGCCCTGCATGCCGACGGCCGCGAACCCACGCAGGGTGATCTGCGTGGGCAGGTCGGGGACGATCGAGTGCGCGCGCACGAACCGGCGCAGGGCCAGCGTCGCGATCGGTTCGAGCTCGTCGACCGGACCGGTCTGCGGCGGGACGAGCCTGGTCGCCAGCCGGTGCGCACTGCGGCCGACCCGAAGGTGGAGGAAGTCCTGGTCGTTCTGCCTGCGCTCCCACATGCGCCGCGTCGCCGCCATGGACCACAGGGTCTGCGGGTCCGGGTGCACCCACTCCAGTGACGCGCGCTGCTCCTCCATCGCCTCGCGGGCGCGCTCACGCATCTGGCCGAGGTACCGCAGGTAGTCCTTGCGGTCCTCGTTCATCTCGGCCTTCTTCTGCTGACCGCCGCGGCCCCCACCTGCGAACATGCCGACCATCGACATGACCATCATCATCGGCATCATCATCATGAAGGGGCTCGGCGCCTGCCCCTCCTGCAGCCGCGGAACCATGATCATGCCGACCATGCCGAGCATCGCCACGATCATGACGACCGGCAGGATCTTCATCATGATGTTGCCGGGGATGGCGCGTGGCACCTCGGGCGGCGGCTCGAGGTGGACCTCGCCGCCCGGCGGGCGGGGCGCAGCAAGGCGTGGCGACCGCTTGAACTGCAGCGTGCTCACCGAAAAGACCCCTCTTCAAGTCGGCTATTCAAGTCGGCATGCGACCGGCGACATGCTGGCCGAGCTCACACGGTAGCGAACGAGGGCAAGTCGTGATCGGCAGACCGGCGAACTCGCACGGGTTCGGCCGAATCGCCCCCGCGCCGGCTCCTCGTGCGTTAAGACTGCATGCGCCGCCATGACCTGCCGTCAAGGCAGATGCAGACGTCCGGGGCGGCGAACGGTATGTTGCCGTGCGCGGTATAAGTACCGAGGCAGCGATACATCCAGGTAGGGGGCTAGAAGGTGGCAACGGGCACGACCGTATTCAGTCGGGTGACGGTGGTGGCACCGAACACCCGGATCGACGTCGCACTGCCGGCCGACGTGGCCGTTGCGGACCTGATGCCGATGTTGCTGGAGATGGCCAAGGAGACCTCTCCCGACGGAGGCGCCCGGCACGGCGGGTGGGCGTTGGCCAAGCTGGGGGACGCGCCGCTCGACCCGAGCAGGACGCTGGCCTCGCTCGGCGTCGTGGACGGTGAGCTGCTGCAGCTGCGCAAGCGCAACGAGAACCCGCCGCCCCCGCTCTACGACGACGTCGTCGACGCGATCGCCGAGGCCGATCCCGACGGCTTCCGCCCGTGGAGCAAGGAGACGGCCCTCAAGATCGGCCACGCCGCGGGTGGCCTCGCCGCGGTCCTCGCCGCTCTGTCGATCTTCCTCGGCGGCGTGTTCGGCGTCGGCGAGAGCAGCATGTACCCGATGTTCGCCGCGATCGCGGCGGGCGTGCTCGCCATCGCCTGTGTCGCACTCGGCGCCACCCTGGCCCGCGCCTACCGCGCGGTCTCCACCGGCGTGCTGATCTCGGCCGCGGGCGGGCTTCCCATGGCGTTCGTGGCCGGGTTCTTCATCGTCCCGCTCGACACGTCGATCCGCCCCAACCTGCTGCTCGGCAGCGCGTTGGTCGTGGTCGTGGCAGCCGCGTCGATCATGATCACCGGCACCGGCCTGACCACGTTCATCGCCGCCGCGACGGCGGGCGTGTTCGGTGTGCTGTCCTTCCTCGTCGCGACGCTGCTGGGCGACGAGCCGGCTCACGCCATCGCCGCGGGTACCGCCGCCGTGGCGCTCGGCTGCATCTCGGTGCTGCCGAGGGCGACGATCTGGCTGGCCAAGCTGCCGCTGCCGACCGTCCCCGGCACCGCGGACGAGCTCAAGGAAGACTCCGAGATCCCGGACTACTCGGACATCGAGCAGCGCACGAGCGCGGCCCACAACTACATGACGGGTCTGCTCGTCGGCTGCGGCGCGGTCACCGCACTCGCCGCGATGATCTCGGCGACCGCGCCGAACATCTGGGGCGTGCTGACCGGTGCCGTCGCCACCGCGGTGCTGCTGCTGCGCGCCCGCACCTACGCCAACGGTGCGCAGGCCATCGCACTGCTGGTCACGGGCATGGTCTCCGCCGCGGGCATTCTCGTCGGCTGGCTGCAGAACGCCGACCCGTTCGACCAGCTGCTGTGGGGCGCGGTCGCCTTCGTGGTGCTGGCCGCGGGGTCGGTCGTGCTCGGCGCGGTGGTGCCGAACCAGCGCTTCTCGCCGCCGATCCGCCGCACCGTCGACATCATCGAGGCCATTTGCATCGCCGCGGTCCTGCCGCTCGCGCTGGCCGCCATGGAGCTCTACTCCTACTTCCGCCACCTCGACCTGCTCGGCTGAGGCCGCAGCGGGCGAAGGCGGACAAGAGAAGCCGGCAAGGGGGTTTCGGGTGCGTTCGGTCGGTACACGTTCACGCGGCGGGGCGCGGCGCGCGTCGGCGCTGCTGCTCACGGCCGCCATCGGCGCCACGGTGGCCGGGCTGCCCGCCCTGCCCGCGTCGGCCCAGTCGGCCGACTGGACGCCGCCGGTGGACTCCGGGCTGCCGAGCCCCGCCTCGCTGCGCAGCGACTCGCCGCCCGAGAACTACCAGAAGAGCACCGAGTGCGTGGCGGCCGCGGAGCTCGACGAGGTCGAGCAGCTGCGCAACGCCCCGTGGGGTCAGCAGTACCTGCGCCTGGACGAGGTGCACCGGATGATGGAGGCACAGGGCATGCAGCCCGGTGCAGGCCAGACCGTCACGGTCATCGACACCGGTGTCTGGGACGGGCATCCCTACTTCAACGGCAGGGTCGAAGGCGTGCTCGACCTGGTGAACCAGGAGACCGACTACGGCCCCGGCGTGCTCGACTGCGACGGGCACGGCACCGAGGTCGCCGGCATCATCGGCGCGAAGACCCCCAGCGACGTCGGCTTCACGGGCGTCGCTCCCAACGTCAAGATCAAGTCCATCCGCCAGTCCAGCGAGGCCTACGAGAAGGTCGAGGAAGAGGAGACCCCCGCCCCGGGTCCCGGCGATCAGGGCGGAGGCCAGGGCGGCAGGCCCGGCGGCGGCGACGGTGGCGGCAACGGCGGCGGCCCCGGCGGTGGGGACACCGGTGGCGAGGGCGGCAACGGCGGTGACGGCGGCGACGGAGGCGGCACCGGCGGTTCCGCGGCCACCGACTCGTCGCAGCGGCAGGCGGAGAGCAAGGAAGGCGCGGGCACCCTCGCCTCGCTCGCCGCGGCCATCGTCAAGGCCGCCGACGTGAGCCAGGGCGGCGTGATCAACGTGTCGATCAACAACTGCCAGCCCGCCACCGGCCCGAACCAGATCGACCAGGAGAACAAGAAGCTCCAGGCCGCGGTGAAGTACGCGACCGAGGAGAGGAACGCGGTCGTCGTCAGCGCCGCAGGCAACGTGGGCCAGAACTGCGAGCAGAACACCTCGGCCGACAGCCCCAGTTCCTACGTCTCGCCGCCGATCTTCTCCGACCACGTGCTGTCGGTCGCCGCCATCGACGAGAGCGGCGGGGCGGCGAACTTCAGCATGAACGGGCCGTGGGTCAGCGTCGCGGCGCCCGGCACCGACATCATCTCGCTCGACCCGGCGGAAGGCTCCGACCGGCTGGTCAACCAGACCATCGACCCCAACGGCGAGGCCGCACCCATCGAGGGCACCAGCTTCGCCGCGCCGTACGTCTCCGGGGTGGCCGCGCTCGTGCGGCAGATGTATCCGAAGCTGACCGCCACGCAGGTCATGGACCGCATCAAGTACACCGCGCACCACCCGGCCGCTCCCGACGGACACGACCAGTACATCGGCCACGGCGTCATCGACCCGATCGCCGCGCTGACCGCGAACGTGCCGTCCGAGGAGAACGCCGAGCCTGTCGTTCCCCAGGCGCTGCCCGACGACCTGCCGCCCGCCGACACGACGAACTGGACGCCGTTCGCGGTCGCCGTCGGCGGCTCGGCGGGTGCGCTGCTGGCGATCGGGGTGACGATGTTCGTCGTGCACACCGTGCGGCGGAACCAGAAGCCGGCCAAGGACGCCAAGGTGGCCGGCTCGGGGTCGTAGGACACCCGGCCTTGCCGAGCCCGGCGGCCGCAGACCTCCGCGGGAGGCGCGGCCCGCCTGATCCACAGGCAGGCCGACCAGGCCCGGTTGGCTGGCCCATGGCGCTGCCGGGGTGCTCGTCTGCACCGAGCCGGAGCGGTCTGTCCTCCAGGTTTCGCGGCGCCCGCTTCGGCGGTGCCTCGTCGGAGTGACCACGGCGAACGCAGGCGGCCTCGTCCGCGGAGGCCCCGGCTGAGCTCGCCTCGCAGGGAGCCGCACCCGGCCCGCCGTTCCCACACCGGGCCGGGCTTCGACACCGACCGGGCTCCCCGAGTTGTCCACAGGGGTGTCCACAGGTGGAAACAGCCGTGGCCCCGCGGCGACGTCGTCGCTCACGGGGCCACGGCCCTCAACTCGATCCGCGGGTCGATCAGCCTCCCGGCGCGGCCGCCCCACCCTCAGGCGCGTTCGGCGCGACCTGTACCGAGTCGTACGTCTTGCGCACGTCCTGCGGGTTCAGGGACGCCCCGGCGGGCAGCATCTTGATGATCGTCTCGGGTGCCGGCTGGAACAGGTTCTCCCCCAGCCCCAGCCACTGCGCCGTGGTGACGTTCGGGATGCCGTACCGGATGCCCCGGTCGGAGATCAGCTGCAACGGGCCCTTGCCGAACGTCTCCTTGCTCGTGGCCGAACGGACCGGAGCGGCGTAGCCGGGCTGCATGTAGAACTGGTCGACCTTGTTGTAGCCGTCCGGCGCGGCCGTGCCGACGTCGATGGGCTTCGCGCCGTTCGGCAGCGGCGAGGTGCGGTGCACGTAGACCGTCGTGAACGAGTCGCGGGCCGCACCCTCGCCCTGGACCTTCCAGCCGAGGCAGGTGTGCGGGCTCAGCTGCTGGTCGACGATCTCGATTCCCTCGGAGGGGAAGTGCTCGGTCTCGATGCGGCGCGGATCGTTCACGCCGAGCTTCGGCGCGTTCGAGATGTCGGCCAGCGACACGTCCCGCGGCGTCTCACTCGTGCCGGACTGGTTGCTCGCGAGGATGACGTTGGCGGCACCCTCGGAAACCTCCTGGATGCCGTCCTTGAGGACGACGTACAGCGTCTCCGCACCCGCGTCGACCACGTTGATGATCGAGCCGACCTGCGGGGAGGCGGGGCCGATGTCGTAGTTCGGCGATTCCTGCGCCCCGTCGATCTGGGGGGCCACGAGCTGGCCGGTGGCGTTCGGGATCGCTTCGAGCAGGCTGGGCGAGACCTTCCGCGCCTGCTGCGGGTCGAGGCCGAAGGCGCTGGTGACCGGGTCGTCCGGGCTCAGGTCGACGAGCGCCTTCACCGCGTTGCCCGGCCCCGCCTGCGTGTTCTGCTGCCGGTAGATCAGGTACGTCTCCTCGCCGTTCTGGGCGAGGATCGCCTGGTTCTGCGGGAGCTCGTCCTTCGCCTCGCCCGCCGAGACGCCCGCGAGCACCTGACTCTTGACCGTGGCCTCCTGCCGCGCCGTCTCGGGAGGCAGCGAGTCGTCGTAGTCGAGCGCGTCGCACACGGCCCACTGGCTGCGGATCGTCTGGTCCTGGCTGGGCAGCAGCGGCGGGCCGTCCGGGATGCCGCGGAGCCGAGCGCGCGAGATGTCCGTCAACTGTTCGTCGGGAACCACCTGCGGTTCGAGCCCGTCGCCCTCGGGCGGCTGCGGTGCGGCCCCGCCCTCACTGCTCTCCTGCGCCTGCGCCATCGACAGCAGCTTCGCCGAGGCGACGTTGAACGTCGGGATCAGCTGATCGCCGCCCTGGTTGACGACGTAGACCTGACCGGACTGCTCGCTGATCACGATGCCACTGTCCGGAACGCTCGGTGCCGGCTTGAAAATGCCGAACACCAGGAACCCCAGACAGCCGAGGGCACCGAGGACGACGCCGACCGTGGTGGCACGCCCGTGGGTTCGCATCGGGTCGTGCAGCATGACCGGGTCCTTGCGCACCAGCGCCGACTGCATCCGCCGCAGTACGAACCGGTACGCCTGAACCTGTGACTTTGTTGTCGGTGTTGACGGCATTCTCGCCCCACTGCCTCCCCATCGCGATACGGTTCCGCAGGATAACCGTGCGGGACCGGCTGGTGTTGGTTTCTACCAACACCCGCTAGTCTGCGACTCCCCGGGATGGCTGTTTTCGCTGCGTGTCCGTCTCACACGGGCCCGCGGCGGGGCGATCCGCAGGCCCACGGCGGGCGAACGCGAATCGCTCACGGCCGCTTCCGGGGGACACGCGAGTGACAATGAGGGGAAGAAGCCAGCGGATGTCCGTCACCACGCCGCCTCCACGCTCATCGGGCCCACCGCCTCCCGGAGGGCGGCCACCGGGACCGCCGCAGCGTCCGCAGGGACCCGCGGGTCCGGGTCGTCCCGGCCCCGGAGGCCCGGCAGGTCCCGGAGGCCCGGCTGGACCGGGAGGTCCCGGCCCGGGCGGACCCGCACCGAAGGGGCCGGCAGGCCCCGGCAAGCCGCCTGCCCCCTCCGGTCCCGGTGGCCCCGGCCGTCCGAGTGGCCCGAGTGGTCCAGGTGGTCCGGGAGGTCCCGCAGGACCCGGCGGAGGCGGCCCCCAGCGGCCCGGCGGTCCGCAGGGACCGGGCGGGCCCGGCGGCGGACGTCCCGGCCCGGGAGGACCGAGCGGTCCGGGAGGTCCGGGTGGCAGTGGCCCCGGCGGTCCCGGTGGCCCCGGCGGACCTGGCGGACCTGGCGGCCCCGGTGGCAGTGGTCCCGGTGGCCCCGGTGGTCCGGGAGGCCCTGGCGGTTCCGGTGGTCCGGGAGGTCCCGGAGGCCAGGAGCCGACTCCGCCGAAACCCCCGGAACCACAGCCCCGCAACGCCCCGCCCGCACACAAGCGGACCCACGGTGCGAGCCTCGGCCCGTTCCCGGTGATGAACGTCGTCCTCGTCGAGGTCGGGCTGGCGATCGGGCTGATCCTGCTGGCGATCAGCCAGTCGCTGCTGTGGGTCGGCGTCGGCATCCTGGGCGTGACCGTCGTGCTCGCCCTGCTGCGCTGGAACGGCCAGTGGTTCACCCAGTGGGCGGGCCTGACCACGCGATACACGTTCCGCACGCGGGCACGCACCGCGACGCCGCCCCCTCCGAAGTCCATCGAAACGGTGGCCGACGAGGAGGAGACCGTCATCGGCGGCGACGACGTGCGCGTCAACCTGCTGCGGCTGGCGATCCCCGGCCTGATCGTGGCGCACGGCAAGGACCACGAACACTCCGACGTCGGCCTCGCCTGGCACGACGGCACGTGGACGGCCGTGCTCCTCGTCGAGCCGACGCCCGCACTCATCACGCAGGCGGGCGGCGCACCGAGCCTGCCGCTGTCGGCGCTGGCTCCGTGCCTCGAGGACCGCGGGGTCGTGCTCGACTCCATCCAGATGACCTGGCACTGCTACCCCGGCAGCGCTGCGCTGCCCGCCGACTCGCCCGCGCTGAGCTCGTACATGGAGGTCCTCGGGCCGCTTCCCGCCGCCGCGCGGCGGACCACGTGGATCTCGCTGCGACTGGACCCGAAGCGCTGCGCAGCGGCGGTGCAGGAACGTGGCGGCGGCGTCGTCGGCGCCCACCGCGCGCTGATGGGTGCACTGTCGCGAGTCCGCAATGCCCTCGAGTCCAACGGCGTGCCCACGCGGCCACTGAACGCCGACGAGCTGCTGCGCGCCGGGGTGTCGGCCGCCGAGCTCACCGGGGTCGTCGGCTCCGGGCAGAAGGTGGCGCTCAAGGAGAAGTGGACGGGCGTCACGGCCGCGGGCATCGGGCACGCCAGCTACGCGATCACGGGCTGGCCGAAGGGCAAGGTCACGGCGAACCTCAACGCGTTGACCAGCGTGCGGGCGCTGTCGTCCACCGTCGGCATGTCGATCTCGCCCGCCGAGGACGAGGGCAAGGTGTCGCTGCGCGGCGTGGTGCGCGTGAGCGCCCGTAACCCGCGCGAGCTCGACGCCGCCGACCAGCGGCTCGACAGCCTCGCCGAGCGGGTGGGTGTCACGCTGACCCCGCTCCGTGGCAAGCAGACCGAGGGACTGGCCGCGACGATCCCGCTCGGAGGCAACGCATGAGCCGGGCCGGAACGACGCGCGCGCAGCGAGGGGGAATCGAGAAATGAGCCGACTGCAGGACCCCACAAAACTCGACGGCGTGGCGCCCGAGTTCGTCGCCGATCCCGCACTGCTGGACGCCGTCAGCCCGTCGGGCGACCGGGGCGGCATCATCCTCGGTTCCGGGCTGCAGGGCGAGCCACTGACGGTGTCGGCGCTGCGTTCGGTGCCGACCCGCATCGTGCTTGTCGGCGGGCTGTACCTGGCCCGTCAGGTGGCCATGCGGGCCATGGCCGTCGGCGCGTGGTGCATCGTCGCCACGGGACGTCCGGCGGCATGGCACGTGCTGCAGAAGGCCGCCGGCACGCAGAACGGCCAGCCGTCGCCGCTGGTACAGATCCGCAGGCTCTCCCCCGTCGAGCTGCCAAGGCCGTCGGAGGACGCACCGCTGCTCGTGGTCAACGACGGCGGGCCGACACCGCAGGACCTGTTCCCACCACGTTCGCCCTGGCAGACGACGGTGTACGTGCTGCCGTACCTGCACCCGCAGGCCACGGCGGTCGCCAACGGCGCCGACCTCGTCCTCATGCAGCGGCTGCCCGCGGGCCAGGCCGACCTGGCCGCACAGATCTGGCGACTGCCCCAGCAGATGAGCAGGCAGTTGACGACCCTCAAGGACGACCAGGTGGTGGCGCTCGGCCGCAACCTGTGGCGCCCGCTCCGCCTCGTCACCACCGGCAAGGAGCAGGCCATCCTCGGCCCCGTCCGCCGAGGCGACTGACTGCCCGCGTTTCAAAGCCCCCGAGGGCCCCATGGTTGCGTTGAACGCAACCATGGGGCCCTCGGGCGCATTGGGGTCAGGCGCGCGGGGTGTCCCGGAGGGCTCTCGTTTGGGTTGCCCTGGTGGCCAGGTGGGCGTCCGGGGGATAGTCGATGGCCACGAGGGTCAGCCCGTGCGCGGGGGCGACCGCGCTCTCCCTGACCTGGCTGTCCAGCACGCGGTGCGGCCACTCCACGTCGCGCCTGCCGTCGCCCACCATCAGCAGCGCACCGACGAGGCTGCGCACCATCGAGTGACAGAACGCGTCGGCCGAGACCTCGGCGTGCACCTCGTACTCGCCCACCCTGCGCCACGTGAAGCGCTGCAACTCCCGGATCGTCGTCGCACCCTCGCGATGCTTGCAGTAGGCCGCGAAGTCCTGCAGGCCCAGCAGGTCCTGAGAGGCCTGCTGCAGGGCGTCGACGTCCAGCGGGCGCGGATGGGCCAGCGTGTCCCTGCGCCGCAGCGGGTCGACGCCCCAGGGCGCGTCGGACACCTGGTAGCGGTAGTGCCGGCGGACGGCGGAGAAGCGCGCGTCGAAACCGTCCGGGGCCACGCGCGTGTCCAGCACGCGCACGTCGGGCGGCAGGATGCGGTTCCACCGGTGACGCATCCGGTCCAGGTCCGGCAGGCCACGCTCGTCGACGGTCAACCGGCGCGACGTCGGCTGCCCCTCGTACGGCTCGACGTCGACGTGCACCACCTGCCGCGCGGCGTGCACTCCGGCGTCGGTGCGCCCGGCGACGACCACCGACCTGGGCACGGCGGCCCCCGGAGGCTGCTTCGCGAGCGCCTCCTCCAACTCCCCCTGCACGGTGCGCCTGCCCGGCTGGCGCGCCCATCCGGAGAAGTCCGTGCCGTCGTAGGAGACCTCCAGACGCAGACGAACGAGCCCGCCCTCCCCAGTGGGAACGGCGGGCTCGTTCGATGCGGAACTGCCTGTCAGGCTTCGTCCTTCTTCTCGGACTCGGCCTTGTCGTCGGCCTGCTCGTCCGACTCGGCGGCCGGGCTGTCGGCCGAGTCGGCGCTGTCAGCCGAGTCAGCGCTGTCCGCGGAGTCGGCGGAGTCCGCGGACTCTGCGCTCTCCGCGCTCTCGGCGGCCTTCTCCTCGGTGGCCTTCTCGTCGGCCGCGAACTTGGTGCCGCGAGCCTTCTCGGCCTCCGACGTCACGGTCTTCTCCGCCACCAGCTCGATGACCGCCATCGGGGCGTTGTCGCCCTTGCGCGGCAGCGTCTTGGTGATGCGGACGTAGCCACCGTTGCGGTCGGAGAAGTGCGGGCCGATCTCGTCGATCAGCTTGTGCACGACGTCCTTGTCGCGGATGGTCCGCATGATCTGACGCCGGTTGTGCACGTCGCCGCGCTTGGCCTTCGTGATCAGCTTCTCCGCGAGCGGCCGGACACGCCTGGCCTTGGCCTCGGTGGTCGTGATCTTGCCGTGCTCGAACAGCGACGTGGCCAGGTTCGCCAGCATCAGCCGCTCATGCGACGGCGATCCACCGAGACGGCGTCCCTTGGTGGGGGTGGGCATCGGTTCTCCTCGTTAGCTTCTCAGCTGTCAGACCCGGTGGCCGGCCGCTGGGCGCGACCGGCCACCGTCGTCGGGTCTTACAACTGCTCCGTCTCTGCGTAGTCCTGGCCATCGTCGTGGCCATCGTCGGACAAGCCACCGGGAACGCCGACGGACATGTCGTCGCCCCAGCCCTCGCCACCGTCGTCGTAGTTGGCGGCCGCGGTCGTCGGGTCGAACCCGGGCGGGCTGTCCTTGAGCGCGAGGCCGAGGCCGACGAGCTTCATCTTCACCTCGTCGATCGACTTCGCACCGAAGTTGCGGATGTCGAGCAGGTCGGCCTCGCTGCGCGAGACCAGCTCGCCGACCGTGTGAATCCCCTCGCGCTTGAGGCAGTTGTAGGACCGCACCGTCAGGTCCAGGTCCTCGATCGGCATCGCGTAGGCGGCGATGGTGTCCGCCTCCTGCGGCGACGGGCCGATCTCGATGCCCTCCGCGTCGACGTTGAGCTCCCTGGCGAGGCCGAACAGCTCGACGAGCGTCTTGCCCGCCGACGCGACGGCGTCGCGCGGCGTGATCGACGGCTTGGTCTCCACGTCCAGGATCAGCTTGTCGAAGTCGGTCCGCTGCTCGACACGCGTGGCCTCGACCTTGTACGTCACCTTCAGCACCGGCGAGTAGATCGAGTCGACCGGGATCCGGCCGATCTCGGCACCCGCCTGCTTGTTCTGCAGGGCAGGCACGTAGCCGCGGCCGCGCTCGACGACGAGCTCGACCTCGAGCTTGCCCTTGTCGTTCAGCCAGGCGATGTGCAGATCCGGGTTGTGCACGGTCACACCGGCCGGCGGGACGATGTCCGCCGCGGTGACCTCACCGGGGCCCTGCTTGCGCAGGTACATGGTGACGGGCTCGTCCTCCTCGGAGGACACCACGAGCTCCTTGAGGTTCAGGATGATCTCGGTGACATCCTCCTTCACCCCCGGGACGGTGGTGAACTCGTGCAGGACGCCGTCGATACGGATGCTCGTGACAGCAGCACCCGGGATCGACGACAGCAACGTGCGCCGAAGCGAGTTGCCGAGCGTGTAGCCGAAGCCCGGCTCGAGCGGCTCGATGGTGAACCGGGACCGGGTCTCGTTGACCGTCTCTTCGCCGAGAGCCGGTCGCTGGGAAATCAGCACTGTTCCTTGTCCTTTCCTGCCGGCGCCCGCCATATGACGCCGAAAGGGGTGGCGGAGCGGCGGCGCGGATCGGCCGCGCCGCCGCCGGCGATCACTTCGAGTAGAACTCGACGATCAGCTGTTCCTGCACCGGGACCTCGATCTGCGCGCGCTCGGGCAGCTGGTGCACGAGGATGCGCAGCGACGAGGGCACGACCTGCAGCCAGGCCGGGACGGGGCGCTCGCCGAGCGCCTCCTTCGCGGCCACGAACGGCAGCATCTGCGCCGACTTGGGGCGCACGTCGATGATGTCGAACTTCGACACCCGGTAGCTCGGCACGTTCACGTTCTTGCCGTTGACCGTGAAGTGGCCGTGGCTCACGAGCTGACGAGCCTGGCGACGGGTCCGCGCGATGCCTGCGCGGTACACGACGTTGTCCAGACGCGACTCGCAGATCTGCAGCAGGTTCTCGCCGGTCTTACCGGGCCGCTGGGCGGCCTCTTCGTAGTAGCGGCGGAACTGGCGCTCGAGCACGCCGTAGGTGTGGCGGGCCTTCTGCTTCTCCTGCAGCTGAAGCAGGTACTCGCTCTCCTTGACCCGGCCGCGGCCGTGCTGGCCCGGCGGGTAGGGACGACGCTCGAAGGCCTGGTCGCCGCCGATGAGGTCGGTCTTGAGGCGACGCGACAGACGCGTCGCGGGGCCGGTGTAACGAGCCATTTCTGTTTACTCCTCCCCGTTCCTCAGACCCGACGACGCTTCGGCGGGCGGCAGCCGTTGTGCGGCTGCGGGGTCACGTCCTGGATGGTGCCGACCTCGAGGCCGGCGGCCTGCAGCGAACGGATCGCGGTCTCGCGACCCGAGCCCGGGCCCTTCACGAACACGTCGACCTTCTTCATGCCGTGCTCGGCGGCCTTGCGGGCGGCGTTCTCGGCGGCCATCTGCGCGGCGAACGGCGTGGACTTACGCGAGCCCTTGAAGCCGACGTGGCCGGACGAGGCCCACGAGATCACCGCACCGTTCGGGTCGGTGATGGAGATGATCGTGTTGTTGAACGTGCTCTTGATGTGAGCGTGCCCGTGGGCAACATTCTTCTTCTCTTTGCGGCGCACCTTCTTGGCGCCGCCACTGCGGGGTGGCATTCGGGTGATCTCCTCGTTAGCGCGAGTGCTTCTCGTCGGCGGCCGCGGCGGCTTCCTGGTGTCCGCGCCGGATGATCGTTCCGGCGTCGGAGTACAGCTCGCGGAGCGCCATCGGACGGGCGTACAGCGACTTCGGCGACGTCGCGTGGTTGCGGCGGGAACCGGTTCCCATCCGCATGGCACGCCGCTTCGTGCGTACGACCGTCATCAGCGGCCTGCCTTCTTCTTGCCGGCGACCGTCTTCTTCGGGCCCTTGCGCGTACGCGCGTTGGTCTTGGTGCGCTGACCGCGGACCGGAAGGCCACGGCGCCAGCGGAGACCCTCGTAGCAGCCGATCTCGATCTTCCGACGGATGTCGGCGTTCACCTCGCGGCGGAGGTCACCCTCGACCCTGAAGTTCTCTTCGATGTGGTCACGCAGCTTGACCAGGTCGTCGTCGGCGAGGTCCTTGACCCGGGTGTCCGGGTTCAGGCTCGTCGCGGCGATGATCTGCTTCGAGCTGGTGCGGCCGATGCCGTAGATGTAGGTCAGCGCGATCTCCAGCCGCTTCTCGCGGGGAAGATCGACGCCAGCGAGTCGTGCCATTGGCGCTTGATGCTCCTTCGAGTTCGTCTTCAGGTCTGCTCCCCGACCACTTCCGGGACGACTCGCGTCTCCGCCCGCTCTCGCGAACGGTGTCCCGGCCCCGGCCTGAAGTCCCGGGGGTCGAACCCGACCGGTGTCACCCGGTTCGAGCAGGTTCGGGGAGGTTGAGGTGTCACAGTGTCAGGTCACTGTCGACAAGTGACGAGCTGCGTCAGCCCTGGCGCTGCTTGTGGCGCAGGTTGTCGCAGATCACCATGATCCGGCCGTGCCGCCGGACGACCTGGCACTTGTCGCAGATCTTCTTGACGCTCGGCTTGACCTTCACGTCTCCTGCTTTCGTCGTGTCGAATAACCGTGTGCCCTAGCGGACTAGGACGCCGCAGGTATCCGCCACGCTCTCCGTGATCACTTGTAGCGGTAGACGATGCGACCACGAGACAGGTCGTAGGGCGAGAGCTCCACGACCACCTTGTCTTCAGGCAGGATGCGGATGTAGTGCTGCCGCATCTTGCCGCTGATGTGGGCCAGGACCTTGTGGCCGTTCTCCAACTCGACGCGGAACATCGCGTTGGGGAGCGGCTCGATCACGCGGCCTTCTACCTCAATGGCCCCGTCTTTCTTCGCCATGTACTCCGCAATTCGTGATTGGTTGAGCGGTGCTTACCTGGACTGGCGCACACGCCTCACCGATTCCGACACGCGGTCAGACCGCAGGGAGTCGCGAAACCGAAACTCCGCTACCTGCCGTGACCAGGTGCCCCAGGAATCGGCGTGGAAGGCACGCCAGCTAGACAGTTTACGCACCCCGTGTCACGACTCCCAAACCGGGGCCGCTTGTGGTAGATGCGGAGCGCTCAGGAGGCCTGCTGCTCGGGTGCCGTGAGCACCCAGGGGCCGTCCTCGGTGACCGCGACGGTGTGCTCCCAGTGCGCGGCGCGGGACCCGTCGTCGGTGATGACCGTCCACCCGTCGTCGAGCTCGACGGTGTCGCCCGAACCACCGGTGAGCATCGGCTCGATCGCCAGGGTGACGCCCGGCCGCAGCTCAGGGCCGCGTCCCGGCTTGCCGACGTTCGGCAGGAACGGCTCCATGTGCATCTCGCGGCCGATGCCGTGTCCGCCGTACTCCTCGATCATGCCGTAGTCGACGCCGTCCTCGAGGCTCCTGCCCAGTGCCTCGGTCTCGATGGCGTGCGAGATGTCGGTCAGCCTCGCGCCCGCCACCGCGGCGTCGATCCCGGCCTGCATCGCCGACCTCGTCGCGGCCGACAGCTTCCGGTCGGGCTCCCTCACGTCCCCGACACAGATCGTGACCGCCGAATCGCCGTGCCAGCCCTCGAGGATGGCCCCGCAGTCCACCGACAACAGGTCGCCGTCCGCGAGGACCAGCTCCGCCGACGGGATGCCGTGCACGATCTGGTCGTTGACCGACGCGCAGATCGATCCGGGAAAGCCGTGGTAGCCCTTGAACGAGGGCACGGCGTCGGCATCCCTGATGAGTTGTTCGGCCAACGCGTCCAGTTCGAGCGTGCTCACCCCGGGCTTGGCCGCCTCGGTGACGGCGGCGAGCGTCCGGGACACGATCAGCCCCGCCGCACGCATGGCTTCGAGCTCACCACGCGACTTGGCTGGGATCGAACCGCCGCGGCGAACCCACCGCGGCATACGCAGGCCGAGCAGATTCACGAGTTCTTGCCGAGCCCGTCCAGCACACGCTGCGAGACCTCGTCGACCTCGCCGACACCGTCGACGGTTACGAGGATGTCCGCGTAGTACTCCAGCAGCGGCGCGGTCTCCTGACGGTAGACCTCCTGGCGGCGACGGATGACGTCCTCGGTGTCGTCACTGCGGCCGCGGGCCAGCAGGCGCTCCACCAGCTCGTCCTCGCTGACCTTCAGCTCGATCACGCCGTCGAGCGCCGTGTTCTGCGCGGCCAGCATGTCGCCGAGCTCGTCGGCCTGCTTCGTGTTGCGGGGGAAGCCGTCCAGCAGGAACCCGGCCTTGGCGTCCGGCTCCTCCAGCCGCTCGCGCACCATCTCGTTGGTCACGGAGTCGGGCACGAGCTCGCCGGCGTCCATGTACCGCTTGGCCTCCTGGCCCAGCGGCGTCTCGTTGCCCACGTGGGCGCGGAACAGATCACCTGTCGAGATGTGCGGAACGCCGAGCCGCTCGGAGAGAGCGACGGCCTGCGTTCCCTTGCCCGCTCCGGGAGGACCAACAAGGAGCACACGCGTCATCGGAGGAACCCTTCGTAGTTGCGCTGCATGAGCTGGCTTTCGATCTGCTTCACAGTGTCCAGTCCGACACCGACCATGATCAGGACCGCCGTTCCGCCGAACGGGAAGTTCTGGTTCTGACCTTCACCGGTGATGGACAGGAAGAAGTTCGGCAGGATTGCCACGATGCCAAGGTAGATCGAGCCCGGCAACGTGATCCTGCTCAGCACGAAGCGCAAGTACTCGGCGGTCGGCCTGCCCGGACGGATACCCGGGATGAAGCCGCCGAACTTCTTCATCTCCTCGGCGCGATCGTCAACGTTGAAGGTGATCGTGATGTAGAAGTACGTGAAGAAGATGATCAGGGCGAAGTACAGGATGATGTGCACCCAGCTGCCCTGGTCACTGACGTACGTCTGGACGAAGCGCTGGAAACCCGACGCATTGTTCGGGTCTCCGATCATGTTGCTCAGCAGGTCCGGCAGGTACAGCAGCGACGAACCGAAGATGACCGGGATCACACCCGCCTGGTTGACCTTGATCGGCAGGTAGGTCGAGGTGCCGCCGTACATGCGACGGCCCACCATCCGCTTCGCGTACTGCACCGGGATCCGGCGCTGGCCCTGCTCGACGAAGATGACGCTCGCGATGATCAGCAGTGCCAGCAGGCAGACGAAGGCGAACACGACAGGCGTGTTCTGGCTGAGGATGTTCGCACCCTCTGCCGGGATCTGGGCGGCGATGTTCAGGAAGATCAGCAGCGACATGCCGTTGCCGATGCCGCGCTCGGTGATGAGCTCGCCCATCCACATCATCACCGCGGTGCCCGCGGTCATCGTCAGCACCGTCAGCGCCATGGCGACGACGCTGTTGTCCGGGAAGATCTGCTCGGTGCAGTTCGGGAACATCCCGCCGCGCTCTGCCAGCGCGATGACGCCGGTGGCCTGCAGGATCGCCAGCGCGATCGTCAGGTACCGCGTGTACTGCGTGAGCTTGCTCTGACCGGACTGGCCCTCCTTCTTCAGCTCCTCGAAGTGCGGGATGACCACCGTGAGCAGCTGCACGATGATGCTCGCCGTGATGTACGGCATGATGCCCGTCGCGAAGATGGAGAGCTGGAGTAGCGCACCACCGCTGAACAGGTTCAGCAGGGAGTAGAAGCTCTGCGTCTCGACCTGCGCCTGACAAGCCTGCACGCTGTTGTACGACACGCCAGGCGCTGGGATGACCGCGCCGAGTCGGTACACGGCGACGATCATCAACGTGAACAGGATCTTCTTGCGCAGGTCCGGCGTGGCGAGAGCCGAGCGGAAGGCGCTGAGCACGCGGGGGACCTCCTCGACGTCGCCGGACGTGCCGGCGATCGGCTTGGCCGACGGTCTTTCTCCGCCGACGGGACAACTCAACTTCGCTGGCGGGCTGGGCCAGACAGCGCCCGAGCACACACGGGTGCCCCAAGCGCGTCGTCGACTCTAACAGCCGTCGCAGCTGGCAATTCAGCGAGTTGCCCAAGTGACCACAGGCTACCTACCTAAGTCGCACGGGCTTCACAGCGGGGTTACAGCCGTGGGCCCGGAGGAAGCTCCCAAGGGCCCCATAGTTGCGTTCAACGCGACCATAGGGCCCTCGGGAGCACCTGAACGCACAACGACCGCGGCCCGTCCGGTGGGTACCGGACGGGCCGCGGTCGGTTCTGGCTGCTCGCGGAGCGTCAGAGCGTGGTGGCCGAGCCACCCGCTGCCTCGAGCTTCTCCTTCGCGCTCTTGGAGAACGCGTCGGCGGAGACCTCGAGCTTGACGCCCTCGACGTCGCCGTTGCCGAGAACCTTGACCAGGTGGCCCTTGCGGACGAGGCCCTTCTCGACGAGCTCGTCCTTGCCGACCTTGCCGCCGTCGGCGAACACGCGAGCGATGTCGCCCACGTTCACCGGCTGGTACTCGGTACGGAAGCGGTTCTTGAAGCCACGGAGCTTCGGAAGCCGCATCTGGATGGGCATCTGCCCACCCTCGAAGCCGGCGGGCACGTTCTTCCGGGCCTTGGTGCCCTTCGTACCGCGACCGGCGGTCTTGCCCTTGGAACCCTCACCACGGCCGACGCGGATCTTGTCGCGCTTGGCGCCGGGTGCGGGCTTCAGGTCATGGATCTTGATGGTCATGACTTGACCTCCTCCACGCTCACCAGGTGCCGCACCGTGTGGACCAGACCGCGAACGTCGGGGGTGTCCTCACGGACCACGGACTGACGGATCTTCCGCAGTCCCAGGGTACGCAAGGTGTCCCGGTGGCTCTGCCGCGTCCCGATCGTGCTCTTGATCTGGGTGACCTTCAGCTGCGCCATGTCAGGCCTCCTGTCCCGCACGCTGGCGCAGCATGCGCGCCGGCGCGACGTCCTCGAGCGGCAGACCGCGACGGGCCGCCACCTCCTCCGGACGGGACAGGCCCTTCAGCGCGGCCACGGTCGCGTGCACGATGTTGATCGCGTTGTCGCTGCCGAGCGACTTGGACAGCACGTCGTGCACACCCGCGCACTCCAGCACGGCACGCACCGGGCCACCGGCGATGACACCGGTACCGGCGCTGGCCGGACGGAGCAGCACCACACCGGCGGCTTCCTCACCCTGCACCGGGTGCGGAATGGTGCCTGCGATGCGGGGCACGCGGAAGAAGTTCTTCTTGGCCTCCTCGACGCCCTTGGCGATCGCCGCGGGCACCTCCTTGGCCTTGCCGTAGCCGACGCCGACCTGACCGTCGCCGTCACCGACCACGACCAGAGCGGTGAAGCTGAAGCGACGACCACCCTTGACGACCTTGGCCACGCGGTTGATCGCTACAACGCGCTCGAGGTGCGGGTTCTTGTCCTGGGCCGCCCCGCCACGGCCACCGTCACGACGGTCCCTGCGGTCCCGGCCGCCACCGCGCTCGCGGTTCTGCTGCTCGCCGGGTCCGCCCTGGCCGCCGGATTGCCGCGTACGTCCCGGCATCAGGCGTTCCTTCCGTTCTCGAACTTGCTCACCATCAGAATTCCAACCCCGCTTCGCGAGCGGCGTCGGCCAGCGCCGCGATCCGGCCGTGGTAGGCGTTGCCGCCCCGGTCGAACACCGCGGACTCGACACCCGCGCTCTTGGCGCGGGAGGCCACCAGTTCGCCGACCTTGGCGGCCTTGGCCTTCTTGTCGCCCTCGACGGCGGCCACGTCGGCCTCGAGCGTCGACGCAGCAGCCAGCGTGTGGCCCGCGACGTCGTCGATCAGCTGCACGTAGATGTGCCGGGAGGAGCGCTTCACCGACAGCCGCGGACGCTCCGCGGTGCCGAAGATCTTCTTGCGCAGCCGGTTGTGCCTGCGAGCCTTGCTCACGCGGCGACGGGTCGAGACGTCCTTGCCGATCGGCCTGCGCTTCGTAACCGTTTCGCTCATGATCACTTACCCGTCTTTCCGACCTTGCGACGGATGCGCTCACCCTCGTAACGCAGGCCCTTGCCCTTGTAGGGGTCAGGACGCCGCAGCTTGCGGATGACCGCAGCGGTCTGGCCGACCTTCTGCTTGTCGATGCCGGCCACCGAGAACTTCGTCGGGCTCTCCACGTTGAACGTGATGCCCTCCGGAGCCTTGATCAGAACCGGGTGGCTGTAGCCGAGGGCGAACTCGAGGTCCGAGCCCTTGGCCTGCACGCGGTAACCGACCCCGTGGATCTCCATCTTCTTCTCGTAGCCCTCGCTGACGCCGACGACCAGGTTGTTCACCAGCGTCCGCGTGAGGCCGTGCAGGGCACGGCTCTCGCGCTCGTCGTCCGGGCGCTTGACCAGCAGCGCGCCGTCCTCATCGCGCTCGACCGTGATCGGCTCGGGCACCGTGTGCTCGAGGGTGCCCTTCGGGCCCTTGACCGACACGTGCTGGCCGTCGATGTTCACCTCGACCCCGGAGGGGACGGTGATCGGCAGCTTCCCAATGCGTGACATTGCCTTGTCCCCTCCCTTACCAGACGTAGGCGAGGACTTCGCCGCCCACGCCGTTGCGCATGGCCTGACGGTCGGTCTGGAGGCCGGCCGACGTCGAGATGATCGCGACGCCGAGGCCACCGAGAACCTTCGGCAGGTTGTTGGATTTCGCGTACACACGCAGACCCGGCTTCGACACGCGGCGGAGGCCGGCGATGCTGCGCTCACGGTTCGGACCGAACTTGAGCTGCACGACGAGGTTCTTGTGCTTCTCGCCGGGCTCGGTGCGGTAGTCCGCGATGTAACCCTCACGCTTGAGGATCTCGGAGATGTTCTCCTTGATCTTCGAGTGCGGGAGCGTCACCTCGTCGTGGTGCGCCGAGTTCGCGTTCCGCAGACGTGTCAGAAAGTCTGCGATCGGGTCGGTCATCGTCATGGTGACCTGTCAACCTTTCTCGCCCTGGTTCCCCGGCTGTCCGGGGCCTGTGGCGAAGTGGGAGTTATCGGGGCGCCTTCACCAGCTCGACTTGCTCACGCCGGGCAGCTGCCCCGCGTGCGCCATGTCCCGCAGGCAGATGCGGCAGAGGCCGAACTTGCGGTACACCGAGTGCGGCCGGCCGCAGCGCTGGCAACGGGTGTAGGCACGCACCTTGAACTTCGGCTTCCGGGCGGCCTTGGCGATGAGTGCTTTCTTGGCCATTGCTCAGTTCTCCTTGAACGGGAAGCCGAGCTTGCGAAGCAGCGCACGGCCCTCGTCGTCGGTGGTGGCGGTGGTGACGACCGTGACGTCCATGCCGCGCGGGCGGTCGATGGAGTCGGGGTCGATCTCGTGGAACATCGACTGTTCCGACAGGCCGAACGTGTAGTTGCCGTGCCCGTCGAACTGCTTGCTCGACAGCCCGCGGAAGTCGCGGATACGCGGCAGCGCGATGTTCAGCAGCCGGTCCAGGAACTCCCACATGCGGTCGCCGCGCAGCGTCACACGCGCACCGATCGGCTGGCCCTCGCGCAGCTTGAACTGCGCAATGGACTTGCGGGCCCTGCGCACCTCGGGCTTCTGCCCGGTGATGGCGGCGAGGTCACGCACCGCGCCCTCGATGAGCTTGCTGTCGCGAGCGGCGTCGCCGACGCCCATGTTCACGACGACCTTCGTGACACCGGGAATCTGGTGCACGTTCTTGAGGTCGAACTCCTCGCGCAGCTGGCCGGCGATCTCCTCGCGGTACCGGACCTTCAGCCGCGGGGTCGGGTATGTCGTCTCTGCGCTGGTCATCAGATGTCCTTGCCGGTTTTACGCGAGATCCGAACCTTCTTGCCGTCCTCGCCGATGCGGTAACCGACGCGCGTCGGGTTCCCGTCCGAGTCCACGACCATGACGTTCGAGACGTGGATCGGGGCTTCCTGCGTGACGATGCCGCCGGACTCCGCTCCACGCTGCGTCTGGGTGATCCGCGTGTGCTTCTTGATCCGGTTCACGCCCTCGACGAGGACCTTCTGAGCCTGGGGGTCGGCCTTGATGACCTTGCCCTTCGCGCCCTTGTCCTTGCCCGAGACGACGAGAACGGTGTCGCCCTTCTTGACCTTCATTCAGAGCACCTCCGGCGCCAGCGAGATGATCTTCATGAACTTCTGGTCGCGCAGCTCGCGCCCGACCGGCCCGAAGATGCGCGTGCCTCGCGGCTCGTTGTCGTTCTTGATGAGCACCGCGGCGTTCTCGTCGAAGCGGATGTAGGAGCCGTCGGCGCGACGCTTCTCCTTCACCGTGCGGACGATGACGGCCTTGACGACGTCACCACGCTTCACATTGGCGCCCGGGATGGCGTCCTTGACGGTGGCGACGATGATGTCGCCGATGCCCGCGTAGCGCCGCCCCGAGCCACCGAGCACGCGGATGGTCAGGATCTCCTTGGCACCCGTGTTGTCGGCGACTCGCAGTCGCGACTCCTGCTGGATCACGTCAACTCCTGTATGTCGCGCCGGTTCTCGGGATCACGCCCCGAGCCTGGCGGAACGAATGGGGCTGTTGCCGCCCCCTGATTACTTGGCCTTCTCGCGGATCTCGACCAGCCGGTACCGCTTGGTCGCCGACAGCGGCCGGGTCTCCATCACGATGACGCGGTCGCCCACGCCGGCCGTGTTCTGCTCGTCGTGCGCCTTGACCTTCTTGGTCGAGCGCATGACCTTGCCGTAAAGCGGGTGCTTCTTGCGGTCCTCGAGCTCCACGACAATCGTCTTGTCCATCTTGTCGGAGACGACCAGGCCCTCACGGACCTTCCGGTAGTTCCGACCGGAGTCAGCCTTCTGCACCGGCTCGCTCATGCGGCACCTTCACTCTCGTCAGTCTCGTCAGGCGCGATCGAGAGGCCGAGCTCGCGCTCGCGCATCACGGTGTAGATGCGCGCGATGTCCGCGCGGACCGTACGGAGCCTGCGGTTGTTGTCGAGCTGGCCGGTAGCCATCTGGAATCGGAGGTTGAACAGCTCCTCCTTGGATTCCTTCAGCCGAAGCACGAGCTCTTCCGCAGTAAGCTCACGCAGCTCCGACGCAGCAACTCCTGCTGCCGCCATCAGAACTCACCACCTTCACGGGTCACGATCCTGCACTTCATCGGCAGCTTGTGGATCGCGCGGCGCATGGCCTCGCGGGCCACGGCCTCGTTCGGAAAGCTCATCTCGAACATCACGCGGCCCGGCTTGACGTTGGCCACCCACCACTCGGGCGAACCCTTACCGGAACCCATGCGGGTTTCGGCCGGCTTCTTCGTGAGCGGGCGGTCCGGGAAGATGTTGATCCAGATCTTCCCGCCACGCTTGATGTGGCGCGTCATGGCGATACGAGCGGACTCGATCTGCCGGTTCGTCACGTAGGCGTGCTCGAGCGCCTGGATGCCGTACTCACCGAAGGTGACCTTCGTGCCGCCCTTGGCGGCACCCTTGCGCTTCGGTGCGTGCTGCTTACGGTGCTTGACCTTGCGTGGGATGAGCACGCCTCAGCCCTCCGTCTTCTCTGCTGCGTCCGTCGAAGCGACCTCGGGGGCGCTTGCGGACGCGACGTCTGTGTCGGCCTTGGCGGCACGGCCGGCCTCGGTCGACGTCGGCGTGGTGCCCGAGGCACCGCTGCGACGCCGCTGCGGGCGCTCACGGCGCGGCGCGCGCTCGGCCGCGGCTGCGGCGTCCCGCTCGGCCTTGGCCTTGAGGCCGCCGACGAGCTCGCCCTTGTAGATCCACACCTTCACGCCGATGCGGCCGAACGTCGTCTTGGCCTCGAAGAAGCCGTAGTCGATGTCGGCACGCAGCGTGTGCAGCGGGACCCGGCCGTCGCGGTAGTGCTCGGAACGGGACATCTCGGCGCCGCCGAGACGACCGCTGCACTGCACGCGGATGCCCTTGACCTGCGGCGACCGCATCGACGTCTGGATCGCCTTGCGCATGGCACGGCGGAACGCGACACGGTTGGACAGCTGCTCGGCGATGCCCTGCGCGACGAGCTGGGCGTCGGCCTCGGAGTTCTTGACCTCGAGGATGTTCAGCTGCACCTGCTTGCCGGTCAGCTTCTCCAGCGCACCACGGATGCGGTCGGCCTCGGCACCACGACGTCCGATGACGATGCCCGGACGGGCGGTGTGGATGTCGACGCGAACCCGGTCACGGGTGCGCTCGATCTCCACCTTGGAGATGCCGGCCCGCTCCATGCCCGTGGACAGGAGCTTGCGGATCTTCACGTCCTCGGCGACGTAGTCCTTGTACTGCTTGTCGGCGTACCAGCGGGACTTCCAGTCCGTGGTGATCCCGAGCCGGAAGCCGTGCGGGTTGATTTTCTGGCCCACTACCGGCCACCTGCCTTCTTGCTCTTCTTCGCCTCAGGACGGGACTCGACCTCGACGGTGATGTGGCTCGTGCGCTTCCGGATCCGGTAGGCCCGGCCCTGGGCGCGCGGCTGAATCCGCTTGAGCGTCGGCCCCTCGTCGGCGTAGGCGTTCTTGACCCAGAGCGTGTCGGGGTCGAGGTCCAGGTTGTTCTCGGCGTTCGCCATGGCGCTGGCGAGCACCTTCGACAGCTGGTACGCCGCGGCCTGCGGGGAGTACTTCAGCGTCGTCAGAGCCTCGTTGGCGTTCTGACCCTTGATCAGCTCGATCACCCGGCGCACCTTGGTCGGCGAGTCCCGGACGAAGCGAGCCCGAGCGAAAGCCGTCGGCAGGGTGTCCTGCTCGGCTACCGCGTCGTTACGCGCGTTCATCGTTACTTCCTTCTCTTAAGGTGCGCTGCTTCAGCGGCGACGAGACTTGCGGTCGTCCTTGACGTGGCCCTTGAAGGTCCGCGTCGGGGCGAACTCGCCCAGCTTGTGACCGACCATGGCCTCGGTGACGAACACCGGGACGTGCTTGCGGCCGTCGTGCACCGCGATGGTGTGACCGAGCATGTCCGGGATGATCGTGGACCTACGGGACCAGGTCTTGATCACGGTCTTCTTACCCGACTCGTTGAGCGCGTCCACCTTCTTGAGCAGGTGGTCGTCCACGAACGGGCCCTTTTTCAGGCTGCGCGGCATGTTCTTCTACCTCCCTGCTCAGCGCTTCTTGCCGGTGCGCCGGCGGCGGACGATCATCTTGTCGCTTTCCTTGCGACGGCGGGTGCGGCCTTCCGGCTTACCGTTCGGGTTCACCGGGTGACGGCCACCGGAGGTGCGGCCCTCACCACCACCGTGCGGGTGGTCGATCGGGTTCATCACGACACCACGGACGGTCGGACGCTTGCCGCGCCAGCGGTTACGCCCTGCCTTACCCCAGTTGATGTTGGAGTGTTCCGAGTTGCCGACCTCGCCGACCGTGGCGCGGTTGCGCACGTCCACGTTGCGGATCTCGCCCGAGGGCATCCGCAGCTGGGCGTACGGGCCGTCCTTGGCGACGAGCTGCACGCGGGCGCCGGCCGAGCGGGCGATCTTCGCGCCACCGCCGGGGCGGAGCTCGATCGCGTGGATCACGGTGCCGACCGGGATGTTGCGCAGCGGCAGGTTGTTACCCGGCTTGATGTCGGCGCTCGGGCCGTTCTCCACCGTGTGGCCCTGCTTCAGCTTGTCCGGCGCGATGATGTAGCGCTTCTCGCCGTCCGCGTAGTGCAGGAGCGCGATGCGAGCCGTCCGGTTGGGGTCGTACTCGATGTGCGCGACCTTGGCGGGGATGCCGTCCTTGTCGTTGCGCCGGAAGTCGATGATCCGGTAGGCGCGCTTGTGGCCACCACCCTTGTGGCGGGTGGTGATCTTGCCACCGGAGTTGCGACCACCGGTCTTGTTGACCGGCTTGACGAGCGACTTCTCCGGCGTCGACCGGGTGATCTCGGAGAAGTCAGCCACGCTCGAGCCGCGACGGCCCGGGGTGGTCGGCTTGTACTTACGGATGCCCATGTCTTCTCAGTCCCTTACGCGCCTGCGCCGAAGATCTCGATCGGCTTGCTCTCGGGCGACAGCGTGACGATCGCGCGCTTGGTGTCCTTGCGCTTACCGAAGCCGTACCGGGTGCGCTTGCGCTTGCCGGAACGGTTGATCGTGTTCACGTTGATGACCTTGACGCCGAAGACCTGCTCGACCGCGATCTTGATCTGGGTCTTGTTGGCGTCGGGACGGACCACGAAGGTGTACTGCTGGTCCTCGAGCAGTCCGTAGGACTTCTCGGAGATCACCGGCGCGATGAGGATGTCACGCGGGTCGGGGATGGCCACCGAGCTCACTGCTGGTCACTCCCTTCCGAGACCTCGCCGGAGGTCGCCGAAGCCTTCACGCCCTTGCCCTTGGCCGGGCCGGCGAGGAAGGCGTCGAGCGCCGCCTTGCTGAAGACCACGTCGTCGTTGACCAGCACGTCGTAGGTGTTGAGCTGGTCCGCCGTGATCAGGTGGACGTTCTGGAGGTTGCGGGCCGACAGCCACTGCAGTTCCTCGTCGCGCGTGAGCACCACGAGCACCCGCTTGCCGCTGGTCAGCGCAGCCAGGGTCTTCTTCGCCTCCTTGGTGGAGGGCTTCTCGCCCTCGACCAGCGAGGTGACGACGTGCACCTGGTCGTTGCGCGCCCGGTCGGACAGGGCACCGCGCAGGGCGGCGACCTTCATCTTCTTCGGGGTGCGCTGCGAGTAGTCGCGCGGCGTCGGGCCGTGGACCGTGCCACCGCCGGTGAACTGCGGGGCGCGGATCGAGCCCTGACGGGCGCGGCCGGTGCCCTTCTGGCGGTACGGCTTGGCGCCACCGCCGCGGACCTCGCCACGGGTCTTCGTGTCGTGCGTGCCCTGACGGGCAGCGGCCAGCTGAGCCACCACGACCTGGTGCATCAGCGGGATGTTCGCCTGGACGTCGAAGATCTCCGCGGGCAGCTCCACCGAGCCGTCGGCCTTACCGGCCGGGGTCTTCACCTCGATCGTCGCGGTCATGCGGTCACACCACCCTTCGCGGCGCTACGGACGAAGAGAAGGCCGCCCTTCGGGCCGGGAACCGCGCCCTTGATGAGCAGCAGGCCGTCCTCACCGCGCACCTGGTGGACCTTGAGACCCTGCGTGGTGACGCGGTTGTTGCCCATCCGGCCGGACATGCGCACGCCCTTGAACACGCGGCCCGGGGTGGCGCAGCCGCCGATCGAGCCCGGGGTGCGGTGGTTGGCCTGGTTACCGTGGCTGGCGCCCTGGCCCTTGAAGCCGTGACGCTTCATCGTGCCGGCGAAGCCCTTGCCCTTCGTGGTGCCGGTGACGTCGACCAGCGCGCCGTCGCTGAACACCTCGGCGGTCAGTTCCTGACCGACCTCGTAGGTGTCGGCGTCGGACGTGCGCAGCTCGGCGACGTGGCGCCGCGGCGTCACGCCGGCCTTGTCGAAGTGACCGGTCTCGGGCTTGTTGACCTTGCGCGGGTCGATGGCGCCGTAGGCCAGCTGCACGGCCGAGTAGCCGTCCTTCTCCTGATTGCGCACCTGGGTCACGACATTCGGACCGGTCTGCACGACGGTCACCGGGATGACCCGGTTGTTCTCGTCGAAGACCTGCGTCATGCCGAGCTTCGTGCCCAGAATGCCCTTCACTTGCCTGTCAGACATGAGTCTCTTATCTCCGCCGCTCGCCCAACGCTTACTGGATGTTCACGTCGACACTGGCCGGCAGGTCGATGCGCATGAGCGCGTCGACCGTCTTCGGCGTCGGGTCCACGATGTCGATCAGCCGCTTGTGCGTACGCATCTCGAAGTGCTCGCGCGAGTCCTTGTACTTGTGCGGCGAGCGGATGACGCAGTAAACGTTCTTCTCAGTGGGCAGCGGCACCGGTCCCACCACGGAGGCGCCGGTGCGCGTGACCGTCTCGACGATCTTGCGCGCACTCGAGTCGATCGCCTCGTGGTCGTAGGCCTTGAGCCGGATGCGGATCTTCTGTCCCGCCATGGTGGCAGCTCGTTCCTTCGTCTCGTGCCGCTTGTGTCCACCGGTGACAAGCCCGTGAGCCGGTCTTGCTCCGGTTTCTGCACGTCAACGGTCCGGCCTCCGGTCCACGCGGTCGGGCGTGTCGCCCTTGCTGCGCAGACCGATCCCGCAGGATCATTGTCGTGCCCTAGGTCTTCGTTCTCCGAAGTGATCACTACCGGGATCCGGTAGGCGGATCACTCCCGACTCACCACGGACGTTCGCCGTCGTGAGCCCAGGACGCTCGCGCCGGGGCGGCCGATTCCGATCTTTTCCAGAATCGGCCGCCCCGCGTCGAGCAACCTAAATAGGATGCCACACCGAAATATGGCACCCGCACCCGGGGGTGCGAATTACTTGATGATCTTGGTGACCTGGCCGGCGCCGACGGTACGGCCACCCTCACGGATGGCGAACCGCAGACCCTCGTCCATGGCGATCGGCTGAATCAGCTGCACCGAGATCTCGGTGTTGTCGCCCGGCATGACCATCTCGGTGCCCTCGGGGAGGGTCACGACGCCGGTCACGTCGGTCGTCCGGAAGTAGAACTGCGGACGGTAGTTGTTGAAGAACGGCGTGTGACGGCCACCCTCGTCCTTGGACAGGATGTAGACCGAGCCCTCGAACTCCGTGTGCGGAGTCGTGGTGCCGGGCTTGACGATGACCTGGCCACGCTCGACGTCCTCGCGCTTGATACCGCGGAGCAGCAGCGCCGCGTTGTCACCGGCCTGGCCGGCGTCGAGGAGCTTGTTGAACATCTCGATCGAGGTCACCGTGGTCTTGGTGGCCTTCTCCCGGATGCCGACGATCTCGACGTCCTCGTTCAGCTTGATCTCACCGCGCTCGATACGGCCGGTGACGACCGTGCCGCGGCCGGTGATCGTGAAGACGTCCTCGACCGGCATGAGGAACGGCTTGTCGACCTCACGCTCCGGGTCCGGGATGTTGTCGTCGACGGCGTTCATCAGCTCGAGAACAGCCTCGGTCCACTTCTCGTCGCCCTCGAGCGCCTTCAGACCGGAGACCTTGACGACGGGGGCGTCGTCACCGGGGAACTCCTGGTCGGACAGCAGCTCACGGACCTCCATCTCGACGAGCTCGAGGATCTCCTCGTCGTCGACCATGTCGGCCTTGTTGAGCGCCACGACGATGTACGGCACGCCGACCTGACGGGCGAGCAGCACGTGCTCACGCGTCTGCGGCATCGGGCCGTCGGTGGCGGCGACCACGAGGATCGCGCCGTCCATCTGGGCGGCACCCGTGATCATGTTCTTCACGTAGTCGGCGTGACCGGGGGCGTCGACGTGCGCGTAGTGACGCTTCTCGGTCTCGTACTCGACGTGCGAGATGTTGATCGTGATGCCGCGCTGCTTCTCTTCCGGCGCGTTGTCGATCTGGTCGAACGCGCGGGACTGGTTCAGCTCCGGGTACTTCTCGTGAAGAACCTTGGTGATCGCCGCGGTCAGCGTCGTCTTGCCGTGGTCAACGTGACCGATGGTGCCGATGTTGACGTGCGGCTTGCTCCGCTCGAACTTCGCCTTCGCCACTGGAATGTCCTCCTGGACTGTACTTGCTCGCTCCCGGCGTGGCTGCGCCGATCGCGACTCGATCTGGTCGGTTGTGCGGACCTTAGGGGAGGCCCCTTTTCCGCCCGCTTTGGGTGCTGGTGGGAGTTACTCCCCTGTCGCCTTGGCGATGATCTCCTTCGCGACGTTCGACGGAACCTCGGCGTAGGAGTCAAAGACCATCGTGTAGTTGGCACGACCCTGGGTCTTCGACCGCAGGTCGCCCACGTACCCGAACATCTCCGACAGCGGCACGAGCGCCTTGACGACACGCGTGCCAGACCGCTCCTCCATGGCCTGGACCTGGCCACGGCGGGAGTTCAAGTCACCGATGACTTCACCCATGTAGTCCTCGGGTGTGGTGACCTCGACGGCCATCATCGGTTCCAGCAGTACCGGGTTCGCCTGCCGCGCGGCGTCCTTGAGCGCCACGGAGCCGGCGACCTTGAAGGCCATCTCCGAAGAGTCGACCTCGTGGTACGCACCGTCCAACAAGGTGAGCTTCAACCCGACGAGCGGGTAGCCGGCCAGCACGCCGTACTGCATGGCGTCCTGCGCGCCCTCGTCCACGGACGGGATGTACTCCCGCGGGATTCGGCCACCGGTCACCTGGTTGTCGAATTCGTAGAGAGCACCATCGCCGGTGGTCAGCGGCTCGAGCTTGATGATCACCCGCGCGAACTGACCGGAGCCACCGGTCTGCTTCTTGTGGGTGTACTCGAACTTCTCCACCGTCTTGCGGATGGTCTCACGGTAAGCGACCTGCGGCTTACCGATGTTCGCCTCGACCTTGAAGTCGGTCTTCATGCGGTTGACCAGGACCTCGAGGTGGAGCTCGCCCATGCCCTCGATGATCGTCTGGCCGGTCTCCTCGTCCTGGCTGACCCGGAAGGTCGGGTCCTCCTCGGCGAGCTTCTGGATCGCGGTCGACAGCTTCTCCTGGTCGGCCTTCGTCTTCGGCTCGATGGCGACCTTGATGACCGGCTCGGGGAACGTCATCGACTCGAGCACGATCGGGTTCTGCGGGTCGGCCAGCGTGTCACCGGTGGTGGTGTCCTTCAGACCCTGCACCGCGTAGATGTGGCCGGCCTGCGCGTCGTCGACCGGGTTCTCCTTGTTGGAGTGCATCTGGAAGATCTTGCCGATGCGCTCCTTGCGCTCCTTGGTCGCGTTGACGACCTGAGTGCCGGAGGCGACCTTGCCGGAGTAGACGCGGATGTAGGTCAGCTTGCCGTAGAACGGGTGCACGGCAACCTTGGACACCAGCGCGGCGAACGGCTCGTCGACGGACGGCTTGCGCGAAGCCGGCGTCTCCCCGTCGAGCAGCGTGCCCTCGACCGGCGGCACATCGAACGGCGACGGGAGGTAGTCGACGACGGCGTCGAGCATGGGCTGCACGCCCTTGTTCTTGAACGCCGAGCCGGCCAGAACCGGGAACGCCTCACGGCTGATCGTGAGCTTACGGATACCGGCCTTGACCTCGGCCTCGGTCAGCTCCTCACCGCCGAAGTATTTCTCGAGCAGCTCCTCGTCGGACTCGGCGACCATCTCGATGAGTTTCTCGCGATACTCCGCGGCCCGGTCGGCGAGGTCTGCGGGGATGTCCTCGACCTCGTACTTCTCGCCCTTCTTGACGTCACCGCGCCAGGTGAGGGCCTTCATCTGAACAAGGTCGACGATGCCCTCGAAGTCGGACTCCGCTCCGATCGGCAGCTGGATGACCAGCGGCTTGGCGCCGAGGCGCTCCTCGATCGTGCCGACGGTGAAGTAGAAGTCGGCACCCAGCTTGTCCATCTTGTTGACGAAGCAGATGCGCGGGACCTCGTACTTGTCGGCCTGACGCCAGACCTGCTCGGACTGCGGCTCGACACCCTCCTTACCGTCGAAGACGGCAACGGCACCGTCGAGCACGCGCAGGCTGCGCTCCACCTCGACGGTGAAGTCGACGTGGCCCGGGGTGTCGATGATGTTGATCTGATAGTCGTTCCAGAAGGTGGTGGTGGCAGCCGAGGTGATGGTGATACCCCGCTTCTGCTCCTCCTCCATCCAGTCCATCGTCGAGGCACCGTCGTGCGTCTCACCGAGCTTGTGGTTGATCCCGGTGTAGAACAGGACCCGCTCGGTCGTGGTGGTCTTACCGGCGTCAATGTGGGCCATGATGCCGATGTTGCGGACCTTTTTGAGGTCGGTCAGCACGTCACGTGCCACTTGAATGTTCCCCTGTCTCAAGTGTGGGGCCCGGCACTGGCTCGATCATTCACGTCGACCGGGCGTCGGTATTCCTTCAGTGGTGGCGGTTCACCAGCGGTAGTGCGCGAAGGCCTTGTTGGACTCGGCCATCTTGTGCGTGTCCTCGCGGCGCTTCACGCTGGCCCCGAGGCCGTTGCTCGCGTCGAGCAGCTCGTTCTGAAGGCGCTCGATCATCGTCTTCTCCCGGCGCTGACGCGCGAAGGTGACGATCCAACGCAGGGCAAGGGTCGTCGAGCGGCCGGGCTTGACCTCGATGGGCACCTGGTACGTGGCACCACCGACACGCCGGCTCTTCACCTCGAGGGAAGGCTTGACGTTGTCGAGGGCGCGCTTCAGCGTGACGACCGGGTCGGTGCCGGTCTTCTCGCGAGCGCCTTCCAGTGCGCCGTACACGATGCGCTCGGCCAGCGAGCGCTTGCCGTCGGTCAGCACCTTGTTGATCAGCTGCGTGACGAGCGGCGATGCGTAGACCGGGTCAGCGATCAGCGGCCGCTTCGGGGCCGGACCCTTGCGGGGCATTAGCTCTTCTCCTTCTTAGCGCCGTACCGGCTGCGCGCCTGCTTGCGGTTCTTCACGCCCTGCGTGTCGAGCGAACCGCGAACGATCTTGTAGCGGACACCGGGGAGGTCCTTCACACGACCACCGCGCACGAGCACCATCGAGTGCTCCTGCAAGTTGTGGCCCTCGCCCGGGATGTAGGCGGTGACCTCGATGCCGCTGGTCAGCCGGACACGCGCGACCTTGCGGAGCGCGGAGTTCGGCTTCTTGGGCGTGGTGGTGTAGACGCGGGTGCACACGCCGCGCCGCTGCGGGCTCCCCTTGAGCGCCGCGGTCTTCTGCTTGGCAGCCTTGTCCTGGCGGCCCTTTCGGACCAGCTGCTGGATCGTGGGCAATGGACCAGCTTTCTTCTCGCGTCTGTAAAAGCTTCTGCAGCTTTACTGTGTGGCCTTGTCTCCCCCGGTCCCCGCGGTCGGGCGTGTCGGCCCGCGCCAAGGGTCGCAGGCGACCCGTGAACTCCCATCGGGATTTCCGGAGTTATGACTTTCCGGAGCTCCGAATCGCCGTCATCGCCACTGCGTCAGCGAAGCGCTGCCGGCCCGAGCCGGACATGAGAATCCGGCCCGTGGCCACAACGGCACACGGAGCAGCCCGACAGCATGCCGGGCACAGATGTCAAAGATACCCGCCCACGCAGATAGCGACGACCCGGGGGTCCCCTAAGGCCCCGGCGGCCCCACACGGGTGCCGGGCGGACCGCGGTTCCACGGTCACCACCGGCGGCCGAGCTCGGACCTGACGCGGGGCGGACACGCTCACACGAGCCGGTCGGTATCGGCAGACGTATATCGGCGGATGTCGAGAGGTATCGGGCGATACCGTCCTCACCTTAACGCGGTTCGGCCACGGTTTCGAGCATCCTGTGCGATCCGCGCGCCGCGCCGTCCCGGCTCCGCGACGGACGGAGCGCTGCGCAGTAGACAGGGCGCAGCAGACAGGCTCAGCGGCGGCGGACCAGGACGGAGGGGAACGGGGAACGCATGCATCCGGGAACGTTGATCGTCATTCTGCTGGTGCTGTGTGCCGTGGGCGCGGTCGTCGCCGCCGTCGCCGTCCGCCACGGCAACGCCCGGCGGCGGGTCTCACGGGAGGAGTTCGCGCGGCAGATCGGTGCTCGCGAGCACGATCCCCGGAGCGGCACCCGGCCGAGTTTCGGCCACTTCCCCGAGAAGGATCACTACACCGGCGTTCCGTTCACTTACGCCATGGAGTTCACCCGCAGCGGTGTGCCGGTCGTGGCCTCCGAGGTACGCAGCGGCGGGCCGAACACCCAGGTGCGCCACGTCGGCACGGTGCAGGTGCCCAGCGGGCTGCCCGTCGACGCGCCGCCGCTGATGGTCGGCGAGCACTGGCGCTGGGTGATCGACCCCGACACGTTGCAGCGTGTCCGCGCACTCGACGGCTTCCCGGACTCCCGCATCCGCGCCATGTGCGGCGACGAGGAGTTCGCACGGCGCGTCGTCACCCCCGAGCTGGCCGCCGTGTTCGCCGCGCACCGGAGGATGCGCTGCATGCCGACGGTGACGTTCGAACAGGGCGTGATCTCGACGTCGGTCGGGATGCGCCTGGCCCCGGAATCGCTTCTGCGCGGCACCGACATGCTGATCGAGATGGCCGCGATCCTGCGCCGGCAGCAGGGCTATCAGTGCGATTAGGACGTGGGTCCGCCGCAGTCCGGAAAACCGGAGGGAACCGCCGAGGCCGCGGACCGGTCGTATCGGGCACGGGTTCTTCCAGGAGGCGGACATGACCGGATTCAACGTCGAGATCGAGGCGCTCAGCGGCTACGGCGAGAACCTCGCGTCGTTCAAGGAGCAGGCGGGCACGTTCGGCGAGCTCACCGACACCGCCGACGTGGGCGACGAGTCGTGGGGTGTCGTCGGGATCATGACGAAGGGCAAGTACGACGAGGCCCTCGCCGAGTTGAAGAACCTCATCGAGGCCATGAAGGAAGGTCTCGACAGCACGGCCGACAAGATCGGGACCGCTGCCGCGATGTACCGCGGCGACGACGAGGCGCACGCGATGAACCTCGGCGGATTCCTGGTGGACATCGACACGAGCGACGCGGGCGGCGCCGGAACCGGCAACGCGACGGACCCGCGGGTCTGAGGGAACTGGGGAGCATGGCCATGACCGAGGTCAACGACGTCGCGGGCGGCATCGAGCTGAACGCGGACAACGAATCGGGTATCGGCGACTACGCCGCGGGAGTCGCGTCGAGCACGCCGGGGCTGAAGACGGCGATGAAGGGCGTCGACACCGTCACCAACTACTGGCAGGGCATTCCCGAGGACCCCGACGCCCTCGACGTGGTGCTGCACGGCGCCAACTGCGCCACCGACACGGCCGCGTTCGTCGCCGAGTGCGGCACCGAGGCCGCGATGGCCGTGCTCGACCCGGTGGGCTGGCTCGTCGGCAACGGGCTCGACTTCCTGCTCAGCGTCATCACGCCACTGCAGGACGCGCTCCACTTCGTCACCGGCGACGGTCCCCGCCTGGCCGAGGCCGCGGAGGACTTCCAGTCGATCGGCAGCGGGCTGGTCGAGTACGCGGGCGAGTTCCGCAGCGTGGCCGACGAGGCGTTGCAGGACTGGAACGGCGATGCCGCGGAGGCGGCCAAGAACGCCCTTGCCGACTTCTCCGCGGGTATCGACGGCGTGGCGACCAGCGCAGGCGGGGTCGTGGAGATCCTGAAGCTGTCCTCGATGCTGATGCAGGTGATCGAGGAGGTCATCAAGGCCATCATCACCGAGCTCGTCAGCTGGCTGATCGCGCTGTGGCTGCCCGCTCTGGCTGCGGCGGTGCCCACGGCGGGCGGTTCCACCGCGGCTGCGGGCGCGGCGACCGCCCCGAAGGCGGCCGCGACCGTGTCGAAGGTGACCTCGAAGCTCGGCAAGTTGGGCAAGATCCTCGACAAGATCTTCGAGTTCTTCCAGAAGTTCGGCTCAGCGATGGTCAAGCTGGGCAAGCGGCTGGGTGTCAAGCCGGGTGGCATGGCGGGCAAGGTCGACGACCTCGCCCGGATCGGCACGACCGGGGGCAAGATCGGCAAGATCGCCGCGGAGACAGGCAAGGCCGGCGCGGCCCAGCTCGCCGAATCGCTCACCGGCATCGACCCGACCGGCGGAGGACCCGACAACGGTCTGCAGGCAGGCAAGACCGTCAACGACCACTACGGCACGATCATCGACCACGTGCGCGACGCCAAGGAGGTCGCCGACGGCGCGAACACCGGCAACGGCATGTCCGCCGAGGAGACCGAGGACCACCTGCGCATGTGACGCCGCTCGGTCCGCGCGCCGTTAAGGTGTGCCGCCGGTGGAGGGCCTGGAACGGGGAGGAAGGCCGTCGCATGTCGCTCGACAATCCTGTGCTGTGGGTACTGGTGCTGATCATCGTGGTGATCAGCTGGGTGATGGGCAGACGCCGCAGGCGTCTCGACCGTGAGCGGGACACCCGGGTGGCGCAGGCTCGGTCGGTGTTCGTGGGACGTCTGCGGGGCACCGAGTACTCGCCGGACCGGTTCCCTCAGCCGTCGTTCGGCTACTTCCACGAGGTCGACCGGTGGACCCCGCCGTTCCACTGGGCGTTCGAGTTCCAGCGCGGCGGCCACCGGGTGCTGGTCTTCGCGATCCGCTCGCGGGAAGGCGTCAACAAGCACGCGCCCGACGGGGTGCGTCACGAGACGACCGTCGAGATCCCGGTGCCCGTGACGCCACAGCTGTGGCTCGGTGGCAGGAACGACTGGGTGTGGGCACCGGGCAGGCCGGAGGAACCGCACCTCGTCGCGGGCACGCCCGCGGACGAGGCCGGAATGCACGTGCTGTGCGCCGACGAAGACTTCGCGCGCCGGTTCGTGACCCGCGAGCTGGTGCAGACGTTGCGCATGCACGGCGGTCCGCGCACCCCGCCCGCGATCATGGTCGAACACGGCGTCGTGCGTACCAAGGCCTACCACGGCCCGACCCTGCACGAGGAGGCGATCCTCCGCGCCGCCGACCTGCTGATCGCGGCCGTGCAGAACGCAGGCCGGGACGCATGGCCTCCGCCACCGGTGGCCTGAACCGCACCCGTGTCCGGTGACGATTCCGCTACGGTGCGGTACTGATGCGCACACGAGGGGAGGCGGAGCGCGGATGGAGCTGGATGCAGGAACGACGACCCTGCTGATCGTCGTCGCGTTCGGGCTGGGCTGCTGGCTGCTGGGCTGGCTGTGGACCCGCGCCGAGGAACGCCGGGTGACCACACAACGCACCCGATTCACCCAACAGGTCGGCGGCGTCGAGCACACGGGCGACGGCCCCACCCGGCCCACGTTCGGCCACTTCGACCCGCCGGACGCCTACACCCCACCCTTCCACTGGGCCGTGGAGTGGAACCACCGCGGTTTCCACACGCTGGTCTACGAAACCCGCACCGTGAAGATCAAGAACGCGAGTGGAAGCAGCACCAGCAAGGTCAAGAAGGTGACGCACCACAGCGCGGTGCAGATGCCGGCGCCACCGACCCCGTGGCTGCGCATCCAGCCACGCACGCGCTACACGGACGTGTTCGTCGACGCGGCGGACACCGTTCAGGGGACGGCTGCCGACCACCACGATCTGATCGTCGAGTGCCGCGACCCGGAGTTCGCGCGCACCTTCGTGTCGCAACAGCTCGTCGACACGATCATGTCGCCCCGGTACGCGAAGCCGTTCCGGCCCACCGTGACCTTCGAACACGGAGTCGTCCAGGCCGACCAACGGGGGCCTGGTCGCCTCCACCCGGAAGGGACCATCGCCGCGGCCGATCTTCTCGCGGACGTACTGCAGACCATTCCCCGCACAGTGTGGAACCGAACTGATGCGTCGTGGAACCGGACTGAGGCGCCCCATGAAACCGGGCCCTCCGGTATGTCGTCCAAGGACGGCGGAACACCGTAGGGCGGTGTCCGACGTGCGACACCGTTCCGCCGACACTGTTCGGCAAGACTGTTCGACAAAAGCAAGACCGCCGAGGCGGCCGCAGACCGGGGCCGAGGCGTACACCGTGTTGAGGGGAGAGGCGAAGTGTCAGCGGAGTTCGACCGGCTCGTCGCAGAGTTCGAGAAGTTCCAGTCCAGGTTGAAGCGCGTCGACGAGCAGATGGCAGGCGTGGCCGACATGCAGAGCGAGTTGTCGGAACTCGAGGCCACGGCGTCGAACTCCGACCGCTCCGTGACCGTCGTCGCCGGCCCGGGAGGTTCGGTCAAGGACATTCAGCTGACCGACAAGGCCATGACCCAGCCGCCGCAGGCACTCGCGGCCGCGATCAAGTCCACGTTGTACGAAGCGGTCGCGGAGGCGGCACGCAAACAGGCCGGCATCGTCGACACCCACATGGGCGGTCTGGGCATGAACGTCACCGACCAGGTCATCGAGACGCAGGCCGAGGCATTCGGCATCTCGAAGGAGGAGCTGCGCCAGCGCATGGCCGAGGAGCAGCCCGCGCGTGAATCGGTCCCGGTCGAGGAGGAGTACCACGAGGACTACTCCCACCAGAGCGTCTTCGACGGCGACGGTGACGACAACGCGCCGGCAGCGACTCCGCCCGCGAGCGGTTCGGCTTCGTCCGGCGACGAGTTCCTGAAGAGCTTGTTCAACGACGAGGAGGAGCGTCGATGACCACAGGCGGACCGGGCTTCGCACTCGACCCCGAGCACCTTCGGAAGTACACCCAGAATCTCGGGCAGTACAAGGAGCAGACCCAGGAGTTGGCCCAGAACGTGCATCAGGCCGACGTGGGCGACAAGTCGTGGGGCATCGTCGGCCTGTTCACGAAACAGGAGTACACGGAGCTGCTGAACGAGCTCGACTCGCACATCAAGAGCATGTTGGACGGCCTGCACTCCGCGGCGGAGAAGATCAACGACTCGGCCGAGAAGTACGAGACGAACGAGCGCGAAGTGGCCAGGCAGTTGAAGGCGATCCTGACGAACATCCAAACGGCGCAAGGGGGGCCGCAGGTTGGCTGAGGTGGAGGACGTCACGCAGGACGTCAACATCGAGACGAGCAACGACTCCGGGCTCATCAACACCGGTGCGATCGCCGAGAACACGCCGGTGGTCGGCAGTGCGGTGGATCTGGTCAGCAAGTTCTGCGAAGGCCCCGGCGAGGATGCCGCCCAGGCCAACGACTGGACCAGGACGCTGGCGATCGACAGCACCGCCTTCATCAGTGAGGTCGGGGGGTTGGCGCTCGACATCGCGTCGGATCCGCTCGGTTGGCTCGTCGAGCAAGGTCTCGACTTCCTCATGTCGGTCGTCCAGCCACTCGACGACATGCTGAAGATGGTCACCGGCGACGGACCTGCGCTCGAGCAGGCTGCGGGCAACTTCGGCCAGATCGGTCAGGCCTTCGAGGCGATGAGCCAGGACTTCCCTTCGGTGTCGAACGAGGCGTTGGCCAGCTGGCAGGGCGACAGCGCGAACGCCGCAGGGGCGCGGCTCGCCTCGTTCGCCGACGGCGTGGCCGGCGTCGCCTCGAAAGCGGGCAACGTCGCGGAGGTCCTGAAGCAGTCCGCGATGGTGATGCAGGTGATCGAGGAGGTCATCAAGGCCATCATCACCGAGTTCGTGAAGTGGCTCATCCTCACGTGGGTGCCGGCGCTGCTCGCCGCAGGGCCGACGTTCGGCGGTTCGACCGCCGCGGCCGGCGCGGCGACCGGTGTGCGCGCGGGGACCACCGTGGCCGACACGTCGCAGAAGGTCTCGAAGCTCCAGCAGCTGATCAACAAGATCAAGGACTGGTTCGCGAAGATCAAGGACTCGTTCAAGAGCCTGGGCTCTTCGCAGGGTCTGAAGGACGCGGCGATGAACTCCCTCGAGAAGGGCGGTCTCGCGAAGACCCGGGATCTCGTCGACGAGGCCACCGGGAAGGTCACCGACCGGGTCGTCGAGCAGGTCAGCAAGGGTGAAGCGGCGAAACAGGTCGCGGGCAACGTTCTGCAGGCAGGAGCGGAGGAGGCCATCACCCAGACGACCGGCGTCGACGTCGATGGCCTCACCAAGGTGGCCGACGGCGAAGTGGGAGCGCTGCCCGGAGTGGTGAAGACGGCCAACGATCACTACATGGGAGCCAAGGAAGACGCCGAGGAGAACGCTGAGTACCGGAACATCGGCGAGCAGCAGTCCGACAGCCGGATCAGCGGCAACCTCGACTTCTGATTCGAGTCGCAGATGAACCCCGTCGCCGTCGTCGTTGTCGTCGTATGGGTGGTGCTCGCGGTCGCCGGGGTGATCCTCGGGCTGCGGGCCCCTCGGGAGCCGACCCGGGATCGCGGGCGCGAGCGGATTCGTGACGAGTTCAGCAACGGGTTCGTCGACCCGGTCGTGTTCCTCCCCGGCGAGGCCGCCCAGCTGCCGTACGGATTCCTCCCCGCCCCGCTGCAGCCGGGAGCACATCCGTTCGACACCGCCCTGGCATCGCCCTATCGCGGCCACGAGCTGCTCGCGTTCGTCCGGCACGTGCACGTCCGGACCATGGACGGCACGGCGCAGGCCCAACCCTGGACGTACGTCCAGGCCCGCGTCCCGCCGCTGCCCCGGATACGGCTCTGCGGCGGGGAAGCACTGCGCGAAGGCCCGCCTCCGAACCTGGCGAACACGCAGCGGATCCACATCGGACACGACGCCTTCGACCGCGCGTTCCAGCTCTACACCGACAACGAGCAGGCCGCGCGCGCCGTGTTCCACGGCCCGGTGCTCGACTACCTCGCCGTCGACAGCCGCTACCACCACAAGGTCATCTCGTTCGACGGCGACGTGTGCTGGCTGCAGATGCCGACGGAGCTCGATGTGGACAGTGTGTGCGTGGGCGCCGACGTGCTGATCGACCTCCTCGACCGGATTCCCTCGACCGCGCGGAACGGAGGTGCCCGCCGATGATGCAGGAATGGGGCGGCCCACTGATCGGGGCGCTGCTCGTCGGCGCGCTCATCTTCGGTGGCGCCTTCCTCGGAATGCGGCATCTGCGGTACGACGGCCCTCAGGCACGCGCCGAGGAGGACAAGCGCAACACCCGGCTGCGGTGGTTCGCCGATCGCGTCCGTGCGCAGATGTTCCGGTACGAGATGGGCGGCCGTCCCGAGTGGGGCGTGATGCCGACGTCGGCCTCCGACGGATTCGGGGTCGGCCGCCGCACCGAGTGGAACACCGCCATCCGCTTCCAGTACCGCAACCACGACGTACAGGCCATCGACTACACGTACTGGATCCACAGGCGCACCAGAAACAGGACGCGGTCGATCGAGTACAACAAGGTCTTCTACGAGGTGCGTACCCCTCCGTGGCCACTGGTGCAGATCTCGTCGAGGTACATACACACGTTCACCGGACCCGGCGACCAGTTCCCGGAGATCACGCTCGGAAACGAGTTCGACCGGTGGTTCCGCGTCCACGCCGAGGACGAACGCTTCGCCCGCACGCTGCTCCAGGGCCCCGTGCTCGACTTCCTCATGGCCGACCAGCGCTGTCAGACGAAGTGGATGGTCTTCCAGGAGGAATGTCTCTGGTGGGACCGCCCGGGCAAACTCGACGCGGCCGCGGTCCTGCGGCACGTCAATCCCCTCATCGACATCGTCGACCGGCTCCCCCGCCAAGCCTGGCAGTACCGCCGCTGAACACGGAACAGGCAGAACACAGAAGGACGGACATCTGAGCCATGACAACCGTGTACGTCCTGGTCGTGGTGGTGCTGGTGGTCCTGCCTGCGCTCGCCGCGTGGTCCAGCCGCCGTGGGCGCCGGCGTCAGGACACGGCGCACGCCGCCGTCCTCGAGGAGTTCGCCGCCGGCCTCGGCGGGACGGTGCATCGCAAGCGGCAGGCCGGTGCCTGGTCGGCGCACCTGAAGCCGCCCTTCGACCGGCAACTCGCCGGCTTCCGCCGGTTCCTGACGACACACCGTCCTCGCAACGAGTACGCGGTCGAGTTCGCGCGAGGGCCATGGCGGGTACGAATCAGCGAGGCATCCCTGGAACGGCGGTCCACCGGCTCCTCCGGCCGGAACACCATCCACGAGCGTCGCGTCGAGATCGCCACGGCCGACATCGCGCCCCTCGTGCTCCAGGTCAAACAGCACACCGACGTCGACGGCCGGCCGATCGACCCGGATGCCGGCGCAACCGCACCGCCTGTGCCCGCGACCGTGGCCGCACGCGGTGGCGCTTGGGTGGAAACACCGGTGTCGACCCCGGCGAATCAGCACCTCGCGGCCTTCACCGGCGACCACGCCGCCGCAGCGCGGATGGTGAACGCCCAGGCCACGGCGTGGCTGCTCGACCGGCTGCACCCCATGGCACCGCGGATCTTCACGTTCGAGTCCGGCCTGTTGTACGTGACATTGCCCGGCCGCATCGACCCGGCCAAGGACGTCGAGACGGTCAACACCCTGCTCGGACTCCTCGACTGCATCCCCGAGGCATCGCCGACGCCACCGGACGGCCAGAGCCACCTCATCACCGAGGCTGTCCCGACGACTCGGCCCGAGGAGAAGGGCTCGTCGATGTCCACGCTCGGCGTGGTCGGCATCATCCTCGGCATGCTGGCGCTCGTCGTCGGGCTCTTCGGCTACGGCGGAGTGAACCTCGTCAACGGCGTCGCGTCCGCTTTCGGCCTCGGCGACGACGTGACGGTGACCGTCACCGACGAAACCGAGTGGAACAAGCGCAATCCCCATCTGTTCGGCGAATACACGATCGACGGCGAAACGCACTCGATGGCGCTGTCCAGCGGCGAGGTCGGCGAGGTTCTCGACGGCACCATGCCCGTCCTGCCGGTCAGCTGGCTCGGCATCGACGACGAACCGCTCACCGGCTGGGACCCGTTCTGGCTGCTCGTGATCAGCGCCGTGTGCTTCGGCCTGCTGGCCGTCCCGATCTGGCTCGTCGCCTCCAGCTCGTCCGAACGGCCCGCCGCCACCCAGGGGTCGACTGCGTCCCGGAATCCGCCGGGCACGCGGTCCTGATCAGCGGTCGAGGGCCGCGGCGAGATCGTCGAGGCAGGTGAACCGGCCGTCGACGACGTCGCTGTCCACGGGCGGATCGCCCACCGGGCGCGCCACGTACGCCGTGCGCATGCCGGTCGCCCGCGCCGCACGCAGATCCCACGCGTGCGCGGCGACCATCAGCACCCGTTCCGGCTCGCAGCCCACCACGTCGAGCGCCGCGCGGTAGACCTGCGCCGCCGGCTTGTACGTCCCGACGTCGTCGGCCGACAGCACCTGATGCCAGCGCAGCCCGGCACGCGCACTCAACCACAACAGCGTCGAGCGGTCCGCGTTGGACAGTCCCACGGTCGGCAGGGCCGACCCGATCCGCGCCAGCGCGGTTGCCGAGTCCGCCCACGGCCTCAGCCTGCGGCCGGCCAGCGCCAGCCGATCGACCACGGCGGCGTCGGCGAGGCCGGCATCGCCGGCAACCCGCCCGGCGGCCTCCCGGTCCAGGACCGTGCTGCCCGCGTAGGCCCGCTCCCCCACCACGATGCGGTGCTGCTGGTTCTCGACGTGCCGCTGCCACAGCGCCACCAGCTGCGAGACCCGGTCGTCGCCCGCGCCCGGGACGGCCTCGCCGATCGCGCTCCGGATTCCTCCCGGCTCGTCCACCAGCGTGCCCAGCACGTCGAAAACCACCGCCTCGACCCCGTCCACACCACCCTGCATGCCCCACTCCCATCGTCACCGGTTCAACTGGTGACGAGTTTGCTGCCACGGCCGTCACCGGTCAAGATGGTGACGTGGAGTTCTCCTTCGTGAGCGGCGATCCTGCGCTCGACCTGGCCGCGACCGTCGGATACCGGCGGACCGAACCCGTCGACCTCCTCAAGGGCCCTGCTGACCTGGAACGATGGGTGAGTGCGTGCGACGGGCTTCCTGCCGAGGTCGCGGCCGACCTCGCAAGCTTCGATACCGCGATCACCCTGAGGGAAGCGGTGTACCGCCTGGCGCTCGCCCGCACCCGCGGCGATCCGTTCGACCCCGCCGACGTTGAGGTCCTCAACGTGACCGCGAACGGCCCGGCACTGGCGCTCGAACTGGTCGACGGCGGCATGCGGATCACCGGCGGTATCCGCGCCGCGCTGGCCCACGTCGCCCGCAGCGGCATCACCGTGCTCGCCGCCGCACCAACTCCGAGTACGGCGAACCAGACTGCAGCGAACCAGACGGCAGCGGCCCCGGCTGCGACCTCCCCGGCTGCCAACTCCTCGAGTTCGACCACCACTCCGCCTGCCGCTCCGATCAAGGAATGCGCACGCCCCGACTGCACCCGCCTCTACCTGGACCGGTCCCGCGGCGCCCGGCGCACCTGGTGCGGCATGAGCGAATGCGGCAACCGTGTCAAAGCCGCCGCCTACCGTGCCCGACGCCGAGCGGCGGGCTGACACCGCAGTCAGCACCCGCACCGGCCGTCGCCGTCACCGCCGCGTGACACCACCGCGTGAGACACCGCCGTCAAACACGAAAAGGCCCTCGGTCCACATCGGACCGAGGGCCTTTTCCCTACTGCTTACCGGAAGTCGCGACCGAAGTCGTAGTCGTCCAGCGGCACCGCGGCACCGGTACCCGTACCGAACACGTCCGGGGTGTAGTAGCCGTCGTCGTAGGACGGGATCGCGTAGGCGGCGACCCGTGCCTCCTCCGTCGGCTGCACCTGGATGTTGCGGTACCGGTTGATGCCCGTACCGGCCGGGATCAACTTACCGATGATCACGTTCTCCTTCAGGCCGACCAGGGAGTCGCTGCGGCCGTTGATCGCGGCGTCGGTCAGGACACGCGTGGTCTCCTGGAACGACGCGGCCGACAGCCACGAGTCCGTGGTCAGCGAGGCCTTCGTGATACCCATCAGCACCGGGCGACCCGAGGCCGGCTCGCCGCCCTCGGCCACCGCCTGGCGGTTGGTCTGCTCGAAGCGCGTGCGCTCCGGCAGCTCACCCGGCAGGAACTCGGTGGCACCCGAGTCGATGATCGTCACGCGGCGCAGCATCTGCCGCACGATGACCTCGATGTGCTTGTCGTGGATGCCCACGCCCTGAGCCCGGTAGACCTTCTGGACCTCTTCCACAAGGTGCATCTGCGCCTCGCGCGGACCCATCACACGAAGCACCTCGTGCGGGTCCGGCGTGCCCTCGAGCAGCGGCTGGCCGACATCGACGTGGTCGCCGTCGGCGAGCGGGCCGTTCGGGCCCACCGCGAGACGCTGACGCTTCGACAGCTTGTCGAAGACGATCTCCTCGCTGCCGTCGTCCGGGATGAGCGTGATCTTCCAGAACCGCTCGCTCTCCTCGATGCGCACCCGGCCGTCGACGTCCGCGATCGGCGCCTTGCCCTTCGGCACACGGGCCTCGAACAGCTCCGTGACACGCGGCAGACCGGTCGTGATGTCGTCACCGGCGACACCACCCTGGTGGAACGTACGCATCGTCAGCTGCGTACCCGGCTCACCGATCGACTGGGCGGCGACGATACCGACGGCCTCGCCGACGTCCACCAGCTTGCCGGTGGCCATCGAACGGCCGTAGCAGGTCGCGCACACACCGACCGACGACTCACAGGTCAGCACGCTGCGCACCTTCACCTTGGTGATGCCGCTGGCGATCAGCTTCTCGATCGCCGGGTCACCGAGGTCGTCACCGGCGTTGAGCACCACGTTGCCCTGCGCGTCGACCGCGTCGGCCGCGAGGCTGCGGGCGTAGGCGCTGGTCTCGACGTTCGCACCGCGCACGATGCGGCCGTCGCCCAGGTCCTCACCGATGACCATGTTGATGCCGCGGCTGGTGCCACAGTCGGTCTCGCGGACGATGACGTCCTGCGAGACGTCCACCAGACGACGGGTCAGGTAACCCGAGTCGGCGGTACGGAGCGCCGTGTCGGCCAGACCCTTACGGGCACCGTGCGTGGCGATGAAGTACTCCGCCACCGACAGGCCCTCACGGAAGTTGGCCTTGATCGGACGCGGGATGTACTCACCCTTCGGGTTCGACACCAGACCACGCATACCGGCCAGCGACCGCACCTGCGTCATGTTGCCCGCCGCACCGGACTTCACGATCATCGAGATCGGGTTGTCGTCCGGGAAGTGGTCCTCCATGACCTTGGCGACGTCCTCCGTCGCCTGGCCCCACACCTTGACGAGCTCGTTGTTGCGCTCGGAGTGCGACAGCTGACCGCGCTGGTAGCGCTTCTCCACCTGGGCGGCCTTGGCCTCGTAGTCGTCGAGGATCTCCTTCTTCTCCGGCGGCACGAGCACGTCGGAGATGGCGACCGTGACACCGGAACGCGTGGCCCAGTGGAAGCCGGCGTCCTTCAGCCGGTCCAGGGTCTGCGCGACCTGGGTCATCGAGTAGCGCTCGGCGAGGTCGTTGACGATGACGGCCTGACGCTTCTTCGGCAGCGGCTCGTTGATGAACGGGTAGTCCGCCGGAAGCAGGTTGTTGAACAGCACCCGGCCGAGGGTCGTCTCGGCCAGCCACGCCTGGCCCGGCTCCCAGCCGGCCTCGCGCAGTTCGGCTTCCTGCTCCCGCGACGGCTGCCGGTCCTTCACGCGGATCTTGATCGGCGCGTGCAGGCCGAGCTGCTTCATGTCGAAGGCCATGATCGCCTCGGCCTCGGACGAGTACACGTTGCCCGCACCCGTGGCGTTCTCGTCGAGACGCGTGAGGTGGTACAGGCCCGTGACCATGTCCAGACGCGGCATCGCCAGCGGCCGGCCGGAGGCGGGCGAGAGGATGTTGTTCGCCGACAGCATCAGGATGCGCGCCTCGGCCTGCGCCTCCGCCGACAGCGGGAGGTGCACGGCCATCTGGTCACCGTCGAAGTCCGCGTTGAACGCCTCGCAGACCAGCGGGTGCAGCTGGATGGCCTTGCCTTCCACCAGCTGCGGCTCGAAGGCCTGAATACCGAGGCGGTGCAGCGTCGGAGCACGGTTCAGCAGGACGGGGTGGCCGTTGATGACCTCTTCCAGCACGTCCCACACGGCCGGCTTCGACCGCTCCACCATGCGCTTGGCGGACTTGATGTTCTGCGCGTGGTTGAGGTCCACCAGCCGCTTCATGACGAACGGCTTGAACAGCTCGAGCGCCATGTCCTTCGGCAGACCGCACTGGTGCAGCTTGAGCTGCGGACCGACGATGATGACCGAACGGCCGGAGTAGTCGACGCGCTTACCGAGCAGGTTCTGACGGAAGCGGCCCTGCTTGCCCTTGAGCAGGTCGGACAGCGACTTCAGCGGCCGGTTACCGGGACCGGTCACCGGACGTCCGCGACGGCCGTTGTCGAACAGCGCGTCGACGGACTCCTGCAGCATCCGCTTCTCGTTGTTGACGATGATCTCGGGCGCGCCGAGGTCGATCAGTCGCTTGAGGCGGTTGTTGCGGTTGATGACCCGGCGGTACAGGTCGTTCAGGTCCGACGTGGCGAAGCGGCCACCGTCGAGCTGCACCATCGGGCGCAGTTCCGGCGGGATCACCGGGACGGCGTCGAGCACCATGCCGCGCGGGTCGTTGCCCGTGGCCTGGAAGGCCGCGACGACCTTCAGGCGCTTGAGCGCACGCAGCTTCTTCTGGCCCTTGCCGCCGCGGATCGTCTCGCGCAGCGCCTCGGCCTCGGCGTCGACGTCGAAGTCCTCGGCCAGCTTCTGGATGGCCTCGGCGCCCATGCCGCCGGTGAAGTACTCGCCGTAACGGTCGACCAACTCGCGGTAGAGCAGCTCGTCGACGATCAGCTGGCGCGGCTCGAGCTTGGTGAAGGTGTTCCAGACCTCCTCGAGTCGGTCCAGCTCGCGCTGGGCCTTGTCGCGGAGCTGGCGCATCTCACGCTCGCCGCCCTCCTTCACCTTGCGCTTGACGTCCGACTTCGCGCCCTCGTTCTCGAGTTCGGCGAGGTCGGCCTCGAGCTTCTGCGCACGCTCCTCGATGTCGGCGTCGCGCTTGGCCTCGATGTTCTTGCGCTCCACGCCGATCTCGCTCTCGAGCGTCGGCATGTCGTTGTGCCGCAGCTCCGTGTTCACCGAGGTGATCACGTACGCCGCGAAGTAGATGATCTTCTCGAGGTCCTTCGGGGCCAGGTCCAGCAGGTAGCCGAGCCGCGAGGGAACACCCTTGAAGTACCAGATGTGCGTGACCGGGGCGGCCAGCTCGATGTGGCCCATCCGCTCACGGCGCACCTTGGCACGCGTGACCTCGACACCACAGCGCTCGCAGATGATGCCCTTGAAGCGCACGCGCTTGTACTTGCCGCAGTAGCACTCCCAGTCCCGGGTCGGACCGAAGATCTTCTCGCAGAAGAGTCCGTCCTTCTCCGGCTTCAGGGTGCGGTAGTTGATGGTTTCGGGCTTCTTGACCTCGCCGAAGGACCACTGGCGGATGTCGTCGGCGGTCGCCAGGCCGATGCGAAGCTCATCGAAGAAATTGACGTCCAGCACTAGAGGACTTCTTTCTCTCGAACGAAGTATGAGTCGTTAGCGGGCAGGCGGATCAGCCTTGGACGATCTCGTCGGCGGACGGCGACTCGTTCCGGGACAGGTTGATCCCGAGGTTCGCAGCCGCGCGCTCGAGGTCCTCGTCGTCGGAGTCGCGCATCTCGATGGCGGCACCGTCGCTGGAGAGCACCTCGACGTTCAGGCACAGCGACTGGAGCTCCTTCAGCAGAACCTTGAAGGACTCCGGGATCCCCGGCGAGGGCATGTTCTCGCCCTTGACGATGGCCTCGTAGACCTTCACGCGGCCGAGCACGTCGTCGGACTTGATGGTGAGCAGCTCCTGCAGCGTGTACGCCGCGCCGTAGGCCTGCATCGCCCAGCACTCCATCTCGCCGAAGCGCTGGCCACCGAACTGCGCCTTACCACCGAGCGGCTGCTGCGTGATCATCGAGTACGGGCCCGTGGACCGCGCGTGGATCTTGTCGTCCACCATGTGGTGCAGCTTCAGCATGTACATGTAGCCGACGGCCACCGGGTACGGGAACGGCTCACCGGAGCGCCCGTCCATCAGCGCCGCCTTGCCGTCCTCGCCGACCATGCGCTCGCCGTCGCGGTTCGGCTTCGTCGACGACAGCAGGCCCATCAGCTCCGCCTCGCGCGCACCGTCGAACACCGGCGTCGCGGTGTTGGTGCCCGGCTCGACGTCGCGCAGGTCCTCGGGCAGGCTCGCCGCCCACTCGGGGTTGCCCTCGACCTTCCAGCCCTGCGAGGCCAGCCAGCCGAGGTGCAGCTCGAGGATCTGGCCGATGTTCATACGACGCGGCACACCGTGCGTGTTCAGCACGACGTCGACCGGCGTGCCGTCCGGGAGGAACGGCATGTCCTCCGCGGGCAGGATCTTGCCGATGACGCCCTTGTTGCCGTGCCGGCCGGCGAGCTTGTCGCCGTCCTGGACCTTCGACTTCTTCGCCACGTAGACGCGGACGAGCTCGTTGACGCCGGGGGGCAGCTCGTCGTCCTCCTCGCGGGAGAACACGCGGATGCCGATGACCTTGCCGGTCTCGCCGTGCGGCACCTTCAGCGAGGTGTCGCGCACCTCGCGGGCCTTCTCGCCGAAGATCGCGCGCAGCAGGCGCTCCTCCGGGGTCAGCTCGGTCTCGCCCTTCGGCGTGACCTTGCCGACCAGGATGTCGCCGTCGCGGACCTCGGCACCGATGCGGATGATGCCGCGCTCGTCGAGGTCGGCCAGCACGTCCTCGGAGACGTTCGGGATGTCCCTGGTGATCTCCTCGGCACCGAGCTTGGTGTCGCGGGCGTCGATCTCGTGCTCCTCGATGTGGATCGAGGTGAGCACGTCGTCCTGGACGAGCCGCTGCGAGATGACGATGGCGTCCTCGTAGTTGTGGCCCTCCCACGGCATGACCGCCACGAGCAGGTTCTTGCCGAGCGCCATCTCACCGTTCTCGGTGGACGGGCCGTCGGCCAGCACCTGGCCCGCCTCGACGCGGTCGCCCTCGCCGACCACCGGACGGTGGTTGAAGCAGGTGCCCGCGTTGGTGCGACGGAACTTGTAGAGCCCGTAGGTCTTCCGCGTGCCGTCGTCGTGCATGACGGTGATCATGTCGGCGGACAGCTCCTCGACCACGCCGGCCTGCTCGGCGACGATGACGTCACCGGCGTCGACGGCGGCCGTGAGCTCGACGCCCGTGCCGACCAGCGGCGACGAGGCCTGCAGCAGCGGCACCGCCTGGCGCTGCATGTTGGCACCCATGAGCGCACGGTTGGCGTCGTCGTGCTCGAGGAACGGGATCATGCCGGTCGCGACGGAGACCATCTGCCGCGGCGACACGTCCATGTAGTCGATGTCCTGCGGGTCGATCAGCTCGACCTCGCCACCCTTGCGGCGGCCGAGGACCTGCTCCTCGACGAAGGAGCCGTCCTCGTTCAGCGGGGCGTTGGCCTGCGCCTTGACGAAGCGGTCCTCCTCGTCGGCGGTCAGGTAGTGCACCTCGTCGGTGACCTTGCCGTCGACGACCTTCCGGTACGGCGTCTCGATGAAGCCGAACGGGTTCACGCGGGCGTAGGCGCACAGCGAGCCGATGAGGCCGATGTTCGGGCCTTCCGGCGTCTCGATCGGGCACATCCGGCCGTAGTGGCTGGGGTGGACGTCGCGGACGTCCATGCCCGCACGCTCACGGGACAGACCGCCCGGGCCCAGCGCCGAAAGACGGCGCTTGTGGGTCAGACCCGACAGCGGGTTGTTCTGGTCCATGAACTGCGACAGCTGCGAGGTACCGAAAAACTCGCGGATCGCGGCCACGACCGGGCGGATGTTGATCAGCGTCTGCGGCGTGATGGCCTCGACGTCCTGGGTCGTCATGCGCTCACGCACGACGCGCTCCATCCGCGAGAGGCCGACCCGGATCTGGTTCTGGATCAGCTCGCCGACCGTGCGCAGACGACGGTTGCCGAAGTGGTCGATGTCGTCGGTCTCGACGGGCACCTCGGTCTCGCCCGGCTGCATCGTCTCCTCGCCCGCGTGCAGGCGGACGAGGTACTCGATGGTCGTGACGATGTCTTCCTCGGTGAGGGTGCCGGTCTCGTACGGCAGGTCGAGGCCGAGCTTCTTGTTGATCTTGTAGCGGCCGACCTTGGCGAGGTCGTAGCGCTTGTCCTTGAAGAACAGGTTCTCCAGGAGCGTCTGCGCGCTCTCCTTCGTCGGCGGCTCGCCCGGGCGCAGCTTGCGGTAGATGTCCAGCAGCGCCTCGTCCGTGCCGGCGGTGGAGTCCTTCTCGAGCGTCGCGAGCAGCGTCTCGGAGAACGAGAAGCGCTCGCGGATCTGCTCGGTCGTCCAGCCGAGGGCCTTCAGCAGCACGGTGACCGGCTGGCGGCGCTTGCGGTCGATGCGCACGCCGACGGTGTCGCGCTTGTCGACGTCGAACTCGAGCCACGCACCCCGGCTCGGAATGATCTTGACGCTGAAGACGTCCTTGTCGGTCGACTTGTCGATGGCCTGGTCGAAGTACACGCCGGGCGACCGCACGAGCTGGGACACGACGACACGCTCGGTGCCGTTGATGATGAACGTGCCCTTGTCGGTCATCACGGGGAAGTCGCCCATGAAGACCGTCTGGCTCTTGATCTCGCCGGTGTTGTTGTTGACGAACTCGGCGGTGACGAACAGCGGCGCCGCGTACGTCATGTCCTTGTCCTTGCACTCCTCGACCGAGGCCTTGACCTCGTCGAAGCGCGGGTCGGAGAAGGAGAGGGACATGGAGCCGGAGAAGTCCTCGATGGGCGAGATCTCGCCCAGGACCTCAGCCAGGCCACCGACCGGGTTCTCCTCACCGTCGTTGACGGCGCGTTCGAACCACGCATCGGAGCCGGTGAACCATTCGAAAGACCGGATCTGCACGTCAAGCAGGTCGGGGGTACCCAGCGGCTCACGGATCTTCGCGAATGAGACCCGCTTCGGTGCTCCTGGAATTCCCGTTGACGAGCGCGTCGAGGTGGTCGCAGCAGTGGCCTGATTCGCGGGAGAGACTGCCAAGATGCGTCCTTCCGGGGACATAAGCGGTTGAGCAGCCGCGTTAGCGACGAGCAACACGAACTGTCAAGGGTGCGGTAGTGCCGACCATCCTAGCTACCGACAATGGGCAGCATGAAAGTGGGCAGCGCAAAGAAGCAGTCTAGCCCCGAAGACGGCGACTTGTCGAGGGGGCTCGCCCAAGACGTGGGGCCCAAGCCTCGTTCGCTCGTCTCCGGCTCGCCTCCCGCAAGGCTTGCCGTGCGCTATTGCCTGTAAGCGTGAACCCCCGACCGCGCTGAGTCAAGCATTCACACGCCGGAGCCGACGGGTGGCGCAGTACGAAATAGATCACGTACGCCCGAGTATCGACAGCGCCGCGCCGGATATGGCACACGGGCCCGACACCGGACGTGCGAAGGGCCGTGACGCATCCGTCACGGCCCTTCCACCTGCGGTTACGGCCGCAGCACGACGTCAGTTCCCGCCGTTCTGGCCTCCCTGCTGGCCGCCCTGCTGACCGTTCTGGCCACCCTGCTGGCCGTTCTGATCACCGGGCAGTGGCGCACCGCCGGAAGGCTGTCCGCTCTCACCCTGGCCACCGGCAGGCTGCTCGGCGGCGTAGGTGTCCATGTTCGTCACCTTCCACTGGCCGTCGAGCTTCTCGGTCTCCAGCCACATCGCGGCACCGCCGGCCGACGACTGCTGGTCCGAGGCGCGGGTGGCCGACTGGTCAATGAACACCATGACCCTCGCGCGGTCGCCGTCGAGGTTCACCACGGCACTGCGCGAGGCGTGCACGGTCACGACGATCTTCTGTTCGGGGGCGAGCCGCTTGATCTCGCCCATGAGCGCGTCGTACTTCTGCTTGACCTCGTCGCCGGCCAGCAGCTCCTCGGCGGCCTTCTCGCTCTTGCCGAGGTCGTTGTAGTCGATCGAGAACAGCCGCTCGGCCGCGGTCGACATGGCATCGGTGACCTCGGAGGTCGCACCCATGTCGACCATCGCCGCGTTGCTCGTCGCGGCACGCGCGTCACTGCCCTTGATGTGGAAGAACACCGCCAGGCCCGCGAGCACCAGCCCCACCACGAGCAGCACCGCGACGGGCGCGTAGCCGACCCGCTTGGACCCGGCCGCGCCCTCGTCGTCGGCGTCGGCGGTGTTGTCGGCGGTGTTGTCGGCAGTGGTGTCGGCGTTTCCGGCGTCTGCGGTGTCTGCGGCGTCGGCGGTGTCGGCGGAGGCGGCGGCGTCGGCGGAGGCACGGCCCTGCCGTGCGCCCTTGGCACTCCGCGAGCTCGATGCGACGGCCGGGGTGCCCGGCTCCTCGACGTCGGCCGTCTCCGCCTCGTCGAGACTCGAGGGCTTGGCCCGCCCGGTGTCCCTGGCCTTCCTGCGCGGCCCGGGACGCGCGGGCCCGGCCGATGCACCTGAGGCCGATGCACCTGCATCCGATTCACGCGCGTCCGATGCACCCGCGTCCGACGTCTCCTGCGCGGGAGCCTCGGCAGGCGAGCCGGCCGACTCGGCCTGCGACGGGGACTGCTCCGGCTGCTGGACCTCCTCGGTGCCCTCGGTGCCCTCGGCCTGGGTGGGCCGGGGCCTGCGCAGGCCGGCGACCTTCGGACGGCGCGCAGGGGTCGGGGCCGGTCCCGCGGGGTGCGGGGTGGGCTTACGACGGTTCGGTGGCACGAATGGAACTCCGATCCTGCGCGATTACTGCTGGCCGGCCCCGGCGACGGGCACGTCGCCGATCTGCGACACCTTCCACGGGGCGTCCTCGCCCTGGCGCGAGAGCTGGATCTCCAGCCGCATCGTCTTGGTGCCCTCGTCGCTGCCGCGCTGCACCTTCGTGCTGGCCGCGGCCACGGCGCTGGCCTTGCCCTCGCGCGTGTTGAGCTCGTTGACCGCGATGTCGTGCACCGTGGTCGTCACCTTCGACTTCGCCTCGGTGATGGCCTTGCGGTACGTGTCCTCGGCCTGGGAGATCTGCTGGGACAGCTCGCCGGTGCTGAGCTCCTTCTGCCGCTCGAAGTACTCGTCGAGCTTGGTGTGGTCGAGCTCGGTGAACGCCGTCACCGCCTGGCCCGCGACCCGCACGACGTCCTGCCGTTCGGCCGCGACCTCGGCGTCCTCACCGGTGGCGTTGGCGAACCAGAGCACGCCGAACACCGCGGCGACGATGAACGCGGCCGTGGCGAACGCCGCCGCACCGATCAGCGTCCACCTCGGCAGACCCGACTCGCCCGAGTCCTGCGCACCGGACGACTCGCCGGCCTCGGCCGTGTCGTCGGCCGGGCCGGTGTCCTCGGCGTCCTCGGCCTCCTCGGCGGTGTCGGCGGTGCCAGCGGTATCAGCCGTGTCGTCGGTGCCGGCCGTGCCGGCGGTGTCGGCAGTACCGGCGTCGGTTCCGGCCGGCGACGCCTCGGCCTCGCCGGTCCTGTCTTCGGCCTCGTCGCCTCCGCGGGCCTTCTCCGGCTCGTCCGAACTCATAGCGCTCCAGGGTATTGCGATCGTGTCAGCTTGCCGTATGGCCCCTAGCTGGACGTTTGCCGTCTCGTCATCGGCCCGCCAGGCCCGCGAGCTGCCCGAGGCTCGTCAGGTCCACACCGGGTGCTCCCGCGACGCCCGGCGTGCCGCGCAGCGAGGCGAGCTCCTCCTCGTCCCTGGTCGAGTTGGCCTCGACCTGCTGCTCGGTCGGCTTGACCGGAACGCCGTTGTACGGGGCGTTCTGCGAACCACGCACGCTGATCGGACTGCCGGACGGCTCGGCGCAGTAGGCGTCCTCCTTGGGCGGCCGGTCCGAGGTGTCGTTGCCCGGCCGGTACTCGTCGGGCGAACGGTATCCCTTGGTGCAGGACGGCGGGTTGAACAGGTTCAACGCCAACCCCAGGTGAGCCGTGCCGTCGCCGGGAGCCACCGAGAACGCGCCACCGGTGACCATCGGGTAGGCGATGAACATCATCTCCAGCCCGTCCTGGCGGGTGGTGAGCAGGTTCGACGTCGTGAGCAGGTTCGCCGTGAGCGTCGACAGGCCGGGGCCGGTCTCGGCGAGCACCTGCTGCACCTGGTCGCCCACCTGCGGGGCCACGTCCACGAGCTTGCGGAAGTCGGCGTCGGAGTCCTTCAACGTCTGCGACAGCGACCGCAGGTCCCGGCTGAACGACCGCATCGAGCCGGTCAGCTCGTTCTGCGTGCGCAGCACGGTGGAACCGTGCTCGAGCAGGTCGACGGTCTGCGGCAGGTGCTCCTTGGCCACCCCGGTGAACTCGCGCGTGGTGTCCATGAGCGTCTGCAGGTCGTGCCCGGTGCCGTTGAACGCCTCGTACGACTCGTCCACGACGGTGCGCAGCGAGTCGGTCGGCACCGACTTGGCCAGCGACGACAGGTCGCCGATCAGCTTCTCGGTGGGCACCGGCGTCTCCGTCCGGTCGGCGCCGATGACCGATCCGGCCTCGAGGTACGGCCCGCCCGAGCTCTGCGGCTGCAGGTCGACGTACTGCTCACCGACGGCGGAGCGGTTGGCCACGACGGCCTTGAGGTCGGCGGGCACCTTCGGCGCGCCCGGCTCGATGTCCAGTTCGGCCTTGGTGCCGTCCGCGGTGAGGCTGAGCGGGCCGACCTTGCCGATGTTGTATCCGCGGTAGGTGACCTCGGCACCGGTGAAGATGCCGCCAGACTCCGACAGCTGCAGGTCCACGGTGTAACCGCCCTGGCCGAAGACCTCTTCGACGTCGGTGAACCGCACGAGCGCGTACACGATCGCGACCACGGACACCACCGCGAACACGACCAGCTGGATCTTGGTCTTGCGCACCAGCATCGGCTATCGACCCCCTGCGAACACGTCGAAGATCCCCTCGACGCCCGACCGCGGCGCCTGCTCCTGCGGTGCGTCCTGCCCGCCCTGGTCCTGCTGCGGCTGGGCCTGCTGCTGCGACTCGCCGGGAAGCGGCAGCGGCGGCGGGTTGCCGCCCGTGCCCTCCTGCCCGGAGGTCAGCCCGCCGAGGATCGGCACGTCCTTCAGCGGGTTCTGCCTGCTGCGGCCGAGGTTCTTCATCACCTCGGCCAGATCCAGGTCCAGATCGAGGTACAGGTTGAAGAAGTCGCCCTTGGCGCCCTTCACCGCCTCGTCGGTGAACGGGTAGCTGAGCAGCAGCTCGAGCGCGTTCGGCAGGTCCGAGCCGGCCTCACCGAGCTTCTGCAGCACCGGCAGCAGCGACTTCAGGTTGGCGACCAGGTCCTCCTGGCTCGCGTTGATGGTCTGCGTGGCGACGCCGGAGAGCCGGTCGAGCGCCTGCAGCATCGTGACGAGCTGACCGCGTTGCTTCTCGAGCACCTCGAGGCCGGGGCCGAGGTTCTCGATCGCGCCCGCGATGCGGTCCTTCTGGCCGTTCAGGCTCATCGACAGCCGGTTGAGCCCGTCGAGGGCCTGGGTGATGTCGCCGGACTGTTCGTCGAGCGCCGACACCAGCTGGTTGGCGTTGCGCAGCAGGCCCTTGACGTCCTGCTCGTTGCCCGACAGCGCCGTGTTCAATTCCTTGGTGATCGTGTTCAGCTGCTCGACGCCGCCACCGTTGAGCAGCATCGACAGCGCACCGAGCACCTCCTCGACCTCGACGCTGCGGTCGGTGCGCGAGACCGGGATCGTGCCGCCGTCCGACAACCGCTCCCCCGACGCGTCCTGCCCCGGCGCGGCCAGCTGGATGTACTTCTCGCCCAGCAGACTCGACTGGCGCAGGTTGGCGATGGCGTTGGAGGGCAATTCGATGTCGCCGTTGACGAGCACCGTCACCTCGGCGGTCCAGCCGTCCTTGGCCAGGTCGATCTTCTCGACCCTGCCGACCGACACCTCGTTGACCTTGACGCCCGACTGCGGGACGAGGTCGAGCGCGTCGCGCAGCTGCACCTTGACGCGGTACGGGTGGTCGCCCAGGTCGGCGCCGCCGGGCAGCGGCACGTCGTAGATGCCGGTGAACCCGCATCCGGACGCGGCCAGCATCGTCGCGGCCGCCCCCGCTGCGATCAGCTTGCGGAACCTCACTGGCCACCTCCCGACGACAGCACCTGCTCGGTGACCGGGAGCGGCAGCGGCGGCAGCTTGCCCTTGTTCAGTGCGTTGACCGACTGCGCCAGCGACGGCAGCGGCACCGCACCCTCGACGACGTCGGCCACGCCCTGGCAGAGGTCGCCGACCGCGTCGAGCGCGTTCGGGGTCTGCTTGAGCAGCCCGCACACCATGGTGATCGGCGGCTGGGTGAGCTCGTTGAGGTTCGGCCTGGCGTCGAGCGTGCCCGACGAGGCGTTGTAGGTGTTGGCGAGGTTCGACAGTGCGAGCGGGGCGATGTCGAGCGTCTCGGCGAGCGCACCACGCTGGTCGACGAGCACCTGCGTGACACTGGCCAGCTTGTCGACGTTCGACTTGAGCCTGCCGCGGTTGCTTTCCACGAAGCCCTTCACCGACTGCAGCGCGGTGCCGAGCTCGGTGACGGTCTTCGACAGGTTCTCCCGCTCCCCGGCCAGGTAGCCGCTGACGTCGGCGAGCTGCTGTTCGAAGCGGCGCACCGTCTGGTCCGAACCCGCGAACGTCTTCGACAGCTTGGCCAGGTTCTCGACGGTGTCGAACAGGTCGCCCGAGTTGCCCGACAGCGTGCCCGCCGCCTGGCCGAGCTTGGAGATCGTCTCGTGCAGGGCCTTGCCGTTGCCGTCGAGGTTGTTCGCCGTGGTGTCGAGCAGGTTCGACAGCGACCCGTCGGAGTTTGCGCCCTTCGGGCCGAGCGATTCGGACACCCTGCTGAGGCTGTCGGCGAGCTCGTCGACCTCCAGCGGCACCTCGGTGCGGTCCTGCCCGATCGTGGCGCCCGCCTCGAGCTGCGGGCCACCCGTGTAGGCGGGGGCGAACTGCACGTAGCGGTCCGACACCAGCGACGGAGCGACGATGATCGCCTTCGCGTCGGCGGGGATCGGCACCTCCCGGTCGTAGGTCATCTGGACCATGACCCGCTCGCCCTGCGGCTCGACCTTGGTCACCTCACCCATGTCGACACCCAGCACGCGGACGCTGTTGCCCTCGTAGAGGCCGATGGCGCTCGGGAAGTAGGCGGTGACCTGCTTCGTTCCCGCGTCCTTCAGCGTCCACCACAGACCGCCCGCGACCACGAGGCCGAGCACGATGGCGATCGTGACGCCCTGAGCGAGCCGCTGCCCGAACCGAGTGGTGATCATTTGACGTTGCACCCCTCTTCGTTCAGCGGGCCGACCGACGGCAGCAGGAAGCCGCAGATGTAGTTGTCGAACCAGCGGCCGTTGCCGATCGTGTTGTTGAACACGCGCACGAACGGGGCGAACCGGCGGATGCCCTCCGACAGCGAGTCCTGGTTGCGCTGCAGCATCCCGGTGAGCCGGTCGAGCTTGGTGAGCACGGGACCGATCTGCTCGTCGTTGTCGTCGACGAGCCCGCGCAGCTGCTTCGACAGCTCCTGCGTGCCCTGCAGCATCGCCGTGATCGCCTGCTTGCGGTTCTGCAGCTCGCTCAGCAGCGAACTGCCGTCGTTCATGAGCTTGACGAGCTCCTTGTCGCGACCGGCGAGCGTGCCGCTGACCTGCTTGGTGTTCTTCAACAGGCCGGCGAGCTGCTGGTCGCGCTTGGCGATCGTGTCCGAGAGCTGCGAGAGGCCGTTCAGCGCGCCCTTCACGTCGTCGGGCGTGTTCGCGAACGTCTCGGACAGCACGTCGAAGCTGTCGGAGAGCTGGTCGGTGTCGATCTCGTCGACGGTGCTGGACAGGTCGCGGAACGCGTCGAGCACGTCGTAGGGAGCCGTGGTGCGTTCCAGCGGGATCGACTCGCCCGGATCGAGCGTGCCCTCCCCCACCGGGTCGAGCGCCACGTACTTCTGCCCGAGCAACGTCTTGATCTTGATGGTCGCCGTCGTGCGGTCGCCGAGCCAGGCATCCCTGACCTTGAACGAGACCCGCACGCGGTCGCCGTCGAGCTCGATGTCGTTGACGTTGCCGACCTTCACGCCCGCCACGCGCACCTCGTCGTCCGGTTGCAGACCCGCGGCCTCGCTGAACTCGGCCTGGTACGTCGTGCCGCCGCCGATGATCGGCAGGTCCTCGGTGTTGAGCGCGGCCACGATGCCCAGCACGATCACCACGATGCCGGCGATCGCGATGGGGATCGGGTTGCGTTTCTGGAAGCTCTTCATTCGCTGATGCACCGCTCCCTGTTGACCGGCGCGACCTCGGAGTGGATCGGCTCCTGCATCAGGCCGGGAATCCGGACGTTGCCGCCCGCACTGCACAGGAAGAAGTTGAACCACGAGCCGTAGTCGGCGGTGGCGGCCATCTTCCTGGCCTTCTCCGGCAGGAACTGGATGAAGTGCTCCACGACCTGCTCACTGTCGTTGAGGTTGCCGGTGAGCTCACCGAGCGCCTTGATGTCCTTCTTCAGCGGCTCGCGGCCCTCCTGGAGCAGACCGGAGGTGGTCTGCGCCAGGCCGCCGAGCGCCTCGATCGACTGGCCGATCGGCTCCCGGTCGGACGCCAGCCCCGACACGAGCTTCTGCAGCCGCACGATCAGCTGGTCCAGCTGCGGCGTTCGCTCGTTGATCGTGGTCAGCACCGAGTTGAGGTTGTTGATCACCTGCCCGATCACCTGGTCCTTCTCGGCGATCGTGGTGGTCAGCGACGCGGTGTGCTGCAGCAGGCTCTCCACCGTGCCGCCCTCGCCCTGCAGGACCTGGATGATCTCGTACGACAGCTTGTTCACGTCGTCCGGCGAGAGCGCGCGGAACAGCGGCTTGAAGCCGTTGAACAGCTCGTTCAGGTCCAACGCGGGCGTGGTGCGTTCGAGCGGGATCGTGTCGCCCGGCTCCAGCGTGCCACCCGGCGTGCCGTCGCCCTGTTCCAGCGAGATGTAGCGCTGGCCGACGAGGTTGCGGTACTTGATCGTCGCCTCGACGCCGGCGGGCAGTCGCCTGCCCTGTTCGACGTCGAACTCGACCTCGGCGTGCCTGCGGTCGACGATGTTGACCGACTTGACCTGCCCGACCCGCACGCCCGCGATGCGGACGTCGTCGTTGGGGATGACCATCGTCGCGTCGGTGAACCGGGCCTTGTACGTCGCGGTGTCCCCGAGGTTCACGTTCGCGATGCTGATCGCGAGCACGCCGGTCAGCATCACCGTCACGGCGATGAACACCCCGAGCTTGACCAGTGGTGCGGCGAGTCCACGCATTATTCGACCGTCACCTCCGCTCCTCGGTACATCGGCGCCATGAGCAGCGCGCCCCAGCCGGGCACCTCGTCAGCGTCCATGCCGATCTGCGGGCCGGTCAGCTGCGAGATCAGGCGCAGCTCGCCGGGCGAACCCGCCGGGTCACCCGCGCTCAGGCCGGGAGCGGCCGAGCCGCCGCCGGTGTTGTATCCGCCGGCGTCGGCCATGTTGTTCGCCGGGTTGAGGCCGTCGTTGACCGAGCGGGCTGGCGGCGGTGCCGTGCTGCCGTCCTGCACCGGGCCGTCCGGCGGGTACTGCGGGAACGGGTCGGGCCGCTCGGCGAAGTCGTAGCACCGCGGACCACGGTGGTCGTTCCACTCCGGTTCGTCCTGGCCGGGCAGGTACGGACCGCGGTTGGTGGTGATCTCCAACGTCGCGTGCAGACCTGGCTTGTTGGTGCCCTTGCCGAAGGCCTTGTCGATCCTCGGCACGAGCTCGGCCATCTGCCCCAGGAAGCACGGATAGCCGGGCGCGTACTTGGCCAGCAGTTCCGCCGTCGGCCGTGCCGTCTTGCCGAGCTGGATGAGGTTCTGCGAGTTGGCCTCCAGCCACGACTGCAGGTCCGTCGAGGCACCGGTGACGCTGCTGTACACCTTCTGCAGGCCCTCCTGCTTCTCCACGATCGTCTTGCTCGTGGTCGTCAGGTTCTCCAGCGTGTGCACCAGGTCCGGCGTGACGTCCGAGAGGTTGTGCGAGAACTTCGCCAGCTCACGCAGGTTCTCCTGCAGCTTCGGCACGTGCGGGTTCAGCTCGCCCAGGTACTCACCCAGTTCGGAAATGGTGTCGCCGAGGTCCTCGCCGCGGCCCTGCAACGCGGTCGAGATCGCGGTCAACGTGCTGGAGAGCTTCTGCGGCTGCACGGCCTGCAACACCGGCATCAGGTCCTCGAACGCCTGCTCCAGCTCGATGGCGTTGCGCGTGCGGTCCTGCGGGATGACATCGCCCGAGCGCAGCGGCTCGGCCGAGGAGCCATCCGGGATCTCCAGGTCGACGTAGCGCTCACCGAACAGCGTCTTCGGCAGGAACCGCGCCGACACGTCCGAGGGCACGAGCTGGGCGTGCTCCGGGTCGAGGTTCAGCGTCAACGTCGTGCCGTCGACCCTCGGCGTGATCTCGCCGACCCGGCCCACGATGAGCCCGCGCACCTTGACGTCGGAGTTCTCCGACAGCTGGTTACCGACCTGGTCGGCCTCGAGCGTCACGTCGACGTAGTCGGTGAACGCCTTGTTGTAGATGGCCACGCTCAGCGCGACACCGCCGACCATCAACGCGACCAGCAGCAGTCCGAGGAGCCTGCGACGAAGTGTTGCCATCATCCCGCGATCCTCACCGTCGTGTCGGTCCCCCAGAGGGCGAACCCGATGAAGAAGTTGACCACCGCGACCGTGACGATCGACAACCGCACCGCACGGCCGACGGCCACACCCACACCCGCGGGGCCGCCGCTGGCCTTGTAGCCGTAGTAGCAGTGCGTGAGGATGATCAGGACGCTGAAGATCAGCACCTTGATGAACGAATACAGCACGTCCTGCGGTGGCAGGAACATGTCGAAGTAGTGGTCATAGGTGCCCGCCGACTGTCCGTAGACATAGATCACCACCGTTCTCGACGCGATGTACGAGGCCATCAGGCCGATCACGTACAGCGGGATGACGGCGACGAATCCCGCGATGATCCGCGTCGTCACCAGGTACGGCAGGCTCGGCACTGCCATCACCTCGAGCGCGTCGATCTCCTCGGAGATCCGCATCGCGCCGAGCTGGGCGGTGAAGCCCGAACCGACCGTCGCCGACAACGCCAGCCCCGCGATCAGCGGGGCGATCTCGCGTGTGTTGAAGAACGACGTCAGAAAGCCCGTGAACGCCGACGTGCCGATCGAGTCCAGCGCCGAGAAGCCCTGCAGGCCCACCAGCACACCGGTGAACAGCGTCAGGCCCACCATCACGCCGACGGTGCCGCCGATCAGCGCGAGCGAGCCCGAACCGAAGCTCACCTCGGCGAGCAGGCGCAGCACTTCCTTCGAGTACCGCCGGATCGTTCTCGGCGCCCACGCGAGGGCGCGGATGTAGAACGACATCTGGTCGCCGAGATCGTCCAGCGTCTCGAGCGGGCGGTTCGCGATCTTCTTCGCGCGCTGGGTCACTTGGGTCCGTGGAGTCATCGGTCAGTCCAACTTCGGCGGGACGAGCTGCAGGTAGATCAACGTCATGACGGTGTTGACCACGAAAAGCAGCAGGAACGTGATGACGACGGACTGGTTGACCGCGTCCCCGACGCCCTTCGGCCCCGGCGGCGGGTTCAGGCCCCGGTACGCGGCCACGACCGCGGCCAGGAAACCGAAGATGAGGGCCTTGAGCTCGCCCACCCACAGGTCGGGCAGCTGGGCCAAGGCGGAGAAGCTCGCCAGGTACGCACCCGGCGTGCCGTCCTGGAGGATGACGTTGAAGAAGTAGCCACCGAGCACGCCGATGACGCTGACCATGCCGTTGAGCAGCACCGCGACGAGCATGCACGCCAGCACCCTGGGGACCACGAGGCGCTGCACGGCCGAGACGCCGAGCACCTCCATGGCGTCGATCTCCTCGCGGATGGTGCGCGCGCCGATGTCGGCGCAGATCGCCGAACCGCCCGCACCCGCCACCAGCAGCGCCGTCACCAGCGGCGCGGCCTGCTGCACGGTCGCGAGCACGCTGCCCGCACCCGTGTAGGACTGCGCACCCAGCTGGCTCGCCAACGACCCGAACTGCAGCGAGATGATCGCGCCGAACGGGATCGCCACCAGCGCGGTCGGCAGGATCGTCACACTGGCGATGAACCACGCCTGCTGGATGAACTCGCGCAGCTGGAACGGCCGCTGGAAGATGCCACGGCCGACGTCGAGACCGAGGGCGAAGAGCTTGCCGGTTTCGCGGAGCATCCCGAGGCCGGGAACCGTACCGGCACGAGCGCTCATCGCCCGCCTCGCCGAGGCCGCAGCGGAGGGGTGGCACCCGTCTGCTCCGCGGGCCACTGTCTCTCGGTCGGCAGGTTCGCGACGTCGTCGGCGGGCAGGTTGCCGCGGTGCGGCGGCAACGCCGAGCCCGCGGTGACGGCGGGCTCCGGGATGCCGTAGTGCCTGCGCTCCTCCGGGGTGAGGGAGGCGATGATGCCCTCCCGAGCCGCCTCGGGCAGCGTGTGCAGGATCTTCACCACCCGGTCCTTACGGCGCACGGCGCCCTGCCGCACCGGCAGACCTGGCGTGGGCTGCAACTGCGGCACGATGCCGCGCACGTCCTCGGTGGACCCGTCGTGGTGGCCGGCCTCGGCCTGGGCCTGCTCGAGCGCCATCTGCGCCGAGTCCTTCTCCTCGCTCATGCCGATGGGGCCGAGCCTGCGGCCGTTGAGGAACTGCTCGACGACCGGCTCGTCCGAGGTCAGCAGCACCTCGCGCGGGCCGAACATCACCAGCTCCTTGCGGAACAGCATGCCGATGTTGTCCGGCACCGTCCTGGCGAGGTTGATGTTGTGCGTGACGATGAGGATCGTCGCGTCGATCTGCGCGTTCAGGTCGATCAGCAACTGCGACAGATACGCCGTGCGCACCGGGTCGAGGCCGGAGTCCGGCTCGTCGCACAGAATGATCTCCGGGTCCAGCACCAGGGCGCGGGCCAGACCCGCCCGCTTACGCATACCGCCGGAGATCTCGCCGGGGAGCTTGTCCTCGGCACCCGACAAACCCGTCATGTCGAGCTTCTCGAGCACGATCTTGCGAATCTCGGTTTCCGACTTCTTCGTGTGCTCGCGCAGCGGGAACGCCACGTTGTCGTAGAGATTCATCGACCCGAACAGCGCGCCGTCCTGGAACAGCACCCCGAAGAGCTTGCGGGTCTCGTAGAGCTTGCGCTCCGAGCACGTGACGATGTCGGTGCCGTTGATGGTGCACGACCCCTTGTCGGGCTTGAGCAGGCCGATCATGGACTTCAGGAACACCGACTTACCGGTACCCGACGGCCCGAGCATCACCGACACTTCCCCAGGCGGCAGGTTCAGCGTCACGTCACGCCAGATGGCCTGCTTGCCGAAGGACTTGGTCAAGCCCTCGATGACCACCTCGGCACCCATCGCACCCTCCTGGAGCGGTTCCGCGGCCGCGGCCCGAGCGCGGGTGCCTGCGTGTCGCGAGGCAGCACCGCCAGGTCCGCAGCGTCTTCCTTCTACGAGCAACGACCGACGCCCGCACAAGTTACTCACTGGTTCACACCCGAATGCCGCACCCGGGGTAATCCCGAACACAGACCGTGTGATGTGGATCTGCAAGGTAACCCACGGCCCATCCCGGATACGAGGAGCACTCCCTCGAATGTGAGAAATCGACACGCCGCGTACACGAAGCAGGCACATCCACCCATTCCGGGATACGAAAAAAGCGGGCGGACATCGCGTGGATGTCCGCCCGCTTTCGCGGTGAATCAAGCGCCCGAAAGGGGCGTCAGATCACTTGAGCGAGACCTTGCCGCCGGCCTCCTCGAGCTTGGCCTTGGCGGCCTCGGCGGCCTCCTTGTCGACCTTCTCGAGCAGCGGCTTCGGGGCGCCCTCGACGAGCTCCTTGGCCTCCTTCAGGCCGAGGCCCGAGATGACCTCGCGCACGACCTTGATGACCTGGATCTTCTTGTCGCCGGCGTCCTCGAGGACGACGTCGAACTCGTCCTGCTCCTCGGCGGCGGCAGCGCCCTCGCCGCCACCCGGGGCGGCGGCCACGACCTGGGCGGCCGGGGCGGCGGCGGTGACGTCGAAGGTCTCCTCGAACTTGGTCACGAACTCGGACAGCTCAAGCAGCGTCAGCTCCTTGAAGGCGTCGAGCAGTTCGTCGGTGCTCATCTTCGCCATGGTGGCGTTCCTTCCTTGCGATCGACTCTGGGGTCGGGGGTGGATGTAGCGGTCAGCTCTCGGCGTCGGAGCCGGATTCGGACTTCTGCTTGTCCTCGAGCGCGGCGGCGGCACGGGCCATCTTCGACAGCGGCGCCTCGAACAGCGCGGCGGCCTGCGACAGCTTGGCCTTGAACGCACCCGCCGCCTTGGAGAGCAGCACGTCACGGCTCTCGAGGTCGGCGAGCTTCTCGATCTCGCTGACGCTCATCGAACGGCCATCCATGTAGCCGCCCTTGATGACGAGCGCGTTGTTGTCCTTCGCGAAGTTCTTCAACGCCTTCGCGGCCTCGACCGGCTCACCCTCGATGAAGGCGATGGCGGTCGGCCCGACGAAAAGCTCGTTGAGCTCCTCCACGCCCACCTCTTCGGCGGCGCGCTTCGTGAGCGTGTTCTTCGCGACCCGGTACTTCACGGTGGAGCCGAGAGCGCGGCGCAGCTCACCGAGCTGGGACACGGAGAGGCCGGAGTACTCGGTGATGACCGTGGCCGAGCTGTTGCGGAAGGAGTCCGCAATCTCGGCGACCGCCTCCACCTTCTCGGGCTTCGCCATGGTCGCCTCCTCTCTTGGCTGGGGACCACTGGCGCGCCCGTCGCCACCCTGGAAACGACAAACGCCCCGGCGCGGCGGCTCGGTGGCCAGCACAGCAGGCGCGGGGCGTCAAGACACGCGGGTAGCGTGGTGAGTCCTCGTTCCTCCTGCGCGGGCCGCCGCCGTGTCCGGCGGGCCTTCGTTCCCGAGGTAACCCCGGGAAGACCAGCGGTCTTCGGTAGAACCAGCGAAAACTATACGCCCACCCTCCCGCGCGTCTGCGACAGGGTCTGCGCGAGGCACTCCCGAACGCGGACCGTGAGCAGGCATCATGGGTCCGTGACCGAGCAGCGACCCGACCCGGCATCCGGCGAACCCGGCGAATCCGCCGACCCCGCGGGCGCGGCGGGCGACACCCCGACCCCACCCTCGGGCACGGACCTGGCGGGGCTTGCGGACCACTCCGGCCCGACGGAACAGGCTGGCGCCGACGCCACGGCGTCCGGGCCGTCGGCGGGGTCCGGGCCGTCGGCGGGGTCCGGTGCGGCCGAGCCGTCGAGCGCCGAGATCCAGCCGGGCGGGGGCGCGCAGCCGGGCGGGGGCGCGCAGCCGGGCGGGGGTGCGCAGCCGGTCGATCCGGAACAGCTGCGTCAGTTCCAGCAGTTCCAGCAGTTCCAGGAATTCCTCAAGTTCCAGCAGGCGCAGCAGGAGCAGGGCGGTGCCGTCGTCCCCTCGCCGCAGCATCCGCCTGCGCCGTACCAGCCCGCCAGCCCACCGGCGGCGCCGTCGCAGCAGTACCCCGCGGCTCATCAGGCACCGTCCGGCGCGGTGACGACGGCCGATCCGCGGGAGCTCGAACGCCGCCCCGACGACCGGCCGCGCAGGCGCCCGCCGCGGTGGCTCGTGTGGCTGGGCAAGAAGGTCCTGGCGTGGCTGATCGCCATCCTGCTGTTGGCGCTCGCCGCCACGTGGGCCTACAACCACTTCTTCGGCGACTCGGGCGACGGCAAGACGACCGAGGAGTACGCCCAGGAAGGCGGCGGCACCTACCGCACCAACGAACTGCTGTCCGACGAGCCGTACGAGGCCGTCCGGCAGGTCTACGACGCGATCGCCCAGGACGACCCGACGACGGGCGAACCGCTCGTGGACAAGGCGTGCGGACGGTTCGCCGAACGCACCCAGCAGCGCTTCGCCGAGAACCTCGGGTTCGGCGACTGCAAGGAGGCGGTGCTCGCGCTGCACGAGCAGGTCACGCACGTCAACGACTACGCCGAGTCGGTCTACGCCCGCGGATACCTGCCGAACTCGAACGAGGAACGGATCGACTCGTGCTCGTTCACGATCAAGGGCGGTCCCGCGCTCGGCACGTTCGTGGTCACCAAGCAGGATTACGCGGGCCAGTGGCTGATCACCGGCCACGAACCGGGCCCGAAAACGTGCCCCGGCACGTCAGGATCGCCCAACTCGCAGCGCAACAACGCCAACTAACCCCGTGTCGCGCCCTCCGGGGCCCGTGTTGCGCCCTCAGGCGAGCGTGTTGCGGATCCCGGGGCGCGTGTCGCACCCCCAGGGAGCCGTGTTGCACGCCCCGGGGCCCGTGTTGCACGCCCAGGGAGCGGTGTTGCGGTTTCGGGACCCCGTGATGCATCCGGCGACCGCACCGCGCTCCCCCGGGTTCGCCCTCTCCGAGGCGCCAACACGAGCCCCCGAAGTGCCAACACGAACCCCGGAATCCGCAACACGGGCCCCCGAAGCCGCAACACGACGAGGGGCGGTTCACCCGTCACGGGTGAACCGCCCCTCGGCTGTGTTCTTCGCGTCAGGCCGCGGTGTCCTCGGCGAGGAGGTCGCGGGTACGCGTCGGGTCGACCGGGATGCCCGGGCCCATCGTCGTCGTGAAGGTGACCTTCTTGATGTAGCGGCCCTTGGCGGCGGACGGCTTCGCACGCAGGATCTCGTCGAGAGCCGCGGCGTAGTTCTCCACCAGCTTCTCGGTGTCGAACGAGGCCTTGCCGATCGCCAGGTGCAGGTTCGACTGCTTGTCGACGCGGAAGCTGACCTTACCGCCCTTGATCTCCGAGACGGCCTTGGTGACGTCCGGGGTGACGGTGCCGGTCTTGGGGTTCGGCATCAGGCCACGCGGGCCGAGGACGCGGGCCACGCGGCCCACCTTCGCCATCTGGTCCGGAGTCGCGATCGCGGCGTCGAACTCGAGCCAGCCACCCTGGATGCGCTCGATGAGGTCGTCGGAACCGACCACGTCGGCACCGGCGGCTTCGGCCTCGGAGGCCTTGTCACCGGTGGCGAAAACAGCGACGCGGACGATTTTACCCGTGCCGTGCGGCAGGTTCACGGTGCCGCGGACCATCTGGTCCGCCTTGCGGGGGTCGACGCCGAGCCGCATCGCGACCTCGACCGTGGGGTCCATCTTGACCCTGGACGTCTCCTTGGCCAGCTTCACCGCTTCGAGCGGCGAGTACAGCCTGTCCTGGTCGACGAGCTCGGCGGCCTGACGGTAGGCCTTGCTGCGCTTGGTCATGCTCTGTCCTTCGATAAGAGGTGGATCAGTTGTGGTGCGGGCCAGCGCCTGGCCCTTCCACGGCGGCCTCGCGGGGAGGCGACTTACTCGACGGTCAGGCCCATCGACCGGGCGGTACCGGCGATGATCTTGGCGGCCTGGTCGGTGTCGTAGGCGTTGAGGTCGGCCTTCTTGGTCTCGGCGATCTCGCGGACCTGGTCCATCGTGACCTTGCCGACCTTGTTCTTGTGCGGCTCGCCGCTGCCCTTGTCGATGCCCGCGGCCTTCAGCAGCAGCTTCGCGGCCGGCGGCGTCTTGAGCTTGAAGTCGAACGAGCGGTCCTCGTAGACGGAGATCTCGACCGGCACGACGTTGCCACGCTGGTTCTCCGTGGCGGCGTTGTACGCCTTGCAGAACTCCATGATGTTGACGCCGTGCTGACCGAGCGCGGGGCCAACCGGGGGCGCCGGGTTCGCGGCACCCGCCTGGATCTGCAGCTTGATGATCGCTGCAAGCTTCTTCTTCTTGGGTGGCATTTCCGTTTCCTAGTTCAGCGTTGCTCTCCCCACGCACCTGCCGTGGCGCGGGGGCCTTCCGACCGCTGCGAGGCAGCGGCCGTCAGATCTTGGAGACCTGGTTGAACGACAGTTCGACCGGAGTCTCGCGGCCGAAGATCGAAACCAGGACCTTCAGCTTCTGGCCACCGGCGTCGACCTCGCTGATCGTCGCGGGCAGCGTCGCGAACGGACCGTCCATGACGGTGACCGACTCGCCGACCTCGAAGTCGACCTCGACCGCGGACGTCGACGCGGCCGGGGCCTGCGTGTCCGCCGAGGCGGCCTCGCTCTTGGCCGCCTTCGCCGGCGCCTCCTTCTCGACCTGCGGCGCGAGGAACTTCAGCACCTCGTCCAGCGTGATCGGCGAGGGACGCGACGTGGCGCCCACGAAACCGGTCACCCCGGGCGTGTTGCGCACGGCGCTCCACGACTGGTCGTTGAGCTCCATGCGGACCAGGATGTAGCCGGGCAGGACCTTGCGGTTCACCTGCTTGCGCTGGCCGTTCTTGATCTCGGTGACCTCTTCGGTCGGCACCTCGATCTGGAAGATGTAGTCCTCGACGTCCAGCGTCTGCCGACGGGTCTCGAGGTTGTTCTTCACCCGGTTCTCGTAGCCGGCGTAGGAGTGCACGACGTACCACTCACCGGGCAGCGACTTGAGTTCCGCGCGCAGCTGGGCGACCGGGTCGACGGGCTCGTCCGAGGAACCGGCAGCATCAGCCGAACCAGCAGCGTCAGCAGACTCCGAAGAAGCCTCGCCGACCTCGGCGGAGTCCTCGGTGCCTGCCTCCGCGCTCTCCTCGACCTCGGCGGTCTCGGCGGCCTGCTCAGGCGTCTCAGCGGCGTCGGCCGCGGCGGCAGCCTCAGTGGCCTCGGCCGAGTCCGCGTCCACGTCGGTGGCCGCGAGCACCTGCTCGTCTGAGCCGTTCTCGGAGGTCACTTTCCGTCCTCTCAGTTGATCGCGTGTGCGGTAGCGGGCGCGACGATCCGCCCCCGCCACCCGCGCGGCCTGGCCAGGGCGTTAGTCGCCGAATACGAAATCGACTCCCTCGAGGAAGACGAAGTCGAGCAGGTAGACCAGGGCGATCATGAAGGCCACGAACACCAACACCACGGCCGTGTAAGTGACCATCTGCTTGCGGGTAGGCCAGATGACCTTCCGCAGCTCGCCCCAGACCTCACGGAGGAACAGCACGATCCGCCCGAAAAGCGAACGCTTCTCGGCCGTCGCCGTGCCGCCCCGCTTCGGCGTGGGCCGGTCCTTGCCGGCGGTCTTGCCCTTGTCGGGCCCGGAACCCGCCTTGCCCTTGGGAGCAGTCTTACCCGCCTTGGCGTCACTGCCCGTGCCTGCGCGGGCAGCGGCGCGCCGCTCGCGGCGAGCCGCGGCGGTGTTCGGACGGGAGGCGGAGCTCTTCTGCTCCTTCTCCGTGTCCTTCTCGCCGTCCTCGCTCACGAGTCACTCCTCTGCCTCACCTGACACGTCAACGCAGGGGCGACAGGACTCGAACCTGCGACCTGCGGTTTTGGAGACCGCTGCTCTACCAACTGAGCTACACCCCTTTGAACATCCGCGTGGTCCATCATCCCCCATCCGATCGTGAGGACGCGGGCAGGATCAACCGTCGAACGTTCCAAGTGCAGCAGTCTACGGCAAGGCCGATCGCGCTCTGCAACCGAGGCCCTCTTGACCGCCCACCACCGCACTCGTCCGCATCGGGCCAGGTGATCCCCGGCGCCGTACGCGTGGAAAACTGTAGCCATGGCCACACCTGGAACCACATCCGCCCGCCCCCGCTCCCGCGTGTCCGCACGGATCGCAGGCATCACGCCGTCCGCGACGCTCGCGGTGGACGCGAAGGCGAAGGCGCTCAAGGCCGAGGGCCGCCCGGTGATCGGATTCGGCGCGGGGCAGCCGGACTTCCCCACGCCCGACTACATCGTCGATGCCGCGGCCGAGGCGACGCGCGAACGCGTCAACCACGGCTACACCGCCGCCGGCGGCCTGCCCGAGCTGCGAGAGGCGATCGCCGAGAAGACGCTGCGCGACTCCGGCTTCCGCTGCGACCCGTCACAGGTGCTCGTGACCAACGGGGGCAAGCAGGCGGTCTACTCCGCGTTCGCGACGCTGGTCGACCCGGGCGACGAGGTGCTGCTGCCCGCGCCGTACTGGACGACCTACCCCGAGTCGATCACCCTCGCCGGGGGCGTCCCCGTGCAGGTCACGGCCGATGAGACGACCGGCTACCTGGTGACGGTCGACCAGCTCGAGGCTGCGCGCACCGACAAGACGAAGGTGCTGCTGTTCAACTCGCCGTCCAACCCGACCGGCGCGGTCTACCCGCGTGAGCAGGTCGAGGCGATCGGCAAGTGGGCCCTCGAGCACGGCATCTGGGTGATCACCGACGAGATCTACGAGCACCTCGTCTACGACGGGATCACGGCCGCGTCGATGCCGGTCGTGGTGCCCGAGCTCGCCGACCAGACGCTGATCCTCAACGGCGTGGCGAAGACGTACTCGATGACGGGCTGGCGCGTCGGCTGGATCATCGGCCCGGACGACGTGGTCAAGGCCGCGTCGAGCTTCCAGTCGCACCTGTGCGGCAACGTCTCCAACGTCGCCCAGCGCGCCGCCCAGGCCGCGGTCGCCGGCCCGCTGGACGCGGTGCACAGCATGCGGGAGGCGTTCGACGCGCGGCGGAAGAAGATCGTGTCGCTGCTGTCGGACATCCCCGGCGTCGAGTGCCCGACCCCCGAGGGCGCGTTCTACGCCTACCCGTCGGTGAAGGCGCTGCTGGGCAAGGAGATCCGCGGGGAGCGCCCCGAGGACACGGTCGCGCTGGCCGACCTGATCCTGCGGGAGGCCGAGGTCGCGGTCGTGCCGGGAGAGGCCTTCGGCACGCCCGGCTACTTCCGGTTCTCCTACGCCCTCGCCGAGGCGGACCTTGTGGAGGGCGTGAACCGCGTGGCGAACCTCCTCGCCGAGGCGAGGTAACCAACAGAGGTAACCAAACCCGCCGGAACCCGGCGCAGCACCCGAAACGGCCCCTCGGCGAACACCGAGGGGCCGTTTCGCGTTCCAGGACCCCGTGTTGCACCCCCAGGACCCCGTGTTGCGGACCCAGGGGCGCGTGTTGCACCCCCGAGTGCCCGTGTTGCGCCTCCGGGGGCGCGTGTTGCGGACTCCGGGACTCGACACCCACCCGCCGCAACGGCGTTTGTTCTAGTACAGTTAGAACAATGTTGATCCGGATCGACCCGGCGTCCCAGGTGCCGCTGTTCGAACAGGTCGCCGCGTCGGTGCGGCGTGCCCTGTCGGACGGCGAGCTCGCCCAGGGGCAGCAGCTGCCGCCCGCGCGGGAGGTGGCGGCGTCGCTCGACATCAACGTGCACACCGTGCTGCGCGCCTACGGCGTGCTGCGCGACGAAGGGCTGATCGAGCTGCGCCGCCGACGCGGTGCGGTCGTCACCGGGACCGCCGACACGCGGGCGCGACTGAACACACTGGCCGGCGACCTCGTCGACGAGGCGCGCCGCGTAGGGGTCGACGTCGAGGAGCTCACGAACATCGTGAAGGAGAAGTACGCATGAAGACGACGCGACTGGCGCTGGCGACGGCCGGCGTCCCCCTCGCGGCGCTGGCCGCGGTGTACGCCGTGCGGGCCGCGTGGTCCGACCGCCTGCCCGACGTGGTCGTCTCACACTGGGGCACGGGCGGCCCGGACCGGGGGACGGACCTGGCGGCGATGACCGGCTGGACGTTGGGCCTCGGCGCGGCCGTCGCGGTGGTCGCGACCGTTGGCGTCCTCGTGTCCCACGCACGCGGGTCGGGCGCGCCGCGCAGCGCGGTCGGGTTCGCGGCCTGGCTGGCGACGCTACCCGGTGGCGTGCTGGCCGGATCGATGTGGGCGAGCCTCGACACGACGTCCTGGCAACAGGCGGGCAGCGCCGTCGGAGCGGTGGCCATCGCCTTCGGGGTGAGCGTGGCCGCGGGTGCCCTGGCCGCGTGGCTCGCGGGGCCGACGGTGCGTGCGGTGGCGCCGAGTCCGCGGGACCTGCCGTCGGCGGGCCTGTCCCCCGGAGAACGCGCGACGTGGATCGGGGCCGGTACGAACTACCCGATGGCGTTCGGCGGGATGTTCGTCATCGCCCTCTACGTGGTGCTGCAGGTCGGGCTGACCGACCTCGAGGTGATGCCGTACGCGCTGATCCTCGTCGTGGCGGTGCTCGCGCTGTCGGCGGTGTGCCGGGTGCGGGTCCGGGTCGACGCGACGGGCGTGCTGCTCACGCTCGGCTTGTTCTCGTTCCCGAGCAGGCACGTGACGCTGGACGAGATCGCCTCGGCCGACGTCGAGCACATGTCGGTGTGGAGCGCAGGCGGCTACGGCCTGCGCCGCGGGCCCTCGTACACGGCGTTCAAGGTGCGTGCGGGCGAGACGCTCGCGATCCGGCTGACGTCGGGGCACACGATCAAGGCCACGGTCGACGGCGCGGAGCAGGCGGCGGGCCTGGTCAACGACCTGGTGTCCGCCCGCACCTGAGCCGCGTCACACGCGGACGACGGCCTGCGCCTTGCCGAGAACCGTCTTGCCGTCGAACTTCGCGGTGATGTCGACGCGGGCGGTCCCGTCGTCGCGGACCTCGCCGACCTTGGCGGTGAAGTCGACCAGCGCGCCCTCGCCGTCGTCGGGGACCACGACCGGGCGGGTGAAGCGCACGCCGTACTCGAGCACGCGGCCGGGGTCGCCGAGCCAGTCGGTGACGACGCGACCTGCCAGCGCCATGGTCAGCATGCCGTGCGCGATCACGTTCGGCAGGCCGACCTCGGAGGCGAAGCGTTCGTTCCAGTGGATCGGGTTGAAGTCCAGTGACGCGCCCGCGTAGCGCACCAGCTGCTCGCGGGTGACCCGCACGGACAGGCCCGGCAGCTCGTCTCCGACGTTCACGACTGCTCCCCCCTGACGACGAGCTGGGCGTAGGTGGTGCAGACGGGCTCGCCGTCGGTGGTGGCGACGTCGGCGTGCACGCTGAGGAAGTCGTTGCCCGCGCGCACGAAGATGTCGTCGATGTGCACCGTGACCTGCAACCGGTCGCCTGCACGGGCGGGCCGGTGGTGCACGAACCTCTGGTCTCCGTGGACCATGCGGTCGTAGTCGAGTCCGAGTTCGGGGTCCTCGACGACCGCGTTGATGGCGCGGATGTTGATGATCGTCAGGAACGTGGGCGGCGCAATGACGTCGGGGTATCCGGCCTCCTTGGCCGCCTCGACGTCGCGGTGGAGCGGGTTGTCGTCGCCGATGGCGTCGGCGAACTCGGCGATCTTCGCGCGGCCGACCTCGTAGGTCGTGTGGGGCGGGTAGGTGCGCCCGACGAATGACGGATCCAGTGGCACGGCGGCGAGCCTACCGGCAGGCCGGGAGCGCGGACACGACCGTGGAGGCCTGGCGGAGGCCGCCTGCCGCCGACACGGCACCGCCCCCACGGTGGCTCCACCTGCGCTGTGCGCGAGCGGAGCGACCGTGGGGGCGGAAAGCCGGCCGTGAGTCGTCAGTTCAGCGACATGCCGTAGGCCGACAGCGCCTCGGTGACGGGCTGGAAGTAGGAGCTTCCGCCGCCCATGCCGGACGTGATGCCCAAGCCGGTGCTGCCGGAGAACAGGCAGCCGCCGGAGTCACCGGAGTTGACCTCGGCGCTGGTCTGCACGAGGCCGCTGACGGCGCCCTCGGGGTAGTTGACGGTGACGTTGGTGGCCTGCACGGTGCCGCAGGTCAGCTGGGTCGTGGAGCCGCTCTTGCAGATGTCCTGGCCGACCGTGGCGTCCGACGCGGAGCTGATGGACTGCGTCGTGCCGTCCCACAGGGTGACGGCGCCGGGTGCGCTGCCGGTGTCGTTGCGGATCAGGCCGTAGTCGTTGCCGGGGAAGCTGGCGTCGATCGAGGGGCCGACGTTCCACTCGGCGACGCCCGCGGTGCAGTGGCCTGCGTCGAGGATGTAGTCCTGCGAGCCGTCGTTGACGTTGAAGCCCGCGGAGCAGCGGCTGCCGCCTCCTGTGATGGCCTCTCCGTTGTAGATGGCCTTCTCCATGCCGCCTGCGACGTGCTCGACGCGCACGGCGTCGCCGAGCTGGGCCGCCTTCTGGGTGAGCTTGGCGGCGGCGCTGTCCTTGGCCTGGTCGGCGATGGTGACGACGAGCTGGTTGTTCTGGGGGTCGAGGCCGACCGAGGTGTGCGCCACGCTGACCGATTCGAGCTGAGCGCGCGCGGCGTCGAGCTGTTCGGCGGTGCGGGACACGACCTTGGCGGTGGCGCCCGCGGCTTCGGCCTTGGCGGCGGCGGCCTTGGTGGCGACGTTCACGACGGGCTTGCCGGAGGCGTCGAGGTATTCGCTGACGATGTCGGACGACAGCGAGGAGCGGAGTTCGTCGAGCGCGTCGACGCTGTTCTGCTGGGTCTGCAGCAGGGTGGCGGCGGCCACCTCGCTGACGCCCCGTTCGCTCGACAGGGTGGTGATGGCTTCGTTCGCGACGACGTCCGAGTAGCCCTCGATACCCGGTACGGAGGCCGATGCCGCGGTGGCCGGGGCGAACATTCCCAGGGCCAGGGCTCCTGCCACGGCGGTGATGGCGGTCTTGCGCGACGTTTTCATACCGACAACTCACTTTCCCGCAGGGTTGGGATGTGTCGCCCGACAGTGTGATGTCGGGGTGAGTTGGCCCGGTAGCTACTTAGGGTGGATCTTTCTCACAGTGGTCGTGAGTGCTCAGGGAGTCACAATTCGGGCGCCGTGGACTGTGCGCGGGTGACAAAAAACCGCCCCCACCGTCGGGTGGGGGCGGTTGGAAGTGTGGGTCTGCCGCGTCAGCGGGTTTCCTTGTGCGCGCGGTGGGTGCCGCAGTTGGGGCAGAACTTCTTCATCTCAAGACGGTCCGGGTCGTTGCGCCGGTTCTTCTTGGTGATGTAGTTGCGGTTCTTGCACTCCTCGCACGCGAGGGTGATCTTCGGGCGAACGTCGGTGGAAGAAGCCACGGTCTTTCCTCTTTCAACGATGAGTGGGCCACCGCCGTGGCCGTGTAGTCCGAGTAGCGGGGGCGGGACTTGAACCCGCGACACCACGATTATGAGCCGTGTGCTCTAACCACCTGAGCTACCCCGCCCTGTCCAACAGCTTCCCCGCACCCAACGGGACCCGGGCACCAAACCCAGCCACCGAAGGGGGTCCAGGGGGCGAAGCCCCTTGGTCGGGGTGTGGGGGCTGAGCCCCCACAATGATCGGCGAGCGATCCAGGCTGACGCACTCCGTCAGCAGACTACTCCCAATCGCGAGCCCCTTGACGGAATCGAACCGTCGACCTTCTCCTTACCATGGAGACGCTCTGCCGACTGAGCTAAAGGGGCGTGCTCAACGAGCCTCGAATAGAGTACCCGAGCGCGACGGGCCTTCGGACACGGGGGTGGGCTTGGGGCGAAACCTCAGGTCAGCAGCGTCAGCACGGTCTCGTCGCGGTGTCCGAGGGAGCGTGCGGTGCGGGCCTGGAGCCACGCCTCGAGGCGGTCCTCGGCGAGGGGCCGGGAGATCAGGTAGCCCTGCGCGACGTCGCATCCCATGGCCTCGAGTTGGTCGCGGGACGCGTCGTCCTCGACGCCCTCGGCGACGACGGACAGGCCGAGCGAGTGGCCGAGTTCGACGATGGAGCGCACGACGGCCAGGTCGCCGAGATCGGTGCCCATGCCGAACACGAAGCTCTTGTCGATCTTCACCTGGTCGACGGGCAGCCTGCGCAGGTACGCCAGGGACGAGTAGCCGGTGCCGAAGTCGTCGACGGCGAGTTCGATGCCGAGTTCGTGCAGTTCGCCCAGGATGGGCAGCGCCCGCTGCGGGTCGGCCATGACGGCGGACTCGGTGAGTTCGAACGTCAGCAGGCGTGCGGGGACGTCGTAGCGCGCCAGTGCGTCGGCGACCTGGGCCGCGAAGCCTTCGTCGGCCAGGCTGCGCACGGACAGGTTGACGGCCACGGAGATCTCGATGCCCTCGTCGAGCCAGCGCCGCACGCGCGCGAGGGCCTCGTCGAGCACGAACGACGTGAGCGCACCGACGAGGCCAGCTGCTTCGACGGCGGGGACGAACTCGTCGGGGTTGATCCGGCCGAACTCGGGGTGCACCCAGCGCACGAGCGCCTCGACGCCGACGACCTGTTTGCCGGGCAGCGACACCTTGGGCTGGTAGTGGACGCTGACCTGCCCCTCCTCGAGGGCCTGCCGGAACTGGGTGACCATCTGGAACCGGCGGAGGAAGATCTGGCCCATGCTCGGGGCGTAGCCGCGCACCTCCTCGCCGCCGCGGGTGGCGCGGACGGCGACGTCTGCGCGTTGGAGGAGGGCGTCGACGTCGGGGGGTTCGCCGTCGTCGCCGGGCATGGCCGCGCAGGCGTAGCCGACCATGGCGTTGGCCTCGACGTTGAGCCGGTCGACGAGGTAGGGCTTGGACGCCTCGTCGCGGAGCCGTTCGGCCAGTCCGTGTGCCTCGTCGGGGACGCGGTCGAGCAGCAGCGCGGCGAACGAGGCCCCTTCCAGCCGTGCGAGGGGGACGCCGGGGCCGAGCACGTCGCGGATGCGGCGGCCCGCGGCGACGACCATCCGGTCGGCCCACGTGTAGCCGAGCGCGTCGCTGACGGTCGAGTAGATGTCCAGGTCGAGACGCAGGACGACGGCCTGGGTTCCCGACGGGTCCGCGACGTCGGCCGTGGGGTGGCCCGCGCGTTCGGCGAGCGGTTCGGAGGCGATCTGACGAAAACCCGGCCGGTTGAGCAGTCCGGTCAGCGGGTCGTGGTAGGCGTCGTGGCGCAGGGTGGCCAGCAGGCGGCGGTTGTCGAGCGCGGTGGCGAGGTGGCTGGCCATCGTGCCGAGCAGCTGCACGTCGTACTTGCCGAAGCCGCGCCAGCGCGAGAGCCGGTCGTGCGCCTCGACGAGGCCGAGGAGCTGGTTACCGCTGCGCAAGGGCACGACGAGGGCTTCCTGGGCGTTGCGTGCGGACAGCGCACCGCGCACGGAGGCGTTGCCGTCGGTGACGCGGAAGTGCCGCACGTTGGCGCCGGGCAGGCGCAGCAGCGGATCGTCGGGGCGGAGCTGCTCGTCGGGCAGGTCGGCGCCGACGACGAGCACGTGCATCGGCTCGTCGACCTCGAGACGCAGCCGCAGGACGACCCGGCCCGCGGCGAGCTGGTCCTTGATGCGCTCGGCGATGCTGTTCCACTCGTCGAGGTCGATGCCGGTGTCGATCTCCCCCGCCTTGCCCGCGGGCTGCGCGGCGACCTGGTGGTCGGAGCGGGCGACCATGAGGCTGACGTCGAACAGGGCCTCCATGTCGCGCTGTTCGCGGAGCAGGTCGGAGTAGGCCCAGTACAGCGCGACGAGACCGATGCTGACGGCGACGACGATCGGCCAGGCGCCGGGCGTGTTGGCGATGACGAGGTAGCCGGTGAGCCCCGCGGAGGCGTTGACGAAGCCGACCACGAGGATGCGCGCGGCGAGCCGGACGACGGTGCCGATCTGCATCCGCCTGCGCAGCACGCGCACGGCCGCCATCGCCAGGACGGTGCTGGCCAGCGGGGCGGCGAGGGTGCCGGCGAGCGCGGCAGGCCACGGCATGCCGCCGGGGTCGCCGAGCGCACCCGCCACGAGCCCGGCGACGGCGAACGCGGCGGTCACCTCGATGAGGAAGGCGCCCGCGTTGTACAGCACCCTGCCGGTCACGCGCCGCGCGAGCAGTGTGGTGATGCCCGCGACGACGTGGGCGGCCAGCACGACCTCGAACGGCGCGACGAAGAAGCCGATGACCAGTGGGATCTCGGCGTGCCTGGCCCATGCCACCTTCCCCTTCCGTCCCGGTGCCGGGTCACCCACCGGTTGCGCGTTCGCAACTGTCCGCGAACGAGGCATAAACCGTACCCCGCACGGCGGATAAAGCATCTGATTTGAACACCGTCAGGTCAACTCGTCGTGAGCGGACGGTGAACGTAAGAGGTCGTTAACCGCATGGGAGTGATACCTCATATCGGTCGATCGCTGCCAGTAGCAGGCGACGATCACCCGTTGGCTGTCATCATGTCGACCAGGTGAGATGCGTCATAGAGGGCGATCACACGCCCACACGGCCGACGGGTTGGATGGAGCCATGCACGCGAGTGACACCGCCGTCCTTGACGAGCACGCCAAGCGCGTCGCGAGCGCCGACGCCGTACTGCCCCCGCTGACCCATCCCGGGTCGGGATCCGCACCGCCGCTGCGGGTGCGGGACGGTCTCGCGTTCGCGAGCCGGTCGAAGGTCGCCCCCGGCTCGATGGGGTCGCTGTGGCGGCCCCTCGTGGAGTACCGCCTCGACGTCCGCATCGCCGGGCCCGATCCGGCGAGCGCCCTCGACGGTCTGCTGTGCCAGTGGGAGGACCAGCTGGCCGAGGCCGTCACCTACGACGAGGGCTACGACTGGGACACCGCCGCCGTGGTGATCAGGCCCAGCCGGGACACCACCGGCACGACAACCCTGCTGCGCAGGGGTTTTGCCCCGAACCGGGTGCTGGCCGTGCGGCTGGCCAACCGTCTCGGCTCCGGTCCGCCCGCGGTTCCCGGCGTGCGGATCCGCGCCGCCGAGGAGTCCGACCTGCCCACGCTCGTGCGGATGCGCAGTGAGCTGCACGCCTACGACGCACAGTTCGGCGTGGTCACGCCGCGCGCCGACGCCGTCGAACGGCTCACCGAGGACGCGCGGGCACAGCTGGCAGAGGGCCGCACGGTGCCGCCGCTGTGGATCGCCGAGCTGTACGGCAGGCCGCTCGGGTTCCTCGAGGTGGAGCTGCCACCACAGTCCGACTGGATCTCGGGCTACGTCGCCGCGGACCGGGTCGGATACCTGTCGTCGCTGCACGTCGCCGAGGAGGCGCGCAGCAGCGGTGTCGGTTCGGCGCTGGCGGCACACGCGCACCAGCTGTTCGACTCCGAGGACGTCGACGCCGTGTTGCTGCACCACGCGCTGGAGAGCCCCCGCTCGACGCCGTTCTGGTACGCCAACGGCTACCGGCCGCTGTGGACCTCCTGGTACCGCCGCCCTGCGGTGAGCTGACAGTCCCGGAAGGTCCGGGCTGCCGGCTCAGACGCGCGTGTCCTCGGGGTGGGAGTCCTCGGCGTAGGGGTCGGGATCACCGGGGTCGACCGCGCGGCGTTCGCGGACCCGCTTGACGACGAACAGCGTCACCGCGGCCACGACGGCGACGATCACGACCGTCTGGAAGACACCGGAGTACTCCTCGACCACCTGCCAGTTGGCGCCGAGCAGGTACCCGGCGACGACGAAGATCGAGTTCCAGATCAGGCTGCCGACCGTGGTGAGCGTCAGGAACACCGGCAGCGGCATGCGTTCGATCCCCGCGGGCAGTGAGATGAAGCTGCGCACGAGCGGCACCATGCGGCCGAGGAACACGGCCTTCGTGCCGTGCTTGGCGAACCAGGCCTCGGCGACGTCGAAGTCCTGCGCCTTCATCAGCGGCACCGCCGCGATGACCCTGCGGGTGCGGTCGCGGCCGAGCAGCGCGCCCACGAGGTAGACGATCAGCGCACCCGCGACCGAACCCGCCGTGGTCCACAGCAGCGCTCCGAGGAGGGTGAATGTGCCCTGCGCGGCCGTGAACCCGGCCAGCGGCAGGACGAGTTCGCTCGGAATCGGAGGGAAGACGTTGTCGAGCCCGACCGTGATGGCCGCACCGGGGCCGCCGAGCGTCTCCATGATGTCGACCGCCCACCCGGCCAGTCCCCCGAGATCACCCGCTCCTGCGGCCACGCCCGTGTTCATCCGTGTCGCCTTCCGATTCGTGCCGGGCTGTACCCGTGCGCCTGGTTTCCGGCGCAGCCGCGCGCACCGGTACTGGCGAACGTAGCAAAATCCCAGGCCGACACCCACATCGTGCTCACGCGGACCTCACGCGGGTGCAAAGCGCTGCGATCACCGGGACACGCTCCTACCGTCATGGAGGGACCGTCCACCGCAGCCGGAGGTACCTCGGGTGACCACGCATTCGGTACAGCCGCCGACGGACATCGAGCCGACCCGGATCGCCGATCCCCCGCATGCGACGGGCACGCGGGGCAGGCGGCTTCTGAGCCTCATGCGCACGACGGACCACAAGGTCATCGGCGTCATGTACATGGCCACGTCGCTGGCGTTCTTCATGGCGGGCGGGCTGATGGCCCTGCTCATCCGCGGCGAGCTGGCCAGGCCGGGGATGCAGTTCCTCTCGCAGGAGCAGTACAACCAGCTGTTCACCATGCACGGCACGGTGATGCTGCTGCTGTACGCCACGCCGGTGGTCTTCGCGTTCGCCAACCTGGTGCTGCCGCTGCAGATCGGCTCACCCGACGTCGCCTTCCCGCGCCTGAACGCGTTCTCGTACTGGCTGTTCCTGTTCGGCGGGCTGATCGTGCTGAGTTCGCTGATCACGCCCGCCGGTGGTGCGGACTTCGGGTGGACCGCCTACACGCCACTGTCCCGCGCCGAGTACTCGGTGGGCGTCGGGGGCGAGCTGTGGATCATGGGCCTGACGGTGTCCGGACTGGGCACGATCCTCGGCGCGGTCAACATGATCACGACGATCGTGTGCCTGCGCGCGCCCGGCATGACGATGTGGCGGATGTCCCTTTTCACCTGGAACATCCTGTTCACCAGCGTTCTCGTGCTGGCCGCGTTCCCGATCCTGACGGCTGCGCTCCTCGGCCTGTTCGCCGACCGCATGCTCGGGGCGCACGTGTTCGACCCGGCCAACGGCGGCGCGATCCTGTACCAGCACCTGTTCTGGTTCTTCGGCCATCCCGAGGTGTACATCGTCGCGTTGCCGTTCTTCGGCATCATCACCGAGATCATCCCGGTGTTCAGCAGGAAACCGCTGTTCGGCTACCGGCTGATGGTGTTCGCGACGATGGGCATCACGGCGCTGTCGTTCGTGGTGTGGGCCCACCACATGTTCGCGACCGGCGCGGTGCTGCTGCCGTTCTTCTCGTTCCTGACATTCGCGATCGCCGTGCCGACGGGCATCAAGTTCTTCAACTGGATCGGCACGATGTGGAAGGGCCACATCACGTTCGAGTCGCCGATGCTGTGGTCCGTCGGCTTCCTCGTGACGTTCCTGCTCGGCGGGCTCACGGGCGTGCTGCTGGCCGCGCCGCCCGCCGACTTCCACGTGCACGACAGCTACTTCGTGGTGGCGCACTTCCACTACGTGCTGTTCGGCACCATCGTGTTCGCCACGTTCGCGGGGATCTACTTCTGGTTCCCGAAGTTCACCGGCCGGATGATGGACGAACGTCTCGCCAAACTGCACTTCTGGCTCACGTTCATCGGTTTCCACACGACGTTCCTGGTGCAGCACTGGCTGGGCTCGGAGGGCATGCCGCGCCGCTACGCCGACTATCTGCCCTCCGACGGCTTCACGGCACTCAACACCGTGTCGACGATCGGCGCGTTCATCCTCGGTGCGTCGATGCTGCCGTTCGTGTGGAACCTCATGCGCAGTTGGCGGTTCGGCGAACCGGTGACCGCCGACGACCCGTGGGGCTACGGCAACTCGCTCGAATGGGCCACGACCTCGCCTCCGCCCCGGCACAACTTCCTCGAACTGCCCCGGATCCGCTCCGAGCGTCCCGCGTTCGAGCTGCACTATCCGCACATGATCGAGCGGCTGCACGCGGAGGGGCACATCACGTTCACCGGCAGGACCAAACCGCACGACAGTCAGCCGCAGCCGCCGTCGAAGCACGCATCGAACGGCATGAGCGGTACCCACGACGTGTCAGACTCGGACCGTGAGTGATCGACCGACGAGCGCACGCGACAGGGATTCCGAAGGCAGGGCACGCAACGCGCGTCCGCGCGACGGACTCGGCAGGCCGCTGCCCTACGGCTCGCCGGGGGTGGAGCGCGCGCCGGAAGGCGTGGAACGCACCCCGGAGGACACGATTCGCGAGGCGCAGCAGCTGTTGGACGAGGGCAAGCCGTTCCACGCCCACGAGGTGTTCGAGGACGCGTGGAAGTCCGGCCCGGCGAGCGAAGAGGGGTTGTGGCGCGGGCTGGCGCAGGTGGCGGTGGGCGTGACGCACGCGGCGCGCGGCAACCTCACCGGCGCGGCGTCGCTGCTCACCCGGGGTGCGGACAACATCGAACCGTTCGCCGCCGACGCGCCGTACGGCCTCGACGTCGCCGGCCTGTGCGCCTGGGCACGCACCCTCGCCCAGGGCATGCCGACCCGCACGAGCCCCCCGGACGCAGCGTCGATAGCCCCCCGCCTCCACCCCTGACCGACGCCGTGTTGCGGATTCCGGGGCCCGTGTTGCGGGTTCCGGGGCGCGTGCTGCGGGTTCCGGGACCCGTGTTGCGCATTCCGGTGCCCGCGTTGCGGATTCAGGAGCCGTGTTGCGCCCCTAGGGAGCCGTGTTGCCGATTCCGGGGCGCGTGTTGCGCGTTCGGCGTCGAGCCGACCCGGTGCGCATCCATCACGCCACGACGCGTTGGCGCGACGCGGTGGTATCCGCGTCGTCGATGCCAGCGGCGCGGAGGGCATCGCGAGTGGCATGCTGCGACGGTGTACCGGGCCGAGCCCGGCTCGACGTGTGTTCGCAAACACGAGCACCGACAACCACGGTCTCCCGAGCCGACAACACGGCACCCCAAGAACGCAACACGCGCCCCCAGGGGCGCAACACGGGCCCCCGGATCCGCAACACGCGTTCCCAGGGGCGCAACACGCGCCCCTGGGAACGCAACACGGGTCGAGGGCGCTCAGGCGGCCGGCGCCATTCCGTGCGGGTCGATGACGAACTTGCGGGCGACACCGCTGTCGAACTGCCGGTAGCCCTGCGGTGCGTCGTCGAGCGAGATCACCGTGGCGTTGACTGCCTTGGCGATGTTCGCCTTCCCGCTGAGGATCATGTTCATCAGCTGCCGGTTGTACTGCTTCACCGGACACTGACCCGTCGTCATCGAGTGCGACTTCGCCCAGCCCAAGCCGATCCGCACGCCGAGCTGACCGACCTGGGCGTTCTCGTCGGCCGCACCGGGATCGCCCGTGACGTACAACCCCGGGATGCCCAGTGACGCACCTGCACGGGCGATGGTCATGACGTCGTTGAGCACGGTCGCGGGCTGCTCACCCGCGTCCTTGCCGTGGCCGCGCGCTTCGAACCCGACGGCATCCACCGCCGCGTCCACCTCCGGTTCGCCGGTGATCTGCTCGATGGCGTCGGGCAGCGGCGTTCCGGAACTCAGGTCGACGGTCTCGCAGCCGAAACTGCGTGCCTGGTCGAGCCGTTCGGCGAGCATGTCGCCGACGATCACGACCGAGGCGCCGAGCAACTGGGCCGCGTGGGCGGCGGCCAGCCCCACCGGCCCCGCCCCTGCCACGTACACAGTGGACCCGGTCGTCACACCCGCGGTGTAGGCACCGTGATATCCGGTGGGAAAAATGTCCGACAACATCGTCAGGTCGAGAATCTTCTCGAGCGCCTGATCACGGTCGGGGAATTTCAGCAGGTTGAAATCGGCGAACGGCACCATGACGTATTCGGCCTGACCACCGATCCAGCCGCCCATGTCGACGTACCCGTAGGCAGCGCCGGGACGGGCGGGATTGACGTTGAGGCAGATTCCCGTCTTGCCCTCGTTGCACATTCGACACCGGCCGCAGGCGATGTTGAACGGCACCGAGCAGATGTCACCTTCGCGGACGAACAGCACGTCCTCGCCGACTTCCACCACTTCACCGGTGATCTCGTGACCGAGTGTCTGCCCGACCGGAGCAGTCGTGCGCCCACGCACCATGTGCTGATCACTGCCGCAGATATTGGTCGTGACGATACGCAGGATCGCCGCGTGCGGCGCCTTCTTCTTGATTCCGAGGCCGTCGACGACGTCGCTCGGCAGTTCCAGTTTCGGATAGTCGACGGATTCGACCGCGACCTCACCGGGACCCTTGTAGACGACAACGCGATTATCCGGCATTTGCGAACCCCTTTGTCTGCTCGCCGGGCAGGTGCGCAGATGCGCATAAATCAACCTAGCCGCGCGGCCGGGTGATCACCACCCGGCCGCGTCGCCGGAAGAAGCGCCGCCAGGAAAAGCAGCGTCAGGAGAAGCGCTGTTCGAGGTCGCCGATCTCGGGCAGGCCGATCAGGTCGGTGAACTCGCCGAAGGTCGGCAGCTCGGGCAATGCGGATGTCGGCGTGCCCTCGGAGCGGAGCGTCGCCAGCAGCGAGCGCATGCCCGCGGTGGCGGCGAGCAACGTCCCGATCGGATAGATCACCAGCGAGAAGCCGAGCTCGGCGATGCGGTCGAGCGACAACGGCGGAGTGCGTCCGCCCTCGGCCCAGTTGAACACCAGCGGTGCGACGCCACGCAACTCGCGGGCGACCGACTCGATACCCTCCTCGCTCGTCGGCGCCTCGACGAACAGCACGTCCGCGCCGGCCGCGGCGTAGGCGCGAGCGCGGGCGATCGCGTCGTCGAGTCCGTGGACCGCGGCGGCGTCGGTGCGCGCGATGAGCACGAAGTCGGGGTCGCGGCGGGCGGCGACGGCGGCGCGGATCTTGCCCACCATTTCGTCGGTCGGGATGACGGCCTTGCCGGACATGTGCCCGCACTTCTTCGGCATCACCTGGTCCTCGAGGTGGACACCGGCGACCCCGGCTTGTTCGTAGGCTCGTACGGTGCGCACGACGTTGATCGCATTGCCGTATCCGGTGTCGGCGTCGGCGATCACGGGGACGTCGACGGCGGAGACGATGCGGGTCGCGTTGTCGATCATCTCGGCGCCGGACAGGAGGCCGACGTCGGGCCTGCCGATCAACGACGCGGTCGTCCCGAAACCGGTCATGTACACAATGTCGAATCCGGCTTGCTCCACCAGCCGGGCCGACAGTGCGTCGTACGACCCGGGCGCGACGACGGGACGGTCGGCGGCAAGCAGCTCTCGCAAACGCTTGCGTGGTGGTGTTTCCGCAGTGCCGAGCAGGTCTGCCACGGCTAGCCTCCTTGCTGTACGCCACAGGCCGGAAGTAGCCACCGCCGGCCACGGATCGAACGTTGTCGACACGTCCACGACGAGGATTGCACACAATCCGGGTGAGGTGCCCATGAACCGACCACAACCACACGAACCGCGGCAGCCGGGCACACCCGCCCCGACGGCCACGGCACCGTCGACCACGTCGACGAGCCGCACCGTGGACGCATTGCGCGAGCTCATCCTCCGCGGGGAGCTGGCCCCGGGTGCGCGACTCGCGGAGGTGGAGCTGGCGGGCAGGCTCGGTGTGAGCAGGACGCCGGTGCGCAGCGCGTTGACGCAGCTGGCGACGGAGGGGCTGGTCGAGGTCGCGCCGAATCGCGGGGCCCGGGTGGCGACCTGGACGGTGCGCGAGCTCGAGGGCATCTTCGACCTGCGGACCGCGTTGGAACCGCGGGCGGCGGCCCTGGCGGCACGGCACGCGACGGCCGACGACACCGCCGAACTGGCCCACCTTGCCGAGCGCATGGTCGAGGTCGGCACGCCCGGGCGGGGGCAGGATCTCGACGCGCTGGCCGAGCTCAACCGGCGGTTCCACGACCGGCTCTCGGCGTTGGCGGACAACGCGGCGCTGGCCAACGCCCTGTCGGGGGCCGTGCACGCGCCGATCGTGCTCCGCAACTTCCACACCTACGACGTCGAATCGTTGCGCCGCAGCCTGGCCCATCACGTGGAGATCGTCGCCGCGATCCGTGCGGGCGACGCGGTGTGGGCCGAGGCGGTGATGACCGCGCACATGCGCAACGCCAGGGCCGTCATGGTCGCCGCCGCGCAAGCCGCCGAAGGGTGACGCCGAACAGGACACGGAGCGGGCGTGAGGCGTTCGCGCGCTGCCGTCAGACGAGGTTCTTGCGGATCGCCCGCCAGGTGAGCCCGCCGGAGGTGCCGAGGAGCACGGCGGTCACGAGGAAGACCCCGCCGGCCCCGGCGACCCCGGCGATGGCGCCCGCCCCGAGCGGGACGAGAACCTGACCGAGCCGGTTGCCCGTCAGCCGCAGCGACAGGGCAGAGGCGCGGCTGCGTTCGGTCACGAGGCTCACGACCCAGCTCATCGTCAGCGGTTGGCCCACGCCCCAGAGGAAGCCGACGATCACGAGGAACGCGCCGATGACGACCGGGTGCGGGATGACGGGGATGAGGGCCATCGGCACGGCCGAGCACAGCGTCGCGGCCAGCAGCATCCACCGCCGGTGCACCCTCCGCAGCAACGCGGGCAGAAACGAGCGCGACACGATGGCAGCGCCGGTGCGCATCATCAGCAGGGTGGTCACGAGCAGCACGCTGAACCCGTGCTGTTGGCCGAGCACGGGAAGGAACGCGGCGAGTACGTCCATCGACGTCAGGACGACGAGGCTGCTGAACATGGCGGCCCGCATGCCGGGCGTGCGCAGCATGGTGGGCACCGACTGGGCTTCGCCGTGCTGTCTGGCCCGTGCCGCCGCGGACCCGACGACCGGCATCAACAGCGTCGACGGAACGGCGAGGACGGCCAGTCCCGCGAGGGCCAGCAGTCCCGCGGTGGTGGCCACGCCGCCGGAGCCGCTGCTGGCCGAGGTGACCAGACCCGCCACAGGTAGGCCCGCGGTCTGCCCGATCGACGTGGCCAGCGCCCACCCCGCGAACCGCCGGTCGAGCTGGTCGGAGGTCGACAGCAGCGGGATGAACCCCTGTCCGGCGACGGTCACGAGGATCTGCGCGAATCCCAGCAGCACGTTCCCGATGGCCAGCACGACGAGGTCGCCACTGACGGCGATCACGACCAGCGCTCCGATCGTCAGGAACACGCCCGCCCGCAGCATGCCCGCCGGGTGGCCGTTGTCGACCGCGCGTCCGACCGGCACCGCCACGATCAGCGGCAGGAGCGAGAACAGCGCGGTGATGACGCCGAGCGCGATCCCGTGCCCGCCGAGCTCGAGGACTCGGTAGGACACGAGCATGCGGGCCGCGTTGTAGGCGGCCTGGGTGAGCAGCGTGCCCGCCCACAGATGCGGATACCAGCGGGTCATGCGGGCAGGCTGCCACCACCGACGGTGTGCCGACCCACGGGACGCCACCGCCACGCCACGTTCGTGAGCCGAATCGCGTTCGGCCGCGGGCACGACGGCGGATGGCGGGCGTATCTGGCGGCCGGCGGGTCAGTCCACTGAGGACAGGAAAGCGTCGCGGGCCGCGGAGGTGGTGCGCTGGGGCCACAGGGCGTGGAGCGGGACGGTGAGTTCGGGGGCGAGGTCGACGACACGGACGCCACCTGCTGCGGTGCCTGCGGGTGCGGTCACGAAGGCGACGTCGGCGGTGCCGGCGGGCGCGGTGACGGGTGGCGTGCCTTGGACGGGGTTGCGGCGGATGCGCGGTTCGAAGCCGGCGTCCCGGCACAGTCCGATGAGCAGGTCGGTGTAGGCCGACCGGCCGGGTGTGCCCCACACGATGATGGTGTGGTCGGCGAGTTCGGCCGGGGCGACCGTGTCGCGTGCGGCCATGGGGTGGTCGCCCGCGACGGCGACGCGGAGGCGCTGGCGGGTGACGAGGGTGCGCGCGAGGCCGTGGGCGGGTGGCATGGCGCGGCACAGGCCGAGGTCGAGTTCGCCCGCGAGGAGTTCGCGGGTGAGTTCGTCCGGGTAGCGCTGGCTGACGCGGGTGTCGCCGACGGTGGTTCCGGCCAGCAGTGCGGTGACTTCGTCGCCGGTGACGGCCGGGGTGTGCCCGATGCGGAGCGTCTCCGTTTCGCCGCGGCCGATGCGCCGGGCGCGGAGCACGGCGGAGTGTGCGACGCCGTGCAGTACGCGGGCCTCCTCGACGAGGACTTCTCCCGCGGGCAGGAGGGTCACGCCCGCGGGTCCCCGGTCGAGGAGGTCCACGCCCACTTGACGTTCGAGCGTCCGGACCGATGTGGACAGTGCCTGCTGTGACATGTGCAGGCGCGCGGCGGCGCGGGTGAAGCTGCCTTCCTCGGCCACGGCGACGAGGTGGTCGAGTTTGTGCAGGTCCAGGCCCACGCGTCGCCCCTTTCGCCGGTTACCGGGTGGTGTAGCCACCGTTCGGGAACATCGTCTGTCCAGTGAACCATCGGCCTTCGGTGGCGAGGAAGGTGATGATCGGTGCGATGTCCTCGATCTTGGTGAGCTGGTTGCCCATGGCCTGGGACTTGTGGAACTCGACGCGTTCCGGCGTCTCCTGGGGGTAGAAGAACGGCGTGTCCATCGGTCCCGGCGCCACGGTGTTGACCGAGATGCCGCGGTCGGCGAACTCCTTGGCTGCGGCGCGCGTGAAGTGTTCGAGCGGGGCCTTGCCGCCGGCGTACGTGGAGTATCCGTCGGTGAAGGCGGCCAGCAGCGACGTGCCGAGGCTGATGATGGAGCCGTTGTCGTTCAGCCTGCGGCCTGCTTCCTGGATGAAGAAGTACGCCGCTTTGGCGTTGATCGCGAACATGCGGTCGTACTCTTCCTCGGTCGTCTCGAGGATCGGCTTGCGCAGCACCATTCCCGTGGTGTTCACGGCGACGTCGACGCCGCCGAACCTGTCGACCGCGGCGTCGAACAGCGCGCGCACGTCGGCCACGCGCGTCAGGTCACCCTGCACCGTGACCGCTTCCCCGCCGGCGTTCTGCACCGCGTCGGCCGTCTTCTGCGCGTCCGGCGCGGAGCCGTCACTGTGGTAGTGCACGACGACCTTCGCCCCGGCCGCGCCGACCTTCGTCGCCAGCAACCCACCGAGGTTCTTCGCACCGCCGCCGATGACGACGACCTTGTCCCGCAGATCTGTGTCGGCCATGGGTTGTTCCCTCCGTACGTTCGGTGTTGTTCCGCAGTCACGACGCTAGGCAGGAGGAGATGAACAGGGGAAACACACGTTGCGGGTGGGGTCACAGGCAGCGTGGATAGCGCGTGGTCAGAAGGGCGGCGGATCGTCGGGGGCGGATCGTTTCGGCGTGAGTATCGGTCGGCGTCTGCCGGTGTAGGTGGTTCCGCCGGGTGTGGTGATGGACGAGGCGCCGTGGTGTGGGTCGTAGCGGGTGATCCAGCCGGGCGCGTTCTTCATTCGATGATGTCGTCGACACCGTGGTGCGGTGTTGGTGGCGGAGGTGGGCCCGTTGTCGGTGGCCCACTCGCGTTGGTGGTCGAGGTCGCAGTGCCGAGCAGGACGTCGACACCACGGCACCACGCATTCCCGGTCGCGCACCCGGACGAGTTCCCGGATGGCCGCGTTGGGCCGTCGTCGACTACGACCCAGGTCCAGCGGCTGGCCGGTGGCCGGGTCGCAGACCACCTTCCGCCACACACTGTCGGTATTGGTCATGATCTCCCGCGCCACCGCAGCCGGGATGGGACCGTAGCCGTCCAACTCACAGCCGCTG
>NZ_JOIJ01000011.1 GCF_000719975.1 Prauserella rugosa
ACGAACGCCGCGCCGACACCTTCACAGCCTTCCTCGCGCTGGCCGCCGCCCTCGTCTGCTTCAAACGACTCCAACAAACCAACTGAGACAAGCTCTAAGGGGATTCGAACCCTGACCTCATGAACGCCGCAGGCGAGCACCGTGCAGGCGTGGTGCGAGTCGTGGTGCGAACTGCCGGCAACAGCGGCTCCAGCGGGCCGTGGTGCGAGTCCAGCGACAACAAAACCCCAGGTAGGAATCGGCGACACGCCAGATGAGTTCCCTCCGGAGGCAGGTGTCGCAGGTTCGAATCCTGCCGAGGGCGCCCCGTCTGAACACTATGAATCGGCCTCTACCAGCGGAAACGCGGTAGGGGCCGATTCATGTCGTACCCGGCGGGCACCGGCTGCGCCCGGCGATATACGGCGGTCCACGTGCAATCCACGTGCACAGGTCCGACGACCATCAAACCCCGAGAACGTTGTCCATCCGGCCATGGACAGAACCGGTAAGCACGTCCGTCCGAAGTCCGAGGCCCGCTGACCGCCCACGTGAATGTACCCAGGAGCCCGACAGCACGATCACCACATCGCCAGCGGCTTCAGTCCCATAGCACGTACATACACCGCCACCTATGGACACCCGCATACCTCATCAGCAATGCAGCGTGCCGTCCAATAGCACGGGATCGAGGGCCATCACCGAGCGCAAGGACTCCTGCGCGGCCAGTCAGCGTTACAAGTGCGCTACCGGTGTTCACGCCGCTGCCGTAAAACAGGGGCTCGATGGGCCGTTCTTCCCGAGTCGCCCTCGGAGCGCAGCATCTTGCGTGATAACCATCCCGGCACGGCCAGACAGTTATCACGCAAGACTGCTCATACGGGCACCGTGGAAGCTCCGCCGCGCCAACTTGATGCTGGCCAAGACGATCGTTGTTGCCACCTAGTGGCGCCAGCAACGTTACGGCTCCTCTTGTCTGCCCGCCGTGGCGGCTTGTTCGACGGAGTTTCCACTTACGGAGTCATCGACCTCGGCCGCCCTTGCCGGACTCATTCTCATCGATACGTAGCGCTACTCCCAATGCGAAGAAACTGGGCGCCCACTCGCCAACGAAGATTCCCCAACGGTCGGCACGAGCCGTCGACTCCGCCGCATTCATTGACGCCGCCCAACTCAACACGCTGAGTCCGATCGAGGCCATTCCAGCAGCGAACATATGCTCCGATCGAATCCCTTTGTTACGCAACATCGTCAACATGTAGAACCTCCATCAGTTGAGTTGTTTTCGGATGAATGACGCGGTCTGACGAAATTTGGTTGGACACTATGGATTCGCGAAACCTCCGGGCCTATCCTCCGCCGCTCGTGAACGGCCGGCGGAGTCAACGGCACTCATTCGCCAAAGAACAATTCCTAGCGCAATCATCCCAATACCAAGGAAAAGGTGAAGCCAGTTATCCGCAGTGTTCAACGGCACGAAGTTTGCTCCACTTTCCAGGTCGACGACGAGGCCGTAAACCCACAAAACCAGATAGACGATCCCGCCCCCGACGAGATAGTACCGCGACCCAGGCAGCGAACGACCCAGCAGCAAGCCCGCCACACCGAAAATCAAGTGTACTATGTTGTGCAGTATCGAAATATGAAATATTCCCAATAGCATCGCGGTCGACTCGTGACCGGCGAAGGTCATTCCGTCGTATCCCGTCGTCACACCAGGAATAAATCCGAGAATTCCGACGACTAGAAACACCGCGCCTACCCCGACCGCGGCGTACTGTATCGGGTATTTTCCACGTTGGCTGCTGGAATTCACCGCGCTCATCGAATCTCCCTTCACAGGACAGTGACCATCTGAAACGCGCCCATACGCACGCGCGCTGCAGGTCAACACTGTTCGCGATGGACTACTCCCGCCCGGGCCGCCCTTCACTTCGTCGGGTTCAGCTCTTCACCGTGTGCGGCTACCCACGTCGACCGCTGAAGACACACCTCGATGTGCGATCCGGGAGCAGGGTGCGAGCGATGCCAGCAACCTCGTCGTTCGATGGACGCCAACGGTACGCAGAACCGCTGGTCGGAACGTCATGGCCCGGCACCAAGCCGCTCATGGCAAGCGGACGGACGGGCTGAACGAAGGGCCGGGTCGGTTCACGCGCTGCTGCACGGCGCCGCCGCGCCGTGACGACTCGCTCAGCGCCTGCCGCCGGGGGGCCTTGATGTCATCCGGTCGCGATCACGCCGAAATGCGCGCTCGGCCCGTGTCCGCCAGGTAGGCGGGCAGGCACCGGCACAGCACGCTCCACCATGCCGTCTGCAGCGGCTACGTGATCGACAGGTCATCGACAATAGAGCTCAGTTGCCGGGCCCATCGACGCCCGGCGAACAGCTGCGAACGCGGGACAACAGCCGGCTGAGTAGTGTTGCAAGCACAGGATCGCTCTGTCGGCGTACCGTGATGCCGCGTCGGCAGACAGGTGGCGCTCGGAACGAAGTCGTCGGTACTGCGGCGTCCGGACTACCCAGCTGGCCTCTTGGCCCCGACCATCACGGGCGCATCGTGCCGCTCTCCACGAACCGCTGGTGCCAGGACAGTGCCTCGCCGAGCAGGTGCGGCGTGTGCTTGCCGTACGCCGACTCCGTCGCGCGCTCGAGGTAGTCCCGCAGCATAGGACGGAAATCCGGGTGCGCGCACCGGTCGATGACCAGCTCGGCACGTCGCCGCGGGGACAGGCCACGCAGATCGGCGAGCCCCTGCTCGGTGACGATCACGTCCACGTCGTGTTCGGTGTGGTCGACGTGGGAGACCATCGGCACGATCGTCGAGATCGCCCCGCCCTTGGCCACCGATGGGGTCACGAAGATCGACACGTGCGCGTTGCGGGCGAAGTCGCCCGAACCGCCGATGCCGTTCTGGATCCGGCTTCCCATCAGGTGCGTGGAGTTGATGTTGCCGTAGAGGTCGGCCTCCACGATGCCGTTCATGGCCAGACAGCCGAGCCTGCGCACGACCTCCGGATGATTGCTGATCTCCTGTGGACGCAGGATGATCCGGTCGCGGAAGTCCGCTGCGTTCCGGTTGAACCGGTCCACCGCCGCCGAGCTGAGCGAGAACGCGGTCGCCGAGGCCATCCGCAGCTTGCCCGACTCGATGAGGTCGAGCATGCCGTCCTGGATCACCTCGGTGTAGGCCGTCATGCCGTCGAACGGCCCGTCCCGCAGTCCGGCGAGCACCGCGTTGGCCACATTGCCGACGCCGGACTGCAGCGGCAGCAACTCGCCGGGAAGGCGCCCGGCCCGCACCTCCGAGTCGAAGAAGTCCAACACGTGCCCCGCGATCCGCTGCGACGTCCCGTCGACCGGGGAGAACGCCGAGTTGCGGTCGGGTGCCTCGGTGGGCACCACGGCGATGATCTTCTCCGCCGGGCATTCGAGGTACGGCACACCGATCCGGTCCTCGGGGCGGGTGATCGGCACGGGCATGCGGCGCGGCGGAAGCGCGGTCCCGTAGTAGACGTCGTGCATGCCCTCGAGGTGCTCGCTCTGCCACGCGTTGACCTCGAGGATCACGCGGTCGGCCTGCTCGAGCCAGGTCTTGTTGTTGCCGACCGACGACGAGGGGATCAACCTGCCCTCCTCGGTCACGCCGCTGACCTCGACCACCGCGACGTCCAGCTCACCGAACACGCCCTGCCACACCCGCTGCGCGACGTGCGAGAGGTGGATGTCGGTGTAGTCCATGCGGCCGTCGTTGATCTTGGCGCGGGTGACGGGGTCGGACTGGTAGGGCAGGCGCATCTCGATGCCCTCGACCTCGGCGAGCGCGCCGTCGAGTTCGGGGGCGGTCGAGGCTCCGGTCCACAGCCCGACCTTCATCGGGTCGCCGCGCTCCTCGGCCATCGCGACGCGCTTGGCGAGCGCCCCCGGCACCTCCTTGGGGTACCCCGCGCCCGTGAAGCCGCTCATCCCGACGTTGTCGCCGCTGCTGATCAGGGACGCCGCCGCGTCCGCGTCCATCACCTTGGCCGCCAGCTCGCGATTCCGAATGCGCCCGGTCATCAGCCGTCCTTCCGCCACAGTGAGGTCGAACCGAAGTGAGGTCGACCCGGCCGCCGCGGTGCGGGCGCACCGGATCGGTCGGGAGCGTAAGCGCAGCCACAGCCGCCGCTCTCTGTGACGTGCACCACCGAACATGGTCATCCGCCGGCTGCCCACTCGAAACCCGCTGGTCACCGAAGGCTGGCCCGGGCGACCCGGCCGGCCGGATTCCCGCGACGTGCGTTCGCTCGGCGAACGTCGTTGTCGCCCAGCGAACACACGTGCCCGAACCGCCGTTGTTCGCTCGGCGACCGCCCGGGTGCGCGGGGCGAACGCGCCCCGAATCGGATTTCCGGCACCTACGCCGGCAGCTCGCCGGAGGTGTGGACCCGCTGGTAGAGCGCGCTGCGCCGCGTTCGGCCGGACGACGCCCGGCAACGCAGGACGAGCGCCACAGCACGCTCAGCGGCCTTGTCCCGATCTCGCTCGCGATTAGTGTCGGCGGCGACGTCGGAATTCCGGCTCGGCATATTCGCCGACGCGCGCAGTCGTTCTCGCAGACGATTCAAGGAAAGGGACCATGTCTGAAGACGTTCAGGTCGACAGCACGAGTGAATTCTTCCGGCTGCACGAACAGGAATTCGGTGACGACCCCATCGCGGTCCGGGAGAGCGACCACTACGCCCAGGAATACGTGGGCGGCATCGTCGACAAGTGGGACGACCTGATCGACTGGCAGCGCCGCGCCGAGGGCGAGGGGCGTTTCTTCGTCGACCAGCTCACCTCCCGCGGAGTCACCCGCGTGCTCGACGCCGCGACCGGCACGGGTTTTCACTCCGTCCAGCTGGCCGAGGCCGGATTCGACACCATCAGCGCCGACGGCAGCCCGCAGATGTTGGCCAAGGCGTTCCGGAACGGCCTCGAACACGGCGGCCATCTGCTGCGGCTCGTCCACGCCGACTGGCGCAGCCTCAAACGCGACGTGCACGGCGAATTCGACGCGGTGATCTGCCTCGGCAACTCGTTCACGCACCTGTTCTCCGAACACGATCGGCGCAAGGCACTCGCCGAGTTCTACTCGGTACTCAAGCACGACGGCGTGCTGATCATCGACCAGCGCAACTACGACGCGCTGCTCGACGGCAAGACCACCGGCAAGAGCACCTATTACTACTGCGGCGAGGAGGTCAACGCCGTTCCCGACCACGTCGACGAGGGCCTGGCCCGCTACAAGTACACCTTCGACGACGGCGGCGAGTACTTCCTGAACATGTACCCGCTGCGCCGGGACTACCTGCGCGGGCTGCTGCGCGACGTCGGATTCCAGCGGATCGAGACATTCGGCGATTTCCAGGAGACCGCCGGGGACCGCGAACCCGACTTCTACATCCACGTCGCCGAGAAGAGCTACCTCGCCGAGCTCGCCGACTGACGTGACCGCCGCGGCGCCGGGGAGTTCACCGGCGCCGCGGCTTCAATTTCAAATCGGCCTCGATGCGCGCCGCGGTCTGCGCCAGCAACGGCACGATCTCGCGGCGCACGCCTTCCTCGGTGGAGGAGCGCACGTCGAGCGAGACGTTCGCCGCCGCGCACACACGGCCGTCGGCGTCGTGCACCGGGACAGCGACGCCGCGCAGCCCCTCCTCGAGCTCGTCGTCGGCGATCACGTAGCCCTGCCTGCGGATCTCGGCGAGCTCGGCCAGCAGTTCCGTGCGGCTTCGGACGGTGTGCCGGGTGAGCGCGGGCAGTTCGGCCGAGCGCAACCCCGCCTCCAGTCGTTCGGGTGCGATCGCGGCCAACAGCACCTTGCCCATCGACGTGGCGTGCGCGGGCAACCGGGTGCCCACGGGGATCTCCACGCCCAGCAGTTTCGGGCTGGGCACCTGCGCGACGTAGCGGATCTCGGTGTCCTCGAGCACGGCCAACGCGGTCATCTCGCGCACCTCGGCCGTGAGCCGCCGCAGGTGCGGCTCGGCGATCTGCGGCAGCGACCGGCTCGACAGATAGGCGTGGCCGAACTCCAGGACCTGCGAGGTCAGTGCGAACCGGCGCTGATCCTGGCGCACGTACCCGAGCTCGACCAGTGCCAGCAGGATGCGCCGCGCCCCCGCTCGGTCCAGACCACTGGCCCTGGCGACCTCGGTCAGTGTGAGCTCGGGCTGCTCGGCCGAGAACACCCGCAGCACGGCCATCGTCCGTTCCACCGAACGCACGCAACACCCCCGCTTCGATTCGCGTGACCAGGCAGTTTAGTCCATCGACCGCTCGGCACACTCCTCGATCCGCTCGGCCGCCGATGGGCGGGACTCGAAGCGCCGGGGGGCTCAGCGGGTTTCGCTCGGCACGGGATCGGAATCGAACCCGGGATCACGACCCGCTTCACCACCGGATTCACCACCGGCTTCGACGGCCGACACGTCGCCGGGCTCCAACCCCCCGGACTCCTCGGACTCCTCGTGCTCTTCGACGTCCTTGCCGACCGGATCCCAGCGGATGACGATCAGCGAGATGATGGCGATCAGTGGCGCGAGGACGATCGCGCCGATGGTGAACTGCATGCCTTGCGCGTCGAGCAGGATGGGGAACGCCGCGGCGCCCACGATGCCGCCGACCCGCGTGATCGCCTGGGTGTAGCCGCCGCCGATGCCGCGGATCGCCGTCGGGTAGGACAGCGTGCCCATCGCGGTCCCGACATAGCCGGCACCGAAGTTGTGGGCCCAGTAGAACACCGCGATGAGCACCACCGAGATCGGTGCGATCAACAGCGTGAACGCACCGCTGATGATCGCCAGGCAGCTCGCCGTGATCGAGAAGCCGATCAACCCCAGCAGGCGCAACCCCAGCCGTTGCACACCGAACACGCAGAACAGCGCGCCGACGACCCCGATCACGTTGGCCAGACCCGACAGGACGAGCACGAGCACGATGTCGTCGGGGAACAGCTCGTCGAAGATCTTCGGCGTGTAGAGCGAGATCGCGTAGTACTGCGCCGCCTGGCACACCACGAGAATGCTCACGAGCACGGTCCGCACCGTGTACGGGGCACGGAACAGGGCCAGCAGACTGCCCGGACTGAACCGCTCCTTCGCCTGCTTCACGCCCTTGCTCTCGTCGTCGACGATCACCTCGAGGTCGTAGTTCTTGCGCAGGATCTCCGCCGCCTTCTCCAGCCCCTGGTACTTCGCCGCCCACATCGGCGACTCACCGGTGTAGATGAAGCGGAGGATCAGCACGACGAGCGCGGGTACGGCGCCGAGTCCGATCGCCCACCGCCACAGGCTCTCGCCGACGCCGATGAAGTGGAAGGGGATGATGGAGAAGAACGCCACGGCCGCGGCCGCGGTCGACATCACCTGCGCCATCGTGACGTTGCGCCCCTTGTTCGAGATGGCGCTGTACTCGGCCACGAACGCCAGCGCCACGGGCACGTCGAGGCCGACACCCACCCCCATCAAGAACCGCCACAGGCAGAACAGCTCGGGATTCGGCGCCACCGCGGCCAGTGCCGTCGCACCGACGAGCAGGAACAGTGTGATCAACAGCATCTTCGTGCGGCCGACGCGATCGGTGAGGAAGCCACCGAACAGGCCGCCGATCATGGCACCGATGAGCACGACGGCCGAGATGAACGGCAGCGAGTGCAGGCTGATCCCCGAGTTGGCCAGGTCGAACTCCGAGGTCATCTGCACCGTGCCGAGCCCGAAGCTGCTCAGGTCCCAGCCGTCGACGAAGATGCTGCCGAGCGCGACGATCTTGACCAGACCGGGATGGCGCGGACGGATTCTGCCCGAGTCGATCAGGCGCAGGACATCGTCCGGTTTCCGCAGTACGACGGCGTCGTTGCCGGCCATGAAGTGTTCCTTTGCGATGGGTATGTCGGGATTGGTAAGACCTCTTGCCGGACAGTAGGCTTGCGGCCGCGATCGCGTCAAGATCAAATCCGAGGGAGAGGAGTCGGCGTTGACGGAGCACCATCTACTGCGCGAGGTCGAGGAGGTGACCCGCCGGACGGGCACCGCGGGCGGCGGCGTGACCGCCCGGGTTCGCGCCGTCTCCTGCCGGCGCGGATCCGACGGAATCGGCTACCTCACCGGGGAATCCCTGGCCGAGCAAGGCATCGAGACGACGATGCCGAACCTGCCCGAGCTCGACACTCCCCCGCTGGACACCCTCGACGTCACCGTCGGCATCGAGTGGATCGGGCGCGACACGCTACGGCTCACCGTCACCCCGGCGGACCGGCCGCTCTCGGCCCCGGCGGGGACCGAACACGGCATCGTGCGCGCGAACGGCCAGGCTCTCGCCGGAGGAGATGCCGGAGTCACCGTCGAGGACCGCGACGAGGCGGTCGTGGTCACCGGCGGCCGCATGCGGGTGGTCATGGAACGCAGGCCGTTCGCGCTGTCCATTGAGGACACCGAAACCGGCGCGCTGCTGCTCGACACGGCGGGCAAGCTTCGTCAGGTCGCCGGTCTGCCGATCGCGCCCGCGGTACTGCTCGGCGATTCCACGCGCCTGAACCTCGAACTCGGCCCGGATGAGGAGATCCTGGGCTTCGGCGAGCAGTTCGGGCGGTTCGTCAAGAACGGACAACGCCTTCGCCTGCGGGTCGAGGACGCCCTCGGTACGGGCACCGGCCTGTCCTACAAGCCCGCTCCCGTCTGGTGGTCGACCGCGGGCTACCTGGCGCTGGTCAACACCGGCGCGACCGTCGAGGCCGACGTCGGCCACTCCCGTAACGGAGTGCTCGGCATCGAGGCCGAGTGCGGTGAACTGGACCTCTACGTCGTCGCCGCACCGGAACCGAAACGCGCGCTCACCGGCTACGCCGAACTCACCGGGCGCGGCTGCGCTCCGCCGCTGTGGGCGCTGGGCTACTGGCTCGGGCGGTGCCGCTACCACTCCTCGGCGGAGATGGTCGAGGTCGGCCGGATGCTGCGGGAGCACGAGGTGCCGGCCGACATCCTGCACGCCGATCCCGACTGGCTCGTCGTCGACCGGCTCAACTGCGACTTCATCTGGAACACCGAACGGTTCGGCGACCGCGCCGAGTTCGTCAAGGAGCTGGAACGGCTCGGGCTGCGCCTGTCGGTGTGGGAGCTGCCGTATCTCGACCCCGCCTCACCCCGCTATGCCGAGGCCGCCGAACGCGGGTACCTCGTCACCGACGCCGAAGGTGCGGTCGCGGGCATCGCGGGCACCCCGGTCCCCGACGACCGCCCGCGAGCGCTGCTGGACTTCACCAACCCCGACGCACGCCGCTGGTGGCAACAGCTGCACGGCCCGTTCCTCGACGACGGCGTCGCCGTGTTCAAGACCGACTTCGGCGAGGGCCTGCCCGACGACGTGCGGCTCGCCGACGGCACCGCCGCCGAGCACGCCCACAACCTGTATCCGCTGCAGTACAACGGCGCCGTGAGCGACGCGATCGCCGAGCACACCGGACGTCCGCCGCTGGTGTGGGGCCGCTCGGGCTGGGCGGGCTCGCACCGCTACCCGGCGCAGTGGGGCGGCGATGCCGAGTCCACCGTCTCGGGGATGCGCGCCACGTTGCGCGGCGGTCTGTCCCACGCGATGAGCATGCCGGGGCTGTGGGGCCACGACATCGGCGGCTTCTTCGGCCCCGAGCTGACGCCCGAGCTGTACGTGCGCTGGACCCAGTTCGGGGCGTTGTCACCACTCATGCGCGCGCACGGGTTGCGGCCGCGCGAACCGTGGGCCTTCGGTGAACAGGCACTGACGATCGCCCGCGACTGGATCCGGTTGCGCTACTCCCTGCTGCCGTACCTGTGGCAGGTCGCCCACGAATCGGCCCGCAATGGCTGGCCGATGCTGCGCCCGTTGACGCTCGAGTTCCCCCGCGACGCGCTGGCCACCACGCGCGACGACGCGTTCCTGCTCGGCTCGGACCTGCTGGCGGTGCCGATCTTCGACGACGGAGGAGAGCCCGTCCGCAGGCGGTTCTACGTGCCCGAGGGCGGCTGGACCGACCTGATCACCGGAGCCCGCTACACCGGCCCGGCACTGCACACCGACACGGTGCCCCTGGACCGGATGCCGGTGCTGGTGCGCGACGGGGCGGTACTGCCGCGGGTCGAGGTCGGCCAGGAGGTCCGCGGTACCGACGATCTGGTCGACGCGCCGTGGCAACTGCACGTCTACGGCCCCGCGCCCGCCACCGTGGAGCTGCTCGACTTCGCCGGCGAGCCGTTCACCGTCGAGATGGACAGCTCCGGCGGCGACTCGCCGATCCCGGTGACCATCATCCGCCACGATCTGGGAGAAACACGGTCATGACAGCCACGTCCCCCACCCCGGAACCGCCGAACGCTCCGTCCGAACCGGCCCGTCGCAGCACGTCGTGGTTCGGTGCCGACGGCAAGATGGGTTTCGTGCACCGGTCCAAGCTGTACAACTCGGGCCGGTCGCCCGCGATGTTCGACGGCAGGCCCGTGATCGGCATCTGCAACAGCTGGTCGGAGCTGACGCCGTGCAACCGCCACCTGCGCGACATCGCCGAGGCGGTCAAGCGCGGCGTGTTGCTGGCGGGCGGATTCCCGCTGGAGTTCCCGACGATGTCGCTCGGCGAGACGCTCATGCGCCCGTCGGCGATGCTGTACCGCAACCTGATGGCGATGGAGGTGGAGGAGAACCTCCGCTCCTACCCGCTCGACGGCGTAGTGCTGCTGGCCGGGTGCGACAAGACGGTGCCCGCGCAGCTCATGGGTGCGCTCAGCGCCGACCTGCCGGCCATCATGCTCACCGGCGGACCGATGCTGAACGGCAAGTTCCGCGGCCAGGACGCCGGATCGGGCACGCACGTCTGGCAGTTCGCCGAGGAGGTACGCGCGGGCCGGATGAGCCGAGAGGAGTTCGGACAGGCCGAGGCGTGCCTGTCGCGCAGCGCGGGCCACTGCACCACGATGGGCACCGCGTCCACGATGGCCTGTCTGGTGGAGATGATGGGACTCGCACTGCCCGGGAGCGCGGCGGTACCCGCGGTCGACGCCGAGCGGGCACGCCTGGCCGAGCAGTCGGGCGGCCGCATCGTGGAGCTCGTCACCGAGGACCTGCGCCCGTCGTCGATCCTCGACCGGCGCTCGTTCGAGAACGCCGCGCGGTTCAACGCCGCGATCGGCGGCTCCACCAATGCACTGGTGCACCTGAGCGCACTCGCGGGCAGGGCCGAGGTGGAATTCCCCGTCGACGAGTTCGACCGGCAGGCCCGCGACATCCCGCTGCTGGTCGACCTGCTGCCCTCGGGCCGGTTCCTCATGGAGGAGTTCAGCTACGCGGGTGGCGTGCCGGCCGTCGTCGCCGAACTCGGCGACCGGCTGCACGGCGACGCGCGCACGGTGACCGGCCGGACCGTCGCGGAGAACTACGCGGGCGCGCGGAACTGGAACACCGAGGTGGTCCACCCACTGGCCGAGCCCGTGCAGCCCGCCGGTTCGGCGACCGCCGTGCTGCACGGCAACCTCGCTCCGGACGGTGCGGTGATCAAGCTGTCGGCCGCCTCGCCCGAGCTGACCGACCACGTGGGCACCGCACTGGTCTTCGACACCGTCGAGGAGTACTACGAACGCTGTGACGATCCTGACCTGCCCGTCGAGGCCTCGACCGTGCTCGTGGTGCGCGGCGCGGGCCCGCGCGGCTATCCGGGGATGCCGGAGATCGGCAACCTGTCGATCCCCAAGAAACTGCTCGACGCCGGCGTCCGCGACATCGTGCGCATCACCGACGGCCGGATGAGCGGCACCTCGTACGGCACGATCGTGCTGCACGTCGCCCCCGAGTCGGCCGCGGGCGGCCCGCTGTCGTTGCTGCGCAGCGGTGACCGCGTCCATCTCGACGTCGCCAAGCGCAGGATCGACATGCTCGTCGACGACGAGGAGCTGGCCAGGCGCGCCGAGCAGGCACCGCCGGCCGGCGACGCCGATGCGCCCACCGGCGGCTGGGCCGAGCTGTACCGGCGGCACGTCGGGCAGGCCGACACCGGTGCCGATCTCGACTTCCTGCGCGGACGGCGCGGGCACGCGATCCCCAGGCGCCACCTGTGAACGGCGTCTGGCGAACGGGGCCGGTGAACGGGGCCTGTGAACACCGCCTACGCACGATGAAAGCAGCACCGACACGGAGAGGACGACGATGACAGGGCTGAGCGGGCGCAGGGCGCTCGTCACGGGTGCGGCGACCGGCATCGGCGAGGTGGTCGCCCACGATCTCGCGCGCCGCGGCATGAGCGTGCTGGGCGTGGATCGCGACGAGGCGGTGACCGGCCTCGGCGGCGACCACGACGGATCGGCCGGGACGCTGACCGGCGAGGTGGTCGACCTCGCCGACCGACAGCAGCTCGAGGACCTGGCCCGTCGCGCCGAACAGGCGCCCGGGTTCGACGTCCTCGTCAACTGCGCAGCGGCCTACTCACCGCAGGGCGGCTTCCTCGACACCTCACTGGACGACTGGACACGGGTGCTGGCGGTGAACGTCGTCGCGACGGGCTACCTCAGCACGGCCGTGGCCCGCGGGCTGCACGCAGCGGGCCGCGAGCAGGGTTGCATCGTCAACTTCTGCAGCCTGCAGGAGGACCTGCCCGTCCCCGGCTACGGTCCGTACGTGACCACCAAGGGCGGGATCCGCGCGGCCACCAGGGCGCTCGCGGTCGAACTCGGGCCGTGGGGCGTTCGGGTCAACGCCGTCGCGCCCGGCGTCGTCAACACGTCGTCCACTTTGGCCACGCTGGGTGGCAGGAGCTGGGGCGACGACGGCGCGCCGCCGACCCTGCTCGGCCGTGCGGGTACCCCGGACGAGGTCGCCGATGTCGTGGCGTTCCTCGCCTCCGACGCCTCGGCGTTCATCACGGGTGCGATCATCCCCGTCGACGGTGGCCGGCAGCTGAGCCGCAGGCCCGACCCGCTCGGCGAGCGCGACGTCACCGCAGGGAGGGACCGATGACGGAAACGAGTCTGCCCACGATCACCGTGGTGTTCCGGAGCATGAGCCCGGCGGCCACACTCGAACTCAGCACGGCGCTGTACGACTGCGGCGTACGCGGGTTCGAGGTCACGATGACCGGCGACCGTCCGATGGAGACGGTCGCACTGCTGGGAGCCGAACTCCCGGCGGATGCGCTCGTCGGTGCGGGCACGGTCACCACGGCCGAGGAGGTCGCCGCGTCGGCGGCGGCGGGCGCGCGGTTCGTCGTGTCGCCGCACCTCGACACCGACGTCGTCGCCCGCACCCGCGGCGAGGGCCTCGTGTCGGTGCCCGGTGCGTTCACCCCCACCGAGATCATGGCGGCCCGACGTGCCGGTGCCGACGTCGTGAAGGTCTTCCCCATCAACGCCGTCGGCGCCGACTACGTCCGCCAGCTGCGCGGTCCGATGCCCGACCTTCGGGTCATGGCCAGCGGCGGGGTGACCCCCGAGCTCGCCCGCGAACTGGGCGAGGCCGGCGTTCGCCATCTCGCGGTCGGCCATCACCTGCTCGGCGCGCAGCCCGACGGCGCGTTCGACCCGGCGCGGGTGCACGAGCGCACCGGCGAGTTCCTGCGCGCCTGCGAGGAGACGGCATGAGCGCCCGGAACGTCGAGGACGTCGAGCCGGTCGGTGACGTGCGCGCCCGCTTCGGCGAGGGGCCGTGCTGGGATCCGGCCACGGAAACCCTGCTGTGGGTGGACATCGCAGGCGGCGCGCTGCACCGCACCACAGCGAACGGCACCACAGCGAACGGAGAGACAGCGAACGGAGAGACGGCGAACGGAGAGACGGCCCGCACGGTCCTCGGCGGGGAGGTCGCCGCGGCGTTCCCGACCGACCGCGGCACGGTCGCCGTCGCGCGGGACAACACGCTGCTCGAGATCTCCGGCGGTGAGGTCGTGGGCGAGCTGGCCGGACTGACGCCGCAGCCGAGGATGCGGTTCAACGACGGCGGCTGCGACCCGCGCGGCCGGTTGCTGATCGGCACGATGCACCTCGACAAGGAACCGGGCACCGCGGCGCTGTACCGCCTCGACGAGGACCTGGTGCCCGTCGCCACGGGCGCGACGGTGTCGAACGGGCTCGGCTGGAGCCCGGACGGCACGCGGTTGTACTACGCCGACAGTCCGACCCTGCGCGTCGACGTCTTCGACTACGACCCCGGCACCGGTGTGCCCACCGGGCGGAGGGTGCTGGCGGACGTCTCGGATTCCGGCGGTAGGCCCGACGGTCTGACCGTGGACGCCGAGGGATGCATCTGGGTGGCGATGATCCTCGGCGGCGAGATCCGCCGATACACCCCGGACGGCGCACTCGACCGGGTGATCGCGCTGCCGGTGTCGCATCCGACGAGCGTCGCCTTCGGCGGCCCCGACCTCACGCAGCTGTTCGTCACCACGGGATGGGAACCGCTGTCGGAGGCCGAGCGTGCGGCGCAGCCGCTGGCCGGTCGGTTGCTGCGCCTCGATCCCGGCGTGCGCGGACTGCCCTCGCCGCCGCTCGCGCTGGACTGACCGCACCCGAGCGGCCCGCCGACGTCTCGCACGGCGACCACCTGGCACTTCACGTCCGTTACTGAATCGATTTTGATTCCAGGTCGGCGCTTCTGTATCGTGTCAGCTCCACGGAGGACACGCGCCCACACCGACCGGAGCCGCTCGTGAATCACGCGCCAGAGCACGTCCACCCCGTCGTCGACGAAGTCACCGCCCGCATCGCGGAACGCAGCCGCGAGACCAGGGCCGCCTACCTGGCCCGCATCTCCGCAGCCGGATCCGCCGCGCAGTCCGCTCCCGCCAGGGCAGCCATGGGCTGCAGCAACCTCGCCCACGGTTTCGCGGCCTGCGCTGGCGAGGACCGCCTCGCCATGAGCGGCCTGCGGAAACCGGGGATCGCCATCGTGTCGGCCTACAACGACCTGCTGTCGGCACACCAGCCGCTGCACGAGTTCCCGGAGTGGATCAAGGCCGCGGCGCGCGAGGCCGGCGGCGTCGCCCAGTTCGCCGGCGGCGTCCCCGCGATGTGCGACGGCATCACGCAGGGCCGCGCGGGCATGGAGCTGTCCCTGTTCAGCCGCGACGTCATCGCCATGGCCACCGGCGTCGCGCTGTCGCACGACATGTTCGACGGCACGCTGCTGCTCGGCGTGTGCGACAAGATCGTGCCCGGACTGCTCATCGGAGCACTGTCGTTCGGCCACCTGCCCGCGATGCTCGTGCCTGCGGGCCCCATGACGTCCGGCCTGCCCAACAAGGAGAAGGCGCGCATCCGCCAGCTGTACGCCGAGGGCAAGGCGACGCGGGAGGACCTCCTCGAGGCCGAGGCCGCCTCCTACCACTCGCCGGGCACCTGCACGTTCTACGGCACGGCCAACTCCAACCAGCTCGTCGTCGAGGTGATGGGGCTGCACCTGCCGGGAGCCAGCTTCGTGCACCCCGGTACGCCGCTGCGCAAGGCCCTGACCGAGGAGGCGGGCAGGCGCATCGTCGAGATCTCCCGCGGCGAGGAGTACACGCCGCTCGGCGAGGTCGTCGACGAGCGTTCGGTCGTCAACGGCCTGGTCGCGCTGCTCGCGACGGGCGGTTCGACCAACCACACGCTGCATCTCGTCGCCATCGCGGCGGCCGCGGGGATCCAGCTGACGTGGGACGACTTCTCCGACCTCTCCGCCGTCGTCCCGCTGCTGGCCAGCGTCTATCCCAACGGCAGCGCCGACATCAACCACTTCCACGCGGCGGGCGGCGTGCAGTTCCTCGTCGGCACCCTGCTGGACGCGGGCCTGCTGCACCGCGACGTACGCACCGTCGCGGGCCGCGGACTCGACCACTACCGCAGGGAGCCGATCCTCGACGGCGACCGGCTCACGTGGCGGGAGGCGACCGACCGCAGCCTCGACGAATCGGTGCTGCGCCCCGTGTCGCGGCCCATGGCCGACAACGGCGGACTGCGCATGGTGCAGGGCAACCTCGGCCGCGCGGTGATCAAGGTGTCCGCGGTGGCGCCGGAGAACCGGGTCGTCGAGGCGCCCGCGCGGGTGTTCGGCACGCAGGCCGAGTTCGACGCCGCGTTCCGCGCGGGTGAGTTGGACCGCGACGTCGTGGTGGTCCTGCGCAACCAGGGTCCGCACGCCAACGGCATGCCCGAACTGCACGGCCTCACGCCTGCGCTCGGGGTGCTCATGGACCGCGGCCACCGCGTCGCGTTGCTCACCGACGGCCGGATGTCCGGGGCGTCGGGCAAGATCCCCGCGGCCATTCACCTCACCCCCGAGGCCGCCGCCGGTGGACCGCTCGCGCGCATCGCCGACGGCGACGTGGTTCGGCTGGACAGCGACGCGGGAACGCTGGACGTCCACCTCGACGCGGCCGAACTCGACGCCAGGAAGCCCACCGACGGTGCGCCGGACGAGACGCAATGGGTCGGCACGGGTCGCGAACTGTTCGCGGCGTTGCGCCGCAGCGTCGGTCCCGCCGACGCAGGGGCGAGCGTGTTCGGCCCGGTGACGCCCGCCCACTTCGGCGTCACCACCACGAAACCCGAGGCCCACGTGGGAGGAACGTCGTGACAACCAGCTCGGAACTGCTCGATCTGTCGCCGGTCATGCCGGTCGTGGTGCTCGACGACGCCGACACCGCACCCGACGTCGCACGCGCATTGCTGGCGGGCGGGATCGGTGCGATCGAACTGACGCTGCGTACCCCCGCCGCGTTGGAGGCCATCGAGAAGGTCGCCGCGCAGGTGCCCGACATCGTCGTCGGCGCGGGCACGGTGACCACGCCCGAGCAAGCCAGGCAAGCGGCTGAGGCGGGCGCAGCGTTCCTGGTCACGCCGGGCACCACGGATTCCCTGCTCGACGCCGTGACCGCAACCGGCCTGCCGTTCCTGCCCGGCGCCGCGACGGTGTCGGAGGCGATGCGGTTGGCCGAGCGCGGTCTCGACACGCTGAAGTTCTTCCCCGCCGAGGCCAGCGGCGGCCCGGCGGCACTGAAGGCGTTCGCCGGTCCCCTGCCGCACCTGAGGTTCTGCCCCACCGGCGGCGTCAGCGTCTCCAACGCCGCGGACTACCTCGCGCTGTCCACTGTGGGCTGTGTCGGGGGAAGCTGGCTGACGCCGAAGGACGCCGTCGCGGAGGGCGACTTCGCGAGGATCGAAAGCCTGGCGAAGGAAGCCGCCGCCCTCGGCGGTTGAGCAACGTTGCCGGGGCGCGCCGGGCGCGCTCCACGTAGTCTCGGTGCAGTGTTGACCGACGACCTCACACCGGCGACGCCGCGGGAGCTGCCGTCCACGGCAAGGCGGGTCGGCCTCGCTGCGGAGTTCCTGGCGTTGTTCTTCGGCGTCATCGCGGTGTTCTCCGTGTTCGCCGACGGCGTCAGCCCCATTCCGTTCCTGGTCGTACTCGGCGTGGCCAGCGTGGTGTACCTGCTGCGGGTCGGCGATTTCGACCGGCGCGACCTGTGGCGGGCCTCCGCGGTACGCGGGCAGCTCCGGTCGATCCTCGGGCTGTGGGCCGTCGCGTGCGCCGTCGCGGTGGCCGGCGTGGCGGTGTTCCTGCCTGCGGACCTGTTCGCCATGCCACGCGAGGAGCCGCTCGTCTGGGCGATCGTCGCTGTCGGCTATCCGGTACTGAGCGTGTATCCGCAGGAACTGATCTTCCGTTCGTTCCTGTTCCGGCGGTACGCACCGGTGTTCGGCACGGGCACCGGGATGATCGTCGCGAGCGCGGCCGCGTTCGGCTTCGCCCACATCATCTTCGGCAACCTCTTCGCCGTACTCGCCACCACGGCGGGCGGCGCGCTGTTCGCCTGGCGATACGCCCGCAGCAGGTCACTGCTGGCCGTGTCGATCGAGCACGGTCTCTACGGGTTCCTGCTGTTCACCGTCGGCCTCGGCCGATTCGTCTACCACGGAGCGGCCTGACCTGGCGTAAAGGCACTCACCACCTGCGCCGCGGCCTGCCGCCCCTGCCACCCGAGCCGGGCCGTCCCGGTTTACCCGGGCCTCCCCTGCGCCCGCCTCCGCGCTTCGGCGCGTGGGAGCTGCGCCGATCCTGCTTCGGCGCCTGCTGCTTGCCCTGCTTCGGCTGTTTCGGTGTGGGACCGCGACCGCGGGTGGAGTTGACGGTGCGGCCGCGGACGATGCCGATGAACTCCTCCATCAGCTCCGACGTCTCGCCCTCGGGCCAGGACAACGCGACCTGTGACTGCGGTACCGGACGCTGCTCGGTGCCGACCAACGGCCGGTACGTGAGGCTCTTGCGATGGTGCAGCCGCGCCAGCGACTGCGGCACGATCAGCACCCCCACGCCGGCGGCGACCAGCTCGATGGCGCCGGCCGTGGTGTCGGGACGGGCGATCGCAGGCTTGCCGGGAAGCTCGTCCCACGCCAACGTGTCGTCGTGGGGGTGCAGCACGACGTCGTCGTCGAGGTCCTCGACCGACAGCTCGTCGGCGACGGTGAGCACGTGCTCCTTCTCGACGACGACCACGGTCGTCTCGGTGTAGAGCGGAATGGCGTGCAGCCCGGTGCGGTCGGTCGGCAGGCGCAGCAGCACCGCGTCGACGCTGCCGTCGCGCACCCGGTCGGCGGCCTCAGCGGCCGGCACCGTGACGAGCTGCAACGGGACGTCGGGGACGCGTTCGCCCCATTTCCGCACCCACTTGTCCGGGATGACCCCGGGGACATGGGCGAGCCGGAACACCGGCGGCTCGTCGCTCTCGTCAGGGGTGCTCACCCGGCCAGATTACCGGGCGTGGTCGGCGGGCACGTACCGTGCGGATACCCTGGAGCCATGACGTCGCGCAAGACCTCCCAGACGATGAAGCCCGCCACCGCGGCGAAGAAGCTGGGGGTCTACCTCGAAGCCACGCCCGCCGAGTTTCAGGAGGGCGTGGTATCCCGCGACGAACTCGACGAGTTGCAGACCTCGCCGCCCGAGTGGCTGCGCGACCTGCGCCGCAACGGCCCCCACCCGCGCCCCGTGGTCGCCGCGAAGCTCGGCGTCTCGATCAGCGGACTCGCCCGCGCCGGGCTCACGGAGCCGCTCACCACCGAGCAGATCAACGCGATCAAGGACGAGAACCCGGACTGGCTCCAGCGCGAACGCGCCACCTACGCCGAGGTGAAGCGCGAAGAGGCCGCCAAGAAGCAAGCCGCCGCCACGGAGAAGAAGACCGGCCGTTCCTGACCCCGGTCACCAGATCTGGACGATCATCACCACGAAGATCCCCACCACGAGGAGAACGGCCAGAGCCGACAGGGCGATCGTCGCGGCCGGAAGCACGCGCGGTGGTTCCGGTTCCCGGTGGGACAGGCCCGACGTCTGCCCCGACTCCGGCGGCGTGTCGCCGGGCCGGACGCTGCCGCCCGGCTCCAGACCCGGGGTCTCGTCCGGCGACGGGTCCGGCGGTTGTGCCGTCATCGACGTTCCTCACCCTTCGATACTTCGGCACCTTCCATGCCCGATCTCACCGGCACCTTCGATGCCCGGTCTCGCCGACGCGTACCCGAGCCCGGCGCGGGCGAAACGAGAGCCACCGAGCCCGGCATCACGGCGAGAACCCGGCCCCGGTCTCGGTCAGCTCACCAGGATCTGCGGGGACAGCTCCTTGAGCCGCGCGTTCGCCCAGCGCATCTGCCGCAGGCTCTGCGGGTGACAACGCCGCGCCAGGTCGAGGAGTTCGCCGTCCTCGGCGGCCTGCGCGCCCTGTGCCAACAGCTCCCAGTCCACCGACACCCCGGCCGCCTTCCGGTGCACCTTGCGCAGATCAGCCAGCAGCAGAAGACCCATCTCGGGCCGGTTGCCGAACCGGTCCCCCGTCGCACGCCAGAAACGGGCGACCTGCTGCGAGCCGTAGGTCGGCTCGGCGCGCATGCGCAGCCCGTACCGACCGCCGACCGTGGCAAGTTCCGCCACGTGCTGGCGCGACCAGCGCGCGAGATCACCCGCCAGGTGACTCACGCCCGCGTCGGCGCGGTGGCGCTGTGCGACGTGCAGCAGGCACACAGCCAGATTCCGCTCGGAACGGTGCAACTCCCGTAACGCCAACGCGAGTTTCATGCCCGATTCCCCCTGTGGTGTCCGGCGCCTTCGACCGGATCCGGTGACTCGTCGACCTCGGCAGCAGGTCCTCCACGCGTCGGTGGGACGCCGCCGGTCACCGGCGCCGATGCCGTGGTCGTCGGCGCGGGTGCCGGTGTGCCCTCGCCCGCGACGACGCGCCGCACGGCGACGGCCGCGGTCTTGAAGATCGGCTGCTTGGACGCCGGATCCCAGTCGGTGACGGTGAGCTCGTTGGCCGCGCGGCCCTCGTCGGCGTCCTGATCCCAGTATCCGTAGTGGAACGGAAGGAACACCGTGCCGTCCCGGATTCCGGTGATCCGCAGCCGCGCGCGCAACCGTCCTCGCGGGTTGGCCAGTTCGAGCAGATCACCCTCCGCCGCGCCGAGCCGTTCCGCGTCACCGCGGGAGAGTTCGGCCCACACCTCGGGAGCGGCGTCGTTGAGCTGCGCGGCCCGACCGGTCTTGGTGCGGGTGTGGAACTGGTACAGCGTCCTGCCCGTGATGAGCACGAACGGCAGCTCGGCCGTCGCCGACTCGTGGGGCGGGACATAGCCCGCGGCCTTCAGCACCGCCTTGCCCGACGGGTTCATCGTGCGGTACTCGGTCGGTTCGAGCGGCGCACCGGTGAGCAGATCCTTGCCGTAGTCCTCGCAGACGTCGGGGGCGGCCCAGAAACCGCCCTCGGTGTACAGCCGCTCGGTGCCCTCCGGACTGTCCGATGTGCACGGCCACTGGATGCCGCCCTCGGTGCGCAGACGTTCGTAGGTGATGCCCGTGTAGTCGCACGGTCTGCCCGCGCTGCACCGTTTCCATGCCTCGAACGCCGACTCGGGATCGTGCCAGTTCGGCAGCGGATTGCCGTCGGCGTCCCGGAAGTCCATCCGCCGCGCGTAGTCGAGGAAGATGTCCAGATCGGACCGAGCCGCTCCCGGTGGGTCGACGGCCTTCGCGGACAGGTGCACGGTGCGGTCGGAGTTCGTGAACGTGCCGGTCTTCTCACCCCAGGTCGCCGCGGGCAGCACGACGTCGGCGAGTTCGGCCGTCTCCGTCCGGAACAGATCCTGCACCACCAGGAACAGCCGGTCGTCGCCGAGCACGGAGCGGATGCGCCGCAGCTCCGGAAGCGACACGGCCGGATTCGTCGCCGTCACCCATAGAAAACGCAGCGAACCCTGCTCGGCGTAGCGGATCATCTGCATGGCGTGCGTGGGCGGTGCGTAGTGCGGGATGTGCATGACGTCGACGTTCCACAGCTCGGCCAGCTCGGCCACGTGGGCCTCGTTGCTCCAGTTGCGGAAGCCGGGCAGGTCGCCGTTCGCGCCGCACTCACGGGTGTTCTGCGCGGTGGGCTGGCCGTTCATCTGCAGGACGCCGGCGCCCGGTCGACCGAGCATGCCGAGTACCAGGTGCACGTTGTTGACCTGCACGGCCGCGGCGGTGGCCTGGTTCGACTGGTAGAAGCCCTCCAGCACGGTGGACAACAGCCGATCGGCCGAGGCCACGAGTTGCGCGGCCGCGCGGATGTCGCCGGGGTCGACGCCGCTGATGCGGCCCGCCTCCTCGGGCGGATAGTCGCGCACCCGGTCGGCCAGTTCGGCGAATCCGACGGTGTGGGCGTCGACGTAGTCGCGGTCGACCAGGTCGCGCGTGATGAGCTCGTGCAGGATTCCGTTCATCAGCGCCAGATTCGTGCCCGGCAGGGGCGCGAGGTGCACCGTCGCCGCCTCCGACACCGGTGTGCGGCGCGGGTCCACGCAGAGGATCCGGGGCGGCTCGGGCCCGGCCAGCCGGTCGAGGATCCGGCTCCACAGGACCGTCTGCGTCTCCGCCATGTTGTGCCCGTACAGCGCGATGACGTCGGCATGGTCGATGTCGCCGTACGATCCGGGCTGTCCGTCGGAGCCGAACGATTCCTTGAGCGCCTGCGCGGCGGTGGCGGTGCACAGCCGGGTGTTGCCGTCGACGTGGTTGGTGCCGATGGCACCGCGTCCGATGACGGCCTGCGTGTAGTACTCCTCCAGGAACAGCTGTCCGCTGGTGTAGAAGCCCATTCCGCCGGGTCCGTGCCGGTCGAGCACCTGCCGACTGGTCCGGACGATCTCGTCCATCGCGGTGTCCCAGTCGGTCTCGACCAGCCGGCCTTCGCGGCGGACCAGCGGTGCGCGCAGCCGGTCCGGCGAGGCGTTCGCCCGCCACGCGAACAGATCCTTGGGGTCGATCCGGCCGTGGTTGACGCGGTCGTCGCGGCGGCCCCGGACACCGACGATGCGCCCGCCGGCGACGGCGATGTCGAGGGCGTCACCGTTGGAGTGCAGGATCGAGGCCGACGGCACCCACCGTTCGACGTCCTCGCCGCGTATGCCGTCCTCGAGCGCGGCGTCGACGCGCACGGGCCAGCTCGCGCCGCGGCCGTACGGAGTGCGACGTCCCCACGGTTCGGCGATGCGGTCTCGGCGGCCCATGTACCTCCTCCGGTGCGCCTTCAGGTGACAGCTCGGTGTCTGCTGCCGCGGGCGCATCGGGCGTACCCAGGGGCCGGGCCCGGTAACCACGAAACGCTGTGCCCTGGAAAAGAACCGGCGGGGGGGGGGGGCCGGGGGCCCGCCCCCCCCCCCCCCAACCGCACGACAAAAACAGGGGGGCGAGAGAAAAGGGGCGGGGGGGCCGCCCCCCCCCGCCCCCCCCCCCCCCCGTCACAGAAGCTGCAGTTCAGAAGCGCGGCTCAGTAGCCGCGCGCGATCCACTCCTCCAGGTGCGGCGCCTCGGTGCCGATCGTGGTGCCGTCGCCGTGTCCGGTGTGGACACGCGTGTCGGCGGGCAGGCTGAAGAGCCGGTCCCGGATCGAGCCGATGATCGTCGGGAAGTCGGAGAACGACCGCCCCGTCGCACCGGGGCCGCCGGAGAACAGCGTGTCCCCGGAGAACAGCGCCTTGGCCTCGGGCAGGTACAGGCACATCGATCCCGGCGAGTGCCCCGGCGTGTGGAGCAGCTCGATGTCGGTGCCGGCCACCTGCAGCCGCGCGCCGTCCTCGAGCTCGGTGAACGCCGCGCCCGGATGCGTCATCTCCCACAGCGGCCGATCCGCCGGATGCAGCAGCACGGGCGCGTCGAACTTCTCGCCGAGCTGCGGGGCGTGGGTGACGTGGTCGTTGTGCCCGTGGGTGCACACCACCGCGACGACGTTGCGGCCCGCGACCGCCTCGGTGATCTTGTCGGCGTCGTGCGCGGCGTCGACGATCACCACGTCGTTGTCGTCGCCGATGAGCCAGACGTTGTTGTCGACCTCCCAGCTTCCGCCGTCGAGTTCGAAGACACCGCTGGTGACGACGTTGTCGATCCGCGCGCTCACACGATCACCACCGAACGCAGCACCTCGCCGGCGTGCATGGTGTGGAAGGCCTTCTCGACGTCCTCGAGCGTGATGCGCTCGGTGACGAACTTGTCGAGCGGCAGCCTGCCCTGCTCGTACAGGTCGACGAGCATCGGGAAGTCACGTTCGGGCAGGCAGTCGCCGTACCACGACGACTTGAGCGCACCGCCGTGGGAGAAGAAGTCGAGCATGGGCATCTCCAGACGCATGTCCGGCGTCGGCACGCCCACCAGGACGACCTTGCCGGCCAGGTCACGGGCGTAGAAGGCCTGCTTCCACGTCTCGGGCCTGCCCACGGCGTCGATCACGACGTCGGCACCGAACCCGCCGGTGAGCTCCTGGATCGCTTCGACAGCGTCGGTCTCCGCGGCATTGATCGTGTGCGTGGCGCCGAGGTCGACGGCCCAGTCGAGCTTCTTCGGGTCCCGGTCCACGGCGATGATCGGGGATGCGCCGGCCAGGCGGGCACCCGCGATCGCGGCGTCACCGACACCGCCGCAGCCGATGACGGCCACCGAGTCGCCGCGCGTCACGCCGCCGGTGTTCACGGCCGCACCGATGCCCGCCATGACGCCGCAGCCCAGCAGGCCGGCCACTGCGGGATCGGTCGACGGGTCGACCTTCGTGCACTGCCCGGCGTGTACCAGGGTCTTGTCGGCGAACGCGCCGATGCCCAGCGCCGGGCTGAGCTCGGTGCCGTCGGTGAGGGTCATCTTCTGCGTCGCGTTGAACGTGTCGAAGCAGTACTGCGGGCGGCCGCGCTTGCAAGCACGGCACTGGCCGCACACGGCGCGCCAGTTCAGCACGACGAAGTCGCCCGGCTGCACCGAGTCCACACCCTCGCCGACGCTCTCGACCGTGCCCGCGGCTTCGTGACCGAGCAGGAACGGGAACTCGTCGTTGATCCCGCCGTCACGGTAGGTCAGGTCGGTGTGGCACACGCCGCACGCGGCGACCGCGACCACGACCTCACCGGGTCCGGGGTCGGGGATGACGATGTCGGTGAGCTCGACGGGAGCTCCCTCGGAGCGGGCGATGACGCCGCGGACCTGTTGTGGCATCTGGGGTGTTCCTTCGCGTCGGCGGGAAAGACAGAAAGGCATGCGCATCCGCGCATGTGCACGTGAGACTAGTGCGCCACGCCACTCACCTGACCTGGCCGAAGGGACAGCAATACCTCGACCTCCGACCAGTTAGAGTGGCGGAATGTCGGACGAGCCGGACCCTGCCACCGCCCTGATCGGCCTGCGCGAGGTGCTCGACGGGCCGTTGCACGACATCGCGCGCCGCCTGTCGCAGCTCACGGCATCACGCTGGCCACACACGGCGCTGATCATCTTCACCCGGGAGTGCGCAGGCCGCCCCCGCAAGGTGACCGGCGACGTCGAGATGCTCAACAAGGTCACGATCAGTGAGCTCGAACAGGTGAAGACATCCGTCGATCCGGGGACGCCGGTGTGCGCGAGGTTCGCCGTCGCGGGCGAGGAGCGTACGGCGTGGGTGGTGCGCGATCCGTCGGACATGCTGCTCCTGCTGGTGCCCCGCTCGCCGGGGCGGCCGCTGCCCGAACCGAGGCTGCTGGCGGCGTTGTTCGGCATCGTGGCGACGTCGATCCGCCAGCAGGTGGCCCAGGCCAGTCCGGACTACCTGGCTGAGTCGCGCGCGGCCGCGCTCGAACGGGAGCGCACGATCGCGGAGCTGGCCACGGCACACGAGTCGACGCTGGTGGGACTTTTGACGACGTTGCGGTCAGCCGAGCTGGACGACACGCGGGCACGGACCGCGGCGCGTGATGCGGCGTCGTCGGCGCTGGTGGCGCTGCGCACGGCCCAGCAGGCGGAGCAGGCGTTGTCGCACGAGGCGGCCGCCGCCGCGTTCGGCGTGCTGCGCAGCGAGATCCGGCAGATGTTGCGGCACCACGAGGCGCCGATCGAGTTCGCGGCGCCGACCGGTGCGGGACGGGCGTTGCCCGGCGACATCGCGCACGCCGCACGGGCGATGACGCGCACGGCGGTGCTGGCGCTGACCGCCGATCCGGAGTTGACGCGGCTGCGGATCGCGTGGACGCACGACGACACGACGCTCACGGTCGACGTGCGTGATCAGAGCACCGGAGCGCTCGACACGTCGTCGTTGCTCCGGCAGTTGCAGGGCCGGGCCCGCACGCTCGGCGCCACGGTCGACGTCGACGCCACGCCGGGTTGGGGCAGCCGGGTGACGATCCGCCTGCCGCTGGATCCGCCCGCGGACACCGGTGTCGAGACGAGGCTGACGAACCTCAACCGGCGCGAACGTGAGGTGCTCGACCTGTTGGCGCAGGGCAAGCGCAACAAGGCCATCGCCGCCGACCTGGGGGTCACGGAGAGCACGGTCAAGTTCCACGTCACCCGGGTGCTGCACAAACTCGACGTCAGCACCCGCGGCGAGGCGGCAGCGTTGGCCCTGACAGCGACGACCACGTAACCCCAGAACGCCGTGTTGCGCCCTCCCGACGCCGTGTTGCGCCTTCCGGACGCCGTGTTGCGCCCTCCCGTTGCCGTGTTGCACCTTCCCGTTGCCGTGTTGCGCCTTCCCGTCGTGGCGACCACGGACTCAGACGTCGATCTCCTTGCTCGGCACAGGCGCGCGGACCGTCCACCGGCTGGCGTGCCGACTCGATCCGCGAGGTTGAGCTCCCAGGCTGTCGGTGCCGGCGGTTAGCGTCGACAGCGTGCTGACGACGCTGGCTGTGGAGAACTACCGTTCGTTGCGGGACCTGGTGTTGCCGTTGTCGCGGCTGACCGTGGTGACAGGGGCGAACGGCAGCGGCAAGTCGAATCTGTACCGGGCGTTGCGGTTGTTGGCGGACACGTCACGCAGTGGTGCGGTGGCGGCGCTGGCGCGCGAGGGTGGGTTGCCGTCGACGCTGTGGGCCGGGCCGGAGAAGGTCGGCCGCGCGGTGCGGGACGGCCGGACGCCGCCGCAGGGCACGACGCGCAACAAGCCCGTCGGGTTGCGGCTCGGCTTCACGGGTGACGACTTCGGCTACGCGCTGGATTTGGGAATGCCGACGCCTGGGGAGTCGGCGTTCAACCGCGACCCGGAGTTCAAACGCGAGTGCGTGTGGAGCGGCTCGGTGTTGCGGGACAAGGCGTTGTTGGCGGACCGTGCGGGCCCGGTGGTGCGGACGCGGGAGCAGAGCGGGGCGTGGGGCGCGGAGGCGTATCGGATCGCGCCGACGGACAGCATGTTGACGTCGTTCGCGGATCCGCGCGTGTCGCCGGAGGTGCTGGTGGTGCGGGAGCAGATCCGGTCGTGGCGGTTCTACGACCATTTCCGCACGGACGCCGAGGCGCCGGCGCGGCAAGTGCGGGTGGGGACGCGGACGCCGGTGCTGGACCATGACGGTGCCGACCTGCCGGCGGCGTTGCGGACGATCGAGGAGATCGGCGACGCGGACGCGTTGCACACGGCGATCGACAACGCGTTCCCGGGTTCGCGCCTGTCGGTGCGGTCGGGCGACGACGGCCGGTTCGAGCTCGAGTTCCACCAGCACGGGTTGTTGCGCCCGTTGTCGGCGGCAGAATTGTCGGACGGAACGTTGCGGTATCTGCTGTGGGTGGCGGCGTTGTTGAGCCCGCGCCCGCCGCAGTTGTTGGTGTTGAACGAGCCGGAAACGAGCCTGCACCCGAGTCTCCTGCCGGCCCTGGCGACGCTCATCGCGACGGCGGCGGAACGCACCCAGGTCGTCGTGGTCACCCACGCCCGCGACTTGGTCCGCGCCGTCGAGGCCTCCACGGACGACGCGAGCCTGCTGGAGCTGGAGAAGGAGCTCGGAGCAACCGTCCTCGCCGACGCCCCAGGCATCCTCGACCGCCCACCCTGGCACTGGCCGAAGAGGTAGACGGCACCAGCTCAGCTCGTCGACTTTCACCCGTTCGCTACGCAGACCGAAACGTTCGCGGTCGCCGGAACGACGATAGCGGCATGAATCACGTCGGCACCGAACGGCTTGCGACAGGCCTTCGGCGCGTGAGTGCGCCGAGGGGGCACCGGTGACCATCCCGGCACTTTCCCCCAACCACCCACCTACCGCAGATGCCGCAGCGATCCGGGCGGCGAAGGGGAAGCTCGGTGAGCCCGCCAAGTTCGCACTCGACTACGCGCGCACGTTGGTCACGCGGGCGACTTCGATACTCGGTGTTGCCGACGGCCTTCGCGACCGTGCACGGCGGCAGATCACGTGGCTTGCCAATCAACAGACGTACGAAGCGCTCGCCGCACGACCCGTCACCGACCTCCGCGACCTGGTCGGCAGAGGCACCCGCCTGAACGCGCTGGCCGAGTCCGGATACGGCACGGTGGCCGACGTCCTCGATGCCACCCCTTACGAGCTCCGTTCTGCGCCAGGAGTCGGTGGGCGCAGTGCGGAGGAGGTGTCGGCGGCAGCTCGCCAGTTGGCCGACGAAGTGCGGTCCGGCGTCCGGGTCCGCTTCGACGTCGAGAACCAAACAGGCCCGCACACTCAGCTGTTGGCGACATTGACGGCGATCCGCCACGCCGATCACGCACGCGCCACTCTTCACGGACCGGTTCACCAGTTCGCGAGCCATGCGTCACGGCTCTCTGCGTGGGCCCAGCCCACCACGGACCGCTCGGCAATGCGGTTCAAGCGGCGCGCGAAGAAGCAACCGGCCCTCGCCGCTTTGGCTCAACTCGACGCACTTCTCAGAGCACCAGAGACGGCACACCTTGTCCAATCTCTGGACTGGTACGAACGCGCCATCGTACCCGAGGCCTATACCGCAGACCGGCTGTGGCCGGACTACGCCAGCGACGCCGCCGGCTTCAACGCCCTCCTGTCCACGCTGGGCGGACATGGAGAAGATCCGGACACGTCGGAGAGCGCGCAGGGATTCCTCCCCAGCGAACTCAGGCAGACGATCAGGGCAGTACCGCTCGACACCACACTACTCACCGCCACCCTGCGGAACTATCAGGTCTTCGGCGCACAGTATGCGCTCCATCAGGAACACACGATTCTCGGTGACGAGATGGGCCTCGGTAAGACGGTCCAGGCTCTTGCTGCAGTCGCGCACATGGCTGCGAAGGGTCAAACGCGCTTTCTGGTGGTCTGCCCGGCGAGCGTCCAGATGAACTGGATCAACGAGATAGAGAAGCACACGGTACTGGACGCCCACAGTCTGCACGGCGCTGGGCGCGACGCCGCCACCCGACTCTGGTTGAGGGAGGGCGGTGTCGCGGTGACGACGTTCGGCACGTTGGGAAAGCTCGACCAGGTGGCCGATGAAGGTATCGCCATGGTCATCGTCGACGAGGCACACGCCATCAAGAATCCCGAGACCCAACGTTCACAGGCTGTCGCAGCTGTTCTGACCCAGGCGCAGCGCGCCTTGCTGCTGACCGGAACTCCGATGGAGAACCGGGTGGAGGAGTTCCGCAACCTCATCGACTACCTGCAGCCTGGTATCGCACGGCGCCTTGATGCGGCGGACGCGCTGAGCGGTGCGCGACACTTCCGCCGTGCGGTTGCGCCGGTCTATCTTCGGCGCAACCAGGAAGATGTACTGACCGAGCTACCGGACAAGATCGAGGTCGAGGACTGGGTCCACCTCACTCCCGCGGATGAGGACGCCTATGCCCGGGCCGTGTCTGCGCGAAACCTGATGGCGATGCGGCAGGCCGCTTTTCACGCTGACGACTCGGCCAAGATGGACATGTTGGTGGAGATCGTCGAGGAAGCGCGCCAAGGTGACCTCAAAGTCCTCGTCTTCTCCTATTTCCTCGGAGTTCTGGAGAAGATTCAGCGCCGGCTCGGCGAGGCTGTGGTGGGGACTCTGACAGGATCGGTTGCTCCCGTCCAGCGGCAGCATCTCGTCGACACGTTCACGCGACGTACCGGGCACTCGGTGCTGCTGAGTCAGATCGAGGCGGGCGGGGTCGGACTGAACGTACAGGCGGCGTCGGTGGTCGTGATCGCGGAACCGCAGTGGAAGCCCAGCATTGAGGAGCAGGCCGTCGCCCGTGCATACCGTATGGGCCAGATACGCAAGGTCCAGGTGCGCCGCCTACTTGCCAAGGGCAGCGTCGACGAACGTTTGCGTGAGATCCAAGAACACAAGAGCCTGTTGTTCTCCGAGTTCGCCCGCAAGAGCGACGCGAAGGAGGCGCATGCGGCAGCCGTGGACCCCGGCGAACACCGTCCTCAGGTACTCGACGACACGGCTGTCCCGGTTGAACATCGCATCATCGCCGCCGAACGGCACCGGCTCGGCATCGATTGAACGGGCGAACGTTATGGCCGCTACGGTTCACCGACCCGCACGGCTACGGTGCAGCAAGGTCGAACCGCTGCACCGTAGCCCGTATTTCGCCACCGAATACCGGACGTGGACACCGCCCAGCCTGCGTCAGTAGGTCCACTACCACCCTGCGGGCCCGAAGATCAGCTGCCGAATCCGTCGCAGGAAGCCGTAGCGAACTCCCCCTGGGCGGTGCTGGATTTGGCGTCCTTACCGTCCACCGTCACCGTGCAGGTCACGCTGCCACCCTCGGCACCGGTCATCACGGTCAGGCTGCCGCCCTTCATCAGGCCCTTTGTCGTGAGTTCCTTCGACCAGGGCAGCTCGCTCACGTTCTCTTCGTTCGTCGACATGTTTCCGTCGCCGAACGTGGTGTAGCTGATCGACGCGTTGGGCGCGTCGCCCGTCACCTCGTACCGAACGGTCACCTCCCGGCCTGCCTCCTCATTGACGTCGTTGACGGCCTTACCGAAGGCTGCCGCCCACAAGATGCAGATCACGAGACCGATGACCGAACACACGACGCCGGCCAGGGCCAGCCCCTTGTTGGTCGCCTCACCGCGTTTGGCTCGGAAGAATCCGAGCAACGACAGAATCAACCCGAGGATCACCAAGGGCCATGCCACAATCCCGACCAGCGGGAGCGGCGAGAAAATCAAGCCGAGCAGGCCGAGAACGAAGCCGGCGGTACCGAGCCCGTTGCGAGGCTGGCGCGCAGGCTGTTCGACAGATCCCGCAGGATAAGGCTGCGATGATGCCATTTGGGTGACACTTCCTTTCACGCAAATTAGTACGCCTGTCGTTCGTCGCCACCGGTGTTCGTCGAGTTAACGCATGACACCGACTCGTTACCGGCGCGAGCCGAATCGGTGACGTTGGCAATTAACGAGCAAGAATCGGCAGAAATGCGACACCGCCGACCACGGTCAGTACGTCCATTCCCATCCGGCGGGGCCGTTGATCAGCGTTCCGGGGTCGAGCGCGAGGGTTCCGCTTGCTTCCGGCACGACCAGTTCGATCGTTCCGCTGTACTTCTGATTCACCCCGAAGTTCATGGGCAGTGCCTTTTCCGGCGCCGTACAGGTACCGAACTCCGCCCGGTGTGAAACTCCGGACGAGTCGATCTCCACGAAGTTGTACGGGTTGAGCACTCCCGCAGCATCCATGGCGCTCATCTGGTCGTCGCCGGTCGCCACGCGCACATGAAGGACGAGAGTGTGGCCGGATTCCGGCGGAAGGCCGTACGCATCACACCCGGGGTCGAGCTCGATCCGGTCAACCGTGAACGACGTTCCGGAACCGCCACCTTCGTCCCCGACCGGACCCGTCCACGCCTCGTCGCCCACGTTCATCGGCAAGTAGTTCCGCTCGTTCGTCTCGGGCTGGGCGATCTCGTCCACCGGCGATGGCGCAGGCAGCGAGGGGGCCGATCCGACGTCGGTCGGCGCGGCATCGAACGACGCTCCCACGTCCCGGGAGATCCGGTCCAGCTCGTCGACCACGTTCTTCTGAACCAGGACCGTGATCACCACGGCCGCGGCGCACAGAACCACACCGATTCCCGCCACGATCTTCCTCGTTCCGAAAAATCCGATCAGCCCGAGGACGAAACCCACGGCCGCGGCGATCGCCGTGATGTTATTGACGATGATCACCGGCGAGCCAACCACGCCGACGATGCCGAGAATCAGGCCGGCCCAGGCCAGCGCAACGAACTTGGGCGGTCTTCGCTCCGCAACGGCGGACGGATGCGGCTGCGGATGTGGATACGCGGACATGGGTGTCCCCTTCAATGGTTTGAAACGGTTGGTGAAAACTCGCGCGATTCCGGAATTGACTCTCAGGCGGCACAACGCTGTTCGGAGAGAATGCGTCGCAGCTTGTCGAGCGCGCGGTATTGGTTGACGCGAACCGCACTGGATGTCGAACCGACGACTCGCGCCACCTCGTCGGCCGACAGCCCCACAAGCAGGCGGAGCACCAGGATATTCCGCTGGGTCTCGGTCAATCTCTCGAGAAGCTTGCCGACCTGCTGTCGCTCGTCGTGCTGAAGCACCACGGTTTCCGGCTGCGGACCACGGTCCACAGTGGTCGGAATCTCCCCCACGGGCGTAACTGGTTCGCGCTGCCGCTTGCGATAGAAGTCGGCGACCTTGTGCGAGGCGATACCGAACACGAACGAGATGAAGGCCGAGCTGTCCGGCCGGTACGACGGCAAAGCCTGCATGACCGCGATCAGCACCTCCTGCGTGACGTCATCCGCGGAGACGCACGTACCCAGCCGAACACCTACCCGCGCCCTGCAGTACCGGGCGACGCGCGGCTGAATCGCACGCAGCAGTGCCGACACCGCAACCCGATCGCCACCGCGAGCAGCGAGCGCAAGCTCGTCGAAATCTTCCCCGGATTCCATCTCCGACCCCCTGACGTGAAGTGCGGCCACCAACGTGCACGCGCTGTTGACATCCACAGTCCAACACATGGACATGTTCACAGTCAACAGTCGTTTTCGAAGCTGGTATGCTCACAGGGGTGATAACCAGGAGGTGACATGTCAGACGGGACCTTGGTGACAGCCGCGGAGATCGCGCGACTGGCAGGCGTGGGACGGGCAGCCGTGAGCAACTGGCGCAAGCGGCACCCAGACTTTCCCGAACCGGTCGTGGGCGCGCGGGGCACACCGACGTTCCGACTCGACGAAGTGCAGCGATGGCTACGTGCCCATGGGAAACCAGCTGGACTGTCCCCGGGCGACGTGGTGTGGCAGGCCCTGGACGCGGGCCGCGGTGACACCGCGACCGTCGAGCTGGCCGCCGACGTGGCCGCGCATCTGACCGGCGACAGAGACGTCACGCTTCCGGAGTCAGTCCGTACGGCTCTGGCCGAGGTGGGCGACGTGTCGCCTGGTGAAGTGATCGAGTCGCTGTGTACGCGGACCTTCGACAAGCAGCAGCGACAACATCTCGTCACTCCCCCGCCGCTGGCGGAACTGATGGTGGAGCTGGCCGGGGACACGGAGTCCGTGTTCGACCCGGCATGCGGCGCGGGCAACATCCTTCGTGCCGCCGCGGAATCCGGCGCGAAGACCCTCCTCGGCCAAGAGATCGACATCGCGACTGCCCGCCTCGCGCGCGCACGACTCGCAGACGACGGCGACGTCGAGGTCGTCGCCGGGGACGCGCTGCGCGACGACGCGTTCGCGGGGCGACGCTGTGATGCCGTCGTGTGCGATCCACCGTTCGGATACCGCGACTGGGGACACGAAGAGCTCGGTTTGGACGCGCGGTGGGAGTACGGACTGCCGGTGAAAGGAGAGCCGGAGCTCGCGTGGGTTCAGCACTGTCTCGCACACGCTTCGCCCGACGGTGCCGTGGTGGTGGCACTGCCGGCGAGCGCGGCAGGACGCCGGTCAGGTCGAGTGATCCGACAGGCACTCCTCCGCCGTGGCGCGTTGCGTGCGGTGATTGCGCTGCCCGCGGGCGTTCTCATGTCCACAGGCATCGCCTTGCACCTGTGGGTGTTGCGCAACCCGACCGAGCACGGCCCTGGACCGGTGCTGCTCGTCGACACGAGTCGTCATCGCCCGGCCCGACGTGGACAGGTCGATTGGTCGGCGATCAACCGGGATGTGCTTGCGGCCTGGGAAGAGTTCTGCGCGCAGGGCACGGTCGAGGAGGCGGCGGGCCGACATCGGACGGTCGAGCCGATCGACCTGTTGGACGAGGACGTCGACGTCACACCGTCGCGACATCTTCCGCAACCGCTTGCGGAAGTCGATCTTGAGGCTCTGGAGCGTGAGCGCGGCGAGTTGGCGCGAACCCTGGCGGAGCTGGACGACCTGCTGCCCACGGTCCGGAAGGCGACGGCAGTCGCGGGTGCGTACTCGACGATCAGCGAGTTGTCCCGGGTCGGCGCGCTGACGCTTCGGCAGCGGACGGGGCCGCTGGATGCAGCAGAGGATGGCAACGGGCCGCGGGTGTTGACAGGCCGCGACGTGGCGACAGGTCGGGAACCGGCGCTGCGCTACGCAGGGGCGGATCCGGACGAGCTGATCTCGTTGCAGCCGGGTGACCTCGTGGTGCCGCTGGTGGCGGCCGGCGACGGGACGCCGACGACGATGGTGGTCGAGGTCGACGATCTGGTGTTGGGTCCGAACCTGTCGCTGCTGCGCGTGGACGGCGACAAACTGGATGTGCACTTCCTCGCGGGACAGTTGCGCGCCAACAGCCGAGCCCGCGCGCTGAGCACCACGGCGTCGGGCGTGCACCGCCTGGACATCCGCCGTGCCGAGGTGCCGGTCCTACCGCTCGCACGACAACGCGAACTGGGCGAGGCGTTCCGCAGACTGGCCCTCTTCGAAACCCGCCTACGCCGGGCAGGTGACACGGGCCGTCACATCGCGACCCGCCTCACCACAGCCCTCGCCGACGGCACCATCGAACCGGCGGAGTAAGCGCTCGGTTCGTCCGATAAGAAGACCTTCACCGTCCACGCTCCCGAGCGCACGCCAGTCCTCGAGTCACTCGTCAACACGGCTCCGCAGGATCTCCCAGTTGATCCCCGGGAACTAACCGACTCGCCCAGCCCGTCGGTCCGCAATCTGTATGAACGTGCTCTGGACCTGGTCGATGACTTTCCTGACGAGCTGACAGGCGAGGCGCTACTTCACTTCACCGACTGGCTCCTGACTCGCGTATGCATGGTGGGCATCAAGGCCCACAGCAACGAGCATGGGTGGGAAATCTTCGTCACGATGAACGACCGCGGAGCGAGACTCTCTCCGATCGATCTACTCAAGGGCCACCTGATCGAGAAGGCCGCTCGGGACAGAACAGACCTGAATACCAGGTGGCGAGAGATGCTGACCGAACTCTCGGCCCTCGACCCCCGGGCACCCGCTGACTTCATCGAGACGCTCTTACTGGCGAAATACGCGAAGGTCGACGAACCCGAGGATCGGACCAGAGTCTTGCAAGCCAGCCATGAGTGGGTCCGCACCAACCCGGACCAGATGGGGCTACGCACCTCGGACGACTACCGGCGTTTCCTGACCGTAACCGTAACCCAGCTCGCCGGTCGATATCGCACGCTCCGAGCCGCCGCGACCCGTTCGGATCCGGAGTTCGCGCATGTTCGTTACAACGCAACGAACAACCTCGACCAGCAGTACATGCTCATCCTCGCCGCTACAAACCCGAATGACCAGGAGGGCGAGTTCCGGAGGAAGACGCAACTGATCTCGTCCTTCCTCGATCTCATCTATATCCGCCAACTCGTCAACGGGACGATCAGCCGGCCGGGCGAACTCGACGACTACGTGTACGAACTGACCCAAGAGCTCAGGTCCGTTGATACCTCGGACTCGCTGGCTGACGTGCTGTCACGACGCCTCGCGGAGATACCTGACGAGTTCCAGGGGATGACGAACTTCGGACTCCAGACCGACAACCGGAGTCAAGTACGGTACTTGCTCGCCAGGATCACAGCCTTCGTTGAGACCGACTGTGAGCAGCAGAGAACTGAACTCGAGGAGTTCCTGCGATACGTCGCTGGGGAGAAACCGTTCGAGATCGAGCACATCTGGGCCAATAAGTTCGAACGCCACCAGTCGGAGGTCAAAACAGAGAGCGAATTTCGTTCCATCCGGAACCGGCTTGGTGGCCTGATCCTCCTCCCGAAGTCTGATAATGCCAGCTTCAACGCCGACACGTACCCGGAGAAGCTCCCCCACTACTTCCGCCAGAACATGTTGGCAAAGTCCTTAAACAAGGACAGCTATAAAAGGTTTCCGAGTTACAACAAGTTCCGCAAACGCCATCAGCTCGAGAAGTTGATGGGGCACTACGACGAGTTCACTGCGAGCTCCATAAAAGAGCGTCAGCAACTCTACATCCGCCTGTGTGAGATCGTCTGGGACCCCGAGAAACTCGGCTTTTCGATCCCCAAGTCGATGAGTCGGCAGCGTAGGCAAGCGCGACGGACTCGCGCGAACTATGATGTTTCGCTCGGCGACCTCATCACCGCTGGGTTTCTGCGCTCAGATCACAAGATCATCGGCCGACACAAGGGTACGACCCACCACGCCGTCGTCCACAATGATGGAAAGGTCGAGGTCAGCACCGGCGAACTTTTCCCCAGTCCTTCGCGGGCAGCCATGTACGCGGTCAACCGGCAGTCATGCAACGGATGGACATTCTGGAAGCTGGCCGATGACGCTTCGACCACGCTCGCCGACGTTCGCGCTCAAGCTCTCGCTTCGGGCAAGCTCGACACGGCACGCCAACTGACCATCCCATGACAAGCGGCATCCAACCGGCGGAGCGAGTGCGTCACCGCGGTCTGCTCATCCGGGCTGGGCTTCGCGGAGACGTTCCAGGAGTTTGCCAACGTAGAGGGTCTCCTCGTCGTCTACGCCGTTGACGAGAGCAAGGTCCTCGTACAACGTGCGCAGCGTCTGTTCGGCGTCGTCGAGGTCGTTGCGCGCCGCTTGCAGTTCGCCAATGTTGCGGCGCACCTCGAATGCCGTCTCGGTACCGTCGCCGCGTTCGCTCCTGAGCCTGGCCAGCACGTCGTGGAACTGGGCGAGCGCCTCGTCGACGTCGCCGAGTTCGGCGCGGCAGTACGCGGCCTGCCGGAGAGATTCGACGGCGTCGTCGCTGTTCGGCCCCTGAGTTCGGGCGAACGCGTCCGCGAGTGCGTCGAACTCGGGGCGCGCGAGCCGGTACTCGCCGGCAATGACGAGGATCGCCGCTCGCCGCAGCCGGAGCTGAAGCACGTGCGGGTTCTCGGCGCCAAGGACGTTGCCGGCCGGCTGGATCACCGCGTCGAGCACCTCGGCGGCCTGCATGAACCGGTACTCGCCCAGCAGGGCGTCCGCACGCTCGACCGCGTCGTCCATGGACTCGCGCATCGCCGTGCGTGGCACGCGGGACGCCGACGCGGCGGACTCCTCCGCGGTGGCGGGCTCCAGCACAGGCCTCGACTCAGACCTTGTCCCCGGGGCGTTGGGGCGCCGGAACACCAACGTGGGGTCCGGCATTCCGTCCTGTGCGGCACCAGCAGCATCCGGCGCCGCACCGAGCGTGGGCAGCAGCGGCAGCAACCGCTCATAGACCTCCGCGGCGTCAGCGGGACGGCCGGTCGGCGCCTTCGCGAGGAGATCCAGCACGAGCCGGTCGAGTTCGGCGGGCACGTCGACACCGAGGTCCACGAGCGGCACCGGGGTCTCGTCGAGGTGCCTGTTCCACCGATCGATGTCGGTGTCGCCGCCGAACACGGGATATCCCGATAGCAGCTCGTACAGCACGCAGCCAAGAGCATAGAGATCGCTGTGCGGGGTGACCTGCCTGCCATGGATCTGCTCCGGCGACATGTACAGGCTTGTACCCATGGGCGTACCCGTCGCTGTGAGCCGGGCCGCGTCGGGCCGCAGCACCGCCGCGATGCCGAAGTCGAGCACCTTCACGGCACCGCCGTCGGTCACCAGCACGTTGTCGGGCTTGAGGTCCCGGTGCACGACGGGAACAGCGTGCGCGTGGGACAGCACCGTCGCAATCTGCGCGCCGAACGCGGCAGCCCACGCGGCGGGCAGTGGTTCGCGCCGGTCGATGAACGCACGCAGCGGCACGCCGTGCACCAGTTCCATCACCAGGTACAGCTCCGCAACCCCGGTGTCGAGTCCGGCGTCGTAGACCTGCGGGACACCGTGGTGGAGGATTCGGGCGGTGACGCGCGCTTCGCGCTGGAACCGTTGCACGAGCTCCGCGACCGCGTCACCGCCGCCGATTGCGCGCGGGTTGATCCGCTTGACCGCCACCTCACGGTCGAGCACGACGTCGAACGCTCGCCAGACCGTTCCCATGCCGCCGGAACCGATCTCGTCGCGCAACTCGTAGCGATCGGCGACCGTATCCCCCACGTGGCCTCTCCCTCTTTACCGCCCAACTGCTCTGCCGACTAACTGAGCCCGCGGTGCTCGCCGGGTCATGATCCCTCCCGGGCCGCCGCAGGTCTACCGGTCCGACGCGAGCCGAGAGCGTGCTGTTATGCCACGTCGTTGACGCCTTCCTGCTTGCGGATCAGGCGCCACGCCGCGCTGCGGGCACTGCGGTTCAGCGACTCCTTGAAGGTTCGGTCGCGGCTGCTGAAGTACTGGTCTCCGAGGCCGGTGATGGTGTCGATGTGGTCGGCCATCTTGTCCTCGAAAACGTCGTCGAAGACGGCGCCGAAGTTCTCCTCAGTGTTGTTGACCGCGGCCAGCCGGACCTTCTCGTCCGCAACGGCTTCGTTGAACGGCCGCGCCACGTCTTCCTCGGTGAACTCGGTCCCGTGCCGGTCGTTGAACCGTTCGATGAGTTCCGACAGCAGCGACCTGTCCTGGTCCTTACCGGCGCCGGTGCCGTCGCCGAAGCCGGGCAGTTCCGCCGTGCCCTCCGGGGTGAGGCCGAGGTCGTGTTCGCCGGTCTTCTCCACCCGCAGGTGGCTGAGGTCGACCTCACCGATGTCGACGCCGCCGTCCTTGCCGACGGGCAGCCGGTTGAGCATGTGCCGCCCGAACAGGTACAGCCGTTCCAGCTCGCCGTCCTTGTACGGCACGATCTGCGACAGGAACCCGTACTTCCGGATGAAATCGCCGAGGTCCGACCGGAACTGCTCGGCGACCTCCGACAGGTGCTCGTCGGCCAGCAGGGTCTCGTATCGGGCAACGGCCGGTTCGATGTGCCGATACAGCTCGGCGTGCAGCTTGGCCCACTTGGCCTCGTTGCCGCCCGCAACCTGTTCAGCCGCCAGGAACGCTCGAGCGAACTCGGTCATCTCCGCGTCGACGAGGATCTGCGCCGACAACACACGGCTCTGTGCGTTGTAGAGCAGGTTGGGGTCGGACGGCAGCGTCGCGGCGTCCTCGAAGTACGGCCGGAACGCATCTTGGATGGCGTCGGCATCGTTGACGAAGTCGAGTACCGCCAGATCGGCCTGCGTCTTGCGGTCGGCAGTGCGGTTGAGCCGCGACAGCGTCTGCACTGCCGAGATGCCGCCGAGTTTCTTGTTGACGTACATCGTTGTTAGCAGCGGCTGGTCAAATCCGGTTTGGTATTTCTCTGCGACAACGAGGATGCGGTATTCAGCCTGGCCTGCCCCACCGTTTCGCGTGGTGACGTCGTCGGCGCGGGTGTAGGCGAACGCCTTCGGGAGCGCACCCTCGGGCAGTCCGCCGTTCTCCTGTGATTCGGTGACTTCTTCGCCCTCGTAGGTCAGGGAGCCGGAGAAGGCGACGAGCACGCCAATCTCGTCCCGAAGCTTGCCTTGCTCACGCAGGTCGGCGAGGTACTTCTTGATGGCTCGCGACATCTGCACCGCACTCTGTCGGGAACCCGTAACGACCATCGCCTTGGCGCGCCCGCCGAGCCGCCCTGCCGTGTGAGCACGGAAGTGTTCGACAATCACCCGCGCATGCTGCGACACGGTGGAGGGGTGCATGACCGCGGTCCGGGCCAGTTCCTGATTCGCCTTGGCCGGATCCACTTCGCGGTCGTCCGGGTTCTCGCTGACCAGCTTCCAGTACGTGTCGTAGGTGACGTAGTTCCGCAGCGGGTCAAGGATGAAGCCCTCTTCGATCGCTTGGCGCATCGAGTAGGTGTGGAATGGCACGAACGCGGGCTTGCCGTCGCGCTCGTCGAGAACCCCGAAGTACTCGAGAGTTTTGGCCTTCGGGGTGGCTGTGAAGGCGAAGTACGAGAGGTTGGGGTTCTTCGCACGTTCGGCGACGCGCTGTTTCAGCTTGGCTTCGACGTCATCGCTATCCCCGGTGGCTTCGACGGCACCGGCGTCACCGGAGTCGTCGTCTGCGTCGAGGGCCAGGCCGCGGAGGGCCTTGCGCACATCACCCGCCGCATCGCCGGACTGCGACGAGTGCGCCTCGTCCACGATGATCGCGAACTTGGCGCCTTTGATCTCGGTGGGGTTCCTCCGCAGGTAGTCCAGCAGCGCCGGGAACGTCTGCAGCGTGACGGTGATGATCTTGCCCTGTTCGCTGGACAGGCGTTTCGCGAGCTGTTCGGATTTCGAACCCTGCTTCTCGTCAATCGCTACGACGGTGCCCGCGGTCTGTTCGAAGCTACCGACGGTGGCACTCAGCTGGGAGTCGAGGTTGCGGCGGTCGGTGATGATGAGGACCTTGTCGAACACCGGGGTGCCCGGCATGAGGCCCTTCTCGCGTGCTTCGGGGTCGAGTTCGGCTGGGTTGGTGGGCGTGTGGAGCGACGAGAGCCGGTAGGCGAGCCAGGCGATGGTGTTGGATTTGCCGGAGCCGGCCGAGGCCATGACGAGGTAGTCGTTGCCGCTGCCGTGGCGAGCGGCGTGGGCGGTGATCTTTTTGACGGCGTCCCACTGGTGATAGCGCGGGAAGATCAGCGACTTCTTGGGCCGCCCGTTGAGGCCCTTGTCGCGGTGCTCATGGACGAACCGTTCGAGGATGTCGAGCCAGTTGTCGCGTTGCCATACCTGTTCCCACAGGTAGGACGTACGGTACTTGGTTGCTGCGGGTGAGGGCGGGTTTCCGGCACCGCCGGGATTGCCGGGGCCGTTGGAGCCGGTGTTGAAGGGCAGGAAGCGGGTGCGTTCGCCGCGCAGTTCGGTGGCGACGAACACGAGGTCGGGGTCGACGGCGAAGTTCGCGACGGACCGTTTGGCGAAGATGAGTTCGCTGTGGTCGCGTTCATACCGGTACTGATTCTTCGCGTGCTCGACGCCCTGGCCGGTGAGCGGGTTCTTCAGTTCGGCGGTGGCGACGGGGATGCCGTTGACGAACAGTGCCAGGTCGAGTCGGTTGTCCCGGTCAGCCTGTTTGGTGGCGTAGGCAAGTTCGCGGACAACCGTGAGCCGATTGGCGCGGTAGTCGTCGAGGGCGGAGTCGGAGGTGACGAGCGACGGCTTGAAGTACGCGAGGCGGATGCGCACGCCGCGGTCCTTGACTCCTTTGCGGAGCACGTCGAGGACACCGTCGGTGTCGATGGCCTTGGCGACGCGCTGCGCGAATCCCCGCTGGGCCGCGTTGGCGTCGCCGCCGTAGAAGGTGAGAAGCTCGTCCCATTCGGCCTGCTGGGTGGCCCCGATGAACGTGAACATCTGCCCGGTGTCCAGGCCGAGCGCAGGGTCGTAGTCGGTGGCGTTGCCCAGCTCCCAGCCATGCTCCAACATTGCGTCGACGATCGCCGTGCCGAACACGGCCTCATGATGAATCGGCATCGGCTACTCCTCGATCCCTCTCCCACTCGCAGCGGACACATCGAACTCCCCAGTCACAGCAGCTGTGATCAGAGCTTGGCGGCGTTCCTTCAGGAGGTCGACACGCTCGCCAATCTTTTCCTGGCGATCACGGATAGAACTCTCAACTCGCGTTGCCTTGTCCACAAGAACGTCCTGCTCTGTTCGCGTCGGGGCAGGAACCCGAAGCGAACGAACAAGATCCTGGCTGATATTCGGCTGCCCCCCACCCGAGGCGAGTTCCAGGATCTTACTTCTATGCGCACGGAACCAATAGAACACATAAGCAGAAGAAAGGGATCCTGCACCTACTTCGTTAAGAACACAACACGCCTGATTCACACATGAATCAACGCCCAAAATACCTACGCGCCCAGTCGTAGCCCCATACATGGCGACGACGAGACTCCCCGGAGGATGCAGCTTCAACGCCGAGTAATCGTTCAGCGCCTCCTCCGTCAAAGTCTTTTCCGGCTTGACCGCGAACTCATCGCGAAGATCGCCTGTATTTACCCAGTAGTAATCGCCACCGAAGTACCGCTGCTCCGACGAACGCGGCGTCGTACCACTGCCAGTGACAAACTCCCGGCCGACCTTTAACAATCGCCATTCGTTCCGCATGCGGGGCATCCATGGAACACCGGTCGTTCTTACTTCCTTATCCGTGCCAGTGGTCAGTACTCTAAACTCCGAAATCAAACTCTCGTCGAGCAACTCAATCTGCTGCTGCGATGCGTTCCGGAGCTTGTCGATGCGGGCGGTCTCGGCGTCGAGGAAGTCGGCGATGCGGCGCTGCTCCTCCAGCGAAGGAAGACGCACAGCGAGATCACGCAGGAAGTCGTCCGGAACTCTCTGCTGACCTGCCACACCGTACATCGCGGCCTTGCCTAGCTTCAGGAAGCCGTAAGTGTGTACGAGGTACAGCAGAAAGCGCGGTTCTGTCGTAGGTCCCGGACGGACGACATGCAGCTCCGTGGTTCCCGCGCCGACACCACCCAGTAGCCCACTGATCAGGACCGACCGAGCGGCCTCGAACGTTGGCGTGATCTTGGGAACGAGGACGTCTCCGTCCTGGAAGCGAGTGAAGCCAGTTGCCACCGACGCCTTCGTGCGACGAGCCGACAAGTCGAGGCGATCGCCCGGCCACACGGACTCCATTGGGATAAACGTCAGCACGTCGTCGTCAGAGAGACGGTCGAAAGCAGGCGTCGAAGGATTCACCTGTGCGATGTGTCGGAGCCGAACGGTGCTCGTCATTCCGTCACCTCACCAAGCAGGTTCTGGATCTCCGCCTCGAGGGCCTTCAGCTCGGCGTCGATCTCCGACAGTGGCCTCGGGGGTTCGTAAGCGTAGAAGTGGCGTGTCACCGGGATCTCGTAGCCGATCTTCGTCTTGGTGTGGTCGATCCACGCGTCGGGGACGTGGGGCAGAACCTCGCGCTTCAGGTACTCCTCGACGTCCTCGTCGAGCGGGACGTTCTCGAAGTCGCGCAGCTCGGCGTCGGGTTCGGGCTTGCCCTTGACGGTCTGGACCTCGCCCTCCGGGTCGCGCACCCCGACAGCGTCGCGCAGGGCCTTGGCGAACGGCGCGCCGGTCGGCCAGCTCAAGCCCGTATTCTTGACAGCCTCCCGCATCGCCGTGACAGCCTCGTCCTTCGCCCACCACGTCGTGCCCAGCAACGGGCGCAGCGCGGCGACGAACTCCTCCGGAGCGTCAAGCTTCTGCACCGGCTTCGCCTCGCCCAACGCGGCCAGGGTGTCTTCGCTGATCTCGAACTTCAGCTTCAACGGCCGCTCCACGGTGATGCGGCGGTAACCGAAGTCCTCGTTGTTGAAGACCTTCACCTTGGCGTGCTGCGGGTGGCTTTCGTCCTTCGCCGCGTGCAGCGCCTCGGCGTAGAGCCGTGTGATGTCGGCGATCTGGTCCTTGTCGATGTACTTGCGCTTGTCCCCGAGGGACTTGCGCATCTTCTGCCACTGCTCCCGCGCGTCCAGCAGCACCACCTTGCCCCGGTAATCCGGGCTCTTGCGGTTGGTCAGAATCCAGAAGTACGTCGAGATGCCGGTGTTGTAGAACAGCTGGTCCGGCAACGCCACGATGCCTTCGAGCCAGTCGTTCTCCAGGATGTGCTGGCGGATCTGCGATTCCCCCGACCCGGCGGCCCCGGTGAACAGCGGCGAACCGTTGAAGACGATCGCCACGCGGCCGCCACCCTGCTCAGCGGGCTTCATCTTCGACAACATGTGCTGCAGGAACAGCAGCGACCCGTCGTTGATCCGCGGCAGCGCAGGCCAGAACCGGCTGTTCTCGCCCAACCGCTCCAGATCGTCCTCGACGTCCTCCTTGACCTTCTTCCACTCGACGCCGAACGGCGGATTCGCCAGCAGGTAGTCGAACGTCGCGTTCCGGTGGCCGTCATCACTGAACGAGTTGCCGAACTTGATGTTGTCCGGGTCCTGGTCCTTGATCATCAGGTCGGACCGGCAGATCGCCCACGACTCGGGGTTGAGCTCCTGCCCGTACACGTCGACCGTCGCGCCCGGGTTCATTCGCGTGATGTGCTCGTACGCCGAACTCAACATGCCACCCGTGCCACACGCCGGGTCCAGCACCTTGCGCACCACGCCCGGCTTGCTCAGCGCATCGTCGTCCGGCGCGATGAGCAGGTTCACCATCAGCTCAATGACCTCGCGCGGGGTGAAGTGCTCACCCGCCGTCTCGTTCGACTGCTCGGCGAACCGCCGGATCAGCTCCTCGAAGATGTAGCCCATCTGGTGGTTGTCGACCACCTCGGGCCGCAGATCCAGATCGGCGAACGTGCTGGTCACCTGGTACAGCAGGTTGGCGCCGTCGAGCTTCTTGATCTGCTGCGCGAAGTCGTAACGCTCCAGCACCTCGTAGGCGTTCGGGGAGAACCCGCCGATGTACTCCGTGAGGTTACGCGCGACGTGCGAGGAGTCCGCCGTGATCGACTTCAGCCGGAGCTGCGTCGTGTTGTAGAAGCGGTGTCCGGACGCTTTGCGGAGGAACCGGTCGATGTCGATGTCGCGGTCGCGGTACTTGTCGACCGTCTCTGCGACCTTCTCCCGCGTCGGCTCCAGCACACACTCGAGCCGGCGCAACACCGTGAACGGCAGGATCACCTTGCCGTAATCGGACTGCTTGTAGTCACCGCGCAGCAGGTCCGCGACGGACCACGCGTGATTCGCCAGCTCAGTGTGCTTGTTGGTGTTCAACGACGTTCCCCTCGATTTTCCTTGGTGATGAGCAATGATCTCGCTTCTGTGCCGGACCGGCAGCGGCAGGCGTCAGGGCTCGGCCGCCGGTGCCAGTGGCTCGTCGTCCGGGGGTAGCAGCGCCCCACTGGTCAGGCCGCGCGCCCACTGGTCGGCCAGCTCGCGCGCGATCGCCGCGGCGAGGTCCGCCGCCGAACTCAGGGCACGCACCCGGCGGAACGTGTGCCCGTAGTGGCGTTGCCGGTCCAGGGGCATCAGCGGCACCCGCAAGCGTTTGACGTCGAGGCGCCGCACCGACGTGCCTGTGACCGCGCCGTGGACGTTGTGCTCGGCCGCCAGAAACCCCGCCAGGAACTCGGAATCGAACCGGTCCGGGTCCGGGCGCAGCAGGAACAGGTGCGGACCGAGCACGCTTCCCGCGTCGTACTCGCCGGCAACGCGCGCCGTGACCGGCCCGGTGTGGTGCAACGTCTCCGGCAGCACCACGTCTCCCGGCTCGACCGGCAGCAGCGTGTCGACCGGCGTGTCCTCCGGAGAACCGGACGGCGGTTCCCCGGTGCGGACGTCCTGGCGCGTCAGCACCGCGCGTTCGCCGACGTCGGCTGCCGTCTTCCGCGCAGGTGCGACGCGGTACAGCATGAGCGCGCCGCCGCGCAGCAGGTCGGCGACGGTGGCGGTCCGCCACTCGGCCGGTTCCGGACCGGCCTGCTGCCACAACCGGCCATCGCCGAGCTCGGTCAGAGCGTCGCCCGCCCGCCGCAACCGCTCACGCAACTCGTGGGCCACAGCATCGTGCCGCTCCGGTTCGACGACGTCCTCGGCCCACACGTGCCGTTGAGGGGTGAGGTCGACCGTGTCGTCGAGCAGATCCACTACCGAGCGCGTGCCGCTCCGTCCCGGTTCCGGCTCGACGTTCTCGGGGTCTTCGCGGAACGCCCGCCACACCGGCAGTACCCGCTCCGACACGGCGTCCCAGTCGATGTCTCGGCTGCGCCCTGGCTGCTCCGAGCGTCCCGGCTGGTCCGCCGCATCAACGAACAGCACCGGCTTCGGCTCGCTGTTCGACGGGGGCGTCAGTACCCACAGCTGCAGACTGACGTGCAGCGGCGGCGCGGCACCCTGCGGCAGCGCGATGACCGCCCGCAACGCACCCGTGCGGACGAGTTCGGCGCGGATGCGGCGGCCGCCGGAGCGTTCCGCCGCGCCGGGTGGCATGAGGACCACGGCCGTGCCGTGCTCGCTCAGGTGCGCGAGGCAGTGCTGCACCCAGGCCAGTTCGGACTCCGAACGCGGCGGGAGTCCGTACACCCAGCGCGGGTCGTAGGCGAGGTCGTCGTGTCCCCAGTCGCGCAGGCCGAACGGCGGATTGCACACCACCGCGTCGACCCGCTCGTCGGGAAAGGCGTCCGCAACGAGGCTGTTGCCGTGACACACCCGAGCGTCCGGCGCGGCAAGCTCGGCGCGCACCCGCGCCAACGCCGCCTGATCGTTCACGATCTCCTGACCGAGCACCTCCGCGGCACCGGCTCGCGCCGCGGCGGAGAGGAAGCCGCCGCCACCGCAGGCCGGGTCCAGCGTCCGGTCGAGGCGGCCGGGCAAGGCGACCATGAGGGCGGCCAGGCCCTGCGGGGTCGAATACGTCCCTGTGGCAGTCGTGTCCGTCAGGAGTTCCGCGAGGATCTGCAACGCCGTGTCAGCGGCGCCTTCTCCTGAGCCCTCTGCCTCGTGGCCGCGTGCTGCGCAGCACCGAACCAGCGCACGCGCCGCCGAGTCGGATGCGTGGTGCTCGCCCACTGCCGTGGCCAGTTCCGCGGCGAACCCGGCCTCCGGCAGGTCCGCCAGTTTCCCGAGCCTGTCCGGGGGAAGCTGCGCCAGCGGCGGCACCAGTGGCAGCAACTGCCGTGCCATTACCCGACTGTCGTTCGCTCCTTGTAGCGCGAGTCGCAGTTCCGCCTCAGGGGTCGACTCCGGCAGCTGCCCACGCTCCGCGAGCCACGCGCGAACCGTGTCGAGGTCGTAGGTCGGGCTCGTGTCCGTGCCCCCGACGGCCGCCGGGAAGTCCGAGTGACGACGTCGCCAGTTGCTCACCGTCGCGCGCGTGACCCCGGCCAGCCGAGAGATCTCGGCTGCGGTGATCTGCGTGATCGAATCGGTCATCACGGCGTCCTATCGTCAACGTCCCGGCTGGATAAACACACCGTAGACCGCGCACGTGTGTGACACAAGTTCACACGCCGATTCCGTTTTGACAGAGTTTTCAGCCGCTCGCCGATGTGTCGTTGTTACCTCAGGTGCCATACGTCGGCACCTGTCTCCCTTGTCGTCGGGACCGTCGTCAGGAAGACAGGTGGTCGTTACCGGAGGCACCGAGGTGATACTCGAGCGTTACCGATCTCGGCATCGGGGCGATATGCGCGGTGAGAGCTGCCATGAGGGTCCAAGGCCGGTGGCTACGGGCGACGGCACCGAGGGCCGGCGACGGTCAGGACTGCCGCTGCCTGGTCGGCGATGGGTCACCGTGGCGATGGTGCCGACGGGTTCAGTCGGCTTCGGCCCACTGGATCCCGGTCGGCCGTCGTCCCGTTCGGATGAACTCGCCTACCCCCGCAAGCACGTCCTCCAGAGGAACCTCGGCCCTGGGCGGGAGATACGACGGATGGAGACCGGCCTGCCAGTACTCGACGTCCTCATTGTTCGTGCCGTGCGCGGGAACGTAATGGCCGTCGCCGTGCCCGAACGCCAGCGCTCCGACGCCCGGCGTGGTGCTGACACCGAACTCCAACTCGACGTGGTCACTGTGTCGGATGTCCTTCGGACCGGCGGCGACGACCCAGAAATGCGGCACGTTGACTCCCTGGCCCGCAAAGTCACGAACACCAGCCAGGAACTCGGCGACGTCGGGGACGTCGTCGACATGGAAACCGATCAAGTCCAGCAGGTCGGTCACGATGCGGTCCCCCTGTAGGTGTGTCGGAATGCGTTGCCGTGGATGTCGGTGCCGAGCACCGTCAGCGTGAACCCCGCGGGGAGCATATCCGGCAGATAGTCGTGGCATCCGCCCGTCGCGCCCGGCTCGGAGCCACACGGCGCGTGGTTCAGGACGAGCCTGCCCTCGCGCTCCCCGCGTCTGATCATCATCGTCGCTGTCTTGATCTCCACATGGTTCGCCAGACGGCGTGCCGCGGCACTTGGGATGCCGCGCTTGAGCATCTCGGTTTTCGCCTCCGCCACCCACGGGTCGTCGCGGTTCGGCGTGATGTGACCGAGCTTCCGACCTCCGATCTCGGGATACGCAACCACCCGCGGCGCACGTTCGCCTCGACGCGGACGCGGCGGCAGACGATCCGGCGTCGGGGCGGCATCGGCCGGATACCGGTCGCCGTGCTCGTTACGGACCTCGCGCGGCTCCTGCCGTGCCTGCGGCGCTGCCGGTGGGCGGGCACGTTCAGCCTTGAAATCGCTGCAGCGTGGTGTCGACGCCCTCCTTGAGCTGCGCCATCGCTGCCACCGCGGTGCCCAGCGCGTCCGTGGCTTGGGATGCCTGCCCGTGCAGCATGCTGCCCACCTCGGTGTTGCCGAGCGCCGCCACCAGCTGCTGCATGATGCTGTCCACCTCGTGCGCCTGCGCGAGGATGCCGCCCTGGATCTCGTGACACCGCCCCGACGCCATGTGCAACGCCGCCAACGTTTCCTCATGCGAGGCCATCGCTTCCCCTCGCCCGACGCTGATCAGCGACTAGCGGGCCGGTCTGTCGCGGCGTGCGCGCCAGGCACAGCTCGCAGGGCATTCCCGTCGGGTTGTCCACCCGCTGCAACTGCGCCGGCGCGAACGACGCACCGCACAAGGCCGTGACCCGCTCTGGCGGCACCGTCGTGTCCGGCAGCCGGAACACATGGCTCACCCGCTGCCGCAGGCCCACCACTCCCGGCAGCGGCCTGGCCAACAACATCCCATCGCTCACGCGCTGGCCTCCCCGTCTCGGCGGCCCACCAGTCGGCGCACGACACCGCGCCGCACACCGTGCGCACGACGCGGTGCCGGAACAACAGGCGCCAACACCGCCGCACACGCACGGCACACGGGTCCGTTCGGCACGATCGCCGCCGACATCTCGACCACGTGCCCACAGACCGCCACGCACCTCCCACCGTTGGCACGCCCTATCGCGAACGCTTCGTCCTCCACCGCGTGATCGCGGCAATCGGCCGCGCACCGGAACCACGTGGTGTAGATCCTTGGCTGCGCTGCGGGTGGTGACACAGACCCGCGGCCCCGCTGAGCCCAGGCGGGCCGCCGCTGTGGCAAAGCAAGTGGATGAGGCATAGCTCGACGATGCAGGTGTTGGACCTGCATAAACAGCGCCCCAATCCCTCAGTTCACCGTGCCTCCCACCCGGTCTATGCCTCCCGCGCCTAGAAGTAAGCACCACTTCTGCACCGGGTAGCCTCCGAAACGTGGATCTGCTGCCGTTCGACGAGTACGTGCGCTCACTGCCTCGCCGCCGCATGGCCGCTGGCGTGCTGTTTCATGACAGCTCCGGCCGGGTCCTGCTGGTCGAGCCGAGTTACAAGCAGCACTGGGATATACCGGGCGGCGTAGTCGATGCGGGCGAGGCACCGTGGACCACAGCCCGGCGCGAAGTGCGCGAAGAAATCGGCCTGGACCGGCGGCTCGGGCAACTGCTGGTGATCGACAACATCTCCGATGACGGACGCATGCCCGAAGGGCTGGCCTTCGTGTGGGACGGGGGTCTGATCACCGATGCAGACGTCGCGGCTCTCACCCTCACCGACCCGGAGATCACGTCCGTCGGGCTGCACACGATGCAGCAAACGATCGGCAAAGTGACACCGTCCCTGGCCGCACGAATCGACGCCGCCCTCCACGCCAGCCAAACCGGAGAACTGACGTTGTGCGAAGACGGCAAGAGCATCAACGGCTAATCTCGCAAGTGGACGCGCCGCAGCGCAGAGGGGGCTGGAGTGGCGAACGAATACCTCACCGAGAACCTCGCACGAATTCGGAAAACACGCGACCTCTCGCAGGAGCAACTCGCACACGCCGCAGGCGTCGGCGTCGACACCGTTGCGCGGATCGAACAAGGCCGCCGGACCATCAGTAGACCCGCGACACTCCGCAAACTTGCTGCCGCCCTATCCGTCACAGTTGACGCATTGGTCAGCGCCCGCAGACCCACAGCCTCGTCCGATCTCGATATACACGACCTCCGCCGCGCAATCACAACCAGCAGCGAGATACCTGGGCTCGCAGACTTTGTCGAACCGGACGAGCTGCCCACACTCGACGACCTGCACCATAGTGCGCACCTTGCCTGGCGCGCGTACGTCAACGGCCAACACGCTGAGCTGATCACCGCGCTCCCAGCCGTATTCGTCGACGCCCGTCGCCTCATACACGCGACTAGCGATGACGAACAAGCAGCCGCCCACCGCGTACTTTCCACGGCGTATCGATTGGGCGCCGGCGTATGCGGCCGGCTCGGTCTCACTGATCTGGCATGGTCCGCTGCCGAACGTGCCCTCCACGCTGCCCACGCGTCCGACAACTCACGCATCGAGACGGCAATTTCGCTCCGTTACCTGACCTGGGTGCTCGTGCGTCAGGAACGTTTCGCTCAGGCAGAGAACGTCGCTACTCGGGCTGCTGAACAGATCCAGCCCATGATGCTTGACCGCGACCCAGCCCGCGCAGGGATCTTCGGGAACCTGCTCTTCAACGCTGCGACCGCAGCACTCAACAGAGGTCACGTGCGTCGAGCCGACGACCTCCTCGCCGAGGCTCAAGCAGCAGCCGCACGCTCACGCCGTGATACTGCAACCGAAGCAGCCGTGTTCGGCCCGCGAGTTGCTGCGTTCCAGCTCATCGACCACACAGCTCGCGCCGACGACCCCGAGTTCGCACTACATCTGGCAGCCACTGTGCCCCGACCACACGGCGTCGTGCCTGCATTCTGGGAAGCTGGATATCACCTACGGATGGCATCAACCCACGCCAGATTGCGGAACGACAGTCAAGCGCTCGCCCATCTCGCAAACGCGCGCGAGATGGCATCCGACTGGGCCCGCAGGCAACCACTCGGCCACGCCACCATGCGCGAGCTGACCGAGCGCACTACACGACGCCGGGGACCCGTGTTCGCAGATCTCGCTGTCCATTACGGCGTCGGCGACGAGCTCACACCGTAACTGCCGGGTAGTCGTCCGAGCCGACTAACCCTTCGATGACTCCCGGATCTGCAGTTTTGGGGCCAGGGCGCGGGATTCGCCTGGTTGGCCGTTCAGCAATGTCACGAGCAGTTCGAGGGCGCCGACACCCATTTCGTGCATCGGGGAGCGGACGCTCGTCAGGGGGATCGGCAGTTCCCTCGCCAACGGGGTGTCGTTGAAGCCCGCCACGGCGACGTCGACGCCCGGCGTCAGGCCGTGATCCCGCACCGCACCCATCGCGCCGATCGCCGCGAAGTCGTTGACCGCGAAGATCGCCGTCGGCCGGGGGTCGAGGTTCAGCAGCCGATCCGCCGCCTGCCGCCCACCGTCCACGTCGAACGGCGAGTGCACCACGTGTGACTCCGGCAGTTCGAGGCCGCGCTTCCGGCAGTGGTCGACGAAACCCGCCGTGCGGTCCGAACCCGTGCTCGCGAACGACTCCCCCGCGATCACACCGACCCGATTATGCCCCGATTCCAGGAAATGCTCCGCGACGAGCCGCCCACCCGCGTAGTCGTCGCACGTCACCGACGGATAGTCGCCCACCCGCCTGCTCACCAACACGAACGGCACCTCCCGATCGGCGACGGTCGCCAACACGTCACCGTCCGCGCGGGCGTCCCCGAAGATCAACCCGTCGACGTGCCGCGACAACGCCAGATCCGTGCGCGCACGCTGCTGGTCCGGGTCGTCGTGGCTGTTCATCACGAACGTCGCGAGCCCGTGCTCCGCGGCGGCCGCCTCGATGCCCTCGTAGATCGTCGCCAACACCAGATCGGACAGCTGCGGCACGAGCACACCGACCAGATTGCTCCGCTGCGTCCGCAGGCTCGTCGCATGCGGATTCGGCCGATAGTTCAACTCCGCCGCCACCCGCCGGATGTGCTCGGCCCTCGCCGTCGACGCCGCACGCTGGGCCTCCTCCGGCGACCCGTTCAACACCCGCGACACCGTGGACACGTCCACGCCCGCCCGCTCCGCGACACTCCGCAGCGTCGCGCGACCCCGTGCGGCCATGCGTGCGCCCACCTCCTTCTCGACTGCATCCGAGTATGGCCCGCGCACCCGCGAACCGGCGGCAACACCCTTGACACCACGCCCCGGCACCGCGTTCACTCTACCCAAACGTTAGGGCCAATCGTTTGGGTTCGTATGGGTAGGAGTGAGCGGTGACCGAGGATCTGGAGCGCGCGCTGGCCGCGGCTACGCGCCGGAACGCCGAGCTCAACGCGTTCGTCACGATCGACACCGACGGAGCCCGCGCGGCCGCCCCTCCCGAAGGCCCCCTGGCAGGCGCTCCGGTCGCGGTCAAGGACGTCATCGACACCGCAGGCCTGCGGACCACGATGGGGTCCCGCCACTTCGCCGACCACGTCCCCGACCACGACGCCGCCGCGGTCCGCGCGGTCCGCGACGCGGGCGGCATCGTCATCGGCAAGACGACCACGCACGAGTACGCCTACGGCCCCACCGGCGACCGATCGGCCAACGGACCGGCGAGAAACCCACACCATCCGAGCAGAATGTCGGGCGGTTCCAGCGCGGGCTCGGCCGTCGCCGTCGCCGCCGGCATCACGCGCTACGCCCTCGGCACGGACACCGGCGGCTCGGTGCGCATCCCCGCCGCATGCTGCGGCATCGTCGGACTGCGCCCCACACTCGGCAGCCTGCCTGCCGACGGCGTGTTCAGCGTCGCACCCACGCTCGACACGGTCGGCCCCATGGCTCGCACGGTGCGGGAATGCCGCCTGCTGTGGCACGTTCTGGCCGGCACGAGCCCGGCGGCCGCACCCGACACGTACCGCATCGCCTGGGTCCATCCGGACTCCGGAGCCCCCGTCGACGACGCGGTACGGCAGACCGCCCACGACGCGTTCCGCACCCTGCGCAGCCGTTCCGACGTCGCCGGCGAGATCGACATCCCCGAGATGGCCGAACTGCGTCGCCTCTACCCGATCCTGCAGGGCCGGGAGATCTCCACCGTCCACTCGCGACGACTCGATGCCGAACCCGAGCTGTACGGCGACGAGGTGCTCACGCGTCTGCGCGCCGCACAACGGGTCACCGAGGCCGACTACGAGCGCGCCCTCGAATCCCGTCGCACCACCACCGCCTCCGTACGCACACTGTTCGACGACTGGGACGTCCTCGCCCTGCCCACCGTGCCGATCGTCGCCCCGGAGATCGACGTCCGCACCGTCCACATCGGAGGTGCCACCGTCGACGTTCGCGACGCGCTGCTGTCGTACACCTCGCCGTGGTCGGTCTCCGGATTCCCCGCACTGAGCGTGCCCGCGGGGACCGTCGACGGCCTGCCCGTCGGACTCCAGCTCGTCGGCAAACCCGGCTCCGACGACCTGCTGTTCACTCTCGCCGAACGGCTCACCGCCACCAACGAACTCGGCGGCCCCTAGCCCAGCGGACTCGCCTGCCGGACGGCCGTATCCCACCGGCTTCTCCCTTCCCCGTGACCAAAGGAGGTCCCCATGTCCGAATCCACCAGCCCGATCACCGCGGCCGCGGTCCAGTTCGACCCGCAGGTCGGAGTGGACAACAAGGACGCCAACCTCGCACGCACACTCGAGTTGATCGCACAGGCCGCCGACCGCGGCGCCAACCTGATCGTTCTTCCCGAGCTCGCCAACACCGGCTACGCCTTCCGCACCCGCGAGGAGGCCTACGCGCACGCCGAGGAGATCGAGACCGGACCGTCCACTCAGGCCTGGACCGCCCTCGCCCGCAAGCGGGGTGTCTACATCGTCGCCGGGATCACCGAGGTCGACGGCGTCCGCCTCTACGACACCGCCGTCCTCATCGGACCCGAGGGCTACATCGGCAAGTACCGCAAGGCACACCTGTGGGACCGCGAGAAACTCCTGTTCACCCCCGGCGACACGGGGTTCCCGGTGTTCGAGACCCGCATCGGCCGGATCGGCCTGCTGGTGTGCTGGGACATCTGGTTCCCCGAGGTCCCGCGGTTGCTCGCCGTGCAGGGCGCAGACGTCATCTGCAGCACCAACGCGTGGGTGTGGACCCCGCCGCCGCTGTTCGACGAGTCGGGCAAGTGCATGGCGGCCTACCTGACGATGGCCGCCTCGCACGTCAACAACGTGCCCATCGTCGCCAGCAACCGAATCGGCGAGGAACGCGGTGGCAAGTACCTCGGCTGCTCACTGATCACGGGCACCAACGGCTGGCCAGTCGGCGACATCGCAGGCGCCGAGGAGGAGACGATCGTCTACGCCGACCTGGACGCCGTCGCCTCCCGGTCCGCGCTCGTGTGGAACCAGCACAACGACCTGCCGCGCGACCGCCGCACCGACCTCTACGACGAGCTGCTCGGCTACCGCGGCGGCTCCGCGTGGCCACGGTGACCTGCCGTGACCACCACTAGCGCACCCGCACGGTCGCGGGTCACGCACTGGGTGACCGGAGCGGCGATCGTCGCCGTCACCGCCGCGTTCGCCGCCGGACTGGACGCCGCCGCACCTCGAGTCGGCCGTCTGCTGCCGGACTACACCGAGGTCCAGGGCCACGCGTTCGCCGACGTGATCGGCTTCCTCCGTTGGGTCCTCGGCGACACCACCGAGGCCGTGTTCTTCAAGAGCGCGCTCGGCGGAATCGGGATGATCGCCGGTGCGTGGATCGCGCACCTGGCGTGGCGACGCGGTCGGCGACTCGGCTTCCCCCTCGCCGCGGGCACCGGACTGTTCCCGTCGATGTTCGCGGCCGCGGCACTCGGACTGGTGCTGTCGAACCTGTTGTGGGGCTGGACCGTGCCCGCATCGGGCGGGTGGCAGCCCACGTTCGTGGCGTTCGTCGCGGTACCGGCCGCCGTGGTGCTGGTGTACGGCGCGGGCTGGCGGGTCGCCGTCACCGGCGCGGTACTCGGCGCCGTGTTGAACACGCCCGTGGCGCTCGTCGTCGTCAACTACTTCTGCCTGCCGCTCGACCTGCCGACCGTGATCGGCAACGTCACCGGCATGTGGGGTGGCGCGCTGCTGGCGTTCCTGCTGTGCCGCAGGCTTCCATGGCTGCGGCGGCCCGCACCCGCAGACCCGCCTGCCGACGGTCCGCAACCGGCACCCGAACGGCACGGTCCGGTGTGGATGGTGCGGCGCGTACTGGCCGACTTCACCGAGGCGCCCTTCTACGGCAACGAGATCGCCTCGATCGGCCTGCTGCTCGGGACGGTGCTGGCCTTCCTGCTCAACCCGGCCAACCCGGTGTACGGCGACGGCGTCCTGCCCGCCATGCTCACCGCCCAGGTGGCGACCTCCACCCTCGGAGTGCTGCTCTATCGCTCCCGGTGGATCGCCCGCGGCTGGTACCCGACGTTCGTGCCCGTCGTGTCGGTGGCGCCCGCGACGGTGCTCACCTACGGAGCGGGCGTGCACACCGTCGTCGCGGGTGCCGTCGTCGGAGCCCTCATCGGCCCACCCGTCGCGGCGTGGATCTCCGAGCGGCTGCCGTCGGACTTCCACCCGTTCATCGGCAACGTCGTGTCCATGGCGGTGGGCACGCTCGTGGCCGTCCCGGTGCTCGGACTGCTGCCGGGCTTCGGCTGAGCTCACACGACTGACACCGGCGGGCCCGCGATACCGCCGCCGGCCGTCCCACACGTGTGTCGAGCCGCTCGCCGGATTCGTACCGGCGAGCGGCTCGACGTACGGAATGCACCTTCTGCGGATCGCAGGGTCCTCGGGGCCGCACGCTCGCTCCCTGGGGACGCGACACGCGTCCCGCTGGGCGCAACACGCGGCCCGGAATCCGCAACACGGGCCCCTGGGGGCGCAACACGGGTCAGCCGGACTGGGCTGCTCCTGGGCCCGCGGCGGGCAGGACCGGGTAGGCGACCTTCACGCCTGCCTCGTCGAGGCCGCGCTTGAGGTGGGCGCGGAGTTCGCGGCCCATGGCCCACTGGTCGCCCGGCTGCGTGGTGACGATGACCCGCACCGTGACGGCACCGTTGCCGATGCCGACCACACCGTTGATGCTCGGCCGCTCGATGATCTTCGGCGCGAACTCGGGGTTGTCGGCGAACTCGTCGATGCTGCGCTGGATGACCGGCTTCGCGTCCTCCAGGTCGACGGAGTAGTCGAGGGGCAGTTCGACGACGGCGTTCGCCCAGTCCTGGTTCATGTTGCAGACGCGCATGATCTCGCCGTTGCGCACGTGCCACAGGCCGCCGTTGAGGTCGCGGATCTTGGTCACGCGCAACGTCACGGCCTCGACGGTGCCGACCGCGTCGCCCACGTCGACGACGTCACCCACGCCGTACTGGTCCTCGACCATCATGAAGATGCCCGACAGGAAGTCCTGCACCAGGCTCTGCGCACCGAAACCGATCGCCAGACCGATCACACCCGCGCTCGCGATGATCGGGCCGATGTTGATGCCGACCTGGCCGAGGATCGTCACGAACGCGATCCCGAAGATCACGAACGACGCCACGCTCTTGAGCACCGACGCGATCGTGTTCGCCCGCTGCCGCTGCCGCTCGCCGCGGCTCTCCTCGCTCTGCTTGATGATCCGTGCCGCGGCCTTGGCCTTCGCCTTGTCGATCTTCTCGCGCGAGTTGACCATCCGCTTCGTCAGCTGGTCGATCACCCGCCCGACGACCGCACGCAACACCAACGCGATCACCACGATGATCACGATGTTGATCAGACCGGACACGAACTCCGTCGAGTTCTCGTTGAACCAGTCGACGAACGCATTCGCCTGGACACGAGGCATGGGCACACCTCTCCCCTCTTCCGCCGGCGGCCGGCACTACTGGGCGTCGCCTGGCAGGGTAAGAACGCGCCGACCCACACCGTGCACGCGGGTGCGTCACCGGTCGGCGACATCACCCCTGACCAGGGTTCAGGACCGGCGGAGCAGGCCTGCTCGCTTGCGGCCACCTCCACGGACGCGGACCGCACCACCGCGGACGTCGTCCAGCAGCGCGGCGACCGTTTCCTGCGCGCACGTCTTGTTCGCACCGATTCCGCCCGACGGGCCTCGCTTGATCCAGCCCACGACGTACGTGCCCGCGCGGCCCTGCACCCGGCCCGCCACGTTCGGGATCGTGCCGGTGTCCTCGTCGAACGGCAGGCCACGCACGGGAGCACCCCGGTACCCCACGGCGCGCACGACCATGCCGGCCGCGATGTCCACATCGGACTCCACGCCGCTCGTGCGCAACCCGGACACCCGCTGCTCGCCGAGGATCTCCAACGGCGAGGAGTGGAAACGCAACACGATGCGCCTGCGCGTGCCCTGCGGCGGTGCCGACCAGTCGATCCGCTCCTGCCGCACACCACGCAGCAGATGCGCCTTGTCGCCCGGCTCGGCCGCGTCGATCGCCTTGCCGACCCGTTCGTCGTGGGCGTCGACCACCACGTCGAAATCCGGATGACGCGTCAACGCCAGCAACTCGGGCTCGGTGTAGGCCGCGTGCTCGGGTCCCCGGCGAGCCAGCAGCACGACCTCCCGCACCGAACTGGACCGCAGCCGCGTCAGCGCCTCCCGCGAGATCGACGTGCTCTCCAGCCCGGACGGCTCGCTCGACAGGATGCGCGCCACGTCCAGCGCGACGTTGCCGGTGCCGACCAGCACCGCACGCTGCGCCGACAGCTCCGGCGTCAGCGTCGCGTCCGGGTGGCCGTTGTACCAGGCCACGACGTCCGTGGCGGCCAGACTGCCCGGCAGCCGCTCCCCCGCGATGCCCAGCGAACGCGCCGACGAGGCACCCACCGCGTAGATCACCGCGTCGTGCCGCGCCGCCAGCTCCTCCACCGTGACGTCCCTGCCGACCTCGACGCCCAGCCGCAGCGTGAGCCGCGGGTGCTCGCGGTAGCGCGCGAACGTCTCGTCGATCCGCTTGGTCGACGGGTGGTCGGGCGCCACGCCGAAGCGGATCAGCCCGCCCGCGACGTCCAACCTGTCGATCAACGTGACCCGCGCACTCGTGTGCAGCAACAGGTCCTCCACCGCGTACATCCCGGCCGGCCCGCTGCCCACGACGGCGACGTCCAGCGCGGGGAAGTCGCTCGAGATGGTCCGGTCGAACGTCGGCGGGCCCCAGTTGTGGAAGTTCGGCGACGAGCCCAGCACATCGCCGGACACGGGCCGCTCCTCGTAGAACCGCGCGTTCACCTCGGCGTACGGCTTGAGCGACTCGCTCAGCCGGTCCACCGGGAAGATCGCGTCCACCGGGCACGCATCGGCACACGCACCGCAGTCGATGCAGCTGCGCGGGTCGATGTAGAGCATGTCGGTGGTGCCGAACTCGGGCTCGTCCGGCGTGGGGTGAATGCAGTTGACCGGGCACACCGCGACGCACGAGGCGTCGTTGCAGCACGTCTGCGTGATCGCGTAGACCATCGTCGTCGGCCGGGCTCTCAGATCAGGTTGGCGCGCTTGTAGATGCGCTTCGCCGCCTTGGTGAGCAGACCGCAGGAGTTCAGGAACTCCATCAGGCCCGCGCAGCTCGAGCGCAGCATCGCCTTGTGGTTCTCGTTGCTGCGGGCCTCCCGCAGCGCACGCTTGGTGTCCAGGCCCGCCTTCTCGTAGACCTTCGGGTTCCACATGGCGTCGACGATGAAGTAGGCGACCACGGCGATGTTGATCGCGTTGATCTGCCTGCGCAGCCAGCCCGCACCCTGCAGACGCTCCTTGGTCTCCTCGCGCGCGAACTTCATGTGCCGCGATTCCTCGACCACGTGGATGTTGTTGATCGTGCGCACGAAGGGCACGACGCGCTCGTCGCGCATCCAGTCGCGCTGCATCACGTCGAGGACCTCCTCGGCCACGAGGATCGCGGCGTAGGCGGCCTCGCCGCGCGCCGTCGCCGCGTAGATGCGGCCGCCGTGCACGGCGTACCAGCGCGGACGGTAGGCGGGCGCGTTCAGCTTCTCCGCACCACGGGCGAACATGATCGAGTGCCGGCACTCGTCGGCGATCTCGGTCAGGGCCCACTGGAACTCGGGCGTCGTCGGGTCCTTGGCGTAGAAGTCCCGCAGCACCATCTGCTGCAGGATCATCTCGAACCAGATGCCGGTGCTCGCCACCGACGCGGCCTCCTGCCGCGTCAGCTCACGCCGCTGGTCCTCGCTCATCTCGTCCCAGTAGGGCGTGCCGTACAGCGTGCTCCACTCGGGCGAGGTGCCCCAGTACGACGTGTCGAGCGGGGTCTCCCAGTCGACCTCGGTCGCAGGGTCGTACGACAGCGTCTCCGAGGAGTCCAGCAGCCGCTGCGCGACCGAGTCGTGTCCGTCCTGCGTGCCCGCATCGATGCGGTTGTCAACGCTGGTCATGGGAAGCTCCTGACAACGAGATTGCCTGTTACCGAGGTTTACTGTTACTCAAGGTAACACGTGGTCCGCCGGTAGGCCAGCACCGACAGTCATCGCAGGTCAGAGCCCCCTTCGAGACCGGAACACTGGCGTGGGTCGGGCGTCCGTGTTCAGATGGACGGTGATCAACGGTTCCGGCATGCGAAGGGACCTGCGCCAAGGGAGGCGTTCGTGGGCAGTGCGTACGTCGTGGGCACGTTCGACACCAAGGGCGACGAGCTGAGGTACGTCGCCGAGTTGATCCGCGAGACCGGCGTGTCGGTCCGCACCGTGGACCTGTCGACGGTGCAACAGCCGCCCCCGGCCGGAACCGCCGACGTCACGGCACCCGAGGTCGCCGCCTGGCACCCCGACGGCGCCGGCGCCGTGTTCACCGGCGACCGCGGCAGCGCCGTCGCCGCCATGACCACCGCGTTCGCCCGGTTCCTGCCCGCACAACGCGACCTCGACGGCGTCGTCGGCCTGGGCGGCTCCGGCGGCACCGCGCTGATCACCCCCGCGCTGCAGGCACTGCCCGTCGGCGTACCGAAGATCATGGTGTCGACGATGGCCGCGGGCGACGTCTCCTCCTACGTCGGTGCCAGCGACATCGCGATGCTGCACTCGGTCACCGACGTCGCGGGCCTCAACCGCATCTCGCGTCAGGTACTCGGCAACGCCGCCCACGCCCTCGCCGGCGCGTGTGCCCACCCGATCCCGTCGGGCGATGCCAGGCCCGCCGCCGGGCTCACGATGTTCGGGGTCACCACGCCCTGCGTCGACGCCGTCTGCCACCGGCTGGCCGACACCTACGACTGCCTCGTCTTCCACGCCACCGGCACCGGCGGCGCCGCGATGGAGAAACTCGCCGACGACGGTCACCTCGCCGGCGTCCTCGACATCTCGACCACCGAGATCTGCGACCTCGTCGCCGGCGGCATCCTGGCCGCGGGCCAGGACCGGCTCGACGCGATCGCGCGCACGAAGATCCCGTACGTCGGCTCGTGCGGCGCACTCGACATGGTCAACTTCGCCGCGCCGGACACCGTGCCCGAGCGCTACGCCGACCGGCTGTTCTACCCGCACAATCCACAGATCACGCTCATGCGCACCACCGCGGACGAGGTCCGGGCCATCGGCGCGTTCCTCGCCCGCAAACTCAACGCCTGCGACGGCCCCGTGCGCTTCCTCCTGCCCGAGGGCGGAGTGTCCGCATTGGACGCACCGGGGCAGCCGTTCCACGACCCCGAGGTCGACGCCGTCCTGTTCGACACCCTCGAGCGCGAGGTGCAGCAGACCGAACGGCGCCGGATCGTACGCTCGCCCCACCACATCAACGACCCGGAGTTCGCCGAGGAACTCGTCGCGGCCTTCACCGACATCGCCCACGTCGCCGACGTCACCGGCACCGTCACCGGCACCGGCAGTACGAGCGCGGCCGCCCCGAACGACAGCACAAGCACAGCAAGGAGTTGACGTGCCCCGCATCGACCGACAGGAGCTGCTCACCAGGTTCACCGACATGGCCGCGCGCGGCGAGCCGATCGTCGGCGGCGGTGCGGGCACGGGCCTGTCCGCCAAGTGCGAGGAAGCGGGCGGGATCGACCTCATCGTCATCTACAACTCCGGCCGCTTCCGCATGGCCGGACGGGGCTCGCTCGCGGGACTGCTCGCCTACGGCAACGCCAACGACATCGTCGTCGAGATGGCCGACGAGGTCCTGCCCGTGGTCAAGCACACGCCCGTGCTGGCCGGCGTCAACGCCACCGACCCGTTCCTCGACACCGACCGGTTCCTGCGCAGGCTCGCCGACCTCGGCTTCTCGGGCGTGCAGAACTTCCCCACCGTCGGCCTCATCGACGGCACGTTCCGCGCCAACCTCGAGGAGACCGACATGGGCTACCGGCACGAGGTCGACATGGTGACTGCCGCACGCCGCGCCGACCTGCTCACCACGCCGTACGTGTTCTCCGCCGACGACGCCCGCGCCATGACCGAGGCGGGCGCCGACATCCTCGTCTGCCACATGGGACTGACCACCAGCGGATCGATCGGCGCGGTCACGGCCAAGAGCCTCGACGACTGTGTCGCCGCCATCGACGAATGGTCCGCCGCCGCACGCGAGATCCGCGACGACGTTCTCGTGCTGTGCCACGGCGGCCCCATCGCCACTCCGGCCGACGCGGAGTACGTGCTCTCGCGCACCGAACGCTGCCACGGCTTCTACGGCGCCAGCAGCATGGAACGACTGCCCGTCGAAGAGGCCCTCACCGCACGCACCCGCGAGTTCAAGGAACTGTCCACCGAGAACACGTCGAAGGAGTAAGCACATGCCACGGCCCTACGCGAGCGGAATCGTCCCCGGCGACGTCGACGAGGTGTGGCGGCGTGTCCGCGACTTCAACAGCCTGCCCGACTGGCACCCCGGCATCGCCTCCAGCGAGATCGAACCCGGTCACAGCGCCACGGAGGTCGGAGCCGTGCGCAAGCTGACCCTCGCCGACGGCGCTGTCGTGCGCGAACAGCTGCTCGTGTTCGACGAGCCGGGCCACAGCTACACCTACAACATCCTCGAAGGGCCGTTCCCGATCCGCCGCTACCTGAGCACGATCCGGCTCGCGCCCGTGACCGCCACCGGCGAGACGTTCGTCGAGTGGTGGACCGAGTACGACGCCGACGCCTCCGACGAGGCGGACCTCGACAAGACGTTCGCCAAGGGTGTCTTCGCGACGGGCATCAAGGGCCTCGCGGGCGGCTGAGCCGACGGCGGCAGACGTGGTCGCCCCGGTGTGACCGCCGTGGGGACCGCGTGATCGCACGGACTGTGAGCCACGACCCGTTCCGAAATATCGGGTCCAGCGGTGTCGTTGACGTCTGGTGGAGCACTCCGTGTCCCCTGCCTGCCGCGAAAGCGCCGCCACGAAAGGACCACCGTCATGACTCTTCCGCTGTCCATCCTCGATCTGGCCACGATCGGCAGCGGAGAGTCCGTGAGCGACGGGCTGCACGCCACCGTCGCGCTCGCCCAGCGTGCGGAGCAGCTCGGCTACCAGCGCGTCTGGTACGCCGAACACCACAACATGCCGACCATCGCCTCGTCGGCGACCAGCGTGCTCATCGCCCACGTCGCTGCGCACACCGAGAGCATCCGGCTCGGCTCCGGCGGCGTCATGCTGCCCAACCACTCGCCGCTGACGATCGCCGAGCAGTTCGGCACCCTCGCCGAGCTGCACCCCGGCCGCATCGACCTCGGCCTCGGCCGCGCCCCCGGCACCGACCAGAACACCCTGCGCGCGCTGCGCCGCGACCCGAGTACCGCCGAGCACTTCCCGCAGGACGTGCAGGAGCTGCAGGGCTACCTCGGTGACCGTTCGCTCGTGCCCGGCGTCAACGCGACCCCGGGCAAGGGCACCGGCGTGCCGCTGTACATCCTCGGCTCGTCGCTGTTCGGCGCCAAGCTGGCGGCCGCGCTCGGACTGCCGTACTCCTTCGCCTCGCACTTCGCCCCCGACGCGCTGCAGGCAGCCGTCGCCGCGTACCGCAACGAGTTCCAGCCCTCCGAACAGCTCGCCGAGCCGTACGTCATCGCCGGGGCCAACGTGATCGCCGCCGACACGGTGGAGGAGGCCGAGCAGGACTCCCAGATCGTGAAGCGCTCGCGCCTGCGCCTGCTCGCGGGCAGGGGCCGCACCTTCACCGACGCCGAAGCCGACGCGATCCTCGACTCCCCGCAGGGCAAGCCGATCATGGACATGGTCCGCTACTCCGCGGTCGGCACGGCCGACCAGGCCGCCGAGTACCTCGAGTGGTTCGGCAAGCACGCGGACGCCGACGAGCTCATCGTCGCCCACCAGTCGCCGACGCTCGACAAGCGCCTCCACTCGGCCGAACTGCTCGCCAAGGCCACCGGGATCGCCGGCTGACGCAGGCTCCGGGCCTGCGCCGATCGCCCGACCGCCCCGCGGCCGGCGGCGTCCTCGCTCGCCCACGCACCGCGGTGTGCGGGCACGTGCGCAACCATGGGCCGGTCGAGCTGTTCATCGTGCGGCGAGGAGGCGCAGCGTGTCCCTGTTCGGGCGGATCTTCCTGCTGAACACGGCGGTCCTGTGCGCGGCCACGGCACTGCTGCTGTTCGCGCCGATCACCGTGTCGACGCCGGTGTTGTCGAACGAGCTGCTGGTCCTCGTGCTCGGCCTCATCGCGGTGCTCATCGCCGACGCGGCACTGCTGCGGGTGGGACTGGCGCCGGTGAAACGGCTCATGCGCACCATGACGTCGGTCGACCTGCTCCGGCGCGGCCCACGTCCGGTGGCCGAGGGGCCCGGCGACGTCGCCGAGCTCATCACCACGTTCAACGACATGCTCGACCGCCTCGAAGCCGCCCGCGACTTCAGCGCCGCGAGAGCCCTGTCGGTGCAGGAGGCCGAGCGGCGGCGCGTCGCCCAGGAGCTGCACGACGAGGTCGGCCAATCGCTCACCGCCGTGCTCCTCGGCCTCAAACGCGTGTCCGATCAGGTGCCCGAGCCCGCGCGCACCGAACTCGCCGCGGTGCAGGAGACGACCCGCACCACGCTCGACGAGATCCGCCGCATCGCCAGGCACCTTCGCCCCGGCGTGCTGGAGGAACTGGGACTGACCAGCGCGCTCAAGGACCTCGTCGCCGAGTTCGCCGAGTTGGCCGCGCACAGCGGGGTCGCCGTGCGCGGACGGTTCGAACCGGGCCCCGATCAGCTGCCCGACGACGTCGAGCTCGTCGTGTACCGGGTGGCGCAGGAGGCGCTCACCAACGCCGTGCGGCACGCGGGTGCCGAGCGGGTCACGCTGACGCTCCGCACCGCCGACGACGGGATCGAACTGCGGGTCCGCGACGACGGCCGCGGTATGGGTACCGCCGAGGAGGGCGCAGGCATGACCGGTATGCGCGAGCGGGCACTGCTGGTGGGCGCGACCCTCACCGTCGACTCGGCGCCGGGGTCCGGCACCGAGGTGCGCCTGTGGTTCCCGCTCGAGGACACCGGGGAGCACCGATGAGCCGCCCGGTGCGCATTCTCCTCGCCGACGACCACGTCCTGGTCCGCCGCGGCGTGCGCCTCATCCTCGACGGTGAGCCCGACCTGACCGTGGTGGCGGAGGTCGGCGACGGCCCCGAGGCCATCGCACGGGCCCGCGAGCTCGAACCGGACCTGGCGATCCTCGACATCGCGATGCCGCGCCTGACCGGCCTGCAGGCGGCCCGCGAGCTCGCCCACGACCTGCCGAACATGCGCATCCTGCTGCTCACCATGTACGACAACGAGCAGTACTTCTTCGAGGCACTCAAAGCCGGTGCGTCCGGCTACGTGCTGAAGTCGGTGGCCGACCGCGACCTCATCGAGGCCTGCCGCGCCGCGATGCGGGGCGAACCGTTCGTCTACCCCGAGACCGTGAGCGCACTCGTCCGCGACTACCTCGACCGCGCGCGGGGCGGTGGTGACGTTCCCGACAAGACGATCACCGACCGCGAGGAGGAGATCCTCAAGCTCGTCGCCGAAGGCCACTCGGGCAAGGAGATCGCCGACCTGCTCTACATCAGCGCGAAGACCGTGGAGCGGCACAGGGCCAATCTCCTGCAGAAACTCGGCCTGAAGGACCGGCTCGAACTCACGAGGTACGCCATCCGCGCGGGGCTCATCGAACCCTGACCGGCGCGCGCGGTGTGAACCCACAGGTGAGCCGCGACGTGAAACCCGTGTGGGGCAACGAAAAATGGGTGTCAGCACCCATGGACAGCATCCTCCGGCGACGGCAGCTTTGCGGTGGCCCCGGGCGAGCTGACTCATGCATCCCCTCGCGTATCCGCTCGCCGTCACGTCCGCGGGGCCGAGCCGCGATGCCGATGGAGAGGTTGGACCGCAGTGCTGTCGTTGTCCCGCACCGATCAGGCCGCGCCGCCGGAACACGACGGGACCGCGACACGGGACACCTCGCGACGGGACAGCTCGCCACAGGACACTGGGCGCACGGGCTTCCGTCCCGACGTCGAGGGCCTGCGCGCGGTGGCGATCGCCGCGGTGCTGCTCTACCACGCGGGTGTGCCGTTCGTGCCCGGCGGCTACATCGGCGTCGACATCTTCTTCGTGCTGTCCGGGTTCCTGATGACCAGGCTCATCCTGGGTGAGATCGAGACCACCGGATCGCTGTCCCTCGGCCGGTTCTACGCCCGCAGAGCCCGGCGGCTGCTGCCCGCGGTGGCCGTCGTACTCGGCGGCGTCGCGCTCGGCTCGTGGCTGGTGCTCTCACCCGTGGAACGGGATTCGGTCGCCCCCGACCTGCTGGCCTCCGCGCTCTACGTCCTCAACTGGTGGCTGGCGGGCCAGGCCGTCGACTACTTCGAGACTGGATTCCAGGCCAGTCCGGTGCAGCACTTCTGGACGCTGGCGGTCGAGGAGCAGTTCTACCTGGTGTGGCCGTTGCTGTTGCTCGGCGCGGTGTGGCTGCTGCGGCGCCTGCTGACCACCCGTCGCGCGCTGTTCGTCGTCGTCCTCGGCGTCGGCGCACTGTCCCTGGCGTACTCGGTCGTCGCCACGCTGCAGGCAGCGGACACCGCCTACTTCAACACCTTCTCGCGCGGGTGGGAGTTCGCCGTCGGCGGCGTGCTCGCGCTCGTCCCGCTCACCCGCCTGTCCCGGCCCGTCGCGGCCGCGCTCGCCTGGGGCGGACTGGGCGCCCTCGGCGCGGCGATCCTGCTGTTCGACGAGCAGACCCTGTTCCCGGCCCCGTGGGCGCTGCTTCCCGCGCTGGGCACGGCAGCGGTGATCGCGGCGGGCACCGCGGCTCCTTCCCTGTTGCCGCAACGGTTGCTGGCCACACCACTGATGCGCCACTGTGGACGGGTCTCGTACTCGTGGTACCTGTGGCACTGGCCCGCGCTGGTGTTCGCCGCCGCGGTCGTCGGTGAGCTGTCCGCCTCGCAGGGACTCGTCGTCGTCGCGGTCGCCTGGGTGCTGGCCGTCGCGACCTACCACCTGGTCGAACAGCCGTTCCGGAGGTCACCGGTGTTCCAGAAACCCCGACGCGCCATCGGACTCGGCGTCGCGTGCACCGTGATCGCCGTGATTCCCGGACTCGTGCTGCCCATGACGATCCCGTCCCTGCCCACGAAGTCGCAGGACCAGATCACCGGTGCACCGGCGCTGTCCCGTGGCGACGACGCCGTGCAGCAGTCCGTCGAGGCCATCCGCCCGGAACCGCGGGCAGCCGCACAGGACTGGCCGCGCAACTACACCGACGGCTGCCACGCCGACCGTCCGGAGACCGCATCCGGGGAATGCGTGTACGGCAATCCCGACGCCGACCGCACGGTTGTCCTTTTCGGAGACTCGCACGCGATGCAGTACTTCCCTGCACTGGAGAACATCGCGAAGAAACGCGACTGGCGACTGGTTCCCCTGACGAAGTCCGGCTGCGCGCCGCCGGACGTGAGCCTCTACAACGACGCGCTGCGCCGGTACTACGCCGAGTGCGACACGTGGCGCCAGGCCACGCTCGACCGGATCAAGGAACAGGAGAAGCCCGACCTCGTCATCACCGGCGGCCGCGACACCTACACCGCGATGCGCGGAGACCAGCACCTCAGCCAGGAGGAGAGCACGAAGGCGCTGCGCGACGGCTACACCTCCACACTGCGGCAGCTGCGCGGCACGGGCGCGCGGGTCGTCACGATCAAGGACAACCCGCACCCCGACAAGGACATCCCCAGCTGCGTCTCGAACGCGCCGATGAACCTCGGTGACTGCGCCGTGCCGCAGGACGTCGCCTACGACTACCCGCACGTGGCCGACCACGCCGCGGAGCGGGTGCGCGGTGTGCGGCTCGTGGATCCGACCTCGATGTTCTGCCGCGACGGTACGTGCCCCGCCGTCATCGGCGACGTCGTCGTCTACGGCGTGACGACCCATCTGACGGCGACCTACGTCGAGACGCTGACCCCGTGGCTCGACAAGCAACTGGCGTCGCTGTCCGTGCTCCCGTAGACACCGAGCAGGTTATTCAACTTCCCGGTTGACAATCACGGACCACCGTCGTACGTTTTATTCAACCGAGAGGTTGAGGAAGATGGTCGACAAGGAAACAGCAACGGAACGGCTCAATCGGGCGTTCGCGGCGCTGTCGGATCCGACGCGACGGGATCTCGTCGCACGGCTCGCGGGCGGCGACGCGACGGTGGGCGAACTCGCCGAGCACTACGACATGAGCCTTCAGGCGGTCTCCAAGCACGTGAAGGTGCTGGGCGAGGCCGGATTGGTCACCCGTACCAAGGACGCCCAGCGGCGCCCCGTCCACCTGGACGCGGAGGTGTTCGACCTCATGACCGCATGGATCGAGCGCTACCGCAGGGAAGCCGAGGAGCGTTATCGCAGGCTCGACGCACTTCTGGCCGAGCAGGCAGCCGACGAGACACGAGCACGCACCGACACGAGGGATGCATCATGACCACGACCACCCATGACGTCGAGATCACGGCAGACGAACGCGTACCGACGATCGAGATCGTGCGGGAGTTCGACGCCGCACCACAGCAGGTTTTCCGCGCCCACGTCGACCCCGACCTGTACGCCAGGTGGGTCGGCCCGCACTCACTGACCACCAGGATCACGAAGTGGGACGCGCGCACCGGCGGCGAGTGGGCCTTCGCCAACGACCGGGACGGCGAGGAGATCGCCTCGTTCTTCGGCAGCTTCCACGAGGTGCGGCCGAACGAGCGCATCGTGTGGACGTTCACCTACGAGGGCATGCCCGACGAGGTGTTCCTGGAGACGCTGACGTTCGAGCCGCTCGACGGCGGGCGCACCCGGTTGCGTGTGTTCAGCGTCACCGACAGCTTCGAGTCCCGCGACGGCATGCTGGCCAGCGGCATGGACCAAGGCGTGCGCGAGGGTTACGAGAAGCTCGACGCGCTCCTCGAGGCCCACGTCTCCTGAGGTCCGAGGAGGACGGACCCGGCCCGGAAGCAGGCGCCGCAGGCGCTCACCTCCGGACCGGGTCTCCGCCCTCGCCGAGGAAGACCTCCAGGTCCTCCGGTGTCGGAGCGGCCTCCCAGTCACCGGGCACGGTGCACAGCACGGCCCCGCACGCGTTCGCGCGCGCGAGCTTGTCCGCCACGCTCCAGCCTCGCACCTGCCCGCTGAGGTAGCCGGCGACGAACGCGTCGCCGGCTCCCACGGTGTCGACGACCTCGACCCGGTGTCCCGGCGCGTGCACGACCGCACCGCCCGCGTAGGCCGACGCACCGTCACCGCCCCGCTTGACGACGATCTCCCGCTCGCCCGACGGATCGAGGGCCGCCGCCAGCTCGTCGGGCGACGCGGAGAGCTCCGCTCCTCCCGGCACGACGTAGGCGAGTTCCTCCGGTGAGCCGAACACCACGTCGGCCTCGGCGACGAGTTCGCCCAGTACCTTCGCCGCGACGTCCACGGGAGCCAGCGCGGACCGGTAGTTCACGTCCACACTCACCCGCACACCGGCGTCCTTCGCCCTGCGCACGAGCAGGCGGCACGCCTCCCGTGCCGTGTCCGACAGCAACGGCGTGATGCCCGTGAGGTGGATCAGGGCCGAATCCTCCACCAGACCGGCCGGCACGTCGGCCGCGGTGAACCGCGACCCCGCCGATCCGGCGCGGTAGTAGTAGACGCGCGAGGTTCCCGGCCCGGTCAGCTCCTTGAGCATGAGCCCGGTGGGCGCATCCGGATCCACGGTCGGGCGCACGTCGACCCCTTCGCCGCGCACCTCCCGTACGACCCGTTTGCCCAGTGCGTCGTCGCCGACGCGGCCGACCCAGGTCACCGGAACCCCGAGTCTGCTGAGGCTGACGGCGACGTTCGTCTCCGCACCGCCGATCCCCACGTGCGCCTCGGACACGTGGGCCAGTGAGCCGATCCGCCCACCGGTGATCAGGCCCATCGTCTCGCCGAACGTCAGCACCCTGCCCGCCGTCATGCGGCGCCGCCTTCCACGCAGACCTCGACGAAGCGCCGGGTCCGCTCGGCCAGTGCCGCCCGGTCGCCGCCCCGCAAAGCGTCGCCGAGCAACGGGCCGCCCACACTGATCGCCGCCGCGCCCGCGGCCAGCCACGCCCGCGCCGACTCGAGGTCGACCCCGCCGGACGGAATGGCCTGAAGGTCGGGGAACGGTCCGCGCAGATCCTTGAGATAGCCGGGCCCGACCTGTCCGGCAGGGAAGACCTTCACCGCGGGCACGCCGCGGACCCACGTCGAGCCCAGTTCGGTGGGGGTCAGGCCGCCGGGGACGATCGGGATCCCGCGTTCCAGCGCACGGTCGACGACCGCCGGATCGGACACCGGCGTCACCAGGTAGTGCGCTCGGCGGTCGGCGGCCGCGTCCACCTCGTCGGGCCGCGTCACGGTCCCCACGCCGATGTCGGCGGTGTCGCCGTACCGCTCGAGCAGGCCGGGCAGCGCCTCGAAGGTGCCCGGCGTGGTGAGGGTGAGCTCGACGCTGCGCACCCCCGCCTCGACCATCGTGTCCAGCACCGGCGGGTAGTCCTCGGCGCGCGCGGCGCGGACGACCACGACGAGCCGGTTCGCCGCGGTCCGTTCCGGCAGCCTCTGCCGCTGCCCCATGCCGTCCGTCCTTTCCCGACTCACCAGTCGTGCACCGTGCCGTCGAGAAGACGGTTCACCGGCAGGTACGCCCTCGTGTAGGGATGCCGCTGCGCGAGCTGTTCGTCGAGCTCCACGCCCAGACCGGGATTGTCGCCGGGGTGCAGGAATCCGCGGTCGAACGTGTACGAGGTGCGGAACGTCTCGAGGGTCAGCTCGCTGTGCGGCATGTACTCCTGGATACCGAAGTTGTGGATCGCCAGGTCGAGGTGGAGCGCGGCGGCCATGCCGATCGGTGAGACGTCCGTCGGGCCGTGCAGACCCGACCTGATCCCGTACACGGCGGCGAAGTCGAGCAGCTTCTTCATCCCCGTGACCCCGCCGGTGTGAGTCGGCGCCGAGCGCACGTAGTCGATCAGCCGCTCGGTGATCAGTGTCTGGTAGTCGTACACCGAGTTGAACACCTCGCCCGTGGCCAGCGGCGTCGTACTGTGCTGGCGCACCAGCCGGAAGGCGTCCTGGTCCTCGCCGGGGGTGGCGTCCTCGAGCCAGAACAGGTCGTACGGTTCGAGCGACTTGGCCAACTTGGCCGCCTCGATCGGCGACATCCGGTGGTGGGAGTCGTGCAGCAACCGCAGCTCCGGCCCGAACTCCTCGCGCACCTTCTCGAAGATCGCCGGGACGTGCCGCAGGTACGCGGGGGTGTCCCAGTCCTCCTCCTCGGGGCGACTGGCCGCGCTCCCGTCGGCGGCGCGATGGGCGGGCTCGTAGTCGTAGCGCTCCCCCGGGTCGGCGGTGTCCGAGACGCCGTAGACCCGCTGCAGGCCCGGCACGCCGGTCTGGATGCGCACCGCCGTGTAGCCCTCGTCGACGTAGCCACGGATCGCCCGCGCGAGGGCCGGATAGTCGCCTCCCGAGGCGTGGGCGTACACGCGGAGCTTGTCCCTGCTCGCACCACCCAGCAACTGGTACAGCGGAACGCCCGCCTTCTTGGCCTTGATGTCCCACAGCGCCATGTCGACCGCGGCGATCGCGGCCATCGTCACCGGACCACGCCGCCAGTACGCACCGCGGTACAGGTACTGCCAGGTGTCCTCGATCCGGTCCTCGTCCCGGCCGACGAGCGTGCTGGCCAGGTGGTCACGCAGGTACGAGGCGACGGCGAGCTCGCGCCCGTTGAGCGTCGCATCGCCCCAGCCGACGATCCCGTCGGACGTGACGATCTTGAGGGTGACGAAGTTGCGCCCCGGACTCGTGACGATGACGTCGGCGGTCGAGATGCTCACGGTCGGTGTTTCCTTCCGGTTCGGTACTTCCGGTCTGGTGCGTGTGGACGGTGCGCGCGGCCTGGGTCAGATCGCATTGCGCGGGTCGCGCAGGTCGCGGCCGGCCACCTCGGGCATGAAGAACGTGGCGATGAGCGGGCACACGGTGAAGAAGCCGAGCAGGATCGCCACGGGGATCCATGACCCGGTCGTCGCGGCGACCCAGGCGGCGGCCACGACGGGTCCGATGCCGGTGGCGATCATCGCGGCGATCTCGCGGATCACGCCGGTCGCGGCGTACCGGTGACGGGAGCCGAAGATCTCCGGCAGCGTCAGGTTCTCCAGCGAGGCCAGCGCCATCACCGACACGTTGTGCATGACGATGTAGCCGATGAACACCTGCGGCACCTCGGCACCCGCGATCGCCATCATCGTCGGCACGATGAGGATCAGCGAGATCACACTCATCACCTGATACATCCGGCGACGGCCGAAGCGGTCGCCGAGCGCACCGACGATCGGCACCGTGAGGAACGCACACAGCGACGACACGATGACCACGCTCGTGCCGACCGAGGCCGACATCGCGAGCGTGACGGTGATGAACGAGACCATGTAGGTCTGCAGGATGCCGGAGTTGCCCGCCTGCCCGAAGCGCAGCAGGAACGCGGGGACCATCGCGCGCCACTTCTTCTGCTCGAGCGCCTCGAGCATCGGGATGTCGTTCTCGCGCTCGGCCTTCTCGCGGATCTGCTCGGTCGTGAGCGCGACACCGTCGTTGACGTGCGAGCTCTCCTCGAACACCGGGCTTTCCTTCAGCCGGAACCGGATCCACACGGCGAACAGCAGGATGACCGCGCTGCCCAGGAACGGGATGCGCCAGCCCCACGACAGCAGCTGCTCCTCCGACAGCACCGCAACCAGGATGCCCCAGATCGCCGAGGCACCGAGCGTGCCGCAGTTGGTGCCGAGTGCGACCAGTGAGGCGATGATGCCGCGGCGCTTCGTCGGTGCGTACTCGGCGAGCATCACGCCGGCACCGGAGATCTCCGCACCGGCTCCGAATCCCTGCACGAGTCGCAGCACGGCCAGCAGGATCGGCGCGAGGATGCCGATCTGCTGCACGGTCGGCAGTGCACCGATGAGGGTGGTGGCACCGCCCATGAGCGCGATCGTGATGAACAGGACCTTGGTGCGGCCGATCCGGTCACCGAGCCGCCCGAAGTACCACGCACCGACCGGCCTGGCCACGTAGCCGACGGCGTACGTCGCCATCGCCGACACGACGGCGAGTGCCGGGCTCTCCCCGGCGAAGAACAGCTGGCCGAACACGAGGCCTGCCGCCAGCGAGTACAGCTGGAAGTCCATGAACTCGAGCGCGGTGCCGAGCCAGCCGGACATCGCGGCGCGGGCGAGGTCTCCCGTGCTGCGTTCGGCGGGACGCTCCGGCGCGGTGCCGGATTCCGGCGGAGGTGCGGAAGTGGACATCGTTGTTCCTTCTTCGGTGTCGGATGGGGACAGAGGCGAGGTACGGGGAAACGCGGGTCACCCGGGAAGGGCTGGGTCGTACGGGAAGAACGCAGCACCGCGGACGATCCGCCCTTCCCGGATCAGAACTCGAGGAGCACCTTGCCCGATGCCGCCGAGTCCTTGGCGGTGGCGAAGGCCGCGACGGCGTCCGAGGCGGGATAGACGTGCGTGACGACCTGGGCGATCGACGGGTTCGCGGCCAGCATGGCCACGGCGTCGTCGATCTCGGTGGAGAAGCGGAAACTGCCGCGCAGGCGCAGTTCCTTCGACACGAGCGGCGCGAGGTTCACGCCGATCTCGGCGTCGGCGAGCATGCCGACGGCCACGACGACGCCGGCACGCTCGGCCGAGGCCACCGCCTGGGTGAGCGAGACGGGGACGCCGGAGCACTCGAAGACCACCGGGTAGGCCGTGGTGGGGAGTTCGTCGCGGCCGACGAGGAACGTCTCGTGGGCGCCCTGTGCGCGCGCACGGTCCACAGCGGACTCCTGCACATCGGCGACGGCGATGTGGTCGACGCCGCGTGCCGCCAGGGCGGCCACGATCAGCAGGCCCACGGGTCCCGCACCGAGCACGAGGGCACGCCCGCCGAGGTCCTCGCCCGCGACCGTCAGCGCGTGCAGGGCGACACCGAGCGGTTCGGCCAGCGCCGCGTCGCGCAACGACAACGCCTCCGGCAGCGCGCGCAGCATCGGCTTCTCCACGACCACGTACTCGGCCGCGGCACCCTGGCGGTGCGGGAAGGCCGCCGCGCTGCCGAGATAGTCACCGCCCGGCCACAGGTGCGGGCGGTCCGCGAGTCCCTCGACCCGAGCCCCGTAGCGCGCCGGGTGCACGGTCACCGGGGTACCCGGCTTCCACTCCCCGCTGGGATCGCGCTCGACGACGGCGGAGAACTCGTGGCCGGGCGCGAACGGTTCCCGGACGACGTTCTCGCCGTTCCTGCCGTGGAAGTAGTAGTGCAGATCCGACCCGCAGATGCCGACGTACCGCACGCGCAGCAGCACCTCGCCGTCGGCCGGTTCGGGGACGGCGACGTCGTCCAGGCGCATGTCCTCGGCGCCGTGGATGAACAGACCCTTCATCGTGATCAGCTCCAGTGGGTACGGACTCAGCGGGCGGCGGCCGCGTCGGCTGCGGCCGCCGCGGCCCCGTCGCGGGTGATGGCGGTGAGCAGCTCGGCGACGCGGGCCGTGAAGCCCTCCTGCTCGGCGAGTGCCTCGGGGAAGAAACCGCCGTGCATGATGCGGCGGACGTGGTCGGCGATCCCGGTGGCACCGTCGACGGCGGCGGCGAGCCGGTCGCGGGCGGGTTCGGCGATCCGGTCGGCGAGCGGGTCCGGGCTGAACCCACGCGGCGGGGCGACGCAGGCGATCCACGCGGCCGTGCACAACGCCAGGTGGTGCGGCATGCCGCCGCGGCGCAGGTGGGACAGCGCGGCCTCAGGGATGCGCTGCAGCAGCTTGGCCGAGCCGTCGGAGCCGACCTGCGTGGTGGCGTGCCCGATGAGCGGATTGCGCCAGCGGGCGTCCAATTGCGACACGTAGGCGTCGACGTCGAACCCGGTGGGCGGGGTGAACGTGGGCAGGTAGTCGTCGCGGATCTCGGCGAGCACCGCCTCGCGCACGAAGTCCCTGCCCCACGCGACGTCGATGGTCGGCGCGCCGGACAGCACGCCGAGGTAGGCGATGAGCGAGTGGGAACCGTTGAGCAGGCGCAGTTTCACCAGCTCGTAGGCCTCGATCTCGTTGGAGAACGTCGCACCGGCCCGCTCCCAGGCGGGGCGGCCGCCAGCGAACGCGTCCTCCAGAACCCACATGGTGAAGTCCTCGGCGGGCACCGGGCAGTGGTCGGACACCCCGAGCAGGTCGCGGACGAGGCGGGAGTGCTCGTCGGTGGTCTTCGGGACGATCCGGTCGACCATCCCGTTGGGGAACGACACCGAGCCCGCGACGAACGACAGCACGTCGTCGCTCGCACCGGCGGCGTGCAGGAACTCCTCGACCACGCCGCGCGTGACGTCGCCGTTGGACTGCAGGTTGTCGCACGAGAGCACCGTGAACGGTTCGCCGGACGCGGCACGCTTCTCGAGCCCGCGCGCGATCATGCCGACCGCCGTGCGCGGCGTCGCTCCGGCGACGAGATCCGCGGCGACGTCGGGGTGGTCGAGTGCCAGCCTGCCACTGGCCGAGTCGCGGGTGTAGCCGACCTCGGAGACGGTGAGGGTGACGATGCGGTGTGCCGGATCGGCGATCGCCTCGACCACGGCCGCCGGATCGTGCGCGGCGACCCCGGTGTCGCGGTGCACGTCCACCACACCCGCTTCGGCGCCGTGCTCGGTCAGCTGCAGGATCGAGTAGACGTTGTCCTGCGCGCGCATCGGCGCCACGACGCGGTCCGAGGAGTGGGCGAACCCGCGGATGCCCCAGTCGCCACCCTCGGCCGCCATCGCGCGGGCGGTGTAGACGGCGCCGTGCGCGCGATGGAAGTTGCCGAGGCCGAGATGGACGATGCCCGTCCGATCCGGAGCGGACGCTCCGATGAGCGAGCCCGCGGGCACGTTCCCGCGGCCGAGTACCTCTGTCATGACGTCCTTGTCCTTCCGCGATGCGGCGGGCCGGCCAGGCGCGGCGCCCTCCACCGTGCGGCGTCGTGCACAGTGCGTCGGCGTGCACAGTGCGGCGTCGTGCACCGTGCGACGCCACGGGCGTTTCACATCGCGAACCGCTCGTTTTGTATTTCGGACCATAAGCTAAACTCGCGTCGGACGTGACGCAACATCGACCCCGGCGAGAATGGATCCATGGAGACCGAACCCACACCGGAGACGCCGGAGACACCGCCCGTCACGAGCCTCGACCGCGCGCTGGTCGTGCTGGAAACGGTCGCCTCGGCCGGCCCGGAAGGTCTGGCACTCGGGGAGATCGCGACGCGGACGGGGATCAACAAGGGATCGGTCCACCGGTTGCTGCGCGGACTGGCGCATCGCGCTTACGTGACCCAGGACGGCGGCGACCGCAACTACGTCCTCGGCGACGCACTGCGCCGCATGGTCCGTACCTTCGGGTCCGGCGACAACCTGCCGTTGCTGTTCCGGCCGCTGCTGCTGGAGTTGTCCCGCCGTTGCGAGGAACTCGTCCACCTCGGCGTGCTCGACGGACGGCGCGTGGTCTACCTCGACAAGATCGAGCCCGAACGCTCCGTGCGCGTGTGGTCCCGAGTCGGGCGGCGTACCCACATCGCCACCACGGCGCTCGGGCGCGCGCTCGTCGCCGCGGCACCGCCGAGCGATGCGCTGCTCGGCAGCTACCTCGAGGAGGCCGACCCCGACCACGAGCAGCCCACGCTCGGCGAACGGTTCCGCTCGGCGGTCGAGGCCGCCCGCACACACGGTTGGGCCATCGAGAACCAGGAGAACGAGACCGGTATCGCCTGTGTCGGCATCGCGCTGACGTCGGCCACCGCGCAGGACGTCGCGATCAGTGTCACGGGACCTGCGGAACGGATGACCGCCGAGCGGCTGAACGAGATCGGAGCCCTGCTCCGCGAACTCGCCGCGGAACTCGCCCCCGAGGAGTACACCCTCACCCCGACCGCGCCGTGACGCCCCACGCTGCGCCGAACGCAGCATGGACAGCGTGTGCCCCGCTTCGTAGCGTCGGGACATGACCGACGACACCGAGCACCTCATTCGCTTCCTCGGCCACGGACAGTTCAGCCCCGGCGTCATCGACCGCGCGGAAGGCAGCTCGGTGTTCACCGAGGACGGCCGCGAACTGCTGGATTTCACCTCCGGCCAGATGAGCGCCATCCTCGGCCATTCGCATCCCGAGATCGTCGCGACGATCCGGGAGCAGACGGGCCGGCTCGACCACCTCTACAGCGGCATGCTCAGCCCTCCGGTTCTCGAGCTGTGCCGCAGGCTCGCCGAGTCCCTGCCCGCTCCGCTCGAGAAGGCGATGCTGCTCAGCACCGGCGGTGAGGCCAACGAGGCGGCGCTGCGCATGGCCAAGCTCGTCACCGGCGGCCACGAGGTCGTCTCGTTCGCCCGGTCCTGGCACGGCATGACACAGGCCGCCGCGGGCGCGACCTACAGCGCAGGCAGGGGCGGCTACGGCCCGGCGGCGCCCGGCAACTTCGCGCTTCCGGTGCCCGACCGTTTCCGCCCCGACGTCACCGGTGCCGACGGCGAACTCGACTGGCGCCGCCAACTCGACCTCGGATTCGATCTCATCGACGCCCAGTCCGTCGGCAGCCCGGCGGCCTGTCTCGTCGAACCGATCCTCAGCTCCGGCGGCGTGGTCGACCTGCCGCCGGGGTATCTCGCGGCGCTGCGCGACAAATGCCACGAGCGCGGCATGCTCCTGATCCTCGACGAGGCACAGACCGGGCTGTGCCGTACGGGCGACTGGTACGCGTTCGAACGCGACGGCGTCGTGCCGGACATCATCACGCTGTCGAAAACCCTCGGCGCGGGCCTGCCGCTGTCGGCCGTGGTGACGAGCGCCGACATCGAACGCCGCGCCCACGAACGCGGTTTCCTGTTCCTCACCACCCACGTCAACGACCCGCTGCCCGCCGCGGTCGGCACCACGGTGCTCGACGTGCTCAACCGGGACCGGCTCGCCGAACGCGCACGCCTGCTGGGTGCGCGGCTGCGCTCCGGACTCGACGAGCTCGCCACCCGCCACCCCGTGATCGGCGACGTGCGCGGACGCGGCCTGCTCGTGGGCCTCGAACTCGTCACCGGCGGAACCGCGGCCGACAGCGATCGGCTCGGCGCGGCCGTCACCCGGCGCTGCAACGAGCTCGGCCTGCACATGAACATCGTGCAGCTGCCGGGTATGGGCGGCACCTTCCGCATCGCGCCCCCGCTGACGGCCACCGAGGCCGAGATCGACCGGGGCGTCGAGATCCTCGACAAGGCACTCGGCGACACGGCGGCGTGAGCCGGGAGCCGGCGGATCACCCGCGCACGGTCACCTCCGGGTAGTACTCGCGCGGCCTGCCGCGGGCGTCGAACGCCGCAGCCAGTTTCATCCCGGTGCGTTCGATGAAGCGGTAACTGAACTGGCCCACCGGGATGACGACGATCATGAGCAGCACCGTCGTGCACACGAAACCGGCTGCCGTGCCGGCGAACGGGTCGAGCCCGACGTGGCTCAGGAACCGCAGCAGCGGTTCGTGCCACAGGTAGATGCTGTAGCTGGAGAGTCCGACCGCCACGAGTGGCCGCCACGACAGCAACCGCGGCACCGGCCCGTCGGTGATCACGGCCGCGGCGATGATCATCCCGGCGCCGATCGCGAGCACGGTGTGCTGGAACGGCCGCGGCGAGGACTCGCCCAGCACCACGACCCCCGCACCGGCCACCGCGACGCCGAGGCGCACCCACCGCCCGTTGACGCGTACCCCGGCCGCCGCGCCGATCGCCACCAGCATGCCGAGCGCGAACACGTCCAGTTTGGCCAGTGGGCCGAACCAGGTGGACCACGATTCCTGCGGGCGCTGCCAGACGAGCCAGGCTACGAGCTTGTAGCCCACGCTCACCGCCACCAGTGCGGCCACTCCGCCCACGAGCACGCCGATCCGCGCTCGCCTCGTGGCCAGCCGCGCGCACAACGCGTGTGCGGGTCCCGCGAGAACCGCGAGCAAGAGGTAGTAGTGCATCTCGTTGGCCAGCGACCACGCCGGGCCGTTGGTCCAGAAGATGTACTCGTCGCTGTAGACCTGTGTGAACGTCAGGTGCAGCACCAGATCCTGCCAGTGGCCCGGCAGTTCGACGTTCGTCAGCGACCACACGAGCAGCACCACGAGGTAGTACGTCGGCACCAACCGGGCGAACCGTTTGATCAGGAACGCCTTCGACGGCCGTAGTGGTCCCGCACCCAGCGATGCCCGCATGATCGGCAGTCCGAGCAGGAATCCCGACAGCAGGAAGAACATCGCCACGAACAGGTCGGTCGCCAGGATGACGTCGTGCCAGAACGTGCCTTCCAACGGCCACTGCTCGCGGCGGTTGAACTGGTACGCGTGGAACATGGCCACCGACAGCGCGGCGACCGCGCGGAAGACGTCGAGCTGATACCTCGGCTGCCCTGTGGACGTCGTCCCCGCCGCCGTCACGCCGTCCTCCCCACCGGCGCCTCGACCTGGCGCGGAGTGATGGCCCACCGCCGCTCACCGGTCAGCTCCTTCAGCTGCGCCACACGCCCGATGTGGTTCTTGAACTCCGTGTAGAACACGGCGTTCAGCACCAGATAGATCAGGAACCAGGCGCGGTGCCTGCGGATCTCGGGCGCGGCAAGCCGCCAGGCGAACAGCGCCTGCGCCGGTCCGGACAGCATCGTGTACAGCGTGGCGAGCACGAACGTCGGCACCAGGAAGTCCACATCGGAGAAACCGCCGTCCCGCCAGGCCAGGAACCCGATCACCGTGATCATCTGCAGCGAGATCCACGGATAGATCTCCCGCCAGCCGATCAGGAACGACAGGCCCAGCTTGTTCCGCACGCTCAGTTCCTTCGACTGCAACGTCGCCGCGAGGTGCCTGCGCGAGACCTGGAACCAGCCCTGTGCCCACCGAATCCGCTGCCGCCACAGCGCGCGCAGATTCGCGGGGGCGAGTTCGCGCGAGAGCAGCGCGGGATCGCTCACGACGGTCCTGCCCGCCAGCAGTGCGCGGACGGTGGCGTCGATGTCCTCGGTGAGCATCCGGCCCTGCAGCCGCGTCTCGTGCAGTGCCTGTGTCCGCCAGAAACCGTTCGAACCGCCGAAGAGCCCGAATCCGTGCAGCCGCGCGCGGCCGGGGTGGTTCACCGCGTAGATCGCCTCGAACTCGACCGCCACCATCCGCGACACCCACGACGACCCGCCGTTGCGGATCACGCAGTGGCCCTGCACCACGTCGGCACCGTGCGAGAGCCACCGCCACGCACGGCTGAACGCGTCGGGGGCGGGCTGGTGGTCGGCGTCGAAGATGCCCACGAACTCGCCGGTGACCAGTTCGAGCGCCGCGTTGACGTTCTGCGCCTTCGACGTCGAGTACGGCACCCGGTGCACGACCAACCTCGGCTCGCGCGCGGCCAGCGCCCGCAGCTCCTCCTCCACCGGCAGCGCGTGCGGTGTGTTGTAGGCCAGGATCACCTGCAACGGCCCGCCGTAGTCGGTCGCCAGGAACGCCGCCAGGGTGTCGAGGATCGTGGCCGCCTCGTTCGGCAGATACGCCGGAATGATCGCCGACGCGGCGGGTTCGGGTCCGGCCGCCTCGCGCGGTGGACGTTCCGGTTCCAGCGCGTAGAAGCACTCGGTCCACACCGCGACCGCCGTCAGCACGAGGGCTCCCACGACGGCGAGGTAGAGCGGCGTCGAGATGTCGAACCCCGCCCGGTCGGCGAGCACGAGCAGCAGGAACGGCACGGCGAGACCGACGACGAGGGTGAACACGTTCTGCGCGATCGCCCTGCCCAGCGAGGCGTCGCCCCGCTTCCTCCGCGACGGCGCCGTCCGCGGCGGCACCCATTTGCGCGGGATCAGGTCGACGTGTTCGGTCGCCTGCTCGGCGGCGTCGGTCGCCCTATGGATCAACGTGACGAGATCCGGTGGCGCGGGCCGATCGTCCGAGGACGCCCACCCGATCACCGGTGTGATGGTGAGCTGGTCGGCTCCGATCCGGACGGGCAGTCTGGCCAGCCGCTGGGCGATCGCGGACAGCCGGTCGGCGGTCTGCCATTCCACCGCGCCACGCAACGTCAGCACCAGGCCACCGTTCTCGTCGGTGGAAAGACCCTCCTTGTCGGACAGTTCCGTGCGCAACAGCCAGGCCACCTGCTCGCGTACCTGGTCGAGACCTTTGCGCCCGAACCGGGATTCGATGCGCGCGGCTTCGACGAACCTGAGGACGGCGACGGTGGGTCCCCTGCGTTTCCCGGATTGCCGGGTCAGTGAGCGAAATGTGGACTGGGGCAGGCTCAGGTCGATCGTGTCTGTCGGGAGAACGGGCACGAGCTGGGTCACCCCCGTAGTCGGTTCACCGGAATGAGCGGTGAGGCTACGAGCGGCGACCCGGCCCCCGGCTACCTTTCCTCGATCGAGTGAGAGCCGCTTCACATACCAAAGGCGGGGTTGGTTAATTTCTTTTGACGAGTGGGTGCGGAACGGGCATACCCGTGTTTCCCGGCGGTCATCGTCGGAGGAATCCGACATAGCAGACATCGACGCGTGCGACACGACTTCGGCATCTCGCACACAACGAAAACGGGGTCACCGGAACCTGATCCGGTGACCCCGTTTCCCCATTCCTCGACGAAACCCGGCCGCGCGCCCTGCCGAACCCGCGGCCGGGGAATCCTCATTCGGCCACAGGTTCGACCGAGATCACTTCTCGCCGGACTGCCGATCCTTCTCCGCACCGGCGTCACGACCGGTGTGCTCGCCCCCGCTCGAATCGGCCTGCTTGCCCGAGCTCGGGTCCGAGCCGCCGCCCTGTTCGCCGCCGGCGGGCTTGCCACCGTTGACGTACCGGTCGAGCAGTTCCTGCGACCGGTGCTCGGCTCCCAGCGCCGAGTCGTCGAACTCGGGCGTGTCGAACACCTCGTCGGCCGTCGGGTCGGAACGCACCGCCTCGTCGTCGATGCCGATCTCGCCCGTCTTCGGATCCACCGTCGTGGCGTGCGCGGGCACGTCCTCGACGGCGAGGATCGTGCTGTCCTCGTCCTGCCGGACCCCGAACCGGGGACCGGACACGGTCGCGTCGAGCCCGGCCAGCGTGGCCGACGCCCGCCGGATGTCACCGCGTCCGGGAGCACCCACGTTCTGCGCCTTGACGAGCTCGCGCAGGCTGCGCCGCACCTCTCGTTCGGAGTCGGCGTTCTCCCTCGCCGCGGACACCAGGGCCGAGGGTGTGGCCTGCGACCTGATCCGCACGTAGCGCGGCATCGTCGCCACCTCGAGCCGGAACATCCGCCACAGCGACACCATCGCCAGCACGTACACGATGGACAGTGGCGCCGCGCCGGCCAGCGAACTGACCTGGAGCACGGTCAGCGCGGCCTCCCCGCCGGCCATGAGCAGCAGCGCGGCGGCGGCACCGACCAGCAGCGCCCAGAACACGCGCGTGGTCGTCGGCGTCTCGGTGCGCCCGTCGTGCGAGAGCACGTCCACCACGAGCGAGCAGGAGTCGGCGCTGGTGATGAAGAACAGCATGATCACCGAGATGGCCACCACCGACAGCACGGTCGTCACGCCGTCGGGGACGGGCAGCTCGCCGAACAGGTGGAACAGCGCCGTCTCGGTGTCCACATTGCCGTCCTGACCGACCAGGTTGCCCTCGGTGAGCTGGTGCTGGATCCCGGTGCTGCCGAAGACGGTGAACCACACCAGGGACACGAGCGTCGGCGCCAGCAGCGCGCCGAGGAGGAACTCGCGGATGGTGCGCCCGCGCGAGATACGCGCGATGAACATGCCCACGAACGGTGCCCACGCCAGGAACCACGCCTGGTTGAACAGGGTCCAGTCGAGGGTCCACGTGTCGCTCGCTCCGGCGCCCGTGACGAAGGCGAGCTGCGGGATCGTCTGCAGGTACTCACCGAAGTTCTGCACCAGCGACCGCAGCAGGAACACCGTCGGGCCGACCAGCAGGACGACGATCGCCATCACCGTGGCCATGCTCATGTTGGCGTTCGACAGCCACTGCAGGCCCTTGTGCAGTCCCGACACCACCGAGAGCGTGCCGATCGCCGTGATGCCCACGACCAGCAGCAGCATCAGTGTGTTCGACGGCTCGAACCAGCCCAGGTTGGACAGTCCGGCCTGGATCTGCAGCACCCCGAGTCCGAGCGAGGTCGCGACGCCGAACACCGTCCCGACGATGGCCACCACGTCGATGACGTGCCCGACCCACGACTCGATGAGCTTGCGGCCGAAGAGCGGTTCGAGCAGCCACCGCACCGACAGCGGCCTGCCGCGGCGGAACGTCATGTAGGCCAGGCCGAGGCCGACCACGGCGTAGATGCCCCAGGCGTGCAGTCCCCAGTGGAACAACGACTGGCCGATCGCCGCGCGGCCCGCCTCCTCGGATCCGGGCTCGACGCCGACCACGTCGGGTGGGGTCGTCAGGTGGCTCAACGGCTCCGAGACACCGGAGAACACCAGACCGATCCCCATGCCCGCGGAGAACAGCATCGCGAACCACGAGAACAGTGAGAACTCCGGCCGTTCGTCGTCCCGGCCGAGTCGCACGTTGCCCACTTTGGACAATGCGGCCCACACGCAGAACAGCAGCATCGCGGTGACCACGATGATGTACCACCAGCCGACGTTGACCCCGATGGAGTCCCTGAGGTCGGTGAAGGCCTGCGTGGCGTCCTCGCCGTACCTGGCTCCGAACCAGATGGCGAAGGCCAACGCGGTCCCGATCACGACGACGGCCGGCACGAACACCGGCCGCGACAACCTCGCCTTCGGCTGACCGTCCTGGTCCTGCTGATCAGCTCCCACGTGCGAAGCCACCCGAACAACTCCCCTGCATCACTCAACCCTTGCGTGATTCCGGCGCACGAAGACCTCCGTACTGGACCACGTACCCCAGAAGGCGTGGTATACAGACCGGTAACCGACCGTCGGGCAGGGTAGGTATACAGATTTGTCACGTCAGGAAGCTTCGGCGGGCCAGCACGCCGGCGGGACCGAGTTCGACCCGACCCGGCTGACACCCGGTGCACGCCGCATCCTCGAGGTGGCCTCACACCTGTTCTACGAGCAGGGCATCCACGCCGTGGGAGTCGACACCATCGCCGCGCAATCGCGGGTCACGAAGCCGATCCTCTACAAGAACTTCGGCAACAAGGACGGGCTCGTCACCGCCTACCTGCGACACCGGCACGACACGTGGTGGGCGGCGCTCGAAGCGGCCATCGCGGCCACGGACGCGCCACGCGCACTGGCCTTCTTCGACGTCTACGCCGAGGACGCCAAGACCATCACGCGTGGCTGCGCCTACCTCAACGCCGCGGCCGAACTGAGCGAGGACCACCCCGCGTATCCGGTGATCCGGCACCACAAGCACGCGGTGTGCAGTCGGCTGGCCGACCTCATCACCGAGGACCTGCCGCACGTCGCCCAGCCGAAGCTGCTGGCCGACCACCTGTTCCTGCTGCTCGAAGGGGCTTTCGCCCACCACCGCATCTACGGCGCCGACCTGCTCATCGAGGCCCGCGCCACCGCGGAGACGCTGCTGCGGTCCTGAGCCGGACCCACCGCGGGGATCAGCGTCCCTGCATGGCCGAGGTCCCGAGGTCACTCGCGGGCAACGACCGCCCCTCGGCCACGGCCGCGGCCCACGCGTCGCTGCCGGCAACCGCGGCCCAGTTCGACTGCAGGAGCACCATCAGCGTCTCGTGCACCTGCTGCGCCGACACCCGGCCCGCCTCGTTGGCCAGGTGGATCGCACCCGTCGCATCGGACAGGACCTCCACGGCGAAGCCGAGCGGTTCGGCGGCCGCCGCGGTGGCGAGCACACAGTTGTTGGTCATGTAGCCCACCAGGGTCACCGTGTCGACCCCCTCGGCCTGCAGCCACTCGGCGACCCCGTCGGCACTGAAGACACTGGACAGCGTCTTCACCACGTGTTTGGCCGACGGCCTGCGTTCGATGTCCGGATGCAGCCGCCACCCCGGTGATCCGGACGCGAAGACGGGCGCGCCCTCGGGGTACTCGTGCTGGACGGTCAGTACCGGGACTCCCGCCCCCTCGGCGACGTCCATGGCCCCGGCGATCCGGGCCAGCGAGTCCTCCCTCGGCGGGTACTGCACCGCCAGCGGGTCGCGGAAGTACTCCTGCTGGACGTCGATGACGATCAGGGCACGGCGGGGCGTGGACATGGAGCGGTCCTCCTGGAGGTGTCGAGTCATCGGAATGGGAGCGCCTCATCGGGGACGTATCGGCCCCGCGAGCCGTGCCCTTCATCCTGACCCGCCGCGCGGCCTACGGTGAGTGGCAGAGACGACCACCTTCGATGAATTCAGGCCAAGCATGCGGATCGCCATCCACGCCTTCGACGGCATCACCACGTTCCACCTCGCCACCCCGCTGCTCGTCCTGGGCGAGGCGAGCAGGCACCAGCCGGGCCGGACGTGGACGACACAGGTCTGGAGCACCGACGGCTCGCCCGTGCGCACCGCCGAAGGGCTCGCGATCGGCGACCTCGCCGGGCCGGAGGCCGCCGATGCGGCCGACCTGCTCGTCTTTCCCTCCTGGCCCGAGGATCTGCCGGAACCCGGCACCGTCGTCCTCGCGCGGATCCGCGCCGCGCACGCCCGCGCGGCGCCCCTCGTCGGGCTCTGCCTGGGCGCGTTCCCGCTCGCGGCCGCGGGCATCCTCGACGGCCGCACCGCCACCACCCACTGGACCGCCGCCGACGCCCTGGCCCGGCGCTACCCGGCCGTGCGCGTCGAGTCCGAGGCGCTGTACCTCGACCACGGCGACGTGCTGACGTCGGCGGGCACGGCGTCCGCGCTGGACGCGTGCCTGCACCTGGTCCGCACCCGGCTCGGATCGACCGTCGCCACGGCCGTCGCACGCCACCTCGTCATCGCGCCCCACCGCGACGGCGATCAGGCCCAGTACATCGAACGCCCACTGTCCACAAGCGACGACCACGGTCCCGTGGGGCGGACCATGACGTGGGCACTGGCCCATCTCGACGCCCCGCTCGACGTCGACACGCTCGCCGCACACGCGTCGATGAGCCCGCGGAACTTCTCCCGCCGGTTCCGCGACACCACCGGCATGAGCCCGGCCCGCTGGGTGCTCGTCCACCGGCTCGACGAAGCGCGCCGTCTGCTCGAGACGACCACCTGGAGCGTCGCCCGCGTCGCCGAGGCGTGCGGATTCGCCAGCGCCGTCACGTTCCGGCAGAACTTCACGGCGCGGTACAACACCACCCCGACCGCCTACCGGCGCCGCTTCGCCTCCGCAGAGCCGGCCTGACCGCGCAGCTCAGGAACGGGCGCGTGCCTGCCTGATCAGACCCCCACCGATGATCAGCCGCTGGATCTCACTGGTGCCCTCGTACAACCGCAACAACCGAACCTCGCGGTAGATGCGCTCGACCGGCACCTCGCGCATGTACCCCGTCCCGCCGTGCACCTGCACCGCCAGGTCGGCCACGCGTCCCGCCATCTCCGTGCAGTGCAGTTTCGCCACCGACGGGGCGATCCGGCGGTCCTGCCCGGTGTGATACTTCCTCGCCGCGTCGCGCACCAGCGCTTCGCCCGACGACACTCCGGTCTGCATGTCGGCGAGCATCGCCTGCACCAACTGGAAATCGCCGATCGGTGTCCCGCCCTGGGTGGCGTCGGCGGCGTAGGCGATCGACTCGTCGAGCGCCCGGCGGGCGGAGCCCACCGCGAGCCCGGCGATGTGCACGCGCCCCCGCGCCAACGACATCATCGCCGCCCGGTACCCGACCTCCTCGGAACCGCCCACGAGCGCGTCGGCGGGCACCCGGACCCCGTCAAACGTGACGTCCGCGGTCCACGCACCCTCCTGCCCCATCTTTCGGTCCTTCGGGCCGACCTCGACGCCATGGGCGTCGGCCGGAACCAGGAACACCGCGATCCCCGGGTCCTTGCGGCTCGCCTCCCTGGTGCGGGCGAAGGTGATGAACAGGTCGGCCATCGGTGCGTTGGTGATGAACCGCTTGCCCCCGGTGATCACCCAGTCGTCGCCGTCGCGCACGGCTTTCGTGCGCAGTCCGGCCGGATTGGACCCGGCACCCGGCTCGGTGAGCGCGAAGGACGCGACGGCCTCACCGGAGGCGAGCCTGCCCAACCATGCGGCCTTCTGCGTGTCGGTGCCGTAGTTCACGAGCACCTGGCCCGCGATGCCGTTGTTGGTGCCGAACAGCGACCGCAGCGCCAGGCACGTGTAGCCGAGTTCCATCGCGAGCTCGACGTCCTGGGTGAGGTCCAGCCCGAGCCCGCCCCACTCCTGCGGGATCGCGTACCCGAACAACCCCATGCCGGCGACCTGCTCGCGCAGATCGCCGGGGATCGCATCGGCCTCCATGATCTCGTTCTCCCGGGGGATCACCTTGGTGCGCACGAAATCCCGGGTGGCGGCGAGGATGTCGGCGAAGTCGTCGTCGCCGACCTCGCTCGCCGCGGGCACGGCCGTCGGATCGCTGCTCGTGGTCATGGCGGTGGCCTTTCTGTCGGTCACTGGATCACGCCGGCGGCGCGCAGGTCGTCGAGCTCGTCCTCGGTGACACCGAGCGGCACGAGCGTCTCGTCGGTGTGCTGCCCGAGTGCGGGGACGTCGCCCATCACGAGCTCGACGTCCCGGTAGGTCATCGGCGGCAACAACGCGCGAATCGGCCCCCGCTCGGTACGCACCTCACGCCAACGGTCGCGTTCGGACAGTTGCGGATGCGCCACGAGCCCGGCCATGTCGTTGACCTGAGCAGCCGCGACCCCCGCGTCGACGAGGCGTCGTTCGAGGACCGCGGTGTCGAACACGGCGGTGCGGACACCCACCTCGGCATCACACGCACCGCGGTGCTCGACCCGCAGGACGTTGGTGGTGAACCGGGGATCGTCGAGCAGTGCCTCGTCACCGAGGACGTCGCGGCACAGCGCCTGCCACCCGCGGTCGTTCTGCACCCCGATCAGCACCTGGCCGTCCCGCGTCGGATACACGTCGTACGGCGCGATCGCGGCGTGACTCATGCCGAGCCGCGGCAGCTGCCTGCCCGCGTACATCGCGACGTACATCGGATGCCCCAGCCACTCGGCCGTCGCGTCGAACATCGCGACGTCGACGCCGGCGCCGGCCCCGGTGCGTTCCCTGCGCAGCAGGGCGCTGAGCACCGACGTGACGATGTACATGCCCGCGGCGATGTCCGCGGTCGGGATCCCGGTCTTGACCGCCTGCTCGGGCGTTCCGGTGATCGACACCAGCCCCGTCTCGGCCTGCACGAGCATGTCGTAGGCCTTTCGCCCGGCGTGCGGACCGGACTCGCCGTACCCGCTGACGTCGACGGTGACGAGCCGCGGGTTGCGGCCGCGCAGCGTGTCGGCGTCGAGTCCCAGCCGCGCGGCCGCGCCGGGTGCGAGGTTCTGCACGAACACGTCGGCGGTGTCGACGAGGTCGGCGAGCAGGCGGGCACCACGGCTCGACTTCACGTCCAGCGCGAGGGACTTCTTCCCGCGATTGAGCCACACGAAGTGCGAACCGACACCGTTCACGGCGGTGTCGTAGGAACGCGCGAAATCGCCCTCCCCGACGCGTTCCACCTTGATCACCTCGGCGCCGAGATCCGCGAGGTGGCGCGTGCCGAGCGGCGCCGCGACGGCCTGCTCCATCGCCACGACCCGCACACCGTCGAGGGGCAGCGCGGACGCATCGCCCGCCACGTCGTCGTGCATACCGACGATCCTGCCAACTCGATCAATACTCATCAATGGCGTAATGAGTATGGTATCCATTGCGTGCGAGCATAAAAATCGTTCGGGTGAGGTCCGCCGACCAGCGCGCCCACCGCACGGAACCGCAGGGCCGGCGACGCCGCCGGCCGGAAGCCACGAGGACGCCGGATGGATCTCCACCACGTCAAGGCCTTCCTCGCCGTCGCCGAGGAGCTGCACTTCGGACGCGCCGCCGCACGCCTGCACATCGCACAGCCCCCGTTGAGCCGCACGATCCAGCAGCTGGAGCGTCACCTCGGCAGTCCGCTGTTCGACCGCACCACCCGCCGGGTGCGGCTCACGCCCCAGGGCGAGGCACTCCTGCCCGCTGCCTACGACATCGTGCACGCCTTCGACACCGCTGAACGCGTGGTGGCTCACGCCGGCGACGGAGCCGTCGGGAAGGTCGCGATCGGCTTCGCGGGCCCCTCGTCGCATCCACTGATCAGCGCGCTCGCCCAGCAGGTGCGCCAGGACCAGCCCGGTATCGAACTGGCGCTCAGCAGCACCACCTTCGGCAGCGACGCCATGAACCAACTCACCGACGGCACGCTCGACCTCGCGATCGTCCGCTGGGACTCGACACCTCCCGGGTTGCGGTCGCGGGTGGTGCGCGTCGACCACTACGTCATCGTCGTCCCCGAATCGCATCCGCTGGCCGGACGCACGTCGGTGTCGATGGAGGAACTCGCCGACGAACCGTGGGTGTTCCTCGAGGCCTCGTCGGGTTCGTCGCTGCGCGACATCGCGATCCGCAAGGCCGAGGAGGCCGGTTTCGCGCCCAAGGTCGCCCAGCACGGCCCCGACACCTGGACCCTCATGGCGCTCGTCGCGGCGGGCGTCGGCCTGACGTTCACCGTGGACACGGCGTTCCGCAACGTCATCACCACGGGCCTGTCGGTGATCCCGCTGGAGGACGGCACGGAGGAGGCCCTCGCCCGCCTCGTGTGGCGGACCGAGACGAGCCCCGCGGTCGACCGCGTGCTCGAGCTGTCCGAGATCGCCCTGCCCACGCCCGAGGGCTACGCCGGTCTCTGAGGGCGGTCACCGCAGGTAGAGCCGGACCGTGTCGATCTCCTCGCGCAGCAACCGGACCTCCTCCGTACTCGGCCGCGGGGTCTCGGCGACGTCGGACGCGAGCCGCAACGGCCAGCCCGTGGCCGCACGCACCTCGTCGACTCCGACGCCCGGGTGCACCGCCGCCAACTCCAGTTCCCCGTAGCGGTCGGGCCTGCGCAGAATGCCCAGCGGCGTGATGACCGCGGCCACCCCGAAGCCGGACGGCTGGTGGAACCCGGCCTCCTGCCGCGCCCGTACCGGACTCGGCGACGTGCAGAAGTCCACCTCGGACGGAAGCGCCTGCGGATCGTGGCGGCGCAGCACGACCACGATCTCCTCGGCACTGGCGATGATGTCGCACGCACCGCCCGATCCGGGAAGCCGCACGGTGGGCCGGTCCCAGTCGCCGATGAGTCCGGTGTTGAGGTTGCCGACCCGGTCGACCTGTGCCGCGCCGAGGAATCCGACGTCGACGTTGCCGCCCTGCAGCACGTAGCCGAACAGTGCGTCCATGCCGAGCATCGCCTCGGCGCCCGACACGAGCACCGAGTCCGCGATCCCCTCCGCCATCGCCTCCGGGTGGGCACCGACGACACCGGACTCGTACACGAGCTCGACGTCGGGATTCGTCGTCCGCCTGGCCAGATCCACCGCCAGGGTCGGCAGTCCGACCCCCGCGAAGACCCTGCGGCGTCCCGCCAGCTCCCGCGCCGCGACGGAAGCCAGGAACTCGGTGCTGTGCGGGGCGACGCCGGACAGGGTCTCGTCGCCGGTCATGCCTTCCTCCGTCCGTAGGAGACCGAACCGGACGGAGCAGGTGTCACCTGCAGTCCGGCCCAGCGCTGCCGTCCCAGCTTGGCGAGGTACTCCTCGTGCCCCGCCGTACCGTGGATCCACTCGTCGATCCAGGCCACCGCTGCCTCGCGGTCCCTGCTGATCGGCGTCCACTCCCGATAGAAGGCGCTGTCGCGGTCGTAGCAACCCTGCGCGTACGACGGATGTGCGCCGCCGGGCACCGGAACCACGGCATCTACCGCGTGTGCGGGGATGAGCGTGCGGTTCGGATCGGCGCGGACCACGTTCGTGTCGACGATCTCCTCGACCGTCACGATCACCGTCGTCGCCGCGTAGGCGGCAGGCGCCTGTGCGCCGGTGATTCCCCACAGCTGCACGTTGCCGCGGGCGTCGGCCCGCTGCGCGTGCACGATCGTCACGTCCGGATTCAACGGTGGCACGACGTACACCTTGCCCTCCCCGTACGGACTCTCCACCGCCTTGATCCGTGGGTTCAGCGCAGGAAGGTCACTGCCCACATAGGACAACAGTGGCTGGAACGGCAGACGTTTCGCGCCTGCCTCGTACCGGCAGTACATGCCGTAGTGCGAGTACTCCTCGGTTTCCAACGGCTCCGGATCGTGGTGTTCGACGCGGCGGCGGATCTCGTGCAGCGAGCCCGCCGACCCGCTGGCGAAGAACGAGGCCACCAGCCGGTCGACGCAACCGGCGATGAGGAGCTGGTCGGTGAGGATGTCCGGCGTCATCCGGCACATCGTCAGCCCACGGCGACGTTGGCGGATGATCTCGTGGCCCGCGGCGAACGGGATCAGATGCCCGAACCCCTCCAGCGCCACGGTCATCCCGTCCCGCACGTACGCTGCGACCGCGTCACGCAGCGTCGTGACCTTCGACCCGCTCACACCCGCACCTCCACATCGCCTTCCTCGGCGTCTCCGCCGGAGCCTCCTTCCGGTCCTTCCGGAGGCGGTGCGCCTACTCGTCGCGCTCCCGTCAGTCGCAGTGCTGCAACGAGCACGACCGCGACGACCAGCCCGAGCACCGACGAGACCGTCTCCGGCAGCAACAGCGCCAACCCGGCGGCGAACGTGACGACGCGCGCCCACAGCGGCAGGGCCACCTCGACGATCGGCACGTAGCCTTCGAACGCAGCACCCATCGCGAACACGCCGATGATCGCGAGTCCGACCGCCAGCAGCACCGTGCCCAGATCGTCCTGTCCGACCAGTGCCGGATTGAGCGCGAAGCAGAACGGAATCACGTACTTCACCGCACCGAGGCGCATCGCCGTGACAGCGGTGCCCATCGGAGGAGTGCGAGCGATCCCGGCCGCGGCGAACGCGGCGAGCGCCACCGGCGGTGTGATGTAGGACGCCGCTGCCCAGTAGATGACGAACAGATGGGCGGCGACCTGGTTCACGCCGAGTTCGACGAGTGCGGGCGCCATCACGATCGCGAGGAACACGTACACCGCCGACACCGTCATCCCCATGCCGAGAACGAAACACGTGACCGCACCTGCGATGAGGATCAGCAGTACGTTGTCGCCGACCGCCGCGACGAGCTCTCGCGCCAACGACAGGGACGCCCCGGACATCGAGAGCGCTCCGACGATCAGGCCGACCCCGGCGATGATGCCGACGATTTCGGCGATCGACCGTCCGGAGTCGACCACGACCGCAAGCAACCCACGCCCGCCGATGCGATGGGCCGGGCGCAGCAGCGCGATCGCGAGCAGCAGCCCCGCGGCAAGGAACGGCGCCTGCGCCTCGTCACCGCGCCACACCAACAACCCGATGAGCGCGGCCAGTGCCAGCAGATGCGGCCACCCGGTGCGCAGGATCGCACCGGCCTTCGGCAGACTCGAGCGCGGCTCGCCGCGCAGGCCCGTTCGCGCGGCGTGGGCGTCGACCTGCGTGAAGATGCCGAGGTAGTACAGCAATGCGGGTGCCGCCGCCGCGAGGGCGACCTCGGAGTACGGGATGCCGAGGAACGAGACCATCAGGAACGCAGCCGTCCCCATGATCGGCGGCGTGATCGACCCACCGGTCGCCGCGGTCGCCTCGATACCCGCCGCATAGGTGCCGCTGTAGCCCGCCCGTTTCATCGCGGGAATCGTCATCGGACCCGTCGTCAGCACATTGGACACCGCCGAGCCCGACATCATGCCCATCGACGCCGAGCTCGCGACCGCCACCTTCGCCGAACCGCCGCGCGACCGCCCGAAGACCACCCTCGCCAGACCGATGAAGAAGTCCGCACCGCCGCTGCGCTGCAGCACGACCCCGAAGACGAGAAACCCGACCAGGATCCCACCCGCCGTCTGCAACGGAAGCCCCAGGATCGAGTCCGGACCGAGCGCATGCACCGTCGCGGCGCGCTCGATCGGGAACGGAACGCCCTTCAGAAAGCCGATCGGCATGCCCGCGGCGACGAGTGGGTAGAGCGAGAACGCCCCGGCGATGACCGTGACGACCGTGCCCGCCGTTCGGCGCAGTGCCTCCAACACCAACAGCCACAGCACGAACGCTCCGACCACCGCCTGGGGCGGTGCCGCGTAGTCCCATCCCTCGAGCGAGATGTTCTCGGCGTGCACGGCGAAGTACAGGTTCGTGACAACGCACACGGCCACGAGCACGGCGTCGTACCACGGCACCGAGAACCGCGGCCGTTGATCACCCTTGCGCGCGCGGATGAACACGAAGACCTGGGAAAGGAAGCAGGCCAGCACGACGTACAGGAACGCGTTCAGCAGCAGGGTGAACCCGCCCGGGTTCCAGAAGAAGACCTGGTTCATCACGACCAGCACGCCGACCACGGTCAGCGTCACCACGAAGCCGAGCCAGAACCACTGCCACGCCGTGAGGCGTCCCGCCGTGCCCGAACCGCCGGAATCGTCGATTCCGTCCACAGTGTCTGGACGATTCGGATCCCCGGGTACGGCGGTGCCGGTTGCCCTGCCCTGGTCGTCGATCACGTCACTCATCGCCGCCCTCCCGCAGGTTCTTCGCCTTCCATTCCGCCCAGTCACGCGGGAGGCTGTCCGCGTCACGGACCTGGTTCCAGCCGCGGCGCAGGAGTTTCTCCTGCTCCAGCAGCTGACGCTGCCTGTCCGCCGCCTGCTGCGTCCATACGCCTTCGGCCTTGAGGACCTCGACCAGCGCCGGGTGGAACGGCACCTCCACGGGCGCGATCATCGCGTCCTTCAACGACCAGGAGTCGGTTGTGGACGTGGCGTTCTTGTAGGAGTCGTATGCCTCGACGATCGAGCGCGCCATCTGCCCGGCCACCGCGTCGGTGGTGTCGGCATAGGTCACGATCGGCACGGCGTACCAGAAGCCGACGTTCCGCTGCCTCACGTCCTGCCCCGGTGCGCCGCCGAACTCGCGCAACGTCACCGACGGGACGCGCTCGGCCACGGCGCGGCGCGTACGTTCGTCGTGGGGATCGAAGTCGAGCCAGCGCACCGGGGTGGTCGATTCGAGCTCGGCCAACGATGCGCCGTAGACCTGCTGGAACAGTACGTCCAGTTTGCCCGCCTTCAATGCGTCGGGCTGTTCGCCGTAACCGATGTCGACCGGGCGTACGTCGTCCCACGTCAAACCGGCCGTGGCCAGCATCGCCTCGGTCTTCAGGTTGACCGACGGGTTGGCGGTCACCCTCGGCACCCGTTTGCCCGCGAGGTCGGCCGGCCTGCGGATGCCCGAGCTCTCGCTGGCCATCCAGCTGTGCGGAGCGGTGGGTGCCCACACCACCCGGACCGGCTGCGGACCCCAGTCCTCGTCGGCGAACTCGTACTCCCCTCGGAAACCGAAGATGTACTCGTCGCCGGTGCGGGCGAACTGGGTCTGCCCGTCCTTGAGCGGAAGCATCCGGCCGATCGCCGTGTCGGAGGTGATCACCCGGAACCGGGTGCCCTCCTCGCGGGTCACCGCATCGGCGACCGCGGCGACGTCCGCGAAGGTCGCGGTGCCGGTGCCGTAGGTCGACATGGCGACCACGTCGAGCGGGGTGTTGCTGCGGGCCGGATCCTCACCCCCTGCGCAGCCGGATAGTGCGAGCAGGCAAGCGACCACCACAGCGGCCGGCATCCGACGTCGAGTGTCCATCCGTTCGTCCCATCGTTGGGCGATGCGCCAGGGACCACGGTGATGCACGGCACACGGTTCAGGCCAATACTTCTTGATCTGCCGATTGATACCCGTTCAGTGTCGATACCCGCGGCTGCGATCTCACCGGTGGCCGTAATCACCGGTGAACGTCGGCGTGGAGTGCCGAAATCGGCCGCGTGGGTCAGCTCCAGGTCGACCGGCGGTGTGCGCGCTCGATGAGTTCCAGTACCTCGACGGCGTCGGCGGGGTCGACGGGCACGTCGCCGGTGCCGTCCAGGGCCGCTGCGAGACGGGAGTAGAACTCGCGGTAGTCGCCGGGCCGGGGTTCGACCCGCCGTTCGCTGCCGCGGACGCCGACGGTCGCCCACTGGGCCTCGTCCCGCACACCGATCCCCGCGTCCGCCGGTGTGGCCCCGCCGCGAAGTGCATCCTCCTGCGGGTCGAGGCCCCAGATGGTGAACGCACCGCGGGAGCCGAGCACGTGGAAACGCGGTGCGGGCAGCGCCGCGAACGAGGACATGATCAGCCGCGACCGCGTACCACCCGCGTGCCGCAGCACGACCATGGCGTCGTCGTCGGCCGTGTCGGTGCCACGGGTGACGAGGTCGGCCCACATGTCCTCGACCGGGCCGAACAGCTGGCGGGCCTGGTCGATCAGGTGGGTGCCGAGGTCGAACAGGATGCCCCCGCCCGCGGCGACGTCGGCACTGGCCTTCCATCCCCGGCCGCCTTCGGGCCGCCACCACTCGAAGCGGGATTCGAAGGTGTGGACCTGGCCGAGCTCCCCGCCGTCGACGAGGTCGCGCAGGGTGAGGAAGTCGCCGTCCCAGCGCCGGTTCTGATAGACGGTCAGCACCCGGCCCGCTGCCCTGGCGTGCTCGACGAGGGCGCGGGCCTGCTCGCTGCTCGTCGCGAACGGCTTGTCGACGACGACGTGCAGGCCGGCATCCAGCGCCGCGGTGGCGATGTCGGCGTGGGTCTCGGGCGGGGTGCCGATGACCACGAGGTCCAGCTCGGACGCCCGCTGCCACAGCGAGGCCACGTCGGGAAGCACCGTCACGCCGGGGTAGGCCTGCTCGGCCTGGCGCGCCCGGTCCTCGTTGCCGGTCACGACGACGTCGAGGGAGTAGGCGTCGTCGTGGGCGATGAACGGTGCGTGGAACACCCGGCCTGCGAGTCCGAAGCCGACGACGGCGGTACGTACGGGCATGGCTGTCACCTCTTGGTTCGCTCGACTTGGTTCGCTCGCGGCGATCCGGGCAGGCCCATCTTCCGCCCCGCCGCCGGGGTGCGCCGATCGGGGGCGGTTGGAGATCGGCGGGCCGCGGGTGCAGAGTGGAACCGTGACCGGTTCAGTTCTCACTGCCACGGCCCTGCTCGGCGACAAGCGTGTCCACCGCATCGGATTCGGAGCCATGCAGCTGGCGGGACCCGACGTGTTCGGACCACCGTCCGACCCGGAGGCCGCGGCGGCCGTGCTGCGGCGCGCGGTCGAGCGTGGGGTCGACCACATCGACACCGCACAGTTCTACGGCCCCGACGTCGTCAACGAGCTGATCAGTTCGACGCTGCACCCTTACCCGGACGGGCTGCGCCTGGTGACGAAGGTCGGCGCGGTGCGCGACGAGGTCGGCGCCTGGCTGCCGAGCGGCGAGCCCGCCGACCTCAAACGGCAGGTGGAGCAGAACCTGCGCTCGCTGCGCGTCGAACGCATGGACCTGGTCAACCTGCGCCGGTTCGAACGGGACGCACCCGACATGCCGCAACCGCCGCTGGCCGACCAGCTCGGCGCGCTGGCGGAGTTGCGCGACGAGGGCAAGCTCGACCTGATCGGGCTGTCGAACGTCGGTGAGGACAGCGTGCGGGCGGGCATCGACCAGGGCGGCCGGGGCATTGCCTGCGTGCAGAACGCCTACAGCGTGCTCGACCGCACCGACGAGGCGATCGTGCAGCTGTGCCGCGACCACGACGTCGCGTTCGTCCCGTACTTCCCGCTCGGCTCCGCGTGGGGCGGCAGGGAGAGGCTGGCGGCGAGTACCGACATCGCCGCCGTCGCCGACAAGCACGGCGCGACCGTGGCGCAGATCGCGCTGGCCTGGCTGCTCGCCCGGTACGACCGCATGCTGCTCATCCCCGGCACGTCCTCGCTCGACCACCTCGAGGAGAACCTCGCCGTGGAACGGATCACGCTCGACGCCGACGATCTGACCGTGCTCGACGCCATCGGCTGACCTCCCGGGGAAGCCGGCTGCGGGGTCAGGCGTGGTCCGCAACGGTTCGGCGCTCAGGACTCGGCGGCGTCGAACCGCTCGCGGGCCCGCTCCACCTCGGGAAGATGCGTGGCGCTCCACGAGAGCAGCGCGTCGATGAGGTCCTGCAGGGTCTTGCCGAGGCGTGCGATCCGGTACTCGACACCGACCGGACGCGTGCTCACGACGACGCGTTCGACCATCCCGTTGCGTTCCAGCCTGCGCAGCGTCGTCGTCAACGACTTCTGCGTCAGGCCGGGAATCGCCTTGCGCAACTCGTTGAACCGGCGCGGACGCTCACACAGCCGGTCCAGCACCTCCAGCGACCACTTGTCGAGCACCTGCCCGAGCAGTTCGCGATGTTCGGGGCCGAGCCTGGCCTGGTCCGCGGTTTCCTTCATGACACCTGGTCTCGTTGAAGTTCCTTTTGGATACAAGGTAGACGTTGGATACCTGGTTCGGCAACGAATCGAACCGGACTTCCCATCGGAAGGGATTCGGCCGCGATCCCCCTCGGCTCGCGCGATTCCCGCTCGACGAAAGGCGTCTCCCATGACCGTGCAGACCTTCAGCCCCGAGGGCATGTTCCAGCCCGTGCCCTACCACCACGTGTCGGTCGCGACCGGCAACAGGCACATCCACGTCGCGGGCCAGATCGCCCGGGACGGCGACGGAAACCCCGTGGCCACGGGAGATCTGACCAGCCAGGTCGCCCACGCGCTGCGGAACACCGCGCGCGGGCTCGCGGGCGCGGGTGCGAGCTTCGACGACGTCGTCCGCCTGCGGTTCTTCGCCGTGGACTGGTCACCGGAGAAGATGGAGCCGCTGCTCGCCGGAATCGAGAAGGTGGCGGCGGAACTGGGCATCCCGCAGCCGTGGCCGCCGGTGTCCCTGATCGGCGTCGACTACCTGTTCGAGCCCGACGTGCTCGTCGAGGTGGAGGCGTACGCGATCACCGACTGACCGCGATCGGCGCTGACGATCGGACCTTCCGGGCGACGCGGGCCACGTCGGCCACGTCCCCGGAAGGCCGGTGGGCTACGGAGCGCCCGTGGGCTGAAGCGGTTGCGACCGTCCTGTTCGGACCGCGCGCAACAGCACGGCCGCCTGGAGCGCCGCCACCACCAGCAACACTCCGCCGACGACGGCACTGACCCGCATGCCCTCGACGAACGCCTCCCGCGCGGTGTCCAGCAGCGCCTGCGCCTCGGCCCGCGGCAGCGACGCCGCGGTCGCCACGGCCCCGCCCAGCGTCTCGCGCGCCGCGGCGCCGGCACCGGCGGGGACCCCCGCGTGATAGATCGACATCGCGACACTGCCCAGTACCGCGGTCCCCAGCGCTCCGCCGAGCTCGAAACCCGTCTCCGAGACCGCGGCAGCCGAGCCCGCGCGCTCGGGCGGCGCCGTTGAGACGATCAGGTCGTTGGTCAGCACCTCCGACAGCGGCACACCGAAACCGACGAGCACCAGCGCGGCGACCACCACGGCCGCCCCGGTGCCGGCACCCCACAGTGCGACGGCCGCGAAACCGAACGCCGCCAGCAGCAGACCCGCGCCGATCAACCAGGACACGGCGATCCGGCGCGCCAGCCACGTCACGATCAGCGACCCCGCGACGCTCGCCACCGCCGCAGGCAGCATCCACAGCGCCGCGACCAACGGCGACATGCCCACGACTAGCTGCAGGTACTGCGGCAACAGCAGCATCAGTCCCGTCATGGCGAACACCCCGAGCATGTTCGTCCCGATGGACACGCTGAAGGCTCGCCTGCGGAACAACTCCAGGTCGATCATGGGATCGGCCAGGCTCCGCTGTCTGCGCACGAACAGCACCCCGAACGCCGCCCCACCCGCGAACGCGCCCACCGCCGCGATCCCGACGCCGTGCTTGGCGACGTCCTTCACCGCGTAGACCACCGGCAGTACCGCCGCCAGTGACAACACCGCCGACCACGCGTCGAACCGGCCGGGCGCCGGATCGCGTGCCTCCGGCAACAGGAACGGCCCCGCGGCGAGCAGCACGGCCAGTACCGGCACGTTGATGAGGAACACCGAGCCCCACCAAAAGTGCTCGAGCAGCACGCCGCCGACGACCGGCCCGAGGGCCATACCGCCGGAGAAGCCTGATCCCCACACGGCGATGGCGAGTCTGCGCTGGCCCGGTTCGAGGAACATCGTGCGGATGAGCGACAGCGTCGAGGGCATCAACGTCGCCCCGCCGACCCCGAGCAGCACCCTCGCCGCGATGAGCATCGCCGGGCTCGTGGCGAACGCGGCCAGCACCGAGGCGGCACCGAACAACGCCGCACCACCCAGCAGCAGCCTGCGCCTGCCGATGCGGTCGCCGACCGACCCCATCAGCACCAGCAGGCCGGCCAGGACGAACGAGTAGATGTCGACGATCCACAGCTGCTCCGCGCCCGTCGGGGCGAGGTCCTCGCTCAGATAGGGCAGTGCGAAACCGAGCACCGTCATGTCCACGCTGATCAGCAACACCGGCAGCACCAGTACCCCGAGCGCGATCCACTCGCGCCGTCCCGCCCTGTTCACGACTCCTCCGCTTTCTAAACCGTCCAGCCGGTACAGTTTCAAACTAAACCGTCCGGACGGTTTAGTCAAAGCGGTATAGTCGCCGGGCATGGGACGACCATCCGCACGCGAGCAGGTCCTCGACGCCTACGAGGACCTGCTGATCGAGAAGGGCCTGGCCGCCGTCACGCTCGACGCAGTCGCGGCACGGGCCGACGTGTCGAAGGGCGGCCTGCTCTACCACTTCAGATCGAAGGAGGCCCTGCTCGACGGCCTCCTCGAGCGACTCCTCGAGCGCACCCGCGCGGACATGGAGCACGCCCGGCGCGCGCCGGAGGGCATGCTGCGCTATCTGCTGACCTCCTCGGTCACCGACGCCGACATGACCAAACCGGCCCACCGCACGTCGGTGGCCACGCTGCGACTCCTGGGCAGCGAACCGAAGGCCGACGAGGCGCTCGCCACGTCGTTTCGCATGTGGACGGACCTGGCCCACGAGTACGTCGACGATCCGCTGTCGGCCGAACTCGTCGGCCTGATCAGCGACGGCCTCTATCTCCGCGCGACCCTCATGGGCCGCGACATGCAGACACCGGTCCTCGACGAGCTGCCCGACGTCCTCCGGCGACTCGGCATTGACGAGAGCGGCGCTCGCCGGACCCGCGGGTCCGGCGAGCGCCGCTGACTCACTCGGTCTCGTCCTCCGAACGCGGCGACCACCCCGCGACGTCCGGATCGTCGTCGGCCGGTGGTTCCGGATCGCGTGGTTCGTCCGTCCTCGAAGGACGGTTGCCCCGCATCGCACCGTCGAGTTCGTGTTCGAGCTCGTCGTCGACCCACGGTGCGTGCTGATCGCTCTCGCGTTTCATCTGTGTCCTCCTCACGCCGGCTCGCGCGGCTCCCGGGCGGGGTCCTTCGCGACGGCGTCAGTACCGCAGCAGCGCACCGGCGCCGCCGGACAGTCCGGCACCGTCGACCACGAGCACGTCGGCCCCCGCAGCCACGGCCGCAGCGGACAGGGCCTCGTCGGCGCGGCATTCGACCGTGTTCTGTTCCGACAGCCCGTCGCTGCCGTCGGCGACCCGCAGCACGTCCTCGCCCCGCAACACCGTCGTGTCACCGAGCTCGGTGGGATCGAGCAGGAGCGTGGCGACCCGCCCGTCCCGCAGGGCGGAGGTCACCTGCCGCAGTCCCGCTGCGGCCTCGCCCTCGGCCACGTCACCGTCCCTGCCCTCGGCGGCGCGGAACCGGCGGACCACGTCGTCGCGGTCCTCGGCCTGGGTTCGGGCGACGAGGTCGTCGAGCCACGTGTCGTACTCGTCCCATGACGGCTGCCCCTCGCTCGGGCCCGCGCCGAGCTCCACCGCAATCTCGGCGCACCGGGGCGAGAGTTCCTCGCGCAGTGCCGACCGGGTCTGGGCCTCACCGCCGATGGCCAGCAGTCGTGCGCTGACCTTCTGCACCAGCAGATCGGCCTCCTCGGCCATCTCCCTCGCGTTGCGCTTGACCGATTCCTCGGCGTACTGCTGGATCCGCCGATGCGACCATCCGCCGCCGCGCGGCTTGTGTACGTGATAGTCCTCGCCGCTGACGTCCTCGGCCGCGACGGCCACACCCCTGCGGTCGACGGCCTTGATCCGCGCCTCGGTCCGGTCGGCCACCACGGCCACGTACGGAATCGGCCGGTCCTCGGCCGCCAGCAAGGGAAGCAGATACGGCACGTCCGACCAACGGGCCACGGTCTGCGACGGCGGCGACGGCAGCCACTCGTTGACGAGCAGGTCACCACCCGCCGCGACCAGCGCCCTTCCCGCCGATCCGACGGGTGGTTCCTGCTCCTCGACGGCGCGTGCCATCGCGTCCAGTGTGGATTCGTCGGCGCCCTGCTCGGCGAGCTGCTCCCGCACCGACCGCCACTGCAACCGGATGCGGTCCGCGGCGTCGGCGGTGTCGTGCGAGGAGTCGAAGTAGGCGCACGCGAACGGGCCGTCGGCGGCCAGTACGTCCTGCAGTTCGTTCCTGCGCATCGTGCCTCCCGGCGTCGTCACGGCGATCACTCCGGCGGACGCGGCGTCCGGATGGCGTCGGCCACCGATCCGCCTGCCTTGTCGGCCTCCTCACCGCGCTCGGTGTCGAGCCCGCGCGGCAGGTCCGGCTCCTGCTCGGGAGGAGGCGGGACCGGGGTGTCCGGCTGCTCCTCGGCGAGACGTTCGTCGAGGGGCTCGCCCTCCCGCTGCTCGGCGGGCGTGGTCCCCCAGCGGTCGACACCGGACCACCGTTCGGGCGGATCGATCCCGCCCTCCAGCGGATCCTGTTGCAGTCGGTCCTCGTCCAGGTCCTCCGCACTGCCCAGCGCGGCCGGATCCTGCTCGGCACTGTCGGGTGCGCCCGTGTCCTGGGGCGGGGTCACCGCCTCGAACTCGTCCTGCTGCATCAGGCGCTCCTTTCCTGGCCGGTGCGACAATGTCCCCCAGCGGTTGCCCGGCCGACCCACCGGTAAACGCGTTGCCCACGTCACGGCCCACTTCCGGGTGCCTGCGGACCACTCGACACACCGCCCGCCTGCGGCGTTTTCCCACCTGCTCACCGGGGCATCCGACCGGCATGTCGGACACCGAACCCATGCGCTCCGAAGGTCCCGCCGTCACCGTGCACGGACGCGGAGGTGAGCGGCGGGTACTCGTGCTCGACCCGGCTGGAGCGAGCAAGCACGACGAACTGCCCGCCACCTGGAGACCGCTGACCGAGCGGACCGAGGTCATCTGGGTGCGGCTTCCGGCCAGTGGCGACGTCGACTGCGACCGGTTCCTGTCCGCGCCCGAATCGGCATGCCCGCGCACGGATGTCGTCACCTCGGGCCCCTACGGCGAGTTCGCGATCGACCTCGCCCGGCGGCATCCGTCCGCCGTGCGCTCGGTGCTGCTCGTCGACCCGGCGGCCGACAGCGCGACCGACTCGGATCACGCCGCGCAGGCCGACGAGGTGTGGTTCCGCAGGCACGGCACCGAGATCGCCGAAGCCAGGGAGGCCGGTATCACCGTCGACGTGGTGGCCCACAGCACCGACGACGACCAGGACCGCGTGCCGCCGCCACTGCCGCTGGGCCACCCGCGCGTCGTCGACAGTGTCCGGCGCGCGCTCGACCACCTGCCGGGCGTTCGCACCGTGTGAGCATGCTCCGCGACGTCGACGGACGCTGCCCCGGGCACGTGCGACGGCCCCGTAATTGCCGACGCAGTTATAGCCAACGTCCTAGTAGCCAACGGTCTAACAGCCAACGTAGTAATGGCGGACGTGACAGCTGAGGTAAAAGCCGAGGTAGTGGCCAAGGTAAATGCCACCGCGTTTCGCAACGCCGCACCGCGCTCGCCGAGGTGTTCGGCTTCGTCATAACCGACACAGTCGCCTGCACCGGGGCCCGGCGCGCTGCGCCGGGCCCCCATGCATGGCAGGAGGAGAGGTCAGGACAAGCGCTTCCTGAGCAGATCCTTGCCCTGTTCGGCACCCTTGCGACTTTCCTCCTGCGCCTTGCGGAAGAACTCGGCGAGTTCGTTGTCGCCGTCCCGCTCGGCGTCACCGATATAGGTCTCCAGCCGCAGCGCGTTGCTCAGACACGCCTCGACGAACCAGATGATGTTGTAGTTCTTGTCCTTCGTACCGGTCACGTGACCGGTCTCGGGCGTCGTCATCTGCGCTCCTTTCCTACTGCTACGGATTCTGCGGACCCGTTCGCGTGCCGCCGCGCGCTCGGCTCAGCGGTTCGTCCAGTCACGAACGGCGTCCCGGATCCGGTCGAACACGGCAAGCGGCGGGCCGGCGAGCATGTTCGCCGGTACCGACTCGCCGACCCCCGGATGGGGCTTGGTCGGCGCGACGTCCTCGGCCACGGTGAGCGCACCGCGCATGCTGCGTAGCTGGGCGGGGTCCAGGCGCTGACGGAGAACCTGGAACTCGTGGCTCTCCTCCTGTTCGGCGTGCCTGGTCACCGCCTCGGCCAGCGTGATGATGCGCACGTCGAACTCCGGGTGGTCCACACCTATGTCGTGGAGCTCGACGAGTTCGTGTTTCGCGTCGTGCTCCTCGCCGAGCCGGTCGTCGACGATCCTCGCTCCGTTGTCAATGGCCTTGCGCGCCACCGGATGCACGACCTCCTCCTCTGCTACCTCGTGCACCGCGAGAAGCCGGACCAGATCGTCGAACCCGCGCCGTTTGGCGTCGCCAGAGGCGCTGCGCACCTGCATCAGCAGTTCCTTGATCTGCCGATGCTGCTCCAACCGGACGTCCACCACGTCCCCCTGTAGCTGAGTCATGGCCGCTGCCTCACCTTCGGCTCGTGGTCGCTTTCCCTCCTCGGGTTCCCGCCGAGGCCGTGAAGTAACGACTCGATCGCCCGCCGCCGGGAATCGGGCAGCACCGGGTCATGGTCGGACGCCGGCGATCCGGCACGCTCCAAAGGAGCGACCCAACGCAGTCACGGACACTGTGGACGGTCTTGGATCGCACCCGGTAAGGAACGTCGAACGGCTGGGGCGGGTCACCGGCCAGGGGCGACCACGTCCCGCACGCGGTACCGCGACATCGCCACGATCAGTCCGATCAGTGCGGTCGCGAGGTGCAACACGTTGTCGGCCCACGAGATCGGGAAGACGTGGTCCATGTCGACGCGGTCGGTGACGATCGCCGCGGGCACTCCGTAGGCCAGCAACGCGGTGAAGCCGACGGTGAGCACCGAGCCGAGAGCCGTGGCCGATGCCCGCGGGTGCAGTGCGGTCAGGCACAGCAGACCGACGGCCGTACGCACCACGTCCAGCAGCAGGCCCGAGCTGAAGATCAGCACCCGCCCGGGGCCGCTGGCCAGCCCCGCCACACCGAGCGCGAGGTAACACACGCCGACGACGCAGAGCAGCGCCCGCGCCCGCCGTTCGTTGTGTGCGTGACTCTTGTGCCACGCCGTGTGCTTGCCCGACATGTCCGAGGTGTTCCCGCGGTCGCATCGGCCAAACGCCGCCGCGAGCTGCCGTCGGTTCGCACGCCGATGCACCGGGTATCTCGAACGACATGACCACACCCGAGCAACAACCGGCACCGGAGGAGCTCGGTGAGCAGTACGCAGGCGGGCCCCCGTCGACCATGGTCGACCGGGGCCCGCCTGTCAGTCGTGCGTCAGCAGTGCGTCAGTCCGACGCCGACGACCACGCCCTCGACAGCTTGACCTTGCCACCGGTCTGCAGCAACGAACCCGTGTAGATCCGGGTCGCGATCGACGTGATCACCACGATCGTCACCGCGGCGATGCCCAACGCCACGAACGGCTCCCACAGCTGGGCCTCGCCCGTGAACATGCGCACCGGCATGGCCAGGGCCGCCGTGAACGGGATGTACGACATGACCGTCATCGCGGTTTCGTTGTCCTGCAGGAAGATGATCGCCATGTACGGACCGAACACGAGCATCATCACCAGGCCCATGGTCGAGCCCAGGTCCTCCTGACGGCTCACCAGCGATCCGGCGACCGCCCACATCGACGACAGCAGCACGAAGCCGAAGACCAGGAACGGCACGAACCAGCCGAGCGCGGGCAGGATCACCGTGAGCAGCTCGTCGTTGCCGCCCGCCTGCAGTGCCACCGGCGCCACGATCGCGAGTACGACGACCTGCCCCAGCGTGAGCAACGTGTGCCCGACGATCTTGCCTGCCAGCAGTGCCTTCACCGGCAGGGTCGACACGAGGATCTCCACGACCCGCGTCTGCTTCTCGGTGACGGTGCTCTGCGCGATCGCGGTGCCGCCCATCGCGAACATCATGAACACCAGGGCGAACACCATGATGACGAGCTGTTTCTCGCCGTCCCCGACGTCGCCGGGATCGAGCACGTCCACCGGTGGCGGCGAGCCGAGCATGGCCATGAGGTCACTCGGCGGCGACTCGAGCGCCACGACCCGCAGCCCCGTCTGCGACTGCCCGGTCGTGTCCGGCACGACGGCCGCCTCGACCTCCTCGCTGCGCACGAGATCCCTGGCCTGCGCGACGTCGCCGGCCTGGCGCACGTCGAAGTCGGCGGCCTCCAGGGTCTGCGACACCTGCGGTCCCACGGCCGCGACCTTCGTCTCGCCCCCGCCGAAGACGCTCGGCAGGATCGACGCGGCGAAGATGCCGACCACGATCGCACCGAGTCCGATCCAGAATCCCTTGGTCTGCAGGAAGGACTTGATCTCGCGTTCGGCGACCAGCCAGGTCGCCTGCATGAACGACACCCCGCCCGTGTCCTGGCCCTTCTCGGAGGAACGCACCTGCACCTCGGTCATCAGATGGCCTCCTTGAAGATCTCGTTGAGCGTCGGCACGATCGGCGTGAACGCGCGGACCTCACCGCGGCTCATCGCCTCCTTGAGCACGCGCTGGTCCAACGGCTCGTCGCCCCCACGGAATCCGTCCGCACCCGTCGGCTCGATGATCGCGCGCGGACCCTCCATTGTGGTCACGCGGACTCCGGGCATGTCGCGCAGCCAACCGGCGTCGGACCCGACGACGACCTCGTAGCGCGGCGTTCCGTACCGCCTGCGCAGTTCGTCCTTGCCGCCGCTGGCCTTGATCGCCCCGCCGGAGATGATCACCAGGTCGTCGCACAGCTGCTCCACGACGCTCAGCTGGTGACTCGAGAACAGCACCGGCACGCCGTCGGCGGCACGCTGGCGGAGCACGCGCAGCACCGTGTCGACCGCGATGGGATCGAGCCCCGAGAACGGTTCGTCCAGGATGAGCAGTTCCGGATCGTGCACGAGCGCCGCCGCGACCTGCGCACGCTGCTGGTTGCCGAGCGAGAGCGCCTCGAGCTTGTCGTTCGCCCGCTCGATGAGGTCCAGTTCCTCCAGCAGCCGCTCGGTGTTGCTCGCGGCCTTCGCCGACGACAGGCCGTGCAACCTTCCCAGCCACGCGATCTGGTCGGCGACCTTCATCTTCGGATAGAGCCCGCGCTCCTCCGGCATGTATCCGAACCGCTGGCGCACCGCCTGCGTGACCGGCTCACCGTTCCACGTCACGGTGCCCGAATCCGACTTCAGAACCCCCAGCATGATGCGCATCGTGGTGGTCTTGCCGGCCCCGTTGGCCCCCAGGAACCCGGTCATCCGCCCGGGTTCGACGTCGAACGACACGCCGTCGAGCACACGGTGATCGCCGAAGCTCCGGCTGATGTCATTCACCTTCAACATGCCGACGACCCTAGAGTCCTGCGGGCCCGTGCGCGTCCGGCCCGGGATGTATCCGGCGGGTCATCCTGCGGGACGATCAGGCCATGCCGGGAGCGACGATGCCGTTCTCGTAGGCGAACACCACGGCGTGCGTGCGGTCGCGCAACCCCAGCTTCGCCAGGACCCGCGACACGTGCGTCTTCACCGTCGCCTCGCTGACCACGAGCCTGCGCGCGATCTCCCCGTTGCTCGCACCCCGGCCGAGCATGACCAGCACCTCGTACTCGCGTTCGGTGAGCTCGTCGGGCCGGTGCTGCGGCACAGGAGCGGCCGCGGGCTCGGCGAACCGGGCGATGACCCGGCGCGTCACCTCGGGCGAGAGCAACGCATCGCCCCGCGCGACGACCCGCACCGACTCCACGAGGTCCTCCGGCGCGGCGTTCTTCAGCAGGAATCCACTCGCCCCGGCCTGGAGCGCCTCGAACAGGTAGTCCTCACGATCGAACGTGGTGAGGATGACGATCCTCGGAACGCCGCCGGCGCCGTTCTCCGGGGTGCCGTTCTCCGGGGTGCTGTTCGGGGGGCTGCCGTTCTCGGCGAGGATCCGGCGCGTGGCCTCGAGCCCGTCGATGCCCGGCATCTGCACGTCCATCAGCACGACGTCCGGACGCAGCTCCCCCACCATGCGCACCGCTTCGAGGCCGTCCCCCGCCTCGCCGACCACCTCGACGTCCGGCTCCGCCCCGAGGATGACCCGGAACCCCGCACGCACCAACGCCTGATCGTCGGCGAGCACCACCCGCAGGCTCATCGAACCTCCTCGCTCTCCGCGCCGGCCGCGACGTCGACGGGCTCCTGGGGACGCGTCACGGCCCGCAACCCCAGCGGCAGGCTCGCGCGCACCCGGTAGCCGCGCCCCTCGTCCCGCCTGCCGAACTCAACGTGCCCCCCATGCACGGCGACCCGCTCGCGGATCCCGACCTGTCCCAGACCACTGCCGCCCGAACCGCCGCGGCCGTATCCGTCGTCGACGATCTCGACCTCGAGCGCCGTCGCCAGGAACCGTACCCGCACGTCCACGGTCTGCGCTCCCGAATGCTTGACGACGTTGGTGAGCGCTTCCTGCACCACGCGGTACACGGTGAGCGCGAGTGCGTCCGGAACCGGCCTCGGTTCGCCGTAGACGCCGTAGTGCGCGACGATCCCCGACGAGTCCATTCTGGACACGAGTTCGGGAAGGTCGTCCAGTCCGGGTGATGCGGCGTGATCGCCGATCTCGTCGGAGGCGCGTGTGTCGATCTCCGCGTCGGACCGCAGCACGCCCAGCAGGCCGCGCAGTTCGCCGATCGCGGTGCGCGCGGTCTCCTCCACCGTCTGCAGCGCCTCGCCCGCGAGCACCGGGTCGCGATCGAGCACGCGGCGCGCCGCTCCGGCCTGAATGCCCATCACGGACACGCTGTGCGCCACGACGTCGTGCAGGTCCCGCGCGATGCGGACCCGTTCGGCGACGACGGCTCCCCGCAGGTTCTCCTGCTGCGAGCAGCGCAGTTGCGCGTTGCGTTCCTCGAGTTCGTGCCGTCTGCGCGCCGTCTCCCACGCCATGTTCCCGAAGAAGTACGCCGAACCGAAGAAGGCGATGTTGATGACGAAGCTGTGCAGCACCGCCGCCATCACGGGGTCCAGCGGACCCGCCGGGCGGAGGTATCCGGACGGTTGACCCGCCGCCTCCAGCGTCGACACCAGTAACCACACGAACATCGCGATGATCACGCCGACCCGCGACCACCGCGCCGCGCGCCGGTTCTGTTCCCACGCACCGACGCTGTAGCAGGCGAGGAACACGCACAACGACGGCACGGTGTTGTCCCCGATCTGCCGCGCCTGGGCCGCGATGAACAGCGCACCGACGACCACCAGCACCGCGACCGGGAACCGCCTGCGCGCGACCAGCGGCAGGCACAGTGCCGTGCCCCACGCGAGTTGCTCGGCGATCGACGGCGCCGTGCCGAACGCCAGCAGGCCCATGCTGTTCACCAGCACGATCAACAGCACCATGCCGCCGAGGACGGCGACCATGGTCACCACGTCGGACCTCTGGATTCCCGGCTCCGGCCGAGGTCGACGCCAGTCGCTCCACGCCGTCCCTCTGCGTAACGAGGCCGCTGTGAGTCCACCGGTTCCGGATGCCATGCCGGCTACGTTATCCGCCGTCCGGTTCCGTGGGCTCGGTATGCGCTCACCGGCGCCTGCGTGTCCACACCGCGCGACCGAACGACCACACAGTGTCGATCAGGAATACCAGGGTCCAGATGCGATCGGCGTTGACCAGCCAGTGGCCGCTCGCGTTCCAGTACCACTCGGCCCCGTGGGGTCCGCCGAGCACCGTCTCCACCGGCCAGCTGTACCCGGCGACCCCGAGGACGATCTGCGCCCCGACGTACACGGCCGCGTGCACCGCCCACGCCCGCAACGGCGACGACCCGGCCCCTGGGCGAGCAGCGCGAGCAGCACCGCCGGCCGGCTCCGGCTCCGGCTCCGGCTCCGGCTCCGGCTCCGGCTCCGGCTCCGGCTCCGGCTCCGGCTCCGGACGAGGTTGCGTCGGCGGGGCCGGCCGGTCGGTGACCCCGACTGCCCGCAGGGCGATACGCATCAGCACCGAGGCGGCGAGCAGCACTCCGGCGGCGACGGCACACGCGAGCTGCCAGCCACCGTCCCGGTCGTAGAGCACGCCGGCGCCCACGGCTCCGGCGGTCGCGCCCAGCAGCACGGCGCTCTCGTACACGGCCATGCCGCGGCCGAGGCTGACTCCCGCGGCCTCCGCGACCGCGGCCTGTTCCACGGGGATCGCCGCCGCGAACGCCGCGGCGGCGAGGATCCACGCGCCCGCGATCACCCACGGATTGGGCGCGAACGCGAGCGTGCCCGCGAACATCGCGCTGCACACGAGCGCGACCGTGACGACCCTCGTGCGGCCCAGCCTGGTCACGAGGCCGTGCAGGTACTCCGGCACGGTGCTGTAGACGATGAATCCCGGCAGGAACACCGCGGCGATCGTGCCGATGTCGAGGCCGTGCCCGCGTTGCAGGTGCAGCATCAGCAGCAGGGACACGCCGGTCTCGGCCACGGCCGTCAGCGCGACGACACCGAGCAACGGCCACAGACGTCTGCCCAGGACGCCGAACGCGGGCGCGGTGGGCGAGGGCCGAACGGGGCCGCCTGAACCGACGAGCACGACGGCCGCGCCGACCGATGCGGCCGCGCCGAGCCAGAACACGCCCGCGTAGTCGATCTGTGCCAGCACGGTGAGCGCGACGACGAACGCGATCCAGGTGCCGGTTCCCTCGGCGGCGAACAGGCGCGCGAACGCGCTCGAGTCGTCGTCGAGCCCTTCGGCCACGCGCGCCCGCAACGCCACCCAGAACAGCGCACCACCGGCACCGCCGATCACCGCGGCGACCGTCGCACCCGCCTGTCCGCCCGCGAGTGCGTAGCCGGCGAACGACACGGCATACAGCACACCGCCCGCCGCGGCGACACGGCCGCGGTCGAACCGGTCCGCCAGTACGCCCGCCACCGGGCGGACCACGAGCGAGATCAGCGTCTCGGTCGCCGTCAGCAGCCCGATCGCCGTCGGCGACAGGCCCAGTACGGCGCCCGCCCACAGCGGAAGTACGAAGTCGAGGACCTCGACCGGGCCGCGGGCCAGTGCCGCGGCCAGTTCGTCGGCGCGGGTGCGCCCGGTGCGTTTCACCGGTCGTTGTGCTGTCGAACGTGTCACTCTCCACCCCCAGGTTTTTCGGATACGATCGTATCCGAAAACTGTCATGGGAGGCGAGTCCGTGCCGAAAGTGGTGGATCGGAACGCGCGGCGGTACGACATCGCGGACGCGACGCTGCGGTTGGCCGCGCGAGAGGGACTGGAGGCGGTGAGCATCCGGTCCGTGGCCGCGGAGGCGGGCATGTCCGCGGGAGCCGTGCAGAAGTACTTCGCCACGAAGGACGAGTTGTTGCTCTGCGCGCTGGACCTGTCCGACGAGCGCCTGGTGCAGCGCTGGCGGGAGTTGCCCGGCGACGCGCCGCTCACCGACTATCTGCGCGAGGCGCTGCCGCTCGACGAACGCACCCGCGAGGAGAATGCCCTCCTCTGGTCGTTCACTGCGCGCGCGGCGTACCGGCCCGAGTGGGCCCGTCGCATCGCCGCGAGCTACCGGGAACTGCACGACATGTTGGTCGCGGCCCTCGGCGGGACCGCTGGGGAATCCGCAGAGACGTCCGAGGGCAGGTCCGTCGACGATCTCGCGCACGCGATCATCGCTCTGACCGACGGGTTCGCCCATCGGATGATGCAGCACTCGCCCGACGATCCGGAGGTGGAGGGACTGTTGCGGGCACTCGAGCACGCCGTGACCGTGCTGCTCACGACCGACCCCCTTTTGCCGTCGGGCCCGCAGGGGCAGACTGGACCCGTAACTACTGAGCAGTAGATAACGGGAGGGCCAACGGTGACGCTCGCGAAACAGGCCGTCCGCTGGGGAGTCACGCACGCGATTCCGCGCACGGCGTTGCGCGCCGCCGCCCGCAAGGGTGACCTGCAGGCGCGGTTGTTCATCGAGTCGGCGCAGATCCCGACGTTGGGCCTGACCGGGTTGTTCGACGAGATCCACGGCAGGGAGCCGGTGGTCCGTGGGCAGTACTCGTATCTGGTGTCACGGCATCCGATCGTGCGGGAGGTGCTGACCTCGCAGGATGTGCGTGCCGGGGTCGATCGGGTCGACGGCGTGTTCGGCACGTTGGGCCGGTGGGCCGCGTCGGATCATCTGCATCCGATCGAGCCGCCGTCGTTGTTGGCGACGGAACCTCCGGATCACACGCGGTACCGCAAGTTGGTCACGCGGGTGTTCACGGCGCGTGCGGTGGAGCGTTTGCGGGAGCGCACCGAGGAGATCGCGGCCGAGTTGCTCGACCGGATGGCCGAGCGGGCCGACCGCGGGGAGCCGGTCGATCTGGTCGAGTCGTACTGCAGTTTGTTGCCGGTGACGGTGATCGCGGAGATCCTCGGCGTCCCGTCGCACGAGCGCGACACGGTATTGCGGCTGGGCACGGCTGCCGCGCCGAGTTTGGACATGGGGATGCCGTGGCGGCAGTTCCGGGAGACGGATTCCGCGCTGCAGGAGTTCGACGAGTGGCTCGGTGGGCATCTGGCGGCGTTGCGGGCCGAGCCGGGTGACAATCTGCTGAGTCAGCTCGTGGCGGCGCGCGAGGACGGCGTCGGCTTGGACGACAAGGAGTTGCGCGCGACCGCGGGCCTGGTGTTGGCGGCCGGTTTCGAGACGACGGTGAATCTGCTCGGCAACGGCGTGGCGTTGTTGCGGGACCATCCGGAACAGTTGGACAAGGTGCGCCAGGACGCGTCGCTGTGGCCGGGGGCCGTCGACGAGATGCTGCGGGTCGACCCGCCGGTGTTGTTGACGGGCCGCACCGTCGTGCGGGACACCGAGTTCGCCGGCACGCCCGTGCGCGCCGGTTCGGTGGTGACGACGTTGCTGGCGGGCGCCAACCGGGATCCCGCGGTGTTCGACGATCCACACACGTTCGACGTGACCAGGCCGAACTCGCGGGAGCACATCTCGTTCTCGTCGGGCAGGCACTACTGTCTCGGTGCGGCGTTGGCCCGCATGGAGGGCGAGGTCGGCCTCCGCGCGCTGTTCGATCGCTTCCCGGATCTGACGTTGCTGCCCGGCGCGCAGCATCGGCCGACACGGATCCTGCGCGGATACGAGCGGTTGCCGGCCCGGCTGAGCTGAGATTCCGCCGGTTTGGGGCGCAGGTTCGGGGTGTGCCGGTTTCGGGTGTGCGTGTGCGCGGGTGGTTGTCCGGGTCAGAACGGTGGTGGTTCGTTCGGGTCTGGCCGGCTGCGTGCGGCGGTTGATGTGGAGTTGGGTGTGAGGATGGGTGTGCGTCGGCCGGTGTAGGTCGCCCCGGTGGGTGTGGTGATCGCCGTGGTGCCGCGGGCGGGGTTGTGTCGGGCGGTCCATCCGGGTGCGTTCTTGAGGCGGTGGTGGCGTCGGCAGCGTGGCGCGGTGTTGGCCACTGAGGTGGGTCCGTGGTGGGCGGCCCATTCGGCTTGGTGGTCGATGTCGCAGTGACGAGCCGGCCGGTGGCACCAGGGGACAGTGCACTCACGGTCGCGTACCCGAACGAGCTCGCGCATGGCCGCCGAGGGTCGGCGACGCGTGCGGCCAAGATCGACCGGATCACCCGTAGCGGGGTCGCAGAGCACGGTGCGCAGGGTGCTGTGCGGGTTGGTCATGATCTCCCGGGCCACGGGCGCGGGGATGGGTCCGTAGCCGTCGAGTTCGCATCCGGCATCGGACATGGTCAGGGCGGCATCGACCGGCAGGTGTACATACACCAGCGCCGCGGCCTCGGGCACGGTCACGCCGGGGTCGTTGCCGAGGAGTAGGTCGGCGGTGACGTCGGCGCGGAGTTGATCCAGGGTGCGGGTCTCTCCGTGGCGGCGCAGTCTGCGAGCCATGGCATCGACCCGGGCGTAGCAGGCGGATGCGACTTCGGACCGCAGATCCACGGTGAGTCGCGATTGGGCGTGTTCGCCGTGCTGCAACTCCACCCGACGCCCCGCGTTGGCCTGCCGAGCCCGGGCAGCGTGCCCACCCGGGTCGACCTGCTCGACCAGCCGAGCCACACACCGGGCCATGTTGACCGGTTGCCATGTCGACACCGCAGCATCGGCGAGCTTGTCGGCCAGCAGCGCATCCACCTGTCGCGCATGCTCGTCGGACAGCGGCGCGGTTACTTGCAGCACCCGTCGGGCCCCGTACCCGTCCATCAGCCCGGCCCGCATTGCGGCAAGCACACCGGGCATCCGCCGTCTCAGATCCACAGCAACCTGAATCCGCGTCTCCACCTCACGGGCCGACAGCCGCAACTCCGGCGCGAGCGCCTCAGCCAACCCGCGCCGCCCGGCAGGCCCGGTGTCCACGGAAGCAAGAAACTCCACCTCCGCGGCATCCACCTGAGCCCGCCGCACACGAACCGCTTGCGCCGCAGCAACGATATCCCCAGACCCTGTCACGCAAAGAACACTACCGAACATGGAGGCGAAACACCATGACACGATAGTGGACGGCCTGAATGCGGAGTGTCATCCCGCCGACCTGGTCAGCCGGCGAGGCGAAATCCCCGAGAACAGCCCCACTACCCGCACCCATGCCAAGAAACAAACGCCGCACCAACCACACAACCCACATCACCAGCAAACGGATACCTGCACGCAGACCCACGCAACAAAACAGCGCAAGGAACGAAACACCTACCCGACGAGGCGGATACCCCAACGCGGCCGCCCCTGCTAAACCCGCAACACAATCCCCGGAAACTCAACACAAGCCCCGGAATTCACCACACACACCCCCAAAAACCACAACACACGCCCCTGAATCCGCAACACGGGCCCCCGAATCCGCAGCACCGGCCCCCGAACCCGCGACACGGGGCCCTGGAAACGCAACACGGGCTTGGGTCCACCCGATCGTCGATCTTGACAACCCTGTATGTCAGTTGGATGCTGACGCTGACCGTACAGAAACCGGTGTGGTTCTCGCCGATCAGCGCAAGGAGGCGCGGATGGGACAGGGCAGCGTGCTGCGCGGCCGCTTCGGACGCACACGTCGCAGGGCCGGCGACGGCGAGCGGCGTTGCGTCGAGGGGAAGGTCGTCACGATCACCGGTGGCGCGCGGGGAATCGGTGCCAGGACAGCGGAAGCGCTCGTCGAGGCAGGCGCCGCGGTCGCGGTGGCCGACCTCGACGTCTCGGTACTGCCCGACCGCCTTCGCGATCACCCGCGGGTGCGGGCGTGGGAACTCGACGTCACCGACACCGCCGCGTACACCCGGTTCCTCGACGCGGCCGAGGACACGTTCGGTCCCCTCGACGTCGTGATCAACAACGCGGGCATCATGCCGCTCGGGCGGATCGACGACGAGCCGGACGAGGTGACCGCGAAACAACTGGCGATCAACCTGCACGCGGTGATCCACGGCAGCAGGGAGGCGGTCCGCCGAATGCGCCCGCGCGGCCGCGGACACATCGTCAACGTCGCCTCGGAGGCCGGCAAGATCGGCTTCGAGGGCGCCGCCACCTACTGCGCGACCAAGCACGGTGTCGTCGGCTTCTCCGACGCGCTCCGTGCCGAGCTGCACCGCAGCGGGGTGAACGTCTCGGTCGTCATGCCGTCGGTGGTGAAGACCGAACTCGCGACGGGCCTCGGCGAGTCGCGCGCCATCCGGCCGGTGACGCCGGAGGACGTCGCCGCGGCGATCGTCGCCACGCTCCGCGCGCCCAAGTTCGACGTGTACGTACCGGGCGACCTCGTCGTCGCCAACACACTGGGCGCGCTACTGCCCCGGGCACTGTCCGACGCGCTCCTGCGCGCCACGGGTGCCCACCGCGTACTCGGCGGCGCCGACCACACCGCACGCAAGGAGTACGAGGCGCGCGCCGTCGGATCGGCCCGCGACGCCGCGCACTGACCACATCGGACCAACGAGTCCGCCGTACCGGGAGCGCACATGGCATCACTGTTGGAACGCACGCAGCGCGCGGCGCGGGAGCGGCTGTCGTCGGTGCTGGCCGTTCCCGCACCGCGAGCCGTCGACGACGCGCTGCTGCGCTCGACCCACCTCGCCAGACCCGGCACCCTCGCCCAGCCACCCGCCGACAGCGGCCTCAAACCGGTCCCCGGCGACCACGGTCCCCCGCTCATCGGGCACACGCTGAGCTACATCCGGTTCGGCAACGAGTTCCTGCGCGACCGCTACGAACGGTTCGGCCCCGTGTCGTGGATGGGTTCGGTCGCCGCCGACGTCGTCACCGTCGGTGGACCAGACGCCACCCAACAGGTGCTGGTCAACCGGGACAAGGCCTTCTCCCAGGAAGGCTGGACCCAGATGATCGACGACTTCTTCCACCGCGGGCTGATGCTGCTCGACTTCGACGAGCACCGCATGCACCGGCGCATCATGCAGGAGGCGTTCACGCGCGACCGGCTCACCGGCTACGTCGCCGACATGGGTCCGTCCATCCGCCGGAATCTGCCGGACTTCGGCTCCGACCGGGCGGTGCGCATCTACTGGCCCATCAAACAGCTGACGCTGGACGTGGCCACCCAGGTCTTCATGGGCGGCCGCGGCGGAGACGAGAACCTCGACGAGATCAACCGCGCGTTCGTGGCCGCCGTGCGGGCCGCGACGTCGATCGTGCGCTATCCCCTGCCCGGCACCCGTTTCCGCGCGGGCATCCAGGGCAGGAAGACGCTCGAGGAGTACTTCCGCAGACACCTTCCCGCGGCGCGCGAGTCCGAGGGGACGGACCTGTTCGCGGGTCTGTGCCAGGCGGCGACCGGTGACGGAGAGCAGTTCAGCGACGACGACGTCGTCAACCACATGATCTTCCTGATGATGGCTGCGCACGACACCTCGACGATCACGACCAGCGCGGCCGCCTACTACCTCGGCAAACACCCCGAATGGCAGGAACGCGCCCGCAGGGAGTCGCTGGCACTCGGCGACGACGTGCCCGACATCCACGCCCTCGAGGGCCTCACCTCGCTCGACCTCGTCATCAAGGAAGCGCTGCGGCTCGTCGCTCCCGTGCCGACGCTGATGCGCATGACCGTGAAGCCGACCGAGATCGCCGGCCATCACATCCCCGCCGACACGGCCGTCGTCGCGGCACCGGGCGTGAACCACTTCGTGCCGGAGATCTGGACCGAGCCCGACCGGTTCGACCCCGAACGCTTCGCCGAGTCTCGCCGGGAGGACGCGGCGCACCGGTTCGCGTGGATCCCGTTCGGCGGCGGCGTGCACAAGTGCATCGGCATGCATTTCGGCACCCTCGAGGTGAAGGCGATCCTGCACGAGATGCTGCGCGCCTACAGCTGGACCGTGCCGGAGGGCTACCGGGCGCGATGGGACAACACGTCGCTGCCCGTTCCCGCAGACGGCCTGCCGATGCGCCTGCGCCGCCGCTGAAGCGACCGCACGAGCCGGACCGGTCAGTCCGGGATGACCTTGCCGGGGTTGAGGATCCCGTGCGGGTCGAGCGCGGCCTTCACGGCGTGGTGCATCGCGACGACCTCGGGGTCGAGTTCCTCACCCAGTCCCGGCCGTTTGAGCAGCCCCACGCCGTGCTCGCCCGTGACGGTGCCGCCCAGTTCCAGTGCGTCCCGGATGATGTCGTGGAACGCCTCCTGCGCGCGCGTGCGTGCCTCGTCGTCGCCCTCGGGCGTGCTCAACAGTGGGTGCAGGTTGCCGTCGCCCGCGTGCGCGATGTTGGCGATCGTGATGTCGTGGCGCTGCGCCGCGGCCTCGATCCGGGCCAGCATCTCGGGCACCGCCGCCTTGGGCACGCAGACGTCCTCGGTCAGCAACGGGCCGAGCCGTTCGAGGGCCGGGTAGGCGAGCCTGCGCGCGGAGAACAGCGCGTCCGCCTCCTCCTGGTCGGTCGACCGCGCGGCCCACGTCGCCCCGCCCTCTTCGAAACAGGCCAGCATGCGTTCGGCCTCCAGCTCGCCCGCGGCACCCGGCGCGTCGGTGCGGCCGAGCAGCACCACGTCGGCCTCGACGGACAGGCCCATGTTCTTCCACGCGTCGACGGCCGCCAGGCAGTGCCGGTCGACGAGTTCGAGGGCGGACGGCGTGATGCCGGCGTCGGCCACGGCGGCGACGGCCCTTCCCGCGTCGACGATCGACGAGAAGTAGCCCGCCACCGTGTGTTCCGGCTCGCGCAGCGGACGCAGCTTGACGGTGACCTCGGTGACCACGCCGAGCGTGCCCTCGGAGCCGACCATCAGACCCGCGAGGTCGTAACCCGCGACGCCCTTCGCCGTGCGGCGGCCAAGACGCACCAGCTCACCGGTGCCGGTGACGACCTGCATGCCCAGCACGTAGTCCCTGGTGACGCCGTACTTCACACAGCAGAGTCCGCCCGCGTTGGTCGCCACGTTGCCGCCGATGGTCGACCACGGCGCGCTCGCCGGGTCGGGCGGATACCAGAGGCCGTGCTCGGCGCACGCGGCACGTAGATCGTCGTTGACCACACCCGGTTCGACGACCGCGAGCCGTTCCGACTCGTCGATCTCCTTCACGGCCGTCATCAGCTCGGTTGACAGCACCACGCATCCGTCGACGGCGTTCGCACCACCGGACAGGCCGGTCCCTGCGCCGCGGGTCACCAACGGAGTCTCGTGCGCGATGCAGGCGCGGACCGTGGTCTGGACCTCCTCGGCCGTCCGTGGCCGGACGACCACCACCGGCTTGCCGTACGGCGCCCACTCGGCCTCGTCGTGGACGTATCCGGACGCGACGTCGGGGTCGGTCACGAGGCGGTCGGCGGGCAGGTCACGGCGCAGGTCGTCCAGCAGCATGACCCCACCATAATCCGCGGCCGGCACGCGCCGGGCGTGACGGAGCACTCCCCCACAGGAGTGCCGCCAGGCCCGATCTCCCGCAGCGATCAACCTGTGGTTCCCGCCGCCGCACGCAGCCCCCACGGCAGGAGAACAGCGACGAACGCGGTGAGGACGAGCGCGGCGGGCAGACCCGCGAGCGCCCATGCACCGAGCAGCAGCAGACCCGCGAGGTCGGTACCCACGCCCGCAACGGACGTCACGGTGGCGCGGGCGGTGCCGTCGATGTGTTCCTGCAGCCGCGCGTTCGCCACCACGAGCACGCCCCGATACACCGCGTAGAACCCGGCGACGAGCACGAGGGAGGACGGGCTCGCCCACACACCCGCGGCCGCGAACGCGCCCGTAGCCGCAAGCAGCAGCGGCCCCGCGCGAGCAGGGCGGACCCGGCCTGCCAGCAGAGCGCCGCACGCACCGGCGAGCGGAATGCCGAGCGTCGCCACCGGCACCCACTGCGGCGGCACGCCCCAGTTCTCCGCCAACAGCGGGAAGAACTCCTCGATGTCGTCGACCGAGGTCAGCAACGCCACGACGACGAGCACCCGGCGCACCGCCGGGGCACGAACCGCCTCGCCGATGCCGGCACGCAGCGTCGCGAGATACCCGCCGGTGGCACCGAGTCCGCTGCAGGCGCCGCCCGCCGCAGCGTGATCACCACCCCTGCACTCGCCACCATCGCCGGAGTCGGGGTCATCGCCCGCATCGTCACCGGCACCGTCACCGCCGGCACGTCGCCGGGACGGTTCGGGCAGCCGCGCCGCGAGGACGGCAGCACCGAGGCAGGTCCCGACACTGGCCCAGCCGACGAGGGCGAATCCGCCCCACGGAAACAGCACGGTCGCCGCGATGGCTGCGGGGATCTGGGCGATCAGTTCACACGAGCTGATCCGGCCGTAGAGTCGTTGGAACCGCGCGGGTTCGCCCAGGTCGACCAGGGCGTCGTACAGCCACGCCTCGAGCGCACCGGACACAAGTGTGCCGCCGATGCCCCACAGCACGAACCCCGCTGCGAACGCACCGAATTCGGGGAATGCGCTCCACAGGACGTATGCGAGCGCTTGCGCCACACCACCGGCGGCGATGGACCCCCGACGCGAGATCCGGTCGGCCAGCACGCCGGTGGGCACCTCGGCAAGGACACCGGTGATCGACCAGATCGCCAACAGCGCGGCGATCTCGGATTCCGAAAGCCCGCTGTCGGCGAACAACAGCGCGTAGAGCGGATAGAACGGAACCGAGTCGGCCAGCAGGGCCCAGGCGCTCGCGCGCCGGCCCAGGCGGCGGACCGGGTCCGCGGATGATTCAGGAACAGAACGTCAAGGTGGAGACATGCCTTACAAGCTACCCGCCGGCTCCACCTCGGTCGAGGCCTCATCGGTCACCGCGTGCGGCGCGCATCGCCGGTGAGGCCCGCTGACGACCAGAGGACTTCCTGGGCGCGATGGCGTCGACCACGCCACAACCCGAAGTCCGGGTCCCTGCCCAGGACGGGTCTGCACGAGCTGCCCTGCGAGCGCGCGATGCGGCTGCGCTCGCAGGGCAGCTCCGGGTCCGTGGCTCAGCGGAACGCGGCGGGAACCGTCATCAGATCGATTCCCCACAGATGGGGCAGCAGCAGCAACGAGGCGGCGACCAACACGATCAAGGCCGCGATGTTCAGCCAGAAGCCGATGCCGATCATCTCTCTGATCGTGACCTTGCCCGTACCGAACATGATGGCGTTGGGCGGAGTTCCCACCGGCAGCATGAAGGCACAGTTGGCCGCCATCGCGGTGGGCACCATCAGCGCGTAGGGATGGACCCCGAGCGCCAGCGCGAGCGCCGCCATCACCGGCAGGATCATCGTGCCGGTGGCCGCGTTCGACGTGATCTCGGTCAGGAAGAGCACCAGTCCGGCGGCGACGACGATGGTGACGACGATGTTCACGCCGTCCAGCACCATCAGCTGTTCGCCGATCCACTCGGAGAGACCGGTGTCGGTGAAGCCGCCCGCGATGGCCAGACCGCCACCGAACAGCAGCAGGATTCCCCATGGGATCTTGGTGGAGTCCTCCCACTTCAGAATGCGCGGCTCCTCGGCGTCCCGGGTCGGGAGCGCGAAGAGGATCACGGCGGCGGTCACCGCGATCATGCCGTCGCTCAGGCCGGGGATCAGGTCCTCCCACAGGAACGTGCGGGTCACCCAGAAGAACGCGGCCCCGAGGAACACGGCCAGCACGGCCTTCTCCTCGCGCGAGATACCGCCCAGCGAACGCTTCTCGTCGCGGATGACCTGCCTGCCGCCGGTCAGCGTGGTGAAGCCGAACCGGAACCGCACGAAGGTCAGGTAGAACCACGCGAACGCCAGCAGCACGACGACCACCGGAACACCGAAGGCCATCCACCCGGCGAAGGAGATGGTCTGACCGAACATCTGCGATGTCGTCGCAGCCAGGATCGCCAGCGGTGGTGTGCCGATCAGGGTGCCGAGACCGCCGATGGTCGCTGCGTACCCGATCGCGAACACGATGCACTTCTCGAACTTGGGCACCTCGTCGGCGTACTGACCGTCGCGCAGCACTCGAGCCGTCTGATAGGCGACCGCGAGACCCACGGGGATCATCATCATCGTGGCGGCCGTGTTGGACACCCACATGGACAGGAACGCCGTGGCGATCATGAATCCGAGAATGATCCGGCGTGGACTCGTGCCGACCAGCAACACGATGGACAGCGCGATGCGCTGATGCAGGTTCCACTTCTCCATGGCGATGGCCAGTGCGAACCCGCCGAGGAACAGGAAGACGATGTCGTCGCCGTAGGACGAGACGACGTCGTCGCCCTCCATCGCGCCGGTGACCGGCAGCAGGACGATCGGCAGCAGCGAGGTCACCGGGATCGGCACGACCTCGGTGATCCACCACGTGCCGATCCAGAGCGTGCTGGCGAGAACGGCCACGCCCTCCCTGGAGAGCCCGTCGGGCTCGAAGAACAGCAGGGTCAGCAGGAACAGTGTCGGCCCGAGCACGAGCCCGACCATGCGAGCGGGCCCGAAGCTTCCCGGCCTGCCGCCGCCGGAGGACCCGCCCCGATCGCCGTCCGGCCCACTCGCGGCCGAACCGGAGACGTCACCGGATCCGGCAGCGACGTGTTCCCGTTCCGGCTGTTTCCGCGCCGAGAACATCAACAGACGTTTGATCTGCCGATGGGATTCCCATAGTTGGTCCCAGATTCCGGGGAGAGAGTATGCCGCCATTGCCATGTCTCGCCTTCTTCGAGGGTGGGGTGCCGGGATCAGGTGTGCAGGCCGCGGAGGATCTCGTAGAACTCGGCCTTGCCTTCGAGGCCGATACCGGGACGGTCGCCGGGGGCGATCCGGCTGCCGGAGACGACGGCGTCGTCGGTGAATCCACCCGTGGGCTGGAACTCGCCCGGGTAGGACTCGTTACCGCCCAACTTCAGCGCCGCCGCGATGTGCAGGGAGAACTGGTGACCACCGTGCGGAATGCACCGCCGGGACGACCAACCGTGCAACGCCAGCATGTCCAGCACCCTGCGGTACTCGGTCAGCCCATAGCTCAGCGCCGGGTCGACCTGGATGTAGTCGCGGTCGGGGCGCATTCCGCCGTAACGGATCAGGTTGCGTGCGTCCTGCAGGGAGAAGAGATTCTCGCCCGTCGCGATGGGATTGCGGTAGTGCTCCGAGAGTGTCGCATTGAGACGGTAGTCGAGCGGGTCGCCGACCTCCTCGTACCAGAACAGGCCGTACGGTTCGATCGCCCGCGCGTACTCCAGAGCCGTGTCCAGGTCGAACTTGCCGTTGACGTCGACCATCAGCCGGGATCCGGCGCCGTCGAGCACCTCGAGGACGGCTTCGATGCGCCGGAGATCCTCGGACAGGTCCGCACCACCGATCTTCATCTTCACGACGTCGTATCCGGCATCGAGGAAACCACGCATCTCGTTCTGCAGGTCCCGGTGCGTCTTGCCGGGTGCGTAGTACCCGCCCGCCGCGTAGACGAAGACGTCGTCGTCGGGTTCGCCGTCACCGTAGTGGTCGGAGATCCAGCGGTACAGCGGAACGCCCGCGGCCTTGGCCGCCAGGTCGTGCAAAGCCATGTCGAGCACGCCGACCGCGACCGACCGTTCGCCGTGGCCGCCGGGCTTCTCGTTGCGCATCATGACGTCCCAGGCCTTCGCCGGGGAGAGCTCGCCGTTCTCGTCCAGCAACTCCTCGGCGGAGGCCTCCTGCAGCCGCGGCAGCATCCGCTCGTTCATGATGGCCGTGGCGTTGTAGCGGCCGTTGGAGTTGAAGCCGTAGCCGACCAGCGGCTTGCCGTCGACGACCACGTCGCTCACGAGCGCGACGATCGTGCAGTCCATTTTGGAGAAGTCGATGTACGCGTTGCGCATCGGCGAACTGATCGGGATGGTGCCGACGTGGGCGGAGACGATTCGCATGGTGCTCTTTCTGTCGTGCCGGGGCCGTGCGTTGATGCGGCCGATGCCGCAGGAAGCTACTCTTATAAGAGTCTTATAAGAAGACGTAGGCCGTACAGACGTTGTGACGCGTGACACAACGGAATGGGAAAGGGGTCCGCCATCGTCAGCCAGAATGACCGTGTGGACGGGTCCTCGAGCAAAGGCGCGCTCGCCTACCGCGAGCTGCGCAGGCGCATCATCTCCGGCGAACTCGAGCCGGGGTCCCGCCTGTCGCAGTACGAGCTGGCCGACGAGCTCAGGATGAGCATCACGCCGCTGCGCGAGGGGATCCGGCAGCTGGCCAGCGAGGAGTGGCTGCACATGGACACCTACCGCGACGTCCGGGTCGCCCCGGTGGATGCGGAGGAGGCCCGCGAACTGCTGGAGGTGCGGCTACTGCTCGAGCCGACAGCCACCGAGCTCGCCGCGCAACGGCGCACCGACGCGGAGGTCTCGGCCATGAAGGCCGCCGCCGAGGCGCTCCTGCCGGTCACCAGGACCTGGGGCGAGGAGGCCATCCGGGCACACCGGGAGTTCCACCGGGCGATCTACCGCGCCTCGCACAACCACGTGCTGATCCGGATGCTCGACGGCCTGTGGGACAAGGCCGACCGGTACCGGCACGTCGGCCTGCAGCTCCCGGTCGGCGACGAACCGCGCGGGCTCGATCTGGAACAGCACCACCAGATCCTCGACCTGGTGATCAACGGAGAGGGGCGAGGAGCGGCCGAGCTCGTGCGCACCCACATCCACAACAGCCTCGGCGCCTCGGTGACCGAAACACTCGACAACCCACCGGGTGCCACGCGAGACTGAGGACGCCCGCTCCCCTGTGGTGTGGGTGCCCGTCGGCGCTCCCGAGTCCAGGCAGCGTTACCCGGCTCAGCGCGTGATGCCGGCCAGTGCTCGGACCACCGCGATGCACTGGTCCTCGACGTAGTCCATCCCCGCCTCGGCCGCGATCGTGCGTGCCTCCTCGGAGATGATGCCCTGCTGCAGCCACAACGCGGTGGCGCCGATCGCCGCGGCGTCCCTGGCGACCGCGGCCGCCTCGCCCGAGGGACGGAACACGTCGACGATGTCGACGTGCTCGGGAATGTCGGCCAGCGAGCGGTAGACCCGCTCACCGAGCAGGACGTCCGCGCTGGGGTGCACGGGAATCACCCGGAACCCTGCCGACTGCATCGCCGCGGGCACCGAATGCGCCGACTTGGCGGGGTCCCTGCTCAGGCCGACGACGGCGATCGTCGACGCCTCCGACAGCACCCGCTCGGCGGTCGCGGTATCACTCATGGCGACCAGCCTAATCGCGATACCAGCGGGGTGAGGTGTTCAGCGGTGGCGCCATCTCGGCGCCGACCACCAGCAGGTTCGGCTCGTCGGAGCGCGTGAACTCGCGCAGCCGTCGACGGAACGCCCTGCCGAAGCCGTCGACCCGATCGGCGTGGACCCCGAACGACTTGGCCAGCCCGACGAAGTCCGGCGTGACGAGGTCGACGCCCTCGTGCGGCAGTCCCGCCCGGGTCTGGTCGTAGCGCAGCATGCCGTACCCGCCGTCGTCGACGACCACGACCGTGATGGGCAGTTTCTCCTGCATGGCCGTGGCCAATTCGCCCACGCCGTACAGGAAGCCACCGTCACCGGTTACGCACACGGCACGGCCGGCACCCGCGGCCACCCCGAGCGAGGCGGGGAACCCGAATCCGAGCGTGCCCCAGCCCATCGGATAGGCCAGCTTCCGCGGCGCCGTCACGCGGTAGAAGCCGCCGATCCAGTAGCCGGCCACGCACATGTCCGACACCAGCACCGCCTCGTCGGGCAGGGTTTCCGCGAGTGCCGACAGGAACTCGGCGGCCTGCGGCTCCTCCCTGCGGATCCGCCTGCGCACCCGGGTCTCGATGTCGGCCAGCCTGCGCGAGAGCTCCCGCAGTCCCTGCCGACGCGGCATCCCGAGCGCCAACTGTTCGGTGACCTCCCTGGCATCACCGGTCAGCTGCACGTCGGGAACGTAGTTCTTCGCACCGTCGACGGGATCGATGTTGATGCTGATCAGCGTGGGCGGCTTCGGCATCCGCCAGTTCTGGGTCATCATGCCGTCGAAATCGGTGCCGACCGCGAGCACCACGTCGGCCTCGTCCCACAGCGCGCCGACCTCAGGCGTGTGCACCGGGTTGGGTGCGCGGCAGGGATGGTCGGGCGGCACGATTCCGCGCGCGGCATAGGTGGTGACGATCGGCGCGGCCAGGCATTCGGCGAGGGCGCCGAGGGGCTCGCCCGCGCCCGCGCGCAACGCGCCACCGCCCGCCCAGATCAGCGGACGGCGCGCCGTGCTCAGCAATTCCCTGGCCTGCAACAGATCCGCGACGTCGACCCGGTGGATCACCTCGGTCACGTCCGCGGGCAGCGGATCGGCTGCGGGCGCGGTGAGGAAATCGGCCGGGATGCCGACGTAGACCGGACCGCTCTGCGGACGCCGCGCCACCCGGCCCGCCCTGCGGACCACCCGCGCGATGTCGTCCGGATCCTCGACGGTGAACGCCGCCTTCGTCACCGGGGCGAACATCGCCTGCTGGTCGGACGTCTCGTGCAGCACCCCGCGGACGACACCCGGAGTGCGCAATGTGGACGGTACGTCGGTCGCGATGACGAGCACGGGGGACGCCGAGGCCTGCGCCTCACCGACGGCGGCCAGCGTGTTGGCCGCACCGGGCCCGGTCGTCACCAGTGCGACGCCGAGCCTGCCCGTGGCCCTCGCGTAGCCGTCCGCGGCGAACGCCGCCGACTGCTCGTGCCGCACCCCGAACAGCCGGATCGCCCGCTCCGACAACGCGTTCCATGCGGGCAGGTTGTGCACGCCCGGCAACCCGAAAACGCGGTCGACCTCGAGCTCGCACAGCGCGTCGGCGAGCCGCCCGCCTCCCGTACGTCCTCCGCTCGCTGCCACGCCGAGAGGATACGGGCACGCCTCACCCGTGCGGGGTGACGGCCTCCTGCTCGGGTGGCGGGGGCGGAGGCGTACCGTTGCCGAACGGCCGTCCGCCCAGTTCCTCCCTGCCGTGCGGGCTCGTCCAACCGGCCAGATCCGGTCCCTTCGGCACGATCCGCGTGGGATTGACCTGCTCGTGCACCTGGTAGTAGTGCCGTTTGATGTGGTCGAAATCCACGGTGTCGCCGAATCCCGGAGTCTGGAACAGATCGCGCGCGTAGGCCCACAGCACCGGGAGTTCGGTCAGCTTGTGACGGTTGCACTTGAAGTGCCCGTGGTAGACGGCGTCGAACCGCACGAGCGTGGTGAACAACCGGATGTCGGCCTCGGTGATCGTGTCCCCGACGAGATAACGCTGCCGGGACAACCGCTCCGACAACGCGTCGAGACGCGCGAAGAGCCGGTCGTAGGCGTCCTCGTAGGCGGCCTGTTTGGTGGCGAAACCCGCCTCGTAGACCGCCGCGTTCACGTCGCGGTGAACGTCGGCGTTGACCGCGTCGATCTCGTCGCGCAGTGCCTCGGGATACAGCTCGGGAGCGCCGTCCCGCTGGTGGGCGGTCCACTCGGTGTCGAGGTCGAGCGTGATCTGCGGATAGTCGTTGGTAACGAGCTTGCCGCTCGGGACGTCGACGATCGCGGGCACGCTGATCCCGCCGTCGTAGTGCGGATCGGCCTTCTCGTAGGCCTCGTGGAGGAAACCGATGCCGAGGACCGGGTCGACGCCACCGGGATCGAGGGTGAATCGCCAGCTGCGTTCGTCCTGGATCGGGTCGGCCACCGCCAGCGAGAGCACGCCTTCCAGTCCCAGCAGCCTGCGGACGACGAGCGCCCTGCTGGCCCACGGGCACGCACGGCTGACGACCAGCCGGTACCGGCCCGGTTCGACGGGCCAGCCGTCCCTCCCGTCGGCCGTGATGCGGGCGGTGAAGGCGTTGGGGGCGCGGTGGAATTCGCCGGTGTCCGGATCCGTCGGAATCGTCATGACCCCGACGCTAGTGCGTACACTCGGCCCACCGCAGGCGACCGGCCGCAACGGGGCGGGCGGTCGCGGCACGTGAGAGGTGGCGCCGATGTCGCTGATGCCCGTGACCGACTCGATGTTCCTCGCCGTGGAGAGCCGCGAACACCCCATGCACGTCGGCGGCCTCCAGCTGTTCACCCCTCCCGACGACGCCGGGCCCGAGTACCTACGCGAACTCCGGCAGACGCTGCTCGAGCGCACGAGCGTGCGCGACACCTTCCAACAGCGGCTGCGCAGACCGGTGAACACGGCCGGATACCTGGCATGGCAACGGGATCCGCAACTCGACCTCGACTACCACTTCCGCCATTCGGCACTGCCCAGTCCCGGCCGGATCCGTGAACTGCTCGAACTGACCTCACGCTGGCACAGCACGCTGCTCGACCGGCACCGCCCGCTGTGGGAGGTGCACCTGGTGGAGGGGCTGGCCGACGGGCGGTTCGCCCTCTACAGCAAGATCCACCACGCGGTGATGGACGGGGTGTCCGCACTGCGGCAGCTGACCGACGTGCTCTCCGAGGACCCGGCCGACCGCGACTGTCCGCCGCCGTGGGGCAAACGCCGCGCGGCCGCGCCCTCGCCACGGGCGACGGTCACGCCGGCCGACACGATCCGTGCGGTGACGGGAGCGGCCCGGCAGCTGGCAGGCACCCCGGCCGCGGCGGCGCGGATCGCCAAGGAGGCCTTCCGCGCGCAGGCGTTGACGTTGCCGCTCCAGGCGCCGAGGACGATGTTCAACGTGCCGATCGGTGGCGCGCGGCGGTTCGCGGCGCAGTCGTGGCCGTTGGAGCGGGTCCGCGCCGTGGCCTCGGCGGCGTCGGTGACCCGCAACGACGTCGTGCTCGCGATGTGCGCCGGAGCGTTGCGCGAGTACCTGATCGACGCCCACGCCCTGCCGTCCGCGCCGCTGACCGCGATGGTGCCGGTGTCGATGCGCTCCGGCTCGGGGTCCTCGGCGTCCGGTTCGGGTTCGGCGGCCGGTTCGACCGCCGCGCCGCAGGCGTCGGGCAACCAGATCGGCGCGCTGCTGGCGAACCTCGGCACCGACCTCGGCGATCCCGCCGACCGGCTGGCCACGATCGCGCGGTCGACGGCGGAGGGCAAACGCCTGTTCCGCGAACTCACGCCGTTGCAGGCACTGCTGCTGTCGGCGCTGAACGTGGCACCGCTCGCGGCGAGTCCGCTGCCGGGGTTCGCCACGGCCACGCGTCCGCCGTTCAACCTGGTGATCTCGAACGTGCCGGGACCGCGCAGGCAGATGTACTGGAACGGCGCACGGCTCGACGGCATCTATCCCGCCTCGGTCCTGCTCGACGGGCAGGCGCTGAACATCACGCTGACGACGACGGGTGACGACCTCGACGTCGGCATCACCGGATGCCGGCGCAGCGTGCCGCACCTGCAACGCCTGCTGAGCCACCTCGACACCGCGTTGACGGACCTGGAGAAGGCCGTGGCCTGACCGTCCTGTGCGCGTCCGCGGCAGGCTCAGGCGATGCCTTCGGGGCTGGCGCCGGTCACCGGAACGCCGGCCGCGGTGATGCGCTCGATCTCCGCGATGTCGTCGGCGGTCAGCTGCACGTCGGCCGCTGCGACGCTGTCGGCGATGTTGCGTGCCCGGCGCGCGCCGACGATGGCCACGTGGATGCCGGGCTTCGCGAGCGTCCAGGCGATCGCGATCTGGCTGACGCTCGCGTTCTTGCCGGCCGCGAACTCCTTCAGCTCGTCGACCACGGCCAGGTTCCGTCTGAAGTTCTCGCCCTGGAACGCCGACGACTGGGAACGCCAGTCCGACTCCTCGAACGTCGAGTCCGCCGTCAGCGCGCCGGTGAGCAGTCCGCTGCCGAGGGAGCTGTAGACCAGCACACCGATGTCGTTCTCGCGTGCGTACGGCAGCGGGTCGGTCTCGATGTCCCTGCGCAGCAGGTGGTACGGCGGCTGCAGGGTCTCGACGGGACGGGTGCGGTCGAACGCGGCGAGCTGCGCGGAGTCGTAATTGGACACACCGGCGTGGCGGATCTTGCCCTCGTCGACCAGTTCCTGCAGCGCCGAGGCCGTCTCCTCGGCCGGGGTCTGCTCGTCGGGCCAGTGCACCTGGTACAGGTCGATGTGGTCGACCCCGAGGTGACGCAGGCTCTGCTCGACGCCGCTGCGCAGGTACTCGCGCGTGGCCTTGCGGGGCCGGTCGCTGCCCGGGTCGATGCCGCCCTTCGTGGCGATGACGACGCTGTCGCGATCGCGCTCCAGGTCCGGTCGCAGCGCCTTGCCGAGCAGCTCCTCGGAGGCGCCGAATCCGTACGCCTGCGCCGTGTCGAAGAAGGTCACGCCGAGCTCGCGTGCCTGCCGGATGGCGCCGATCGCCGCGTCCTCGTCGAACGAGCCCCAGTCGCCACCGATCTGCCAGGTCCCGAAGCAGATCCGGGACACGTTCAGTCCGCTCCTGCCCAAAGTGATCGTCTGCATACCCCCAGGATTACTCCGAACGGGCGCATGGCGCATGGCGACGTCCGCCTTCTCACCCTCGGGAATACACCCGCGAGCCGACCGCAACGCCGCCCGACACCGCGCGACCCCGGGGCGCTCAGGTGCGCCGGCTCAGGGGCGCTCGGCTGGCCGGTCGGTCGGCCACGGGTTGATCTCCTCGACGAGCTTGGCCACGGCGAGCACCAGGTCGTCGGAGTGCCGTGGCCCGACGATCTGCAGCCCCACCGGCAGTCCCTTCGACGTGAACCCCGCGGGAACCGTGATCGCGGGCTGCTGGGTCATGTTGAACGGGTAGGTGAACCGCGTCCACTCCGGCCACGTCTCGTACGGCCCCGACGGGGGCACGTCGTGGCCTGCCTCGAACGGCTGGATCGGCATCGTCGGGGTGATCAGCACGTCGTAACGGGTGTGGAACTCGCCCATATGGATGCCGAGTTCCGCACGGGTGGCGCTGGCCTCGAGGTAGTCGCTCGCCGAGTAGGTGCGGCCCTGCTCCCAGACGCGGCGCAGTCCGGGATCGACGAGGTCCTCCGAGCCCGCGGGGAACGTGTCCAGCCACTTGGCGGCACCGGTGGACCACAGCACCCCGAACGCGTCGGCCGGATCGCTGAATCCGGGGTCGGCGTCCTCGACGTGCAGCCCGGCCTCGCCGAGCTTGGCCACGACCGACACGACGGCCTGCGCGATCTCCGGATCGACGTCGACGTATCCGAGGTCGGCCGAGTAGGCCGCGCGCAGGCCCCGCACGTCCCTGCGCACCGCCTCGCGATAGGTGCTCAGGGGCGGCGGGAGCGCGTTGGGGTCGCGGTGGTCGGCGGTGACCAGCACGTCGAGCAACAGCGCGGTGTCGTCCACGGACCGCGTCATCGGACCGGCGTGCGACAGGGGGCCGAACGGGCTCGCCGGGTACAGCGGGATGCGGCCCGCCGTCGGTTTGAAACCGACGATGCCGCAGAACGAGGCCGGGATCCGCACCGATCCCCCGCCGTCGGTGCCCACCGACAACTCGCCCATGCCTGCGGCGACGGCCGCGGCACTGCCGCCACTCGACCCGCCCGGGGTGAGCGCGGTGTTCCACGGATTGCGGGTGATGCCGTCGAGCGGGCTGTCGGTCACGGCCTTCCAGGCCAGCTCGGGTGTGGTCGTCTTGCCGAGGAGCACGAGACCGTGTTCGCGCATCCGCGCGGTCACCGGACTGTCGATCTCCCACGGCTGGTCGGGATCGATGCACCGCGATCCGCGCAGGGTCGGCCAGCCCTCGGTGAGGAACATGTCCTTCACACTCGACGGCACGCCGTCGAGCCAGCCGATGGGGTTGCCCTCACGCCAACGCTCCTCGGAGGCGTGCGCGGCGTCCAGCGCCACCTCCGGATCGACCCGGGTGTAGGCGCGCAACTCGGTGTCGCGCTTCTCGATCGCCGCCAACGCGGCTCGGGTCGCCTCGACCGGGGACAGCTCCCCCGTCGAGTACGCGGCCACGAGTTCGCTGGCCGTCAACAGGGACGGAGTGCTCTCCATGCCTCTCCTCACGCGCCGATGCGTCAGCTCCCCGAGGGAACGTAACCCAGTTGTTTGTCCACCACGTTCCGCAGGGGTTCCCCCGCACGCCAGCGGCGGAAGTTCTCCGCGAACACCGCCACCAGCTCGTTGCGCCACCCGACGACGTCACCCGACATGTGCGGCGAGATCAGCACCTGATCCATGGTCCACAAGGGATGGTCGGCGGGCAGGGGCTCGGTGTCGAACACGTCGAGCGCCGCGCCCGCGATGTCGCCGGCACGCAACGCCGCGACCAGGTCCGCGGTGACGACCAGTTCGCCTCGCCCGACGTTGACGAACCGTGCCGACGGCTTCATCGCGGCGAAGGCCCGCGCGTCGAACATGCCCTTGGTCTGGTCCGTCAGCGGCGCGATGGCCACGACGTAGTCGGCATCGGGAAGGTGGTCGGTGAGCCGGTCGGTCGCGTGCACGGTGCCGAAGTCGGGGTCGTCGTCACGGGCTCGCCTGCCCGCCCCCGAGACGCGCAGTCCCGCGGCGCGCAGCATCCGCGCGATCGCCCTCCCGATCGGCCCGGTCCCCACCACCAGTGCCGACGTGCCCGCGATGCGCTCGGTCTCGCGGTGTTTCCAGGTCCGCTCGTCCTGCAGCCGCAGCGAACGCGGCATGTCCTTGGCGAACGCGAGGATCTGGCCGAGGACGTACTCGGCGATCGAGTCGTCGAAGACGCCGCGCGAGTTGGTCAGCACCACGTCGCTCGCGCGCAGTTCGGGGAACATCACCGGGTCGACACCCGCGGCCGCGATGTGGAGCCACTGCAGGCGGTCGGCCGCGTGCCAGGCCGAGGGCAGCGCCGTGGACAGGAACTCGTACATGAACAGGGCATCGGCGCCGCGCAACGCGTCGGAGAGGCCGGCCGCGTCGGTGTAACGGACCTCGGCCACGTCCTCGATGGGACCCATGTCCGGAGGATGTTCGTCGCCGCGGAACACGGTCAGCACGGGCGTGCGGGCATCGGTCACCGTCGCAGTCACCGTTGACACGCTATGAGCAGGTCGTATGATTGTCAACAATCCGAGGAACACCCCCGGAGGCCCACTTCTGCCTGCTCCCGCATCTGTGCCGCCGCCCGGAGGTCGAACCTTGGACGTACCAGCCGTGGACTTCCAATCCTTCGAAGGGCCACTCGCCCAACGAGGGATCGGGATCATCGCACCGTTCGATCTCGCACTCGAACGGGAGCTGTGGCGCTGGGTTCCGCTCGAGGTCTCGTTGCATCTGGCCAGGACGCCGTACGAACCCGTGCCCGTCAGCATGGAGATGGCGCACCTGGTCAGCAACTCGCAGCACCTGGCCGCCGCCACGCGGGACGTGCTCCACGTCGAGCCCGAGGTCGTCGCCTACCTGTGCACGTCGGGCAGTTTCGTCGCCGGGGTCGACGCCGAGCGCACGCTGCGCAAGGTCATCTGCGGCGCGGGCGCGCCCGACGCGGTGACGACGTCCGGGGCGCTGGCCGAGGTGCTCGACCTGCTCGGCCTCGACCGGGTTTCGGTGCTGACGCCCTACGACGCCGACCTCACCGGCAAACTGCACGAGTTCCTCGCCGAGCTCGGCGTGCGCACGGTGTCGAGCGACCACCTCGGCCTCGGCGGCGGCATCTGGAAGGTCAGCTACGCCACGATCGCCGAACGCATCCTGGCCGCCGATCACGGCGACGCCGAGGCGATCTTCGTCAGCTGCACCAACCTGCCCACCTACGACCTCATCGAGCCGTTGGAACAGACCCTCGGCAAGCCCGTCCTCACGGCGAACCAGCTGACGATGTGGGCCTGCCTGCAACGCATGGGACTGCCGATCGTGGGCCCCGGTGCTTGGCTGCGTGAGGTCGCCTGAGCTCACTTGACCGAGATCCGAGGATTGTTGACAATCCTGCGAGGAGGTTCATCGTGCCCACGATCGGTTTCATCTATCCGGATCACGCCGCCGAGGACGACTACCCGCTGGCCGAACGGATCCTGGGAGACGGCACGGCGCTGCCCGTCGAGCACATCTACGGCACCGACCTGCACGCCGTGCCCGAGCTGCTCGACCTCGGATCGCCGGCCCGCCTCGCCGAAGGCGCCTCGTTGCTCGCCCGGCACGAACCGGACGCCGTGGTGTGGGCCTGCACGAGCGGCAGCTTCGTCTACGGCTGGGACGGCGCGGCCGAACAGGTCGCCGGACTCTCCGAGGCCGCGGGTGGCAAACCCGCGTCGAGCACGTCCTTCGCCTTCGTCCACGCCGCACAGACGCTCGGGGTGCGGAAGGTCGCCGTCGCCGCGAGCTACCCCGACGACGTCGCGAAGCTGTTCGTGGAGTTCCTCGGGCGCGGCGGTGTCGACGTGGTCTCGATGTCGGCGGCCGACATCGACACGGCCGCCGAGGTCGGCGAGCTGCCTCCGGAGCAGGTGGTCACGCTCACCGTCGACCGCGACCACCCCGACGCCGACGCGCTCCTGGTGCCCGACACCGCCATGCGCACCCTCGGACTGGTCGACGACATCGAGACCCGGATCGGCAAGCCGGTGCTCACGGCCAACCAGGTGACCGTGTGGGAGGGCCTGCGGATCGCCGGCGTCACCCGCGCCTACGACGGACTCGGCACACTGCTGCGTACCGAGGGCCGACGATGATCGCCGACATCGAACCGGTCAACCGCGAGTCCACCGCCGCGATCATCGCCCGCCAGCTGCGCGAGGCCATCATGAACGGCGCACTGCAGCCGGGCACGCAACTGGGCGAGGCCGACCTCGCCGCCCAGTTCCAGGTTTCCCGCGGTCCGCTGCGTGAGGCGATGCAGCGGCTCGTGTCCGAGGGCCTGCTGCGCAGCGAACGGCACCGCGGCCTGTTCGTCATCGACCTCGAACCCGGCGACGTCCAGGACATCTACGCCGCGCGTACGGCCGTGGAACGGGCGGCGGCGACCCTGGTGGTCCGATCCACCGACCGCGACGAGGTGGCCGCGACGCTCGACGACGCGGTCAAGGCCATGGCCGAGGCCGACGAGGAGGGTAACGCCACCGCGTTGTCCGAGGCCGACCTCCGGTTCCACGAGGCGCTCATCGAGGCGTCGGGCAGCCCTCGTCTTCGCCGCATGGCCAGGACGCTGATGATCGAGACGCGGATGTGCCTTTCCGCCCTGCAGCGGACCTACACCGGCGGTTACGGGGCCGACGAGCGCATCGCCGAGCACCGGGCGATCATCGACGCCGTCCGCACAGGCGACGAGCCCCGGCTCCTGCGCCTCATCGAGGAGCACATGGCCGACGCCGTGCACCGGTTGGCACCCGGCACCGGCCTGCACGCCGACGGAGACGAGCGGATCGGCGACTCGGCCTGAGGCGACTCGAGTTCAGACCGAGCCGGCCTCGGGCGACTCGACCCGGCGCGCCTCGACCCCGGCGCTGCTCTCCGCGGCCCGGAACCGTCAGCCGTCGCGACGGGCTCCGCGGCACACGTACGTCATCGCGGGAGGCAGGTTGCGCCACACCGGCGACTGGACCTCCACGTCCTCGAACGTCGCCTCCACGGCCGCACGGAACCGCTTCGACCCGGGAATCCGCGCCGCGTGGACGTAGGCGAACGTCGAGAAGACACCGTGCGGAGCCAGCGGTGAGGTGATCTCGCCGAGCAGCTTCCACTGCAGCTCGGAGGGGAACAGGGACCACGGGAGCCCGCAGAGCATGGCATCCACCGACGTCACACCCCGATCGGCGAGCAGGGTGCCGAGCTCGGCGGCGTCGCCGTGCACGACCTCGACGTTCGGGAAGGTGCGCTCCAGGTGGTCGGCCATCCGCTCGTCCAGCTCGACGGCCAGGTAGCGCCCGTCGGCGGGCACACGCTCCTGGAGGAGTCTGGTGAACGCGCCGGTGCCGGCGCCGATCTCCACGATGGTCGGTGCCTCGACGGCCGGGACGGCGGACGCCATGCGCGCCGCGAGAGCACGCGAGCTCGGCGCCGCGGCTCCGACCGTCTTCGGATTGCGGACCGCCGCCGACACGAACGGGGGCAGCGAGCGCTTCAGGGCATCGATCATGCCCCCCACGATCCGGGATCCATCCGCGCCGCGCTTCGTGTTGCAGATCACATTCGGTCCGGACCACGACAAACGCCCGAGAATCCGACGGTGTGCGTCTCGAAACCCGGTCACGCCTTCGCCCATATCCGCCTAAATCGGACACTCACCGGGTGTACCGAGTCGCGCACGGAGTGTCCGATTCGCCGACCCGGGTGCCGCTTTCGGCTTCTGTCCTCGCATCGCACGGCCTGTCGGATTCGTCCGCGCCTGCCGTGTCGACTTCGGACACTCGCGAGCGACGGGAGCCCGCCACGAACACGGCCAGCAGCACGATCACCGCGACGCCCGCCACGGTCACCGCCGTCCCCACCCGCTGGTACAGCTCTCCGGCCAGCAACCCGACCGTCGTGCCCGTCGTGGCCCAGACCCCTGCCGACGTGAGCTGGCAGGCCGTGAACACCCGGTACGGCATGCCCTGCGCACCCGCAATGCGCGGAACGAAGGTCCGGACGCCGACGATCCACTGTCCGGCGACGACGGCCGTCCTCGGCCCCCGGTCGACGAGGTCGACGGCGGCCTCCCCGGGTGCGCGCCGCCGAACCCGCGCGAGCAGGCGGGCGAACCCCGCCCGCCTGCCGAGGCGGTACGCGATCTGCCCGCCCGCCATGGCGGCCCCCACCGCCGCGGGATAGCCGAGGCCGGGATGAACCAGCCCCGTCGAGATCGCGAAGCCCAGGGCCAGCAGCGCACTCAGGCCCGGCAGCACGAGCCCGACCACGAGCGCCGTCTCGCAGAGGATCAGCACCGCCGCGACACCGACGAACAGCGGCGGAGCCGTCCGGCCTACCGCATCGAGGCAGGCGACACCCAGGTCGATCATCCGGCCGTGGCCACCGGTCCGCCCGCCACGGGTTCCCTGGCCACGTACGTCAACGCCGGGGGCACGTTGCGCCACACGACGGGTTCCGCGCGCACCTGGGCGAACGTCTCCCCGAGCACCGCCCGGAACCGCCGGGCGCCCGCGATAGCCGTGGCGTGCGCGTAGGCGAAGGTCGTGAACGACGCTCCCTCCGCGAGCACGCCTGCGACCTCGCCGAGCACGGCGCGCTGGTCGGCCTCGGGCAGCAGCGACCACGGGAGGCCGCACACCACCGCGTCCACGGTGGACACGTCTCGGCAGGCGAGCAGCTCGCGCAGCCGCGCCGCGTCCCCGTAGACGACGTCCACACCAGGGCAGGTCGCCTCGACGTGCGCGGCCAGTCCGGCGTCCCGTTCCACGGCGATCACCCGTCCCCAGGACGGGACGCGGCTGCGCAGTTCGCGGGTGAACACCCCCGTACCCGCACCGATTTCCACCACGGTCGGGTTGCCGCTCGTGGGCACGTGCGCACTCATCCGCCTGGCCAGGGCCTGCGAGCTCGGGGCGATCGCGCCGACCAGGCCGGGGTGCCGCAGTGCGGCGGCGAAGAAGCGAGCCCAATCACGGGACCGCGGGACAGTCGTGTCTGTTGCCGGAGTCTTCTTTGCCGGGGTGGCTGATTTCGTCATGCCACCACGATCACGGGAGAACGCCCCGGGCGGATCGGCCTCTCGGCCATGATCGCCGGCCACTCGCACGAGCGGGTACTCCTCCCTGGGGAGGAGGAGAAACCCCGAGACGATGCCTAGAGTCCGCATCGTGCCCTCGCAGTCGACACCGGACGATCCGGCGCAGCAGCACCCGGCGCGGCCGAACCGGGAACAGCAGGCCGCCGCGCGCCCGGCGCGGTGGTGGGCGCGGGTTCCGCCGCTGGCTGTGCGCGCACTGGCACCGATCTACGCGGTCACCTACCTCCTGGTGCTGGCGGGCACGCCCGCCGGACCGCGGGAGTGGGCGCTGAGTCTCGCGTCGGCCGGACTGCTGCTGGCAGGCGGACGGTTGCCCACGGTGGTGGCGCTCGCCCAGGCGCCGCTGTTCCTCCTCGCCGTGCAGACCACCGTGTCGGCCAGCCACCTCGTCCCGCTGTTCGCGGCGGCGTCACTGGCCGAACTCGTCTACCGCCGCCGCGGACCGGTGCTCTGGGCGTGTGTCGCGGGCGCCGCCGGCGTGGTCGCACCGCTGATCGACTGGGCCGATCCGCCACTCGGCGTGGTGCGGGTGCTGTTGGCGGTCGGCTCGCCCGTGGTCGCCGGGGCGTGGCTGCGCGCCCAGCGGGGCTACATGCGTCAGGCCGAGGAGCGCGCCGAGGAGGCCGAGCGGACGAAACTGATCCGCGAGCAGGCTGCACGCGCGGAGGAGCGAACGGCCATCGCGCGCGAACTCCACGACGTCGTGGCGCATCACGTCGCGTCGATCTCGCTGCGGGTCGGCGTCGCCAGACATGTGGTGTCCACATCGGACCCTCAGGTCACGGCGGTGCTCGACGACGTGCACGCCACGGCCGCCACCGCACTAACCGACCTGCGCAGGCTCGTGGCGGTGCTACGGGGCGGTCCCGACGACGCTCCCGGCGACAGCGCCGGGAGCGGTGCCCGAAGGCTGGCGCTGACCAAGCCCGCGGCGCTGGAGGCCGAGCTTCGCGGTGCCGCGCAGCGGGCACGCAGCGCCGGGATCGACGTCACCGCCGACATCGCACCGACACCACCCGCCATGGACGCGCTCTGCGGAGCCACCGTGCTGCGCATCGCCCAGGAGGGCCTGACCAACGTACTCAAACACGCCGGTGCCGGCGCCCAGGCACGGCTGACCGTGCACTACGACGACGGGGCCGCCGGTTCGGTCGCCGTCGTCGAGGTGGCCGACTCCGGTGGCGGATCGGGCGCACCGGACCCCCACGTCGCGGAGGGCGGAGGACACGGGTTGGTGGGCATGGCCGAACGCGTCGCCCTCGTCGGCGGACGACTCGAGGCCGAACGACACGGGCAAGGATGGCGGTTGCACGCCGAGGTGCCCGTCGACGCGGAAAGGAGCAGCGCATGATCCGGGTCCTCCTCGCGGACGACCAACAGCTCGTCCGGGCAGGCCTGCGGATGCTGTGCGAGTCCACAACGGACATCGAGGTCGTCGGCGAGGCGGCGGACGGCCAGCAGGCACTGGCCGAGGCCGAACGCACGCGGCCCGATCTGGTCGTGATGGATCTGCGCATGCCGGGAATGGACGGCATCACCGCCACCCGGCGGCTGATCGAACGCGGATCACCGGCGCGGGTTCTGGTCCTGACCACGTTCGACGACGACGGTCACCTCTACCCCGCGCTGTCCGCGGGTGCCTGTGGGTTCCTCGCGAAGGACGCCACCCCGGAGGCGTTGCTCGACGCCATCCGCCGTGCCGCGGCGGGCGACAGTCCATTCAGCCCGCACGTGCTGCGCAGGCTCGTCCGCAGCGCCGTGGACCAGCGCGCCGCACCACCACCCGCGCCGCCCGCGGACCTCACCGACCGGGAGCGGGAGGTACTGAGTTTGGTGGCCGAGGGCCTGTCGAACGCCGAGATCGCGTCGCGGCTGCACGTCAGCGTCACGACGGTCAAGACCCACATCAGCAATCTGCTGGCGAAAACGGGAACCGACAACCGGGTTCGTCTCGCCATGAGCGCGCTCGGCGGCCGGCCGGAGCCGGGCCCGCGCTGACCGTTAACCACACAGGTCAGCCGTCCCCGGCGGCGAACGTGACACGGACGCCGCCGAGGACGGAAGGAAGCCGCACCGCGGTCACAGGCCGCCGATGGCGATGTACTTGGTCTCGAGGAACTCGTCGATGCCGACGCTGCCGCCCTCGCGGCCCAGACCGGACTGCTTCACGCCGCCGAACGGAGCGGCCGCGTTCGACACGACACCTTGGTTCAGGCCGACCATGCCGGTCTCCATCCGCTCACTGACCCGGATCGCCCGCGTGAGGTCCTGCGTGTAGACGTAGCCGACCAGCCCGTACTCGGTGTTGTTGGCGGCGGCGAGCGCCTCGTCCTCGGTCTCGAACGTCGAGATCGGGGCCACCGGGCCGAAGATCTCCTCCGAGCTCATCCGCGCCTCCCACGGCACGCCGGTGAGCACGGTCGGCTGGTAGAAGTTGCCCGGACCGTCCACAGTGGCCCCACCGGTGAGCACCTTCGCACCGCGCTGGGCAGCGTCGGCGACGAGCTCGGAGACCTTCGCGATGGCGTCGGAGTCGATCAGCGGACCGACCACGACGCCGTCCTCGGTGCCCCGGCCGATCGGCAGGCCCTCCATGCGCTCGGTGAGCTTGCGCGAGAACTCGTCGGCGACCGAACTGTGCACGTAGAACCGGTTGGCCGCCGTGCACGCCTCACCGATGTTGCGCATCTTGGCCTGCATCGCACCGTCCACCGCGGCGTCCAGATCGGCGTCCTCGAACACCAGGAACGGCGCGTTGCCACCCAGCTCCATCGAGGTGCGCATCACCGTGCCCGCACACTGCTCCAGCAACTTCCTGCCGACCGCGGTCGATCCGGTGAACGACAGCTTCCGCGCCCTGCCGTCGCGGATCAGCGGTTCGATCAGCCCGCCCGCGTCGGAGGTGGTCACCACGTTCAGCACGCCGTCGGGCAGTCCGCACTCGGCCAGGATCTCGGCCAGCGCCAGCATCGACAGCGGCGTCTGCTCGGCAGGCTTGATCACCATCGTGCAGCCCGCGGCGATCGCCGGTCCGATCTTGCGCGTGCCCATCGCCATCGGGAAGTTCCACGGCGTGATCAGCAGGCATGGGCCGACCGGCTGCTTGGTGACGAGGAACCGGCCGGTGCCGTTCGGCGCGACCGCGTAGCCACCGTCGATGCGCACGGCCTCCTCGGCGAACCAGCGGAAGAACTCGGCCGCGTAGGCGATCTCACCCTTGGCCTCGGCGAGCGGCTTGCCCATCTCGAGGGTCATCAGAAGGGCGAGTTCCTCCTGCCGCTCCATCAGCTTCTCGTAGGCACGGCGCAGGATCTCGCCGCGTTCCCTCGGTGCGTGCGCGGCCCACTCGTCCTGCGCGGCCACGGCGGCGTCCAGAGCGGCGACCCCGTCCTGCGGGGAGCCGTCGGAGATCGCGCACAGCGTCTCGCCCGTCGCCGGGTCGGTCACCTCGAGCGTCGCGTTCCCGGACGCCGGGGTCCACTTGCCGCCGATGAACAGCTCCTTGTTCACCGCCGAGACCACGCCGGCTTCACTGACCGTGCTCATGCCACAGCTCCCAAGTTCGTCGAATCGTCCAGTCACTCCGAGCTCTTGTCACCCGGTACCACGCTGCCACCACCGCGGGTATCCGCGCACCCCGCCGACCACCGCGGCAATGCTACGAACATTGTTGACAATCTACAACCCTGCCGACTACAACCGGAGCTACAGCTCGGACGCCCCGAGCCTGGACCCGATCTCCCGCGTTCGCCACCGAGCACGCGCGCCGAGTCCCGCAACGGAACCCAGAAGGAGTCCGCAGTCATGGCCAAGCTCTCCCCTCTGCTCAAGCAGGCGACGCCGGTCGTGGTCGACCACGGCGAGGGTGCCTACCTGTACGACACCGACGGCCGCAGGCATCTCGACTTCACGGCGGGCATCGGCGTGACGAGCACCGGCCACTGCCACCCCCGGGTCGTCGCGGCGGCGCAGGAGCAGATCGGGAAGCTCGTCCACGGCCAGTACACGACGGTCATGCACAAACCGCTGCTCGAACTGTCGGAACGACTGGGTGACGTCCTGCCCTCGGGTCTCGACTCGCTGTTCTTCGCCAACTCCGGCAGTGAGGCCGTCGAGGCGGCCCTGCGCCTGGCCAGGCAGGCCACGGGACGTCCCAACGTCGTGGTGTTCCAGGGCGGGTTCCACGGGCGGACGGTCGCCACCGCCACGATGACGACGTCGGGCACGCGCTTCAGCGCCGGCATCTCGCCGCTCATGGGCGGCGTGCACGTGGCGCCGTTCCCGTTCGCCTACCACTACGGCTGGGACGAGCGCACCGCCACCGAGTTCGCACTGCGCGAGCTCGACTACCTCTTCGCCACCGTCACCGCGCCCAACGAGACGGCCGCGTTCATCATCGAGCCGATGCTGGGCGAGGGCGGCTACGTGCCCGCCAACTCGGAGTTCATGGCCGGCCTGCGCCGGAGGGCCGACGAGCACGGCATCCTGCTGGTCATCGACGAGATCCAGACCGGATTCGGCCGCACGGGGCGGTTCTGGGGACACGACCACTTCGACGTCCGCCCCGACGTCATGACGATCGCCAAGGGCCTCGCGAGCGGGTTCCCGCTGTCGGGCATCGCCGCCTCCGAGGAGCTGATGGCCAAGGCCTTCCCCGGTTCGCAGGGCGGAACCTACGGCGGCAACGCGGTTTCGTGCGCCGCCGCTGTGGCCACACTCGACGTCATCAACGACGAGAACCTCGTGGAGAACGCGGCGGCACGGGGCAAGCAGCTGCTGGACGGCGCCCGCGCCGTGGCCGACAAGACCTCGGCGATCGGCGACGTGCGAGGGCTGGGGCTGCTCGTCGGCTCGGAGTTCACGGCCGCGGACGGCACGCCCGACAACGCCACCGCACAGGCGGCACAGAAACTGGCGGCCGAACGCGGTCTGCTGATGCTCACCTGCGGCGCCTACATGAACGTGGTCCGCATGATCCCGCCGCTCGTGGTCACCGCCGAGCAGATCGACGAGGCACTCGAGATCTGGTCGGGCGTCGTCGCCGACGTCACCGCCTGAGCGGGTTGCGGACACCGGAAGGGAACGACAGTGGCTCGCTACATCACCATCACACTCGACAAGCGTGGCGTCTCGTGCCGCGCACGCCTGCTCGACGACGAGGCACCGCGGACGTGCCAAGCCGTGTGGGACGCGCTGCCGCAGAGCGGAGCGGCCTACCACGCGAAGTACGCGCGCAACGAGATCTACACGCTCGTGCCGCCCTTCGCGCAGCCGAAGCCGGGTCGCGAGAACCCGACGATCACCCCGATCCCGGGGGACGTCTGCTACTTCGGCTTCGAGGCGTGGGAGATCGGCAACCCGGCCTACGGCTACGACGAGGGCAGCGCGGCACACGGCGACCAGGGCGCCACCGACCTGGCCATCTTCTACGGCCGCAACAACCTGCTCATCAACGGCGACGCGGGCTGGGTGCCGGGCAACGTCTTCGCCACGATCGAGGAGGGCCTCGACGAGATGGCCTCGGCCGCCCAGGACATGTGGCTGCGCGGCGTCGAGGGCGAAACGCTGACCTACGCGCGCGCCTGAACGAGCGCGAACCACGGGGCGGGCACACGCGATGTGCCCGCCCCGACGCGTGTCCGAGGCCCGCCCGACCCGGCTTCTCCTCACTCGAACGGGTGGTTGACGTGAAACTACTTCGCGTAGTCCGCCGTCACCCGTCGGGGAAGCCGCGACAGCAGTGCACCACCAAGATCAATATCACCGAGGGTGACCACAAGCGTTGTCATCACGGCGCGTGATCACCACCCGCGGCGCCCCCACCCGACCTCGAACACGAAAGCCTTACGTGTTTAGACTGAAGGGATTTCACATTCCCGATCGGGGCCTTCCTACGCGTTTTGACACAAACCGGTCAGCGCTGAAAACGTTGCCGTGCTTTCGAAAGCAACGTGTGCGCACACGATCGGAATGTTCACTTCAACTCCAGAAGGAGCCCCTCGAATGCAGTTCATCGCCATGCAGGGTGGAGACGTCATCACCAACATCCTGGCCTCGCTGTCCCACCTGCTCGGCTGGCTGGTCTGATCCAGGTGAGCAACCGAGAGTGACCACCGGGGTCGATACGTTGGCGCGGATCGACCCCACCACTCGCTCTCCCCGGTGCCGGCCCACCCACACACCTCCGTGGGCCGGCACCGATGCCGGGGCCGCCGCTTCGGCAGGATGATCGACATCGCCCTCGACCCGGCTCCCCACCGCCGGAGCGAAGGGGTGCCACCCGGGCTCGGGCGGCGGTAACCTGCAGGCGGCTCACAGCGGAGGTGTCATGGACGCGGACGTCATCGTCGTCGGCGCGGGACTGGCCGGTCTGGTCGCGACGGCGACCCTCGCCGAGGCCGGCCGCCGCGTCGTCGTGGTCGACCAGGAACCCGAGTCGTCCCTGGGTGGTCAGGCCTTCTGGTCGTTCGGCGGCCTCTTCCTCGTGGACAGCCCCCAGCAGCGCAGGCTCGGCGTCCGCGACTCCCACGAACTCGCCTGGCAGGACTGGGTCGGCACCGCGGGCTTCGACCGCGACGAGGACCACTGGCCGCGCCGCTGGGCCGAGGCGTACGTCGACTTCGCAGCCGGTGAGAAACGCGCCTGGCTCTCCTCCCTTGGCATCAAGTTCTTCCCCGTCGTCGGCTGGGCCGAACGCGGTGGCTACGGCGCCATCGGTCACGGCAACTCGGTCCCGCGCTTCCACATCACCTGGGGCACCGGGCCGGGAGTGCTCGAGCCGTTCGTCCGCCGCGTCCGGGACGCCGCGGCACGGGGACAGGTGGAGCTGCGGTTCCGCCACCGGGTCGACGCACTGACGACGAAGGGCGGCACGGTCGACGGCGTCGCCGGCTCGGTGTTGGCGCCGAGCGACGTCGCCCGCGGCGAGAGCAGCTCGCGCGAGGTCACCGGCGAGTTCGAACTGCACGCCCCTGCCGTCCTCGTCGCCAGCGGCGGTATCGGCGGCAATCCGGAGCTGATCCGCAGGAACTGGCCGGACCGGCTCGGCACGCCGCCCGAGTCGATGCTCTCCGGCGTGCCAGCCCACGTGGACGGCCGCATGCTCGGCATCAGCGAGGACGCGGGCGGACACCTGATCAACCGCGACCGCATGTGGCACTACGTCGAGGGAATCACGAACCACTCGCCCGTGTGGCCGCAGCACGGCATCCGCATCCTGCCCGGCCCCTCCTCGCTGTGGTTCGACGCCACCGGACAGCGCCTGCCCGTGCCGCTGTTCCCCGGCTTCGACACCCTCGGCACGCTGGCTCACCTGCGCCGCACCGGACACGACCACTCCTGGTTCGTGCTCACGCAGAAGATCGTCGAGCGCGAGTTCGCGTTGTCCGGCTCGGAGCAGAACCCCGACCTGACCGGCAAGGACCTGCGCATGACGCTCCAGCGCGTCAAACCGGGACCGCCGGGCCCGGTGCAGGCGTTCCTCGACCGGGGCGCCGATTTCGTCGTCGCCGACAACCTCGACGACCTCGTCCGCGGCATGAACTCCAAGACCGACGAGGACATGCTGTCGGTCGAGGCGATCCGCCGCGAGGTCGTGGCCCGCGACCGCGAGATGAGCAACGAGTTCACCAAGGACCTTCAGGTCACGGCACTGCGCGGGGCCAGAACCTTCCGCGGCGACAAGCTGATCCGGGTTGCGTCACCACACCGCATGCTCGACCCGAAGGCCGGTCCGCTGATCGCGGTGAAGCTGCACCTGCTGAGCCGAAAGACCCTCGGCGGCCTGGAGACCGACCTCGACGGGCGCGTGCTCGGATCGGACGGTGAGCCCGTGCCGGGGTTGTACGCGGCGGGCGAGGCCTCCGGATTCGGTGGCGGCGGCATGCACGGCTACCGATCGTTGGAAGGGACGTTCCTCGGCGGGTGCCTGTTCACCGGACGTCGCGCCGGGCAGGCACTCGCGAGTGCGGGCTGACCACACGGTTCGGAAGCGGAGGGAAGAGCATGGGTGAGGCCACGACCGGCGCGCAGGCACTGCTGACGACGTTGGCGGATGCGGGCGTCGAGGTCGTGTTCGCCAACCCGGGGACCTCGGAGATGCACTTCGTGGCGGCCCTCGAGGAGAACCCACGGGTGCGCGGTGTCCTCGGGCTGGCGGAAGGCGTGGTCACCGGCGCGGCCGACGGGTACGCCCGCATGACCGGTACACCCGGCGTGACGTTGCTGCACCTGGGCCCGGGGTTGGGCAACGGACTGGCCAACCTGCACAACGCGCGCCGCGCCCACTCCCCCGTGGTGAACGTCGTCGGCGATCACGCGACGTACCACAAGGCCTTCGACGCTCCCCTCGAATCCGACATCGACTCGGTCGCGGGCACGCTCGGCTGGGTGCGCCGGTCGCACAGTCCCACGGACGTCGGCGCCGACGCCGCGGCCGCACTCGCCGCCGCGCAGGACGCACCCGGCGGGGTCGCCACGCTCATCCTGCCGGCCGACGCGTCGTGGGGCGAGGGTGGTGTCGCAGCGTCCGCCCTGCCGTCGCGCGCACCCGAGCCGTCCTCCACAGTGGACCCCGTCGCGAAGGTGCTGCGCAGCGGGCAGCCGACGGCATTGCTGATCGGTGGGGCGGCCTGCCGTGGTGCCGGACTGCGCGCCGCGAGCCGGATCGCCGCCGCCACCGGCGCGCGGTTGTTGGCCGAGACGTTTCCCGCCCGCATCGAGCGCGGCGCGGGACTGCCGAACGTCGAGCGGCTCGGCTACCTCGCCGAACAGGTCGAGCACCAGCTCGACGGCGTCCGGCACGTCGTGGTCGCCGGCGCCAAGCCTCCGGTGTCGTTCTTCGCCTACCCGGGCAAGCGCGGCGACCTCGTCCCCGAGGCGGCGCAGCTGCACACGCTCGCGTCGCCGACCGAGGACGCGGTGGCTGCGCTCGACACGCTGGCCGACGACCTCGCTCCCGGCGTCGCGCCCGTGCTCGCCGAGCCACACCGCCCCGCACTGCCGTCGGGCGAGCTGACCGTGCAGAACTGGGTGGAGGTCGTCGGCGCACTGCTGCCCGAACACGCCGTCGTCGTCGACGAGACGAACACGTCCGGCCTCCTGCTGGCTGCCGCCACGGCGGGCGCACCCGCGCACGACGTGCTGACCCTCACCGGCGGTGCGATCGGCCAGGGACTTCCGGCGGCCACCGGTGCCGCGGTCGCGGCACCCGAGCGCCCGGTGATCAGCCTGCAGGCCGACGGCAGTGCGATGTACACGATCTCGGCACTGTGGACGCAGGCGCGCGAGAACCTGAACGTCACCACGGTCATTCTCAACAACCGCGCCTACGCGATCCTGCGCATGGAGCTGCAGCGGGTCGGCGCGACGGCGAGCACCGACCCCGCGTCGGCGAGCCTGTTCGACCTGTCCGCACCGGACCTCGATTTCGCGCGCATTGCCGAGGGCATGGGTGTGCCGGCCTCCACGGCGACCACCGCGGAGGAACTCGCCGACCGCTTCCGCAGGGCCGTGGCCGAACCCGGTCCGCACCTCATCGACGCCCGGATCCCGCCCCTGCTGTAACCCGCTCGCCCACCTACGCGTCGACGCGAGCGGCTCCCGGGAACCGCAACACGCGCGCCCGTAGGCGCAACACGCGACCCCCAAAGCGCAACACGGGGCCCTCAGGACGCAACACGGCCCCGGTCGCTGCGGCGACCGGGGCCGGGTGCGTTCGGCTCAGGCTGGGGCGATCACTCGTAGATCTCGCCCTTCTCGGCCTTCTCCACCAGCGAGGCGGGCGGCTGGAAGTGGTCGCCGTAGCGCTCGGCGAGTTCCCTCGACCGCGCCACGAAACCCTTCAGGCCTCCCTCGTACTGGTTGATGTACTGGATCACGCCACCGGTCCACGGCGGGAAACCGATGCCCATGATCGAGCCGATGTTGGCGTCCTCGACGGTGTTGAGCACGCCCTCGTCGAAGCACTTCACCGTCTCGAGCGCCTCGGCGAAGAGCATGCGCTCCTTCAGGTCCTCGAACGGCACGTCGCCGCTGCCCGAGTTGAAGGCCTCCCGCAGGCCCGGCCACAGCCGCGTCCGCTTGCCCTCGTCGTCGTACTCGTAGAAACCGGCGCCCGACGAACGGCCCTTACGGTCGTACTCGTCGATCATCCTGTCGATGACGGCCTCGGACGGGTGTGCCTCCCACGTGCCGCCCGCGGCCTCGACGGCCTCCTTCGTCTCGAGGCGGATCTTGCGGGGCAGGGTGAGCGTGAGCTCGTCCATCAGCTGCAGCGGCGGAGCCGGGTAGCCGGCCTGCGCGCCCGCCTGCTCGATGGTCGCGGGCTCGACACCCTCACCCAGCGCGGCGACGGCCTCGTTGATGAACGTGCCGATGACGCGCGAGGTGAAGAAGCCACGGCTGTCGTTCACGACGATCGGCGTCTTCTTGATCTGCAGCGTGTAGTCGAAGACCTTCGCCAGCGTGGCGTCGGAGGTCTTCTCGCCGCGGATGATCTCCACGAGCGGCATCTTGTCCACCGGCGAGAAGAAGTGGATGCCGATGAAGTCCTCCTGCCGCTGCACACCGTCGGCGAGGCCGGTGATGGGCAGGGTGGAGGTGTTGGAGCCGAGCACCGCGTCGGGGTTGACGATGTCCTCGATCTCCTGGAACACCTTGTGCTTGAGCTCGGTGCTCTCGAAGACGGCCTCGATGACGAAGTCGACGCCCTTGAGGTCGGCGGGGTCGGCGGTCGGCGTGATGCGGCCCAGCAGCGCGTCCGAGCGCTCCTGCGTGGTCTTTCCGCGCTTAAGGGCCTTCTCCTCCAGCTTGACCGCGTAGCCCTTGCCCTTCTCGGCGTTCTCCTGCGAGACGTCCTTGAGCACCACGTCGATGCCTGCCTTGGCCGACACATAGGCGATCGCCGCGCCCATCATGCCCGCACCGAGCACACCGACCTTCTTGGCCTGGTACTTCTCGTAGCCGTCGGGCCGCGAGCCGCCTGCGTTGATGGCCTGCAGGTCGAAGAAGAACGCCTTCGTCATGTTCTTCGCGACCTGGCCGGTGACGAGGCTGACGAAGTAGCGGGTCTCGATCAGGCCCGCGGTCTCCACGTCGACCTGCGCACCCTCGACGGCGGCGGCCAGGATCGCGCGCGGAGCCGGCATCGGCGCACCCTTGAGCTGCTTGCGCAGGTTCGCGGGGAACGCAGGCAGGTTCGCGGCGAACTTCGGGTTGGACGGCGAGCCGCCCGGAATCTTGTACCCCTTCTGGTCCCACGGCTGCACGCCGCCCTCGGGGTTGTCCTTGATCCACGCCTTCGCCTTCGGCAGCAGCTCGTCCACAGAGGACACGAGCTCGTGCACGAGGCCGAGTTCGAGTGCCTTGGCCGGCTTGTGCCGCTGTCCCTGCACCAGCACGTTCAGCACGGCGCTCTGGATACCCAGCAGGCGGACCGTGCGGACGATGCCGCCGCCACCGGGAAGCAGGCCCAGCGACACCTCGGGCAGGCCGATGACGGTGCCCTTGACGTCGGCGACGATGCGACGGTGGCAGGCCAGCGCGATCTCGAGGCCGCCGCCCAGTGCCGCGCCGTTGATGGCGGCGACGACGGGCTTGCCCAGAGTCTCGAGCCTGCGCAGCTGCGCCTTCAGCTCGTTGGTCATGTCCGTGATCTCGGCGGCGTCCTCGGGCGTCGCCTTGATCAGGTCGTTCAGGTCACCACCGGCGAAGAACGTCTTCTTCGCCGAGGTCAGCACGACACCGGTGATGGAGTCCTTTTCGGACTCCAGGCGGTCCAGCACGACACCCATGGACTCGCGGTAGTCGGCGTTCATGGTGTTCGCCGACTGCTTCGGGTCGTCCATCGTCAGCGTGACGATGCCGTCGGAGTCCTGCTCCCAGCGAATGGTCTTGGCTTCAGTCATTGTTCTCGCTCGCCCTCACACACGCTCGATGATCGTGCCGATACCCATGCCGCCGCCGATGCACAGCGACAGCAACGCGCGCCGCTCCTGGCGCCGCTCCAACTCGTCGACCATCGTGCCGAGGATCATCGCGCCGGTGGCGCCGAGCGGGTGGCCCATGGCGATGGCACCGCCGTTGACGTTGACCTTCTCCTCGGGGAGCTTCAGGTCCTTCATCCACTTCATGACGACCGAGGCGAACGCCTCGTTCAGCTCGAACAGGTCGATGTCGTCGGTCGTCAGTCCGGCCTGCGCCAGCACCTTCTCCGTGGCGGGCGTGGGGCCGGTGAGCATGATCGTCGGGTCGGAACCGGTGATCGCGGCCGAGACGATGCGGGCGCGCGGGGTCAGGCCGAGGTCCTTGCCGACCTGCTCGTTGCCGATCAGCACGAGCGCGGCGCCGTCGACGATGCCGGAGGAGTTGCCGCCGGTGTGCACGTGGTCGATCTTCTCGACCTGGTGGTACTTCTGCAGCGCCACCGCGTCGAAGCCGCCCATCTCGCCGATGCCCTCGAACGCCGGCTTGAGCTTGGCCAGATCCTCGACGGTGGTGCCGGGGCGACGGTGCTCGTCGTGGTCGAGGATCGTGACGCCGTTGATGTCCTTGACGGGCACGACCGACTTGGCGAAGTACCCGCCCGACCAGGCGGCTTCGGCTCGCTCCTGCGAACGGACCGCGAACCGGTCGACGTCCTCCCGCGAGAAGCCCTCGAGCGTGGCGATCAGGTCGGCACCGATGCCCTGCGGCACGAAGTAGGTGTCGTAGTTCGTCGCGGGGTCGGTGAACATCGCACCGCCGTCGCTGCCCATGGGCACCCGCGACATCGACTCGACACCGCCCGCCAGCAGCAGTCCCTCCCAGCCGGAGCGGATGCGGGCGGCGGCCTGGTTGACGGCCTCGAGACCGGACGAGCAGAAGCGGTTCAGCTGCACGCCCGCGACCGTGTCGGGCAGGCCGCCAGCCATCGCGGCGCCTCGGGCGATGTCCGCGCCCTGGTCACCCACCGGCGATACGACGCCCAGGATGATGTCCTCGATCCTGGCCGGGTCGAGACCCGGGTGCCTGCGTTTGAGCTCGTCGATCAGACCCGTGACCAGGTCGACCGGCTTCGTTCCGTGCAGGGCTCCGCCCTTGTTCTTGCCACGAGGCGTGCGGATCGCCTCGTAGATGAACGCCTCTGTACTCACACCAACGGTCCTTCCTCACGGCTGGCGCCCGCGCACGCAGCCGACAATGTCGACGGTGACTCACTCGGGTGCTTCGGTGCTAATCGCTACTAACATAATCCGCCTTATTCCCATGGTGTCAATGGGTTGTCAGCAGAACATGCGACGCTAAAGTTGTCTCACCATGGCACCGACAGCTCCCGGCGGTAAACGCCCCCGCGACCGCAAGACGCAGCTGGCCGCCGTCGCGGCCGAGCTGTTCCGCGGACGTGGCTACCACGGGGTCGGCATCAACGACATCGCCGCGGCGGCCGGGATCACCGGACCCGCGCTGTATCGGCACTTCAAGGACAAGCAGGCGATCCTCGCCCACGTGCTGAGTGCCGGACTCGAGGAGCTCGAGGCCGCGACCGACGCCGCACTCGCCGCCGGTGAGGACCCGACCCCGAACCAGGTGCGCACGTTGCTGGCCGAGCTGGCGACCAAGTCCGTCGAGCGCAGGGACGTGGCGGCGCTGTGGCGCTGGGAGGGCAGGCACCTCGACGCCGACACCCAGCGCGGCCTGCGGGAACGGTCGGCGGCCATCCTCTCGGCATGGACGAAGGTGCTGTTGCGGGTCCGTCCCGAGCTGCCACCCGAGGACGCCGAGCTGCTGTGCTGGGCATGCCTGTCGGTGTTCGGCAGCGTCGCCGTGCACCGCACGAGCGTGCCGAAGCGGCGGTTCGAGCAGCTACTGGTGGACATCGCCCTGCGTGTGCTGCACACCGACCTGCCGGACACGGGCGATCCGGAGATCGAACGCCTGAAGGAAAGCCAGCAGGCCCCTGCGCTCGGGGCACCCTCACGCCGGGAGCAGATCCTCACCGCCGCCACCGAGTTGTTCCGCGCACACGGTTTCACCGCGGTGAGCATGGACGACATCGGGAGCGCGGCGGGGATCGCCGGCCCCAGCGTCTACCGACACTTTCCCAGCAAGGCGAGCCTGCTGGGGGCCATCGGCCGCAGGGCGGGCGACCGGCTGGTGCGCGGCGCCGAAGAGGCATTGCGCGCCGACGGCGAGTGGCCCGCTCTGCACCGGCTCGCCGAGTCGTACGTGGCGACGTTGGCCGGTCCGCCCGAGCTGCTCGTGTCGTTCTCCGCCGACCGCGTGCACATCGACGAGCGCGACCGGCCCGAACTCCTGCGGATCCAGCGCGATTACGTCGCGCGCTGGGTGCAGCTGCTCGAGACGGCGAGGCCGGAGCTGGACGCGAAGGAAGCCAGGATCACCGTGCATGCGGCCCTGACCGTGGCGAACGACCTCACCCGAACCCGCCGCGTCAACGGCAGGCCGAACCTGCGGGCCGAGCTGGTCACCCTGATGGGAGCCGTCCTCGGCCAGCAGGAGACCTCGGCCCGGCCCGGCTGATCCTTCTCACCCGCCGAACGGACCCCTACTGGCGAGTCACCAGTGTTCGGGTTAACCTACTGGCGAGTAGGTAACCGAAGGGGACAACTGTGGCTCGACAGAATCCGCAGCAGGGGCGCGACGCCATGGGGCTCGGCCTCGCCGCGCTGAACCGGCTAGCAGGCAGCAAGCTCCTCGACCGCACCGGACTGCGCAAACCGGTCGAGAACATCGTCGCGTCGACGACGCGCGCCGGGTTCCAGGCGGTCGGCACGGCGAATCGCACGTTCAAGGCGACGACGCGCCTCGGCAAGCCAGCGCGCCTGGACAAGGCGCCGGAGGCATCGCTGTTCGACCTCGAGCCGACCGAAGAACAGCAGATGATCGTCGAGACCGTCGGCGAGTTCGCGGCCGAGCAGCTGCGGCCCGCCGCCGCGGAGGCCGACGACAAGCTCGCTCCCCCGGACGGCCTGCTGACCCGCGCCGCCGAACTCGGCGTCACGCAGATCGGCATCCCCGAACAGCTCGACGGCGTCGGTTCCGAACGGTCGGTCGTCACGAACGCGCTGGTCGCCGAGGCCCTGGCGCACGGCGACCTCGGCCTGGCCGTCGCCGTGCTCGCGCCGTCTGCGGTGAGCACCGCCCTCGTGCAGTGGGGCGACGCCGACCAGCAGGCCACCTACGTACCCGCCTTCGCCGGCGAGCACGTCCCGGCGGCGGCACTGGTGCTGCAGGAGCGCACCCCGCTGTTCGACCCGTTCGCGCCGAGGACCCGCGCGAAGCGCACGCCGAACGGCTACCGCCTGGACGGGGTGAAGTCGCTCGTACCCCGTGGTGCGGACGCCGAGCTGTTCATCGTCTCGGCCGACCTCGAAGGGCGCGGCCCCGCGCTGTTCATCGTCGAGTCGGGCACGTCGGGCGTGTCCGTGGAGGCCGAACCCGCGATGGGCCTGCGCGGCGCGGCCACCACGACGCTGAAGCTGGACGGCGTGAAGCTGCCCGCCGGCGCACTGCTGGGTGGCGGCGACCGCGAGACGTTCGCCGAGGTCGTGCGCCTGTCCCGCATCGGGTGGGCCGCGCTCGCGTGCGGCACCGGCAAGGCCGTGCTCGACTACGTGATCCCGTACGTCAACGAGCGCGAGGCGTTCGGCGAGCCGATCAGCCACCGGCAGGGCGTGGCGTTCCAGGTCTCGGACATCGCCATCGAACTCGAGAGCATGCGGCTCACGATGCTGAAGGCCGCCTCCAGGGCCGAGCAGGGCCGCCCGTACGCCCGTGAGGTCGCGCTGGCGCGGAAGTTGGCCACGGACAAGGGAATGCAGATCGGCAGCGCGGGTGTGCAGCTGCTCGGCGGGCACGGCTTCATCAAGGAGCACCCGGTCGAGCGCTGGTACCGCGACCTGCGCGCCGTCGGCGTCCTCGACGGCATCGTTCTGCTGTAGCCGTTCTCCTGTAGCGCGTTCGTCTTCAAGAGCACCGCGGAAAGGGCTCATTGTGATCAATCTCGAGATCCCCAAGAAGGCCAAGACCCTGGTCAACCAGGCGCACCAGGCCGCGGCCGAGGTGTTCCGGCCGATCTCCCGCAAGTACGACAAGGCCGAGCACGCCTACCCGTCCGAACTGGACATGCTCGCCTCCCTCCTCGACGGGCTGAACTCGTCGGGTGAGGGCGGCGCGGGTGCGGCCGGGGTCCGCAAGTCCGAGGACGACAAGGACAAGGGCAACCGCAACGGCGGCAACCTGTCCACTGTGCTCGGTGCCATCGAGATGTGCTGGGGCGACGTCGCCCTGCTGCTGTCGATGCCGCGTCAGGGCCTCGGCAACGCGGCCATCGCCTCGGTCGCCAACGACGAGCAGTTGGAGCGGTTCAAGGGCAAGTGGGCCGCGATGGCGATCACCGAGCCCGGCTTCGGTTCGGACTCGGCGGCCGTGAGCGCCACGGCCGAGCTCGACGGCGACGAGTACGTGCTCAACGGGGAGAAGATCTTCGTCACGGCGGGCGACCGCGCCGACTGCGTGGTCGTGTGGGCTTCGCTCGACAAGTCGAAGGGCCGCGCGGCGATCAAGTCGTTCGTGGTGGAGAAGGGCACGCCGGGCTTCGAGGTGGTGCGCCTCGAGCACAAGCTCGGCATCCGTGCCTCCGACACGGCGGTGCTACGGTTCGACAACTGCCGTGTGCCGAAGGAGAACCTGCTCGGCAGCCCGGAAATCGACACCAAGAAGGGCTTCGCGGGGGTCATGCAGACCTTCGACAACACGCGCCCCTTGGTGGCCGCCATGGCGGTCGGGCTCGCGCGGGCGGCGCTCGAGGAGACGCGCCGCATTCTCGAGCAGGCCGGGGTCGAGATCGACTACGACAAGCCGGCGAACTCCCAGAGCGCGGCGGCCGCCACGTTCCTGGAGCTGGAGGCCGACTACGAGGCCTCCTACCTGCTGACGCTCGAATCGGCGTGGATGGCCGACAACCGCAAACCCAACTCGCTGCAGGCCTCGATGGCGAAGGCGAAGGCGGGACGGTCCGTTGTGGACATCACGCTGCGCTGTGTCGAACTGGCCGGCGCCTACGGCTACACCGAGGACTCGCTGCTGGAGAAGTGGAGCCGCGACTCGAAGATCCTCGACATCTTCGAGGGCACCCAGCAGATCCAGCAGCTCATCGTGGCCCGCCGCCTGCTCGGCAAGAGCTCCGCAGAGCTGAAGTAAGGGCGGAAGCCCCGACTCTGAAAGGTCTCCCCTTCCGGCAAGCGCGGGAAGGGGAGACCTCGAGCGCCCGCCGGACGTCCGATCTCCGGCGCGCGGTGGCTCTCCGAGAGGACTACGCAGCCTCGTCCAGGAAGCCGGTCACCGCGGCGTTGAACGCACGTGGTTGTTCGAGGAACGGACAGTGCGCCGCGTCGTCGATCACCGTGAGCCGCGAGCCGGGGATGTGTTCGTGCAGGTACGGCGCGTTGCCCGCGGGCACGGAGACGTCCTGGTCCCCGGACACGACGAGGGTCGGCACGGTGATGTCGGCCAGCACGTCGCGGTAGTCGGCGTTGAGGAAGTCCCACGACGCACGCGAGGCGCCCGCCGGATGACACCGGGCCATGTCCGCGATCGCCCACTCCAGCACGTCCCGGCCGGGATCTCCCGCGAAGAACTGCGGCGCCAGGCCACGCACCGCGGTGGCCAGGTCGCCCCGGATCAGGTCGACCCAGTTCTTGGCGTCCTCCAGTCCGAGGAAGCCGTGCTCCCAGTCCGGCGCCTTCATCAGCCGCGGCCCCGCCCCCACGAGGGTCGCCGACCGCAGCGCACGCGTGCCGAACAACTCGACGTACTGCATCACGGTCGATCCGCCACCCGACCAGGCCAGGACGTGCACCTGCGGTTCGCCGACGGACGCGATGACGTCCGCCAGATCGGCGGCCATCCTGCCCATGCGCTGCCCGCGCTCGGTCTTCTCCGACTCGCCCTGCCCACGCGGGTCGTAACAGATCACCCGGAAGCGGGACGTCATCTCGTCGGTGAACTGCTCCCGGAACCACCGGTGCGACACGCCCCATCCCGGCACGATCACCAGCGGAGGGCCCGAACCGGCCTCCGTGACGTACAGCTCGACACCGTCGCTCGCCGTCAGCATCCCCATTGATGTGCCCTCCGACCAAGACCCGGAGAACATGATGATGGTTCCACGGATAGACACCGTGCCCCGTTCGCCGGATTCGGCTTGTATGACTCTGTTTCGGGTGGCCGAAACACTGCGACCACCCGAGAGTCTCAACAGGACGGAGAATCCATGTCAAGGGTTTTCGGTGTTCGGCCGAGATCGGCCAACCGGAATCGGCCGAACACCGCTCAATCCAACACCGGTCAATCCAACACCGGTCAGCCGAACGTCGATCAGTCGACCGTCAGCACGAGCTTGCCGCGCACGCTGCCCGCCTGGCTGACCCGCCAGGCCAGCGCGGCGTCGGCCAGCGGATACGTGCGGTCGACGTGGACCGTGAGCTTGCCCGCGTCGGCGAGCCTGCCCAACTCGGTCAGATCCTCGGAGCTCGGGCGCACCCACATGTACCGGCCGCCGAACTCGGTCACCGCGTCGTCGGCGATCGACCCGACGCGCGTGGAGTCCTTCGTCACCTGCCTGGACACCTCCACGGCCTCCTGACCGCCGACGAAGTCCACCGCGGCGTCCACACCCTCCGGCGCGAGCTCCCGCACGCGCTCGGCCAGCCCGTCGCCGTAGCTGACGGGCTCGGCGCCCAGCTCGGTCAGGAACGCGTGGTTGCGTTCGCTCGCCGTGCCGATGACGCGCGCGCCGAACGCCTTCGCGATCTGCACCCCAAGCGAACCCACGCCACCCGCGGCGGCGTGGACCAGCACGGTCTCGCCGGAGGTGACGTTCAGCCTGCGCAGCGCCTGGTAGGCGGTGAGCCCGGCCAGCGGCAGTCCCGCCGCCTGCGCCCAGTCCAGCGAAGCCGGCTTCGGCGCGACCAGCCGCACGTTGGCCGCCACCAGCTCGGCGTAGGTGCCCAGCTCCACGGTGTCCTTACGGGCGTAGCCGATCACCTCGTCGCCGACCGAGTACTCCTCGACGTCGAGGCCGACGGCCTCCACGACACCCGCGACGTCCCAGCCGGGAATGATCGGGAAGTGGGTCTCCATGAGCGCGTCGAGACCGCCGCTCGCGAGCTTCCAGTCGACCGGGTTGATGCCTGCCGCCTTGACCCGGATCAGCACCTCACCGGGTGCCACCTTCGGATCGGGGTGGTCGGTGACGGTCAGCTCGTCGGGTCCGCCGTACTGATTCAGAACGATCGCCTTCATGTCTCGCGCAACACACGGTGCAGGCTCGCGCATTCCGCACCCCCTTCGGCGCCACACCCCTGTGTCGTCGCTTACACGACACCGAAACTTTGCACCCGAGTGCAGAATTCCGGCGTACGGTGGACGACATGGGGACGGGCGTGCGGGAGACCAAGAGGGTGCAGACGCGCCTCGCGCTGTGCCGCGCGGCGATCGAACTCGCCACCGAGGCGGGCGGGCCGGAGGCCGTCACCGTCGACGCCATCGCCGAACGCGCGGGCACCTCGCGCCGCACGTTCTTCAACTACTTCCCCAGCAAGGAAGCCGCGTTCGTCCGGCCGCTCTACGACGTGGGGGCACACTTCGCCACCGCGCTCGCGGCCCGGGCCGACGACGAACCGGTGTGGGAGGCCATCCGCGCGGCCCTGCTCTCGGCACTGTCCACTCCGGAGGCCGACCCCGACCTCATCGCGGACATCGAGGCGTTCCTGACGACCTCGCCGGCGATCGTGCTCACCACCGAGGCCCACACCGACGGCGAACCCAGCGCCCTCGAACTGCACCGGATGGCCAAGGACTCGATCGCCCGGCTGACCGGCAGCGACCCCGACCGGAACATCTACGCGCAGCTGACACTCGAGGCCACAGGACTCGCCCTCCGCGTCGCCGCCCGCGCGTGGAGCGCGACGGGCGGCGATCCCCGGACCCACGTCGACACCGTGGTCGACATGCTCCGCGACGGCATCCGGCCGTCCCACTGACCACGACCGATTTTTCCGGAGGAGACCGCATGACCGGCACCACCGAGCCGGCCGAGACGAAGGCCGACCGCGCGCGGCGCCAGCTCGACGAAGCCGTCGCCGAGGGCATTCCGCTCGAGGTGTTCCGCAGGCGCTGGATCATCGTCGCCGCGATGTGCACCAGTCTGCTGGCCGTGATGCTCGCCAACTCGAGCATGAACCTCGCACTGCCCGGCATGACGAGCGATCTGCGTATCACCCAGTCCGAGCAGACCTGGATCGTCGACCTGTTCTCGCTCGTGTTCGCGGCACTGTTGTTCACCGCGGGCGCGGTCGGCGACCGCTACGGCCGCAAACTCGTCCTGCAGATCGGCATGGTGCTGTTCACCGTGCCGTCGCTGTACGCGGGTCTCATCGCCGACAGCGGGACCGAGCTCATCGTCGCGCGTGCCGTGATGGGCGTCGGCGCCGCGATGGTCATGCCCTCCACACTGTCGATCATCAACACGACGTTCCCCCGTGGACAGCGCGCGGGCGCGATCGCCGTGTGGACCGGTGTCGCGGGCGCGGGCGCAGGTCTGGGCACCGTGTTCTCCGGGGTACTGCTGGAGTTCTGGAGCTGGCGTGCGGCGTTCCTGATGAGCGTCGGGTTCGGGGTCGTCGCGTTCGTGGCCAACCAGATCCTGTCGCACGAGTCCAAGGACGAGAAGCAGACGCCGATCGACTGGCTCGGCGGCGTGCTGTCGACCGTCGGCATCCTCGGCCTCGTCTACGCGATCATCGAGGGCCCGCACGACGGCTGGACCCAGACCGATGTGCTCGTCGCGATCGCGGCCGCCGTGGTCGGGCTCGGCCTGTTCATCTGGTGGGAGCAGAAGACCCCGCACCCGATGCTGGACATGAAGCTGTTCCGCAATCCGCTGTTCTCGACGTCGTCCGCGGCCGTGACGATCGCCTTCTTCGCCCTCGGCGGTGCGTTCTACCTGTTGGCCCAGCTGTTCCAGCTGGTGCTGGAGTACAGCGAACTGGAATCGGCGTTGGCGACCCTGCCGATCATGGTGCCGATGCTCCTGCTCTCGCCTCTGGTGCCGAAGATCGCCGCGGCCATCGGCTCCCGGTTCGCCGTCGGCCTCGGACTGGCGATCATCGCCTGCGGGTTCCTGCTGTGCTCGACCTGGGACGGCGACACCGGATACTGGGGCATTCTGCTGCCGCTGTTCGTCGTCGTGTTCGGCATGGTGTTCGTGATGCCGCCGGCCACGAACCTCATCATCGCGTCGGTGCCGAAGAACCGATCGGGCATGGGCTCGGCGATGAACGACACCGTGCGGGAGCTGGGCGTGTCGATCGGTATCGCGGTTCTCGGCTCACTGATCGCCAGGGGCTACAGCAGCGGTATCGGCGAGGCGACCCGCGGACTCCCGCCCGAGGCGGCGGCCGCGGCCGAGAGCAGTTTCCCCGCCGCGATGCAAGGCGTGGCTCCCGCATTGGAGCAGCAGGCCGGACCGGAGGTGACCGGCCGGTTCGTCGACCTGGCGACCGACGCCTGGATGACCGGCCTGAACTGGGCGATGCTCGCCGCGTCGGCGCTGGCGGCCGTGGCGGCGATCGGCGCCCTGGTGGCCATGCCGGGTAAGCGCCGTGAAGCCGACTTCATCGTCACCCCGCAGGACACCACTCAGCCCGCCCACGTCTGACCGTGGCGGCACTCCCGTGATGCCCCCGGGGGCCCTTTGGTTGCGCTCAACGCAACCAAAGGGTCCCGGGGGAACTTCTGCACTGGGGAAACGGCCCGCCCGCGGGGCCGGGAATAGCGGCAGGGGGCATGCCGTTAGAGTGGGTAGTTGAACGCACAACTACCTCAGGCAGGGTGACAGCGATGCAGTTCGGGATCTTCACCGTCGGGGACGTCACCACCGACCCGACCAACGGCACGACTCCGACCGAGAACGAGCGGATCAAGGCGATGGTGCGCATCGCACTCAAGGCCGAGGAGGTCGGACTTGACGTCTTCGCCACGGGCGAGCACCACAACCCGCCCTTCGCCGCTCCCCCGAACCCGCCCGTGCTGCTGGCCAACATCGCCGCGCAGACCGAGCGGATCATCCTGTCCACGGCGACCACGCTGATCACCACCAACGACCCGGTGCGCCTCGCCGAGGACTACGCCTACCTGCAACACCTCGCCGACGGGCGCGTCGACCTGATCATGGGCCGCGGCAACACCGGGCCGGTCTACCCGTGGTTCGGCAAGGACATCCGCCAGGGCATCCCGCTCGCCATCGAGAACTACGCCCTGCTGCACAAGCTGTGGCGCGAGGATGTCGTGGACTGGGAAGGCAAGTTCCGCACCCCGCTGCAGAGCTTCACCGCCACTCCCCGCCCGCTCGACGACGTGCCGCCGTTCGTGTGGCACGGCTCGATCCGCAGTCCCGAGATCGCCGAACAGGCCGCCTACTACGGCGACGGCTTCTTCCACAACCACATCTTCTGGCCGTTCGAGCACACGCGCCGCATGGTCGAGTTCTACCGGCAGCGGTTCGAGCACTACGGCCACGGCCCCGCCGACCGCGCGATCGTCGGGCTCGGCGGCCAGGTGTTCATGCGGAAGAACTCGCAGGACGCGGTGCGCGAGTTCCGGCCGTACTTCGACCACGCGCCCGTGTACGGCGGTGGCCCGACGCTGGAGGAGTTCACCGAGCAGACCCCGCTGACGGTCGGCAGCCCGCAGCAGGTCATCGACCGCACGCTCACCTTCCGGGAGAACGTTGGCGACTACCAGCGCCAGCTGTTCCTGCTCGACCACGCGGGCCTGCCGCTGAAGACCGTGCTCGAACAGCTCGACATGCTCGGGGAGGAGGTCGTGCCGGTGCTGCGGGAGGAGTTCGCCAAGAACCGTCCCGCGCACGTGCCGGACGCTCCGACCCACGCCTCGCTGCTGGCCGCCAAGAACGCAGGGTCTACTGAGAACACCGAGCCGGGCAAGAACACTGAGTCCAGCGAAACCGCATCCGTGGGTGAGCAGTCATGAAGCTGACCGTCGTCTCCGCGGGGACCACCTCGCCGTCGTCGACCCGGCTGCTGGCCGACCGGCTCACCGAGTCACTCACCAAGCAGCTGGGCGCGGCGGGCGAGACGCTCGAGGTTCACGTCGTCGAACTGCGCGACGTGGCCGTGGACATCGCCAAGAACATGGTCACCGGATTCGCCAGCCCCGCTCTGCAGGCCGAGATCGACGCGGTGACCGGCGCCGACGGTGTCATCGCCGTGACCCCGATCTACAGCGCCTCCTACAGCGGGCTGTTCAAGTCGTTCTTCGACGTGATCGACAACGGGGCGCTGAGCGGCGTGCCGGTACTGATGGGAGCCACGGGCGGTACGCCGCGGCACTCACTGGCGCTCGAGCACGCCCTGCGGCCGTTGCTGAGCTACCTGCGTGCCGCGGTCGTCCCGACCGGCGTGTACGCGGCGTCGCAGGACTGGGGCGGGCAGGACGCGGCGGAACTGCACGACCGCATCGACCGTGCGGCCGGCGAACTCGCGGCACTGATGACGGGCGCCCCGTCCCGCCGTCGAGCAGCCGACCCGTTCGCCGCTTTCGTGCCCTTCGACCAGCAGCTCGCCGACCTCGGCCACCTCGACACCTGACTCGGTGCGCCTGGCTAGGCGTGCTCGTCGAGGAACGTGTCGATATGGCGCCACGTCGTCGCCCGGGCACGCCGGCCGGTGAGCACGCCGAGGTGCCCGCCGGGCGCGACGCGGAACCGTACCTCCGGCGCGTTGTCCAACAGCCCGACGAGACGTTCCACGGCCCTACGGGGCGCGATGCTGTCGTTGTCTCCCGCGATCACCAGCGTCGGAATGTCCAACTTGGACAGCGAGATCGTCCGGCCGTCGAGCGCGAACGTACCCTCGGCCAGGTCGTTGGCACGGAAGAACCGGTGGTAGATCTGGCCGAACGTGCGCCCCGGGTAGGCCAGCATGTTCGACATGAAATGGTCGACCGCCTCGATCTGCGCCAGGTAGTCACGGTCGTCGAGGTTCCGCAGGATCGCCAGGGGTTTCGTGATCTCCTTGTCGATCCCGGTCGCGCGGAACACCTGCGACACCACCGCGGCCGGTGCCCCGCCGAACAGCCGGTAGAACGGCGTGAGGATGTGCCCTCCGGTGAACTCCACCAGCGGGCGGAACGGCGCCACCAGGGGAATCGCCGTGTAGTCGAACGGTGCGGCCACGGTGCTCAGCGACGCCACCGGCAGGTCCGGCTGGTCGGCCGTGGTCAGCACCGAGAAGATCCCACCCAGACACCACGCGACGACGTGCACCGGCTGACCACCCGCGTCGTCGCTGGCCTTGCGGATGGCACGCGGCAGCACCTCGTCGATCCAGTGCTCGATCCCGAGGTTCCGATCGGCGAACGCCACGCTGCCGTAGTCGACGAGGTAGGTCCGGCGACCGCCGTCGACGAGGTGCTCGGCGAGACTGCATCCGCGCCGCAGGTCGAAGCACAGTGCGGGAGCGGCCAGCGGCGGCACGAGCAGCACCGGAGGCCCGTCCGATGCGCCCTCCCGCGCCGTCATCCGGTACAGCGACCGGTTGGGCCCGCGGTCGATCAGCACCCGCGGCACGGGCCGCAGGTCGGCGACGCCACCCTTGGCCACCTTGTCCACGACGTTCGTGGCCACCGAAGCCAGCTGGGACGGGATCGCGACCACGGGACACCTCCAGCAGGCTCGGACTCAGCTAGCCACGGTGAGGATACGCGCCCCCTCGTCGGTGATCGCGATCGTGTGCTCACTGTGCGCGGTGCGGGACCCGTCGGCCGAGCGGATGGTCCAGCCGTCCGGGTCGTAGACGATGCGGTCGGTGCTCGCCGCGAACCAGGGTTCGATCGCGATGGTCAGCCCCGGCCGCAGCACCATGCCCCGGCCCGGCCTGCCCTTGTTCGGCACGTGGGGATCCTCGTGCATGGTGCGGCCCAGCCCGTGCCCGCCGAACTCGGTGTTGACCGGGTAGCCGTACCGCTCGGCGACCGCTCCGATGGCCGCCGAGATGTCGCCGAGCCGGTTGCCGGGGCGCGCGGCCGCGATGCCCTCGTCGAGCGCCCGCTCGGTCGCCTCGATCAGCCGCAGGTCCTCGGGGCGGGCCGTGCCCACGACGACCGTGCGCGCCGCATCGGCCACCCATCCGTCGATCGAGACGGCCATGTCCATGGTGAGCACGTCGCCGTCCCGCAGTTCGTAGTCGTGCGGAAGACCGTGCAGCACGGCGTCGTTCACCGAGAGGCACACGACGTTGCGGAACGGTCCCTCGCCGAACGAGGGCGCGTAGTCCCAGTAGCAGGACTCGGCACCGCGGTGCTTGATCATGTCGCGGGCACGGTGCTCCAGGTCGAGCAGGTTCACGCCGGGTTCCGCGCGCCCGGCGAGGTCGCCCAGCACCTCGGCGACGAACGCACCGGTCACGCCCATCGCGGCGATCTCCTCCGCGGTCTTCAGTTCCACCATCGCCCGTTCCTCCGCCACGCAAACGCTTGCCGCCGACCTCGAATACCTATACCGGTATTTCTATCACAGTCGGTGGAGACGAGAACGCTCACGTCAGGCCGAGCTCGCGCGCGATCAGCATCCGCTGCACCTCGCTCGTCCCCTCACCGACCTCGAGGATCTTGGCGTCCCGGTAGAACCGCCCCACGGCGAACTCGTTCATGAAACCGTAGCCGCCGAAGATCTGCGTCGCCTCCCGCGCGTTGTCCATGGCGGCGTTCGACGAGGCCAGCTTGGCGATGGCCGCCTCCTTCTTGAACGGCTCACCCCGCAGCATCTTCGCCGCCGCCTGGTAGTAGGCCAGCCGCGCGGTGTGCACGCGCGCCTCCATGTCGGCGATCTTGAACTGGATCGCCTGGTACGCGCCGATCGTGTTGCCGAAGGCCTCGCGTTCGCCCGCGTACCGCAGGCACTCGTCGACACAGCCCTGCGCGAGCCCGACGCTGAGCGCGGCGATCGCGATCCGGCCCTCGTCGAGGATCCGCAGGAACTGCGCGTAACCGCGGCCACGCTCACCGAGCAGGTTCTCCTCGGGCACCCGGCAGTCGTCGAACGCCAGCTCGTGAGTGTCCGAACAGTTCCAGCCGACCTTCGAGTACTTCGGTGCCACGGTGAACCCGGGTGTGCCCGAGGGCACCAGAATCGCCGAGATCTCCTTGCCGCCGTCGGGTTTGGCTCCCGTGACGGCCGTGACCGTGACAACCGACGTGATGTCGGTGCCCGAGTTCGTGATGAACGACTTGCTGCCGTTGATGACCCAGTCGCCGCCGTCGAGCACCGCGCGGGTCTTCGTCGCACCGGCGTCCGAACCGCCGCCCGGCTCCGTCAGGCCGAAGGCGCCGAGCGCCTCGCCCGAGCACAGCGACGGTAGCCACCGGCGCTTCTGCTCCTCGGTACCGAAACGGTGGATGGGCATGGCACCCAGCGACACCCCCGCCTCGAGCGTCACGGCCACCGACGAATCGACCCTGGCGAGTTCCTCGAGCGCGAGACACAGGGCGAAGTAGTCGCCGCCCATACCGCCGTACTCCTCGGGAAATGGCAGGCCGAACAGGCCCATCGCGCCCATCTTCGCGACGATCTCGTAGGGGAACTCCTCGCGGATGTAGAAGTCGCCGATCACGGGTTTGACCTCGGACTGGGCGAAGTCGTGGACCGTCTTGCGCAGCGCTTCGTACTCGTCGTCGAGCCTGAAGTCGATCATGATGTCTGCTCCCGTGGGGTGACCAGTGCGAGTTTCTCGTCCAACGCGACCTGCCTGCCCGCCTGGACGCAGAGTTCGGCGACGACGCCGTCGACCGGCGCCGTGATCGTGTGTTCCATCTTCATCGCCTCGACGACGGCCAGCGGTGTTCCCGCGGCGACCTCGTCGCCCTCGGCGACCTTCACGACGAGGACTGTTCCCGGCATCGGGCTCGTCACCGGTCCGCCCTCGACGTCGTCGGCCTGCCCGGCGAGCAGGTTCGGCCGCTCGCCGACCGCGACGGCCACGCCGTCCCGGCTCAACCACAGCGCGCCGTCGGGTGCTTCCGCCCTGGCATAGCGCAGGTACTCGCCTCCCCAGTGCACGGCGAGTCCGCCTGCGGTGCGCTCCCCCGAGGCCGCGACCGGTTCGCCGTCGCCGAGCGAGACCCGCGCGTCCGACGAACGGCCCTGCACCCGCACCAGCCGCTCGGCTCCGCCTGCGCTCAGGAGGAACACGACACCGGCCTGCCCGCCTGCCCGCCACCCGCTCGGCACGTCCCACGGATCGACGACCGGCCCCTGTGGTTCCAGCGCGATGAGCCGGTCCAGCGCAGCGGCGACGAAGAAGTCGTCGGAGATCTCGGTCGCGGTGAGCACGTCGAGCTTGCGCTCCACCAGACCGGTGTCGAGCCGTCCGGTGCGGACGTCCTCATCGGACACCAGCCGGCGCAGGAAGTCCACATTGGTCTGAAGGCCGAGTACCGCGGTGCCGGCCAGGGCGCGATCGAGCCGGTGCAGTGCGGCCGCGCGGTCGGGCCCCCACGTGACGACCTTGGCGAGCATCGGGTCGTAGTCGGATCCGATACGAGAGCCCTCGAGCAGCCCGGAGTCCACCCGCACGTGCGGTCCCCGTGGTTCGGTCAGCCCGAGTACCGTGCCGCCCGTGGGCACGAAGCCGCGTGCGGGGTCCTCGGCGTACACGCGGGCCTCGACGGCGTGACCGTCGAGCCGGATGTCCTCCTGACTCAGGGCGAGCGCTTCTCCCGCCGCCACCCGCACCTGCCACTCGACGAGATCGACACCCGTGACCTGTTCGGTCACCGGATGCTCGACCTGAAGGCGCGTGTTCATCTCCATGAAGAAGAACTCGCCGGGGTCGGCCGCCGACACGATGAACTCCACCGTGCCCGCTCCGACGTAGCCGACCGACCGCGCGGCCTCGGCCGCCGAAGCGCCCATCCGAGCGCGCGCGGCCTCGTCGAGCAGCGGCGACGGCGCCTCCTCGACGATCTTCTGGTGCCGCCGCTGCAGGCTGCACTCCCGCTCACCGAGGTGCACCACGGTGCCGTGGGCGTCGGCCAGCACCTGCACCTCGATGTGCCGTGGCGTGTCGACGAAGCGCTCGATGAGCAGACGGTCGTCACCGAAGGCTCCCCGCGCCTCACGCTGCGCGGCCTCGACGGCGGCCGCCAGCTCTCCCGGCTCGGTGACCAGCCGCATGCCCTTGCCGCCACCACCCGCGGACGGCTTGAGCAGCACTGGATACCCGACCTCGGCGGCCGCGGCCTCGAAGTCGTCCACATCGGACCGCCCCGGGACCACGGGCACCCCCGCGGCCGACACCGTCTCCTTGGCCCGGATCTTGTCGCCCATGGCGTCGATCGCCGCCGGTGGCGGGCCGATGAACACGAGTCCGGCCTCCGCGCAGGCCGAGGCGAAAGCCGCGTTCTCGGCGAGAAATCCGTACCCGGGGTGCACGGCCTGCGCACCCGTCTCGACCGCTGCCCGGACGACGTCGGGTATCGAGAGGTAGCTGCGCGCGGCCTCGGCCGGGCCGATGCGCACCGCGACGTCGGCCTCGCGCACGTGGCGGGCGCCGGCATCGGCATCGCTGTAGACCGCGACCGAACGGATGCCCATCCGCCGCAGCGTCGCGATGACCCGGACGGCGATCTCGCCGCGGTTCGCGACCAGAACCGTATCGAACATGTCTGACGAACCGTCCTCTCTCACAGTGCTGGGCCCACCGACCGGCGAAGAGCGCTCAGGGAACTCACATCCGGAAGACGCCATAGCCGACGGGCTCGAGCGGCGCGTTGGCCGCCGCCGACAGGGCGAGACCGAGCACCGTGCGGGTGTCGGCCGGATCGATAACGCCGTCGTCCCACAACCGCGCCGTCGAGTAGTAGGGGTTTCCCTGCTCCTCGTACTGGCTACGGATCGGATCCTTGAAGGATTCCTCGTCCTCGGCGGGCCATTCCTCGCCGCGCGCCTCGATCGCGTCCCGCCGGACGGTGGCCAGCACCGACGCCGCCTGCTCGCCGCCCATGACGGAGATGCGCGCGTTCGGCCACATCCACAGGAAACGCGGGGAGTAGGCACGGCCGCACATCGAATAGTTGCCCGCACCGAACGAACCGCCGATGATCACCGTGAACTTCGGCACCCTGGCGCAGGCGACCGCGGTGACCATCTTGGCGCCGTGCTTGGCGATTCCACCTGCCTCGTAGTCCTTGCCCACCATGAATCCGGTGATGTTCTGCAGGAACACGAGTGGGATCGACCGTTTGTCGCACAGCTCGATGAAGTGCGCACCCTTCATCGCCGATTCGGCGAACAGCACGCCGTTGTTGGCGATGATCCCCACCGGATGCCCGTGGATGCGGGCGAATCCGGTGACGAGCGTCGTGCCGTACTCCTTCTTGAACTCGGCGAACCGGCTGCCGTCGACGACCCGTGCGATGACCTCGCGGACGTCGTAGGGCGTGCGCGAGTCGGTCGGCACGACGCCGTAGAGCTCACGTGGGTCGACGGCGGGCTCCTCGGTGGGCAGCACGTCCCACGGTCGCGGCTCACGCGGGCCGAGCGTCGAGACGATCGAACGGACCTTGCGCAGTGCGTCGGCGTCGTCGGCGGCCAGGTGGTCGGTGACCCCAGACTGTCGAGAGTGGACGTCACCGCCACCGAGCTCCTCCGCCGTGACGACCTCGCCGGTGGCGGCCTTCACCAGCGGTGGCCCGCCGAGGAAGATCGTGCCCTGGTTGCGCACGATCACGGCCTCGTCGCTCATCGCAGGGACGTAGGCACCGCCCGCGGTGCAGGAGCCGAGCACGGCGGCGATCTGCGGGATGCCGCGCGCCGACATCGTGGCCTGGTTGTAGAAGATGCGGCCGAAGTGCTCGCGGTCGGGAAACACCTCGTCCTGCCGCGGAAGGAATGCCCCGCCCGAGTCGACGAGGTAGATGCACGGCAGGTTGTTGTGCAGCGCCACTTCCTGTGCGCGCAGGTGCTTCTTGACCGTCATCGGGTAGTAGGTGCCGCCCTTGACGGTCGCGTCGTTGGCGACGACGACGCATTCGCGGCCGGACACGCGGCCGATGCCGGTGATGATGCCGGCGGCGGGCGCCTCGTCGTCGTAGAGACCGGTGGCCGCGAGCGGGGACAGCTCGAGGAAAGGTGAGCCGGGGTCGAGCAGCGCGTCGACCCGGTCCCGTGGAAGGAGCTTGCCGCGTTCCACATGCCGGGAGCGCGCCTTCTCCGAGCCTCCCGAGCGGGCGGCGTCGAGTCGTTTACGCAGATCTTCGACCAGCTCACCGTGTCCTGCGACGTTGCGGGAGAACGCCTCCGAGCGAGGATCGGCGTGAGTGGTGAGCGCCGGACCGTCCATGACACACCTCAGGGTTAGCAGCCGTTAACACCGAGGTCGATGTTAGAGGCTACTAACCCTGAGGTCCAGCCCGAGAACGGGTGGAATCAGCCGATGGCACCCTGCAGTGCGGGCAGGTAGCCGGAAGCCTGGCCGGTGGCGTTCGGGTGGTACGACTCGTCGACCGGCCACGTCAGACTGTTCAGCCACCAGTCGTCCGAGCAGATCTCGTGGCCGGTGAACTCGTCACGCACGTCGACGAACGTGAAGCCCGCGGCCGCGGCCCGCGCCTCGGTCACCTCGGCGAGCGTGTCGGCACCCGAGTTGATCGCCTCCCGCTTGGTGTCGCTGAGGCCTGCGTTGCACGAGCCGCCGATCTCGTAGAAGCGCGGGTACCCGAGGACGTACACCTCGGCGTCGGGCGAGTTGGCCCGCACCTTCGCGTAGACCTCGTCGAGCGCCGCGGGAAGCGTGGTGTCCGCGTAGGACTTGGCCTCCTCGACGCGGTCGATGCAGCCCTGGTCGGAGCTCGTCGTGCAGGCGATCATCACGTCGGTGAACCCGGCGTCGTTGCCGCCGACCGACAGGGTGACCAGGTCCGTCTCGGCCGACAGGGAGTCGGCCTGGGTCAGCACGTCGTCGGTCCGGGCGCCCAAGCACGCCACGGACTGGAAGTCGCCGACACCGGCGGCGTCGGCGTAGAGCTGGGGGTAGGCGTTGGCGCTGCGCTTGCAGCCACCCGAGTCGCCGTAGTCACCGGCACCCACGCCACTGGAGTAGGAGTCGCCCAGGGCGACGTAGCTGTCGTATGCGGTCGTCTCCACCGCGCCCGCCGTGGTCGCACCACCGACCAGCGCCAGCGCGGCGATCATCGCGGTACCCAGGAGACGGGAACCCTTGACCATGAGGGCCACCTTTCCGTTTGCCATTGGCCGACAAACGAATATCAGTGGCTCACGTCTCAGCCGAGGGAAATGTCCGGAAGTTACGCCTCTTGGATCAGCACGGAAGTCTGACGGATGTTAGCGTTCGCTAACTTGATCCCGTAGGATGAGCGGATGATCTCGACGACTCCGCGAACCAGGGGCCAGAAGCCGTCCCGGCGTGATCAGATCCTGGCCGCAGCCGCGGAGCTGTTCGCCCAGCACGGCTTCCGCGGCGTGGGCATCGACGACATCGGCGCGGCCGTCGGGATCACGGGCCCCGCACTGTACCGCCATTTCCGTAGCAAAGACGCCATGTTGGGCGAAATGCTGACCGACATCAGCGAGTACCTGCTGGCAGGGGGCACCGAACGGATCGAACGCGACGGGGATCCCGACGAGATCCTCGCCGGACTCGTGCGTTTCCACGTCGACTTCGCACTCCAGCAACCCGCGCTCATCACGGTGCAGGAACGCAGCCTGGCCAGCCTCGCCGACGACGACCGCAGGACGGTCCGCGGACTTCAGCGCCGCTACGTCGAGGTGTGGGTCTCGGCGCTGCGGGCCGCCGTCCCACACCTGGACGAACCCACCGCACGCTCGGCCGCCCACGCCGTGTTCGGCCTGATGAACTCCACTCCGCACCACCGCCATCTGCCCGACGACAGGCTCGCCGAACTGCTCACCGGACTGGCGCTGGGAGCGCTGTACGCGGCGAAGTGAGACGCCCGTGCGGGGATGATCACCCCAGCGGGCGCGCGACGATCACCCCGCGTCTGGTGTTTGATGACACCCGTGCACGAGGACCGAACACCACCACGGCTCGTCGAGACGGCGCAGCGGGCACTGCTCGCCATGCGGCTCGGCGATGACGCAGGCGCGCTCGAGGCCGCCGCGCTCGAGGCGCTGGCGGCCGACGACACGCGCGAGCTGATGCTGTTGTTGTTCGGCACCTGCAGCGAGATGGTCACGACGCTCGGAGACGGCGGTGCGGCGCCGGTCAAGGTCCAGGTCTTCGACGCCGAGGGCGAGGAGGTGCCCATCGACGACGCCGACCCGCCCGTGCGCACGGCGGTGCGCACCCTGCTGGCCGAGGTGCACGGCAACACCGAGGACGCGCGCCAGCAGCTGGAGATCGCCCTCGACAACGCCTCGCCCGACGAGGTGGAAAGCCTCGTGGTGCAGGCTCTGCGCTGGACGATGCGACTCTCGACCGCCTGCCTGGAGCGCGGGCTGCCCGTCGAACCGTGGATCGCCGAGGCCCTGTCCGACTGAGCCCTGTCCGACTGAGCCCTGTCCGACTGAGCCCTGTCCGACTGAGCCCTGTCCGACTGAGCCCCGCACGCCTGCGGCGCGTTCCCGGGAACCCGGCCCGTCAACGCTCCTGCAGAGCGAAGCGGTTGCCCTCCGAGTCGACGAACGTGGCCCACCAGCCCCACGGCTGGCGCGACGGTGGCGTCGGGAACTCGACACCCTTGGCCGGCAGCTCGGCATGGGTGCGCTCGATGTCATCGGCGTAGAAGAACACGTTCGTGTTGGGCCGCTCGTCACCGGACTCCCTGCGGTGCTGGCCCTGCGGGTCCGGGCTGAGGATCAGGATCGTCTCCCCGTCAGGCGAGGTGACCTCCAGCCAACGGGTTCCCGCGTCGTCGTACGGCGCATCCGTCGTGACGGTGAAGCCGAGCGTGTCGACCCAGAACTCCTTCGCCCGCTGCTGGTCACTCACGCCGATGAGCACCTTCGCCACCCCACGCACACCCATGTCCGCTTCCTCTCCTCGCCCGCCGGAGACAGGGTCCCACGGTAGGCTGCCCACCCATGACGAGCAGCGCATCCGGGTTTCGATGAGCACCGTCCGGAGCGTCGTCGACCGGGTCGGGCCGACGTTGCTGCATGCCGTGCACCTGCCGGACGAGGCGGTCGCGGTGACCGACGTCGTCATCGCCGAACCCGGCACCGCGACGAGCGCGGGCGCAGGCGACCTCGTACTGGCCGTGGCCGCTCCCGACGCCGACACCGCCGCCCGGCTCGTCGAGGACTCCGCGCAGCGGGACGCCGCCGCGGTTCTGGTCAAGGCCCCGCTGGCGACCGCGAACGGGGTGCGCAGAGCCGCCAGACGCGCCGCCATCGGACTCGTCGAGGTGCACGAGGCCACCGCGTGGGCGCAGCTGGTGTGGCTGCTGCGGACGGTGCTCGACGCCGAGGCCGACGAGTCCGACGCCCTCGACGCCGACCCGGCCGCGGGCGATCTGTTCCGGCTGGCCGACGCCGTCGCCTCCGTGGTCGACGCGCCGGTGACCATCGAGGACACCAACTCGCGGGTCCTGGCCTATTCGGCGCGGCAGGACCTGACGGACCCGGCCCGCGTGGCCACGATCGTCGGCAGGCGGATCCCCGACGACGTCCTCGCGCGTTTCCGGTCCCGCGGCGTGTTCCGCGACCTCACCCGCGGCAGGCAGACGATCTTCGTGCCCGGGCAGAAGGACGGCACGTTGCCACGGCTGATCGCCCCGGTGCGCATGGGCGGCGAACTACTCGGGTCGATGTGGGCGGTCGTCGGCGGTCCGGTGCCGGACGAGCGGGCAGCCGCGTTCGCCGACACCGCCCCCGTCGTGGCGCTGCATCTGCTGCGCCGCAGGGCACACGCCGACGTGCGCAGACGCGCCTCCGCCGAGCTGTTGCGCGCCCTGCTGCACGGCGAGGCCGGTCCGCGCAAGGCTGTCGCCGAGCTCGGGCTCACCGACGAACCGCACCGCGTCGTTGCCGTCGACACGCCGGGCGGCGACACGCTCGACGGCGAAGGCATGCGCCTGGCCCTGCTCGAGCGGCTGTCCCAGGGCATCGGCCGCCAACCCGTCGCGGCCGAACACGCCGGCCTGCTCTACGCCGTCGTGCCCGACAGCGGCGGTCCCGGCTGGTGGCCCGAGCTGCGGTGCGCGCTCGACGACATCCAGGCGGGCCCGCGCGCGGGGGAGTTCCACGCCGCGGCGGGCGGCGCCTATCCACTCGGCGAACTGCCGCAGTCGCGCGCGGAGGCCGACGAGGCGCTCGGCCTGCTCCGCTCCGGGGTGGTGCCCGGCCGTACCGTCACGTTCGACGAGGTGTGGACGCCGCTGACGTTGCACCGCACCGCGACGGCCGCCCGCACCGCCGACGTTCCCGGCCTCGGGCCGCTGCACACGTTGCGCGAGCACGATCGCAGCCACGGCACGGAGTACGTCGACACGCTCTACCACTGGCTGCGCAGGCCGGGGGATCCGCGCGGCGCCGCCGCCGACCTGCGGGTCCACCCGAACACCCTGCGCTACCGCATGCGCAAGCTGCTCGAACTGTCCGGATTGGACCTCGACGACCCGGACGTGCGGCTGGCACTGACCGCACAGCTGATCACGCTGCGCTGGTCCTGACCGCCAGCAACGTCTTCCCCACCACGGCCCGCCGTTCGATCTGCGCGTGGGCCTCGGCCGCACGGCCGAGGGGCAGGATCAGGCCGATCGTCGGCCGCACGACGCCCCGCGCCGCCTCGGCCAGCGCGTCCCGCGTGCAGGCACGCAGGAGCTCCGGCGTGGCCTGCAAGCCGTGGGTGACCGTGACCCCGCGCGCGTGCGCCTCCTCTTCCGGGACCTCCGTCATCTCCCCGCTCGCCATGCCGTGCACCACCATGCGCCCGCCGGGACGGAGCAGTTCGAACGCCGCACGGCCGATCCGCCCGCCCACGCCGTCGTAGACGACGTCCACCGGCCCGACCTCGTCCGTCCACAGAGGATCGAGATAGTCGACCGCCGCCGCGGCGCCCAATTCCTTCGCGACGGCCGCCTTGCGACTACCGCCCGCGGCCCCGACGACCGTCGCCCCTGCCGCGGCGGCGAGCTGCACCAGCAGTCCCCCGACCCCGCCCGCCGCAGCCTCGACCAGCACCCGCTCACCGGCACGCGGGCGGCCGCTGCGGTGCAGCAGCATCGCCGTGCGCCCGTCGGCCAGCAGTGCCACGGCGTCGGCCAGCTCCAGCTCGGCAGGCACCGGCAGCACGTTCTCCACCGCGGCGACGGCCCGTTCGGCGTAGCCACCCGTACCGGACAACGCGCTCACGACCCGGCAGCCCAGCCACGTCCGGTCGACCCCGGGGCCGACGTCGGCGACGAACCCACCGACCCCGTTGCCGGGCACGAGCGGAGGCTCCCAGCGGAACGGGCCGCGACCGGCCCGCAACTGGGTCTCGACGAACGTGACGCCCGCGTACCCGACGTCGATCAGCACCTCACCCGGTCCGGGCCGCGGCTCGGGGGCCTGCCCCGGCACGAGGACGTCCGGATCGCCGGGACCTGTCCACCACACGACGCGCATACCGGCAAGCTTCGGAGTTCGAGCGGACTCGAGGTCAAGACGCCGCCTGCGTCCTTGTTCTGACGGAACGACCGAACCCGGCGACAATTGTTTCCCGGACACGATGACACCGCTGTCCGGGTGGTTCACCGTGGTCGATGACACCCGCTCCCACGAGGAGCCGCTCACGAGGAGGAACCGTGCGGATCGCCGTCCCGAAGGAAGTCAAGAAGCACGAGTACCGGGTCGCGCTGACCCCGGCCGGCACCCACGAGCTCGTGCAGCGAGGACATCAGGTGGTCGTCGAGGCCGGCGCGGGCACGGGCTCGGCGATCCGCGACGAGGAGTACGTGGCCGCGGGGGCCAAAATCCTGCCCACTGCCGACGACACGTGGTCCGAGGGCGACATCGTGCTCAAGGTCAAGGAACCGATCGCCGAGGAGTACGGCCGGCTGCGCTCGGGGCAGGTCCTGTTCACCTACCTGCACCTGGCCGCGGACCGGGCCCTCACCGAGGCGCTGCTGTCGGCGGGAACGACCTCGATCGCGTACGAGACGGTGCAGTTGCCCGACGGCACACTGCCCCTCCTGGCACCGATGTCCGAGGTGGCGGGCCGGCTCGCACCGCAGGTCGGCGCGTACTCGTTGATGCAGCCAGGCGGCGGACGTGGCGTGCTGATCGGCGGCGTGCCGGGCGTGCATCCGGCTCGCGTCGTGGTGATCGGCGGCGGCGTGGCGGGACTGAACGCCGCACGGGTCGCACTCGGACTCGGCGCCGACGTCGAGGTGCTCGACACGAACGTGGACCGCCTGCGCCAGATCGACAAGGACTTCGGTGGCCGCATCCGCACGGTGACGTCGAACGCCTTCACCCTCGAACAGGCCGTGCTGGAGGCCGATCTCGTCGTCGGCGCCGTGCTGGTGGCGGGTGCGAAGGCGCCGAAGCTGGTCTCGAACGACCTCGTGGCGCGGATGAAGACGGGCAGCGTGCTGGTCGACATCTCGATCGACCAGGGCGGCTGCTTCGCCGACTCGCGGCCGACGACCCACGACGAGCCGACCTACCCGGTGCACGGTTCGGTGCTCTACTGCGTGGCCAACATGCCGGGTGCGGTTCCGCGCACGTCGACCTACGGTCTGACCAACGTGACGCTGCCGTACGTGCTGCGGCTGGCCGAGCAGGGCTGGGAGGGCGCGCTGCGCGTGGACGCGAACCTGGCGAAGGGGCTCAACACCCACGGCGGGGCGCTCACCAACGAAGCGGTCGCCACGGCCCACGCACTGACCTACACGCCCGCGGCTCTCTGAGCGCAACGCCGGCCGACACCGAAACGAGCCGGGAAAACGGTCCCGGAGAAACGACCCGGGGACAAGAAGGGGCGGCCCGCTCAACCAGCCTGGGGGTCACCGGGAGCGGGCCGCCACTTACCAGCTTAAGGCGTCCACGGCGCCGATGCCGCCCCGGGGTCGGCAAGTCTGCCGGTTTTTTGTTCACATCACACCCGTGGACCACGCGAATCCCGCACCGTGAGCACGCGGCCGGCCTCCGATTCGGACACCCGTGCACCACCCGCCGCATTTCCGGCGGGTCACCGCTGCGATGCAGTTGACACCCACACCAACTGTGCACAACCACCCCACGAGCCTCACCGTCCATAGGGCAGGATGGCGGCGCAGTGCGCACCCAAAGCGACGGCGCATCTGAGGGGAGAGCCATGCATGACGGCAGTGGCCGCATCGCGGTGCAGAACCTGACCAAGCAGTTCGGGGCCGTGACCGCGGTCCAGAACCTGAGCTTCACCGTGGAACCCGGTTCGGTCACCGGCTTCCTCGGGCCCAACGGCGCGGGCAAGACGACGACCCTGCGCATGCTCCTCGGTCTGGTGACACCGACGTCCGGTGCGGCGACGATCAACGGACGCCCGTACACCCAGCTGGGCAACCCGGCCCGGGTCGTGGGTTCCGTTCTGGAGAACGAGGGGTTCCACCCGAGGCGGACCGCGCGCAACCACCTTCGCGTGTACGCCGCGGCGATCGGGGTGCCCGACCAGCGGGTCGACGAGATGCTCGGCCTGGTCGGCCTCACACCTGCCGCCGACCGCCCCGCCGGGGGTTACTCACTCGGTATGCGCCAGCGCCTGTCGCTGGCGACCGCGCTGCTCGGGGACCCGCAGGTCCTGGTGCTCGACGAGCCGTCCAACGGCCTCGACCCGGAAGGCATCGCCTGGCTGCGCGGCTTTCTGCAGTCGTTCGCGAAGCAGGGCAGGACGGTGCTGGTGTCGAGCCACCTGCTGTCCGAAGTGGAGCAGATGATCGACCAGGTGGTCATCGTCAGCGCGGGCATGACGCGCTACTACGGTCCGCTCGAGCAGCTGCGCGCCTCACAGCGTTCGCGGGTGCTGGTGCAGCCCGCGGACGCCAACGCCCTCGTCTCGGCACTGCGGGAGGCCGGCATCACCGAGGTGCAGCCCGCGCAGGACGGCCGCGTGGCGGTGATGGGCGCGACCGTGCAGCAGATCGGTGACGTGGCCGCCAAGGCCGGCGTGGCCGTGTACGGCATGGAGGAGGAGAAGGCCGACCTCGAGCAGCTGTTCTTCCAGATGACCAGCCCGCAGTACTCGGGCCAGCCCATGCCGCAACAGCCGCAGAACCCGTACCAGCCGCCACCGGGGCCGCCGCCCGGCGGCTTCCCACCGGGACCGCCGCCCGGGGCACCACCACAGAGTCCACCGCAGAATCCGTACGGCCCCGGCCAGCCGGGACAGCAGGGCTGGGGAGGTGGCCACTGATGATGGGCAACCTGATCAAGGCCGAGTTCCGCAAGATCCTCACCACGAAGAGTTGGTGGGCACTGCTGATCCCCGCCGCCGTGCTCGCCTTCGCCTTCGCGGCGGGATTGGGATACATCGCCAACGAGTTCGGCAACATCCTGACTTCGAGCGAGGCCGAACGGATCGCCTCCGCACTCGGTATCGAGACCGGCAGTCTGCCCATGGGCCTACTGGCCGTCGGACGCGCGATCAACATGGCGTTGATGTTCGCCGTCATCATCGGCGTGTTCGCCGTGGCCGGCGAGTACAGCAAGAAGACGATCACGACCACGTTCCTCACGGCGCCCAACCGCGCGATGGCGCTGACGTCGAAGATGATCACCTACATCAGCTGGGGTGCGCTGTACGGCCTCGCAGCCGTCGCCGCGGCGAGTCTCGGCATCCTCCTCGGTGTCGACAGCGAGAGGCTCCCGACTGCAAGTCAGTGGCTGGGTGTCGCGGGCGCATCAGTGCTCGCCGGCGCGCTGGCGACCCTGTTCGGTGTCGGTGTCGGTGCGCTGTGGAAGAGCGTGGCCGGCAGTGTCGTGACCCTACTGCTGTACATGTTGCTCGCCGAGAACCTCTGGATCTCCGTCAGCTACGGCATCTGGGGCAACGATGTCGCTTGGATGGGCGCGGTCCTGCCCAACGGAGCACTGAACGGCGTCGTGGGTGCTATCCCGGCGGAGGTGTTCGGCGCCTCAGGCGTCCGCGTCCCGGGAATGGAGGACGACTTCGCGTGGTTCCTCCAGAACGTCGCGGGTGCTCCGGGTGCATTCTCGTGGTGGGGGTCGGCCCTGATCTTCGGAGGATGGGTACTGCTGTTCTTCGGGGGCGGCTGGCTGGTGAACCAGAAGCGCGACATCACGTAGTGAGCTGAGGAGGAGCGGGAGTGTCAGGTCGGGCCGGCAACACGGAGAGCGACACAGCCACCGAAGCCGCCCGCCCCGGCACTCCCGCCGCCTCTCCCCCTTCCCCGACCGCCGCGAGCCACAACGGCACCGCAGGCACCGCAGGCACCGACAGCGCCGGCGGGGCCCGGGGCGGCTGGGTCCGCCGGATCGCCGCGGCGTGCTGGCGGCACCCGATCCTCGTCGTGCTGTCGCTCGGCGCGGCGATCCTCGGCGTCGGGGTGCAGGCCGCCAGTCCGCTGCTCATCCGCGACGGCATCGACACCGCGGTCGCCGGTTCCACCGACGGGCTCGGCGTGCTCGCTGTCGCCCTGCTCGCCCTGCATCTGCTCGCCTTCGGTGCCGCGTTCGGGCGCCGCTACGTCGGGGGCAGACTGGCCCTCGACGTCCAGCACGATCTGCGCCGCTCGGTGTTCGCCGCGGTGTCCCGCCTCGACGGCGGCAAGCAGGACTCGCTGCGCACCGGGCAGATCGTTTCGCGTGCGATCACGGATCTGCAGCTCGTCACCGGATTCCTGATGCAGGTGCCGCTGTCGGCGGGCTCGGTCGTGTTCGCGGTCCTCGCGCTGGCCGCGATGCTGTGGATGTCGCCGCTGCTCACCGTGATCGCGCTGGTCGTCGCTCCTGCTGTGGCGATCGTCCTGGCCGTCAGCAGACGCAAGCTGTTCCCCGCGACCTGGTCCGCCCAGCAACGTGCCGCCGAGATCGCCCAGCACGTCGAGGAGACCGTGACGGGCGTGCGGGTGGTCAAGGGATTCGGCCAGGAGGAGCGCGAGACCGGCAGGCTGTCGCGCGCGGCACGGACACTCTTCGCCGAACGCCTCCGCGCAGCCAAGCTCTCGGCGGTGCCGACCGCGACCACCGCCGCACTGCCTGCCGCCGGCCAGATCGCCGTCCTCGCCGTCGGTGGTGTCCTGGCCCTGCGCGGCGACATCAGCCTCGGCACGTTCCTGGCCTTCGCCACCTACGTCTCGTCGTTGACGGGGCCCGCACGCATGCTCGCGAGCCTCGTGGTGCAGGCGCAGCTGACCCGTGCAGGCGCCGAGCGCGTGCACGAGCTGATCGACGCCCAGCCGGAGGTCCGCGAACGTGCCGACCCCACGCCCGTCCCCGACGGTCCGCTCGACGTCGCACTCGACGACGTCCGGTTCGGTTACACCCTGTCCGAGCCGGTACTCGACGGCATGTCGCTACGCGCCCGTCCCGGCGAGACCCTCGCACTCGTCGGAACCGCCGGTTCCGGCAAGTCGACCATCTCGCTCCTGCTGCCGCGGTTCTACGACGTGCACGAGGGTGAGGTGCGCATCGGCGGGGTCGACGTCCGCGACCTCGGACTGACCGAGCTGCGCCGCACGGTGGGCGTGGTGTTCGAGGAAGCGTTCCTCTTCTCGACGACCGTGCGCGACAACATCGCCTACGGCAGGCCGGACGCCTCCGACGAGGAGGTCGTCGCCGCCGCGAAGGCGGCCGAGGCCCACGAGTTCATCAGCGCACTGCCCGACGGGTACGACACGCTGGTCGGCGAACGCGGGCTGACGCTGTCGGGCGGCCAGCGCCAACGCCTCGGCCTGGCCAGGGCACTGCTCACCGACCCGCGGATCCTCGTGCTCGACGACGCCACGTCCGCGGTCGACACCGCCACCGAAGCGGCCATCCACGACACCCTGCGCAGCGTCATGCGCGAGCGCACGACCCTGCTGATCGCCCACCGTCGCTCGACCCTCTCGCTCGCCGACCGGATCGCGGTGCTCGACGCGGGCAGGGTCGTCGACGTCGGCACCGCCGACGAGCTCGAAAGCCGATGTGCGCTCTACCGCGATCTGGTCTCCGGCCCGGACGACGACGCGGAGGCACCGGGCAGGCAGGCACCGCGGGAGCCGGGGCCGGACGGCACCACGCCCGAACTGTGGCCGGAGCCCCACTCGACGGAACCGGCGGTCTCGGCAAGTCGGCCTGGACGTGGCGGTCCAGGAGCCAGCGCCTCCCTCGACCTGCCTCCGACGCCCGAACTCCTCGAACGGGTCCGCGCGCTGCCTCCCGCCACCGACCGACCCGACCTCGGCGAGCTCGATCCCACGGCTCCGGATCCGCGCTTCCGGCTGGCGGGGCTGCTTCGGCCCGTGCGGGCCCTGCTCGCGGCCGTCATCGCACTCGTGGCCGTCGACGCGCTGGCCACCCTGGCGATCCCCGCGCTGTACCAGCGCGGCGTCGACGAGGGCGTGCGCACCGGTGTGGAGTCGGTCGTGCTCGTGGCCGCGGCGATCGGGCTCGGCGTGATCGTGCTCGACTGGATCGCGGTGGCCCTGCAGACCCGCCTCACTGCCCGCACCGGCGAATCGGTCCTGTACCTGTTGCGTGTCCGCAGCTACGCACACCTGCAACGGCTCGGCCTCGACTACTACGAGCGCGAACTGTCCGGCCGCATCATGACCCGGATGACCACCGACGTCGACGCGCTGTCGACGTTCCTGCAGACGGGCCTGGCGACCGCGGTCGTCAGCGTACTGACCCTCGTGGGCATCAGCGTCGCCCTGATCGCCACCGACCCCGGGCTGGCGCTGTACGTGTTCGCGGTGCTGCCCGTGCTCGTCCTCGCCACGGTGGTGTTCCGCAGGCGAGCCTCCGCCGCCTACACCGAGGCCCGCGAACGGGTCAGCGCGGTCAACGCCGACATGCAGGAGAACGTCAGCGGGCTGCGCGTCGCCCAGGCCTACACCCGTGAGGAGCGCTCCGCGGCCGACTTCGCCTCCCGCAGCGACGCCTACCGGCGTTCGCGGCTGCGGGCCCAGCGCTACGTGGCCACGTACTTCCCGTTCGTCACCCTGCTGTCCGGTGTCGCCGAGGTGCTGGTCCTCGCCGCGGGGGCGAGTCGCGTCGCCGAGGGCACACTCTCGCCCGGTGTGCTGATGGCGTTCGTGCTGTATCTGGGCCTGTTCTTTTCGCCGGTCCAGCAGCTGTCGTCGGTGTTCGACGGCTACCAGCAGGCGAAGGTCGGCCTCCGGCGCATCGGCGACCTGCTGCGCACGCCGACGTCGGTGCCTGCCCCGGACAACCCGGTTGCCGTCCCCGAGCGGCTGCGCGGGGACGTCCGGCTCACCGACGTCGGGTTCCACTACCCCGGTACCGAGACACCCGCGCTCGCCGACGTCTCGCTCGACGTGCCCGCCGGGACCACGGTCGCGTTCGTCGGTGCGACGGGTGCGGGCAAGTCGACCGCCGTCAAGCTCCTGGCCCGGTTCTACGACGCCACCTCCGGCACGGTGTGCATCGACGGCGTCGACGTACGCGACTACGACCTGGCCGCGTTGCGCGCCCGCGTCGGGGTGGTGCCGCAGGAACCGCACCTGTTCGCGGGCACGGTCGCCGACAACGTCCGCTACGGACGGCCGGACGCCACCGACGCCGAGGTGGAGCGGGCCGTCCGCGCGGTCGGCGCACTCGACGGCATCGCCGCCCTTCCGGAGGGCTTCGCCCAGCAGGTCGGCGAACGCGGACGCGCGTTGTCGGCGGGCCAGCGGCAGCTCGTCGCACTGGCCAGGGCGCAGCTCGTCGATCCCGACGTGTTGTTGCTCGATGAGGCGACCGCGGCCCTCGACCCGTCCACCGAGAGCGCCGTGCTGCGCGCCACGGACCGGCTCGCCGCGTCCCGCACCACCTTCGTGGTGGCCCACCGGCTCGCGACGGCGGCGCGCGCCGACCGGATCGTCGTCCTCGACCACGGGCGGATCGCCGAGGAGGGCACGCACGCCGAGCTCATCGCCGCCGACAGTGCCTACGCCCGGCTCTGGCGCCTGGGCAACGAGGCGCACGGCTCACCCGACGCGGCATAGGCGCATCCGGCTCGGCCGGTCACCGGCGGACGGGACTGACCGCGAGCTCGGCCCCGTCCGCCGGAGCCCCGTGCCGCACGTCGCCGTGAGCCGTTGGTGCCAACGAGTGGTGCCCGCATGAGACACCTCACGAAGCACGGCCCCCACCGCGACCTTCCGTACCCTCCTGGGTGTAAGCGGGCGTACGCCCTGCGGCCGGTATCGATTCAGTGAGGAATCGCGGGCCTCCTGCCGGACGAAACGGGCCCGAAGTGCGAGTTCGGTGACTGGGGCGACAAGCCGGGGGGTTAGCCTGGTACGCGCGTAATTGGCACATCGAGACAGATAGAGGCGAGTCCCAGCCGTGTCCAGCAGCAGCCCTGCGTCACAGTTCGGCCCCAACGAGTGGCTCGTCGAGGAAATGTACGACCAGTTCCTCGCCGACCCTTCTTCCGTCGACGCCGCGTGGCATGAGTTCTTTGCCGACTTCTCCCCCACGCAAGAACGAAAGCCGGACACGACCGACGCGGCGCCCTCGGCCAACGGCCACGGATCGGCCAAGGCCGCCGCCGCTCCCTCGACCGCCCCGGCCGAGCAGCCCGCGCAGGCCGAACCGAAGCAGGCCGAGCCCAAGAAGGCCGAACCGCAGCAGGCCCAGCAGGCCGCTCCCGCGAAGCCCACGCCCAAGCCCGCACCGCAGCCCGCCGAGAAGGGCGCGAGCTCCGGACAGTCCGGCCAGGCAGCCAAGGCCGAGAAGGCGGACAAGGCCGAGAAGCAGGCGAAGTCCGAGCCGGAGACCAAGGTCCTGCGCGGCGCCGCCGCGGCCATCGCGAAGAACATGGACGCCTCGCTGAGCGTCCCGACCGCGACGAGTGTGCGTGCGGTGCCGGCCAAGCTGATGGCCGACAACCGCATCGTCATCAACAACCACCTCAAGCGCACCCGCGGTGGGAAGATCTCGTTCACGCACCTCATCGGCTACGCGATGATCCGTGCGCTGCACGACTTCCCGAACATGAACCGCCACTACACGGTGGTCGACGGCAAGCCGCACGCGGTGACGCCCGAGCACGTCAACATCGGCCTCGCGATCGACATGAAGGGCAAGGACGGCGCCCGCAACCTCGTCGTCGCGTCCATCAAGAACTGCGAGAACATGTCGTTCCTGCAGTTCTGGCAGGCCTACGAGGACATCGTCCGCAAGGCCCGCAACAACAAGCTCACCGCGGACGACTTCTCCGGCACCACGATCTCGCTGACCAACCCGGGCGGCATCGGCACCAACCACTCGGTGCCGCGGCTGCAGTCGGGCCAGGGCACGATCATCGGCGTCGGTGCGATGCAGTACCCGGCCCACTACGAGGGCACGAGCGAGAAGACCCTCATCGACCTGGGCGTCAGCAAGATCATGACGCTCACGTCGACCTATGACCACCGCATCATCCAGGGCGCGGAGTCGGGCGAGTTCCTCAAGCGCATCCACGAGCTGCTGCTCGGCGCGGACGGGTTCTACGACGACATCTTCACCTCGCTGCGCATCCCGTACGAGCCGGTGCGCTGGGTGTCCGACATCCCCGAGGGCGAGATCGACAAGACTGCCCGGGTGCTCGAGCTGATCGACGCCTACCGGATGCGCGGCCACCTGATGGCCGACACCGACCCGCTGAACTACCGCCAGCGCCGCCACGAGGACCTCGACGTCCTCTCGCACGGGCTGACGCTGTGGGACCTGGACCGCGAGTTCGCCGTCGGCGGTTTCGCGGGCCAGGAGAAGATGAAGCTGCGCGACGTCCTCGGCGTGCTGCGCGACTCGTACTGCCGCACGGTCGGCGTCGAGTACACGCACATCCTCGACCCGGACGAGCGCCGCTGGATCCAGGACCGCGTCGAGATCCCGCACGACAAGCCCGAGCCCACGGTGCAGAAGTACGTGCTGAGCAAGCTCAACGCGGCCGAGGCGTTCGAGACGTTCCTGCAGACCAAGTACGTCGGCCAGAAGCGGTTCTCGCTCGAGGGCGGCGAGACGGTCATCCCGATGCTCGACACGCTGCTGGACAAGGCCGCCGAGCACAGCCTCGACGAGGTCGTCATCGGCATGCCGCACCGTGGCCGCCTGAACGTGCTGGCCAACATCGTCGGTAAGCCGATCTCGCAGATCTTCCGCGAGTTCGAGGGCAACCTCGACCCCGGCCAGGCGCACGGCTCCGGTGACGTGAAGTACCACCTCGGCGCCGAGGGCAAGTACTTCCGCATGTTCGGCGACGGCGAGACCCGCGTGTCGCTGACGGCGAACCCGTCGCACCTGGAGACGGTCGACCCGGTGCTCGAGGGCATCGTGCGCGCCAAGCAGGACATCCTCGACAAGGGTGGCGACGTCGACGGCTTCACCGTGCTGCCGGTGCTGCTGCACGGTGACGCGGCGTTCGCCGGCCAGGGCGTGGTCGCCGAGACGCTGAACCTCTCGCTGCTGCGCGGTTACCGCACCGGCGGCACCGTGCACGTGATCATCAACAACCAGGTCGGGTTCACCACGGCGCCCGAGCACGCACGGTCCTCCCAGTACGCCACGGACGTCGCGAAGATGATCGGCGCGCCGATCATCCACGTGAACGGCGACGACCCGGAGGCCGCCTACTGGGTCGCGCGGCTGGCGGTCGACTACCGCCAGGCGTTCAACAAGGACATCGTGATCGACATGATCTGCTACCGGCGCCGCGGTCACAACGAGGGTGACGATCCCTCGATGACCCAGCCGGGCATGTACGACATCATCGACACCAAGCGCAGCGTGCGGAAGACCTACACCGAGTCGCTCATCGGCCGCGGTGACATCTCCGTCGAGGAGGCCGAGGCGGCGCTGCGGGACTTCTCCAGCCAGCTCGAGCACGTCTTCAACGAGGTGCGCGAACTGGAGAAGCACCCGGTGTCGCCGAGCCCGTCGGTCGAGGAGGAGCAGCAGGTCCCGGCCAACCTGCCCACCGCGGTCACCCGCGAGACCGTCGAGCGCATCGGCGACGCGTTCGTCAACGTGCCCGAGGGCTTCACCCCGCACCCGCGCGTCAAGCCGGTGATGGACCGCAGGCAGAAGATGTCGCGTGAGGGCGGCATCGACTGGGCGTTCGGTGAGCTGCTCGCGTTCGGCTCGCTGGCGCTGGAGGGCCGGCTCGTCCGGTTGTCCGGGCAGGACTCCCGTCGCGGCACGTTCACGCAGCGCCACTCGGTGCTGATCGACCGCAACACCGGCAAGGAGTACGCGCCGCTGCAGCACCTGGCCGACGGCCAGGGCCGCGTGATGATCTACGACTCGGCCCTGTCCGAGTACGCGGCCGTCGGCTTCGAGTACGGCTACTCGGTGGCCAACTCCGACGCGCTGGTGATGTGGGAGGCGCAGTTCGGCGACTTCGTCAACGGCGCCCAGTCGGTCATCGACGAGTACATCTCCTCCGGTGAGGCCAAGTGGGGCCAGCTCTCCGACGTCGTGCTGCTGCTGCCGCATGGCCACGAGGGCCAGGGCCCGGACCACACCTCCGGCCGGATCGAGCGGTTCCTGCAGCTGTGCGCCGAAGGGTCGATGACGGTGGCCGTGCCGTCGACGCCGGCGAACTACTTCCACCTGCTGCGCCGCCACGCGCTCGACGGTGTGAAGCGTCCGCTGATCGTCTTCACCCCGAAGTCGATGCTGCGCAACAAGGCCGCGACGTCGAACGTCGAGGACTTCATCGACGACTCGAAGTTCATGTCCGTCATCGACGACGTGGACGTCGACCCCGCCAAGGCACGCAAGGTGCTGCTCACCTCGGGCAAGCTCTACTGGGAGCTCGTGGCCGAGCGGGCCAAGCGACAGGCCGACGACGTCGCGATCGTGCGCATCGAGCAGTACTACCCGCTGCCGAAGCGGAAGATCGCGGCCGCGCTCGAGCGCTACACCTCGGCCAAGCAGATCGTGTGGGTGCAGGAGGAGCCGGAGAACCAGGGCGCCTGGCCGTTCTTCGGCCTGAACCTGCCGCGCAAGCTGCCCGAGCTGTTCGCGGACCTCGACGTCGTGGCGCGGCGCCCGATGGCAGCCCCGTCGGCCGGCTCGTCGAAGGTGCACGAGGTCGAGCAGAAGGCGCTCATCACGAGGGCCTTCGAGTAAGCCTCACGCAACACGGGGCCCGGCGGATCGCGATCCGCCGGGCCCCGTGCATGTTCGGCACTGGACGTCAGAGGCTCAGCGTCCAGCTGTTCAGCGTGCCCGTGTCGTAGACGAACGAGTCGGTGACCTTCAGGGTCCACTCGCCGTCGACCTCGGTCACGCCGGACAGGTCGACGGTGTAGGTCTCGGTGATGTCGGTGCCCGAGTCGAACGAGGCCTGCTTGAGGGAGAACTCGGCACCGCCCGGAGCGATGAGGTCGAGGGCGATGTCACCGCGGTAGGTGTGGGTGATGTCGACCTCGACGGTCGCCTCGGCCGAGGCGGCGTCGCAGCCGGAGACGGTCACCGTGCTGTCGACCGAGCCGGCGTCGGGGATCGCCGTGACCTCGTCGTTGGTGACGGCCTCACAGGTGCCGGGGTCCGGTTCCGGCTCGGGGTCCGGGTCGGGCGCCGAGCCGTCGGTGACCACGTTCAGCAGCACGTTGGGCGAGCCCGATCCGGGGTTGCCGACGACGCCCTCCGAGCCGCCCGCGACGAGCGCGTCACCGACCTGTGCGGGGGTGGCGTCGGGGTTGGCCGCCAGATAGAGCGCCGCGGCGCCGACGACATGCGGGGTCGCCATCGAGGTACCCGAGATCGTGTTCTCGGAGGTGTCGGAGTCGATCCACGCCGAGGTGATGTCGCTGCCCGGCGCGAAGATGTCCACACAGGAGCCGATGTTCGAGAAGCTCGAGCGCGCGTCGGTCTCGGTGGTGGAGCCCACCGTGAGTCCCTCCGGCACACGTGCGGGCGAGGAGTTGCACGCGTCCGCGCCGCTGTCGTTGCCCGCGGCGAGACCGTAGGTCACCCCGGACGCGATCGAGTTCTGCACCGCGTCGTCGATCGCGGCCGACGCGCTGCCACCGAGGCTCATGTTCGCCACCGAAGGGCCGGAGGCGTTCTCGGTGACCCAGTCGATGCCGGCGATGACCTGCTCGTTGGTGCCGCTGCCCTGGCAGTTCAGCACGCGGACCGCTACCAGGTCGGCGCTCTTGGCCACGCCGTACTCGCTGCCGCCGACGGTGCCCGCCACGTGCGTGCCGTGGCCGTTGCAGTCCTCGGCGTCGCCACCGCTGTCGACGGCGTCGAATCCGGCCGTGGCGCGACCGCCGAAGTCCTGGTGCGACGTCATGATCCCGGTGTCGATGATGTAGGCGGTGACGCCCTCACCCTCGTTCGGATAGGTGTAGGTGCCGTCGAGCGGCAACTCCGCCTGGTCGATCCGGTCGAGGCCCCACGACGGCGGATCGGTCTGGTCGGCCATCGTGTGCACGGTCTGCACCTGCTCGACGTAGTCGACGGCGGGGTTCGCCGCGACCCGCTCGGCCAGCGCCTCCGACATGTCGGCCGAGTAGCCGTTGAGGACGGTCGAGAACGTGTGGTTGACCTCGCCGCCCAGGTCGGCCGCGGTGGTCTGCACCCCGTCCTTCAGCACGACGATGTACTTGCCCTCGACCGCCGTCGCGGACCCGGCACCGAGCACGGTGCCCTCCTGCGGTACCGCGTTGGCGGTCCCCGCCATGCTCAGCGTGACGGCCACGGCGGCGGTACCCGCCCCGGCGAGCACGCCGATCCTGCGTTTGTCGCTACGCACGTTTTTTCCTTCCCTCGCACTTTGTCCGGAATGAACCGAACGGTAAGCGGGAAGGTAGCGAGCGCACATCACCGGCGGATTTCCTGGAATTGCGACGAAAGTCGGGGTTTGCTCCGTTCACCGCAATCACTGCGTCGCGATGGTCCACACCGGTGGCCGCGGCGCGCTCGAGTTGTGACCGGACGGTGCGTTCTCCGTTGCACAGCAGCGGAAAAACCCACCGTTCGGCTCCCGACGAAGGTCTGCCACCAACGTCGCGGGCGGCGCGGAGCAACCGCCCGCGCGCGGCGGAATCAACCCTCGCCGAGCCGTGCCAGGAATTCGTCGGCGATATCCGCAGGATTGCGTTTTCGCTCGGAGAACTCGACGTTCAGCTCGGTGAGTTTCTCAGTGGTGAGTGCGGCCGAGACCCGGTCGAGCGCCGCACGTTCCGGTTTCGACAGTGACCCCTCCGCGGCCAGCGGAACGATGTTCTGGGCGGGGAACATGTGGCGATCGTCGTCCAACGGCACGAATCCGTTGGCACGCACGGACGCCGACGTGCTGAACATGTTCGCCACCTGGACCTCGCCCGAACGCAGCGCCTCGACGGTGACCGGGCCGCCCGTGTCCGTCGTGCGGATCTCGGCGAACTCGCAGCCGTACAGCTTCCGGATCTGCCCGCGCCAACGGTCCGCCCACTGCCCCGGCCCGCCGAAGACGAGCCGATCGCACCGCGGAGCGAGGTCGGAGATGCTGCGGACGCCCTGTGCGGCCAGATCGCCTCGTACGACGAGCATGTCGGTGTTCTGTGCGGGCGAGGCGGTCAGTACCTCGAGCCCGTCGGGAAGGGCGCCCGGCAGTTCGCGCGAGACCTCCTCCGACGTCGTCGCGCCGGTGTTCTCGTCGAAGTAGCGCAGCAGGTTGCCGCTGTAGTCGGGTGCCAGGGTCAGCGACCGGTCCTGCAGCGCCTGTACGAGGACCTCACGGCCACCGACCGGCGGGCGCACCGTGACGTCGTCGGCACCGGCACTGCGCAGCGCTCCGGCGTAGATCTCGGCCAGCAGCAGGCTTTCGCCGACGTCGGAGGCGCCGATGACGATGCGCCCTTCGTCGCCGCCCTCGGCTCCGCCGCGCAACGGGTTTCCGCAGGCGGCCACCATCAGGACCGCCACGCACACGGCGACGATCCCGCGCAGACGGCCCGGTGGGTGTGCGCCGCTGCGCCGCGTCCCGCTCATGTGCTCCCCTTCGACGTCGCGAGTTCGGCCAGGCGTACCCCGCGTGGTACGAGGACGCGCTGGAGTCCCGCCAGCAGCAGGTCCAGCACGACGGCCAGGGCCGCGGTGAACACCGCACCGGCGACGACCTCGCCGTAGTCGAGGATGGCCAGCCCGTCCATCAGGTAGCGGCCGAGCCCGCCGAGTCCGACGTAGGCCGCGACCGCGGCCGTCGCGACGAGCTGCAGTACCGCGTTCCGCACTCCGCCGAGCAGCAGCGGCAACGCGATCGGCACCTCGACCTGCCACAACCGCTGCATACCGCGCATGCCGACCCCGCTCGCCGCGTCGGTCACGTGCGGATCGACCGCCTGCACCCCCGCGTACGCGCCCGCCATGATGGGCGGCACCGCCAGCACGACCAGTCCGACGAGCGCTGCCGGTGTGCTGTCGGCCAGCAGCAGGAAGAACAGCGTGACCACGCCGAGAGTGGGCAGGGCGCGCACGATGTTGCCGGTGCCGACGAGCAGCACCGCGCCGCGGCCGGTGTGCCCCACCAGCAGTCCGACCGGCACCGCGATGACGAACGCGACGGCCAGTGCCAGCGCGACGTAGCCGACGTGTTCGGCCAGTCGGGTGGGCACGCCGCCGGGACCGCTCCAGTTCGCCGCGTCGCCGAACCACGCGAACGTCTCGGGAATCATGCCTCGACCTCCTCGGCGTGGGCCGGATCCCGCGGTGCCGGCCGCTGCCACGGGGTCAGGAACCGGCGCAGGGCCACCAGCAGCAGGTCGACCACGAGCGCGAGCACGAGCGTCAGCACGACACCGACCACGATGGGTGCGTAGTACTCCCGCTGGAAGCCGTCGGTGAACAACCTGCCGAGACCACCGACACCGATCAGGGCGCCCACGCTGACGAGGCTGATGTTGCTCACCGCGGCGACCCGGACGCCCGCGGCGAGCACCGGCACGGCCAGGGGCAGTTCGATCCCGAAGAACCGCCGCGCGGGCCGATAGCCCATCGCCGTCGCCGAAGCCGTGACGGCCTGCGGCACCGCGTCGAGCGCGTCGAGCATCGGGCGCACCAGCAGGGCCGCGGTGTACAACGACAACGCGATGACGACGTTGACGCTGTCGAGGATCGTGGTGCCGATGATGCCCGGGATCACCACGAAAAGGGCGAGCGACGGAACGGTGTAGACGAGGTTGGCGACGACGCCGAGCGTGCCCCGCAACGACGGTCTGCTGCGCCCGAGCCACCCCGCCCCCACGGCGAGCACCGTGCCGAACACGATCGGCAGCAGTGCCAGGTAGCAGTGCTCGGCCAGCCCCGACCACAGCTGGGCCCGCGTGTTGGCGCTGCCGAGGTAGGTGCCGAGCTCGTCGACGAGGCTCATGTCGCGCCCACGCTCTCGGGATGCCGCTCGATCACGTCGAGCACGTGGCGCGAGGTGACGACGCCGACGACCGCGCCCGCGTCGTCCACGACCACGCCGAGACTCGCGGGCGAGGACAATGCGGCGTCGAGCGCGCCGCGCAACGAGGTTCCCCTGCGGTACAGCGAACCGCCCGCGACGAGGTCGGCCTCCGTCAGCGCTCCATCCACTGTGGACCCCGGCTCGAGCCAGCCGCGCGGGCGGTGGTCGTCGTCGACCGCGAGGCGCCACCGGTCCGAGGTCCCCGGCGAGGATCCGATCGCCACGGTGGCCGTCTCCTCGGGCTCGAGACCGTCGGCCGACAGGAACGACAGTCCGCGATAGCCGCGATCCTTGCCGACGAACCCGGCCACGAAGTCGTCGACCGGATGGCGCAGCACCTCGGACGGCGTGCCGTACTGCGCGAGCCGGCCGCCCACCCGCATCACCGCGACGCGGTCACCGAGCCGGACGGCCTCGTCGATGTCGTGCGTGACGAACACGATCGTCTTGCCGAGACGCCGCTGCAGGTCGATCAGTTCGTCCTGCAGCCCCTCCCGTACCACCGGGTCGACGGCCGAGAACGGTTCGTCCATGAGCAGCACCGGCGGATCGGCCGCCAAGGCGCGCGCCACGCCGACCCGCTGCTGCTGGCCCCCGGACAGCTGCGCCGGGTACCGCGACCCCAACTCCGCGGGCAGACCCACCGTGTCGAGCAGTTCGCCCGCCCGGCGCCGCGCCGCCCTCCTGCTCCAGCCGGACAGCAACGGCACGGTCGCGATGTTGCCGAGCACGGTCCGATGTGGAAACAACCCGGCGTGCTGGATCACGTAACCGATGCCGCGGCGCAGCTCGGCCGGGTCGATGTCGCGCACGTTGCGCCCGTCCAGCAACACCTCGCCGTCGGTGGGTTCGACCATTCTGTTCACCATGCGCAGCGAGGTCGTCTTGCCGCACCCCGACGGGCCGACGAACACCGTCATGCTGCCGTCGGGCACGGTCAGCGACATGTCGTCGACCGCGACCGCCCCGCCCTCGTAGCGTTTGGTGACGCCGCGGAACTCGATCGTCATCGTCGTCTCCTGCTCCCCTCGCCCCGCGTCGGTGACCCGCACGTCCGAAACCCCGCACCGGGACACTGCGCTGTGAGCCGCGTGACCGGGTCCGCCCGACCGTAACCGACCGGACCGACAGAACCGAGCCCTTCGAGCTCGGCCGGGCGTCCGCTCCGCTGCTCAGGGCCTCTAGGGTGGGCGCCATGAACTCGGTGCGTCAGGTGTTCGGCGTGGACGCGAAGTCGCTGCGGCACGCCATCGCGTTGCTGTCCGAACGGCAGTGGCTGTTCGACGACCTGGTGCGCGAACTCGCCGCTCCGCGGCGCACCGTGGAGGAGTTGCTGCAGGCTCTCGGGGACGACCTGGAACGCGACGGCGACCGGGTGCGCCTGCGTCCGGATACCGCGGGCGCCTACCGCGAGCACGCGGGCAGTCCGCACGCGACGGACGGACTCGCGAAGGAGGTCGAGCGGCACATCGCCCACGTGCCGCCGCCGCTGCCCGCGCTCGACCACGTGCAGGCGACCGCGGACACGGTCGTACGCCGCGCCAGGTGGCTCGACGAGCACTACGACCTGCGCACCACCAGGTTGACCTTCCTCGGCGACCACGACCTGACCTCACTGGCGGTGCGCGCGTTGCGGCCCGAGGCGGACCTGACCGTGATCGACGTCGACGACCGGATACTCGACTACGTCGACCGGCAGAGCTCGCGCACCATCCACACCGTCCACGCCGATCTGCGGTTCGGACTTCCGCTGTCGGTCATGGGCAAGGCCGACGTCGTGTTCAGCGATCCGCCCTACACGCCCGAGGGGATGGCGCTGTTCGCCACGCGCGGGCTCGAGTGCCTCGCCGATCCGCCCGCGGGCAGGCTCGTGCTCGCCTACGGCTACAGCCCGCGGCATCCGGCGCTCGGGCACCGCACGCAGCGCGCGCTGATCGGACTGGGGCTGGCGTTCGAGTCGATCGTCCCCGGTTTCCACCGCTACAGCGGCGCGCAGGCCATCGGCAGCGCCGCGGACCTCTACGTCTGCCAGCCGACCACGAAGGCCCGCAAGGGTGGACGCAAGACCAGCAAGCAGACGATCTACACGCGCGGTGCGCAGTCGCTCGAGGCGGGCGAGACCACGCCGGAACTGCTGGAGGCCCTGCGCGGCCTGGCAGGCCAGAACGGTCTGCGGGTCGAGGAACGCGGCGCCGACTGGACCAAACCCGTCGCGACGAAACCGGGCACGGCCGTGGCCGTCGATCTCGGCGCGGACCCGGGGCCCTGGCTGCTGCGCATTCTGCTGGGCGTGAACGCCGACCGGGTCGCGGTGCTGCTGCCCAACTCGCACCCCGACCTCGTGGACGCGGCCGCACAGCGCGCGCTGACGGGGCTGATCGCTCCCAAGTACCGGCTGCGGCTGCTGCGCAGCACCCCGGACAACACGCACGCGGTCGTCGTGGCCGAGCCGCCTGCGAGCGCGACGGGCAACACCGACGCCGCCGCGCGCGCCGTACTCACCCGCGCCCACGCCCGACTGGGCAATATCTGGCCCGACGCCCCCGACGACGTCGCCGACCAGCGACTCATCGACCTCCCACGGCACCGCGTCGCCGAGGTCCGCACCGAACTGGGCGACTGAGCCGCCCCGAACACTGCCCCCGAGGGCCCCATGGTCGCGTTCAACGCAGCCATGGGGCCGTTGGGTGCGCTCACCCGTCGCCCGACCACCGCCCCCAAGGACGCGCTGACGCGCGGCAGTGTTCAACCGTTCAACGCCGCCATGGGGCCGTTGGTCGCGCTCAACGCAACTATGGGGCCCTCGGGAGCTCCGAACACAGTGGTGCCCCCGAGGGCGGTTGGGCGGTTTCCAGGGGTCCTCGCAACACCTGATGGCTAGTTGGTCGTCAGTAGATCACGCAGACGCTCGGCTGGGGTATCCCAGTCGAGCGTCTTGCGT
>NZ_JOIJ01000012.1 GCF_000719975.1 Prauserella rugosa
ACGAACGCCGCGCCGACACCTTCACAGCCTTCCTCGCGCTGGCCGCCGCCCTCGTCTGCTTCAAACGACTCCAACAAACCAACTGAGACAAGCTCTAAAACGTCCCGTGTCGACGTCACGGTCGTCGCAACGGAAGGAACCGAGAAAAGCTGCGAGATCGCCGATGAGATCGCCGCGATGGTCGAGCCGAAGCTGCCGGAGGGCTGAGCCCTCCAGCGGCCAAGACGACTGACAGATCCACCCATGAGAACGCGGTGCGCCCTCCTCATTCGCCCAAGAGAAGCGAGATTTTCCAGAAGAACCGCGAGAGTCCCACGGACACGGACCGAGCAGCGTCTGTCAAAATCCGGGACGAGCAGGGTACTGACGAGCCCAGGATGCCGGCATGGGAATCAAGACGACCGAAACCCATAGCCGACAGTTGGCTCAGATTCCCGACGCCGCCGGATGCCTTCTCGTGCTCGGATTCTCTGAAAGCCAATGCGCAATAGTCCACTCTCGACGAACGCGCTGCCATGCGACCCCGCCTGCGCATTGCACACGAAGGAACACAGACTGTGACACCGGACTCGCGGCGCTGGGAGTTGGCCCCACCGCACGCCAGCTGCGTACGGTCACGCTAGGCGACAGTCCCGCAGGATCAGCTCGCGACCACGGTCGGTACTTTCTCGCTGATACATCGCGAACTGCTGGATCTCCGGTTCGAGTCCGGGAGATCAACTTGTGCTCTCACCTGCGGAGATGGTGCCCCCGGCAGGACTCGAACCTGCGACCTAGAGATTAGAAGGCTCTTGCTCTATCCAGCTGAGCTACGGAGGCCTGGCGACGGCCGCGCCGGACCGCGAGGGCCTAGTTTAGTCATCGCCGCTTGGGGGATCGTTCGAAGCGCCCGATTCGTTTCACTTACGCCCCATGGTGCTACGTGGATCACACCCGTACCGGTGACCGGCCGTGCTGTCGATCACTCGTGGCACGCGGGTCCTCGGCTCTCCCCTTCCAGCACACCATAGGCTCATCGTCCGTGACGACGAGCCGCCCCTCCGCCTGCCCGACACCGGCCGCCTGCCCGACACCGACCGTCTGCCCGACACCGGCCGCATGACCACCGACCGCATGACACCGAGCGACACGACCGTCCTCGACGATCCCGTCGGCGCATCGCTCACCTCCACCCACGCCCACCTCGCCCGGAGCGTCGGCCGCGCGGTCGCCTTCCACCCCGACGTCGCGAGCTTCTGCTCGGTCGGCACCGACCCCGACCCCCAGAGCTGGAACGATCTGGCACAGCTACTCGGGCCGGGCGAGGTCGCCGACCTCTTCGACTGCCCCTCCGCGCCACCTTCCGACTGGGAACCGGTGTTCTCACTGGACGGCGTCCAGATGGTCGCCACACCCACCCTCGCCACACCCCGCCTCGCCGCCGCCACAGCCGACGCCGCGACCACAGCCGGTACCGACACCACCTCTCGCGTCGTCGAACTCGGCGCCGACGACGTGCCCGAGATGCTCGAGCTGGTACGCCGCACCGCGCCCGGCCCGTTCCGCCCCGGCACCCACGAACTCGGCACCTACCTCGGCATCCGCGACGGTGACACCCTCGTGGCCATGGCCGGACAGCGGCTGCGTCCACCCGGGTGGAGCGAGATCAGCGCCGTCTGCACGGCTCCGGAAGCGCGGGGACGCGGCCACGCCACCCGGCTGATCACGCAGCTCGCCGCCCGCACCACGGCCGACGGCGAACGTCCCTTCCTGCATGCCGTCGCCACGAACACCGGCGCCATCGCGCTCTACGAACGGCTCGGCTTCACCGTGCGCAAACGCGTCACCTTCCGCGGATACCGGATACCGGACCCGCAGCCCGGCGCGTGAGTCAGGACTCGACCCAGTTGTGCCGTTCGGCCAGCTTCAGGATCAGCCTGCGCACCGCGACGACCTCCCCGCCCGACAGATCGGGCACACCGGCCAGGAGCAGCTCCGTCGCCTCCCGCTCGAGGTCGGCCTTCGTGAGCACGTCCACGCCGTCGGCCGGACCTTCCACGCGGGCCACGGGTACCGACACCGCCGGATCCTCACCTCCGGGTGACGCCGGCGCCGCCTCGAGCATGCGCACGTCCGAGGCCTTCAGTCCCCGGTCGCCCTCCTCGATCACGAACTCGACCCGCACGCCAGGCACGAACAGCGCCCGATCCATGTCGATGTCGTTGACATGGACGAACACGTCCTCGGTACCCCGATCCGGGGTGATGAATCCGTAGCCCTTGAGCTCGTCGAACCGGATCAACTTGCCGGTCACGGCCACGTCCGTATCCACCGCGAACACCACCACACACCCACACAGCAACCGATCGCGGACGGCAGCGCCTCCGCTCGCGCCGCAATCTATCAACGACCAGCGCGAACCGGGGCCGGAACGCCGGATCGGCTCAGCCGATGGCCGCTCCCCCGCACACCTTCAGCACCTGTCCGGTGACGAAACCCGCACCCGGCCCGGCCAGGTAGGCCACCGCCGCGGCGACCTCCTCGGGCTCACCCATGCGCTTGATCACCTGGTCGTCAAGGGCATAGGTGACGTTGCTGGTCAACGCGGTCGCGATCGGGCCGGGGGCGACGGAGTTGCACGTGATACCCGCCTCCCCGAGTTCCTTCGCCAACCACTTGGTCAGCGCGATGACGCCGCCCTTCGACGCGGCATACGCCGGGCCCGAGCGCCCTCCACCCGAGCCACCGGACCGGGGGCCGCCCATGATCCCCGAGATCGAACTGACGTTGATGATCCGACCGCTCCCCCTTGCCCGCATATGCGGCTCGACCGCACGGCAGTACAGGAACATCCCCCGCAGGTTCGTGTCCAGGTCGCGGTACCACTCGTCGTCGCTGATGGTCGCGAGGCCGTTGCGGCTGGCGGTGCCCGCGTTGTTGACCAGGATGTCGACCGATCCCAGCTCGGTCACGACGCCTTCCACCGACGCCGCGACCGCGTCCGCGTCCCGCACGTCCACGCGCTGGTACCGCACGCGCCGCTCCGGGAACTGGGCCGCGAGCGCGGTCACGTCGGGGGCGTCGTCTGCGATGTCGACGACCACGACGTCGGCGCCCTGACCGGCGAGCACCTGCGCAACGGACAGTCCGATACCGCGTGCACCGCCGGTCACCAATGCGACACGACCGGTGAGGTCGAAGGGATTCACCGCATGCTCCTTTCTAGAAGCCCAACAGATCCGGCAGCCAGTTCGACAGCGCAGGCACGTAGGCCACGAGGAGCACGACGGCGAGCCCGGCGAAGAAGAACGGGCGGATGCCCTTGACCACCTCGAGGAGCGGCACCTTCGCGATACCGGCCGCCACGAACAGATTGACGCCCACGGGCGGGGTAACAAGCCCCAGCGCCAGGTTGACCACCATCATCACGCCGATCGTGGTGACGTCGACGCCCGCCTCGAGCAGCACCGGTGCGATGATCGGGACGAACAGATAGAGGGCCGACACGGCGTCGATGAAGGCACCGACGACCAGCAGCACGATCACGGCCAGCAGGACGATCAACACCGGGCTGCCCGTCAGGCCCAGCAGCAGGTCGGACACGGTCTCGGCGATCTGGTTGGCGGTCACGACATAGGCGAACACCGACGCCGCACCGACGATGAGCATCACCACCGCCGACTGCGCGGCTGCGGTCACCAGAATGCGGTACAGCTGCCGCACGGCGATCTCGCGGTAGACGAACAGCCCGACCAACAGCGCGTACGCCGCCGCCACCACCGCCGATTCGGTGGGTGTCACGATGCCGCCGTAGATACCGCCCAGGATGATCAAGGGCACGAGCAGTCCGGGAATCGCGCCACCGAACGTCGCAGCGAGGCGTTTCATCGCCGGCCGGTGCGGCTCGTCCGGTTGCTCCGTGACACCGCCTCGCGGGCGATCCTCGTCGGCGTCACCGACCTCGCTCTCGGATGCGCCGCCGGAGGCCGCTCCGCCACCCACGGCGACCGGTTGCTCAGCAGTCGTGCGAGGCAGGAACAAGCTGGCGATCATCAGGGCGACGGCCAGCAGGATTCCCGGCACGATGCCGGCGACGAACAGGCGGACGATCGACACACCCTCGTAGTCGCTGACCACGACGGCGAAGATGATGAACGCCACGCTGGGCGGCACGATGATGCCCATGGAACCCGCGGTGGCGAGCAGGGACGTCGCATGCCGCGGGCGGTAGCCCTGCCGGATCAGCGCAGGAATGAGGATCGAACCGATCGCCGCCACGGTCGCCGGCCCCGAACCGGAGATGGCCGAGAAGAAGAAGGCGGCCACCACGACGACGATCGCGAGACCGTGCTTGCGCCGGCCCACACATGCCTGGGCGAAATCGACCAGCCTGCGCGAAATCCCGGCATACTCCATGATCACGCCGGCGAGGATGAAGAACGGGATGGCCAGCAGCGTCTCCGACGACACCGATGCGGTGAACACGCTCGGCACGATCGACAGCTCACCGAATCCGCCCATCGCGACGAGGGCGCAACAGGCGGCGACACCGAGAGCGAACGCCACCGGAACACCCAGCAGCAGCAACACCAGGAAGCTGCCGAAAAGAATGGCACCGATCACCGGTCCGCCTCCTCACTGGGCAACGCTTCCACGGTCGATCGCCGAAAGCCTGCTCTGCCCGCCTGTACGGCGCGGTACACGCCGAGGACCGCGCCCACGGGCAACGCTGCCGTGAACAGCCACTGTGGAAGTCCGATCGACGGTGTCGACCGGCCACTCCACGCTTGAAGCGCCGCGAGGTCGATTCCGAAGAACAACAACACCACGAAGAACGCGACGATCGCCGCGGTGATCAGCACCGTCATGACGCCGCGTACCGGGCCGCGTGCCGCCTCGTGCAGAGCGCTGAATCCGAGGTGCCCGCCTTCACGCAACGCGATGACGGCACCCATCATGACCATCCAGACGGCGAGGCTCACCGTCAGCTCCGAGGTGAACGCCAACGAGGCGTTCAGGAAGTAGCGACTGACGACGTTGACGAACGCCACGACCGCGACGACGGCGAACGGCGCCGCGGCCAGTACGTTCTCGACCGTCGTGAGCACGCGGTCCACAGTGGATCTCTGCACGGCTCAGCGCTCCGGGCTCACGGCGCGGACCATCTCCGGGCCCCACACCTCTTCGTACTGCTCGTACAGCGGGCCGACCGCACGCCGGAAACGCTCGATCTGGGCGTCGGACAGTTCGCTGGTCTCCATCAGCTCGGACTGCTCGGCGATCTGCTCCTGCTCCAGACCCCGGTTGGTCTTGATCTGAAAAGCGTTGGCGTCGGCGGCCGCGTCCTGCACGATCTTGCGGTCCTCGGGGCTGAGCGACTCGAACAGCTCCTGGTTCATCCCGAGCACGAGCGGGTCGTAGACGTAGTTCCAGATGGTCAGGTACTGCTGCACCTCGGCCAGGCCCGACGAGGAGATGACGTCCATCGGGTTCTCCTGGCCCTCGATCGTGCCCTGTTGCAGCGCGGTGAAGACCTCGGAGAAGTTCATCGTGGTCGGATTCGCACCCAGGTCGCGGAAGAAGTCGGTGAACATCCCGATGCCGGGGATCCGCGTCTTGATCCCGGCGAGGTCGGACGGCTGCTCCACGGGACGCATGTTGTTGGTGAGCTGCCGGAAGCCGCTCTCGCCGAAGCCGAGCATCGTGATGCCGATCTCGGAGGTCAGCTTCTCGTAGGCGGGGACGGCGCCGCCGTGCAGGGCGCGGTCGGCCTCGTCGTAGTCCTTGTAGAGGAACGGGGCGTTGATCGCGCCGAACCGGGGGTCGATACCGGCGTAGATGATCGTGGAGTTGTAGGAGAAGTCCTTGTCCCCGTTCATCAGCTGTTCGACCCCGGCAGCCGGGTCGCCTGCCGACAGCTGCTCGCCGGTGAACACCCGCAGCTGCATCCTGCCGCCGGACTCGCGCTCGAGCGTGTCGGCGAACCGCTCGGCCGCCTGGTACCACGTGGAGGATTCGCCCACCGTGACCGTCATGTCCCAGGTGTAGACCGGGCCGTCCGGTTGGGCGCTCGGCGAGCCGCACGCGCCGAGTGCCAGGCAGGCCAGCAGCGCCACGGCGCCGCGAAGGCGCTTCGACATCATTGTCCGTTCTCCTCGTCCGCCCGGAAGGGCACACCGATCTTGAGAGACCCGATGGGCCGTGTCAATCCATTGGGTGGATTCGCGGTCCATATCGTGGACCATTGCGGAGCGGCGGCGACCACCACATCATGGGAGGTGTGAGCGCCAATGCCGACGCGAATCGACCGTCGAACCCGCGTACCGACCACGGTCACGCTGCTCGCCGGTCCGCATCTTGGACCATCGCTCACACCCCGGACGAGACGCCGGGCCCCGCGGGGTCGCAGAGCATCCAGCGGGCGCTCGTGCTGCTGAACCTCGTCGGCGTACTCGCCCGTGACCGGCCCGACGGCGTCTCGCTCGCCGAGCTCACCCGCGTCAGCGGACGGCCGAAGGCGAGCGTGCGCAGAACCCTCGTGGCACTCGCCAGCGAGGGGTACGTCGAGCAGGATCCGGACACGGCGCTGTACCGCCTCGGCGTCCAGGCCCGGGTGCTGGGCGGCCTGGCGGGCCAGGACAGTGACGACATCGGCGCGTTGTGTACCGACAGCCTGATCCGGCTCGCCGACGCCTCGTCCGACACGTCGTTCCTGACCATGCGCCACGGCAGCTACGGCGTCTGCACGCACCGGCAGGAGGGTCCGGGCCCGATCCGGAACTACGCACTTGCCGTGGGTGATCGCCACCCGCTCGGGGTCGGTGCGGGCAGTCTCGCGATCCTCAGCGCGCTGCCCGACGACGACGTCGAGGCGGTGCTGGCCTCGACGTCCACGACCCGGCAGCGGTACCCGCGGTTCGACGACGCGTCCCTGTGGGAGCTCGTCCACCGTTCCAGGCAGGCCGGGTACGCCCTCAACGACGGCCGCGTCGTGCCCGGTTCGTGGGCGCTCGGCGTCGCGGTACCGGACGCCGCGGGACGGCCCGTTGCCGCACTCAGCATCGCCAGCATCGCGGAACGGTTCGACCGTCACCGCCAGGACGAACTCGCCGCACTCCTCCACCAGGAGGCGCGGACCGTCCACGCCGCACTGATCCGTTCACAGGAGTCCCGAGCGACGAGAGGTCGACCATGACACCCACTCCCGCCATCATCGGCTGGGCCCACTCCCCGTTCGGCAAGGCCACGGAGCCCGACGTCGAGGCGCTGCTGGTCGGGGTCACCGCGCCCGCTCTCGAGCACGCGGGCCTGACCGCCGACGACGTCGACGGCGTCTTCGTCGGGGTCTTCAACGGCGGATTCTCCCGCCAGGGCTTCGAAGCCGGCCTGGTCGGTGCGGGCAATCCCGACCTGGCCAGGATCCCCGCCGTGCACACCGAGAACGCCTGCGCCACCGGGTCGTCCGCACTGTTCGCCGCGCTCGATTTCGTCCAATCGGGACGCGGGCGCGTGGCGCTGGTGGCCGGGGCGGAGAAGATGACCGCCGCCGATGGCGACGTCGTCAACGACGCGCTGCTCACCGCCTCCTACCGTAAACAGGAGGAGCAGGCGGGCAGCTTCGCCGGCGTCTTCGCCGACATCGCACGCCGCTACTTCGAGCGCTACGGCGACCATTCCGACACCCTCGCCCGGATCGCCGCGAAGAACCACCGCAACGGCGTCGGCAATCCCTACGCCCACCTGCGCAAGGACCTCGGGTTCGAGTTCTGCGCCCAGGTATCGGAGCGGAACCCGCTGGTCGCCGATCCGCTGCGGCGCACGGACTGCTCCCTCGTGTCCGACGGTGCCGCGGCGCTCGTCGTGGCGGCACCGGACGTGGCGGCGAGCGCGCCCCGCGCCGTGGGATGGCGGGGACGTGCGCACGCCAACGATCACCTGCCGTTGAGCCGCCGCGCCGACGTGCTCACCTTCGAGGGTGCAGCGGACGCGTTCCGTGGCGCCCTCGCCGAAGCCGGCGTGCAACTGTCCGATCTGGACCTGCTCGAGACGCACGACTGTTTCACCGTCGCCGAACTGCTGCAGTACGAGGCGTTCGGCATCGCCGAACCCGGCAAGGGCGCGGCCGCGCTCGCGGACGGGCGCACCGAGCGCGACGGCGACCTGCCGGTCAACCCGTCGGGTGGCCTGAAGTCGAAGGGCCACCCGATCGGCGCCACCGGCGTCTCACAGCACGTCATGGCAGCGCTCCAACTGACCGGTGAGGCCGGCGACATGCAGGTCCCCGGCGCCCAGCTGGCCGCGGTGTTCAACATGGGTGGCGTCGCCGTGGCCAACTACTGCTCGGTGCTGGAGCGCGTCCGATGAGCGCCACGGCCTCGACCGCGACATCCACAGCACCGAAACCCGACACCGAGGCGGGATCGGCGACCCGGCCGCTCCGGGCCGTCAACATCGCCCACCTGCTCACCGCGACCGCCAGGCGCCTGCCCGAACGGGACGCCGTGGTGCGCGGACCGGAACGCCTCAGTTGGCATGAGCTCGACATGCGGGCCTCCGCTGTCGCCGCGGAACTGCGCAGGCGCGGCGTCGGCCGCGGGGACGCGGTGCTGGTCCACTCCCCCAACCACGTCGAGCTGATCGCCGCCATGTTCGGCGTGTGGCGGGCTGGCGGGGTGTTCGCACCGGCCAACTTCCGCCTCACCGCCTCCGAGGTCGCCGACCTCGCCGACCTCACCACGCCGACGGCCCTGATCTGCCACACCGACTACGGCGAACACGCCGCCGCCGTCGCCGACGCGGCGGCACTGCCAGGGGGCACGCTGTGGATCGGCGCAGAACCCGACATCCAGGGTGCGATCTCCGCGTTGCCGCAGCCGGATTCGGCGGAGCCCGACGAGGCAGTGTGGAACGGCGACCACGCGTGGTACTTCTTCACCTCGGGCACCAGCGGCAGGCCGAAGGCCGTGGTGCTCACCCACGATCGGCTGGGTTTCGTGGTCAACAACCACATCTGCGACCTCATGCCGGGCCTCGGCGCCGGCGACGCGCAGATCGTCGTGGCACCGCTGTCGCACGGTGCCGGTGTCCACCTGCTGCCCCAGGTCGCTCGCGGCGCCAAGACGGTGCTGCCGACGTCGCCCGGACTGGATCCCGCCGAGGTGTGGCGGCTCGTCGAGGACGAGCGGGTGACGAACGCGTTCACCGTCCCGACGATCCTGACGACGCTCACGCAGGCCCCCGAGGCCGCTCGGCACGACCTGAGTTCGCTGCGTTACGTCATCTACGCCGGCGCCCCGATGTACCGCGCCGACCAGGAACGAGCCCGCGAGGTGCTCGGAGAGGTGCTGGTGCAGTACTACGGGCTCGGCGAGGTGACCGGCAACATCACCGTGCTGCCGCCGGAGCAGCACGGGCGCCCTTCCCCCGACGGCGTCGAGTTCGGTACGTGCGGATATCCCCGCACGGGCATGCAGGTGAGCATCCAGGACACCGACGGCCGCGAGCTGCCACCGGGGTCCCAGGGCGAGATCTGCGTCGCCGGACCGGCCGTGTTCCCCGGTTACCTCCGCAACGACGAGGCGAACGCCGAGTCGTTCCGCGACGGCTGGTTCCGCACCGGCGATCTGGGCATGGTCGACGACGAGGGCTACGTCTACGTCACCGGCAGGGCGTCCGACATGTTCATCTCCGGTGGATCCAATGTGTACCCACGGGAGATCGAGGAGCGGCTCCTGCGGCATCCCGGGGTCGCCGAGGTGGCGGTCGTGGGTGTGCCCGATCCGAAGTGGGGCGAGATCGGGGTCGCGGTGTGCGTCGCCGCCGGGCACGCGCCCGTCAACACCGATGAGCTGCGGTCGTGGCTGGGCGACACACTGGCGAGGTACAAGATCCCGAAACGGTTCGTGTGGTGGGACGAGATCCCCAAGTCGGGGTACGGCAAGGTCGTCAAGCGCACGATCAAACAGCGCCTGGAGACGTCATGACCGACGTGGCCGGCCGACCCGGCGTTCCGTTGCACCATCCCGGACGGCCCGCGGCCGAACGCATCGTCTCCGTCCCGACCGACGTCACGGTGCTGCGCACGGAGCTTCCGCCCGGTGAGCGCGTCGCCGAGGCCCTGTGGCGGTTGACCGAGGGTGTCGGTGCCGCGGCGGCGAGTGTCGAACTGGCACACGGCTCGTTCGGAACGTTGCGTTACGTGCATCCGGCGATCGGCACCGAACGGCCCGCCTACTTCAGCGAGACGGTGGAACCGGAGGGGCCGTGCTTCGTCCTCACCGGTTCGGCGACGGTGGGCAGGCGCGACGGCGCGGGTTTCGCCCACGTGCACGCCACCTGGCTCGACGAACGCGGCCGCCTGCGGGGCGGGCATTTGCTGCCGGACACCACCGTCGGCACCGTACCGATCGAGGCGACACTCCGCGTTCTGTCCGATGTGGACCTCGTGAGCGAAACCTGTGCCGAGACGGAGATGCCGGCGTTCACGCCGTACCGCAGGACACCGGCCACCCGGATCCGGGCGGTGTCGTCGCGGATCCGGCCCGGAGAGGACCTGTGTACCGCGGTGGCGACCGTCGCGCGGCGGGCCGGGTTCGACTCGGCGCTCGTACGGGCGAGCCTCGGCAGCCTCGTGGGAGCCCGACTGCGGTCGGGTGCCGGGGAACCGGTCGAGGTGGACTGGCCCGCGAGTGAGGTGACGTCGCTGACCGGGACGGTGCGGGGTGAGGACGTGGCGCTCGTCGCGTCCATGGTGGACCGGCACGGCGAGGTGTTCTCGGGCGTGATCCTGCCGGGTGAGAACCCGGTGGCCGTGACGTTCGAGCTGTATCTGGAGGACGCGGGCGTGCAGAACGGGACGGAAGGGGCGATCTCATGAGCGAGCGGCGTCTCGCAGGGCGCACGGCGCTCGTGTTCGGCGGAGGCGGCGGTCCGGAGGGCGTGAACAACGGCCAGGCCGCGGCGATGACGTATGCGCGGCACGGCGCGAAGGTCGCGGTCGTGGACGTGTCCGCGGAGGCGGCGAACCGGACCGCCGACGCGGTGCGGGACGAGGGCGGTACGGCCCTGGCGATCACCGCCGACGTCACGGTGTCCGAACAGGTCGAGGCGGCCGTCCGGGAGGCGACCGGCGAGCTGGGTCCCGTCGACGTCCTGCACAACAACGTCGGTGTGACGGTGCTGGGCGGGCCGATCGAGTTGAGCCTCGAACAGTGGCGCCGCGCGTTCGCGCTCAATGTGGACGGTGTGTTCCTGGCCTGCAAGCACGTACTGCCCTCGATGCTCGAACGCGGGCGCGGGGCGATCGTCAACGTCTCCTCGCTGGCGGCGCTGCGGCACGTCGGTTACGAGTACCCGGCGTACATGTCGGCGAAGGCCGCGGTGAACCAGGCGACCGTGTCGCTCGCCCTCACCTACGCCGATCGCGGTATCCGCGCGAACACGGTCGCGCCGGGCTTCATCGACACGCCGCTGGTGCGCAAGCAACTCTCGTCGCAGGCGGAGTCGATCGACGAACTCCTCGCAGCGCGCAACGCGGCGAGTCCCACGGGAACCATGGGCACGCCCTGGGACGTGGCCAACGCGAGCCTGTTCCTCGCCTCCGACGAGGCCGCCTACGTCAACGGCGTCTGCCTGCCCGTCGACGGAGGTCTGGCGATGTCCTGCTCCTGATCCCCGCGACCGCTCGCGTCACTGCTCGCCGGGCCGCCGCGGAGGCTCAAGGGCGCCGGACGACTCCGTGAATCGGCCGGGCCGGTACGGCTCGAGCCGGTTCTGTCGCTCGCCGCAGATCTCGCGTGCAGCCAGCTCCCCCAGTAGGGGGGCGAGAGTCACACCGCTGTGCCCGGCCAAGGCATAGGTGCGAGGACCGACGTAGCCTGCGACGGGCAGTCCGTCTGACGGCAGTGAACGCACTCCCAGCACGGCGTTCTCCAAGACCGCACTCACTCCGAGCCGCTCAGCCGCCCGGCGCCGCATGGTCTCCCTGACGTGCTCCGGCACCGGCTCCCCCGGAACTGCGAACCCGTCCTGGTCGAGAGTCTGCACCAGCACGCTTCCGCGATGGGCGGGACGAAGGTTGATGCCCTCGCTCGTGACCACACGCGACAACCGTGCCGACACCGGGCCGGTCGTGGCGAGGAAGCCCACAGCAGCGTTGCCGGGAGCGGGCTCGGTCATCCGCACTTCGGAAAGCAGCGCCGCGGTGTCCCGCCCGACGCAGGCGACCACGTGGTCGGCGGTACGTGTCGATCCGTCCACGAGTCGGACCGTCCCATCGCCTTCCACCGCAGTCACGCGCCTACCGGTCTCGATCGTGATACCCGGAGCTGCCGTCATGGCCGCCACATACCGCTCGGGGAAACAGTGCCCTTCATCGGGAAACCACGCCACCAGCGGATCTCCCCCGACCTGCACGTCAGGTTCCAGCTCGGCGGCGCGTGCAGGGGTCACGAACTCCGCCCGATACCCGCTGTCGCGCAAGGTCTCGACTCGATGGGTGAGGCGTTGCCGATGTGCGTCGTTCGTTGCGAACTCCAGGTGCCCGGTCGGGACGAGCCATCCGCGCGGCACGCCGCCGAGCCGGACGTGCTCGCGCATCGCGTCCGCGTTGAGTTGCTGATAATGCATGGGTCGCTTGTTGTTGGCGTTGACCCACGCGAACGTGGTCGATGACGTGCCGCCTGCCGGTCGGCCGGCATCCAGCACGGTGACCTCATGTCCCCGCACCGACAACGCGGACGACACGGCGGCTCCCAGCATGCCTGCTCCGACGACCAGCACGCGCATGGCGGTCCTCCTACTCGGTGGGCAGCGGCGTGACGTCGAGCTCGGCACCGACGACACTCGCCCGGAGAGCGTTGACCAGGCCGAGTGCGTCGACCGCGGTGTCGTGCGTAGCGGACGCCACGCTGAGTGTGAGCGCGTGTGCAAGTACGAGACCGGCAGTGAGCTCGCTCGCGGCCGTCGTCGTCGACTGCGGGGTCGACAACACCGCATACACCTTCGACGCCAGCGCCATACCGAGGCTCTCGGTAATCACGACAACGCGGGCGCCGACCGCGTTCGCATGGTCGACAATCACCGAGATCTCCCGGAACTGGCGGATCGGTGCGAACACGATGACGAGTTCGCCCGGCCGCAGCGTCAGAAGCTCGTCGGCCAACCTGACCCCGGTCAGTCCGCTGCCGCGGGCGTGCACGCCGATGCGCTGAAGTGAAAGTCGAAGGTAATCCGCAAGGCTCTCAGCCGGCCCGATTCCGTAGGTCAGCACCGAGGGTGCGCCGATCACGGCATCGACGGTGCGTTCCCATGCGTCGATGTCCAAGCCTCGACGTAGTTGACCGAGCAGCGCCATGCTGTCGTCGAGCACCCTGGCGATCTGATTGTCCTCAGTGGATACCCGCGCAAGCCGGTCGTCCATGGTCGCCGCGAGGTCACGTTGCCGAGTCAGCACATCGATCATGCTGCGTTTCAGTTCGCGAAAACCCTGATAGCCCAGCGCTTTCGCCGCACGGACCACCGTGGCGTCACTGGTCCCGATCTGCGCGGCCAGTTGGATGGCCGAACAGGACACCACAATCTCCGGGTGGTCCGCCATGTACTGCGCGACCGTCCTCTCGCTGGCTGACATCCGGTCGGCGAGCGCAGCAACGCGTTCGTGCAGTGGCGGGTCCACCGGCGATTCGGCGTCCCCGGATTCGACGCCCGACTTGTTACCTGTCGTTTTCATTACAGTATTGACCCCCTCTTGTCGTGAAGCCTACATTAGCGCGATCGAACGAGCCCGTACATCGTGGAGGTTGCCATGACGGAGTGGGCGCCCGGTCATTCCCGCGCCCCGCTGCTCGATGCCGACGTCATCGTGGTGGGCGTCGGAACCATGGGCAGCATGGCGTTGTGGCATCTCGCCGATGCGGGGATCCGCGCCATCGGCCTCGAGCAGCACGCTGAGTTGGGGCACGAGTACGGGGCAGCCGGGGGCCGCACCCGTATCTTCCGGATCGCCTACAAGGAAGGCAGCTGGTACGTCCCCCTGCTGCAGCAGGCCCGTCACTTGTGGTCGGCTCTCGAGAAGGCAACCGGTACCGCGCTCCTTCGGCCGACCGGAGCACTCAGCATCGGCCACCCCGACCACCCCGACATCGCCGAGGTCCTACACAGCGCCGACGAGTTCGACCTGCCGGTCGAGACGTTGGACGGCGCTCAACTCGCCTCGCGCTTCCCGACCCACGTACTGCATGGCGACGACGTAGGCGTACTCGATCCGCAGGGCGGGCTACTCCTCCCGTCCGAGGCGATCCGTGCCGCTGCGGGTTACGCCACCGAGCACGGCGTGGACATCCGGACCGGCATCCGCTGCACCGGTATCGAAGAAGCCGGCGACCACGTGCGGGTCCGCACCGCGGACGGCGAACTCAGGGCAGCACGGGTACTCGTCTGCGGCGGCCCGTGGACCGCGCAACTCTTACCGGGCATTCGGGACGGTTACGAAGTACGCCGCGTGGTTCTCCACTGGTTCCGGGCGCTCGATACCGACGCCTTCACTCCTGAACGCTTCCCGGTCGGGATTCGCCGAAGCGGTGAGGACGCCTCGTTCTCGTTCTTCCCTTCGGCAGGGGACAACAAGGTCAAGGTCAATCTCCATGTTCCCAAGGACACTGTGCCCGACCTGTCCGCGTTCGACGCCTCTGTCCCTTCCGAGTACACAGCTCGTGTCGAGAACGCGATCGGCCGCGTGCTGCGCGGACTGGAGCCGAAAGCGGCCGACGCTCGTGCCTTCATCGAGGGCTACACGCCGGACAACCACGGACTCATCGGTAGTCCGCCGGGTTACGACCGGGTGCTCTCGATGAGCGGATTCTCCGGACACGGTTTCAAGCTCTCCCCCGTTCTCGCCGGTCTCGCCGTGGACGCCCTGCTCCAACGCGGTGACGGCATACCCGATCGCCTCGCTCTCGCCAGAACCCTCGAGGAGAACGCATGATCCGCATCGGAGTCGACGTCGGCGGCACGTTCACCGACGTCACCGCGCTCGACACGAGCACCGGCTCGTTCCACGTGTTCAAATTGCCGTCGACCGGGCACGATCAGTCGATCGCGGTCACCGACGGGATCACCAGCGTGTTGTCCGCAGCGGGTGGTTCAGCCGACGACGTGACCTACCTCGGTCACGGCACCACCGTGGCGACGAACGCGCTGCTCGAGCTGAAGGGAGCGAGGACAGCTCTCCTGGTAACCGGGGGCGTACCGGATGTCCTCGAGATCGCTCGCCAACGACGGCCGCACCTGTACGACCTGTTCGCCGACAAGCCGCGCGTGCTCGTCCCACGCGAGCTGACGTTCGGCGTCACGGAGCGGCTGGCGGCCGACGGCCAGGTCGTCGTTGAACTCACCGACGAGGAGATCGACCGGGTGGCCCGGAAGCTCGGGGAATCCGGCGCCCAATCGGTGGCCGTGTGTTTCCTGCACAGCTACCGGGATGCCGGCCATGAGGTACGTGTGGCAGAGGCACTGGCCCGGCAACTTCCCGATGTGTTCGTGTCCCGATCCAGCCGTGTGGCACCGGAGTTCCGAGAGTACGAGCGGTTCTCCACAGCCGTCATCAACTCGTTCATCGGACCGACGGTGTCCCGCTACATCCGCAGGCTCAGCGAACGCGTGCAAGACGCAGGAATCCCTGTGGGGCCGCGCGTCATCCAGTCGAACGGCGGGCTGGCCTCCACCGAGACCGTGGCTGAGCGGCCCGTCACCACCCTGCTCTCGGGTCCGAGTGCGGGCGTGGTCGGTGCGAGCTTTCTCGCGGCACTGGCCGGCGTCAGCGACCTCATCACCTTCGACATGGGAGGCACATCGACCGATGTGTGCCTGATCCGGGGCGGGGAACCGGCCGCTGCCAATGAACGTGGCCTCGGCGGCTATCCCATTCGCGTCCCCTCCGTCGACGTACACACCATCGGCGCCGGTGGCGGCAGCATCGCCTCCGTCGACGACGCGGGCGGGCTCCGAGTGGGCCCGGAGAGTGCAGGCGCCCGACCAGGACCCGCGGCCTACGGCCACGGCGGCACTCAGCCCACCACCACGGACGCGAACGTGGTGCGAAGCAGGCAGAACCCGGCCAGCGCGCTCGGGGGCAGCATGCCTATCGACAGCGACGCAGCACGACGAGCCGTCGACACCGTGGCCAACGGATTGGGCACAAGCACGATGGAAGCCGCCCGAGGCATCGGCAGGCTCGCCAACTCACACATGGCACGGGCCGTACGGCAGGTCTCGGTGGAGGCAGGTGAGGACCCACGCGACTACGTCCTCATGGCGTACGGAGGCGCTGGGCCGCTCCATGCCGCCGAGGTCGCGGCCGAGGTCGGGATGACCAGGCTCCTCGTCCCACCGCATCCGGGCACCTTGTGCGCCCTCGGCTTGCTCGTCAGCGACGTCCGAAGCGAGTTCACCCGGTCGTTCCTGCGCAAGGCCGACGCTTCCACGATCCCGGCACTCAACGATGCCATCGCGACGCTCGTCGACGAAGGTCGAGAGTGGCTCGCCGCCGAAGCACGGATCGCCGACCGGCACGATGTCACGGTCCTCGCGGACGCCCGGTATCCACGGCAGAACTTCGAGCTGCGCATCCCACTACCCGCCGAAGGGTTCGACGACGCCACACTGGCGTCGCTGGTCGCCGACTTCCACGCTCGACACGAGAAGGCCTACGGCTTCTCCCATCCCGAATCCCCGGTGCAACTGGTGAACCTCCGCGCAGTCGCGCACGGCACCGTGCCCAAACCCGAGATGCCACGTATCGAACAGGGCACGGCGGATGTCGACGCAGCAGCCCTGATCGACACACGTCATGTCGACTTCGGCGTCGAGTACGGCACGGTCCCCACCCCGGTGCTCCAACGGGACCTACTCAAGGCACGCAACACCTTCGCCGGGCCCGCAATCGTCGAACAACTGGATTCGACGACCGTCGTACCACCGGGCTGGCGAGCGACTGTCGACGATTTCGGAAATCTGCTGATCGAGGTGACCGTACGATGACCACATCGGATGTCGACCAGGTAACCGTCCAGGTGATCGGAAACGCCATGTTGTCCGTCGCCGAGGAGATGGGCGCGGTTCTCCGGCGGGCAAGCTATTCCACCAACATCAAGGAGCGAGTCGACTGCTCGACAGCACTGTTCGACGCCCATGGGCAGCTTGTCGCACAAGCGGAGCACATTCCGATCCATATGGGATCGATGAAGGGACTCGTCCAATCGCTCCTCGACGACAAGGACACACGTCAGCTTTGTCCCGGTGACGTCTACATCACCAATGACCCCTACACCGGTGGTGGAACCCACCTTCCCGATATCACCATGGCGGCGCCTGTCTTCCACGAGGGAGCACTGGTGGGATTCAGCGCCAACATCGCGCACCACTCCGATGTCGGCGGACATGTTCCGGGCAGCAACTCCGGTGACTCCACGAGCATTTTTCAAGAAGGCCTGCGCATTCCCGCCGTACGGTTCATGATCGGCGGCGCCGTCAACGAGGAGGTCTTGGCCTTCGTCACCCTCAACTCGCGATTGCCCGAGGAACGCCGCGGTGACCTTCTCGCCCAACTCGCTGCGGTCCACACCGGAGGCAGGCGCTTCTCCGAACTGCACGCCAAGTACGGCAGCACTGTCATCGACACCGCGAGCGGGCAGCTGCTCGACTACGCTCGGCGCAGACTCGAGGTCGCGGTCGCCGCCATTCCCGACGGTACTTATCGGGCATCGGACTGGCTCGACAGCGACGTCCCTGGACAGGAGCCCATCCGGATCCAGACGGCTGTGACCGTCAGCGGCAGCGAGATATCCATCGATTTCGACGGCACCGGCCGTCAGGCCGACGTCGCGATCAACGTCGTCCGCTCAGCCCTCGAAGCGACCGTCTACTACGCGCTCAAGGCCGCTCTGGACCCGGAGATTCCCGCCAATGGCGGCTTCTTCGACGCGGTCCGGATCGACGCCCCATTCGGCAGCATCGTCAATCCTCGCCCGCCGGCCGCAGTGGCTGCGCGCACCGACGCCTGCCAGCGCGTCGCCGACGTGCTGCTCGCCGCGCTCGCCGTCGCCGTACCCGGCCGAGTGCCTGCCGGGTCGCACAGCTCGATCACCTACGTCACGTTCGCAGGCCCCGATGACGAGTTCTTCGTGTACCCGGAAGTCATCGCCGGTGGCGCAGGAGCACGCTCCGATCGCGACGGTCTCGACGCTGTCCAGGTCCATGTCACCAACTCGTCGAACCTCCCGATCGAAGCACTCGAGATCGAGTACCCGCTCCGCGTGGACACCTACGAGCTGATCACCGACTCCGGCGGTGCCGGCTGTTACCGAGGTGGCCTCGGAGTCCGGCGTGACATCCGTGTCCTGTCCCGCCGAGCCGACTTCTCCGCACATGCAGATCGGCAGACATTTCCGCCCCTGGGATTGGCCGGTGGAGAGGACGGCACCACCGGCGCGTTCGTGCTGCGCCCGGGGACGGATCGCCAGGAACGACTGCCCGGCGGCCGTGTCTCCGGGATCTCGCTCCGAGCCGGCGACGTGGTCCGAATCGAGAGCCCCGGTTCGGGTGGGTACGGCGACCCTCGCCGCAGACCGGCCGAACTCGTCGCCCACGACGTGGCGCAGGGACGGGTGAGCCCGGCGAGCGCACGCGAACGATACGGCGTCGTCCTCCTCCCCGACGGATCGCCCGACGTCGACGCGACAGCACGGTTACGTGAGGAGTGAGCGACATGCGCACGCGTATGGTCACGCGATCGATCGCAGCTCTGTGCACGGTGAGTGTGCTCGCGTCGTGTGCAGCCGAAGCAGAACCGGCTCGGTCGTACCCGAGCAGGTCGATCGACTACGTGGTGCCGTTCTCGGCGGGCGGATCGACCGACATCGCCGCCCGTGCCGCCGCGGATGCACTGGCCGGTGAGCTCGACACCCAGGTCAACGTCGTCAACAAACCCGGCGCCGACCAGATCATCGGCGTCAGCACGGTGCGGGAATCCGAACCCGACGGATACACGCTACTCGCCGACGGCGCGGGGTCGAGCGCTCTTCAAGGTTTGCTGCCGTACGTGCCGTACCCCTGGAACGACCGCACCTTCGTCGCGAAGTTCGCGGAAGGCCCGCACGTCTACGTCGTCGGTGGGAACTCGGGTTATCACGATTTCGACGATGTCGTCACCGATGCGCGTGAAGATCCGGAGAACTTCACCGTCGGTTGGATAGGCGGGAGCAGCACCAGCGACTACGCCACGCTTCAGTTCCTCGACGAAGCGGGAATCGACGCCGCGAAGGTCAAACGGGTTCCGTTCAACAGCTCCGGAGACGTGATGCGTGCCGTCGCCGCCGGAGACATCGACTTCGGAGCCGGGGGCGCCAGCTCCGCATTCAGCCTCAGCAGGACCGGCGAACTCAAGCCGATCGCGCTGACCGGTGACGAGCCGGTGAGCGAGCTGCCTGATGTGCCCAGTACCGCCGAGCTCGGCCACCCCGATCTCGACATGCAGTACTGGGTCGGCATCTCGGCCCCGACCGGGCTCCCTGCCGACATCACGAACAAGTTGGCCGATGCCGTCCGGGCGATTGCTGAAGATCCGGCCGTCGTCGACGCTCTCGACGCCGTCGGCCTCGCCCCGGCCGTGCGCACCGGCAGCGAACTGCGAACCGACGTCCAGGACGAGAAAGAGCGATTTACCAACTTGTCGGAACGAATCGGCGTCGCGGGATGACCCGCAGCCGATAGCTCGAGGGAGGCTCCATGGCCACACCCGCGTCGCGCCTTGCTCCCCACACTCGCGCGATACATGCCTACTTTCCGATGATCCTCCTGCTCCTCCTCGCCGGACTCGCCATCGAGGAGGGCGTGCGGCTCATTCTGGTCGTCGATCCGGCGGCGCAGGCGGACCTCGCAGGCTGGTACGTGTTGGTCCTCGGCATCATCCTCGCGGCGACGGCGGCCTACGGCGAACGACCGAGCCGTACCGGCGATCGGCCACCCGGCTCGCCCGCCGACGACGATGGCCACGAAGGGGGCGACGCGCAGTCCGCTGGGCTCGCCGGTCCGCTCCACCCGTACCGCGACATGGCCGTCTGTCTCCTGCTGGTGGCAGGCTACGCGGCGCTGCTCGACCCTCTCGGCTATGCCGTTGCCGGCATCGTGGTCGTGTTCATCTTCCTGCGCGCCATCTCGCGCTACGGATGGATCAAATCGCTCACGTACACGGTCGTCATGAACGCCGTTCTCATCACGCTGTTCGAACTCGCCGGGGTCGTGTTGCCGGCTGGGCTCCTGAGGTTCTAGGGAAGGTCCGAGATGGGTCTGTCCGAGTTACTCAACGGCTTCTCCGAGGTGTTTCAGCCCTCGGTGCTCCTTCTCTCCGTGTTCGGCTGTCTGGCCGGAACCATGGTGGGTGTCCTGCCGGGGCTCGGCCCGGTCACGGCCATCGCCATCCTGTTTCCTCTGGCTGCCACGCTCGGCCCCGCGGCGGCGATCGTCGTGCTCGCTGCCATCTACTACGGCGCCATGTACGGAGGTTCGACGAGCGCCATCCTCCTGAAGATCCCCGGCGAGGTGTCCTCGCTGCCCGCCGCACTGGAGGGCCATCCCATGACCCGGCGTGGCCGGGCAGGCCCGGCTCTGGCCATTGCCGCCGGGGCTTCGTTCATCGGCGGGATCATCGGGACGATCGGCGTTTGGTTGTTGGGGCCTCACCTCGCCGGACTCGCACTGGATTTCGGACCGCAGGAGATGCTCGGGCTCATCCTGTTCAGCCTCACGGCGATCGCAGGCTTGTCATCCGGCTCGGTCGTACGGGGCCTGAGCATGGCCGCTGCGGGAATGCTGATCGCATCGATCGGGCTCGACCTGACCAGCAGCCAGCAGCGCATGACCCTCGGATCCCTGCAGTTGATGCAGGGGCTCGACATCGTGCCCATCATGATCGGGCTCTTCGGCGTCGCGCAGGTTCTGCGCACTCTCGAGGAAGGAGCCCCTACGGGCACCGCAGCGACCGTCAAGGGGTTCGTGCCTACCCGCGACGAGATCCGGCGGAGCGCCGGCGCCGCCGGACGCGGGACCGTCACCGGATTCTTCCTCGGCCTCGTTCCGGGCATGCTTCCTTCGACGACGACCTTCCTGAACTACTCCACGGAGCGTCGTCGTTCCGAACGCAGAGGCGGTGTGCCCTTCGGGCAAGGCGCGGTGGAAGGAATCGGAGGTCCCGAGGCCACCAACAACGCAACAGCCATGAGCGGGTTCGTCCCGCTGTTCAGTCTCGGCATCCCGACCGGCCCCACCATGGCGCTGATCATGGCCGCGCTCATGGTCTACGGCGTGGTTCCAGGACCCACGATGTTCACATCGGACGCTGACATCACCGCTGCCGTGATCGCGAGCTTCTTCGTTGCCAACATCATCCTGCTGGTCCTCAACCTTCCATTGGCGGGAGTGTGGGCGAAGATCTCGCGCGTGCCGTACGGAATCCTCGGTCCGATCATCATCGTGTGCTGTGGCGTCGGCGCCTACACGGCACGCAACAGTGTGTTCGACATCGTGGTCTGTCTCGTCGCGGGGCTGCTCGGATGGGCCATGCACAAGCGCGATCTACCGGTGGCGCCGTTCGTGATGGGCTTCATTCTCGGACCGATGCTCGAGCTCTCGCTGCGTCAGACCGTCGCCATCGGCCCTGGATCGCTGTTGGGGAGTCCGATCTTCCTCGGCTTCATCGCCTCCGCTGTGATCTCGATCGTGCTTGCGTATCGGATGCACCGGAAGCAACCGGGGACGGTCGACGCGAATGCCTGATTCACCGCCATCACCTCGCCAGGGCGCCGCGGCGACACTCCCGTCAGCCCGCATCCCGCCGCGCCGTCACCCCGCCGCATCGTCACCCCGTCGCGCCGAGCCAGAGGAGGGACATTCCGATCACGAAAACGGCTCCCGCGCCGACGAGCAAGGCGGCTCGCCAGGCCGTGCGGCGCCGGCCGGAGCTGTAGTCGGCGGTCACGGCCCACAGGCCGAGCACTGCGTGCCCCAGTGTGGCCGCCAGCATCACCCCGTCCCACACGATCCACAGCGCGCTCGCCCACCGCTCGTCGATGAACCGGGAATCGGTGTCGGCCACGTCGGTGGTGATGTGCGTGGCGACGAAGTGGCCCAGCACCAGCACGGCGAGCAACAACCCCGACAGGCGCAGCGCCACGTAGGCCACTCGCCTGCGCCGCGCGGCTCCCGCGGCGTCGCGGACGTCTGCCGTGGTCATGTGAACACCGGTCCCAGGACGAACACCGCACCGGCGATCGTGCCGACCGCGCTCACCCCGAGCACGCCGTACAGCACTCGCGTGGACGCGGTGAGCCCGAGATCCGCCACGTCGACGGCCACGAGCCGCAATCCGTTGGCGGTGTGGAACAGCAGGCCGAACAACAGTCCGACCTCGGCGACCCGCATCGGGACGCTCCCGTACACCTGGTGGACCTCGTCGTAGATCTCCCGCGACACCACGTACAGCCCCACGTCCATCACGTGCAGACACAGGAACGCGAACAGCCCGAGACCGCTGATGCGGTGCAGGTAGAACGCCCACCGTTGCAACTCGGCGCGGTCCCGGCCCGGCCGCGCGAGCCTGCGCACGAGCGCACGGGTGACGAACGGCCCGCCGTCGTCCCGCCGGGCGCCGCGCACCACCACGGCGCCGAACGCGACGATCGCCATCGCCACGACGGCGAACCCGCAGAAGAACACGAACTGCGCGAGACTCATCGGCGCTCCTCGGCGTCGAGGTCGGCCTGGGTCAGCCGGGTCAGTGCGACGTCGTGCTCGCGGGCCTCGATCGACCCGGCAAGCCCGTCGCCGAGCCCGCCCCCACCGGCACGCTGCACCAGGTAGCGGGGCCGGTCCCAGCTGTCGGGGAAGTCGGTGCGCGCATGCGCCCCTCGCGTCTCCGTGCGCCACAGCGCCGCCGAGGCCATCGCCCTGGCCACGGTCACCTGGTTCACCAGATCCAGAGCCTCTTGCCAGGCGAAGTTCACCTCGCGCGGACCGGGCACAGCCACCCGTCCGACGTCCTCGGCCAGTTCACCCAGCTCGTCGACGGCCTTGCGCAACGCCCCTTCGTCGCGCACCACCCCGACCGACCGCCACATCACCTCTTTCAGCCGCGCGGTCAGGTCGAACGGCCACGGCCCGAGTTCCCGTTCCAACGGCGCATAGGCCCTCACCAGCGACGCCCGCACCTCGGCCGCGGCCGGCGTGCGGTACGCGCGTTCGCTCGCGAGCACCGCTGCCGTATCGCCCGCACGAGCGCCGAACACGGTCGACTCGGCGACGCCGTTGCCGCCGAGCCGGTTGGCACCGTGGGTGCCGCCTGCGTCCTCACCGGCCACCAGCAGACCGTCCACTTCGGTCCGGCAGTCACGGTCGATGACCACCCCGCCCATGTGGAAGTGCGCCGTGGGAGAGACGAGAACCGGCCCCGCGGCGAGATCCTGGCCGATCTGCCGGGTCCGGGCCACCATGCCGGGGAACCGCTGCTCGACCTCGTCCGCACCGAGGTGCGAGATGTCGATGTAGACCCCGCCCTCGGCGGTGCCGCGGCCGGCCATGATCTCCAGGTAGCCGGCCCGCGCCACGACGTCGCGGGTCGACCGCTCCCTCCGTTCGGGATCGTAGCGCGCCATGTAGCGTTCACCGTCGGCGTTGTAGAGGTGGGCGCCCGCGCCGCGCAGGCCCTCCTCCAGCACCGCACCGGTCATGCGCGACGCGCCGGCCAACAGGCCGGTGGGATGGAACTGGAGCATCTCCATGTCCCGCATCGGCAGTCCGGCGCGCCAGCACATCGCCACACCGTCGCCGGTCTTCTCCCGTGCGGGCGCGGCGACGCGGTACATCGTGGCCGATCCTCCGGTCGCCACGACCACCACCCGAGCCCTGATCACCACCGGAGTGCCGGTGCGCACGTTCAGGGCCGTGACACCGGCCAGGGCTCCGCGGGAGTCCCGGACGAGGTCGAGGGCGCGCACGTCCTCGAGTTCCCGCGGGCCGAGCCGGAACATCTGATCCCGCAACCGCCCCATGATCTCGATGCCGGTGAGATCTCCACGGTGGACGGTGCGGTCGAACGCCTGTCCCGCGAACGCCTTCTGGTGAATCCTGCCGTCGGCGCGGCGGTCGAAGAAACACCCGACGCGCGTCTCGAGCTCGTTGATCACCCGCGGGGCGTCGTTGACCAGCGTCCACGCCAGGTCCTGGTCGTTGAGGAACTTGCCACCGCGGATGGTGTCACGGAAGTGCAGCTCGATCGAGTCGTCCGGATCGAGCACCGCGTTGTAGCCGCCCTGCACCATGCGCGTGCACCCCGACCGGCCGACGGCCCCCTTGCTCACCACCGTGACATCCAGGCCGGGACGCGCCGTCATCGCGTGCAGCACGCACATCAGGCCCGCACCACCACTGCCCACGACGGCGACATCGGTGTCGAGCTGCTCCGGTTCGGGCCACGGATCAGCGCTCACGGCGGAACCTCCTCCCCCGCAGCCTGCGGATCGCCCGCGCCGGGTCGAGGCCCTTCGGGCAGGCCGCACTGCACCCGTAGATGTAGTGACAGCGGTCCACTCCGGACTCGCCGCCGATCACGTCGAGCCGCTCACGGCTCGCCGCGTCCCTGCTGTCGGCGATCAGCACCAGCGCACGGTTGAGCGCGGCCGGGCCGAGGAAGTCGCGGTGGGCGCTGGCGATCCCGCAACTGGAGAAGCATGCGGCGCACCCGATGCAGTCCAGCGCGGGATCGATCACCTCACGTTCGGCCGAGTCCGGTTGGATGACGGCGGGCTCGGTGTCCATCCCGGTCTCGGCAGCCTCGTCGGGCACGAGGTAGGGCCGCACCTGCGCCCACGCCCGCCAGAACGGTCCCGTGTCGACGACCAGGTCACGCACCACCGGAAGCCCGGCCAGCGGGTCGAGGCGGATCCGCGTGGTGTCGTCGGGAACCTCGGTCTGGCACGCGAGCACCGAGCGGCCGTCGACACGCACGGTGCAGGTGCCGCACATGCCGACCCGGCAGGAGAACCGGAAACCGAGCGCCGGATCGTGCTCCCGCTGCACGGCCAGCAACACGTCCAGCACCATCATCGGCCGGATCCTGGCCACGACGAAGTCCGCCCGGGCCCCTGCCGTGCTGCGGGTGATGCTCACGTGGAGCAGATCACCGCCACTGCCCTCGCAGTCAGTCACCGGCGCCGCCACCCACGTACTCCTCGACGCGGGCCGCCAACGCGCGTGCTGCATCGTCCACGGTGGACCGGGCCGTGTTCAACCAGTCCCGCCAGTCGGCGACCGCGGAATGCGCGCCCGCGAGCGCCTGCCGTACGGGTTCGGCGGCAGGCCCTCCCGCCACCTGATGCGCGGAGACGAACCTGGCGGGATCGAGCGCGTCCCGCACCTGCTCGTCACTCAGTCCGGCGTCGCGTCCGAGCACCTCACGCGCAGCCTGGTCCACGAGCGCGGCGTCCACATCGGCCGGACAGCGGCCCGCCGTCGTTGCCAGGAGCACGAGATGTCCCACCACACGGTGGGCCGAGCGGTAGTCGAGATCTGTTCGCCGGTGCAGCACGGCAGCCAGCTCGGTGGCCGTCGAGAACCCCGACGCCGCGCGGGCCGCGCACCGCTCCCGATGCACGACGAGCGTGCCCAGGGTTCCCTCGAGCAGCCGCAACGACGTCGCCGTCTCGTCGCAGGTGCGGAAGAGCGGCGGCACCATCTCCTCCTCGACGTCCTTGATGTCGCCGAAGTTGGTGTTGTGGAGCGCGCCGAACGCCGACACCATCTCCCCGACGGTGCGTGCGCCGCGCGCCCGCACGTACTCGAACGGGTAGGCGTTCTTCTTCTGCGGCATCATGCTGCTCGACCCGGCGAACGCGTCGCCGATCTCCACGAGCCCGAACTCGTCGGTGTGCCACAGGTAGAGGTCCTCACACAGCCTGCTGAGCGTGATGCCGAGGTTCGCGACCGCGGCGGTCGTCTCGAGTCCGTAGTCACCCGAGGCCACGCAATCGATGGTGTTCTCGCGGACCTCGTCGAAGCCGAGCAGGTCGGCGACGAGCTCGCGGTCGACCGCGTACGACGTGCCCGCGAGCGCGCCGCAACCGAGCGTGCACGCGTTGGTCGTCCGGTACGCCGCGGCGAGCCTGCGCACGTCCCTGAGCAGTGCATCCGTGACCCCGAGCAGGTAGTGCCCCAGCGTCGAGGGCTGTGCGGGCTGCATGTGGGTCCACTGCGGCATCACGGTCGCCGACTCCCGCGCCGCGATGTCCAGCAGCCGTTCGATCACCGCGACGAGCCGGTCGACGAGCAACAGGATGCGTGGCCGCAGCGCCATCCGGGTCAGGGGTTCCGGCCTCGTGCGGCCGAGGTTGATCTCCCCGGCCGCGTCGGGTCCGGCCAGCTCGGTGAGGCGGTTCTCGATGTGCGAGTAGAAGTACTCGTAGGCCGGATTGAATTCGGACAGCGACTCCGCACCCTCGGCGCTCATCAAGTTCAGCGCGGACAGCAGCCGCCGGACGTGGTCGGGTTCGACGATGCCGGTGTCCCCGAGCATCACCGACCACGCCTTGTTGGTCTCGAGCAGTGCGTCGTAGTACTCGGCCAGCATGAACCGGAAGCTCGGTTCCAGCACCGTGGCCGTGTAGATCTCACCAGGCGGTTCGGTCAATCGTTCGCGGGAAATCCGCTCGGCCGGCATTCCTACCTCCAACTCCGCGACACTGCGGGTGTGGTTTGACCTCTGCCCTCCTCGCATCGTCACGAACCGCCGAGCACGGTGTCAACGCGGCAGTGACGCCGACCACACACCACGACGGACGTGCGGTCAGGCAGACAACAGGGTCGCCATACCGGCGCCCATCACGAGAAGACACGTCACGACGCGGAAGACCTCGGCCCTAATGCGGGTTCCCCATGCGGTGCCGATCCAGTTACCGAGCAGCGCCCCTGGCAACCACCACACGAGCAGCCACACGTCGTCCATCGCCACGCCGTCACGCAGGCCGAGCACAACGAGCCCGACGGCGTTGCTCAACACGAAGTACACCGCGAGGTCGGCGATGAAGCTCCGCTGCCCCGAGGCGTCCGAGGACAACGCCAGCGCCACCGGCACTCCGTTGAGGGACGTCGTGGTGCCCAGCGCACCGCCGGCGAATCCGGCCAGCGCGTAGGTCGCCACCGGACGGTCGCCGGGCTCGGGCCGCCGGAAGATCATGATCGGCGCGACGACGAGCACCAGCACCCCCGTGACGATGCGGATGCCGGAGGGATCGACCACACCACCGATCAACGCACCCGCGACGAGTCCCGGAAAACTGCCGACGGCCAACGGGAGCGCTCGGCGCCACCGAATCGACGCCCACAGGCGGTACATCACCGCCACCCTGGTGGCCAGGGCGATCGCCAGGTTCACCGCGACCGCCGTGGCGGGGTGCACGCCCAGCAGCATCAGCAGCGGTGTCGCGATGAGGTTGTAGCCGAAGCCGGTCATCCCACCGAGTACCGCAGCGAGGATCACGATGCCCACACCCGCGACCACCGTCGACATCGACCACTCCTCCCACACGCCCCCGACGCGGCAGGCTAACGCACGGGAGGCCTTACGTGCTGAAAGAAAGAGGTAAGACCTCTGTTGACTGTGGTCTGGGTCTAGTGGTCTACGTCACTCGAAGGTATGGTGCGCCGCATGGCTACTGAGGTCAACGACGGTGCAGGCGGCAACGAGGCAGCCGGCACCGTCCAGGGACGTTCCGGTACGGACGTCACCTCCGCGCTGCTTTCCGGCGGTACCTACCGCAGCCTCGGCGAACAAACCCTGTCCCCTGCCGAAGAACGCGTCGAACGGGCACGCCGCACGATCGGTTTCGTACTCGCTCCGCTGATCACGGTCGTCTTCCTGTTCCTCCCTCTCGGTCTCGACGGAACACAGCACAAACTCGCCGCCGTACTCCTCGGGGTCGTCGTGTTGTGGGTGTGCGAGCCGGTGCCGATCCCGGTCGGCGGACTGATCGGCGTGGCCGCCATCGTGCTGTTCGGCATCGCACCCGCCGACGAAGCACTCGCCCCCTTCGGCTCCTCGACGGTCTTCGTCTTCATCGGCGCCTTCATTCTCGCTCAGGCGATGCTCCGACACGGCCTGGCGAAGCGATTCGCCTTCCTCGTGCTCTCGATCCCTGGCGTGGGCAGGACGACGACGCGGGTCGTCGCGGCGTTCGGGCTGATCACCGCCGTGCTGTCGGCGGTCATCTCGAACACCGCGACCGTCGCGATGCTGCTGCCGACCGCGGTCGGCATCCTGGCCGTCATCGCGGACCTCATCCGTAAGGACCTGCCCGAGGGCGCCCCGTTCGATCCGCTTCGTCTGCGGGTCGGCGTCGCCCTGATGCTCATGCTCGCCTACGGTTCGGGCGCGGGCGGCCTGCTGACGCCCATCGGCTCGGCGCCCAACCTGATCGGAAGGGAGTTCATCGAGGAGGCCACGGGCAGGAACATCTCGTTCCTCAGCTGGTTCCTGATGGCGCTGCCGATCTGCGCGATCATGTTCGTGCTGCTCGCCGTCGTGCTCCTGCTGCTGAACCGCCCGGAGATCAAACGCATCAGCGGCGTCGACGAGTACGTGGCCGCCGAGCGCGCCAAGCTCGGCCGGATGTCGGGGGCCGAACGCAACACGCTGATCGCCTTCGCCGTGACCGTCACGCTGTGGGTCGTCCCCGGCATCGTCGCCCTCGTGGCCGGAGACGATTCGGCCGCCTACACCACGGTCAGCGACCACCTCGACGAAGGCGTCGTGGCCGTGCTCGGCGCCGCTCTGCTGTTCGTCCTGCCGACCCGCTGGTCGCGTCGCGAGTTCACCCTGACCTGGTCGGAGGCGAGCAAGATCGACTGGGGCACCATCCTGCTGTTCGGCTGCGGAATCATCTTCGGCACGTTGCTGGCCGACACGAAGTTGGCCGAGACGATCGGCACGGGCGCGGCCGACGCGCTCGGACTCGGCAGCAGCGTGATGATCCTGGTGTTCGCCGTCGTCCTCGCGGTCGTCATCTCGGAGACGACGTCGAACACCGCGGCGGCATCGGTGGTCGTGCCGATCCTCATCCCGGTCGCAGCCGCGGCAGGGGTCGATCCGTTCGTGCCTGCGCTCGCCGCGACGTTCGGCGCGTCCTTCGGGTTCATGCTCCCGGTGTCGACACCGCAGAACGCGATCGTCTACGGATCGGGCGCGGTTCCCATCACGAAGATGATCCGGTCGGGCTTCACCTTCGACATCGCCGGAATCCTGCTGTTGGCCCTGTTGCTGCCGGTGACGGCGGCCATGGTGTTCGGCTGACCGACGCGGCGCCGATCGACAGGCGACCGCGAACGGTTGCGTGGTGCCCGGACCCCGAGTCCGGGCACCACGTCACTCCTCGCCCTGTTCCTCCACGAACTTCCGCGCGGCGGCGTGCGCGCCCCGGATGTGCGCCCTGGCCGCAGCCTGCGCTCCGCGGGAGTCACCGTCCTTGATGGCCTCGAGGATCCGCGCGTGCTCGGCGGCGGATTTCTCCAACCTGCCGGGCATCCGCAGCGTCGTCTCCATCCCGGCGACCATGATCTCGTTCAGGACTCCCAATGTCCGCAACAGGAACCGGTTGCCCGCAACGCGGACGACCGCCTCGTGGAACGCCGCGTCGAGCCGTTGGAGTTCGTCCCAGTCGACCGTGCCGCGGGTCGCGTCGACCAGGCGGTCGTAGGCGTCCTGGAGCCACTCGATCCCGGTCTCGGTCCGGTTCTTGGCAGCCCAGCCCGCGGCGGGAACCTCGAGCACCTCCCGCATGGCGAACAGCTCGTCGACGTCGTGTTCGTACGACGTGAGACTGCTCGTGAGACGCTTGGTGGTCGCCGGTTCCTCGACGAAGACACCCTGGCCGTGCCGCACCGCCAGCCGGCCGCGCGCGGCCAGCGACCGAATGGCTTCGCGCAGCGACGGCCTGCTCACCCCGAGCATCGTGGCCAGTTCCCGTTCGGGCGGCAGACGGTCACCGGGCCGCAGCTGCTCGGCGGTGATCAGCTCTTCGATGCGATCGGCGATCCGGGCGGCCAACGACCCCGGCGGCCTGATCGGTTCCCACAGATTCACCAACGCACGCACTCCCTTTGGTCAACTGGCCTGGCCAGTATACCTCTCGGCGGCGTCGGTGCCGGTCCGCGGCGTCGGCGCCGGTCCAGGACGACGGGCTTCCCGCCACGGTACGGCGCGGGGCAGTGCACCGGTCCGGACGGCCTGCCGGTCACACGAGGTGCGCCGTGCCGAGCCGGGCGCTCCACTCGGTGAGCCGGGTCAGGGTGGCCGGGTCCGGTTCGACCGGCCGATCGTCGGCGACCTCGCGGCGCGATCCGCGTCGCACCCGGCGTGCGGCCGCCCGCGGCGACGATCGCATCGGCCAGTGCCGTGAACCGGTCCTCGTTCCTTCCCGTACCGCCGCTGCCGAAGAGATCGGGCCGCAGCGTGAGGACGAGATGTCCGATGCCCTGCGGCGTCGCGTCGTCGCCGCGGTCGAACATGTCCGGCACGGCCTCCGACAGGTTCGGGCCGACGAGCGCCCCGGTCAGCGCCTCGACGAGCAGGCCCACGGCGTAGCCCTTGGCACCGCCCATCGGCGTCAGCATGCCCCGCAACGCCGCGGCCGGGTCGGTGGTGGGCCTGCCCTCGACGTCGAACGCCCACCCCGGTTCGAGCTCGACGCCGGTCTGCGCCCTCCAGGCGATGGTGCCCCGCGCGACCGCGCTGGTGGCGAGGTCGAGGACGAGCGGGCGCGGCCGGGCGGGCACGCCCGCCGCCATGGGACTCGTCGACAGCACGGCGCGGTGACCGTTCCACGGCGGCATGACGGCCGGGCCGTTGGTGAACACCAACGCGATCATGCCGGCCTCCAGCGCCGGGTACACGTAGGCACCGAGCGCGCCGCAGTGCGAGGAGTTGCGGATCGCGACGGCCGCGACACCGCTGGTACGGCACAGTTCGACGGCCCGGCGCGCCGCCTCCCACAGCTGCCAGTGCCCGAGCCCCGCGTTGCCGTCGTACACCGCCACCCCGCCCGTGGTCGACTCCTCGGCGAGCGCGGCATCGGCCCGGCAGCCGCCTGCCTCGAGCCGCGCGAGATAGTGCGGCAGGCGCAGCACCCCGTGCGAGGCCACGCCCCAGACGTCGGCCAGCACGAGGATCTCGGCGGTGCGCTCGGCGTGCGGCTCCGGAACCCCCGAGGCGACCAGCAGGTCCCTGACGAGCACGCGCAGCCGGCCTGCCGTCCAGGATCCGCTCATGCGGGCACCCACGCGCGGTGCGCACCGACCGCACTCGCGGCCTTGCCGCCGCCGAGTACGGCCGCGATGTCGTCGGACAGTGCCGACACGATGCGTTCCTGACTCTCGACCGTGAGCCCGGCGACATGAGGCGTGTAGATCACCGAGGGGAATCCGTCGAGTGGACTCGTCTCGGGGGGTTCGGTCTCCCGCACGTCGAGCCCTGCTCCGCGCACGACGCCGGAGGCGAGTGCCTCGGTGAGGGCGTCCTCGTCCACCACCTCGCCACGTCCGACGCTGACGAGCACCACGCCCGGTCGCACGGCCGCGAAGGCCTCGGCGTCGAGCAGGTGGCGGGTCTGCGGTGTCGCGGGCAGGTGGACGCTGAGTACGTCCGCCTCCGCGAGCACGCGCTCCCACGCGGCCATCGTGACGCCGCTCGCGCGCACCGTCTCCGAGGCGGGATCGACGTACGGGTCGTAGGCCAGTACGTTCATGTCGAATCCGCGCAGCACACGCGCCACCGCGGCGCCGGTGGCTCCGAACCCGAGCAGTCCCCAGGTGCCGCCGGTGAGTTCGCGGCCGGACCTGCGGTCCCATCCACCCTCCCGCACGGCGCGATCGTGGGCCGGCACGTCGCGCAGCACCGACAGCGCCAACGTGAGCGTGTGCTCGGCGACGCTGGTGGCGTTCACCCCGCGGGCCGCGGAGACCACCACCCCTGCCCGATCGGCCGCGTCGACGTCGATGTTGTCCAGTCCGGTGCCCGCGCGTGCGACGACGCGCAGGTTCGGCGCAGCCTCCAGGAGCTGCGCGGTGACCTGCGCCTTGTTCCGCACGACCACGGCCGCCGCGTCGGACACCGTGTGCCGCAGCAGGTCCGGGTCGACCCAGGCATCCGGTTCCCAGCGCAGCTCGTACCGTTGCGCGAGCGTGTCGAACGCCGGCCCCCACACGTCCTCGACGACGACCACCGGGCCGGCCATTCCCGCGGAGTTCATTGATCACGATCCTCACATCTGAGGTTTGACCTCTGTCCCTCAGGAACGTAACCGACGGCACCGCGGTTGCCAACACGCCCGCGACCGGATCACGTTTTCTCCCACGTGGACGACGGTTTCGTTGACAAGCGTTCTCCCCCGCTCCTACCGTTCCACTCGGCAGAGGTAAGACCACTTACCGAGATGGGGTTACGATGACATCTTCCCGGCCAGACTTCCTGGCCCATCGCACGGGCGACGCCGTCGCCGTCGCCGTTCGCGACCTAGTGCCCGGCCCGGTCCGGGGCGGGTACCTGGACGACGGCGACGCGGCCGAAGAACTCTCCCTCCACCACGACGTGCCGCTCGGACACAAACTCGCGCTCCGGGACATCGGGGCCGGCGAGGACGTCATCGAGTACGGCGTACGCACCGCCGTCGCGTCCGCGGACATCGCGCGCGGCGACTACGTCCACACCCACAACGTGAGGAGCGCACGGTGGCACAACAGCGTCGCCTGACCGGATACCGCAGGCCGGACGGGTCCGTCGGAACCCGCAACCACGTCGCGATCCTGCCCGTCGACGATCTGTCGAACGCCGCGGCCGAAGGCATCGCCGCGCTCGTGCCCGGCACGTTGGCGCTGCCGCACGCCTTCGGCAGGCTGCAGTTCGGTGACGACCTCGACCTGACCTTCCGCACACTGATCGGCATCGGCTCGAACCCCAACATCGCCGCGGTGATCGTCATCGGGATCGAGCCGAACTGGACCGACGTCGTCGCCGACGGCATCGCCAAGACCGGAAAGCCGGTCCACCGCGTGGCCATCGAGGGCAAGGGTGACCTGCGGGTCATCGAGAGCGCGTCCCGCTACGCCAAGAAGTTCCTCCAGGAGTCCAGCGAACTCACCAGACAGCCGGTGGACCGCTCCGACATCGTGCTGTCCATGAAGGACGGCGAGTCCGACACCACGACCGGCCTCGGTTCCTGCCGCGTCACGGCCTACCTCGTCGACCGCTGGGTCGAGTCCGGCGGCACGATGATCTTCGGCGAGACGAGCGAGCTGACCGGTGGCGAGCACCTCATCGCCGAACGCTGCGTGGACGACGACGTCCGTGCCCGTTTCCAGGCCTTCTACGACGACTACGTCGACATGATCGAGAAGACCGGCGCGAACCTTCTCGGGTCCCAGCCGACACAGGGCAACATCGCGGGCGGGCTCTCGACCATCGAGGAGAAGGCGATGGGCAACATCGTCAAGACCGGCACGGTGCCGATCGTGGGTGCGCTGGCCCCTGCCGAGGCACCGACCCGGCCCGGCCTGCACTTCATGGACACCTCGTCGGCCGCAGCCGAATGCGTCACGCTCATGGCCGCCGGCCGTGGCGTGGTGAACCTGTTCCCCACGGGACAGGGCAACGTGATCGGCAACCCGGTGCAACCGGTGGTGAAGATCAGCGCCAACCCGAAGACGACGGACTCGATGGCCGACCATATCGACGTCGACTGTTCGGACGTGCTCACCCAGGAGTCCACCGTGGAGCAGGCGGGCGAGGCGTTGATCGACCTGGTGGAGCGAACCATCAACGGCCGGGTCACCGCCTCCGAGGCGCTGAACCACCGCGAGTTCACGCTCACCAAGCTCTACCGCAGCGCATGAGTCCCTGCTGAGAGTCCACATCGAAGGGGATGCGCCCGCCGACGTCGGCGGGCGCATCCCCTTCGATGTCGGAGAACACCGGCGCCGGGGCCAGACGGCAGGGGTCAGACGGCAGGGTTCAGAGGGCCGGGTTCAGACGGCGCCGGCCGACGCCAGCGCGGCGTACCCGGCCAGCGCGACGAGGCCGGTCGAGAGACCGCCGAGGACGAGACCACGCCTGCCGGTGCGCACCAGCCTCGACAGGTTCACGCCCGTACCGAGTCCGAACAGAGCGGCGGCGAACAACAGCGTCGTGACCGTCTTGGACATCTCGAGCACCCCGGTGGGCACGAGATCGGCGCTGCGCAACAGCATCATCGCCAGGAATCCGAGGACGAACAGCGGCACGATCGGCGGCCTGCCTCCCGTGTCGCCGCGGCGTCCGGCCTCTCGTCTGCGCTGCACACTGACGCCGGCGACGATGGGTGCGAGCAGGACCACCCGCGTGAGCTTGACGACGACCGCCACGGCGACGGCGGCCGCGCCCGCAGGTGAGGCCGCGGCGACGACCTGCGCCACCTCGTGCACGGACACCCCGGTCCACGCGCCCAGTTGTTCGGGGCCCATGCCGAACCAGCCGCCCAACAGCGGCATCGCGGCGATGGCCGCGCTGCCGTACAGCGTCACGAGGGTCACACCGGTGGCGACGTCCTCCCGGTCGTTGTCGGTGACGCTGTCCATGGCCGCGATCGCCGACGCCCCGCAGATGGAAAAGCCCGTGGCCACCAGGAGGCCGAGTCCCCGCGACACGCCGAGCATCCGACCGAGTGCGAGCGTGCCGAAGAACGCGATCAGCACCGTGGCCACGACCGCCAGCACGACTCCGGGTCCGAGGCCGAGCACCTGCTCCAGGCCGAGTTGCAGACCCAGCAACACCACGCCGGCTCGCAACAACCTCTTCGTCGTCCATGCGAGACCGGCGGTGGCTCGGTCGGGAATCCACCGCGAGACGAGCACACCGACGACGACCGCGACGGTCAGGGCACTCACCACGGGGACCAGCGACGACACGGCGAAGGCCGCGCCGGTGCCGACGAGCGCCACCGCCAGGCCGGGCAGCCGATCGGGCCACTCGGTGTCGGGACGCGCAAGAAGTCCGTGCTTACCCACATCTCGATCGTCGCCGCCGAATCGGAACGCCGGTAGCGTCACCTCGTTCGCGCGTCATAACCTGAAGGAATGTCCCTGCCGGATGTCGAATCGCTGCGGCTGCTCGTGTTCGTCGGCCAGGACGGCAGTCTCACGACCGCCGCCACGCGCGCCGGAATGACCCAGCCCGCGGCGAGCAAACGCATCTCCAGCCTGGAACGCCGCTTCGGCCTGCGTCTCCTGGAACGTTCACCCACGGGCTCCACCGTGACGGCGGCGGGCAGGCTGGTGTGCGAATGGGCCGAACGGGTGCTCGAGGACCTGCAGTTGATGCTCGAAGGGGTCGAAGCGCTCCGGCGCGAACGCACGGCACAACTCTCACTCGCCGCGAGTCTCACGGTCGCCGAGCACCTGCTGCCGACGTGGATCGGTGACCTCAGGAGGAACTCCCCCGAACTGCATGTCGGACTGCAGGTGCTGAATTCGACGCGGGTGTGCGAACTGGCCCTGCACGGGGAGATCGACCTGGGCTTCATCGAGTCGCCGCGCCGGCTGCGTGGCCTGCGTTCGCAGGTGGTGGCCCGCGACAGGCTGGTGCTCGTCGTCGCGCCGGGACACCCGTGGAGCCGCAGGCGACACCCGATCGATGCCGCGAAGCTGGCCGGCACCCCGCTGATCAGCAGGGAAACCGGGTCCGGAACCCGGGACACCGTCGAACAGGCGCTGCTGGCCACGGGACTCACTCCGGCCGACCCCCTGCTGGAGCTGGGCTCGACCGCGGCCGTGCGCAGCTCCGTGGCGACCGGGGCGGGGCCCGCGCTGCTCAGCGAGCTGGTGGTGGCACAGGATCTCGCCGCGGGAACGCTGCGCGAGGTGCCGACGACCGGCATCGAACTGCACCGCACCCTGCGCGCCGTGTGGCGCGCCGACACCACCCCGTCGGGCACCACCGCGGATCTGCTCGCCATCGCCACGCGCACCAACCCGGCCCGCGCGCGCCCCTGACCGAGGCTCTGACCGGGCCCTGTCCGGGCTCTTGCCGGGCCACGAAGGACGCGTTATCGTCGAACGGATGTGGTAAGACCTCTCGCCAACGGTGTCCGAGGAGGTTCCAACCATCATGCCGGCCGAGAACTCCACGGCCCCGCCGGTCATCGCGTCGGCCGCCGACGTCAACGAACTCATCAACTCCGGCCGCGCGAAAGGCGGTAAGTCGACCGCCATCACCGTCATCGCGCTCGGCGGGATCTTCATCGACGCCTACGACTTCTCGGCCATCGCCTTCGGACTCAAGGACATCGCCGACACGTTCGCCCTCTCGGCACTCGAAGAGGGACTGGTCGCCGCATCGATCATGGTGGGCGCCCTGTTCGGTGCCCTCGTCGGCGGTTATCTGGTCGACCGGATCGGCCGCTACAAGATGTTCATGGCCGACATGGTCTTCTTCGTCGTGGCCGCACTCGCCTGCGCCGTGGCACCGAATTTCGAACTGCTCACCGCCGCCAGATTCGTACTCGGTGTGGGCATCGGGATCGACTTTCCGGTCGCCCTCGCCTTCATCGCCGAGTTCAACGCACTGCGGGGACGCGGTGGGAAAGTGTCGCTGTGGCAGCCGATGTGGTACTTCGCCACGGGTTGCAGCTTCCTGGTACTGCTGCCGTTCTACTTCCTCGTTCCCGAGTCCGGCCATGCGGATCTGTGGCGGTGGGCCGTCGGTTTCGGTGCCGTACCGGCCCTGGTCGTCATGGTGGTACGCCAGCGCTACATGAACGAATCGCCCACGTGGGCCGCGCAGCGCGGGGATCTGCACAAGGCCGCCGCCATCCTGAAGGATTCCTACGGCCTCACCGTGGTCGTCGACGATTCCGCGCCACCGGCCAGGCCGACCTCGTCCGGGCTGCGTGAGTTCGCCAGGCTCTTCAATCGGCGTTACCGCGCGCGGACCGTACTCGCCGCGTCCGTCAGCGCACTGCAGGCGGTGCAGTACTACGCCGTCGGATTCGCACTGCCCGTGATCATCGCCGCCCTGCTCCATCAGGGCCGCCTGACCTCGATCGTCGGTCCACTGATCTTCAACCTCGTGTTCGGTGTACTGGGCGGACTTCTCGGGGTACGGATCAGTTCCCGGCTCGGTTCGTGGAAGCTCGCAGCCAGCGGCTTCGCGGTCTGCCTCGTCGTGTTGACACTGCTGGGGTGGATCGGATCGCCCGAGGGCGCCATGTTGATCGTCGTCGGTGCGCTGCTCGGGATCTTCGTCTTCTTCCATTCGTACGGACCCGGAGCGCAGGGAATGACCATCGCCACGCTGAGCTATCCGACGTCCCTGCGCGGTGTCGGCAGCGGGTTCGGGCAGGCCGTCCTGCGCGTCGGGTCGATGATCTCCCTGTTCTTCTTCCCCGTCCTCAGCGACAACCTGGGAACCGGGGTGTTCTTCGCCGTGGCGGTCGCACCGTTGTTGGGCCTGATCGTGCTGCTCTGCATCAGGTGGGAACCGACCGCGGTCGACGTCGACGCCGAGGAGGCCGCGGACCTCTCAGGCAGTGCCCACCACGTGTCCCGCTGAGCCGGAGGGTGTAGATGAAGGTTGGTTTCGTCGGAGTGGGAAACATGGGCGGCGCGGTCGCCCGGCGGCTGGCCACGGGCGGGCACGACGTCCACGTCGCGGATCCGGACCCGGGGGCGGCCCGGCGATGCGTCGACGCGGGCGCCGTCGAGGCCGTCGACGCCACCGCGGCGGCCGCCCACGCCGACGCGGTGTTCACGAGCCTGCCCAGCCCGGAGATCGTGGAACAGGTGTGGCGGTCGATCACGCCCCATCTCGACGACGGGACCGTCGGTGTCGACGTGTCCACGATCGACCCGGCGACCGCCGACCGGTTGCACGACGTCCTCGCCGGGCACGGCATCCGGTTCGTGCACTGCGCGCTCGGCAAGACACCGGCGGCCGCGGAGGCCGGCGAGATCCCCCTGTTCGCAGGCGGAACCGACGCGGCCGTCGACACCATCCGGCCTCTCCTCGATCGGATGGGAGAGCGGACCTACCGGTTCGCGACTCCGGGCAAGGCAGCGACCTTCAAGCTGATCTCGAACCTCGTCGGCATGACCAACGTCGCGGTGCTGGCCGAAGGACTCACCCTGGCCCTGCGGGCGGGTATCGACCCGCAGCAGTTCGTGTCCGCGCTGAACGACACCGGCGCCCGCTCGTTCCAGTCCGAGGTACGCCTCCCCTGGATGGCCGAGGGCGACGACGCGGCCCGGTTCGGCGTGCAGCTCGCGGCCAAGGACCTTCGCCTGGTCGTGGACTCCGCGGCGCGCGCCGGTGTGCCGACGCCTCTGGGTGGGCAGACGCTGGCGCAGCTGCTCGCCGCGATGCGCCACGGATGGGGTGACGAGGACGTCGTGGCGTTGCGGAAACTCCTGGCCCCGCCGGACGAATGACCGCTCAACCGCCGAGCACCGACCTGGTGTGGTGGGCGATCTCGACGTCCTCGCGGGCCGGAACCACCAGCGTCCGCACCTCGGCGCCGCCCGCGCCGATGTCCTCGGCATCACGATCGTTGGCCGCGTCGTCGATTCGTACTCCCAGGTACGCGAGTCCGTGTGCGACCTCCGCGCGGACCCGAGCGCTGTGCTCCCCCACTCCGCCGGTGAACACCAGCACGTCGAGACCCTCCAGGCTCGCCGTCATCGCGGCGATCTCCCGGCGCAGCCGGTGGACGTAGACCTCGAACGCCAACGTCGACCGGTGGTCCCCCGCGTCCACTCCGGACAACACGGTGCGCATGTCACCGTCCCCACCGGACAGTCCGGCCAGCCCGGACTCGAACTCCAGCGCATGGGACATCCGGTCGGCATCGATGCCCGCATGTTGCTGCAACCACAGCACGAGCCCCGGGTCGACACTTCCGGTGCGGGTGGCCATCACCAGGCCCGCCAACGGTGTGAAGCCCATCGTCGTGTCGACCGACCTCCCGCCCGACACGGCCGCCAACGAGGCCCCGGCGCCCAGATGACACGACACGATGCGCAACCGGTCGGCCGGACTCCGCGTCAGCTCCGCGGCCCTCCTCGTCACGTAGGCGTGCGACAAGCCGTGGAAGCCGTAGCGCCGCAGACCCCACCGCTCGTTCCAGTCCGCGGGCAACGCGTAGGTCGCGGCCGCATCCGGAATGGAGGCGTGGAACGCCGTGTCGAAGCACGCCACGGCCGGGGTGTCGGGCAACAACGCGGTCAACGCGTCGATGCCGCCGACACCCCGCGGCTGGTGCAGCGGAGCCAGCTCGGTCAACGCCTCAAGTTCGTCACGCACGCCGGGGTCGAGCCGCACCGGCTCGCGGAACTTCCTGCCCCCGTGGACGATCCGATGACCGACGGCGTCCACATCGGAGGTCTCGCGGACGAACCGTTCGAGCTCCCCGACGTCGTCGCCGCCCCGCCACTGATCCAGGTCGAGGGAGTCCAGCACCTCGTCGCGGTGGTCGAGCAGGCGCACCTTCAGACTGGAGGAACCGGCGTTGACCACCAGCACGTTCGCCGGCGTGGGCATGCCCCTCACCCCTGCCAGACCCAGTCCCGCACCTCGGGCAGGTCGTCACCGTGCGCGCGCGTCCACGCGCGATGACGGGTACGGGTGTCCACCATGTCCTGCCGCAGCCGTGCCGTCCGCACGCCGAGGTGCGGCACCCGGTCCAGCACGTCGATGACGAGGCGGAAGCGGTCCATGTCGTTGAGCACGAGCATGTCGAAGGGCGTGGTCGTCGTCCCCTCCTCCTTGTATCCGCGCACGTGGATGTCGGCGTGATTGCGCCGGCGATAGGTCAATCGGTGGATGAGCCACGGATAGCCGTGGTAGGCGAACAGCACCGGCTTGTCGGTGGTGAACAGCGCGTCGAACTCGGCATCGGTCATGCCGTGCGGGTGTTCGCTCGCGGGCTGCAGCCGCATCAGGTCGACGACGTTGACCACGCGCACCTTCAGCTCCGGAAGCCGCTCCCGCAGGATCGACGTCGCCGCCAGGACCTCCAGGGTGGGCGCGTCACCGGCACAGGCGAGCACGACGTCCGGCTCCCCGCCCTCGTCGGAACTTGCCCACTCCCAGATGCCTGCGCCACGGGTGCAGTGCAGCACCGCCTCGTCCATGCCGAGCCATTCGGGCGTGGCGTTCTTTCCGGCCACCACGACGTTGACGTAGTCCCTGCTGCGCAGGCAGTGATCGGCCACCGACAGCAACGTGTTCGTGTCCGGCGGCAGATAGACCCGGATGATCTCGGCCTTCTTGTTCATCACGTGATCGATGAACCCGGGATCCTGGTGCGAGAAACCGTTGTGATCCTGCCGCCACACGTGCGAGGTCAACAGGTAGTTCAGCGACGGCACGGGACGGCGCCAGTCGAGCGCGTGGCTCGTCTTCAGCCACTTCGCGTGCTGGTTGAACATCGAGTCGACGATGTGGATGAACGCTTCGTAGCACGAGAACAGCCCGTGGCGGCCCGTCAGCAGATACCCCTCGAGCAGCCCCTGGCACACGTGTTCCGAGAGCATCTCGATCACGCGACCGTCCGGCGTCAGGTGCTCGTCGGTCTCACGCGTCTCGCCCAGCCACTGCTTGCCGGTCACCTCGTACACGGCGTCGAGCCGGTTCGAGGCCGTCTCGTCCGGGCCGAACAGGCGGAAGTTGCGCTTGCTCTCGTTGGCGCGCACCACGTCGCGCAGCCAACGTCCGAGCACCCGGGTGGGCTCGGACGTCGTCGCGCCCGGCCGGTCGACCTCGCGTCCGTAGTCCTGGAAGTCCGGCAGGGTCAGCGGCGCGGTGAGCAGTCCCCCGTTGGCGTGCGGGTTCGCGCCCATCCGCCGGGTCGAGACCGGAGCCTGGGCGATCAGCTCGGGACGCGGGGTGCCCCGTTCGTCGAACAGCTCGTCGGGCCGGTACGAACGCAGCCACGACTCCAGGCGGTGGAAGTGGTCCGGATTCTCCCTGACCCCGGCGAGCGGAACCTGATGGGCCCGCCAGGTGCCCGACACCGGATTTCCGTCCACCTCGGACGGACCCGTCCAGCCCTTCGGAGTGCGCAGCACCAGCAACGGCCACTGTGGACGCTCGGTCGTCTCGCCCGCGCGTGCCGAGCGCTGGATCATGTCGATCTCGTCCACGATGGAGTCCATCGCAGCCGCCATGGCCTGGTGCATCGCCACCTGGCCCGCGCCTACAATATCTCCACCTTCGACACCCCCGCCTTCGACACCCCCGCCTTCGACATAGTGCGGCAGGTATCCGTAGCCGCGGAGCAAGGCGTCGAGTTCGTCGTGCGGGATCCGCGCCAACAGGGTCGGGTTGGCGATCTTGTAGCCGTTCAGATGCAGGATCGGCAGGACCGCGCCGTCGGTGGCCGGGTTGAGGAACTTGTTGATGTGCCAGCTCGTCGCCAACGGCCCGGTCTCGGCCTCGCCGTCGCCGACGACGCACGCCACGAGCAGGTCCGGGTTGTCCAGCGCGGCACCGTAGGCGTGGGCCAGGGAGTAGCCGAGTTCCCCGCCCTCGTGGATCGACCCCGGGGTCTCCGGCGCCACGTGACTGGGCACACCGCCGGGGAACGAGAATTCGCGGAACAGGCGCCGCATCCCGTCCTCGTCCTGACCCACCGCGGGGTAGGCCTCGGTGTAGGTGCCTTCGAGCCACGTGTTGGCCAACAGGCCGGGGCCGCCGTGTCCGGGGCCGATCACGTACATGATGTTGCGGTCGCGCCGCCGGATGATCCGGTTCAGGTGGGCGTAGACGAAGTTCAGGCCCGGCGTGGTGCCCCAGTGGCCGAGCAGGCGTGGCTTGATGTGTTCGATGCGCAGCGGCTCCCGCAACAGCGGGTTGTCCAGAAGGTAGATCTGCCCGACCGAGAGATAGTTGGCCGCCCTCCAGTAGGCGTCCAGTGCGCGGAGCTCGTCGTCGCGGAGCGGATTGCGGTCGGTCTCGAGCGCCGGTCCGGCCATGGTGCAGTCCCCTCGGGATCGGGTTCACCCGTGCCGGCGCCGGGTACCCGACGAGGCTGCCGGTCAACCCCGCGGATGTGCCTGCCACACCCGCGGGGCTTCGCACGGCGGAAGAGCCTGCGACTCAGTTGTCGTCGCGGTCGTCGTTGCGGTCGTCCCGGTCGTCGCTCCGGTCGTCGTCGCGGTCGTCGTTGCGGTCGTCCTGACCGTCGTTGCGATCATCCCGGTCATCGTTCCGGTCGTCGTTCCGGTCGTCCCGGTCATCGCGGTCGTCACCGTCGTCACCGTCGTCACCGTCGTCACCGTCATCGCGATCGTCCCGGTCGTCACCGTCGTCGTTCTGGCCTCCCTGACCACCGTCCTGCTGCGAGGTCTCGCGGGTGTCGCCCCCGTTGTCCTCGGCGGGCTCGGAGTCGTTGCAGGCGGCGACGAGGGTGAAGGCGCCTGCGGCGGCCAGAACGGTCAGCATCTTGCGTGTCCTCATACCGGGAACCGTACGGCCGGAGTCCGTGACCCGCATGAACCCAACATGAAGGCGTCCTCATCTCGGGGCCGGTTCGATCGTCGGCACGGCAGGGACAGCGCCGGCGCACAGCCGGGGGTACCGCCGTGCCACTCAGCCCTGGGCGAGCGCTCGGTCGAGGTGACGTCCCAGGAGTTCGCCCGCGTGACGGATATGGGCCTGCATCGCGGCTCTTGCGGCTTCGGCGTCCCGCGCATGCAGGGCCTCGAGAATCGGGTAGTGGTCGTCGACGGAAGCCTGGACCCACCCGCCGATGGTCTCGTAGTACCGCGACGGCGTGTGCTTGACCGCCTGCCCGAGGAACCAGGTCAGCTTCGGAGACCGGCCCGCCATCGCCAGCAGGTGGTGGAACCGGTGGTTCAGGTCCTCGATCTCCTCCAACCGCCCTTCGGTCAACGCCGCAGCGAGGCCGCGTTGCAGTTCGTCGAGCTGGGCCAGGTCGTCGTCGGTCAGGCGGGGCACCGCGCGGGCGACGAGTTCGCCCTCGAGCTGGGCCTGCACCCAGAACAGGTCGCGGACGTCGTCGCCGGACAGTGGGGCGACCATGAACCCGCGGCGTGGTTCGAGCTGCAGCAGGCCCTCGGCCCGCAGGGTCAGCAGGCCTTCGCGCACCGGCGTCACGCTGATCCCGAGTTCACCCGCGACCTGGTCCAACCGCACGAACTCGGGGAAGCGCAGCTGCCCGGACATGATCAGTTCGCGCACGTGGGCCGCGACCTGGTCGGGCAGGGACCGCTTCTCGCCGCGGCTGCGCCTGGTGCTCACCGGCTTCGGCGTCGTCTCCGCCATGGTCTCGACCTCACCTGCTCTCCCGGAAACGCCCTCCGCAGGCGCCCGCACTGGGACGGATCGCCCCGGCGACCCTTCCCAGGATCATATATTTGGGCTATAAAAAATGGAAACACCGCACCTGCAGAGTCGGAGGTCGCATCCATGCCCGGCACCTCGGGACCAGGCGAACGACCGCTGGAGGGGCTGCACGTCGTCGAATGCGCGTCGTTCGTCGCAGGCCCGTCGGGTGGGATGGCGTTGGCCAGGCTCGGCGCGGACGTGCTGCGTGTCGACCCGCCGGGCGGAGGCGGCGACTTCCACCGCTGGCCCGTCGACGATCAGGGCACGAGCCTGTACTGGGCCGGTCTCAACAAGGGCAAACGCTCGCTCGCGCTCGACTTCCGCACCCCCGAAGGACGGGAGCTGCTGCTCGCACTGGCCACCGAGCCGGGTGCCGACTCCGGGGTCTACCTCGACAACGTCGCGGGCCGCGCGCGGCTCACCCACGAGGAGCTGACGGCCCGCAGGCCGGACGTGATCCACGTGCACATCGAGGGAGCAGCCGGCGGCAAACCTGCGGTCGACTACACGGTGAACGCGGGCGTCGGGATTCCACACCTCACGGGTCCGGCCGACCACGCCGCACCGGTCAACCACGCCCTGCCCGCCTGGGATTTCCTGTGCGGGCAGTACGCCGCCACCGGCATTCTCGCCGCGCTGCACCGGCGGCACCGCACGGGCGAGGGCTCGTCGCTGAGCGTCGCTCTTTCCGACGTCGCGCTCACGGCGCTCGGCGATCTCGGCTGGCTGGACGAGGCGCACCGCACCGGCAGACCGCGGCCGCGCATCGGCAACCACACCTACGGCAGCTTCGGCGTCGACTTCCCGACCGCCGACGGACACCGGGTCATCGCCGTGGCACTGACCGCGGGCCAGTGGAAGGCGCTCCTGGCCGCAACGGGAACGGCCGACGTGTTCGCCGCACTCGAACCGGCACTGGACGCCGACCTGAGCGACGAGTCCGACCGGTACCGGCACCGCGAGACGATCGAGGCCATCCTGCGGCCATGGTTCGCCGCGCGGCCGTACGAGGAGGTCGCACGCCGACTCGACGAGGCACGTGCGCTGTGGGGTCCGTACCGCGACATGGCCGAGGCCGTCGAACTGGCACTGGCCGACGAGAACTCGGTCGTGCGGGAGATGGACCAGCCGGGCATCGGGCCGATGGCGACGACGACCTGTCCGATCCGCACCGACGGCGTTCCCACTCCCCCGATGCCCGCCCCGGCGCTCGGAGCCGACACCGACGCCGTGCTCAGCGAACGACTCGGACTGAGTCACTCCGAGATCGGCAAGCTGCACGACGCCGGCCTCGTCGCCGGACCACGCTGACCTCACCATCCCCGAACGAAGGGACACCGACCGACCATGGGCCTGCTCGAGGGCAACGTCGCCGTGATCACCGGCGCGGCACAGGGAATCGGATTCGCCATCGCGGAACGATTCGTGGCCGAGGGCGCGCGGGTGGTGATCGGTGACCTCGACGCCGACGCCGCCGCCACGGCCGCGGTGAAACTCGGCGGCGCCGACGTCGCGACCGCCGTGCGTTGCGACGTCACCGACACCGCGGACGTGGACACCCTGCTGGCGGCCGCGACCGAAGAGTTCGGCGCACTCGACGTCATGGTCAACAACGCCGGGATCACCCGCGACGCGACGATGCGCACCATGACCGAGGAGCAGTTCGACCAGGTCATCGACGTGCATCTGAAAGGCACGTGGAACGGGACCCGCAAGGCCGCGGCCATCATGCGTGAACGCAAGCGCGGTGCGATCGTCAACATCTCGTCGTTGTCCGGAAAGGTCGGCATGGTCGGCCAGACGAACTACTCGGCGGCCAAGGCGGGCATCGTGGGCCTGAGCAAGGCGGCCGCGAAGGAGATGGCCCACCACGGGGTGCGCGTCAACGCCATCCAACCCGGACTGATCCGCTCCGCGATGACCGAGGCCATGCCCGAGCACGCGTGGGAACAGAAGATGTCCGAGATCCCCATGTGCAGGCCGGGCGAGGTCGCCGAGGTGGCCAAGGTCGCCCTGTTCCTCGCTTCCGACCTGTCGTCCTACATGACCGGGACCGTACTCGAGGTCACCGGTGGGAGGTTCATGTGATGAGCACCGACACGCTCCGCGAGGCCGTCGTCTGCGAGCCGGTCCGCACGCCGATCGGCCGGTTCGGCGGCGGGTTCCGCCCGCTCGGAGCCGCCGACCTCGGCGAGATCGCGCTGCGCGGCCTGCTGGAGCGCACCGGAATCGCGCCCGACGAGATCGACGACGTGGTGCTCGGCCACTGCTACCCGACCAGCGAGGCACCCGCGATCGGCCGCCTCGTCGCGCTGAACGCCGGGCTTCCCGTCACCACCGGCGGGATGCAGGTGGACCGCCGCTGCGGATCCGGGCTGCAGTCCGTGGTGCAGGCCGCGATGCAGGTCCGGAGTGGAGCGAGCGACGTGGTCGTCGCGGGCGGCGCCGAGAGCATGAGCAACGTCGCCTTCTATGCGACGGACATACGGTGGGGCGTCACGGGTTCCGGGGTGACGCTGCAGGACGGGCTAGCCCGCGGAAGGGTCACCGCGGGCGGGCGGGACCATCCCGTTCCCGGTGGCATGCTCGAGACCGCGGAGAACCTGCGGCGGGAGTACTCCATTCCCCGCGAGGAACAGGACCGGCTGGCGCTGTGGTCGCACCAGCGCGCGGTCGCCGCCCAGCAGTCCGGTGTGTTCGCCGAGGAGATCGTTCCGGTCACCGTCCGGACCCGCAAGGGCGAGTCCGTCGTGGACACCGACGAACACCCCCGCGCCGACAGCTCGCTGGAGACCCTGGCCGGGCTGAAGCCGGTACTCGGCAAACAGGATCCCGATGCGACGGTCACCCCGGGCAACTCGAGCGGGCAGAACGATGCCGCCGCCATGTGCATCGTCACCCACCCCGACAAGGCAGCCGAGCTCGGCCTGCGGCCGTTGGTACGCATCGTGTCGTGGGCCGTGGCCGGGGTTCCGCCGGAGACGATGGGAATCGGTCCGGTACCCGCGTCGAAGGCCGCGCTGGACCGCGCGGGCCTTTCACTGTCCGATATGGACCTCATCGAACTCAACGAGGCGTTCGCCGCGCAGGTGCTGGCGTGCACGCGCGAGTGGAAGTTCGGAGACGCAGACTTCGACCGGCTCAACGTCCACGGGTCGGGCATTTCCCTGGGCCATCCCGTCGGCGCGACGGGCACGCGCATCCTGACCACCCTCGCCCGCGAGATGCAGCGCAGGCAGGTGCGGTACGGCCTGGAGACCATGTGCATCGGCGGAGGCCAGGGACTGGCGGCCGTCGTCGAACGCGTCGAGGCCTGAGCCGAGCACCGCACGATACCCCAGGAGGACCACGGCATGGCGCGACTGGCTCAGACCGCGGGACTGTCCGAAGTGCAGACCGAGATCCTGTCGACGGTACGGCAATTCGTCGACAAAGAGATCATCCCGCGGGCACAGGAACTCGAACACACCGACACCTACCCGGCCGAGATCGTCGACGGCATGAAGGAGATGGGGCTGTTCGGCATCACCATCCCCGAGGAGTACGGCGGGCTCGGCGAATCGCTGCTGACCTACGCACTCGTCGTCGAGGAGATCGCCCGCGGCTGGATGAGTGTGTCCGGCGTGATCAACACGCACTTCATCGTGGCGCACATGATCGCCCGGCACGGCACCGACGAACAGAAACGCCGCTTCCTGCCGCGGATGGCGACCGGTGAGGTGCGCGGCGCGTTCTCGATGTCGGAGCCCGGTCTCGGCTCCGACGTCGCGGCGATCAGTACCAAGGCCACGCGCGACGGCGACCAGTACGTCGTCGACGGCACGAAGATGTGGCTCACCAACGGCGGAACGTCCAATCTGGTCGCGCTGCTGGCCCGCACCGACGAGGGAGCCGACCGTCCTCATCGGAACCTCACCACGTTCCTGGTGGAGAAGCCGGAAGGCTACGGCGAGGTCATGCCGGGCCTGACCATTCCCGGCAAGATCGACAAGATGGGTTACAAGGGCGTCGACACCACCGAGGCCGTGTTCGACGGATTCCGCATCGACGCGGCCGACGTGCTGGGCGAGGCGCCGGGCAGCGGATTCGGCTTCATGATGGACGGCATCGAGGTCGGAAGGGTCAACGTCTCGGCGCGGGCGTGCGGAATCGCGATCCGGGCGTTCGAACTCGCCGTGGAGTACGCCCAGCAACGCACCACGTTCGGCAAGCCCATCGCCGAACACCAGGCGATCGCGTTCAAACTCGCCGACATGGCCACGAAGGTGGAGGCCGCGCACCTGATGATGGTCAACGCGGCGCGGCTCAAGGATTCCGGCGCACGCAACGACGTCGAGGCCGGCATGGCCAAGCTCATCGCGAGCGAGTACTGCGCCGAGGTGACCCAGGAGGCCTTCCGCATCCACGGCGGCTACGGCTACTCCACCGAGTACGAGATCGAGCGGCTCATGCGCGAGGCGCCCTTCCTGCTGATCGGCGAGGGCACCAGCGAGATCCAGAAGACGATCATCAGCAAGGGATTGTTGAAGGAGTACCGCATCCGCGGCTGAGACCGCCCGAAGTGGACCCGGGGTCAGGACAGTCGTGCCAGGAACACCGCGGACGGGACGGCGTGCGCACCGGATCGGCGCACGGACGTGACGATCTCCTGATCGGAGGTCACCACGACGAGCGGCCTGCCCCGGGGTTCGGCGGCGACGAGGTCCCGGATCACGTCGTCGGCGAGCACGCCCGGTTCCGAGAACAGCACGCGCACCCCGCGCGGGTTGACGGCGGGGATCGCGGTGACGCCCGCACCGTCGAACACGACCGTGGTCTCGGCACCCACGCGTGCCTTCAGCGCGCCGAGCTGCCCGACGAGGCGGGAGCGCTGGTCGGCGAGCGGAAGCTCCGGATAGCCGGTCTTGGTGACGTTGTAGCCGTCGACGATCAGGTGCGCGGCGGGCAGGGCGAGCAACCGGTCGAGCGCGTCGGCGTCGGCGACCCGCTCACCGCCCCGTCGTGGCGTCTTCGCGCCGTGCACGGTGTCGGCGGGACGCGTGCCGCGCGTGTCGCCGCCCGAGACGTCCACCGACAGCTCGCGGCGCAGGCCGTCGACCGCGCCGCCGAGGGTGTCGAGCAGCAGGCGCAGTCGCACCTCGTCCGCTTCGCGGGCCTCCCTGGCGGCGCGGCGCGCGGTCTCGGCGTCCGCGACCGCACGGTCGGCCCGCGCCCGCTCGGCCTCGGCTCGTTCCCGCTCCTTGTCGCGTTCGGCAGCCAGCCGTTCGGCCTCCCCGCCGTGCCCGGACCGTGCCGACTCGGCCTCCTTGCGGGCCTGCTCGGCCGCGTCCTTCGCCTGGCGCAACTCGGTGCCCTGAGCCCGCAACCGTGCGCGCAGTTTGTCGAGTTGGCCGGTGCGTTCGTCGCGGACGCGGTCGACGTCGGCGCGGGCCTCGGCGAGTTCGGCACGCACCTCCGCGAGCTCGGCCTCGAGCCGGTGCACACGCGCCAGCGCCGCGTCGCGTTCCGCGCGCAGCTCGGCCTCCTCGGCGTGCTCGGCCACCGACCGCACCCGCTCGGCCGCCTCGGGCCTGCCGAGCAGCAACGCGACCGCGGCGCGGCCCACCGGGTCGTCGTCGGCGACGTCGAGGTCCTCCGGACGGTGGGACCGCAGCCACTCGGCGACCCCGGTGCGGAAACGAGGCGAGTCCCGCAGTCCCGCCAGCAATGCCGCTGCGCCCACCCGCGCCCGCTTGGCCGGCGCGAACCGCGCGACGGGACGCAACTGCCGGGGCAGGTCCGCGGCGGGCAGTCCGCCCATCGCGGTAGCCGCCAGCCCGGCGAGCCGTTCGCGGACCGGCTCCGGCAACGCGTCCCAGTCGACGCCGCGGGACGCCCCGGCGCCGGGGACGTCACCGAGCTCCCCGGACTCCTCGGAACGGCTCGACGACGGCTGCATCCGTCCAGTTTAGGTTCCACGACCGGCAGGCCACCGCGTCACACCGAGCCCGTCTCAGCCGAGCCCGTCACCCGCCGGCCCTCAGACACCGGCCCTCAGGCACCGGGCGCCTGCGCTCAGCCGACCTCGAGCTGAGCCAGCACGGGCAGGTGGTCGGAGGCCTCCGGCTCGTCGGTGAGAACGCGGGCGGTGGTCGGTGTCACCTCGTCGCCCACGTAGATGTGGTCGATGCGCTTGTCGGGGTTCTCCGACGGCAGCGTCGCACCGGGCCCCTCGCCCGCCACCGGCCACACGTCGGTGAACCGCTCCCGCAACGGCGCCAGCTCCTCGTCCCCCGGCAGCGCGTTCATGTCACCCACGAGCACCGTCGGCCGCGCCGGGTCGACCAGCTCGGCGATCTGCCTCGCCTGCGCCGCGCGGTCGGGCTGCGACGAGGCGGCCAGGTGCGTGTCGTACACGTGGACACGCTCGCCCCGGATGTTCAGCTCGGCGTGTAGCAGACCGCGCTGCTCCTGGTCGGGGGAGCGCTCCAGGTGCGTGTTCGACCAGTCGACGATCGGGTACCGCGACAGGATCGCCGTGCCGTACTGCACCCGCGGCTCGCCCGCGGCGGGCGGATCCTCGTCGATGTTCGCCCCGAACACGACGTGGAAGCCGAGCCGATCGGCCAGCTCCCGCGCCTGGTCGGCCCAGTCGCTGCGCTCGGAGTAGTGCCGGTCGACCTCCTGCAGGCCCGCGACGTCCGCCCCACTGCGCGCGATGACCCGGGCGATGCGGTCGACGTCGAGTTCGCCGTCCGTGCCCTCCGCGTGGTGGATGTTGAACGACAGCACGCGCAGCGACGCCCGGTCCGCGTGCTCGGCGCCGGCCGCCCCGCCGCCGAGCACGCTCGCCACCATCACGCTCACCACAATCACCCAGGACGTCGCCGCTTTCCGCAGACTCCGCATCCGTGTACCCCAGTCGTCGTTCGCTCGATCGCTGAAACCCTCGGGTGATCGTGTCGACCGTGGAAGGCGCCCCGGTAAGGCCGGTATGAACGCCGGTGCAACGACGTGGATACGGTGAACCCATACATTTCCGGCATCGCTGCGGTGCCGGCCACGAGGAGGGGGCGTCGACGAGGCAATGTGGCTGATGTCCGCGGTCGTACTCGGCTGCCTCGCACTGTGCGTGGCGCTCCGGCGACGGCCGGCAGCCCGGACGATCGTCGGCGCGCTCGCCTGGACGCTGGGGATCGCCTACTTCGCGGTGGAACTGCCGGCCGTCGCGGCGTCGGCCGCGCCCTACGACCCGCTCGTACAGCCGATGAGCGACCTCGGCGTCACCACGTGCGGCACCGGCACCTATCCCCTGGCCGACTACGCCATCTGCTCCCCGTGGCACGACGCCGTGAACTGGGCGTTCCTGCTCAGCGGGCTCGTGGTCGCGCTCGGGGCGTGGTGCCTGCACCCGGTCGGCGCCCGGCCGGGAGCACACCGAAGCCGGCGCAGCATCCTCGCCGCGACGCTCCTGGTGACGTGGGGCCTGAGCATGGCCTCCTCCGGACTCTTCCCCGCCGACACGCACTTCTGGACCCACACGCTGCTGGCCGTTCCGGGGATGGTGGTCCACATCCCGGCGCTGCTGGTGCTCCGCGCGGCACTGCGTGACGCGCGGCCCGGCCTCGCGCGGTGGACCGGGATCTGCGCGACTGTCTCGATCGCCACGCTCACCGGCGTGGTCGCCGCGCCGTTGGTCCCCGGCCTCGGTGAGCTCGGCGGCCTCCTGCAACGCCTGCTGTACGCGGTGGTGTGGGTGTGGACACTCGGTGTCGCCGCCGCGACCGCGGTCACCGCCGCCCGGTCGGCAGGCGCGCAACACGGCCGCGGCACCTGACGACCGCGGATTGTCGGTGCCCGCCACTACGGTTCGCGATCATGCAGCTGGCTTTCGACGAACTGGGCACCCCGCTGCGCGACGTCACCTTCGTGATCGTCGACCTCGAGACCACGGGCGCCGCGCCAGGGCCCGACGGCATCACCGAGATCGGCGCCGTGAAGGTCCGGGGCGGCGAGGTGATCGGAGAATTCGGCACGCTCGTCGATCCCCGCTCGGCCATCCCACCGCAGATCGTCGAGCTCACGGGCATCACGACGGCGATGGTCCAGTCCGCACCACCCATCGAACAGGTGCTGCCCGCCTTCCTCGAGTTCGCGGCCGGGGCCGTCCTCGTCGCCCACAACGCCGGTTTCGACACGCGGTTCCTGCGCGCCGCCTGCGAGGGCCACGGGTACGCATGGCCCAAACCCACCGTCGTCTGCACGCTCCAGTTGTCGCGGCGCGTGCTGTCCACCCAGGACACCCGGTCGCATCGGCTGTCGGCACTGGCGCGGCTGTTCGGCGCCGCGACCACGCCGACACACCGGGCGCTCGACGACGCCCACGCAACCGTCGACGTGCTCCACGGACTGCTCGAACGCCTCGGCTCGCTCGGCGTGCACTCCCTCGAGGAGCTGCTGGACTACCTGCCGGACGTCACCCCCGCTCAGCGCCGGAAACGCTCCCTCGCCGCGCATCTGCCCGAGCGACCCGGTGTGTACCTGTTCCGCGGGCCCGGTGACGAGGTGCTGTACGTCGGCACCGCACGCAACCTCCGCCGGCGGGTGCGGCAGTACTTCACCGGTTCGGAGTCGCGGGGCCGGATGCGCGAGATGGTCGCGCTGGCCGAACGGGTCGACGGGATCGAATGCTCGCACGCGCTCGAAGCCCAGGTCCGCGAGCTACGCCTGTTGGCCGCCCACCGGCCGGCCTACAACCGCCGCTCGAAGAACCCGCACACCCAGTGGTGGGTGGTGCTCACCGACGAACCGTTCCCGCGGCTCTCGGTGGTCCGCTCGGAGCGCGACGGCGCACTGGGGCCGTTCGGCTCGCAGGCCCGTGCGAAGACCGCCGCCGACACCCTCGCCGGTGCCGTCGGCCTGCGCACCTGCACCCAGCGCATCCCCGTCCGCGATCCCCGGGGCACGCCGTGTGTCCTCGCCGAGATGGGCCGCTGCGGAGCCCCCTGCGCAGGCAGGCAGACCGTCGAGGACTACGCCCCTTCGGTCCGTGCCGCCGCCGACCTCGTGGCGGGCCAGGGCGACGCGCCCCTGTGGTCCGCGCGCTCCCACATCGAGGAACTCGCTGAGGGCGGGCACTTCGAACAGGCCGCACGCCGCCGCGACGAGCTGGTCACCCTGTTACGTGGGGTCGGCAAGGCTCACCGGCTCGCCGCGCTGGCCGCGATCGAGGAGCTCGTCGCCGCCGCTCCGGACGGCTCGGGCGGTTGGCAGTTCGCGGTCGTCCGGCACGGCAGGCTCGCCTCCGCGGGCACGGCCGTACGGGGCGTGCCGCCCATGCCGGTCGTGGACCAGCTCGTGGCCTCTGCCGAAACGGTGCTGCCCTCCCCCGGCCCGCTACGGGGCGCACCCGCCGAGGAGACGGCCCTGTTGCTGCGCTGGCTCACCGCACCCGGCGTGCGGCTGGTCCGCACCACCACGCCGTGGTCCGAACCGGCGGCGGGTGCCGGCGGCTGGGGCCCGTGGCTCGACAAGGTCGCGACGGCGGCCACGCTGGAGAACATCGCGTGAGTCACAACCACGCTCCGAGTCCGGCAGGCGCGTGGACCACGGTGTCGCCCGCGGACATCTAGGATCACCGCATGACCGTACGTTCCCCCAGGAGGCCAGTGTGATCACCGCGATCGTCCTCATCAGCGCAGCAGCCGACCGGATTCCCGAAACGGCACAGCAGATCGCGGACATCGAGGGCGTGTCCCAGGTCTACTCGTGCGCGGGCGACGTCGACCTCATCGCCATCGTGCGCGTCACGTCGCACGAAGACCTCGCGGCGCTCATCCCGGCGAAGATCAGCAAGGTCGACGGTGTGGTGAACACCGACACGCACATCGCCTTCCGCTCGTACTCCAGCGCCGACACCGACTCGGCCTTCGAGATCGGCATCGAGTCCGCCTGACCACCCGCAGGGACCGCTCCGTGGGACGGGTCCCCATCGGACACGACAAGGGCGCCCCGGTCGCAATGACCGGGGCGCCCTTGTCGTGTGTGCCTCGTTACTCCCGCGTGCCCGAGCCCGCAGGCGAGCCCTGCGAGGCGTCGGTGTCCGCGGTGTCGGCGCTGTCGGCCGAGTCCGAGGACTCCAGCTCGCGAGCACGCTGCTGACGCTCGTGCTCGGCGTGCGCGGCCTTGAGGGCGGCCGTCTCGTCGGCCGGGTCCGGCGACCACCAGCCGCCCGCGACCGGCTGACCCGACGAGCCCAGCTTGTTCATCTTCTTCGGCACCGGCGCGCCCTGGTACTCCAGCGGCAGCGGGTGACCGTGGTCGTCCACCGGGCCGAGCGGCTGGTGGACCTCGATGAACTCACCGTGCGGCAGGCGCTTGATGATGCCCGTCTCGATGCCGTGCTCCAGCACTTCCCGGTCGGATCGCTGCAAGCCGATGCAGATCCGGTACGTGATGAAGTACGCCAGCGGCGGCAGCAGCAGGATGCCGATCCGACCCATCCACGTCGTCGCGTTCAACGAGATGTCGAAGGCGAACGCGAAGATGTCGTTGAAGCCGGACATCTCCAGCACCATGAAGAACGTCAGCGCCATGACGCCGAGACTCGTCCGTACCGGTGCGTCCCGCGGACGCTGCAACAGGTTGTGGTGCGCGGTGTCCTTCGACAGCTTCCGTTCGATGAACGGGTAGGCGATGAACACCGTGAACAGGATGCCCATTCCGATCGCACCGGCGAAGAACACCGGCGGCACCGTGTAGTTGCCGATGTACAGCTCCCACGCGGGCCAGATACGGAGGATGCCGTCCGCCCACGCCATGTACCAGTCGGGCTGCGAACCGGCCGACACCTGGGACGGGTTGTACGGGCCGATGTGCCACACCGCGTTGATCTGGAACAAGCCCGACATCAGCGCGATGAACCCGGTGACGACCGCGAAGAAGGCACCCGCCTTGACGGCGAACACCGGCATGATCCGGACGCCGACGACGTTGGTCTCCTTGCGCTTCACGCCGGGGAACTGCGTGTGCTTCTGGTACCAGACCAGCGCCAGGTGCACCGCGACGAGCGCGAGCATGATGCCCGGGATGATCAGGATGTGCAGCGTGTACATCCTCGGCACGATCACCGTGCCCGGGAACTCGCCACCGAACAGCGCCCAGTGCAGCCACGTGCCGACCACCGGCACCGACAGCACGATGCCGGACAGCGTCGCGCGGATACCGGTACCGGACAGCAGGTCGTCCGGCAGCGAGTAGCCGAAGAAGCCTTCGAACGCGCCCAGGATCAGCAGCAGCGCACCGATGATCCAGTTGGCCTCACGCGGGCGCCGGAACGCACCGGTGAAGAACACGCGCAGCATGTGCACGACCATCGACGCGACGAAGATCAACGCCGCCCAGTGGTGCACCTGCCGGACGAACAGACCGCCCCGGACCTCGAACGAGATCTCGAGCGTGCTCGCCATCGCGCGGGACATCTCGATGCCCTGCAGGTTCTCGTACGGCCCCTCGTAGACGACCTCGGCCATCGACGGGTCGAAGAACAGCGTCAGGTAGACGCCCGAGAGGATGACGATGATGAAGCTGTAGAGCGCGATCTCCCCGAGCAGGAACGACCAGTGCGTCGGGAAGACCTTGTTCATCTGGTGCCGCAGGCCCTTGGACAGCACGTACCGCTGGTCGGCGTTGTTCGCCGCCTCGGAGGCGTGCCGGGTGAGAGCGCTGGAGCCCTTGGTCGGTGTCGTCAGTGAGCTCATGACTTGCGCTCCCAGAAACCGGGTCCGATCGGCTCGATGAAGTCGTGCCGGGCGATGAGGTAACCATCACTGTGCACCGTGATGGGCAGCTGCGCGAGCGCACGCGTGGCGGGCCCGAACACGGGCTTGGCGTACTGGAGCGCGTCGAACTGCGACTGGTGGCACGGGCACAGGATGCGGTTCGTCTGCTGCTCGTACAGCGACGTGGGGCACCCGACGTGGCTGCAGATCTTCGTGAAGGCGAAGAAGTCGCCGTAGTTGAAGTCCTCCTGGCCCTTGCGCTTGACGGCCCTCGCGGCGTCGTCCGGGCGCAGGCGGATCAGCATGACGGGGTTGTCACTGCGGCGGACCGCGTGCAGCAGCGCCTCGTGGTCACCACGCTCCGACTCACGGAACGGGAACACCGTCTCCATGCCACCCGCGTCGATCTCCTCGGGACGCACGAGCGAGACCTCGTTCGCGTCGCCGGTGTGCCGCCGCAGGTAGACGATCTCGCCCGGGTACTGGGGCTGCCAGCCGGTGTGGACGAGGCCGTCCTTGTTGTCGGCGTCGGCGTGCGGGTCCTTGATGAACGACGCCACCGGCAGCGCGACCACGCCGAGGCCCAGTGCACCGACGCCGAGGCCCGCCGTCCGCTTGATCATCGAGCGGCGGCCGATCGTGGAACGCTCACCGGCGTCCGCGAGGTGCGCGACGATGGTCTTGCGGTCGACCTCGGGCGAGCCCTCACCCATGTTGTCCGTGCGCTGCTGGATCGCCGTCTCGTTCGGGATGAACTTCTTGGCGTACAGCAGCACGCCGAAGGCGATGCTCAGCACCGAGATACCGAGCGTGATGCCCAGCACCGGGGTGTAGAGGCTGTACCAGAAGTGGGCGGTCTCGTTGCCCCGCGGCTCGTACTGCCACGGCCACCAGATGAGCGCCACGACGAAGGCCAGCCCGGCCAGCGCCGCGACCAGGAACCACAGCGCCACGGCCCGCTCGGCCCGCTTCTCCGCCTTGGTCCCCTTGACCGGCCACGGGTCCGGATAATCGACGATCTCGACACCGTCCAGCTGGCCACCCAGCTTGACGAGGTCGTCGCGGTTCATCTCCGCGAGCTCCTCGTCCGAAGGACGGGGTCCTGGCTCGTTGCCACTCATGCCTATGCCCTCGATCCAATCCACAGGGTGGCGCCGATCAGAGCGCCGATCCCCACGACCCACGCGATGACGCCTTCGGAGGCCGGTCCGAGGCCACCCAGCGAGTTACCACCCGGCTGGTTGTTGCCGTCGCTGACCGACTTCACGTAGGCGACGATGTCCTGCTTCTCCTCAGGAGTCAGCTGCCGGTCCGAGAACTTCGGCATGTTCTGCGGGCCGGACTGCATCGCGGTGTAAATCTCGTCCTCGCTCGCCGGGGCGAGTTCGGGCGCGTACTTGCCCGACGAGAGCGCACCGCCCTGGCCGGTGAAGTTGTGACAGGACGCGCAGTTGAGGCGGAACAGCTCGCCACCACGAGCCGGGTTGTCCCCCTGGAGCGCCTCGCCCGTCTCGTTCGGTTTCTGCGGGCCGCCACCGTGCGCCTGGATGTAGGCGCCGAGCGCGTCGATCTCCTCGGGCGTGTACTTCGGCGGCTTGCGCGCGGCCTGTGCCTCCTGGCGCACCATCGGCATCCGGCCGCTGGAGACCTGGAAGTACACCGCCGACTCGCCGACACCCACGAGGCTCGGGCCCTTGTCCTCGACGCCCTCGAGGTTCGAGCCGTGGCACGAGATGCAGGTGTTGTTGTAGATCTGCTCGCCCTTGCGCATCTGGGCGGGATCGGCCTGCGCCTGGGCCGTCTGGGGCTCGGGAGCGAACACGGCGTACAGCCCGCCTGCGCCGATCAACGCCATCGCGAGCGCGGCGAATCCGGCGACACGCCTACGGAACTTCGAGCGGCGCCCCGCTCGCCGGTCGCCCGTCGTGGCGGGCTTCTTCGTGGAGGTCATCTTCTGCGGCAACCCTTGCTGTCAGTTCGGCCGTACTTGGAAGAACGGATCACAGTGGTCAATGCGTCAGGGGACGATGTAGATCACCGCGAACAGGCCGATCCACACGATGTCGACGAAGTGCCAGTAGTACGACACGACGATGGCCGAGGTGGCCTGCGCCGGTGTGAACTTGCTCAGCTTCGTCCGGATGAGCAGGTAGACGAACGCGATCAGGCCACCGATGACGTGCAGTCCGTGGAAGCCGGTCGTCAGGAAGAAGACGGTGCCGTACGCACCGGAGGGGATCGTCACACCCTCGCTGATCAACGTGATGTACTCGCCGGCCTGCCCGAGCACGAAGACCGTGCCCATGAGCAGCGTGATCAGGTACCAGCGGCGCAAGCCGAAGACGTCACCGCGTTCGGCGGCGAACACGCCGAACTGACAGGTGAACGACGACGCCACCAGGATGACGGTGAACGGCAGCGCGTAGGCGATGTCCAAGTGGATCAGCTCGCCGGTGGCCTCGTTCACCGGCGGCCAGTGGCCGGTGTCGTTCTGCGCCTTGACCGTGAAGAACATCGCGAACAGCCCGGCGAAGAACATGAGCTCGCTGGACAGCCAGACGATGGTCCCGACGCTGACCATGTTCGGCCGGTTGAGCGAGTGCACTCGCTGGCTGATGTTGGGAGCTGCCGTTGTCACGAGTCGCATTATGTCTGCTCCCCTCCGGGCTGTGCAGGCCGGGTCCTACGGAGAGTCGTGGAAACCTCATGATCGCCGGGGTCGCTCCAGGTCGGGGCGTTGTCGGCCACCGGTGATCATCCTCGTCCGCGAGCAGGAGACGCGGCCGTGGGCCATGACATAACATCGACGCGCGGCAGCGACGAGGCTGCGCGCGAACCGGTGACATGGAGGACGGCAACATGACCGACCAGGCGAGGCGGATCCTCGTGTTCAGCCACCGCCCCGAGGTCCGGGACGCGATCATGACCGCGATCGGCCGCAGGCCCGCTGCCGATCTGGGAACCGTGACCTACGTCGAGGTCTCCGGGGTCGGCGACGTGCTCGCGGAGATGGACGAGGGGAACGTCGACCTCGCGATCCTCGACGGGGAGGCCCAGCCCACCGGCGGTATCGGACTGTGCAGGCAGCTCAAGAACGAGATCGAGCCCTGCCCGCCGATCGCCGTCGCCGTCCGGCGTGCCGACGACCGATGGCTCGCCACCTGGTCACAGGCGGACGCCGTCCTCGTGCATCCGCTCGACCCGCTCACCGCAGCCGAAACCATCGCCGAGGTGTTGCGCACGCAGCACCTCACACCAGTACAGGGTTGATCACCGCACATGACCGACGAACTCACCTGGCCCTCCGTCCTGGGCAGGCTCATCGACCGCGCCGATCTCTCCGAGACCGAGACCGCATGGGCGATGGACCAGATCATGTCCGACGCGGCGACCCCGTCCCAGATCGGCGGATTCGCCGTCGGGCTGAGGGCCAAGGGTGAGACGCCCGCCGAGATCGCGGGCATGGCCTCGGCCATGCTCGCCCACGCGCGCACGCTCGACATCGACTACCGGGCCGTCGACATCGTCGGCACCGGGGGCGACCGCGCGGGCTCGGTGAACATCTCGACGATGTCGTCCCTGGTCGTGGCAGCGGCGGGAGCGCCGGTCGTCAAGCACGGCAGCCGCGCGGCCTCGTCGAAGTCCGGTGCCGCGGATGTGCTCGAAACCATGGGTGTGGCAATCACCATGTCGCCGGAGAACGTCCTGCGGTGTGTCGAACAGGTCGGTATCGGGTTCTGTTTCGCCCCCGCGTTCCATCCCGCGCTGAAGTACGCGGGCGCCACGCGCAGGGAACTCGGCGTGCCCACGACGTTCAACATGCTGGGTCCGCTCAGCAACCCCGCCCAGCCGTCGGCGAGCCTCATCGGCTGCGCCTACAAGGACAAGACCCGGGTGCTCGCCGAGGTGTACGCCCAGCGTGGCCACGACGTGCTGCTCGTGCGGGGTGACGACGGTCTCGACGAGATCACCAACACGACCACCACGACGGCATGGGTCATCTCCGGTGGGCGGATCCACGAGACCACGATCGATCCGCGGGCTCTGGGCCTTCCTCTGAGCACGGAGGCCGATCTGAAGGGCGGAAGCCCGGAGGTGAACGCCAAGGTCGTCCACGAGCTCGTCAGCGGCAAACCGGGCCCCGTGCGCGACGCCGTCCTGCTGAACGCGGCCGGCGCACTGGCGGCCTACGAGGGCTTCCCCCGATTCTCCGCGGACGCGGACCTGACCGAGGAGCTGCGCGGGCAGCTGGCCCGGGCTGCCGAGGTCATCGACTCCGGCTCGGCCGCCGAGCTGCTGCAGAAGTGGATCTCCTTCTCGGCGACGACCGCGAACGACTGAACACCGCTTCCGCCGGCGCCCGGCGCTCCGCACAGACCACCGCGCACAAACACGCCACATAGAGCAAGCCCCGCTCCGTATCCGTCCGGAGCGGGGCTTGCCGTATGAGCGGTGAGATCAGTGGTGGCTGGGTCCGGTGTGGTACTCGAACACCAGGCCGCCGATCGTGATGAGCAGGCCGATGATCGCGAAGATCAGCAGCCAGATCTGGAAAAACGCCAGCGCCACACCGCCGAGGGCCGCGCAGGCGGCGAGCCCGAACGGCCAGTAGCTGCCGGCGCTGAAGAAGCCCAGCTCACCGGCACCGTCGCTGACCTCGGCCTCCTCGTTGTCCTCGGGGCGGGCTGGGATGCGGCGGCCGACGAAGCGGATGTAGCTGCCGACCAGCAGCGTCAACCCGCCGGTCAGGATCAGTGCGACGGTGCCGATCGGCTCGACCCCGTCGTCGGTCATGACGCCCGTCATCACGCCGTAGACGACCGCCACGAAGAACGCGAAGACCATGACGATGTCGAACAGCCTGGCTTCGTTCTTCATGTGCCCTGTGTCCTTACTGGTAGCTCAGCGTTCGTGATCAGAGTACTGAGTGGATCCGGTTGCTTCAGGTGGTTCCGCGGGGCCGCGCCGGCGAGGCCGGTCAGCCCGTCGCGGTCCGCAGGGTGCGGTCCGTCGAGAACGGCTGGGTCGTCGTGGCGGTCGGGCTGCACAGCTCCTCGTCGCAGCCCTCGTCCTGCAGCTTCTGCAGCGCCTCGGCTGCCGTGTTCGGGCGACCCGTCTGCTGGTTGGTCTCGGTGCGCAGCTCGATGTACCGGTCGTAGAGCTCCGGCGACAGCGCGCGCACCTCGAAGTTCATCATCGCGTGGTAGGTGCCGCAGAGCTCGGCGCAGCGGCCGACGAACGCGCCCTCCCTGTCGATGGTGTTCTGGAAGACGTTGTCCTGGTTGTTCTTCTCCGGGAACGGCATGACGTCCCGCTTGAAGTTGAACTCGGGCACCCAGAACGAGTGGATGACGTCGGTCGACCGCAGGTTGTACTGGATCTTCCGGTCCGTCGGCAGGACCAGCAGCGGGATCTCCGAGGAGCTGCCGACCGTCGAGACGGTCTGGCCGTCGTCGGTCTTCGCCTCCTCGGGGTAGGCGAACTCCCAGTTCCACTGGAACCCGATGACGTCGACGGTCACGTCGGGCTCCTCCTCGTTGGCCAGCACCTTGCTCTCGGTGGTGGCCGTGAAGAAGAACAGCACGCAGACCATGATCACGGGCACGACGACGCAGAAGAGCTCGAGCGGCACGTTGTACTGGAACTGCCGCGGCAGCGCGTCCTCACCGGAGGCGGACGGCTTCTTCCGGTGGAAGGCCATCGTCCAGAACATCAGGCCCCACACGATGACGCCGACGACAAGAGCTGCGACGACCGACCAGGTCCAGAAGGTCCGCATGCTGTCGGCTTCGGGGGTCACGCCCTCCGGCCACCCGAACCGCAGGACCTCCTCGCCGGAACACCCGCTCGCCAGCACGGCGACGAGCCCGGCGAGCACGGCCACCTTGGCGACCTTGCCCCGGCCTGAGTTCCGGGTGCGTTCTGGAACGCCCACTGCGCGATGCCTCCTCGCCCGATCACTACGTGACGTAGGGGGACTTTAGCCGAGCTGAACCGGATCGGCGCCCAAGGGGTATCCCTGCCCCCGCCGCCGTAACCCCGCACACATGCCGGGCATACTGGCGACTCCAGCGCTGCGTCGCCTCCGCCGCCGGTTCGCACCGGTCCCGCGCAGGGCCGGGTCGCGGGCGGCAGGTGGGGTCTGATCAGCGAGCACGATGAGCGAAAAGGGTGTGTGAAGACGCGTGTGCGGCCTGCTTGGACTGGTGTGTCCCAGTGAAGACGAGGCGGCGAAGGCACGGCCCGCCGTGGGTCAGGCATTGCGCTGTCAACGTCATCGGGGCCCCGACGAGACCGACACCTGGGCCGACGGCGAGATCGTCTTCGGGTTCAACCGGCTCGCCATCATCGACGTCGACAACTCGCATCAGCCGCTGACCTGGGGGCCGCCGGAGAACCCGACGCGGTACACCATCAACTTCAACGGCGAGATCTACAACTACGTCGAGCTGCGTGAGGAGCTCGCCCGCGAGCACGGTGCGACCTTCACCACAGAGGGCGACACCGAGGCCATCGTGGCGGCCTACCACCACCTCGGTCCCGCCGCGGTGGGCCGGCTGCGCGGCATGTTCGCGTTCCTCATCTGGGACTCGGAGAGCAAGGTCGTCTTCGGTGCGCGCGACCCGTTCGGCATCAAGCCGCTGTTCGTCTCCTCCGGGCCGAACGGTGTCGCGTTCGCCAGCGAGAAGAAGAGCCTGCTCGAGCTGACCGACACGCTCGGCCTCTCCAACGAGCTGGACCGCACCGCGCTGCAGCACTACCTGGTGCTCCAGTACGTGCCCGAGCCGGAGTCGCTGCACCGCAACGTGCGCCGCATCGAGTCGGGCACCTCGTTCACGGTGTCGCCGGGCGGCGAGCTGCGGACCGACCGCTACTTCTCCCCCGAGTTCCGCACCAAGGAGGTCTCGGGCCCCGCGCAGACGGCGTCGCTGCACGAGGAGGTGGCCGAGGTCATGCGCGACTCGGTGGCCAAGCACATGCGTGCCGACGTCACCGTCGGGGCGTTCCTGTCCGGTGGCATCGACTCGACCGCGATCGCCGCGCTGGCCAAGGAACACAACCCGAACCTGATCACGTTCACCACCGGTTTCGAGCGCGAGGGCTACTCGGAGGTGGACGTCGCGGCCGAGTCGGCCGCCGCGATCGGGGTGAAACACGTCGTCCGCACCGTCTCCGCCGAGGAGATGATGGAGACGCTCCCGCTGATCGTCTGGTACCTCGATGACCCGGTGGCCGACCCCGCACTCGTACCGCTGTGGTTCATCGCCCGCGAGGCGCGCAAGCACGTGAAGGTCGTGCTGTCCGGTGAGGGCTCGGACGAACTGTTCGGCGGCTACACCATCTACCGCGAGCCGCTGTCGCTGGCTCCGTTCGAGAAGATGCCCGGCGCGCTGCGCAAGCTGGCGGGCAGCGTGTCGAACCTCATCCCCGAGGGCAAACGGGGCAAGGACCTGCTGCGCCGTGGCTCGCTGCCCCTCGAGGAGCGCTACTACGGCAACGCGCGCCTCTTCCGCGACGACCAGCTGCGCGAGGTGCTGTCGGTGTTCACCGAGGGCGTGGGCCACCAGGACGTCACGCGCCCCTGGTACGAGCTGTCCCGCGGCTGGGACCCGGTCTCGCGGATGCAGCACGTCGACCTGTTCACGTGGCTGCGCGGCGACATCCTGGTCAAGGCCGACAAGGTCACGATGGCCAACTCGCTGGAGCTGCGCGTTCCGTTCCTCGACTCCGAGGTGTTCCGCGTCGCCTCCGGCATCCCGCTCGACCAGAAGATCACCAAGGAGACGACCAAGTTCGCCCTGCGCAGGGCGCTCGACGGCATCGTCCCGCAGCACGTGCTGAACCGGCGCAAGCTCGGCTTCCCGGTGCCGATCAGGTTGTGGCTGCGCGACGAGATGTACGAGTGGGCCCGCGGCATCATCGCCGACTCGCAGACCGGCCACCTGCTCGACAAGGCGGCGGTGCGCGCCCTGCTCGACGAGCACCGGGCGGGCACGCTCGACCACAGCCGCAGGCTGTGGGCCCTGCTGGTGTTCATGATCTGGCACGGCATCTTCATCGAGAACCGCATCAAGCCCGAGGTTCCCGAGCCGCAGTACCCCGTGTACCTCTGACGTTCCTCTCTGAGGTCCATCCCTGACGCCGTTCCCGGTGCCGGCGCACCCGCCCGTAACGCGGGCGGTGCGGCGATCGGGCGCCTACACTGCGGGCCATGTCGCAGCCGGCACCGGGCTGGTATCCGGACCAGGCCAATCCGCATCTCGTCCGCTGGTGGGACGGGTATCGGTGGACCTCACACACCCAGCCGGTACCACCGCAGCAGCCCCCATCAGGACCCCAGCAGGGAGCTGCGCAGTACGGGGCGCCCCACGGCGGGCAGCAGTACCCGCCCCAGTACGGCGGTGTTTCCCAGTACGGCGGTCTTCGCCAGCCCGGCGATACGTCCCAGCCCGGCGGCGCGGCGCAGTACGGCGGTGCGGGGCAGTACGGCGGTGCGGGGCAGGCTGGGGCTCCGCCCGTCGCGGCGCAGCAGCCACCGGCCACGCCTCAGCCAGCACTCCACCCGGCCCCGCAGCAGTCACCACCTCAGCAGCCGCCCCAGCAGTCTCAGCAGCCGCCTCAGCCGCCTGCGCACGCCGCGTCCCAGTTCGGCCCGCAACCGGGGCAGAGCGGTCTCGTTGCGCAGACGCCTACCCAGCAGGCTCCTGCTGGGCAGGCGATGGCCCAGCTCGGGGCGGGGCCGATCTACGGCGCACCGGCCATCACCATCGTCCAGGACAAACGTCTGTTCGTCGGGATGCTGGCGAGGGCGAGCTACGCGATCACCGATCAGAACGGCTCCGCCATCGGCGTGATCGCCCAGGTGCAGCCGGACGAGGCGAAGCAGGACCGCACGTTCAGCGACGACGGCGGCGGGCTGGGACTGTCCCAGCATTTCGAGCTGCTCGACGCAGCGGGCACGCCGTATTTCCACGTGGCGCGTGCGCTGCGGTTCCGGTCGGCGGCAAAACCGCGGTTCGACGTCACGCTGCCCAACGGCACGCCGATCGGACACGTCGAGTCGGAGAAACTCGTCGGCCGCATCACGCTGGGTCTGTACTCCGGTCACGCCCGCATCGGACAGCTCAAGCTCGGCGGGATGCGCAACAACGTGCTCAACCTGACGGACGCGAGCGGGCAGAAGGTCGTCGACTGCCAGCGCAAACCGCCCGCGTTCAGCCGCGAGGACGCCTACATCCTCACCAGGCCGTACCAGACGCCCGAACCGCTGGGCACGCTCGTACTGGCCGGGATCATCGCGGTGGACAACGCCTTCTTCGCCCAAAGCAAGGCGTCCTTGTTCTGATGCGTGGTTCTGGTGCGTGGTTCTGATGCGTGGTTCCGGCACGCGCCGGCCCTGCTCGTAACCCCGCCGAGCGACTACCGAGCGGTAAGACACGACTACCCGGCGGTAGGGCTGTCGGCGCCGCCGTTCGATCCCTACCTTCGGCGCGGTGAACAGCATCCAACGCAGGTCGGAGCCCGAGTCGATCGACGAACTCGTCTCCGACTGCCGCCAGATCCCCCGCCCCGAAGACACGTCCCAGGTCCCCACGCCGCGTGCCGCGCCCGCCGCACAGCCGTGGACGGTCGACGAAGCATGTCACGCTCAGGTTGCAGAGCTGGACGCGTACGTGTGACGGAAGGCAAGCTCTGAGACGGCCGCGATCAACGGCGATCGCGGCCCCTCACTCCCCGCAGGCCACGACACCCCCGATGGGCCACGGCGCGGAAGCGGTCCCGCGCCGGAGGGGACGACCATCGATTCGAATACGCCACGAGCGCCGACCCCGTAGGGCCGGCGCTCGTGGCGTATTCGAACTCTCGCGTCCGTGGACTGCGCGGAGCGCAGACTCAGTGGAACGAGTCGCCGCAGGCGCAGGAGCCACCCGCGTTCGGGTTGTCGATCGTGAAGCCCTGCTTCTCGATCGTGTCGACGAAGTCGATCTGGGCACCCTCGACGTACGGCGCGCTCATCCGGTCCACGGCGACCCGCAGGCCGTTGAACTCACGGAACAGGTCGCCGTCGAGCTCACGCTCGTCGAAGAACAGCTGGTAGCGCAGGCCAGCACAGCCGCCCGGCTGCACCGCGATGCGCAGGTGCATGTCGTCGCGACCCTCCTGGTCGAGCAGCGCCTTCGCCTTCGACGCGGCCGACTCGGTCAGGATGACGCCGTGCGTGGCCTCCTCGGCTGCGGTGTTGCCGGTCTGCTCAGCGGTCGTCATGGCACTCCTCAAATCTATGCAGGGCTCGGGGTCTCTACCGGAGCCAACACGGAGGACGTCCGTCTTGTTCCCTGTTCTGCTCCCGTCATGGTGTCACATGTTTCGACCGGCTGAACATCGGCAGTGAGCACTGCAATACCCTGGCGGTGTGAGGTTCCTGCGCCGCAACAACGCCGACAAGACCGAATCGGACCCCGCCGACGAGACCGCCGTCGGCGTCGACGAGTCCGACGGATCTCACACGCCCAAGGGCTACACCCCGGCGAAGGGCAGGCCGACGCCCAAACGTGCCGAGGCCGAGGGCAAGCGCCGCGGTCCGGTGGCCCCGCCTCCCACGACCACCCGGGAGGCCATCCGCCGTAACCGGGAGCTGAAGAAGCAGAACCCGGTCACCAAGGAGGACAAGGAAGCGCGCCGCGCCGCGGCCAGGGAGCGCCGCGAGCGCATGCTGGCAGGCGAGGAGCGTTACCTGCTCCCCCGCGACCGTGGTCCGGTGAAGGCGTACGTGCGGGACCTGATCGACTCGCGCCGCAACGTGCTCGGCCTGTTCATGCCGCTGGCCGTGCTGGTGTTCGTCTCACTGTTGGTGCCGGTGGTGGCGATCCAGCAGTACGCCACGCTCGTCACGACGATCTTCCTGCTCGGCATGCTGGTGGAGGGCTTCATCAACGGCAGGCGGGTCGCGAAGGCGGCGCGGGAGCGCTTCCCCAACGAGCACATCCGTGGCGCGTCGCTGGGCTGGTACGCGTTCGTCCGTGCCAGCCAGCTGCGTCGCCTGCGCGTCCCGAAGCCGCGCGTCAAGCCGGGCGACCCGATTCCGTAAGCGAGATCGATGCCACCCCTTCCGGTTCGTTAGCTATGCAAAGCACCGGGAGTAGGGTGGCGACATGGAATTTCGACGGCTCGGCCGCAGCGGCCTCTCGGTCAGTGAGATCTCGTACGGCAACTGGCTCACGCACGGTTCGCAGGTGGAGGAGGACCAGGCGCACGCCTGCATCAAGGCGGCGCTGGACGCCGGCATCACCACCTTCGACACCGCTGACGTCTACGCGAACACCGCAGCGGAGTCGGTGCTCGGCCGCGGCCTGAGGGACCAGCGCCGCGAGAGCCTGGAGATCTTCACCAAGGTCTTCTGGCCGACCGGCCCGAAGGGCCCGAACGACAAGGGCCTCGGCCGCAAACACATCATGGAGTCGGCCCACGCCTCGCTCCGGCGGCTCGGCACCGATTACGTGGACCTGTACCAGGCGCACCGCTTCGACCACACGACTCCGCTCGAGGAGACGATGCTGGCGTTCGCGGACCTGGTGCGGCAGGGCAAGGTGCTGTACGTCGGCGTCTCGGAGTGGACCGCGGAGCAGATCACGCGCGGCGCCGAACTGGCCCGCGAGCTGAAGATCCCGTTCGTGTCGAACCAGCCGCAGTACAACATGCTGTGGCGGGTGATCGAGGACCAGGTCGTGCCCGCCTCCGAGCGCGAGGGCATGAGCCAGATCGTCTGGTCGCCGATCGCTCAGGGCGTGCTCACCGGCAAGTACAAGCCGGGTCAGCCCGCGCCGGCCGGGTCCCGCGCCACCGACGAGAAGGGTGGCGCAGGCGCGGTGCGGCGCTTCATGCGGGACGAGGTGCTCGAGCGTGTCGAGAAGCTGACGCCGCTGGCCGAGCAGGCCGGGTTGTCGCTCGCGCAGCTCGCGGTGGCGTGGGTGCTGCAGAACCGCAACGTGGCCTCGGCGATCATCGGTGCCTCGCGGCCCGAGCAGGTGCACGAGAACGTCAAGGCCGCGGGTGTGAAGCTCGACGCGGACCTGATGGCCGCCATCGACGACACCCTCGGCGACGTCGTCGAAACCGACCCGAGGCACACCAAGAGCCCCGAATCGCTCTGACCATCCCGGTCAGTGCCTGTCGGTGCCTGTCGGTGCCTTTCGGTGCCGGTCGGTGCCTTTCGGCGCCCGGGGCACCTTCAGTGCCCGCCCGCCTGTCGCCCGTCGTCGCCGTCCGAACGGCGACGACGGGCATCGGCGGGCCGGGCCGGCGCACCGCGCAGCGTCAGCGCGTGGCCAGCACGTGTTCGGCGATCGCGAGATCGTGCGGGTACGTCACCTTGATGTTCTCGGCCTCCCCCGCGACACAACCGACCGGCACCGCGGAGAACCGCTCCATGCAGGACGCGGTGTCGGTGCCGACGAAACCCTCGCGGGCGGCGTTCTCGTAGGCCTCCAGCAACGGCCGAGCGCGGAATCCCTGCGGGGTCTGGACCCGTACGTTGCGGCCGGGACCGGGTTCGCTCGCCACCGCCCCCTCGGGCGTGACAGCGACGACGTCGTCGGCCTCCAGCGCCGGAATCGCACCGCCGTGGGCGCGCGCGTGGTCGAGTACGCCGGCGATCAACTCCGGCCGAACGAGCGGCCGCGCTCCGTCATGGATGAGGACGGTGTCCACAGTGCCGTCCGAGATTCTTCCCGCCAGACTCCGCAAAGCCGCGAGTTCGGAGTCCTGACGCGTCTGCCCGCCGTGCACGATCTCGAGGTCAGTGGCCGTGGTCTCCGCTCGCACCGCGTCGACCAGGTCGCGGTCCCCAGGTCGCGTCACGAGCACGAGCACACCGATGTCGGGCACACTCGCGAACGCGTCCAACGACCACGTCAGGACGTGACGTCCGGCCATCGGCAGGTACACCTTGTTGACGGCGGCACCGACCCGTGACCCCGACCCACTGGCCAGGACCACACCCGCCGCGTTCCCTCGCATCACGGGCACGAGCATACGATTCCGGCGCGGTGTCCTACCTGGACGCCGACCACACGCACCGCCCGGTAGCTTGAGCGCGTGAGCATCGAGTTCGGTCCCGTTTCCCTGCCCGACGAACACGCACGTGCCGGCGCGCTCCAGCGGCACGCCTCACTCCTGACGCCCGAACGGTCGCTGGGCAGACTCGAGCGCATCGGGGCGTGGGTGGCGGCCTGCCAGGGGCGCACGCCGCCGAAGCCGCTGCGACGGATGCGCGTCGTCGTCTTCGCCGCCGACCACGGCGTGACCGCCCACGGGGTCTCGCGCGGCGGCCCGGGCACCACCCGCGAGCTGCTCGCCGCACTCGAGACGGGCGGCACGGCCCTCAACGTCCTGGCCGACACGGCCAGCGCGGGCATCCGCGTCGTCGACGTCGGGACCGACACCGACACACCCGGGCCCGACCACGTGCGGCGCGGATCAGGATCGATCGACACCGAGGACGCGCTCACCGGCGACGAGACCGAAGCCGCCGTCCTCGCAGGCGTACGCGCCGCCGACGCCGAGATCGACGAGGGCGCCGACCTGCTCGTGCCCGCCGACATCGGGGCCGGCGTCACCACCCCTGCCTCGACGCTCGTGGCGTCGCTGACCGACACCGAACCCGTCGCGGCGATCGGCCGCGGCTCGGGCATCGACGACAACGCCTGGATGCGCAAGGCGACCGTCGTACGCGACGCGCTCCGGCGCTGTCGCCCCGTCACCGGAGAGCCACTGGCCCTGCTGCGCACCGCGGGCGGATCCGATCTCGCCGCGATGACCGGATTCCTGGCACAGGCGGCGGTGCGGCGGACCCCGGTCGTGCTCGACGGGCTCGCCGCGGCCGCCGCGGCACTGCTGGCCGAGGAACTCGCCCCCGGCGCGCGCTCGTGGTGGCTGGCTGCCCACCGCTCGGCCGAACCCGCACAGGTGCTGGCGCTGGATCACCTCGACCTGGACCCGGTGGTCGACCTCGACATCCGGCTCGGCACGGGCGCCGGCGCCGCCACGGTGCTGCCGATGGTGGCCGCCTCGGTACGGCTGCTGACCGAGGTGGCAGCCCGACCCGCGCTGCCCGCGGACGCCGACATCACCTGACCGGCCCACAGGGCCCCGACGCACAAAGCTCCCGAGGGCCCCATGGTTGCGTTGAACGCGACTATGGGGCCCTCGGGAGCACAAAGGTGGTTACGGGGCGTGAGTTCGTTCGGTCAGCCGAAGGTGTGGAGCCAGCCGTGGTCGTCGCCGCGCGTGCCCTCCTGGATGCCGACCAGGTGCTCGCGGAGCTCCATCGTGATCGGACCCGGCTCGCCGCCGCCGATCGCGAACTCGCCGTCGTTGTGCTTCACGTGGCCGACCGGCGTGATCACCGCCGCCGTACCGCACGCGAACACCTCGGTGAGTTCACCGGACGTCGCCGCGCTCTCCCACTCCTCGGTGGAGATGCGCCGCTCCTCGACCTTGTACCCGTGGTCGCGGGCCAGCTGCAGCAGCGACTTGCGGGTGACGCCGGGCAGCAGCGAACCGCTCAGTTCCGGGGTCACGACCGTCGCGTCCGCCCCGGAGCCGAAGACGAAGAACAGGTTCATCCCGCCCATCTCCTCGACCCAGCGGCGCTCCGCGGCGTCGAGCCACACCACCTGGTCGCAGCCCTTCTCCACGGCCTGCGCCTGCGCCACGAACGCCGCCGCGTAGTTGCCGCCGCACTTGGCCTCTCCGGTCCCGCCGGGTGCGGCCCGCACGTACTCGGTCGACAGCCACACCGTCACCGGCTTCACGCCGCCGGAGAAGTACGACCCGGCAGGCGAGGCGATCAGCAGGTACAGGTACTCCGAGGACGGGCTGTTCACGCCGAGCCCCTCGCCCGTGGCGATCATGAACGGACGCAGGTACAACGCGTCGCCCTGACGGGTCGGAACCCACCGCTCGTCGATGTCGACGAGTTCGGCGATCGACCCGAGGAACAGCTCGTCCGGCAGCTCGGGCATCGCGAGCCGCCGCGCCGAGTCGCGGAACCGCTGCGCGTTCGCCTCCGGCCGGAAAGCGCCGATCGTGCCGTCCGGCTGCCGGTAGGCCTTGAGTCCCTCGAAGATCGACTGGCCGTAGTGCAGGATCTGCGAGGCGGGGTCGAACGTCAGCGGCTCGTAGGCGCGCACCTCGGCGTCGTGCCAACCCTGCTCGGCGTTCCACTTCACGGTCACCATGTGGTCGGTGAAATGGACGCCGAACCCAGGCTTCGCCAGTACCTCCGCTACGCGCTCCGCGGAAGCGGGCTGCGTGCTGGGGATACGGGTGAAGAGGGTTGTCGTCGTCATGCGCTGAGCATATCTCCCCGAGTGGCCCACAGCGCCATACCCGGTCGCTACCATCACGGTGTGAGCATGCACCCGCAGCACCAGGGCAACCCGTTCCCGCCGCCGAGCCGGGAGGGCTCCACGCAGCCCGTTCCCGCGGGAGGCCTGCAGACGGACCTGAAGACGTTGGCCGGCGCTGCGCTGCTGACGTTCGCGGGCGGGATGGTCGTGCTGATCGGTTACCTGATGATCGGCGGATTCGGCGCGTTCATCGGCATTTTCGGCGCCATCTTCGGCATCGTCTGGCTGGCGGGCGTGCACGGCGGCAAGGTGTTCCCGCGTGAGGGGTTCCCGACGCAGTCGCTCGTCGGCGCCGCGGTGGCCTCGGCCGTGCTGCTCGGGCTCGCCGCGCTCATGAGCTGAGATTCCTCACAGCAGCTCTTCCTCACAAGCTCTTCCTCACAGCAGCTCTTCCTCACAGCAGGCACGTCACAGCGGGCACGTGTGCGCCCGGGCGCGCCTGCGACTCGGACGCGACTGTCACGTACCGACCGCGCGCAACACCTCGGCCGGCATCCGCGGCGGGGGCCAGCCGGGACCGGGCCGGAAGTCGGTCCACGTGCCGTCGAAGGGGAACCGGCCGCGTGCGGCGAGCGCGCCGCAGCGCTCCCCTTCGTCCCGTAACCGGTCGCGTTGTTCGGCGGTGAGCCTGCCCGCCTCGACCGCGGCGTCGGCCTCGTCGAGGTCCTTCCAGCCCCAGGAGCCGTCTGGCGCGACCACCACGTCGAGCACCCCGTCGATCCGCACGGGTCCGTGGTCGTCCCGGCCGCACGGGATCTCGAGGTTGACGTACCAGCCGGTGAACGTGCCGTCCCGGTCGAAGAACCACCACACCGACGACCACCGCTCGTTGTCGACGAGCCGCAGCGTCGAGGTGCCCCGCCACACGTCGTGGACCGCGACCCGCGGCACCGTGAACCGCTCGGCCAGCGGCGCGTCCCGCATCGAACGGCCGTCGGCGAGTCTGCTGCCCACGATCGGGGTGTCGATCGGCAGCCAACCGAGCAGCCGCGACCCGTCGTCGTCGATCACCCGCAGCGGATGTCGCTGCCCGACGCTTCCGTCCGGGCGCACGAACGTCAGCAGCACGTCGTCGCCCGCGGCCCACGCGCTGGTCACAGTCCCGTCACCACCCCGGCCAGTAACACCCCGGCCAGCAACACCCCGGCGGCCGTCACGACGGCGATCCGGCCGATGCGATGCGGCGCGGTGGACCCGGTCACCACGGTCCGTGCGGTCAGGTCGGCGACCGCCAGCGCCGCGGCCACGGTCACCGCTCCGACGGGGCTGAGCACGGCGGCGGGCACCGCGGCGACGGCGGCAGGGATGACCGTGCGCATCACGGGCGAGGGGTGCGCGCCGCGGCGTGCGGCGGTGAACGCCAGCAGCGCAGCCGGCACGCACGCCAGCGCGACCACGATGCCCAGCACCGGCGTCAGCGCCTGCGCGTCGGCGGCGGCGAACACGTCGCGCAGCGCCGTCGGCGACAGGCCGAGCCGCACCGGGCCGAGCTGGTACAGGGCGGCCGCCGACACGACCACGGCCAGCGCTCCGCCCGCGATCACCACGCGCCGCGCCGTGTCGGCGAACACGGGCACGAACACCGCGGCGGCCAGCGGTACACCCCAAGCGGCTCCGGGGTCGGCGGCCGCGGGTGCCGGTTGCATCGCCGGGGCCGTGGCCGGGGTGATGCCTAGGCACACCGCCACGAAGGCCACGCCCGCCACCGCCAGTGCGGCACCGATCCACCGTTTCCAGTACGCATCGAGCCGCAGCCCCGCGACGTCGGCGAGCGCCACCGCGGCCACCAGCAGCACCGCCGCGGCCTGGCGGTGGTCGGGGACCACGTACTCGGCGAAGGTCGAGGCGGCGAAGACCACCACGCCCAGCCGCGCGGCACGCTGCACCCCGTCGAGGACCCGCATCCGGGGCTCTGAGGGCTCTGAGGGCTCTGAGGGCTCTGAGGGCTCCGAGAACTCGGGGGACTCGGAGGGCTCGGTCGGCACGGCGGAGCAGGCCATCACGAACACCGCGGCCAGCACGATCCCCACCGGCGCCCACCAGCCCGCGCCCGCCACCGCGACCGCGAGTCCGCCGAGCACGCCGAGTGCGATCCGCACCGCTGATTCCCCCTACCTCCGCCGGATTCCCGAAACGCCAATAGCATGGCCTACGAGGAAGAACACCGAGATGAGGAGTCCGACGTGGCCGTACCGAAGCTTGCCCTGACCGAGGTGACCGAGGCGTCGCTGGCGAAGACCCGCGCACAGACCGTCGTGGTCGGCACCGTGCAGGGCACGGGCGGCCTCGAGCTCGCCCCCGGAGCCGAAGCGGTCGACGCCGCGTTCGGCGGCACGCTCGCCGACGTGCTCGCCACGCTCGGGGCCACGGGCGCGGCCGAGGAGGTCGTGAAGGTCCCTTCGCTCGGCAGGCTGGCTTCCGACGTCGTGCTCGCGGTCGGACTGGGCAAGCCGGAGGTCACCGCCGAACAGGTGCGCCGCGCCTCGGGTGCCGCGGGCCGCGCGCTCGCGGGCACCAAGCGGGCGTTGACGACACTGTCCGCCGTGGACCTGCAGGCCGCGGTCGAGGGCATCGCGCTGGGTGCGTACACGTTCACCGAGTACAAGTCCGACAAGGGTGACAAGCCGGTGTCCTCTGTGGACGTCGCGACTCCCGCGGAGGGATCGGCCAAGCAGCACCGCGCGACGCTGAAGGCCGCCACGGCCATCGCCGACGCGGTGTGCACGACCCGCGACTTCATCAACACCCCGCCCAACGACCTGTTCCCCGCCTCGTTCGCCGACCGCGCCCGCACACTCGCCGACGCCGAGAACCTGGCCGTCGAGGTGCTCGACGAGAAGCAGCTCAAGCGCAAGGGTTTCGGCGGCATCCTCGGCGTGGGCACGGGCTCCACGCGGCAGCCGCGGCTGGTCCGCATCTCCTACAAGGGCCCGAAGGCGCGCAAGAAGGTCGCGCTGGTCGGCAAGGGCATCACGTTCGACACCGGTGGCATCTCCCTCAAGCCAGCCGCGGGCATGGACAGCATGACCTCGGACATGTCCGGTGCCGCCGCCGTGCTGTCGTCGGTGCTGCTGGCCGCGAAGCTGAAGTACCCGCTCGAGGTCACCGCCTACATCCCGCTCGCGGAGAACATGCCGTCGGGCAGCGCCTACCGGCCGGGCGACGTGCTCACCATGTACGGCGGCAAGACCGTCGAGGTGCTCAACACCGACGCCGAAGGCCGTCTCGTGCTCGCCGACGCGATCGTGCGTGCCGGTGAGGACGACCCGGACTACCTGATCGAGACCTCCACCCTCACCGGTGCGCAGGTCGTCGCGCTCGGCAACCGCACGGCCGGCGTCATGGGTTCGGACGAGTTCCGCGACCGCGTCGCCGAGCTGGGCCAGGCCACCGGCGAGAACGCCTGGCCGATGCCGCTGCCGGAGGAGCTCCGGTCCGAACTGGACTCCAAGCTGGCCGATCTGGCCAACGTGACGGGATCGCGCTGGGGCGGCATGCTCGCGGCGGGCATCTTCCTGCGCGAGTTCGTCCCGGAGGACGTGGCCTGGGCGCACATCGACATCGCGGGCCCCTCGTACAACACCGCTTCGCCGTGGGGCTACACCGGCAAGGGCGGCACGGGCGTTCCGGTCCGGACCATCGCCGCCGTGCTCGCCGACATCGCAGACAACGGCTGACCCCGCAGCGTCGGTGAGTCTGCAACGCACGTGAGGTGGTGTCGGTGACGTCGGGTACCCGGGAGCATCCCGAAGGTGCCGTGCGCACCCTGCTCACCGGGACCGACGAGGCCGTCGACGCCACCGTCACCCACGAGGCGCTCCTGCTCGCGTGCGCGGGCGCTCTCGACGACTCCGACCGCCTCGTGCGGCATTGGGTGGCGGCGACCGGACGGTCCGCCGACCGGCTCGCCGCCACCGCCGTCACGGCCCGCGCCTGGGCCATGCTGCTGGCCGCCCGCGACCCGCAGCCGGACTGGGCAGAGGAGTTGACCCCGCTCGACCTCGACGCCGAGCAGCAGGCCCACGAGAAGGTCCTGGCCGAGCGCGATCCCCTGCCGCCACGCGGGCGGCGGCAACGTGCGGCGGCCGCGGACGCCGAACACGCGGCGGCCACCGGCGACACGGAGGCCGCCACCGAGGCGCTGCAGCGCTGGGCGGAGATCGCCAGGGAGATCCCGAAGCCGGACGCCGCGACGCTGGCCGCCTGCCGGCACGTCGCTCCCCTGCTGGTGTCGGGCGTACTGGCGGTCGAGCCCGACTGGGCGTGGAACTACACCGCCGCCCTCGTCGCGGCGCTCGACCAGCGATACCGCGTGGACCGGCCGCGGGGAAGCTGGCGCGATCTCGTCGACGCCGTGATGCGCCTGCGCGGCGAGCCGGGCGCGACGCCGCCGCCCGCTTCGCCTGCCGCCATCGACCGTGCCGAGCAGACGCTCGGCCTTCCGCTGTCCGACGAGTTCCGCGCGTTCCTGCTGACCTGCGACGGCCTGCGGGCGGACGTGGTCTTCCCGCGGCTGCTGGGCGTGGCGGATCTCACGCCGGGCGCCGAACCGGGCACGGTCACGATCAGCGATCCGCCGTCGCTGACGCTGTGGCCCTCCGGCGAGGTCACCGAGGACGACGAGCTGTTCGGCCGCACCGTCCACACCGGCTTCCGCGCGGTGCTCGAGGAGCACCTCCGGCTCCTGGAGGCCAGCGAGGCCCGCATCTCCGATCTCGGCGAGCCCGGCGAACGCTGACCGGTGCTCAGGCCTGTTCGTCCTGGCGCCTGCGCTTCTCCAGAATGCGCTGACGTTGGGTGTAATCCCTCATGCGCTGCGGATATCCGGTGCGCTTGACCTCGTACACCGGGATCGACCGCTTGCGGCCGAAGTCCTGTGCCTGCCCCAGACTGCCGATTCGCCTGCGCGTCCACTCACCGTCGTGGGCGACCAGCACGACCGTCGTCTCGGTGACGTTCGTCCTGGGTTCCACGTACGCCTCGACCCCGCGGCGGCTGGCCGCCCACGTGTCGAGGTGGCTCGTGTCGGCGTCGGTGGCGCCGCGCAGCGTGCCGGGCCGCTGTTTCCCACCGCCGCGCTTGCCTCGCAGCCGGTCGAACAGCCCCACGTCGATCACCTCTTCACCGTGCCTCCGGAAGGACCGTCGTCCACTCGCCGTGGACGACCCTCACGGTCGCCTCCGACGATCATTGTCCCTTATTTCCGGAGTGGGCGGGACGGCCTCTGCCACCACGCTTCGCATGCCATCGACGTGAAGTGACAAGATGAGGCATGACAACCGCGCGCGCGTGCGCGTGCGTACACCACAGACACCCTCTTGGAGGCCGCGTGGACATCCGGGGCACCACAGCGCCGCGTAGTGTTCACAGGGTCGACCGGGTGCCCGAGGAGATCTTCGCGAGGGAGTTGGACAAGTGAGCGACGCTGAAGCCGACCTGGTGATCCTGGGTGGCGGATCCGGCGGTTACGCGGCAGCCTTCCGAGCCGCCGAGCTGGGACTGTCCGTCACGCTGATCGAGAAGGACAAGCTGGGCGGCACCTGCTTGCATCGAGGGTGCATTCCGACCAAGGCGCTGCTGCACGCCGCCGAGGTCGCCGATTCGGCCCGCGACGGCGAGCAGTTCGGCGTGAAGACGACGCTCGAGGGCGTCGACATGGCGGGGGTCCACAAGTACAAGGACGGGATCGTGACCCGCCTGTACAAGGGCCTCCAGGGGTTGGCGAAGGCCCACAAGGTGAACTTCGTCGAGGGCACCGGAACGTACGTGGGCGGCACGTCGGTCGACGTCGACGGCACCCGCTACACCGGCAAGAACGTCATCCTGGCCACCGGTTCGTACTCGAAGACGCTGCCGGGCCTCGAGCTCGGCGGGCGCATCATCGCCAGCGAGGACGCGCTCAAGCTCGACTACGTGCCGAAGAAGGCCATCGTCCTCGGCGGCGGTGTCATCGGTGTCGAGTTCGCCAGCGTGTGGGCCTCGTTCGGCACGGACGTGACGATCGTCGAGGCACTGCCCCGCCTCGTTCCGAACGAGGACGAGTTCGCCTCCAAGCAGATCGAGCGCGCGTTCCGCCGCCGCAAGATCGGCTACAAGACGGGCGTGAAGTTCACCGAGGCCAAGCAGGACGACTCGGGTGTCACCGTGACGCTCGAATCGGGCGAGACGCTCGAGGGCGACGTCCTCCTGGTCGCCGTCGGCCGCGGCCCCAACACCGCGGGCCACGGCTACGAGGAAGCGGGCATCCAGCTCGACCGCGGCTTCGTCGTCACCGACGAGCGGCTGCGCACGAACCAGCCGAACGTGTACGCGGTCGGCGACATCGTCCCCGGTCTGCAGCTGGCCCACCGCGGCTTCCAGCAAGGTGTGTTCGTCGCCGAGGAGATCGCCGGTCTGAACCCCTCGCCGATCGACGAGGCGGGCATTCCGCGCGTGACCTACTCGCACCCCGAGGTCGCCTCCGTCGGTCTCACCGAGGCCGCGGCCAAGGAGACCTACGGTGCGGAGGTCCAGACCTTCACCTACGACCTCGGCGGCAACGGCAAGAGCCAGATCCTCAAGACCTCCGGAGCCGTGAAGCTGGTCAAGGCTCCGGACGGACCGGTCGTCGGTCTGCACCTCGTGGGCGACCGCGTCGGTGAACTCATCGGCGAAGCACAGCTGATCTACAGCTGGGAGGCTTTCCCCGAGGACGTCGCACCGCTGATCCACGCCCACCCGACCCAATCCGAGGCGCTCGGCGAGGCACACCTCGCGCTCGCGGGCAAGCCGTTGCACGTCCACGGCTGACGCCTCGCACCAGACCAACATCGACAACGAACCAAGGGAGTCAGGAAGCGATGGCGTACTCCGTCACATTGCCGGAGCTCGGGGAAAGCGTCACGGAGGGCACCGTCACCCGGTGGCTCAAGCAGGAGGGCGAGTCGATCGAGGTCGACGAGCCGCTGCTGGAGATCAGCACCGACAAGGTCGACACCGAGGTGCCCTCCCCCGTGGCGGGCACGGTCCAGAAGATCATCGCCAAGGAGGACGACACCGTCGAGGTCGGCGGTGAGCTGGCGCTGATCGACGACGGTTCGGGCGGCGGCGAGGCCGCACCCGCCGCACCTGCCGAGAGCACCGAGAGCGCCCCCGCCGAGTCGGCACCCGCCGAGCAGCAGGCCCCGGCCGAGTCCGCCCCGGCGCCCGCCGCCGAACCGGCCCCGTCCGCACAGTCCGGCGGTTCCGCCTCCGGGAGCCCGGTGACCCTGCCCGAGCTGGGCGAGAGCGTCACGGAGGGCACCGTCACCCGGTGGCTCAAGCAGGTCGGCGACTCGGTCGAGGTCGACGAGCCGCTGCTGGAGATCAGCACCGACAAGGTCGACACCGAGGTGCCCTCCCCAGTCGCGGGCACGCTGCTCGAGATCACCGCTGGCGAGGACGAGACCGTCGAGGTCGGTGGCCAGCTCGCGGTGATCGGGTCGGCCGACGCGGCACCGTCCGCGCCCGCCCAGCAGCCGGCGCCGGAGCCGACCCCTGAGCCCGAGCCTGAGCCCGCGCCCACACAGGCGGCCCCCGCTGCTCCCGCCCAGCCCGCTCAGCAGGCCCCGGTCGAGCAGCCGCCCGCCCAGCAGCCGGCGCAGCAGCAGACGCCTGCCCAGTCGGCTCCGGCACAGCAGGCTCCTGCCCAGCAGGCTCCGGCCCAGTCCGGTTCGGGCGACAGCACGCCGTACGTCACGCCGCTGGTGCGCAAGCTGGCCGCCGAGCACGGCATCGACCTCTCGACGCTGACCGGCTCGGGTGTGGGCGGCCGCATCCGCAAGCAGGACGTGCTCGCCGCGGTCGACGCCAAGCAGCAGGCGCCCGCCGCGCAGGCACCGGCACAGCAGCAGTCGGCCCCCGCGTCGGCTCCCGCGTCGGCGTCCACTCCGGGCCCGGTGTCGGACGCGGAGAAGGCGGCGCTGCGCGGCACCGTGCAGAAGGCCAACCGGATCCGCCAGATCACGGCGGAGAAGACCAAGGAGTCGCTGCAGGTCTCGGCGCAGCTCACGCAGGTGCACGAGGTCGACGTCACGAAGATCGCCAAGCTGCGCCAGCGCGCGAAGGCGGCCTTCCGCGAGCGCGAAGGTGTGAACCTGACGTTCCTGCCGTTCTTCGCCAAGGCCACGGTCGAGGCGCTGAAGCAGCACCCGAACGTCAACGCCTCCTACAACGAGGAGACGAAGGAGATCACCTACCACGGCTCGATCAACCTCGGCATCGCCGTGGACACCGAGCGTGGCCTGCTGTCGGTGGTCATCCACGACGCGGGTGAGCTGAGCCTGTCCGGTCTGGCCCACCGCATCGCGGACCTGGCCGAGCGGGCGCGCAGCAACAAGATCAAGCCGGACGAGCTGACCGGCGGCACGTTCACGATCACGAACATCGGCAGCAACGGTGCCCTGTTCGACACGCCGATCATCGTGCAGCCGCAGTCGGGCATGCTCGGCACCGGTGCCGTCGTCAAGCGGCCGGTCGTGGTGGCCGACGAGGAGGGCAACGACACGATCGCCGTGCGCTCCATGTCGTACCTGCCGTTGACCTACGACCACCGGCTGATCGACGGCGCCGACGCAGGCCGGTTCCTCACGACGATCAAGCAGCGCCTCGAGGAAGGCAACTTCGAGAGCGAGCTGGGTCTGTAACGAGCAAGCCAGCCAAGGCGCCCGGGGTATCCGTCACGCGATACCCCGGGCGCCTTGCTTGTCCAGGGCGTACGTGTCGAAAACGAGGGGCGGAGGGCGGAGTCGATGCCGCATTGGATTTGGTATGTGCTCGCGGCGGTCGTCGTCGCAGCGTATTTCGCCGTGCGGTGGCGGGAGAATCAGAAGACGCACCGGGACGCGAACACTGGCAGGTCGTCGCGTTCACCCTCGCCCAGAAGGCACCGACCCTGGAAGTCGGGCCTCGGGGCACGCTCGGGCGGCTCGCGGTGCGGGCCGGTGTCGGTAACACCACCGGAGACGCCGACTTCGACCGGCGATACGCCGTCCGTTCCGAGGACGACGGATTCACCGCGACGGTGCTCAACAAGGAGGTCCGCGCCTACCTCCTCAGCACCAAACACGCCGCCCATCTCCTCGTCACCGGCAACGACGCCGTGACGTGGCGTGCGGGGCAGCTGTATCCCGACGACATGGAGCCGTGGGCCGATTTCCTCGCCGACGCCCTGGATCGCGCCGGCCTGACGTAGCGACTCCCCTGGCCGCAGCGACTCCCCTGGCCGTCCCGGCCCTGCGGCCGCCCACCTCGGCCACGACGGGCACGCGCCGACACGGCCCCGTCTCCCGCGCCCACCGTTAAGGTGAGCGGCATGCGAGTTCTGGTCGCCGGTTCCAGCGGACTGCTCGGCGGTGCGCTGGTGTCCAGGTTGCGCACGGCCGGTCACGACGTCGTGCGCCTGGTCCGGCGCCGGCCCGAAGCCGCCGACGAACGCGGCTGGGACCCGCCCGCCGGGCACATCGACGACGATGCGTTCGACGGTCTCGACGCCGTGGTGAACCTGTGCGGCGCCCCGCTGGCTTCCGGACGGTGGAGCGGCGCGCGGAAGCAGCACATCGTCGACAGCCGTCTCGAACCGACCGAGGTGCTCTCCGAGGCCGTCGCGCGGCACGGCGTTCCCGTGCTGCTCAACGCGTCCGGGATCAACGTCTACGGCGACACCGGTGAGCGCGAGGTCGACGAGACCGCCGCGCCCGGCACCGGATTCCTGGCCGACCTGTGCACCGCGTGGGAGGCCGCGACCGGCGCCGCGCAACGCGCGGGGGCGCGCGTGGTCCTGCTGCGCACCGCACCGGTGCTCTCACCCAGCGGTGGAATCCTGGGGCCGCTGAAGGTCCTGTTCCGCGCGGGCCTCGGCGGGCGCTTGGGCAACGGCAGGCAGTACTTCCCGTGGATCGGACTCGACGACCACCTCGCCGCGACGGAACTGCTGCTGCGCGGCGGCGACCTCTCGGGTCCGGTCAACCTCACGGCGCCCGTCCCGGTCACCAACGCCGAGTTCACCCGCGCACTCGGGCGGGCACTGCACCGTCCGGCCCCGTGGCGGGCACCGCGCCTACCGCTGCGGGTCCTGCTTGGCGAGGCGGCCGACGAGATGTTGTTGTCCGGCCCGCGTGCGGTGCCCACCCGCCTGTCCCGTGCGGGCTTCGCGTTCACGCACCCGCGGATCGACGATGCACTCGCGGCCGTCGTCTGACGACGTGTCCGAACAGCCGTCTGACCACGCGTCCGAACCAGTGCGCGCACGACCGCGCGGCGTGCTCCTCGTCTCCGCGACGTTGCTCCTGGCGTTCGTGGTCCTCGGCCTGCTCGCGAGGAACGGCACCGATCTCGACGTGCTCGTCAGCGACCGGCTGCACGACGTGTGGCGCGGGCCCGCGGGCCGGGCCGCCGAGATCACGAGCTGGGTACTCGGTCCGGTGCTGCCCGTCCTGGCCGCCGTCGGCCTGGCCGTCGCCGCGTTCGCCGATCGGCGCCGCAGGCCGCACCGCGCACGGCTGCTGGGCAGGGTGCTGCTCGTGCTGGTCGTGTGCCGGGCGACCAGTGCCGTGGCGAAGCCGTTGTTCGCCCGCGACCGGCCCCGTGAGTATCCGGATTTCGCCTTCCCCAGCGGTCACGTCACGTCGGTGGCGGCCACGTGCTTCGCCGCGGTGCTGCTCGTCGGATGGTTGGCGCCCCGGTTGTGGCACACGGCCCTCGCCGCGGCGGTGAGTGCGACGGCGTTGTGCGCGGCGAGCCGCGTGGTCCTCGACGTCCATTGGTTGACCGACACCGTCGGCGCGGTGCTGGGGGTCACCGGCGCGGGCCTGGCGACCGCAGCGGCGCTGCGGCTCATCCCCCTGCCGAGGCGACGGGCGGGAGTAGAGTCGGCGCCGTGACTGCGAACGCGAACCTGTCCTGCCGCGCCTCCTCCGCATCCGTCGACGTCCGCGAGATCGGCACGATCGACTATCTCGAGGCGTGGGAGTTGCAGCGCGAGTACGCCGAGGCGCGCGCCGACGAGACGCGGCCCGACACCATGCTGCTGCTCGAACATCCGTCCGTGTACACGGCGGGCAAGCGCACCCAGCCGGAGGACCGGCCCGCCGACGGCACGCCGGTGATCGACGTCGACCGCGGCGGGCGCATCACCTGGCACGGGCCTGGCCAGCTGGTCGGCTATCCGCTGGTGAAACTGGCCGATCCGATCGACGTCGTGCAGTACGTGCGGCGCATCGAACAGGCGCTCATCGACGTGTGCGACCGGTTCGGTGTGCACGCGGGCCGGGTCGACGGCCGCAGCGGCGTGTGGCTTCCCGCCGACGACCGCGGACCCGAACGCAAGATCGCCGCGATCGGCATCCGAGTGCAGCGAGGCGTGACGATGCACGGCTTCGAACTCAACTGCAACGCCGACCTCAGCGCCTTCGACCGGATCGTGCCGTGCGGTATCAGCGACGCGGGCACGACGTCGCTGTCGGCCGAGCTCGGGCGCGATGTGCCGGTGTCCGAGGCGCTGCCGCTTGCGCGGGAGGCCGTGCTGGCCGCACTGGACGGCGAACTGCCGGTGACCGATCGCTGGATTCCACGCCAGGAGCCCTCCGCCCCTGGCGTCACGTTCGCCCTGCAGAACTGAATCGCCCGTCGGGCCCCTTCGGAGGGACTGCACCGTCCTGATGCTCCCAAGGGCCCCATAGTCGCGTTGAACGCGACTATGGGGCCCTTGGGAGCAGTGCCGGTCAGTCGAGCTGGCGGGCGACCTCGGAGGCGATGAGCTCCAGGTGGTCGAGATCGGACAGGTCGAGCACCTGCAGGTACAGCCGCTCGACGCCCGTCTTCTCCCGCCACGTGCCGATCTTGTCGACGACCTCGGCGGGAGTTCCGGCGAGACCGTTCTCCTTGAGCTCGGCGACCTCGCGGCCGATGGCGTCGGCGCGGCGGGAGATCTCGGCGTCGTCCCTGCCGACGGCGGCGACGAGTGCGGCCGATCGCCGGATCGGCGTGGTGCGGCCGATCTCCTTCGCGGCGGCGTCGACGCGCTCGAACTGCGCGAGCGCCGAGTCGGCGTCCTTGAAGGGGATGTTGAACTCGTCGGCGTACTGCGCGGCCAGTGCGGGGGTGCGCTTCTTGCCGCCACCGCCGAGGATCACCGGCGGGTGCGGACGCTGGGCGGGCTTGGGCAGCCCGGGCGCGCCGTCGAGCGTGTAGTGCTCACCGGAGAAGGAGAACGTCTCGCCCTCGGGCGTGTCCCACAGGCCGGTGATGACGGCGAGCTGTTCGGTGTAGCGGTCGAACAGCTCCTTCGTGGCCGGCAGGTCGATCCCGTAAGCGGTGTGCTCGTCGACGTACCAGCCGGAGCCGAAGCCGAACTCGATGCGGCCGCCGGACATGCGGTCGGCCTGTGCGACCGAGATAGCCAGCACGGACGGGTGTCGGAACGTCGCCGCCGTGACGAGCGTGCCGAGCCGGATCGTCGAGGTCTCGCGGGCCAGCCCCGCGAGCGTCAGCCACGCGTCCGTGGGTCCGGGAAGCCCCGACGCGTCGCCCATCTTCAGATAGTGGTCGGACCGGAAGAACGCGCCGAAGCCACCCGCCTCCGTGGCTTTCGCGACGCGCAGCAGGTCCTCGTAGTCGGCGCCTTGCTGAGGTTCGGTGAAGATCCTGAGTTCCACAATGCACAGACTAATCGCGCGACGAAGCGCGCCCACTGCCCCGCGCGAGCCGCACCCGGACCGGTGACGTCTGGGCTCGGAGTCTCGTCCGGACCGCGGCCGCGACGACTACGTGCCCGGCGCCGCGCTGCGGACCTGGTTCAGCAGCCGCACGACGACGTCCTCGATCTCCTCGCCGACCTTGCGCTGGTCGGTGGCATGGGCGATCTCGGTGGCGGCACTGCACAGCGCGCCGAACAGCAACCGCGACGTCACCTCGACGGGAACGGCCAGCACCTCGCCGGCGTCGATGAGGTCCTGCAGTGCCTGTTTGATGAGCCCGAAGCTGTAGCGGTCCTCGGCCTCGCGCCAGCGCGCCCAGCCCATGACCACCGGCGCCTCCTGCAGCGCGATCCGCTGGTAGGCGGGGTCGAGACAGCTGCCGATGAACTCGCGCAACCCGGCCAGCGCGCGCTCCCACGGCGGCTGCGAGCCCGTCAGGATCTTCTCCAGGCGACCTTTGACCTCGGCCTCGACCTCGTCGAAAGCCGCCTCGAACACGGCCTGCTTTCCGCTGAAATGGTGGTACAGCGCACCTTTGGTGACGCGTGCCCGCTTCGCGATCTCGTCGAGCGACGTGCCCGCGTAACCACGTTCCGTGAACAGCCGGACGGCACTTCTGACCAGCGCAGATCTGGTCGATTCCGAATAGTCCTCACGCCTGGACCGCATTGTCACCACGCTCACAACTCTACTCGGGTTTCCGCCGTCCATACCGGTGGTATGTTCGGTCGTGTCAGCTCCATACCCACGGTATGCCGCAAACCCGCGGTAGGACCGTTTTCCCGGAACACACCCGCGTGACACACGCAGCAGGGGGACCTCATGAGCTGGAACGACTACTACCGGCGGCGCGACGTCATCGACGCGGTCCTGCGCCACGCACGACGTGACCCCGACGGGCCGCTGCCGTTCGACGAGATCCCCGGTGCGGCCGACCTGTTCGGCACGCCCGAGAACCTGCTGCTGGCCATGCACTACCGCTGGCAGCAAACCCTCGGCGGCAGGCTGCGCGCCGAGGTCGGCGGGCCGGAGGACACCGCAGGCGTGCCCGGCGGTGGCGAACAGGACCACCTCGACGCCGTCTCGCGCGCGTGGCGCAGGACGGTCGCCGACAACCCGACGCTCCGCGCCGTACTCGACGCCCACGTCGACGACCACCCGGACCTGCGTCGCGCGCACGAGGCCGAGTTGCGGATGCTCGCCCTCACCGCGGGCGTCGCGGAGCCCGGCGAGCCGGACGAGGAGATCACGCAGGCAGGCAACGCCCTCGTGGCGCTCATGCGGGCCCGCACGGCAGGCGGACTCACCGCGCCGCGGCGGAACCCGGTCGGCCAGCTGCTCCGCAAGCTCGCCCCGACCGGCTGAGCCGCACCACCCGTACCTCAGGACGAACGCGTTGTTGGCGCACAGCCAATCGGCGTAGGTTGTCCGCCATGACACGCACGGCGGACAGGTGGACCGAGGCGGACATCCCCGACCAGACGGGGCGGACGGTGCTGGTGACCGGAGCGAACTCCGGACTGGGACTGCGCACCGCCGAGGTGCTGGCCGCCCGCGGCGCCACGGTGCTGCTGGCCTGCCGCTCCGCCGAACGCGGCCGGCGCGCGCTCGCGAGGGTTGCCGAGCAGGCAGCCGCCGAGCCCGCACTGGTCAGCCTCGACCTCGCCGATCTGGCTTCGGTGCGCCGCGCCGCCGACGACGTGCGGGACCGCACCGGCGACGGGCTCGACGTGCTGATCAACAACGCCGGCCTGATGGCACCACCGCACGAGACGACCCGCGACGCGTTCGAGCTGCAGTTCGGTACCAACCACCTCGGGCACGCGGCGCTGACCTGGCTGCTCATGCCCGCGCTGCGGACCCGGCCCGGCGCGCGCGTGGTCACGGTGTCGAGCCTGGCCGCCCGCGCGGGCCGCATCGACACCGGCGATCCGAACTTCGAGCGCCGCCGCTACAACCCGGTGGCGGCCTACGGCCAGTCCAAACTCGCCAACCAGATGTTCGCACTGGAACTGAGCCGTCGGCTCCGGGCGGCGGGCGACGACGTGCTGAGCCTCGGAGCCCACCCCGGCTACACCGACACCGACCTGGCCGGCGCGATGGCACGTTCGCAGCGCAACAGCGTGCTGCGAACCGTCATGGACGTCGGCGGCAGGATCGGCGGCGTGGTGCTGGCACAGAACACCCGGATGGGCACCCTTCCCCAGCTCTACGCCGCCACGGCACCGGGCGTGCGCGGCGGCGACTACATCGGCCCGACCGGCCTCGCCCAGACGCGCGGCCACCCCGGCACGGTGCGTCCACTGGCTGCGGCGACGGACGAGGCGACGGCCACCGAGTTGTGGAATCTCACCGCCGAGTTGACGGGCGTCACGCCCGACCCGGAGTGACCTTGTCCGCCCGATTTCAGGGCGTAGGGTGGGTGCCGTGACTGCGTTGCCGGAAGGTCGGAAGCTGCTGCGTCTCGAAGTCCGCAACAGCCAGACGCCGATCGAGAGAAAGCCGTCGTGGATCAAGACCCGCGCCCGGATGGGCCCGGAGTTCACCGAACTCAAGGGCCTCGTCCGCCGCGAAGGTCTGAACACCGTGTGCGAAGAGGCGGGCTGTCCGAACATCTACGAGTGCTGGGAGGACCGCGAGGCCACGTTCCTCATCGGCGGTGACCAGTGCACGCGGCGGTGCGACTTCTGCCAGATCGACACGGGTAAGCCCGCCGAGCTCGACACCGACGAGCCGCGCCGGGTGGCCGAGAGCGTCCAGGCGATGGGCCTGCGCTACTCGACCGTCACCGGTGTCGCGCGTGACGACCTCGACGACGGCGGCGCGTGGCTCTACGCCGAGACCGTCCGCCAGATCCACCGGCTCAACCCGGGCACCGGCGTGGAGGTTCTGATCCCGGACTTCAACGCCGAACCCGACCAGCTGGCCGAGGTGTTCAGCTCGGAGCCGGAGGTGCTCGCGCACAACGTCGAGACGGTGCCGCGCATCTTCAAGCGCATCCGCCCCGGCTTCCGCTACGAACGGTCCCTGAAGGTCATCACGGAGGCCCGCAAGGCCGGCCTGGTGACCAAGTCGAACCTGATCCTGGGCATGGGTGAGACTCCCGACGAGGTTCGCCCCGCAATGCAGGATCTGTTCGACGCGGGCTGCGAGATCCTGACGATCACGCAGTACCTGCGACCTTCGCCGCGGCACCACCCGGTTGACCGGTGGGTCAAGCCGGAGGAGTTCGTCGAGCACACGAAGGCCGCCGAGGAGATCGGCTTCCCCGGCGTCATGGCCGGACCGCTGGTGCGCTCGTCGTACCGGGCGGGCAAGCTCTACGCGAAGACGAAGGAGCACCGCGGCGAGCAGCTGCCCGAGAACCTGGAGCACCTGGCCGCCTCCGCGCCTGCGGCGCAGGAGGCCAGCAGCGTGCTGGCCCGCGAATCGTCGTAGGCATCCGACGACCCGGGCGAACCCTGACGCATCCCTGATGCAGGAGCGGCTAGTGTCACGCACACAGGCGCTGACGGTCCGCCGCGTTCGCGCGGCGGACCGCACGGGGGATCGACGAACAGGGGTGTGACAGGTGGTCACCGACTTTCTCAACTGGCTACAGAGCCTGCCGCAGCCGGCGCTGGTCGCCGCGGCGGGCTTGCTGGTGCTGGCCGAGTGCACCATCGGTCTCGGGTTCATCGCGCCGGGCGAATCGGGACTGCTGATCGCGGCGACCACCGCCAACACCGTGCCGCGGTTCCTCATCCTGTGGGCCGTGGTGACGGTGTGCGCGGGCGTCGGCGACACGATCGGCTACACGATCGGCCGCAAGTTCGGGCCGAGGCTGCGGGAAACCAAGGTGGTCCAGAAGTCGGGCGCCGACGCGTGGGACAAGGCCACCGGAATTCTGCAGCGTCGCGGCGCATGGGCGGTGTTCTTCGCCCGCTTCCTCCCGGTCGTCCGCACCCTGACCCCCGCCGCGGCGGGTACGTCGAAGCTGCCGTACCGCAAGTTCCTCCCGGCCGCCGTGGCCGGGGCGATCTGTTGGTCGGCACTGCACATCGCACTCGGCGCCGCGATGGGCGAGGCCGCCAAACAGATCGAGGACGCGATGAGCACCGGCGGCATGATCGTCGTCGGTGTCCTGGCTGCGATCGCAGTGATCGCGCTGCTGCGGTACAAGCGCAAGAAGACGCTCGGGGCGATGCCCTCGGCCGCGCCCGGCGCGGACGCCGCAACGGCTGACGTCGACGCGGGCGGCGGCGACGGCTCGGGCGAGACCTCCGCGCGGTCCGAGACGGCGACCGCCACGAAGCGGGCACGCGAGTCCGACGACGGGCCCACCACGGCATCCTGACCGGGCGCTGACACGCCCGTGGCCGGGCCCGCATCATGAGGGCATGGACACCGGTATGGACAGCGACACCGATCTCCGCCGGGCGCGGGAACTCGTCACCGGCGCGTCCCGGGTCACGGCACTGACCGGAGCCGGCGTCTCCACCGCGTCGGGCATTCCCGATTTCCGCGGCCCCAACGGGCTGTGGACCAAGGACCCGGAGGCGGAGAAGCTGTCGAACCTGCAGGCCTACGTCGGCAGCAGGGACGTGCGGGTCCGTGCCTGGCGGGCCCGCCTCGACCACCCGGCGTGGCGGGCGCAGCCCAACGCGGCGCACGAGGCGTTCGTCGCGCTCGAGCGGTCGGGCAGGCTCGGGGCGATCGTCACGCAGAACATCGACGAACTGCACCAACGGGCCGGGTCGAGCCCGGACGCGGTGATCGAACTGCACGGCACGATGTTCCACACCGAGTGCCTCGACTGCGGTGACCGCAGGGACATGCAGGAGGCGCTGGAACGGGTGCGTGCCGGCGAGGACGATCCGCCGTGCCTGGTGTGCGGCGGGATGCTGAAGTCGGCGACCATCTCGTTCGGCCAGGCCCTCGACGGTGCGGTGCTGGAGGCGGCGCGGATCGCGGCCGTGACCTGTGACGTGCTCCTGGCCGCGGGCACCTCGCTGACGGTGCACCCGGCCGCCGGCCTGGTCGAGATCGCCGCGCAGGCCGGCGCCTCCGTGGTGATCTGCAACGCCTCGCCGACGCCCTACGACGAGGTGGCCGACGTGGTGCTCAGTGGCCCCCTCGACGAGGTGCTCCCCCGCATCACGTGAGAGCCCGTCTCCGCCCCGCGGCCTGCTCGGTGCGGGGCGGAGACGGCGGTGTCGCTCAGCCGGCCATGATGCCCGGGATGCCCTTGAGCTCCCCCATCAGCATCGACGTGACCTTCACCGGGTAGTCGTACAGCGCGTACACGGTCTCGCGTTTGCCCTGCAGCTTGACCCGCACCGGCGTGTCACCGGGGTGTGCCTTCAGGGTCTGCTTGAGTTCGATCACCGCGCTCTGGTTGAGCTTCTCCGCGGAGGCCACCAGCATCAGCGGTGCCTCCTCGTCGCCGGCGGCGATGTCGGACAGGTCGAGCGGCACGAGCCCGCCGCCGAACACCGACATCTTGTCCTCACGCCAGTTGACGCGGCCCTTGACCACCACGGCGTTGTCCTCCACCAGGTCGGCCGCGAAGATCGCGTACGACTTCGGGAAGAACAGCACCTCCAGCGAGGCGTCCATGTCCTCGATCGTGCAGATCGCCCACGGTTCGCCCTTCTTGTTCACCCGGCGCTCGACCGACGTCAGCAGCCCGGAGACCTCGATCTCGCCTTCCTTCGGCGGGTCGGCGAGGATCGCCGCGATCGGTTTCTTGGCGTGCTTGCGCAGGATCCGCTCGGCACCGTCGAGCGGATGGCCGGACACGTACAGGCCCAGCATTTCCCGCTCGTAGGCGAGCTTCTGCTTCCGCGGGTACTCCTCGTCGTCGAACTTCAGGTGCGCCAGCGGCGAGGACGCCGAGGCCGACGCTCCGGCGTCGTCGTCGGCGGAGCCGGCGCCGAACAGGTCGAACTGGCCCATCGCCTCCTGCCGCTTGAGCGGCACGACCGCTTCGACCGCGTCCTCGTGCACCTGGACCATCGACAGCCGCGTGTTGCCGAGCGAGTCGAAGCCACCCGCCTTGATCAGCGACTCGAGGACGCGCTTGTTGCACGCGACGAGCTCGGACTTGTCGAGGAAGTCGGTGAAGGAGGTGTACTTCCCCTTCTCCTCACGGGTCTTGATGATCGAGTCGACGACGTTCGCCCCGACGTTGCGCACCGCGCCCATGCCGAAGCGGATGTCGTCGCCGACGGCCGTGAACCGCGGGCCCGACTCGTTGACGTCCGGGGGCAGCACCTTGATGCCCAGCCTGCGGCATTCCGACAGGTACACCGCCGACTTGTCCTTGTTGTCGCCGACCGAGGTCAACAGCGCGGCCATGTACTCGGCGGGGTAGTTCGCCTTGAGGTACGCCGTCCAGTACGAGACCAGGCCGTACCCGGCGGCGTGCGACTTGTTGAACGCGTAGCCGGCGAACGGCAGGATCGTGTCCCACAGGGCCTGGATCGCCTCGTCGGAGAAGCCCTGCTCACGCATACCGGCGTGGAAGCCCTCGAACTCCTTCTCGAGGACCTCCTTCTTCTTCTTACCCATCGCCCGGCGCAGAACGTCCGCTCGGCCCATGGAGTAGCCGGCGACCTTCTGCGCGATCTGCATGATCTGCTCCTGATAGACGATCAGGCCGTACGTCGAGGCCAGGATCTCCTTCAGGGGCTCTTCGAGCTCGGGGTGGATCGGGGTGATCTCCTGCCGGCCGTTCTTGCGGTCGGCGTAGTCGTTGTGGGCGTTCACGCCCATCGGACCCGGCCGGTACAGCGCGAGCACGGCGACGATGTCGTCGAAGCCCGTGGGCTGCATGCGGCGCAGCAGGTCCCGCATGGCCCCGCCGTCGAGCTGGAACACACCGAGCGTGTCGCCGCGGCCCAGCAGTTTGTACGACTCGGGATCGTCCATGCCGAGCCGGTCGAGGTCGATCTCCTCGCCGCGGTTGGTCTTGATGTTGTCGATGGCGTCGCCGATGACGGTGAGGTTCCGCAGGCCGAGGAAGTCCATCTTCAACAGGCCGATGGCCTCACACGACGGGTAGTCCCAGCCGGTGATGATCGAGCCGTCGTCGCGCTGCCACAACGGGATGGTGTCGAGCAGCGGCTCGCTGGACATGATGACCGCACACGCGTGCACACCGGCGTTGCGGATCAGGCCCTCGAGACCGCGGGCCGTCTCGAAGATCGTCGCGACCTCCTGGTCGCTCTCGATCAACGACCGCACCTCGGCGGCCTCGCCGTAGCGCTCGTGCTCGGGGTCGACGATGCCGGACAGCGGGATGTCCTTGGCCATGATCGGCGGCGGCAGAGCCTTGGAGATGCGGTCCGCGATCGAGAACCCGGGCTGCCCGTAGTGCACGCGCGCGGCGTCCTTGATGGCCGCCTTGGTCTTGATCGTGCCGAAGGTGATGACCTGGGCGACCTTGTCGGAGCCGTACTTCTCGGTGGCGTAGCGCACCATCTCGCCGCGCCTGCGGTCGTCGAAGTCGATGTCGATGTCGGGCATCGACTCGCGCTCCGGGTTGAGGAACCGCTCGAACAGCAGCTCCTGGGGCAGCGGGTCCAGGTTGGTGATACCGAGCGCGTAGGCCACCAGCGCGCCCGCTGCCGAACCACGGCCGGGGCCGACGCGGATGCCGACGCTGCGCGCGTAGTTGCAGAGGTCGGCGACGACGAGGAAGTAGGCGGGGAAGCCCTTCTGCGCGATGACACCGAGTTCCATCTCGGCGCGTTCGACGTACCCGTCGGGAATGCCCTCGGGGAAACGCCACTCGAGGCCCTTCATGACCTCGTGGTGCAGCCAGCTGGACTCGTCATAGCCCTCGGGCACGTCGAACCGCGGCATCCGATCCTTGTGCGCGTAGACGTCCTCATAGGACTCGACGCGCTCGGCGATCAGCAGCGTCGTGTCCGCGGCCCCCGGCACCTCGGAGTCCCAGTACTCGCGCATCTCCTCGGCCGACTTGAGGAAGTAGCCGTCGCCGTTGAACTGGAACCGGTTGGGGTCGGACAGGGTCTTGCCGGACTGCACGCACAGCAGCGCCGAGTGGGCGTCGGCCTGGTCCTTGGTGACGTAGTGGGAGTCGTTGGTGGCAAGGGGCTGCAGTCCGAGTTCCTTGCCGATCTTCAGCAGGCCCTCACGCACCGAACGTTCGATGGCCAGGCCGTGGTCCATCAGCTCGAGGAAGAAGTTGTCCTTGCCGAAGATGTCGCGGTAGTCGGCCGCGGCTTCGAGGGCCTTCTCAGGCTGGCCGAGTCGCAGCCGGGTCTGCACCTCACCGGAGGGGCATCCGGTGGTGGCGATGATGCCCTCGGCGTTCTCGGCGATCAGCTCGCGGTCCATCCGGGGCTTGCGGTAGTAGCCCTGCATGCTCGCCAGCGACGAGAGCTTGAACAGGTTCCGCAGCCCGGTGGAGTTCTGCGCGAGCATCGTCATGTGGGTGTAGGCACCGCCACCCGAGACGTCGCCGCCCTCACCCGAGTCGTCGGCGCCGCGCTGGCTGCTCTGCCCCCAGAACACCGGCTTCTTGTGGAAGCGGCTCTCGGGCGCGATGTAGGCCTCGATGCCGATGATCGGCTTGATGCCGGCCTTCTTGGCCTGTTGGTAGAACTCGTCGGCGCCGTACATGTTGCCGTGGTCGGTCATCCCCACGGCAGGCATCCCCAGCCGGGACGCCTCCTTGAACAACGGAGCCATCTTCGCCGCACCATCGAGCATCGAGTACTCGGTGTGAACGTGCAGGTGGACGAAGGAATCGTTGGACACCGGCGAAACCTCCCCTTCCGCGCCTGCGCGCGGGCCCGCGAACTCGGTGAGACGCCCACCCTAGCTCCCCGCCTTCCGCCCGCCGCGGTGCGACTCGGGTGAAGACCGACACCACGGGAAGACCCCGCCGCCGATGATCACCGAGCGCGTCCGAGTAGCCTCCGAACGCGACCACCGCGGCCGCGCACTCACCCACCACGGTCGGTGATGTGCGCGGAATGCACCGTTTCCCACCCGCCACCGTCACACGCGTCGGGCGGTGATGGTTCACTGCTGTCATGACACGTGACGAGGTGCTCGAGCTGCGGTGTGCGACAGGCTCGGACGTCGGCCGCAGGCGGAGCGGGAACGAGGACTCCGCGCTCGCGACGTCGCGCCTGCTCGCCGTCGCCGACGGAATGGGCGGGCACGCCGCGGGTGAGGTCGCGAGCGCGATCGCCATCGACGCGGTCGGCGAGCTGGACGCGCGCCTGGCCGACGGCCTCTCCGACGCCGAGGACTTCGCCCCACTCGACGAGCTGGCGACCGTGTTCGCCACGGCCTCCGGCGTGCTCGACGAGCGCGTCGGCGCCGACCCCGAACTGTCCGGCATGGGCACGACGCTGACCGTCATGCTGTGGGTCGGCTCGCGCTTCGCGCTCGGGCACATCGGCGACTCGCGTGCCTACCGCCTGCGTGGTGCCGAGCTGACGCAGCTGAGCCGCGACCACACGCTCGTCCAGTCCCTGGTCGACGAGGGCAAGCTCGACGAGGAGACCGCCGCGGTCCACCCCGCACGCTCGGTGCTGATCAAGGCACTGCTTGCCGGACAGGTGGCCGAGCCCGACCTCGAGATGCACGAGGCGCAGCCCGGCGACCGGTACCTGCTGTGTTCCGACGGGCTCAGCGACGTCGTGTCCCCGGTGGAGCTCGGCGAGGTGCTCGGCTCCCACGACGAGCCCTCCGACGCGGTCGCCACCCTGATCGAACTCGCCAACGAGGCGGGCGGTCCGGACAACATCACGTGCGTCGTGGTGCACGTACTCGACTCGTCGTCTTCGTCCTCCGAATCCAGTGCGGCCGAGTCCAGTGCGGCCGAGTCGGCCGGCGACGAGCGCTCCGACGCAGAAGTAGACGCAGACGCAGATACCGATACCGACACAGACGCGGCCGCGGCGCAGCAGGAGGCGCGGGAGGACGAGTCGGCCTGACGTTCGGGAAGCGGCTCTCAGGGTGACGGCTCGGCGCCGGCCTCACCGGCGGCGCCGCTCTCCTGCGGGGTGCTCGGGTCGTCGCTCGCTCCGCCGATCTCGGAGGCCGGCGCGCCCCACGTGTCGCACGCGGCGACCGACGCCTCGGTGAATCCGGTGGAGGCCCACCGCTGTTGCAGGCGGGTACCGCCGTGGCTCTCGACCCCGCTCCAGTTGGCGAAGTCGCGCACGGCGGCCGCCGGGCCCTGCTCGGCATCGCCGAGCGAGGTGTCCCGTGCGGCATCGAGGAACAGTCCGGCGAAGCAGGTGGCCTGCAGTTCCAGGCGCCTGCCGACCTCGCTCTCGCGGCTCGTGCTCGCATCCGACAGGGCGTTGCCGGCCTCGGCGAACACGCCCGTGAGTGCCTGGATGTGGTGGCCGTACTCGTGCGCGAGGGTCGCCAGGTACGCCGGTTCGTTCGCCTCCCCCGCCGCGGTCGACAGCCGCGAATACGGCAGGTGGATCGTGCGGTCGGAGTCGCAGTACAGGCCGAGCGCGCGGTCGGCGGGCGGGAGCGGCCCGCACGCGGTGGACGTCGTCTCGGACAGGTCGACCGACGCCGGTTCGGCCGATGCCCCCGTCTCGTCGAGCACGGGTCGCCACGCACGGTCGAGGCAGGCGAGCACGTCCTCGTAGTAGGCGCGGGCCGATTCGCGGCCGGGACCGAGTTCGGCGGGCCGGCAGTCGACCGTGTCGAGGTCCGCACCGCTGTCGCGCAGTGCGGTCGCGGCCGAGTCGGGTGCGGCCGGATCGGCGGCGGGGGGGATCGCCGACCCGGAGTCGGTGTCGCCCGCCACGACGTCGCTGACCACCACCACGGCGCCGAGCATCACCAGCGCGGCCGCCATGGCGATCGCGACGGGGAGCCAACGCACGCGCCGGTGGTCGGCGCGCACGGGCGCGGGGCGGTCCGGACCGGACGGTCCGGCGCGTTCGTCGTCGGGGTCCACGAACAACCTCGGGTCGGGGTGCGGCCGCCGGGGGAAACGGCCGGGTTGCCCCTCGAGCGTAACCCGCTTCCGGCACCGTGTCGGTCCCCACGCGGGCACGGCGCGAGCCGGAGCCGGTGCGCCCGGAGTGTCACTCAGGCGCCGAAGCCCGGGCGATCCGCTGCTCGAGGCCGGAGATGATCAGGTCGAGGCCGAGGTCGTACTCCACCTGCACGTCGTCGGCCTCGCGGGCGGGCGTGTCCTCGGTCTCGAGGAACTGGCCCGCGCGGAGCACGGGGGCCATGTCGGGGAACCGCTCCGGCGTGACGACCTGGCCCAACACGTCCAGACCGTCGGCCGACATGACGAACTCCCCCTCGTCGGCGAGGTTGAGTTGCAGTTCCACAGTGGACGTCACGTGTTGCGAGACCACGAGGATGACGCCGATCTTCTCCTCGTTGTCCAGCGGCAGGTCGCGCAGCGCGCGCAGCCCGAGGTCGGCCATCCGCACGCTGTTGGGCATCAGCACGGAGATCTGGCCGCGCGGCATCTGCAGCACCCAGGGGTGGTCGTGGTAGGCCTCGCGCACGAACCCGGCCCAGACCCGTAGCGCCGCACGCCAGTCGTCGGGCAGGTCGGCCTCCTCCGGAACGGCGAGCGCGGCGTCCTGCATGAGCCGCAGGAGTTCGTCCTTGCCGGAGACGTACCGGTAGAGCGACATCGTGGTGAAGCCGAGCGACTTCGCCACCGCCTGCATGGTGACCGCCGGTAGTCCCTGAGCATCGGCGATCTCGATGGCGGCGGCCACGATCCGCTCGTGGCTCAGCCCGCGGTTGGGCCCGCGCTGGGGCACCTCGTGCATCCCCCACGCGATGGCCACCGCTCGCGGCAGCCCGGTCTCGGTGCGCTCGTCCATGCGCGGAATTCTCGCGCACCTCCCCTTCGGCCCGCGTACGGCATACACCGTGTGCGACATACACTGTTTATGTCATACTCGGTTTATGTCATACACAGATTCCGTGCTCGTGGAGCTCAGAGGGCTCTCCAAGAGTTACGGCACCCACGACGTACTGACCGACCTCGACCTGACCCTTCCACCCGGTATTCACGCGCTGCTCGGACCGAACGGGGCAGGCAAGACGACGCTGGTCAACATCCTGTCCACGCTGATCCCCTACGACTCGGGCGAGGTTCGCGTACTCGGCCTCGACCCGCGGCGGGACCGCACAGCACTGCAGGGCCGGATCTCGCTGACGGGGCAGTACGCCGCCGTCGACGGACGGCTCAGCGGCATGGAGAACATGTTGATGATGGGCAGGCTGTTCGGCCTGTCCCGCCGGGCCGCCCGGCGCAGGGCCGACGTGCTGTTGGAGCGGTTCGACCTGACCGCCGCGGCGGGCAAGCGGGCCGAGACCTACTCCGGCGGCATGCGGCGCAAACTCGACATCGCAGCCAGCCTGATCGCCGAACCGCAGCTGATCTTCCTGGACGAGCCGACCACCGGCCTGGACACCCGCAGCAGGCAGGCGCTGTGGGACGAGATCACCGCGCTCGCCGAGTCCGGGGCGTCGATCCTGCTCACCACCCAGTACCTCGAGGAGGCCGACGTGCTCGCCGAACGGATCATGGTGCTGCACGGCGGGCGCATCGTCGCCGACGGCACGGCGGCCGAGCTCAAGTCGCGGGTCGGCGGATCGACGATCCAGCTGCACGACCACGCGGGCCACATCCTCGACGAGATCCCCACCGGCGGTTCGGCCGCCGACGTCGCACACCACCTCGCGGCGATCGCCGACGCCCACCCCGACGTGGAGGTCACCGTCCGCCGCCCGACGCTCGACGAGGTCTTCCTCGAACTCACCGGCAGTCCCGGCGAACAGGACGAGGCCGATGAGGACCCGACAGGCGGCGACCGGACCGGGCGGAAGGAGGTCGCCGCATGAGCACCATGACACCGGCCCCCACGGCCGAACACACCCGGCAGACCGCAGCCGTCATGCCCGGCGCCGGCGCGTGGACGGCACTGAAGGTCTTCAGCGCCCGCAGCCTCAAGCATGCGTTCCGCGACGGTGAATCCCTGCTCATGGCCGTGCTTCTGCCGGTCATGCTCATGCTGATCTTCGTGTTCATCTTCGGCGAGTCCATCGCCACGGGACAGGGCGGCGACCGCGGCGACTACCTGGCCTACGTGCTCCCGGCCGTGGCACTCACCGCGGCGGGGTTCGGCGCGTCCTACACCGCCGTCGTCGTCTCCAACGACATGACGACCGGGTTCATGAATCGCCTGCGCACCATGCCGTTCCCCGCCGTGACCGTCCTGTTGGGACACACCGTGTCGTCCATGGTGCGCAACCTGCTGGCCACGGCCGTCGTGTTCGGTGTCGCGCTCGCCCTGGGTTTCCGCACCGACGCGGGCGCGGGGCAGCTGCTGGGCGCGCTCGGGCTCATCGCACTGTGGATCCTGGTCATCACGGTGGTCTTCGCCGTACTGGGCATGGTCGCGGGCTCGGCCGAGGCGGCCAGCGGCTACGGGTTCGTCCTGCTGTTCCTGCCCTACGTCTCGTCGGGTTTCGCCCCGGTGGAGTCCATGCCGGGCTGGTTGCAGGGGTTCGCCCAGCACCAGCCGATGACGCCGATCATCGACGCCTCCCGCGCTCTGATCGCAGGCACCGGGCCGGGTGACGAATGGTGGATCGGACTACTGTGGTGTGCCGGATTCATCGCCGTCGCGGTGTGGCTGGCGGCCCTGATCTTCCCGCGGAAGGTCGCCCGCTGAGCAGGCGCCGGGACCGGCCGCAAGCCGGCGGCGCTCGAGGGAGCCCTGCGGATCCCGTCGATCTGGTAGACTCGAGGACAATCGTTCAGCCCGCCCGGGTTCGCCCGGTGCGGGCTGGATCTCTGTTGAGGGTCGTGTGCCGGCGGGCGACGGGAGGTTCGGTGGCCCGGACCAAGCCGTTCGCCACGATCGACGACCAGATCCGGCTGCTGCGTTCCCGAGGTCTCGCCCTGGACACGGCTACGGCCGCGCAGTGGCTGCGCAGCGTCGGCTACTACCGGCTCAGCGGCTACTGGTATCCGTACCGCGCCCGGGAGCTCCACCCGCCGTACGAGCGGACCGACCGGTTCGTCGAGCACGCCGCCTTCGACGACGTGGTCCGGCTGTACGAGTTCGACCGCAAGCTGCGCACGTTGATCCACGACGGCATCGAGCGCATCGAGGTCGCCCTGCGCAGCCACGTGAGCTACCACGTCGGTTCCCACGACCCGCTCGCGTATCGGGACGCCGCCAACTTCCGGCCCACGTTCCGGCACGGCGCGTGGCTGGCCACGGCGCGCCGCCGCGCCGAACGGGCGATGCGGCACAGCGAACCGATCCGCCACCACCGCACGAAGTACAACGGCGAGTTGCCGGTGTGGGTGCTCACGGAGGTGCTGGACTTCTCCGACGTCTCCAAGCTCTACGACAGCCTGTTCGCCCGCGGCCAGTGGACCGTGGCCGAGCGGCTCGGCATCGTGGTCGACCACACGGCGTTGTCGTCGAACCAGCGCGCCAAGGTCCTCAGGACGCACCCGCTCGCGCGGTGGCTCGAGCAGCTCACGGTGCTGCGCAACAGTTGCGCCCACCACGCGCGGATCTGGAACCGTTCGTTCGCGCCGGTCAGCACCACGGCGCTGCGGACCGTGCCGTCGCTGCGCAGCCTGCCCGAGGGGCAGAGCGAACGTCTCTACGGCGCCATGCTGGTCATGGCGCATCTGCTGCAGCAGACCTCGCCGGGAACGAGCTGGGCCGCCAAGGTGCGCGCGCTCGTCGAGGACGCGTTCACACCGCTGCCCGACCGGCACGTGGCCGAGATGGGATTCCCCCACGACTGGCAGAACGAGCCACTGTGGAACCGCATCGACGGACCGTGACGACGTGAGCGTGATCACCCTCGCGGCGTCACCGGCGATAGAGTGGTCGCGATGTCGGAGACGTTCGGCCAGCGCCTGCGGCGACTGCGCTGCGCGGCAGGGCTGTCGCAATCGCAGTTGGCCCGCCTCGTGCCCATCTCGCAGTCGAGCCTGTCCCGCTCCGAATCCGACACGCAGGCGGTCGACGATCAGGCTGTGGCCGCCCGGCTCGACGAGCTCCTCGGCGCAGCCGGCACCTTGCGAGCGCTGGCGTATCCGAACGCGGCCGAACTGGTGCTCACCGACGACGACCGAGAGCGCATCGCCCGACACCTCGAACACCCGTCACGGATCGACGGCGGCACGGTGACGGCTCTGGGTGATCTGCTGGCCGCGCAGCGCCGTCTCGACGACGTCCTTGGCCCCGAGATCATCATCCCCGGCTCCATCTCGCAGATGGAAATCCTGCGCGGGCTACTACCGCATGCCCGCGGGCCACACCGTGCCGCGCTGGCCGAGGTCGTCGCCGAGTACGTGCAGTTCATCGGCTGGTTGTATGCCGAGACGCGTGCCGACGAACGCGCAGTGGCGCTACTCGGCCAAGCCGAGGAACTCGCCGACGAGGCCGGGTCGGGTGAGCTCGCGGCACAGGCGGCGAACTTCCGGGGCTACGTGGCCCGCCAACGCGGCAACGCTCGCGGCGTGGTGCGCTGGTTCCTCGCCGAACACCACACGCCGGGCGCGCACGTCGCCCAGCGAGTCGGGGCCGCCGCCCAGGCCGCGCACGGCTACGCCCGGCTCGGCGAGCGGGACGAGGCTCTCCGTCTCATGGACGTCGCGGGCCGCCTGCTCGATGAAGCCGCCCGACTCGATCCGCCCCGCACCGCGTACTGGCTCACGCCCACGTTCCACCGCCTGAACTTCGGGCTGACGCACCTCGCGCTGGCCGACCACGCGACCGCCGCAGACCACTTCGCGGCCGGGTTCGCCGGGCTGCCGGAAGACCAACAGCGAGCCGAGTGGACGGCCGAGTACCGGCTGGCATGGGACGCGGCCCGCGAAGCTCGGTAGCCACGTTGCCTATGCGCCTGGGCATGCGCATGGCGCAACACCTCACTTTCCTGGTCAGGCCGCCGATGGTGTGGCCATGTGGCTCGTACAGCACGTCGATGGCGCGCTGGTCGCCGTCGGCCCGGACGGCTGGCCGGTCGAGGCCGACCCCGACGCTCCGGATCTCGACATCGTGCCCGGGTGGCGTCCGGTCGTCGGCGGCGTGCGCCATATCGGCGGCACCGCGCACGAACCGACGTCGGGTTCGACTGCGGAAATGCTGTGCGGCCGCCTGTTCACCCTGCCGCGGCGGAGACAGCGCACCTCGCCGTTGCTGTTCGACTGCTCGGCCTGCTGGCACGTGTGGCTCGGCATCGACTGATCGACACGCACGCCGCTGCGGGGCCATGTGGTGGGCGCAGCTGGGTTCGAACCAGCGACCCCCTGCTTGTAAGGCATGATGACCCGAGCGGCGTGGTTGACCTGCATAAACACTGGTCATCCGCGAGCGCTGCACCCAAAGTTATCGGGTCGCTAAACGATCTTCCTTGCATGACGCACTCCTTGTCCCTCGACATCGGAGCGCACTCGCCATGCTCGACGCACTCATCCGAGCCTATCGCCGCCCCCACACCCGGGTTACGCGTGATTTCCGCTGGATCGCTGCACGCCTGATCTGTTACCCGATCTTGGCCGCGTTCGGCGTGGTCGCCATCGCGGGCGCCGGTGACCCGGCGATCTTCACCGACAACATCGTCGACGGCATCCGGGTGCGGGTGATCGAGTGATCACCGCGACCCACCGCGTGCTGTCCACCGCCCTCGCTACCGCGCTCACGCTCGTCGCGCTCGTGCTCATCAGCCCGGCCGTCGCCGACGCACCCGATGCCAGCGCCGACGGGTGCACCTGGGACGACCAGTGGACCCGCGCCCTGTCCGACCTCGGCGAGGACCCGAAGCACTGGACGGTCCGGCGCATCCCGAACCTGTCCGGCACTATCGACGACCGCTACGACCCGCCGGTCGGCATCGTCGACCCGACCATCGATTGCGAGCTCGTCGACAGCGTGGTTCGCCACGAGTGGATGCACCTGCAACAGGTGCGCAAGTACGGCGACGTGCCCGCGTGGGGTGACCACGAGGAGATCGTCGCCGACTGCGGATCGTGGATACTCGGCGCTGACGCCACGCCGTACCGGGATCGCATGGCCGAGTCCCGCGGGGTCGCGTGTACCGGTCCGGAGCTCGCCGAAGCTCTCGCGCTGATCGAGTTCACGCCGTCCCACGAGGCAAAGAGACAGCAATGATCGCCGTGCTCCGTCGCCTGCACTCCCGCGTGCGCGCGTGGCTCGCGGCAGACCTGCCCGATCGAGACACCCCAGAGGACAGGGTGTGGTGAAAGTTGCACCGGCTGCGATGCGCGCAAGCCCATGGCGGCTCGTAACTCGATCGAGCACGAGCGACACCTGGTGCCTGTTTGCCGGTCACGAACCATTCGCACTCTTCGGGTGTGAACGCTCGGTCAGGTGGCAGCCAGTGACCGAGGACAGCGAGGTGGCCTTCTTCGTCCCGAACGAGAACTCCGCCCCGTTGTCGTGGTGAGCACTGACGAGGTGGTCGTTCGGTCGGTCGACAACAGCCTTCGGTTTGCCGAAACCGTGCTTGCCGGTCACCTCAGTGAAGATCTCCAACGCCCGTGGCCAGTCCGCCTCCGAGATGGGATGATCGAAGTTGGCCCAGTTGGGCATATGGATCGTCACGGCATCGAGATCCCCATACTCCCCGGTACACCAGTTCTCGGATTCTTCGTCGGTTGTCTCCCAGGAGTCAGGCAAACCGACCTCGGCGGCTAGACGACGTTGGATCTCGCGCTCGATCTCCGCGTGCTCACTGATCGCGGTCTCGATGTTCGGGCGCGCTGCAAGCTCGTCGAACGCACTCTGTGATGGCTCAGCGTCCATGTCTTCCCCTTGACCTCCTGTGGAGGATCCGCTCCCGCATGCCGTCAGAATCATGACTAAGGCCAAGAAGAACGGCATGGCGAACTTCGAACGGCAGACGGCTGACGGTTGCTGGTGCACTACTTCTACCCATCTATGGCTCGGGAACAGGCGTAAAGTCAGGCGAACCGATCATTATCCGGGCCATTGCGTACTCGCTCGTCTGGTAGACCTCCGAGCTCTGCCCTTGGTTCCGCTCCGATTTCATGTACTCGCTGTGCCCGGTCGACGCCTCGGTGCGTTGACCGGGAGCAGGTTGGTATTCCTCGGTGGACATGTGGTGGATGCCGTCCTGCTCAACGACATCCTTGCCGTACCTCTCGACCGCATCGGGGATGTTCGCGATGGCGTCCTCGCGCGCCTCCCACGCATAGACGTGGTTCTCAGGGACGTTCAACTCCTTGCCGCTGTCAGTTCCGATCCCCGGAGAGCGCAGCGCGCAGTAACGATTGAGGCACACGGTCATGATCAATTGGACCGGGCCGCACGACGCCCAATAGCCCGGATGTGTGCCTGAACTTTCAACCTTGCTACTGACCGTCGCGGCTGCCGCCGTGGCCAGTCTGGCCGCGTTCTTCCTTTGGCGACACCTCCGCCGCCGGCGCGAGGCGCGCGACATCGAACGCGCCTATGTCGAGCGGCACCCGCTCGCTTTGACCGCCGCTGAGATTGACCGGGCCCTCGACTCCCCACCACAACCCGAGTCCGAGCCCCCACCGCCACAGTCGTCCGGGTCCCGCCCCCTCGCACTCGGCGGCGTCACCGTCGCCGCGGCAGTCGCCACGCTGTTGCTCGTCGTCCGACCCAATGGCGCCCCGACCCCCGATGAGTCCGGCGACAGCGACCCCGCGATCTCCGGAACAGTGCTCACACGATTGCCCGTAGAGCGCCAGCCCGCCCCGAACCCAGCGCCACCCGCCGCGCCGCGCAGCTCCAACGACCCGACCACCACCGACACCACGCGCCACACGACGCCACCCAGCCCGCCGGCAGAGACGAGCAACCCGGAGGCGAGCACGACCTCGCGCACGACGACCAGCAGCGACCCACCCGACACCCCACCCACCACGACCGCGACGAGCACGACCGATCCCACCGATGGCGGCGCGGGCGAGGAGTCCGAGCATTCCCAGCCCGGCACGCGCCCCGGACGCGATAGCCCCGACAGTGAGCAGCCCGATGGTGACCGCCTCGAACGTGAGCGACCCGATCATGAGCCGCGGCAGTCGTTGGTGCTCTCCCTTGTCGGAGCGGTCGTCGAGCTGATCGATCCGCGACGTTAGATCCGGTCGCCGAGCCCCATCCGCCGGTGTGCCTCGCGGGCGCGTTCGTCGGCCAAGGAGGCGCCGTAGCGGCGCAACATCTGCGGCGAGCGCCAGCCCGCGTTCCGCATGAGGTCGGTTTCGCTGCCGCCGTTCGCCAACCATTCGTGCGCCATGGTGTGGCGGAACTGGTGGGCGTGCAGGTTCTGAATCGGCGGGTCGAGCTCGCGCCCGCGCCGGCGGAGCATGAGTTTGAGTCCGTTGCCGGTCATGGGCGGGCGGTTCTTGTCGGCCAGCCACAGCGCCGGCCGGTCGGCGTGCCGGTGCTTGCTGCGTACCCGCAGGTACCGCGAGAGCGCGAGCGAGGTTTTCGAGCCGATCGACAGCACCCGGGGCCGCCGGCCCTTGCCGAGCACCTGCACCTGATCTTGTTCGAGATCGACATCATCGACGGTCAGTTCCCCGATCTCCGACAGGCGTCCGCCAGTGTCGATCAGCAGGCGGATGATCGCCGCGTCGCGCCGCGAGATGAAGTCGCGCCCGTCGCACTGTTTGAGCAGCGCCCGCACAGTCTCGAGCGGCAGCACGTCAACCGGCTTCTCGGGCACGTGGGGCGGCTTCATGTGCTCCATCGGGGAGCGCTCGAGCTCCTCCTCGACCACGAGGAACTTGAAGAACTGTTGCGCGCTGCGGTAGCGCACATTCGCCGTGGCGGCCGAGCGGGTCTCCACGAGATCGGCGATCCAATCGCCGACATCGTGTCGCGTGACTTCGTCGGGCGCGGGGAGTCGGTCGCGTTCGTCGAGCCAGTCGGCCAACGAACGGGCGGAGGTCAAGTAGGCCTCGATGGTGCGTTGGGCCTTGTTCTCAGCGGCCAAGACCTTGCCGAAATCACGGATCAGCGACTCCCATTGCTCACGCATGGGACCCAAAGTTATCGTGTCGCTGTGCGCTGTGCAAGTTATCGGGTCGAGCCCGAAACCCGCGTTTTCGCTGGTGAGGGGCCATGTGGTGGGCGCAGCTGGGTTCGAACCAGCGACCCCCTGCTTGTAAGGCAGGTGCTCTTCCGCTGAGCTATGCGCCCTGAACCGGCGTCGCCACGTGGGACGCGGCGACGTCCGGGATGAATCGATCGGCCTCAGCCGAGCTGCGCGACGGCCTTCTTCCAGGCCTCCTGGTCACGCGCCTCGCCGGGCTGGTTGACCTCGGCGAACCTCACGATGCCTTCCTTGTCGATCAGGAAGGTGCCACGGACCGCGAGACCGGCCTGCTCGTTGAACACGCCGTAGGCCTTCGCGACCTCACCGTGCGGCCAGAAGTCCGACAGCAGCGGAAACTGGTAGCCCTGCTGCTCGGCCCACGCCTTCAGCGAGAACGGCGTGTCCACCGAGACGCCGAGCACCTGGACGCCCTCGTTGTCGTAGTCCGCGAACTCGTCCCGCAGCTGGCAGAGCTCTCCCTGGCAGATGCCGCTGAACGCGAACGGGTAGAACACCAGCAGCACCGGCTTGTCCCCACGGAACGACGACAGGGTGACTTCCTGCTTGTTGTAGTCGTTCAGCGTGAAGTCCGGGGCTTCGGAACCGACCTCGACCGCCATACAGAGCTCCCTCTCGCGCGTGCTCGTCCGGCCCGCCGGACACCGGCGGGACCGCGTGTGCCCGTCCACCCTAGCGCGGGAGGCCGGGCCTGCGGCGAGCCCGCCGGTGATCTCATCGACGTGACGTCGACCTCGGGACCAGTCGGGTGGCCGTCCAGCCGTCGCCGACCGACAGATTGGAGGTCTGCGACAGGCCGACCGTCGGCACCGCCTCGGCGATCTCACTGGGTTCGACGTGTCCCGGCTGCCCCGTCTTCGGGGTGAGCACCCACACCACGCCGTCCTCGTCCAGAGGAGTCCGCGCGTCGACGAGCGCGTCACCGAGGTCGCCGTCGCCGTCCCGCCACCACAGCAGAACCACGTCGATCACCTCGTCCGCGTCCTCGTCGAGCAGCTCCGTGCCGGTGTGCGACTCGATGGCCGCGCGCAGGTCGTCGTCGACGTCCTCGTCCCAGCCGATCTCCTGGACCACCATGTCCGGCTTGATGCCAAGCCTCTCGGCGACGCTGTGCTGATCAGCGTCTCCCGCGGCGACCACGACTTCACTCCTCCAACGAACAACGGTGTGCGACCCGTTCGCTCTCGGCCGCACTGCTTACACGGATGCGTTCAGCGAACACTGACGACGGCGCGTACGCAACCGTCCACACCGGATCACCCGTTCGCCTGTGCCCAGCATCCCACAGCGAATCCGCCGGTCACGGGCACGTCGCGCGCGCACGCGCGCGCGTTAAGAGGGTATAGAACCGGCTCGCGCGTCGCGCGCCGAGCGGTCGGGTCTAGGGTGGGAGGCGACGCCCGGACCACGGGCTGACCTGGGCCGTTCGCCGTTTCCGGCGCCGGTTTCACGTTACCGCCGAGTAGCGATGACACCGGCCGCCCGCGCGACGACGATGGCCTACGACCGGCGGCCACCGATCCCTCGGCCGAGCACGTGCGCACACCTGCACGAGTTCCCGAGACCGGCGGTACCGGAATCGACCACAAGCGTCAGCAGAGACAACAACACAGCTAACAGCAACAGCTAACAGCAACATCCAGAGCAACAGCAGAGACAACAGCGACGACTCGGCGAGGAGATCCCTTGGCCCCGCAGAACGACAAGGCCGCGCGCGACAGTGACACCGCCGCCGGCCAGGGAGCCCCGGCTCGCGTACACGTGATCCGCAACGGTCTGGCGGCTCATCTGCCCGACATCGACCCGGAGGAGACCGGCGAATGGCTCGACTCCTTCGACGCAGCGCTCGCCACCGGCGGTAAGCAGCGCGCCCGGTACCTGCTCCTGCGGGTACTCGAGCGCGCGCGTGAGCGGAACGTCGGCGTCGCGCCCCTCACCACGACCGACTACGTCAACACGATCCCCACCGAGAACGAGCCGTGGTTCCCCGGCGACGAGGAGATCGAACGCCGCTACCGCGCCTACATCCGGTGGAACGCGGCGGTCATGGTGCACCGCGCCCAGCGTCCCGGCGTGGGCGTCGGCGGCCACATCTCGACCTACGCGTCGTCGGCGGCGCTGTACGAGGTGGGCTTCAACCACTTCTTCCGGGGCAAGGACCACTCCGGCGGCGGCGACCACGTCTTCATCCAGGGCCACGCCTCCCCCGGCATCTACGCCCGCGCGTTCCTCGAGGGCAGGCTCACCGAGGACCAGATGGACGGCTTCCGCCAGGAGTTCTCCCACGCGGGCGAGGGCGGCGGGTTGCCGTCGTACCCGCACCCGCGGCTCATGCCGGAGTTCTGGGAGTACCCGACGGTGTCCATGGGCCTCGGCCCCATGAACGCCGTCTACCAGGCCCGGTTCAACCGCTATCTGCACGCGCGGGGCATCAAGGACACCAGCGACCAGCACGTCTGGGCGTTCCTCGGCGACGGCGAGATGGACGAGCCCGAATCCCGCGGCCTCATCCACGTCGCCGCGGGTGAGGGCCTCGACAACCTGACCTTCGTCATCAACTGCAACCTGCAGCGCCTCGACGGCCCCGTCCGCGGCAACGGCAAGATCATCCAGGAGCTCGAGGCCTACTTCCGCGGTGCGGGCTGGAACGTCATCAAGGTCGTCTGGGGCCGCGAATGGGACGCGCTCCTGCACGCCGACCGCGACGGCGCGCTGGTCAACCTGATGAACGTCACCCCCGACGGTGACTTCCAGACCTACAAGGCCAACGACGGCGCCTACGTCCGCGAGCACTTCTTCGGCCGCGACCCGCGCACGAAGGAACTCGTCAAGGACCTCTCCGACGCCGACATCTGGAACCTCAAGCGCGGCGGTCACGACTACCGCAAGGTGTACGCGGCCTACAAGGCGGCGATGGAGCACCACGGCCAGCCGACCGTGATCCTGGCCCACACGATCAAGGGATACGGCCTGGGACCGGCGTTCGAGGGCCGCAACGCGACGCACCAGATGAAGAAGCTCACCCTCGACGACCTCAAGCTGTTCCGCGACGCCCAGCGCATCCCGATCAGCGACGAGGAACTCGAGCGCGACCCCAAGCTGCCGCCGTACTACCACCCCGGCGAGAACTCGCCCGAGATCGAGTACATGCAGGGCAGGCGCAAGACGCTCGGCGGTTACGTCCCCGAACGGCGTCCCAGCCGCGCCAAGCCGCTCGTGCTGCCGGGCGACAAGGTCTACGACGCGATCCGCAAGGGCTCGGGCAAGCAGGAGGTCGCCACCACGATGGCCTTCGTGCGGCTCGTGCGCGAACTGGCCAAGGACGCCGAGCTCGGCAAGCGCATCGTGCCGATCATCCCGGACGAGGCCCGCACCTTCGGCCTCGACTCGATGTTCCCGACCAACAAGATCTACAACCCGCACGGGCAGACTTACACGTCGGTCGACGCGCAGCTCATGCTGGCCTACAAGGAGTCCGAACAGGGTCAGCTGCTGCACGAGGGCATCAACGAGGCCGGGTCGACGGCGTCGTTCACGGCGGTCGGCACGTCGTACGCCACGCACGGCGAGCCGATGATCCCGATCTACATCTTCTACTCGATGTTCGGGTTCCAGCGCACCGGCGACGGCCTGTACGCGGCCGCCGACCAGATGACGCGCGGCTTCGTGCTGGGCGCCACGGCCGGCCGCACGACGCTCACCGGCGAGGGCCTGCAGCACGCCGACGGGCACTCGATCCTGCTGTCGGCCACCAACCCGGCGGCCGTGACGTACGACCCGGCGTGGTCGTTCGAGATCGCCCACATCGTCAAGGACGGCCTGCGCCGCATGTACGGCGAGACCGGCCCGGACGGCAACGGGGAGAACGTCTTCTACTACATCACCGTCTACAACGAGCCGTACCAGCAGCCCGCCGAGCCCGAGAACCTCGACGTCGACGGCCTGCTGAAGGGTCTGTACCGCTACGCGGAGGCGCCCGCCGGTGACGGGCCGGAGGCGCAGATCCTCGTCTCCGGCGTCACCATGCCGGACGCGCTGCGGGCCCAGCAGATGCTGCTCGACGAGTGGGGCGTGCGCGCGGCCGTGTGGTCGGCCACGTCGTGGACGGAGCTGCGCAGGGAAGCGGTCGACGTGGACAGGGACAACTTCCTGTACCCCGACGACGAGCCGCGGGTGCCGTACGTGACCCAGGCGCTCCAGGGCGCCGACGGCCCGTTCGTGGCGGTGTCGGACTGGATGCGGGCCGTTCCGGACCTCATCCGCCCGTGGGTTCCCGGCGACATGCTCACGCTCGGTACCGACGGCTTCGGATTCTCCGACACCCGTCCGGCGGCGCGGCGGCACTTCCTCGTCGACGCCGAGTCGATCACCGTCGGTGTGCTCACCGCGCTCGCGAAGCAGGGCAAGGTCGACAAGGAAACGGTCACGCGCGCGGCACAGCAGTACCGCATCGACGACGTCGGCGCGGCCGGCCCGCAGACGTCCGACTCGGGTGTCGCCTGACGGGCGAAGAAACACCGACCCCGGCAGACACTCAGCGTGTACGGATCACCGAGGTTGTTTGCCGTTCGCGTGAGGGTGAACCACGAACGAGTGATGCCCCTGGTCAGGCATGATCCACGGGGTCCATAGTGGAATCACCGGTGGGGACCGGGGAGAACGAAACCGCCCGGCGCAGCGATCCGTCGCAGCGCCGGGCGGTTTCGTTGGTACGGGAGCCCTGCGTGTTGGTATGAGGCCCTGGCTGGTTGGTACGCGGCGCTGGCTGGTTGGTACGCGGCGCTGGCTGGTTGGTGCGGGGCCTGGCCGCCGCGGACCGGACCTCACGACCGCGGGGCGACCGCGCGGGGGGGCGATCGCGGGCGCAGGGCAATCGCGGGCGCGGCGACGTACGATCGCTGACAAATGACACGCGAGAACGCCCCGCGTCGCGCCACGACACCGGCGAGCGCCGGTCGCGCCGCACGCGGCGCCGCACAGGCGGGCAGCGACTCGAGCGGGGCCGCTCCCACCGCAGGGAAGAAGACTCCGACGAAGAAGACGCAGCCGAACAAGACCACCGCCAAGAAGACCGGCGACGAGGCGACCCCGCCCCGCAAGACGTCCTCGACGTCCACGCGGAAGGCGTCAGCACCGAAGCACGCCACCTCCGAGAAGGCCGTGCCGGAGAAGGCCGTGTCGGAGAAGACACTGCGCGACCTCGAGCGGGCGTCGGGCCGCCTGGCTCAGGCGAGCGTGGCGGCGATGGAGGACGAGCTCTCGTGGTTCGGCCGGATGCCCGCTGACCAGCGCGCCAGCGTGCTGCTGATCGCCCAGACCGGGGCCGCCGGGTTCGTCCGCTGGCTGCGCAACCCCGAGCACGCCCTCGAACTCACCACCGAGGCGTTCCGCGGGGCGCCGCGCGATCTGTCGCGCTGGATCAGCCTGCGGCAGACGGTCAGCCTCGTGCGCCTCGCGGTGGAGGTGTTCGAACAGCAGCTGCCGCCGTTCGCCGCCGACGAGGCCGAACGGGCCGCGCTCGTCGAGGGAATCCTGCGCTACGGCCGCGAGGTGGCGTTCGCGGCCGCCAGCTCGTATGCGGCGGCCGCCGAGGCCCGCGGTGCATGGGACGCCCGGCTGGAGGCGCTCGTCGTCGACGGCATCGTCCGCGGCGATGCCGAGGAGTCCGTGCTGTCCCGCGCCGCCGCACTCGGCTGGGACCCGGCCGCCAACGCCACCGTGCTCGTGGGCACCTCCCCGTCCGACGACCCGCCGACCGTGGTGTTCGAGGTGCGCAGCCGTGCCGCACGCGCGGGCTGTCCCGTCCTGCTCGGTGTCCAGGGCACCCGGCTGGTGGTCGTGGCCGGCGGCGCCGACGACGGACAGGCCCGCGACGGTTCGCTGCTCGAGACACTCTCGGCAGCCTTCGGCGACGGGCCGATCGTGGCCGGGCCGACCGTCGGCAGCCTCGCCGAGGCTCATATCAGCGCCGCGGAGGCGCTGTCGGCGATGCGGGCCGTGGTGGCCTGGCCCACCGCGCCACGACCGGTCCGCTCGGCCGACCTGCTGCCCGAACGCGCGCTCGCGGGCGATCCGTCGGCCGAACGTCATCTGATCGAGCACATCGCCAGGCCGCTCGAGGAAGCCGGTCCCGCACTACTGGAGACCGTCGAGGTGTATCTCGAGGTCGGTGGCGTGCTGGAGATGTGCGCGCGGCAGCTGTTCGTGCACCCGAACACGGTCCGCTACCGGCTCAAGAAGGCCGCCGAGCTCACCGGCAGGAACGCCGCCGACCCGCGCGACGCACTCGTGCTGCGCGTCGCGCTGGCCGCGGGCAGGCTCGCCCGCTCCCGCGGACAGTGGTGACCGGCCGGGCGGTGAGAACGATCACCTTCACGATCGGACTGCGCAGATCCGACAAGGAGATCTCGCAGGACATCGGCACGGACACACATCATTTGTAGGAGTTCCACAACGGCGGCGCCGCGAGTTCGTGAGCCGTCAGCATCCCGGCAGGAGGCCGCGACATGTTGTCTGGTGGCGTGATCGCGCTTGTATGTCCCGGCCAGGGCGCGCAGAGCCCTGGCATGCTCTCCCCCTGGCTCGAACTCGACGGCGCCCGCGAGCGCCTCGACCACTGGTCGTCCACGACAGGTCTCGACCTCGTCCGGCTCGGCACGGAAGCCGGGGCCGAGGAGATCCGGGACACCGCGATCACGCAGCCGCTGACGGTCGCCGCGTCCCTGCTGGCCGCCGAATACCTGCCGGAACTGCCCGGGGACGCCCCCGTGGCCGGCCACTCCGTCGGCGAACTGGCCGCCGCGGCGATCGCGGGCGTGCTCTCGCCCGAGGACGCCGTCGCGCTGGCCGCGGTCCGCGGTGCCGAGATGGCGAAGGCCTGCGCACTGGAGCCCTCCAGCATGGCCGCCGTGATGCTCGGCGATCCGGAGCAGGTCGTGGCGTGGCTGGCCGAGCACGGCCTCGAGGCGGCCAACCGCAACGGCGCAGGCCAGATCGTGGCCTCCGGGTCGGCCCAGGCCATCGAGACGATCGTCGCCGAACCGATGGAAGGTACGAAGGTGCGGCCCCTGCAGGTCGCAGGCGCCTTCCACACCCGCTTCATGGCACCGGCCGAGGAGGCGCTGCGCACGCACGTCGCCGGGATCACGCCCGCCGACCCGGTGCGTCCGCTGCTGTCGAACGCCGACGGCGCCGTGGTCACCAGTGGCGAGGACTACCTCGAACGGCTCGTCGGGCAGGTGACCCGCCCAGTGCGCTGGGACCTGACGATGCGCGGACTCGCCGACCTCGGCGTGACGGCCACCGCCGAACTGCCGCCGGCCGGCACGCTGACCGGGCTCGTGCGACGGGAGCTCAAGGGCACCGTCACCACGACGTTCGCCCTGAAGACCCCCGACAACCTCGGCGACTTGGATCCCAGCGCATGACCACTCTGAAGCTCAGCCAGGGCCCGGCCGCCACGCGCGTGCTCGGCGTGGGAAGCACCCAGCCCGACCGCGCCGTGACCAACGACGAGCTCGCCCAGTACATGGACACCAGCGACCAGTGGATCCGCGACCGCGTCGGCATCATCGAGCGGCGGTTCGCGGGCGAGGACGAGCGGCTGGTCGACATGGCCGTCACCGCCGGTGCCAAGGCGCTGGCCGACGCGGGGGCCGACCCGTCCGAGGTCGACACGGTCATCCTGCCCAACTGCACGATGCCCACCCCCATCCCGAACGCCGCGGCGCAGGTCGCCGACCGGATCGGGATCAAGGCCGCGGGCGCGTTCGACATCAACGCCGCGTGCGCGGGCTTCTGCTACGGCCTGGCGCTGGCCTCCGACCTGATCCGCGGCGGTTCGGCGCACAAGGTGCTGGTCATCGGCGCGGAAAAGCTGACCGACGTCGTCGACCCGACCGACCGGTCGACCGCGATCATCTTCGCCGACGGTGCGGGTGCCGCGCTGGTGGGCCCTGCGGACGAACCCGGCATCGGCCCGGTCTCCTGGGGCAGCGCGGGCGACCTCGTCGACATGATCTACATGCGCGAGCAGAAGTACCTGTTCCAGGAGGGGCAGTCGGTGTTCCGCTGGGCCACGACCCAGATCGCGCCGATCGCGGCCGACGCCGTCGCCCGCGCAGGCCTCGAACTGTCCGATGTGGATGTCCTGATTCCGCATCAGGCGAATCTGCGGATCGTCGAGGCGATCGCCAAGCGTTTGCGTGCCCAGGGCGCACGCGAGGACATGGTGGTCGCCGACGACATCCGGTACTCGGGCAACACGTCCTCGGCGTCCATCCCCATCGCGCTCGACCACATGCGCGCTGCGGGCACCGTGTCGTCGGGAGATGTCGTGCTGGCGGTCGGCTTCGGCGCCGGCCTCTCGTACGCGGGACAAGTCATCACCTGTCCTTAACGTCGGCGAAGGCATCCGGTTGGAACCGGGTCGTTAGAGTTCGTCGCACGCAACCATCCACACAACCGAAAGGAACACCGAAGTGGCCGACAAAGCGGAGCTGCTGACCGGTCTCGCCGAGATCGTCGAAGAGGTCGCCGGCGTGGCGAAGGACGACGTCACCAGCGAGAAGTCGTTCGTGGACGACCTGGACATCGACTCGCTGTCCATGGTGGAGATCGCCGTGCAGGCCGAGGACAAGTTCGGCGTGAAGATCCCGGACGACGAGCTGGCGAACCTGAAGACCGTCGGCGACGCCGTGGACTACGTCGCCGCGAACTCCAAGTAACGCATTCGGCCGGCTACCTCGGGGGGAGACTCCACATGAGCAACACCGACGTCGTGATCACCGGGATCGGTGCGACGACGCCGCTCGGCCCGGACGTGACGTCCACATGGGATGGACTTCTCGCCGGACGCAGCGGTGTGCGCGCCATCGAGGCGGACTGGGCGGAAACCTACGACCTCCCCGTCCGGATCGGCGCCACTCTCGCCGAGGAGCCGACCGAGCGGATCCCGCGGGTGCAGGCGCGGCGCCTCGACCGGTGTGAGCAGGTCGCACTGATCGCGGCCTGGCAGGCCTGGGCCGACGCGGGCTTCGAACTCCCCTCCGACGAGCGCGAGGACGTCGAACCCGAACGCCTCGGCGTGTCGATCGGCACGGGCATCGGCGGGCCGATGACGCTGCTGAACCAGGACGACAACCTGGAACAGCACGGCATCCGCAAGGTGTCTCCGCTGACCGTGCCGATGCTCATGCCGAACGGGCCCGCCGCCCACGTCGGCATCGAGCTCAGGGCCCGCGCCGGGGTGCACTCGCCCGCATCGGCGTGCGCCTCCGGTGCCGAGGGCATCGCCAAGGGCTTCGACATGATCCGCTCCGGCAAGGCCGACGTGGTGGTCGCGGGCGGTGCCGAAGCGTGCATCGCGCCCATCACCATCGCCGGTTTCGCCCAGGCACGCACCGTGTCGACCCGGAACGACGACCCCGAACACGCCTCGCGGCCGTTCGATGTCGACCGGGACGGGTTCGTCCTCGGCGAGGGCGCGGGCGTGCTGGTGCTCGAGCGTGCCGACCACGCCAAGGCACGTGGCGCCCGCATCTACGGCAGGCTGGCCGGTACGGGCATCACGTCGGACGCCTACCACATCACGGGCAACCACCCGGAGGGCATCGGCCAGGTCGCGGCCATGCGGGAAGCGATCGAACAGGCGGGACTGACGGCGCAGGACGTCGGCCACGTCAACGCCCACGCCACCTCGACGGTCGTCGGTGACGTCGGCGAGGCCGCGGCGATCCGCAAGGCACTCGGCGACCACCCGGTGGTCACGGCGCCCAAGAGCGCCCTGGGCCACCTGGTCGGCGGTGCGGGAGCGGTGGAAGGCATCGCGACACTGCTGGCGATCTACCACGGCGTGGTGCCGATGACCCTCAACCTGGGCGAGCTCGACCCGAAGGTCGAACTCGACGTGGTGGCGGGTGAGCCCCGCAAGACGGAGCTGACCGCGGCGATCAGCAACTCGTTCGGCTTCGGCGGGCACAACACCGCCCTGCTGTTCGCGGCAGCCTGAGCCGACCACTCGACGCGGTCCGCACACAGGCGAGAAGGGCCGGCGGCCGGATCTCACCATCCGGCCGCCGGCCCTTTCGTATGCCTGCTCGCCGGGATCAGCGCGTGCGTAGGAGCGGCCGGCGGACCGTCAGCAACGGGCCTGTTCCGGGACCGTTCCGGGCGGGACCGTCCCGATCCGCCATTCTCCCTCCTCTGCGGTCAGGGGGAACGCGAGCCGCCAGCGGATGCACTCGGACGGCAGGTCGTCGGGCGCGTCGGTGGCGCTCTGCACGCTGGTGAAGCCGACCAGCGCGGTCAACTGGTCCTCGGGGGCCGACTCGATGCGGTAGACGCGGATGCTGCCGTCCCGGGTACTGCGGTAATTGGCCCGCCACACGTCCTCGGGCTGGACCGCGGCGCGGTCGCCGACGACGGTCGTGACCCACAGGTCGTAGTCGCGGTCGTTGATCGCGTCGAAGTAGTCCTGCAGCACCTGGCGCACCGCGTCGGCCTCGGGATGTGCAGCGGCATCGCCCGCCATCTGCACGCGGGTCGGGCCCGGCTGCTCCTCGGGAGGCGCCGACGCGGGCGCCGTGGACGTCGCCGGGGCCGTGGCATCGGCCGCGGACTGCGGCACCTGGTAGATCTCGCGGGCGACCAGGCCGCCTCCCACGGTGAGCGCCACGACCGCGACGAGCACCGGCACGAGCCAGCGCCGATGCGGAAGAGTCGTGGTCGGCACCGGTTCAGACTACTGCGCACGTCCTCGCCGGTGGTCCGGGCCGGATCAGCCGACCTGGTGCAACCACGTGACCGGAGCACCGTCGCCGGCGTGCCGGAACGGCTCCAGCGCCTCGTCCCATCCGGCGCCCAGCAGTTCGTCGATCCGGTGGGCCAGCTGCTCGGAGGCCCTGCTCTTGGCCACCAACGTGCGCAGCTGGTCCTCGGGCACCACGATGTCGCCGTTGGCGCTGGTGCGGGCGTGCCACAGACCGAGGCCGGGGGCATAGCAGAACCGCTGACCGTCGACACCGGGACTGGGTTCCTCGGTGATCTCGAACCGGATCATCGGCCAGGCCTTCAACGCGTTCGCGAGTTTGCCCGCGGTACCGGCCGAGCCGCGCCATTCGCATTCCGCACGCAACTGGCCCGGCGCGGCCGGCTGCGCGGTCCAGCGCAGCTCGACACGCGTTCCGAGCGTGCCTGACATCGCCCACTCGACGTGCGGGCACACCGCAGACGGCGACGAGTGGACGTACACAACGCCACGAGTGCTCACTGCTGACCTCCGCTGGTTCGACGAGGGGCGTCTTCCCCTACGACCTCGCGAACCACATCGAGCCCAGTGCATGAGCACCGCATCAGTTTTCTCCTGCACATTTTGCACCGCAGGCGTCCGTTGCGCCACACAGACCCCACAGATCACAGTGCAGTCTGGACCGTATCCGGGCCGCGGGCACCCGCGCCGACCTGCTCCGCGGTAGATTCCCCGTGCCCAGTTCCGGTGGCGCAGGGGAGGCGTGCGGGGTGCGACTTGTCCGGTTCTCGACCCGACCCGCGCAGATTTCGCCGGACATCCGTGCGGCGCTGACCGCGATCGGGCGCGGCGACCAGGCCGTCGAGGGCGTCGGCCTCGTGGGCGTGGAGCCGCCCGAGGTGTCCTCCGCCGTCGACGCCGTGGTGCTCACCCCGCACGGCGCAGTGGTCGTGGTGGGTGTCGACCTGCCCGACCCGGCCATTCGCCTCGAGGCGCCGCTGCACGGCGTGTGGAAGGCCGACGGCTGGCCGCTCGTGCGCGGCGACGAGACGACGAACCCGTCCGACGACGCGTTGGCACTCGCCCGGCAGGTGGGCGACCGGATCCGCCGGACCGCCCCCGACCTCACCGTCGGCACCGTGGTCGCCGTCGGCCCGTTCGTCGAGCACGTCGAACAGCCCGCGGACGAGCTGGGCGGCCCCGTCCGGGTCGTCTACCCGACGTCGACGAGCCTGCTGGCCTCGCTCGTGTCCCTCGCCTCGGCGTCCCGGCGGTGCACCCTCGACGAGGCCAGGGCCGTGCTCACCGCACTGGCGCCGGACACCGACCTCGACGACGCCGCACTGACCACCGAGGGTTTCTCGGCGAAGGCCGGCGGGTCTTCCGGTCCGGCGTCCGTTGCGCCCGGCCCGGCGTCCGCAGCGCCGGGTCCGACGTCGGCCGCCGTGGGGGGCGACACCGCGCACCCCGGCCGGGTCGCCGGCTCGGGGGCGCCCGGGATCTCCGGCGCGCCTGGGATCTCCGGTGCGCCTGGAACCTCGGGCGCGCCCGCCGGCTCCGGCAGTTCTGGGTCCGACGATCCGTTGACCGACGAGGCCGACACCGAAGCGCTGGACACTCCGTCGGATCCCGACGGCCCCGTCACCACTCCCCTCACCCTGCAGACCGGCCCAGCGGCCGAGCCCACCCCCGAGGCCGTCCCCGAAGCAGCCACGGAGTCGTCACCGCCGGCTTCCCCGGCGGCGCCCGCACCGGCCGCGACCTCCCCGACGGCCACGGCAGCCACGACCGCATCCACCACGCCGACCGCGTCATCCGCGGCGCCCAGCACTCCCCCGACCTCCGCTCCTCCCCTGGCGTCCACAGCCGCTCCGGCATCGACAACCGAACCGGCCGGCCCGGCCACCGGCCCACCAACGGCCGGCACGCTCGCGGCACCCGCCACCCCACCCGGCGCCCCGGTCCCCGCAGCGGCCACGGCAACGGCGGCGCCCGCCCCCAGCGGCCCCACAGCGGGGGCACCCACCGCCCCGGCTTCCACGGCGCCGGCGCCCACGGCACCCCGGACGAACCCGCCCGGGGCCGTCCCGCACTCCGCGCCCCCGACGCACCCGCCCCCCCAGCAGTACCCGGCACCCACACCACCGTCCCGCGCACCGGCGCCTCCCGGGCCACCGAAACCGACCCGAGCACCGAAGCCACCCCGCGCGCCGAAGCAGCGGCGGCCCGGACGCGGAGGGCCGCCCTGGTGGCGTCGCCTGTCCCCGCAGGCATGGCGGTGGCTGACGGTGGGCGGTGCGTTCCTCGTCGCGGCGGTCGTGATCATCGTGTTCAGCACCGTGGGCGGCGACGAGGACGGTGAGCCCATCCGCACCCGCGCGGGCGGACTGGAGTTCACGCAGCGTGCGGCGCAGCTCGTCGACGAGTGCGCCACCCACGCCGTCGGCGACCTGCGCGTGGAACTGGCCGACGGCGGGTGCACGGAACTGCGGCGCGGCAGCTTCGACACGACCGTGAACGGAGTGGACGTCGCCGTGTCCGTGGCGGCGTTGACGTTCACCGACGAGCAGGCGGCACAGCGATTCCTCGAAGTGGCCGACACGCCCGGCACCGGCACCGTCCGCGACCTGGCGACCGAGTCGAACCGGTGGTCGCCGCCGGCGCCCGGCTGGTCCGGTGCGGCCTACGTCAGCGACCTCGAGGGCACCACCGTCCGCCTGGTGCTGGCGACGCCGCGGGGCAGCGGGTCGGCCGACTCACCGGAGGTGACCAGGGCCGCCGAAGCCGCACTGGGACTGGTGAAACTCAACGACTGAGCCCGCGGCCGGGCTCGACGACGGTCATACCCGCCGAGCCGGAAGGGGCGTCCATGGCCGCCAGCGCGGCGGGCGCCTCGGCCAGCGTGAGCACGTTCTCGACCAGCGCGTCCGGGCGCAGCGCACCGCCCGACACCAGCTCGAGCAGCCGCGGATAGTCCCGCGCGGGCATGCCGTGTGAACCGTGGATCGCGAGTTCGTGCGCGGTGACGACGTCCATCGGGATCGGTGGCGTCGCTGCGGGTCCGAAGAGCAGTCCGATCTGGACGTGCCTGCCGCGTCGGCGAAGACAGCGCACGGAGGCCTCACAGGTCTCGGCGGCACCGAACGCGTCGACCGACACGTGGCCACCGCCACCGGTCAGCTCGCGCACGGCCGCGGCCACGTCACCGACGGACATGCCCGCCGAACGGACACCGGCCTCCGCGCCGAGCGCGCGGGCACGGGCCAGCGACTCCTCCGCCACGTCGACGGCCACGACCCGCGCACCGAGAGCCACGCCGATCTGCACGGCAGACAGGCCCACTCCCCCACACCCGTGCACGACGAGGTGTTCGCCGTCGCGGAGCTGTCCGTGCGCGGTGAGTGCCCGGAACGCCGTCGCGAACCGGCACCCGAGCGAGGCCGCAGCCACGAAGCCGACGTCGTCGGGCAGCGCTACGAGGTTCAGATCCGCCGCGTGGATCGCGACACGCTCGGCGAACGAACCGGGTCCGGTGAACCCCGGCTGTGTCTGCTGTGGACACACCTGGGCCTCGCCCGCGGCGCAGAACTCGCACCGGCCGCAGCCGCACACGAACGGCACGGTCACCCGCGCTCCCGGTCGCCAGCGCCGCACCTCGGGTCCGGTGTCGACCACCACTCCGGACAGTTCGTGTCCGGGGATCTGCGGCAGCGGAACCTGTTCGTGCCCCTTCCACGCGTGCCAGTCGGAACGGCACACCCCGGTCGCGCGCACGTCGAGCACGACCCCGTCGGCGGGGCACTCCGGCTCGGGCACGTCGCGCAGTTCGAGCGGCCGTCCGTATCCGGTGTAGACGACGGCCCGCATCGTGGCGGTCACGCTATCCCTGCGGCAGGAGCACCACGCCGTCGTCGTCGGCGTACAGCTGATCGCCGGGGTGGAACGTGATGCCACCGAACTCCACCGGAACGTCGACCTCGCCCGCGCCTGCCTTGCTGCTCTTGCGCGGGTTGGTGCCGAGCGCCTTGATGCCGAGGGGCAGTCCGGCCAGCACCGCCGAATCGCGGACCGCTCCGTGGATGACCAGCCCCGCCCAGCCGTTGCGCACCGCGGCGCCCGCGATGAGGTCGCCGGTCAGCGCCGTGTGCAGCGAGCCGCGCCCGTCGACGACGAGGACACAGCCCTCTCCCGGCGAGTTCAGCAGCTCCTTCACCAGGCCGTTGTCCTGGTGGCACGACACGGTGCGCACCGCACCGGAGAACTCCCGGTGGGAACCGAACTGCCGGAACTGCGTATCGCACACGCGCAGCGCGTCGCCGTGCTCGTCGACGAGGTCTGCGGTACTCCTGACGTCACTCACGCCGGACATCATGACCATGCGACGTGCGCCCGGTCCCGACGGGGAGGCACACACCACACCGGAGGGCGATCCGCGCGCGCTCAGCGCCCGGCGGAACCCGCGTCCCGCTCGGCCCCGTCGCCGGTGCGCTCGTGGTCGGCGACGGCCTTGTCCGAGGCCTCGCGCATCTCGATGAGTTCGGTCATCCACTCGCCGGTCTCGCGCGCGACGTCGCGGACGGCGCCGGTGATGATCCCCGCGATGTTGCCGACGTGCGTGGCCGCCTGTTCGGTGAGCACCTGCACGGTGTCCTTGCCCGCTTCGAACCGCCCGACCATGTCACCGCTCCCTGCTGGGTTGCCGATCCGCGGGCCGCACGTCACGCGGCCGCGGGTTTCCGGTCACGCTCGAGCGTAGCCGGTTCCTGCTTGTCGTCCCCGCTGCCCGGCAGCGCGAACTTCACGATCTTCTTGGCCACCGACCACAGCTGTTTGCGCAAGGGCCCGGTGTTGTACGGCAGGCCGTACTTCTCGCAGATGGCGCGCACCTCGCCCGCGATCTGCGGGTAGCGGCGTGCGGGGATGTCGGGGAACAGGTGGTGCTCGATCTGGTGCGAGAGATTGCCCGACAGGATGTGGAACAGCGAGCCGCCGGTGATGTTCGCCGAGCCGAGGATCTGCCGCAGGTACCACTGTCCTCGGCTCTCCTGCTCGGTCTCCTCCTCGCTGAAACTCTCGACGTCGGCCGGGAAGTGGCCGCAGAAGATGATCCCGAACGCCCACAGGTTCCGCACCAGGTTGGCCGTGGCGTTGCCCGCGAGCGTCAGCGGCGCCAACGGGCCGGTGAGCACGGGGAACAGCACGTAGTCCTTGCCGATCTGCCTGCCCATCTTGCGCGCGATGCGGCGGCGTTCCTCGGCGAACTCCGACCACTTCCGTTCGCCCTTCACGAGCCGGTCGACCTCGAGGTCGTGCAGCATGACGCCCCACTGGAAGAAGATCGCCAGCAGCGTGGCGTACACCGGGTTGCCGAGGTAGTACGGGTGCCACTTCTGGGCGGGGTCGATCCGCAGGATGCCGTAGCCGACGTCGCGATCCTTGTCGACGATGTTGGTGTAGGTGTGGTGGATGTAGTTGTGGGAGTGCCGCCAGTTTTCGGCGGGTGCCACGTTGTCCCACTCGAAACGCTGCGAACTCAGCGCCGGATCGCGCGTCCAGTCGTACTGGCCGTGCATCACGTTGTGGCCGATCTCCATGTTGTCGAGGATCTTCGCCAGGGACAGCGCGCCCACGCCCGCGAGCCATGCGGGCGGGAAGAACCCGGCGTACATCAGCGCCCTGCCGGTGACCTCGAGACCGCGCTGGGTCTTGATGATGTTGTGGATGTACTCGACGTCCTCGGCACCGAGGTCGTCGACGATCCGCCTGCGCAGCTCGTCCATCTCGCGGCCGAACTCCTCGACCTGTTCCGGCGTGAGCCGGTCCTGCAAGCCCGTCATGGGTGGCTCCTAACAGTCGATCTCGACGTCACCGGCCGCGGCGGTGACGCACAGCTGGATTTCCTCGTCGTCCTCGGCGGACTCCTCACCCGTGGCGGTGCGCACGAGGCCGGAGACCTTGCGCTGGGTGCAGGAGAAGCAGATGCCCATGCGGCACCCGTGCTCGGGCGTCAGGCCCGCCGATTCCGCCTGCTCGAGCAGGGTGCGCCCGTCGCCGGTGACCTCGACCCCGCTGCGCACGAACCGGATGCGCCCGCCCACGCCGGCCGCGGGCACGGTGAGCACGGGCGGAGTGAACTCCTCGGTGTGCAGCTGATCGCCGATACCGGAGCGCGTGTACAGCTCGCCGACCGCGTCCCTCAGTGCGGGCGGTCCGCACAGGTAGGCGGGCGCCTCGGCGAACCACGGGGCGACGTCGGACAGGTGCGCGGCGGTGAAGTGGCCGTCGGATGCGGTGTGTCGCACGTGGACACGGACGCCGCGGCGGGCCGCCAACCGCGCGAGCTCGTCGGCGTACGGCACGTCGTCGGGGGTGCGCGCGTAGTACAGCAGCGACACCTCGCCCCGGTACCGCTCGTCGACGAGGGTGCGCAGCATCGACAGCACGGGGGTGATCCCGCTGCCCGCCGCGATGAGCACGATCGCCTCCGGCCGCGGCGACGGCAGCGTGAAGGTGCCGTCGGCGGGCGAGAGGCCGAGCACCATGCCGACGTGTGCGCAGCGGTGCAGGTGCCGGGACACGAGCCCGTCCTCGTGAGCCTTGATCGTGAATTCGAGTGTGTCGTCGCGGTGTGCGCTACCGGCCGGTGAGTAGCACCGGGTGCGCCGCACCCCGTCGATGTCGACGGTCACGCGCACGAACTGACCCGCCGCGAATCCACGCCACGCCCTGTTCGGCCGGACCGTCAGCGTCACCGAGTCGGCGGTCTGCCTGCGCAACCCGACGACCTGCCCGCGGATCTCGCGGCGTACGAGCATCGGGTCGATCAGCTCGACGTACCGGTCGAACCCGTGCGGGGTCAGCAGCCGCTCGGCCAGGCGGGGCAGCGTGCGCAGCGCGGGGATCGAGGGCAGTGCGGCCATCTTCGTCAGCGCCTCTCGATTTCGGTGAACGGATGTACACTCAATCTTGGAGACGCGAGGTCGGAGGCGCAAGGTGAGCGGAAGCGATGTGAACGGGCTTACACCGACGGCGGCGGTGGGCACCGACGTAAGCTGGGCGACCATGACGGCACCCGAGACCAGGAACGAGCGCAAGGAACGGACGCGCCGCGCGCTGCTCGACGCCGCGCTGCGCCAGGCATCCGAACGCGGATTCGCCGGTCTGAGCCTGCGCGAGGTCGCAAAGCAGGCGGGTGTCGTCCCGACCGCGTTCTACCGGCACTTCGCGTCGATGGACGAGCTCGGCGTCACGCTCGTCGAGGAGTCGATGCGCACGCTGCGGACGATGATCCGCGAGGCGCGCGGAACGCCTGGCGCCTCCTCCGACCTCATCCGGGCCTCGGTGCGCACCCTCTCGGAGCACGTCCGTTCACACGAGGAGCACTACTGGTTCCTCGTGCGCGAACGCTACGGCGGGACCGGCGCGGTCCGGCAGACCATCGGCGTGGAACTGCGACTGCTGACGAGCGAACTCGCGGTCGATCTGGCCCGGTTCGACGGACTGCGCGACTGGTCCACAGAGGACCTGCGCCTGCTCGCCGACCTCATCGTGTCGGCCATGTTCACCACGGTGCTGGAACTGCTCGAGGCCCGCCCCGGCGCCGACACCGAGATCGTGGCCGCGGCCGAACGCACCCTCCGGCTCATCTTCGTCGGCGTACCGCACTGGCGCAGCACCTGATCGACGTCGCACCGACCTGATCGACGTGGCACCGAGGTGACTTCGGCTGCGCCGGACATAGCCGAAGTCACCTCGGTGGAACCGGCCGCGCTCAGGAGAACCGGCGGAGGCGGAGGCTGTTGGTCACCACGAACACCGAACTCAGGGCCATGGCGGCACCGGCGAGCATCGGGTTCAGCAGGCCCGCCGCGGCGAGCGGCAGGGCGGCGACGTTGTAGCCGAACGCCCAGAACAGGTTTCCCTTGATGGTGCGCAGTGTTCGGCGCGAGAGCCGAATCGCGTCGGCCGCGGCGGTGAGGTCGCCGCGCACCAGGGTCAGGTCCCCCGCCTCGATCGCGACGTCGGTGCCGGTGCCCATCGCCAGGCCCAGGTCGGCGGCGGCGAGTGCCGCGGCGTCGTTGACACCGTCGCCGACCATCGCCACGACCCGTCCCTCGGACTGCAACCGCCGTACGACGGCGACCTTGTCCTCGGGCAGCACCTCGGCGATCACGTCGCCGGGTGCGTCGATCCCCACCTGCGTGGCCACCGACCGCGCGACGGCCTCGTTGTCGCCGGTCAGCAGCACCGGACGCAGTCCCAACGCGCGCATCCGGCGCACGGCCTCGGCCGAGGTCGCCTTCACCTCGTCGCGCACGACGAGCACGGCGCGAGCGCGGCCGTCCCAGCCCACGATCACCGCCGTGCCGCCGTCGCGTTCCGCGGCGTCCTGCGCGGCGGCCAGTTCATCCGGCACCGTCAACGCCCAGTCCCTGGCCAGCGCCGCGCGCCCGACGACCACGGCGTGTCCCTCGACCACGCCGTGCACGCCGAGGCCGTTCGACGTCGCGAACTCCACGACCTCGGGCAGCGGGCCCACCTCCCGCTCGGCTGCGTCGGCCACCGCGCGGGCCACCGGGTGCGACGAGGCGTTCTCGACCGCACCCGCCAGACGCAGCACCTCGGCGCGATCGGCGCCGCCGGCGACGTGCACCGCGCTGAGCGCCATTGCCGCCGTGGTCACCGTGCCCGTCTTGTCGAGAACGACGGTGTCCACCCTGCGCGTCGATTCCAGCACCTCGGGGCCCTTGATCAGGATGCCCAGCTGTGCCCCGCGGCCCGTGCCGACCAGCAACGCGGTCGGCGTCGCGAGCCCGAGCGCGCAGGGGCAGGCGATGATCAGCACCGCCACGGCCGCCGTGAACGCCGCCTGCACGTCCCCGTTCGCGACCAGCCAGCCGATCAGCGTTCCCAGCGCCAGCACCACGACCACGGGCACGAACACGCCCGAGATCCGGTCGGCCAGTCGTTGCACCTCGGCCTTGCCCGCCTGCGCGTCCTCGACGAGCTTGGCCATCTGCGCCAGCCGTGTGTCCCCGCCGACGCGGGTCGCTTCGACGACCAGACGGCCGCCCTGGTTGACGGTCGCACCGACGACGCTGTCGCCCTCGGTGACCTCGACCGGGACGGACTCGCCGGTCAGCATGCTCGCGTCGACCGCCGAGACACCGTCGACCACCACGCCGTCGGTGGCGATCTTCTCCCCCGGCCGCACGACGAACCGGTCTCCCACGGCGAGCCGGTCCACCGGGACCCGCTCCTCCCTGCCGTCGCGCAGCACCCCGACGTCCTTGGCGCCGAGCTCGAGCAGGGCACGCAACGCCGCACCGGCACGCCGTTTGGCGCGTGCCTCGAAGTACCGCCCCGCGAGCAGGAACGTCGTCACGCCCGCGGCGACCTCGAGGTAGATGTTGGCACCGCCGTCGCCCCGCTCGATCGTGAACTCGAAGGCGTGGGTCATTCCGGGCATGCCCGCGTGCCCGAAGAACAGCGCGTAGACCGACCACGCGTACGCCGCCGACACCCCCATCGACACGAGGGTGTCCATCGTCGCGGCGCCGTGGCGCAGGTTGACCAGTGCCGCGCGGTGGAACGGCCACGCCGCCCACACCACGACGGGCGAGGCGAGGGTGAGCGAGGCCCACTGCCAGTTGTCGAACTGCAGCGGCGGCACCATGGCCAGCACGATCACCGGCACCGACAGCAGCAGCGCGGCGATCAACCGCGTCCGCAGCGTGTCGGCCTCCCGGTCGGCGGACTCCGGGGTGTCGCCGTGTTCCGCACCCGCGTGCCCCGACTCGGGCGCAGCAGGCAGAACAGCCTGGTATCCGGCGGCCTCCACCGTCTCGACAAGCCGCTCCGGCGACACCCCCTCCGGGTATGCCACCCGGGCCTTCTCGGTGGCGTAGTTCACCGAGGCGGACACGCCGTCGAGTTTGTTGAGCTTGCGTTCGATGCGATGCGCACACGAGGCGCACGTCATGCCGCTGATGGCGAGTTCGATCTCCCGATCGGCCGCCGTCGTGGCGTCGGCAGCCGCCTGCCCGTCACGCGCTGGCCCCGGCACCGGGGTTCCGGCATCGGCCGTCATGGCCGCCTCCTCATGGTCGCGTGGGTGTCGCGGCCGGGTCACACGGACAGCGTGTACCCGGCCTCCTCGACGGCCGCACGCACCGCGTCGGTCGACAGTTCGTCGTCACTGGTCACGGTCACGGCCCCGGAATCGAGGTCGACGTCGACCCCACGCACGCCGGCGAGCTCGCCGACCTCCTCGGTCACCGAGGCGACACAGTGCTGACAGGTCATTCCACTGACGGTGTAGGTCTTCTCGAACATCGCTTCCGCCTTTCCGATCAGAGAGCTTCCGGACGCGACAGGAAGAACTCGGCGGGGTCCGCCGGGACACAGGCACTCACGAGCGCACGAGCCGCGCGATGGCCTCACTGGCTTCGCGGACCTTCTCCTCGGCCGCGTCGCCACCCTCGGCCACGGCCTCGGCGACACAGTGCTTGAGGTGCTCGTCGAGCAGGCCGAGCGAGACCGACTGCAGCGCCTTCGTCGCGGCGGAGATCTGCGTCAGGATGTCGATGCAGTACTCGTCGTCGTCGATCATCCGCTGCAGCCCGCGGATCTGCCCCTCGATCCGGCGCAGCCTCTTCAGGTAGACGTCCTTGTCGCCGCTGTAGCCCCGCATGACCTCTCCTTCTCTGTCCAACGCCTCCACCGTATACCCCCTACCCGTATGCGGCAACCACAGGTCTTCCACCTCGGCGAACACCAACTTGAGTAATCAGCACTCAACTTTGGGAACAAAGGACCCCTCAACTCCGTTGGACGGGATGACAGGCCCGAGCCGCGGGCCGAAGTCACAGGAGGGATGAGCAATGGCATTGCCGGTTCTGCGGAACAACCGCACCCTGCGCCCGTTCGACGTCTGGAACCCGGGCTGGAGCCTGCGGGAGTTCGACGAGCTGACCCGACTGCTGACCACGGGCCCGAACGGCGAGTCGCACGCCTTCGCGCCCGCGGCCGACGTCCGCGAGACCGACGAGGCCTACGTCGTCGAGGTCGAGGTTCCCGGCGTGAAGCGGGACGACATCACCGTCGACCTGGCCGACAACGTGCTCACGGTCAGCGGCGAGGTCAACGAGCGTGAGGGACGGTTCCGCCGCCGCACGCGCCGCACGGGGCAGTTCCGCTACTCCGTGAGCCTGCCGGAGGGCATCGACACCGAGCAGGTGGGTGCCGAGTTGGCCGACGGCGTGCTGACGGTCAACGTACCGAAGCGGCCCGACACCGGAACGCGCCGGATCGAGATCTCGTGAGCGCGTGAGAATCCACGAAGGGGGGGGGGGGGGGGGGGGGGGGGGGCCCCCCCCCCCCCCCCCGCCCCTTCTGTCCGTTGTGGATGGTTCGGAACGAGGTGGGTTTACCGGTCCGTCTACCGGGTATGCGCAGGGCATGGTGGATGTTCCCCGGCAGGCCGATACGCTTCGGCAGACGGACGTATTTCAGCAGGACGTATTTCAGCAGACGGACGCGTTTCAGCAGACGGACGCTTTTCGGCAGCCTGGCGCGCTTCGTGACGAGACGAACATGGCCGAACTCGCTGCGTTGGCGCGCAAGCTCGGAATCATCTCGACGGCCCACATGAGCGAGGCCGAACTGATCGAGGCCATTCGGCAACAACGCGAAACCAACGCGGTGCTGCGCGCCGAAGGTGAAGCCGTCGATCCACCGGCGCCCGTCACTGGCGGATGAGGCTCCTGCTCGCCAGCTCGGCGGTGTGCAGCTCCCGGCCCAGCTGCGAGGCCATGCGCTGGGCGCGCGCGAGCGCAGCCGCCGCCTCGAAGGTCGACTGCGTGAGTTCCGAGTAGGCCGCGTCGTCCCCGAGGTTTCCCGACCACAGCTGCTGTTCCAGCCACGATCCCGCCTCCGGCAGGAACCGGGCGAGGTTCTCCGACAGCTGCCGCAGGGAGGCCAGCACCTCGTGCAGCTCCGACTCGTGCTCGGCGCGCTCCTGCGTGCCGCGGCGCGCCGCCCACTGCTGCAGGGTGCGCGTCGCGTCCTCGGCGCGAGCGGCCAGCACGCCGGGGTCTGCCGGGGTGCTCGCGTTGCTCTGCTCGGCGTTGCCGGATGCGGTCATGACGGATCCCTCTACGGATGACGAAAACGAAAAGCGTGAACTCGACCGAACCGGACGCATTTTCCGGTAAATCCGGTCTCGTCCCACGTTAACGCCGCGGTAGCCGATTTCCTGCCCCGGTGTGGCGAAGCTCAAGTTGCGCCGTGAAGATCGAATTCCGTGGATTCCACCGGCGCCACCCCGCGTCGAATCGCGTGTGTGAGACCCGTGTGTGCGAGCCGTGTGTGAGACCCGTCGTCAGCTGGGATCGGTGTCGTCGGGCCGCCCGGCCGCGAGTTTCGCCAGGGTGTCGAGCGCGGCGGCCAGCGCCGACTCGGTGGGGGCGGCCAGTGCCAAGCGAACGGCCGACGGTGCCTGCGATTCGTCCACCGCGAACGAGGCCGCCGGGCTGACGGCGATGCCGTGCCGCGCCGCGGCGGCGACGAAGGTGTCCGCCCGCCATGGCGACGGAAGTTCCCACCAGCAGTGGTAGGCACGCGGATCCGCCTGCACCGTGAAGCCGTCGAGCTTGCGCCGCACGAGTTCCTGGCGTCGGGCCGCGTCGGCGCGCTTGCCCGCGACGAGTTCACCGACCGTGCCGTCGGCGATCCAGCGCGTGACCGCCTCCAGTGCGAAACCCGTTGCCGCCCATCCCCCGCACCGCAGCGCCCTCGCGATGTCCTCCCTTCGCGATTCGGGCACGGAGAGGATCCCGAGCGTCAAGCCGGGCGAGAGACGTTTCGACATACTGTCGACCACGATCGAATACTCCGGAATGTGGTCGGCCAATCGCGGTTCGTCACAGAGAAATGCGTTCACGCCATCCTCGATCACCGGAATCCCGAGGCGGCCCACGACGTCGGCGAATGCCCGTTTCCGGCTTTCCGGCATCGTCAGCCCGAGCGGATTGTGCAACGCAGGCTGTACGTACACCGCGTCGAGACCGGCGCCGTCGAGCGCGTCGGGACGGATGCCGTCGTCGTCGAGTTCGAGCGGAACGAGCGTCACGCCACGGTTCGCGGCGATACCTCGCACGATCGGATAGGTCAGCGCTTCGACCCCCAACCGGCCGCCGCGCGGCACGAGCGCGGACACAGCCGCGGCGATCGCCTGCCTGCCGTTGCCCGCGAACGTGATCCCGTCGGGATCGGCGTCACCGAGCAGACCGGCGACCACCCGGCGTGCCTCCGCGGTCCCACCGACGGGCACCGGCGCCGAGGCCGCCCCGAACGCCTCCGGCCGCAACAGCCCGGACAGCCCCCTCGCGAGCAGATCGTCCTGTCCTGGTAACAACGGGAAGTTCAGCTCGAGATCGACCCGTGCCCGCGCGGGTTCGCCCCCGGACGGATCCACCGCAGGTCCGGACGCACGAACGAACGTGCCGCGGCCCACCTCGCCGACGACGAGTCCGCGCCGCGCCAGTTCGGCGTACACCCGCGACGCCGTCGATCCGGCGATGCTGCGACTGCGCGCGAACCGGCGTTGCGGCGGAAGCTTCTCCCCCACGCGCAGTCGGCCCGCACGGATGTCGGCGGCGACGGCGTCGGCGATGGCTCGATAGTCCTCGATCTGCGAACCGACCATGCTCGCACCGTCGCAGATTATTGCACCGAGATCAATGCTCTGATTGCACCGCATCAGTGGCGAAGGCCGGCGTTGCCCCCAGGAAGACCGTTCCTGACGACGTCCCGATTGCTCCGATACACATCGGCGCAATCACGGCCTCGCGGCGTGGTCCTCGCTCCTCAGACGGCGGCCGGGCGAACGGGGCGGTACGGCCCGGGGTGCGCCGCGAACCACAACGCGCCCTTGACCACCGCCTCCTTGTACCAGGCAGCACTGCGGCCGGTGAGCGCGATCCGATGAGGACGGTCGTCGGCGTCGACCGCCTGGATCACCCCGTCCCTTCTGCCGAGGCTCACGCACTGGTTGACGTAGCGGAAACGCAGGCCTGAGGCCTTCCGTCCCGCCAGCCGTGCGGCGATCGCCGCACCCGCGGCCCCGCTCATCGGCAACGCCGTGGCACAGGCCATGCGCAGCATGCGGCCACTCGGCAGATCCGGCACCGCAGCGTCCCCCACCGCGTAGACGTCCGGATGCGACACCGACCGCAGCGTTCGGTCGACGCGGACACGACCCGCCTCGTCGACGGCCAGCCCGGCCCAGGCAGCCAGCGGGGGCACCACGAAGCCCGTGCACGCCACCGTCAACGCCGCCCCGACACTACGCCCGTCGGACAGCCGCACCGCCCCGTCCCGCGCGTCGGCGACCGATCCGGAGATCACCTCGACGCCCAGGCGGTCGAGCACGGCGCGCACGTGCCTGCGCCCACGCGGGGACAGTCCTGGCCCCGGGTCCACTTCGGACACCATGCGGACCCGCAGGGACGGGAACCGTTCCGCGATCTCGCTGGCCGCCTCGATGCCCGTCAGTCCCCCGCCGACGACCGCGACGGCGGCGCGTTCGGCAGCGAGTTCGACGAGACGATCGCGGATCCGCTCGGCGTCCTCCGCCGTGGCCAGTGCCATCGCCGCGTCCGGCGCAGGCGCGGCCGCGCTGCCGAGCGCGTACACGAGCGTGTCGTAACGCAGCACCCCGCCGCCCCCGGCGCCATTTCCCCCGGCGCTATTTCCCCCGCCACCGGCACCTTCGGCCCCACCGCCCCCGGCGCCATTTCCCCCGGCGCTATTTCCCCCGCCGCCGGCAAGAGCGACCTCACGTCGGTCGAGGTCGATGCCCCGCACCCGGTCCACGACAACGGACACGCCGGACCGCACCCGCTCACGCAGGGGGCGCACGACGATCGACTCCCCCGCCGCCACCTGATGCAACCGCACCCGTTCGACGAACGTGGCACGTTCGTTCACCAGCATGACCTCGGCACCGTCGATCCTGCGGGCGAGCCGGTTCGCCGCCGTCACCCCCGCGTAGCCGCCGCCGATCACCACGATCCGATGCCCCATGAGGGACTCCTTCCACCCGAAGACGTCACCTCATGAACCGCGCAGCGGCCCGGAAGCTGACACCTCCGGAGTGTGTGCTACCTCACGAACCGCGGCGAGTCACGGCAGCGTCAGCCGCGCCAGTTTGTCGGGGTTGGCCACCAGGTAGATGTCGGCGATCCGGCCTTCCACGACGTGCAGCGACACCGCGAGCGCGGGAACGCCGTCGAACGTCGCCACGATCCCGGGCGCACCGTTGACCTCGAGTCGATGCACGCCCAGCCCGGGGATGTCGCGGCTCATCCAGCCCAGGTAGCGAGCGACCCGGTCGGCACCCGACACCGGCTTGCGCGCCGCGGTGGCCCGGCCTCCGCCGTCGGCCCACGCCACGACGTCGTCGACGAACAGGCTGCGCAGCCGCTCCTGATTGCCGCCCCGCGCTGCTTCCAGGAACCGGTCGGTGATCCGCTGCGCCTGCTCGACCGACGTGGTGAACCGCGCCCTGCCCTGCGCCACGTGCCCGCGGGCACGCCGGTACAGCTGCTGGCTGTGCGCCTCGGTCACCTCGAGCATCTCCGCGATCTCCGCGTGCGGATACCCGAAGGCCTCCCGCAGCACGAACACCGCGCGCTCGGGCGGAGTCAGGCGTTCGAGGACCACGAGCATCGCCATCGACACCGACTCGCGCTCGGCGAGCGTCGCGAGTGCGTGCTCGGTGACGACCGGCTCCGGCAGCCAGGGCCCGACGTACTCCTCACGCCGGGCCCTGGCCGACGTCAACCGGTTCAGGCACACATTGGTCAGGACCCGCGTCAACCACGCGGCCGGCTCGCACACGCCGCCGTGGTCCGCACCCGACCAGCGCACGTACGTGTCCTGCACCGCGTCCTCGGCGTCGGCCACCGTGCCGAGCATGCGGTAGGCGATGGCCTGCAGCCGAGGCCGCGCCGCCTCGAAGGTGCGGACGTGCTCGTCGGCGATGGACACGTCCTCACCGTAGTCACTCGGCCCCGGCGGATGCGCGCGAGACGACGTCGAAGGTCAGGCCGTCGTCGCCCGCGTCGATCCGCACGGTCGACCCCTCGGTGATCTGCCCGCCGAGCAACATGCGCGAGAGCACGTTGTCGACCTCCCGCTGGATCGTGCGCCGCAGCGGGCGAGCACCGTACTCGGGCTGGTATCCCGCGTCGGCGAGCCAGCGCACCGCGTCCTGACCGACCTCGACCTCGACGTCCTGCGCCCTGGCCTTGCGCCGCGTCTCCTCGAGCAGCAGCGACGTCACCTGCTCCAACTGCTCCGAGCTCAGCTTGCGGAACACGATGATCTCGTCGATGCGGTTGAGGAACTCGGGACGGAAATTCTCCCTCAGCCGCCGCATCAACCGCTCCCGCAGGGGCTGTTCGTCCTCGTCGCCGGCCGCGGCGGTGAAGCCCAGCGCGCCCTGCGTGCCGCTGAGCACGAGTTCGGAGCCGATGTTGCTGGTCATGATCAGCACCGTGTTCGTGAAGTTCACCGTGCGGCCCCGGCCGTCGGTCAACCTGCCGTCGTCGAGCACCTGCAGCAGGACGTTGAACACCTCGGGGTGGGCCTTCTCGATCTCGTCGAGCAGCACCACCGAGTACGGCGTGCGCCGCACCGCCTCGGTCAGCTGACCGGCCTCCTCGTAGCCGACGTAACCGGGCGGCGCACCGATCAGCCGGGAGACCGTGTGCCGCTCGCCGTACTCCGACATGTCGAGGCGGATCATGCGGTCGTCCCCGCCGAACAGTGCCTCGGCCAGCGCGCGGGCCAGTTCCGTCTTGCCCACACCCGTGGGCCCGAGGAACAGGAAGCTGCCCGAGGGACGGTCGGGCTCGGCCAGACCCGCTCGCGTGCGGCGGACGGCCTCGGCGATCGCCTCCACCGCCTCGTCCTGGCCGACGACCCGGCTGTGCAGGTGTTCCTCGAGTTTGAGCAGCCGTTCGCGCTCCTCCTGCGTCAACTGCGCGACCGGAATGCCCGTGAGCCGGGAGACCACCTCGGCAATGTCGGTCTGGCCGACCTCCGCCTCGCCCGCGGGCCGGTCCTGGTTGCGCGTCTGCTCGATCCGTTCCCGCAACTCGTTGATCTCGTCCCGCAGCGCCGAGGCCCGTTCGTAGTGTTCCTCGCTCACGGCTTGGTCGCGGTCCCGCGAGAGCTGGTCGAGGCGGTCCTGCAGCTCGGTCAGCCCTTCCGGACGCTGCGCCGAGCGCATGCGCACCCGCGCGCCCGCCTGGTCGATCAGGTCGATCGCCTTGTCCGGAAGGTGCCGGTCGGTGATGTACCGATCCGACATGGTGGCCGCCGCGCTCAGTGCCTCGTCGGTGAACCGCACCTGGTGGTGCGCCTCGTACTGGTCACGCAGGCCGTAGAGGATCGTCAACGCGTCCTCGACGCTCGGTTCCGGCACGAGGATCGGCTGGAACCGCCGTTCGAACGCCGGATCGGTCTCGATGTTCGAGCGGTACTCGTCGAGCGTCGTCGCACCCACGATGTGGAGCTCACCGCGCGCCAACGCGGGTTTGAGCATGTTGCCCGCGCCCATTGATCCTTCCGACGAACCGGCGCCGACCACCATGTGCAGCTCGTCGATGAACACGATGAGCTCGTCGCGGTGCTCCCTGATCTCGGCCAGCAGCGCCGTCATCCGCTCCTCGAAGTCGCCGCGATAGCGCGTTCCCGCCACCATCGCGGTGAGGTCGAGCTGCACCACCCGGCGATCGCCGAGGATGTCGGGCACCTGGCGGTCGGAGATGCGCTGGGCCAGCCCCTCGACGATGGCCGTCTTACCGACGCCTGCCTCGCCGATGAGTACCGGGTTGTTCTTCGTGCGCCGCGACAGCACCTCGATGGTCTGCTCGATCTCGTTGTCGCGACCGACGACGGGATCGAGCTCGCCTCCCGCGGCCATGGCCGTCAGATCGCGGCCGTACTGGTCCAGCGTCGGGGTGTCGCCGCCCCCGCTCGTCGCACTCGTGCCCGACGATCCGCGCCCGGCGCTCGCGCCGGCCTGCGCCGTCGTACCCGGCTCGGGACCTGCCAGCGCCCTGCGGATCGTCTCGGGGGTCACGCCCGCGTCCCCGAGCATGCGTCCCGCCGCCGAGTCCTGATGCGCCACGAGCGACAGCAGGATGTGCTCGGGGCCGATGTAGCTGCTGCGCAACTGGCGCGAGATCTGGTGCGCATCCATGAGGATGCGCTTGGCCCCCGGCGTCAGAATCGGTGCCGTGGCCGGACCACTCTGCCTACGGGTCTCGTCGTCGGTGCCTTGACCGCCGATCTGCGTGGCGAGCGCGTCGGGGTCGCCGCCCGCACGCTGGATGAGCTCGCGGCTGCTCGGCACCTGGGTCGCGCCCCAGAGCAGGTGCGTCGTGTCGAGCTCGGCGCGTCCCTGCTCGCCGACCTGCTTCACCGCGGCCGACAGGAGCGCGAGTGCCTGTTCGCTCATCAACCGCGTGATACCGACCGGCCCTGCCCGCCTGCCCGGCACGGAACCACCGAAGAACTGGGCGAGGAACTGGTCGAACGGGCTCGGACCGGGTTCGCCGAAGAAGCCGGACATCTACAGCCTCCTCCTAACCGTGGGCGGATTCTGCCCGGCAGGGCTACCCGCTGAGCCGACCTGCCAACCAGCCCGGCGCGACGTGCGCCGATGCCCGCGAGCGCCGCGCTCAGCCGTGGGTGTGCTGCGTACGGTCGGCACCCGGCGCGGGCGCCGGTCGAGGGTCCACACCACCGGCACCCAGCGCGGCCCTGCGGAACTCGCTGGGGTTGACACCGCGCACACGCTTGAACGCGGCACTGAACCCGAACGGATCGGCATAGCCCACCGCATGGGCGACGTCGGAGACGGTGGCCGAGTCGCGTTCGGTCAACAGTTCGGCCGCCAGCGTCATGCGCCAACGGGTGAGGTAGGCCAGCGGCGGCTCGCCCAGCACGTCGGCGAACCGCTTCGCCAGGGTCGACCGCGCCACGCCGACGCTGCGCGCCAGCGTGGCCACCGTCCACGGCCGCTGCGGCTCGGCGTGCATCCGCCTCAGCGCGTCACCGACCACCGGGTCCCGCTGCGCGGCCCACCACGCGGGAGCCTCCCCGCCCGGCCGGCCGAACCACGCCCGCAAGGTGCAGACCAGCATCCAGTCCAGCAACCGGTCGAGCACCACCTGCTGACCGGGACGGTCGACGAGCACCTCCTCCGCGAGATGGTCCAGCACGGCATCGCCGCTCCCGCCACCGTCCACACGCAACACATCGGGCAGGGCGTCCAGCAGGCGGCGGTTGGTCTCGGCGTGCGCGGGGTAGGAACCGACGATCAGCGTCGCGCCGCCGCCCTCCCCCGCGTCGTGCCATCCGCGGCGATGGCGCGTGCCGCCCTGCTCGGGGACCGCACAGTGCTGCCCGCACGCGACCGGCTCGGCGAGGGTGCCGATCTCGTCGACGAAGCGGAACGTGACGGGTCCGCGGACGACGACGGTGTCGCGGTCACGCAACGGTTCGGGCCTGCCGCGCGACGGCACGATCCACCCCGACCCGCCGAGCACGGTGCACAGGGTCAGCGGCGCGCCGTCGACGAAGTCCAACGACCACGGCGGCGTCAACATCGCACTGCCGAACAACGAACCGTGTGCCCGCACGCCGCGGATCAGATCGTCGAAGACGTCCACCCTGTCGAGCGTAGACGAATACGCAGGCGGTTCGGCGTCTTACCTATGGGATCGTCCGGAACACTGCGGTTGACTCGTCGACATGACGACCGAATCCACCACGCAGGCCTCGCTGCTGACGGCCGACGACCTCGCATTCCTCCGGCGCCCGCTGCAGGGTTTCCTGTCCGTCGCGGCCGGGCCGGTGCCGCCGCAGCCCCGGCCCGTGTGGTTCGAGGCCACCGACGACGGCACGATCGAGCTGTTCACCGACCGGAACGCACCCAAGGTGCGCGCGCTGCGCCGGGATCCACGCGCGTCGATCGTCGTCGCGTCCCCGGTGGGGGAACGCGAACACTGGGTCTCGGTCGCGGGCACCACCACGACGACCGAGGGCGCAGGCGATCTTCTGGAACGACTCGCCGCCCGCTACTGGGATCTTCGCGATCCCGCACGCGCCGCCGAACTCGCCGAGATGCGAACGGTCCAGTGGCTACGGGTCGTCCTCCATCCGGAGTCCGTGCGCCGGGTGGCTTACTGAGCCGCCCCGGAGGGCCGGCCACGGCGCGGGCGGCTTGCGCGCCGGCACCGTTGGACGCGGTGTCCCAGCGACCCGTGGGCGCAACACGAGCCCCCGAGGGCGCAACACGGGCCCCTGAGAACGCAACACGCGTCCCCCAGGGCGCAACACGCGGCCCTGGGAACACGACACGGGAGCGCGGCGTGCCCGCGCTCCCGTGTCGTTTCGCTCCGGACCGCTCACATGTTGATCATGTGGCCGGCGAGGCCGTGGACCGCTTCCTTCACGGCCTCGCCCAGGGTCGGGTGGGCGTGCACGTTGCGTCCCACCTCGTGCACCGTCAGATCCCACTGCTGGGCAAGCGTGAGCTCGGGCAGCAGCTCGGTGACCTCCGGGCCGATCATGTGCGCGCCGAGGAACTCGCCGTACTTGGCGTCGACGACGATCTTGACGAAGCCGACCGGGTCGGCGAGGCCGTGTGCCTTGCCGTTCGCGGTGAACGGGAACTTCTGCACCTGCACGTCGTGTCCCGCGTCGCGGGCCTGCTGCTCGGTGAGGCCGAACGAGGCGACCTGCGGCTGGCAGTACGTCGCACGCGGGATCATGCGGAAGTCGAGTTCCATCGTCTCGGCGTCGGCGATCGTCTCGGCCGCGATCATCGCCATCGACTCGGCGGCGTGCGCGAGCATCAGCTTGGCCGTGACATCACCGATCGCGAAGATGTGCGGCACGTTCGTGCGGCCCCTGCCGTCGACGTCGATGGCGCCCCGCTCGGTCAGCCGCACGCCGGTGTTCTCGAGCCCGTAGCCCTCGACGTTCGGCGCGAATCCCATGGCCTGCAGCACCTTGTCGGCTTCGAGCACCTTCTGCTCGCCATCGGCCGACACCGTCACGCGCACGCCGGTCCCGTTGTCCTCAATGGACTCGACCTTCGTGGACGTGAGGACCTCCACACCGAGACGGCGGTACCGGCGCGCCAGTTCGGCCGACACCTCCTCGTCCTCGGCGGGCACCATGCGGTCGGCGAACTCGACGATCGTGACCTTGACGCCGTAGTTGTGCAGCACGTAGGCGAACTCGACGCCGATGGCACCCGCACCAGCGATGACGACGCTGCCGGGAAGTTCCTCGGCGAGGATCTGCTCCTCGTAGGTGACGACGTTCTGGCTGCGCTGCGTACCGGGCAGCAGCTTCGGGCTCGCGCCGGCGGCGATGATGCAGTGGTCGAACGTCACCGTGTCGACCTGCCCGTCCTCCCGGCGCACGTCGATGGCGTTCGGACCGGTGAAGCTGCCCCTGCCGTTGAACTGGGTGATGGCATTCTTCTTCATCAGGTAGTGAATGCCCTTGACGCGGCCGTCGGCGACCTTGCGGCTGCGCGTGTACGCGGCGCCGTAGTCGAACGTGACCTCGCCGGTCGTCTGGATACCGAAGGTTTTGGCCTCGGTGTGGAACAGGTGCGCCAGCTCCGCGTTCCGCAGGAGCGCCTTCGACGGGATGCAGCCCACGTTCAGGCACACACCGCCCCAGTAGCGCTCCTCGATGATCGCGGTGTCGTACCCGAGCTGGGCCGCGCGGACGGCGGCGGTGTATCCGCCGGGCCCCGCACCCAGGACCACAACGTCGAAGTGTTCGCTCATGGTCGCGATTATGCCCCGCACCACACGTCGTGGCCGCCACCCCGGCCACGGGCGTGACGTGAGTCGCTCCGCCGGGCCACCCGGGCGCCCGGCGGAGCGAATCAGCAGGTCAGGCCGGGTCCAGCACGACGACGGGGATGTCGCGGTTGGTCTTGGCCCGGTAGTCGTCGAACGCGGGCCACACGGCGGCCATCGTGGGCCACAGCTCGGCCTTCTCCTCGGCGCTCGCGGTGCGGGCGACGGCGTCGAACCTCTTGGCGCCCACCTGCACCGTGACGTGCGGGTCGGCGACGAGATTCTTGTACCAGCCCGGGTGGTCCGGCGCGCCGCCCTTGGAGGCCACGACGACGTACGAATCCCCGTGGGTCTGGTAGATCAGCGCGAACTTGCGCGGCTGGCCGGTCTTCCGGCCGGTCGTGGTCAGCACCAGGGTCGGCACCCCGTCCTGCCAGACGTGCCCGACCTCGCCGTCGGTCTCCTCGTACTTGCGGACGTGTTCGTCACCGAACAGCACGTCGCTCATCACTGGCCCCTTCGTCGCACCTCGACTGCCTGGTCCTTCGTCAGCCTAGGACGTCGGCGAGCATCGCGCGGTCGACGTTGCCGCCGGACAGGACCACGACGGTGCGACCGCGCGGCAGGTCGTCGGCTCGGTAAAGGTAGGCGGCGAGCGGTACCGCACCGGACGGCTCGGCGATCAGGCGGCTGCCGGTGGCGAGGACGCGCATCGCCTCGCGGATCTCGTCGTCGCTGACGGTGACGATGTCGTCGAGGACGGCCTGCAGGTGGGCGAACGTCAGCTCCGAGGGCTGCGCGCGCAGGCCGTCGGCGATGGTCCTGGCACGGTCCTGCGCTGGCCACTCGACGATGTGTCCGGCCCGCAGGCTGTCGGCGGCGTCGGCGGCCAGCTCCGGTTCGACGCCGATGACGGTGGCGTTCGGGCACAGCGCCTTCACGGCCGTGCCGACGCCCGAGGCGAGCCCGCCACCGCTGACGGGCACCAGCACGAGTTCCACGTCCGGCAGGTCCTCGCCGATCTCGAGGCCGGCAGTGCCCTGACCGGCGATGATGTCGGGGTGGTCGAACGGCGGTACGAGCACCGCGCCCAGCTCGTCCACCAGGCGATAGGCCGTCGACTCGCGTTCGGCCAGCGGCACGAGCACGACCTCGGCGCCGTACCGGCGGGTGCCGTCCACCTTCACCTGCGGCGTGCCCTCCGGCATGACGATGTGGGCGGGAGCGCCGAGCTGCCGTGCGGCGTAGGCCATCGCCTGCGCGTGGTTCCCGCTCGAGTACGCCACGACGTGCTGGCGCGCGGAACCCTGCCCCGTGGCGCGTTCGCCGAGCGCCGCGAGGGCGTTGACCGCACCGCGCAGCTTGAACGCGCCGATCACCTGCAGGAGCTCGGGTTTCAGCCACAGTGGGCGGTCGGAGTCGGCCCAGGGTGCGGGCAGGAGCGGGGTACGCAGGACCTGGCCACGGACGCGGCCGGCCGCGGCACGGATGTCGTCGAGGGAAACGAGCTGCATACCCCGCAGTCTGCCCGCACGCCTGCCTACAGGGTCAGCTCGGGGACCTCCACGCGGCGGCCCTCGGCGGCCGACTCCAGTCCGAGCTCGGCCAACTGCACGCCGCGCGCGCCCGCGAGGAAGTCCCACGGGAACGGCTCGTCGCAGGCGACGTGGCGCAGGAACATCTCCCACTGCACCTTGAACCCGTTGTCGAACTCGGTGTTGTCGGGCACCTCCTGCCACTGGCCGCGAAAGTCCTCCGTGGCGGGCAGGTCCGGGTTCCACACGGGTTTGGGGGTCATGGACCGGTGCTGCACCCGGCAACGGCGCAGGCCGGCGACCGCGCTGCCCTCCGTGCCGTCGACCTGGAACTCGACGAGCTCGTCGCGGAACACCCGGGTCGCCCACGACGAGTTCAGCTGCGCGACGATGCCGCCGTCGAGCTCGAAGATCCCGTACGCGGCGTCGTCGGCGGTCGCCGGGTAGGTCCTGCCCTGTTCGTCGACGCGTTCGGGAATGTGCGTGGCCGCCAGCGCCTGGACCGAACGCACCGGGGCGAGGATGTCCTCGAGCACGTAGCGCCAGTGGCAGAACATGTCGACGATGATCCCGCCGCCGTCCTCGGCGCGGTAGTTCCACGACGGGCGCTGGGCCTCCTGCCAGTCACCCTCGAACACCCAGTAGCCGAACTCGCCGCGCACCGACAGGATGCGCCCGAAGAACCCGCCGTCGACGAGCCGCTTGAGCTTCCGCAGCCCCGGCAGGAACAGCTTGTCCTGCACCACACCTGCCTTGATGCCCGCCGACCTGGCCAGGCGGCCGAGTTCGAGCGCTCCCTCGGTGTCCTCGGCGATCGGCTTCTCGGTGTAGACGTGCAATCCGGCGTCGATCGCCCTGCGCACGCCCTCGGAGCGCATGCTGGTGACCTGCGCGTCGAAGTAGATCTCGGCGCCCGAACGCAGGGCCTCGTCCAGGTCCGTCGTCCAGCGGTCGAGTCCGTGCTCCTTCGCGATCGTCTGGAGCTTGGACTCGCTACGGCCCACGAGAATCGGTTCCGGCCACAGCACCGTGCCGTCGGGAAGGCTCAGTCCGCCCTGCTGCCGGATCGCGAGGATCGACCGGACGAGATGCTGCCGGTACCCCATGCGGCCGGTGACGCCGTTCATCACGATCCCGATGGATCGCTGCTCGTTGACCATGATGGCCCCTTCTCGATTCGGTGTGCTGGACGTCGTGCCGCCGGGGTGTCCACTGCGGACACCCCGCGCGGTGACGCGATACCTCGTGTTCGGAAGCCGTCCTATTCGGACGCGGCGGCGGCTCCGAGGTGTTCCCGGATGTGCCGGGTGGCCTTCGCGAACTCCGGTTCGGCCATCGTCGGGCCGTAGTCGCGTTCGACGGGGAGATTGACGTCGATGACGCCCGCGACCGTGCCGGGACGGGCGGAGATCATCACGACCTGGTCGGCCAGGTACACGGCCTCGGCGATCGAGTGCGTCACCAGCAGCACCGTCGTGCCCGTCTCCTGCCAGATCCGCCGCAGCTCGACGTTCATCTGCTCCCTGGTCAGCGCGTCGAGTGCGCCGAAGGGCTCGTCCATGAGCAGTACCGGAGGGCGATGCAGCAGCGCGCGGCACAGCGCCACGCGCTGCTGCATACCCCCGGACAACTCGTGCGGCAACGCGTCCTCGAACCCGGAGAGTCCGGTCATCTCGATGAGTTCGTCGGCGCGCGCGGCTGCTTCTTTGGACGGCATGTTGCGCATCTCCGCCTGCAGCAGGATGTTCTTGCGCGCCGAACGCCACTCCAGAAGTGCGGCCTTCTGGAAGACGTAGCCGATGTCCTTGCGTGGACCGTCGACCCGTTCACCGAACAGGCGTACGTCGCCGGTCGACGGCTTCAGCAACCCCGACGAGAGCTTGAGCAGCGTCGACTTGCCGCATCCCGACGGTCCGACGATGGAGACGAACTCGCCGGGCTCGACGCGCATCGTCACGTCGGCCAGCGCCGTCACGTCCCGCTTCTTGCTGCGGAACCGCACCGAGACGTCCTCGATCTCGACCGCGTAGCCAGCCATGTGCCTTCCCTACTCCTCGGGGGCCTCGTTGCTCTCACCGCGACCTGTTGCTCGGCCTGCAGGCGCTACTCCTTGGCCGTGGGGGCCTTATTCCTTGGCCTTGGGGGCGACGTCGCTCACCCAGTACTCGGACGGTTGGCCCGCCTCGTCGATGACCCCGGCGTCGGCGAAGATGCCGATGGTCTTCTTCCAGTCCTCGGCGGTGTTCACGCCGGGACGTTCGCCCTCGGTGGCGTCGGTGTGGAGCAGTTCGAGCGTCTCGTCGAACTGTTCGGTGAGCACCTGCTTGGAAGGCAGCTGTTCGGACGAGCCCTCCATCGCATCGACGGCGGCCTTGCGGTCCTCGGCGGCCTGTTCCCACGACTCGGTCGTCGCCGCGACCATGCGCTGGGCGAGGTCGCCTTGGTCGTCCAGCACGTCCTGGGCGGTGAGCAGGCCGTTGCTGAAGAAGTTCAGGCCGTGCTCGGCCCACTTGAGGTACGAGACGTCCTTGCCCGCCTTCTCCTGCATCGTCGGGCCCTGGTCGGTCGCGTAGCCAAGCAGCGCGTCGGTCTGGCCGGACATGACCGCGGCCATCTTGCCCGCGGCGTCGGTGTTCTGCACCTCGACGTCCTGTTCGGACAGACCGTTCTCCTTGAGGAACAACGGGAACACGTCCGTCAGCGCATCTCCCGCGGTGCTGGCGACCGTCTTGCCCTTCAGGTCGTCGGGCGAGGAGATGCCCTCCTCGGAGAAGAACTGCACCGACGACGGCGTGGTCTGCAGGTAGACGCCGACGCTCTTGACGTCGAGGCCCTGCGAGACGCCGGACAGCACCGCGGGGGTGTCGGCCCAGCCGAAGTCGGTCTGCCCGGCCGCGGTCGCCTGCACCGTCTTCTGCGAGCCCTGGCCCGCGCGGATGTCGAGGGAGATCCCGTGTTCCTCGAAGATCCCCTTCGCCTTGCCGTAGTAGAACGGCGCGTGCTCGCCGTACGGGTACCAGTTCAGGGTCAGCGTGACCTTGTCCAATTCCTGCCCGTCGGCACCGGTGACCGTCTCGCCTTCGGATCCGCCGCCGCATCCGGCGGCCAGCAGCAGCGCCACGGAGGCGGTGCCGGCGGTGAGTGCGCGTAGCTTCATTGCTCTCCTTTGACTCACAGGGCTCTTGGTGGGGAACTCAGGGATGAGAAACCAACGGTGGAACGTTCCGGGACGACGGGAGGCCGGCGATCACATCGTCGTGGTCGCGCCCTCGTCCCGGCGGCTGGCGTGCCACGGCAGCAGGAGCTGCTCGAGCCACTCGACGAGCACGAACAGCAGCACGCCGAGCAGCGACATGATGAGCAGCCCCGCGAACAGCACGGGGGTGTCGAGGTTGCCGTTGGCCTGCAGGATGACGAACCCGAGGCCGGCGTCCGCGCCGACGAACTCGCCGACGACCGCGCCCGTCACGGCCATCGTGGCCGCGACCTTCAGTCCGGAGAACAGATGAGGCAACGACGCGGGGAAACGGATCTTCCAGAACGTCTGCCCCGGTTTGGCACCCATCGTCGACGACAGCTGCAGCATCTCCGGGTCGACCGACTTCAGCCCGGTGACCATCGAGATGACGACGGGGAAGAACGCCATCAGCACGGCCACCAGGATCTTCGGCCCCAGTCCGAACCCGAGCCACACCACGAACAGCGGTGCGATCGCGATCTTCGGGATCACCTGTGCGAACAGCAGGAGCGGGTACAGCGTCTTCTCCAGCGTCGACGACTGCACCATCAACACGGCCGAAATGACGCCGATCGCGATCGCGATGGCGAAGCCCAGCAGTGTTTCGTACGAGGTCGTCCAGGTGTGTTCCCAGAAGTACTCGGGACGCTGGGCGATCGCGTCGAAGGTGTCGGCGGGCGAGGGCACGAGATAGGGCTCGACGAGCTCGGCCGCCGTCACCGCCCACCACGCGACGAACAACGCCGCGAGCAGCGCGAACGGCCGCCAGGACCGCTCCAGGAAACCGCCCAGCCGCTGCAGCGTCCCCGGGCGGCTGCGCTCGGCGATGCCGGAGGACTCGCCGTCCCGCTCCTGCTGCCCGGCTCGCGCGGACTGTGTGTGCGTGACCATGACCCTCCGTTCACCGTCGAACGTGTCAGTACCAGCACCTGATCGAGATCCGGCACACGTGTGTGAATGCGCTTTCTGAATGCGCTTTCACGCTAAGGTGGGCACAGCGTAGGCAGAGCGGACTCAGCCGGTCAAGCACCGAGTCCGACCACCGGATGGCCTACGCTGGCCGGTGCTCACGAGACGAACCTGGAGAGTCGCGAATGGACGGTCGGCCGCACGTCACACTGGAGGACGTCGCACGCGAGGCTGAGGTCTCCCTCGCCACCGCGTCACGCGCACTGAACGGCACCACCAAAGTGCGGCCCGACCTGCGCGAACGTGTCCTCGCGGCCGCCCAGCAGCTCTCCTACACGCCGAACGCGCATGCCCAGGCGCTCGCCGGCGGCGCGCACCGGACGGTGGGCGTCATCTGCCACGACGTGAGCGACCCGTACTTCGCCGCCATCTCCCGCGGCGTCATGCGCGCGGCCGACGAGGCGGGGCTGCTGGTGATGCTGGCCAGCACGTTCCGCGATCCGCAGAAGGAGATCGCCTACATCTCCATGCTGCGGGCCCAGCGCGCCTCGGCGATCCTGCTGGTCGGCTCCGGGTTCGAGGACAAGGAGTGGGAACGCGCGCTCGCGGCCGAGATCGAGCCGTACCAGCGCGGCGGTGGCCAGGTCGCGGTGGTCAGCAGGCACCGCACCCTCCGGGTCGACAGCGTCCAGCCGGAGAACCGCGAGGGCGCCGCGCAGCTGGCACGCACGCTCGCCGCACAGGGCCACCGGCGGTTCGCCGTCCTCACCGGCCCGCACGCACTCACCACGGTGGTCGACCGGCTGAAGGGTTTCCGGGAGGGTCTGGCCGAGGCGGGCATCGACCTCGCCGAGGACCAGATCGTCGAGGGCACGTTCACCCGCGACGGCGGGCACGCCGCGATGTCGGAGCTGCTCGCCCGCGGACTCGAGGCGACCTGCGTGTTCGCGGTGACCGACGTGATGGCGATCGGCGCGATCACCGCACTGAGAGAGGCGGGCAAGTCGGTGCCGGAGGACGTCTCGCTCGCCGGTTTCGACGACATCCCGGTCGTGCGCGACCTGACTCCCCCGCTGACCACCGTGGCGCTGCCCCTCGAGGAGCTCGGCGAGCGGGCAATGGAGCTTGCCGTGCGCGACAACCACGGCAAGCGCAGGCGCATCCTCCGCATGCCCGCCGAGGTCGTCGTCCGGGAGAGCACCCGCCCGATCGCCGGCTGAGACCGAGGCGGCTGCTACCGATCGACGACTGGGACCGGTCCGCGGGCACGCCTTGTCGGCGGTTGCGGCGACGTCTATGGTTGCCTGAAAACGCTTTCAGTTAGCGCTTTCAGCTGGCGTGGTGCGCGCCCGACGGCCGCGATGCGGCCGCGGGGTCGGCCGCGTCGATGCCAGGCCACAGACGTCCCGGCCACGAAGGAGTGATCATGAGTTCGTTGCCGCTCCCGTCCGCCGACGGCACGCTCGAGCAGTGGAGCCCGTCCGGCGCGAGCGCACCCACGCCGCCGACCACCGCCCCGACCTCGCGGGTTGCCTACGCGGCGGCCCACGTGGTCGCGGATCCGTTGTCCGCGGGCGATCCGACGCACGTGGTCCGGGTCGATTGGGACGCGACGCTGGCGTTTCGCGAGCACCTGTGGTCGTGCGGTCTCGGCGTCGCCGAGGCGATGGACACCGCGCAGCGCGGCATGGGCCTCGACTGGGCGACGACCCAGGAGTTGATCCGCCGTACCGGGGTCGCGGCGCGCGCCGAGGGCAGGCCGTGGGTGGCGGGGGTCGGCACGGACCAGCTGCCTCCCGGTCCGGCCACTGTGGACGCCGTCGTGGACGCGTGGCGTGAGCAGCTGGAGTTGGTCTCGGGTGAGGGCGCGGTTCCGGTCGTGATGGCCAGTCGTGCGCTGGCGGCGCAGGCCGACGGTCCGCAGGCGTATCACGACGCCTACGGCAAGCTGCTGTCCGAGGCCGACGGCCCGGTGTTGCTGCACTGGCTGGGCGAACCGTTCGACGCGGCGCTGGCCGGTTACTGGGGGCATTCCGACGTGCGCGCTGCGGCGCGGGAGCTTGCGCGGTTGTGCGCCGAGCATGCGTCGACGGTGGCGGGCGTGAAGGTGTCGGTGCTGGACGCCGACGTGGAGCGGGAGTTCCGGCGGTCCCTTCCCGAGGGCGTGGCGTGTTACACGGGCGACGATTTCAACTATCCGGAGCTGATCGCGGGCGATGACCAGGGCCACAGCGAGGCGTTGCTGGGCATCTTCGATCCGATCGCGCCGGTCGCGGGTGCGGCACTGGCGGCGTTGGACGCGGGCGATGTGGCGCGGTTCCACGAGTTGTTCGCCCCGACCGTGCCGTTGTCCCGGGAGATCTTCCGCGCTCCGACGCAGCACTACAAGGTCGGGGTGGTGTTCCTGGCCTATCTGAACGGGCACCAGGATCATTTCCGCATGGTCGGCGGTTTGGAGTCGGCGCGGTCGATCGTGCATCTGTCCGAGGTGCTGCGCCTGGCCGATGCGGCGGGTCTGATCACGGATCCGGATCGCGCGGTGGCGCGGATGGGTGCGCTGCTCGACGTGGCGGGGGTGCGCCGATGAACCGCCTCAGTCTCAATCAGATCACGACGAAGAGCTGGTCGTTGCCCGAGGCCGTGCGTGGGTGCGCCGAGCGGGGCGTCGAGTGGATCGGCCTGTGGCGCGACAAGGTCGCGGAGGTGGGCGCCGACGAGACGGCTCGGTTGCTGCGCGAGCACGGCGTGCGGGCGTCGTCGTTGTGCCGCGGTGGTTTCTTCACCGGCGTGACACCCGAGGGCGCCGCCGTGGACGGCCTCACCCAGACCCGCGAGGCGATCGACGAGGCCGCCACGGTCCGGGCCGAGGTGCTCGTGCTGGTGGTGGGTGGCATCGCGGGCGGCGATCTGGTGGGCTCGCGTCAGCGCGTGGCGGACGCGGTCGGTGAGCTCGCCCCCTACGCGCGCGAGCGGGGTGTCCGGCTCGGCTTGGAGCCGCTGCACCCGATGCAGTGCGCGGAGCGTTCGGTGCTGTCCACTGTGGATCAGGCGCTGGCGATCGCCGAGGAACATCCGTCGGACGCCGTCGGAGTGGTGGTGGACGAGTTCCACGTATGGTGGGATCCGCGGGTCGAGGAGTCGATCGCGAAGGCTGCGGGGCGCATCGTCGGGTTCCACGTGTGCGATCAGCAGGTGCCGATCACCGACGGTTTGATGGCCCGTTCGCTGCCGGGGACCGGGCCGATCGAGCATCGTCGGTTGCGCGAGTGCGTCGAGGCCGCGGGCTATCAGGGGCCGATCGAGGTCGAGGTGTTCGACGCCGAGTTGTGGCGCCAGCCCGGCGACCAGGTGCTCGACCAGGTGATCGAGGCCTACCGTGAGCACGTCGCGGCCCGCTGACCGCGGCCGGCTCGCCGACTCCGCCCGGACCGGGGTTACCTCGAGTTAGGTGGAAGTCGGCGGGTCGGTGCGGTTACTGTGGGTTTCGTGACCACGAGGCTCGCCGATCATCTGACCATTGGGCAAGTCGCTCAGCGCAGCGGCGTGCCCCACACGGCGCTGCGGTTCTACGAGGAGCGCGGGCTGATTTCCTCGGAGCGTTCGAGCGGGAACCAGCGGCGTTATCCGCGGACGGTGTTGCGCCGGATCGCGTTCATTCGTGCTGCTCAGCGCGTAGGTTTGAGTTTGGAGGACATCGGCGAGGCGTTGGCGACCCTCCCGAACGACCACGCGCCGACGAAGGCCGATTGGGCTCGCCTGTCCCGCAATTGGCGCGATGAGCTCGATGCCCGCATCGACGCCCTGCAGCGGCTCCGCGACCAGCTGACGGGCTGTGTCGGCTGCGGCTGTCTGTCGCTGCGTTCCTGCGGCCTGCACAACGTAGACGACCGCCTGGCCCGTTTCGGCCCGGGCGCTCCCCTGCTCAAGCCTGCGGCCGAGGGCGGCATCGAGTAGCCGCCGGGCGCGGCAGCCGACACGGTGCCGTCAGAACGGCGGGTCGTCGGGGAGCGGTTGTGTCGGCGCGAGCACGTGTCGGCGTCTGCCGGTGTAGGTGGAGCCGTGGGGTGTGGTGATGGACGAGGTGCCGTGACGCGGGTCGTAGCGGGTGATCCACCCGGGCGCGTTCTTCATTCGATGATGCCGTCGACACCGTGGTGCGGTGTTAGCGGCGGAGGTGGGCCCGTTGTCGGCGGCCCACTCGCAGACCACCTTCCGCCACACACTGTCGGTATTGGTCATGATCTCCCGCGCCACCGCAGCCGGGATGGGACCGTAGCCGTCCAACTCACAGCCGCTG
>NZ_JOIJ01000013.1 GCF_000719975.1 Prauserella rugosa
GTGGAAGTCCGGGTGGTTCGTGGGGTGACAACAACGATCCGACGTTCAATCCGTGGGTGAATGAGCCCTCGAGCGGCGCGGGCGGTGCTCCCGGTTCGGGCGGGAACGGTGGCGTTCCCGGTTCCGGCGGAGGTGCACCTGGTTCCAGTGGGTCGCCGGATGCCGGTGGGTCCCCGGGCGCCAGCGGTTCCGGCGGTGGCGTGCCCGGTTCGGGCGGGGCCCCGGGCGCCGGTGGTGCTCCCGGCTCCGGCGGGGTCTCTCCGGACACGACGCCTGACTCGCCGGGTGGTTCGATCTCGAGCGCGCTCGACGGCGGAGGAACGCCCGGTGACCGGTCGCCGGAGACCTCGCCCGATGTGAACGAACGGCCTGGCCAAGGCGGTAATCAGGGCGAGAACGGCAACCAGGGCGAGAACGGCAACCAGGGCGAGAACGGCAACCAGGGCGAGAACGGTGGCCAGGGCAACCAGGGCGAGAACGGTGGCCAGGGCGAGAGCGGCGGCAAGGCGGATTCGTGGTTCCGCGACAGCCCCGGTAAGACCCGGGACATGTTCGTCGAGGCGGCGAAGCTTCGCGACCCGTCGATCGATCCCCACGAGCTCGCCAGGTTCGAGCGGAAGGTCGATCAGATCGTGAACATGACTCCGGAGGGGCTCAAGAAGATCTTCCCTGCCGAGAGCCACCACCACATCGACCGCTTCGAGGACATCGCACGGACGCTCACCGATTTCACCCACAACACAGGAGCGACGATCACGAAGAGCTCGCTCGACTTCATCCGGTTCGGCATGATTCCCGCCATGGACAATGGCGGTGTCTTCCCGGAGGAATGGCGAGGCGACAACGTGTGACCGCGGTGCTGCGGGCCCACCGTGACAGGGGCTCGCAGCACCGTTCGTGACCTATCGCGACAGGCGGGGCAGGGTGCCGATCACCTGCCCCGCCTGTCCTTTTTGTCCATACCGCGACGGTCGCGGCGGGGTGGATCGGTCCCCGTGCTGGTCGTGACGCGACGGTTCTGCCACAGTGTCGGCTGTATGGACCACGAAGCATCTCCCTCGACCGGACGTGCGGAAACGGCCCTGCCGCTGCGGGTGCTCGCCATCGCCGCCGTCATCGCGACGCCGTTGATCGCCGTTCTCCTGCGGGTGCCGACTGCGCAGGCGCTGTGGGCCCTGGGCGGCGGCAGTGTCCGCGGGCTCGTGCTCGTGGTGTGTGTGCTGGCTGCCGTGGCGTTGCCGATGGTGTACGCCATTCACCGCATCGCAGCGAGGTTCGGCGACGCATGGTGGCTGCTGGGTGTGGTGCCCGGGCTGATCGCGAGTGCGCTCGTGGTCCTGCTGCCGGAGCGCACGCATGTCGAGGACGTCGTCCGCGACATGCAGATCGGCCCGTCGGCGGGCGCAGCCGGGGCGGTGCTGCCGACGACCCTCATCACGCTGACGGTCCTGTTCGTCTCGGCGGCCTACGTGCTGGGTGTACTCCGGGACACGCGGGACACTCCGCGCGGCGGGTGGCGCACCCTCGGCATCGCCCACGTGGTCGTGTGGATCGTGCTGACCGCTGGACTGGTGCTGCTCGCCGGCTGACCGGTCTCCGGGTTCTGACGTCTCGCCGCGCGGCCACCTTCCCGGTGAACAGGGGCTCAGGCTTCGCGTTCCAGGTAGGCCTTGGCGCGGCGGATCTCGTCCTCGACTTCGGCCTGCAGGCGTCGGCGGAACAGCGGTTCGGCGACCGGGCGCACCGGAGCCGTGAAGTCGAACTGGAGGATGCGCGTCACGTGGCAGCCCTCGTCCGCCGGTCTGCATTCGACGCTCGCGCTGAAGCTCGCCATCCGGTGCGCGATCCGGTTGCGCGGCAAGGGCTCCAGGCCGATGTCGATCCGATTCCCGGTGCGTCGCAGGTACTGGACGACCTTCGGCTGACGTAGACCGACCAGCTTGGGTCGGCAGGCGAAGGTCACGGTGTCGCCGTCGCGTTCGGACCACAACACCGGCCGGATCTTCTTGTCGACCTCGGTGGCGTATCGGTCGATGTCCAGCACGAACTCGAGAAACCGCTCGGGCGGCACCCGGACGGTCTCCTCGACGTGTGCGGTGACCATGGTCGGAACGGTACCGCCGCTGCGACGTGCGTCAACGGAGAATCCATATCTCGGACGTCGCTGCCGGTCATGCGGGGATGCCGCCCTGGTGTTCCTCATTGCTCTTCGTCAGCAAGAACGTGATGAACGTGCCCGCGAGGGTTACCGCAAGTTCGGCGTACGGTTTTGGGACGTCGACCACATCGCGCCCCTGCCCGTGGCGGCCGTTTCGGTTGCCGATGAACGGAAGCGCCATGAGCACGTTTTCGGGGAAACCACGTCGAGCTGCTTCGGGGAGATCGTCGAAGTAACCGCGCTCGACGAGTTCCTGGCTCAGCTGTCTGGCGGTGCCTCGTGGTTCCCCGAGTACGGATTTCAACGTCGACTCGAACGCATTGCACGCGGCGCGGATGGCGCCCTTGGTGTCACCTGCGGACAGTCTGTCGCGAGCGGCTTGAAATTCCTCGAGCGGACCCGTAAAGCGCGCGTCCGCGAGCAGTCCCAGCGCGCGTTCGGCTTGCTGCTCCAGGATCTCCGACTCGGATCGTCGGTATCCGTCTTCGCCGAGCCGCCAAGGGTAGCGGTGGTGGGTGAAGACAGCGTTCAGTTCGCCGAGTACTCGCTGGCCCCGTTCGCAGTCGATGGAGGACAGGCGTCGCACGAAGATCTGGATCAGATCCAGGACGTTGGCTCGTGCTCCCGATTCGATCGCCAGGTGAGCATTGTCGACGGGCCGGAAATCGTTCTCGTCGGCGACGAAGGCGGACAGTTGCTTACCGGTCTCCGTGCGGAAGATCTCGGGAAGATCGCCGAGCAGTGATCCTCCCTGAGGGGAACCATAATGGTGGTCGTGCCGACGAAACAGTTCCAGGATATCGGTGCGCATGGGCTGGGTCAGCGTGTGCGCAAAATTCTTATCCGCTTTGAGTTCCTGGGCGTACTGTCGCGAGAAGAGCGGCATGCCATCACGGTAGCCACAGTGGCGGGACTCTCGGAACGTTCATGATCCGGTCAGCGCAACCCCTGTACATGCGGTGATGTGTGACTGCGCCCGATCGGGTCCATGGCCTGCGGGTGAGCGTCGAGCACTCCCTGTGGTCGTCACGGAGTGTGCGGCCACAGCAGGCCGCTTCCACGTCGAGTGGACAACTCACGCGAATCCGACACATCTCGCCTTTACGTCACACCTGGCATCCTTGTTGAAAATTCAACCTGAAAGGCTGTCATCGTCGTGTACTCGCGCATCCAGGACGTCGCCGCGCTCGTCGGGCGGATCGGCATCGCCGTCGTCTTCTTCGCCCACGGCCTCGAGAAGTGGAATTCCGGCATCGACGCGACCGCCGACATGCTCGGCGGCGTGGGCATCCCGCTGCCGACCCTCGCCGCGATCTTCCTCATCGCCGTCGAGGTCGTCGGCCCGATCCTGTTCGTCGTCGGGCTCGTCACGCCGCTGGTCGGCATCGGCTTCGCGATCTCGGGCCTCGGCGCCGTGTTCAGCGTGCACCTCGAGGCCGGGCTCACCGGCGAGGGCGGCTACGAACTCGTGCTCGTCCTGGCCCTCGCCGGCCTCGCGTTGGGCTTCAACAGCGGACGCCTCGCCCTAGACCACGTGCTGTTCGGCCGCAGGAAGAAGGCCGAGGAACCGGTCAGCTGAGGTCCACGGTGGTGCGCTCGGCGGTGCGATGCGCGTCGAGCTTGGCCGGGTTCGACACCTGCACCACGTGCGCACCCACCGACAGCGGCGCGACGAACGCGTCCAGCACACCGTCGGGCAGGGTCCACGCGCGCGTCGACAGCACGCGGTCGCCGGCACCGATGCCAAGCTCGTCGGCGCGCGCACGGGCGCGGGCCAGCACGTCGTCGACGTCGGCGTCCAGCAGTGCAGGGGTGTCGCCGGGGGCGGGGATGATCGGCGTGAAGTCGTCGCCTGCCGTGCGCGCCTCCGACAGGTAGTCGAACGCACCGCCGGGGGCGCCCTGCGGGCCCAGTCCGCGGCCGAGCGGGTCCAGCGCCACGACCGCGGTGTCGTCGGCGATGCCGGTCGCACCGCCCGGGCCGATGAACGACACCCGCGCGCCGTCGGCCGAGGTCACCACGTGACCACCGCACCACCACGTGCCGAGCAGGACGCCCGCGGTCTGCCAGTGCGCGGGCAGGTCGACGTGCACCGGGTCGCCCGGCTCGACGTCGAACTCCTCGACCAGCCAGTTCGCCGTCTTCGCCGCCCAGTTGGTCAGGGTCGCCACCGACAGTTCGACCCGGCTGCCCAACGCGTCGTCGTAGTGCGTCACCGCCGGACGGGCCGATGAGGACAGCAGGGGGCGCAGCAACCGATCAGTAAGACTCACACCGCGATTGTCCTAGTTGACGCACGGCACGTCGGTGCGGGCCTGGGTGAGCGCGGGCCCGCCCTGTGGTGCACCACCTCCGCCACGTGCGCCCTCGTCGGCCTGGCTCCGCTGGCCGTGTGCCAGGCCGCGGATGAACGACCGGACCTCCTCCAGGTCGACCGTCACGATGCTCTGGCCGTCGTCGCTGCGCGCGGCGATGTCGCGCACCGGGATCGTCTCGAAGTCCAGACCGCCGCCGACGAGCTCGTTCGCCTGCTGCGCGAAGCCCAGTACGTCGAGATCGGGGTCCAGCACCAGTGACCGGCGCACCGTCTCGATGAGGTCGGACAGCTTGTTCGGATCGGTCAACGTGCCGGTCGACAGCGTCTTGTTCAGCGCCGACGACAGGAACGTGTGCTGCCGGACGATGCGGTCGAGGTCACCGTTCGGCAGGTTCTTGCGCTGGCGGACGAACGACAGCGCCTCGCCGCCCGACACGGTCTGCACTCCTGCGGCGAAGTCCGCACCGGAGTCCTTGTCCTGCGTCGGTGCGTTCAGGCACACCTCCACGCCGCCGATCGACTCGGTCAGCATGTAGAAGCCGAGCAGGTTGATCTCGGCGTAGTGGTCGATGTGCACCTGCGTGAAGTCCTGGAGCGTGCGGACCAGTGCCCGCCTGCCCGCCTGGTTCGAATCACGTTCCAGCCGCGCGCGGTCCGACACGCCCTCACTCTGCAGCCGGGCCCACTCCTTGTTCTTCGCGGTCCCGTACACCGAGTTGATCTTGTCCTTGCCGCCGCCGGGCACGTCGACCCACGTGTCACGGGGGATCGACACGCCCACCGGGTCGCTTCCGTCCTTCGGGATGCGCAGGATGATCATCGTGTCGGTGTTGAGGTCGTCGGTGCTCTCGGTGCGCAGCGCCTTCAACACGTCCAGCGGCAGTGGGTTGCCCTGCATGTCGGTGCGCGAGTCGGAGCCGACCAGCAGGATGTCGGTCGCGGCGTCCTCCTCCGGCGGGGCGGGTGGCAGCTCGTCGTCCCCGCCACCGGAGTAGCCCCACTCGTCCAGCGCGTCAGTGGTCTCCAGTGCGTCGTGCAGCTGGTCGAGCCGCGCGTAGGCGTACCCCGTGACGACGAGGGCCACGACCGACAGCAGCGTCACCAGTGTGCGGCTCACGGCACGCCCGGTCCGGCGCAGCCGGCTCGGCGCCGGGTCAGCCACTGTGCCGGCCGTGGTGGCGGCCGCACCGCCGCCGGTCCGCGGGTACGGCGTCGGACGGGGCGTGCCCACCCGTTGCGGCGTCGCGGCGCCCGCCGCGGCTGTCTGCGTCTCCACGGTCGGGGCCGGGGCCGCGTTGTCCAGAGTCGCGTTGTCCGGAGCTGCGGTGTCCGGAGCCGCGTTGTCCGGAGTTGTAGTGCCGGGGGCTGCTGCGGCCGGGGTCGTCTCGTCTACCGGGCGTTCTTGGTCGCCGGGGCCGTCCGCGGAGGCGCTTTCCGGCGTGTCACTTTCCGACGTGTCGCTGTCGGGGGAAACGCCGTCCGGGGTGCCGGACGCGTCGGAGGTCTCGCGTGCGCCCCCCGTCTGCGGCTGTTCGGTCTCTTCGGAGCCCGGGATCTCCGCATCCCGCTGCTCGCGCTCGTCCACGCGGCCCCTCCCCATCCGGCGTGTGCTGCTCAGGCCCGTCCCCAGCCTAGTTCACGCAGGGGATGTCACCTGCGGTGATGGGGTCGTCCGGCGCATCGGATTCGTCCGTTCGCGTCTCGGCCCCGGTGTCGGGCTCCGGCGTGTTCTGTACCGGTGCCTGTGCGGCCGCCGGAACCACGGAGGTGACCCCCGATTCGTCACCGCCGCCCGGCTCACCGGGGGAGAAGCCGGGGCCGACGTGGACGTCGATCCGGCCCTGCGGAACGTCGGCGTCCTCCTGAACCTCGACGTCGGTGCCGAGCGCGTCGGCGGCGGCCTGTCCCGCGTCCTCCTCGCCGGGGGCGTGCCGGACGACGCTTTCCTGGCCACCGTCCACTATGGCCGAGCCTTCACCCTGGAATCCCTTGTCGGACAACAGGCTCCGCACCTCGTCACCGAGTGCGGGATCGCCCGATCCGTTGTAGACGTCCACGGTGTAGTCGCCGGGCTCGACATGCGACCGGTCGTCGTCGCGAGGGGTGCCGACGATGTCGTCGACGAACTCCCGCACCTCGTCGACGTCGACCTCGAGCGCGGAGGCGCTGCCGAACTGCGCCGCGCCCACCACCGGAATGGTGCGGAACTCCACCTGTCCCGCCGACAGGCCACGCATCTGTGCGGCGAACTGCATCAGGTCCCAGTCCTCCGACAGCACCACCGACTTCTGCACCGATCGGACCACCTCACGGAGCGTGCCGGGGTCGAACAGCACGTCGGGCGAGAGCATCTTCTGCACCAGACCCGACAGGAAGGCCTGCTGGCGGGCGATCCGGTCGAGGTCGTAGTTCGGCAGTCCGTAGCGTTGGCGGACGAACGCGAGTGCCTGCGCCCCCTTGAGGGTGTGCTTGCCCGCCTTCAGGTTCACGCCGGAGCGCTCCTCGTGGACGTCGTTCTTCAGGCAGACGTCGACGCCGCCGATCGCCGTGGTGATCTCGTAGAAGCTCGCCAGGTTCACCTCGGCGTAGCGGTCGATCATGCCGGGCCGGTCGATGAGCTTCTCCACGGCGCGGATCAGGTTCTTCCTGCCTTCGACCTTGGCCTCGTTGTCGATCTCGTCGGCGTCCTTGTCACCGGCCTGGTGCAGCTGCCTGGACGTGTAGTTGTAGGCGCGACTGAACGCGCTGTTGAGCTTGTTGGTGCCGTATCCGTCGGGGAGTTCGACCCAGGCGTCGCGGGGGAACGAGATCGCCACGGCGCCGCGCCCGTCCTGCGGGATGTGCACCAGAATCATCGTGTCGGTCTGCCGCTCGCCGTCGGCCTCGCCCGCGTGCAGCTTGTCGAGCACCTCACGGGGCAGCGGATTGCCCTGGGCGTCGGTGCGGCTGTCCTGGCCGACGAGCAGGATGTCGATCGCGCCGTCGAGCGGTTCGGCAGCCATCGTGTCGTCGCCGAACACGTCCGTCGTGGTCAGTCCCGAATTGACGTCGCCGATGAACTGCCAGCCGTACCACGACAGCACCAGCACGGCCACCGACAGCAGGGCGACGATCGTCTTGCCGCCCCGCCTCGCCCACATGGCCGTACCCCGTCCACCGGCACGCGAGTCCCCTTCGTCCGGCGTACTGGGGCGTCTCCTCCGCTGACGACGCTGTCGGCGAGAGCCGGCCACGACCGCTGTCCCCGGCCAGTCGGTCACCTGTCGCTCCTCCCAGATGGCTGCCTCCTTTCACAGTACTGATCGCGGTGTGTAACGCTTGCCCCAGACGCCGCAGCGTTGCAGCGTTGTTGCGTTTTCCCCTTCTTTTGGAGGGTTTGGATCGGCCTGCGGGCGTCACGGGAGGAAACACATGCGGGTGCTCGTCACCGGAGGTGCCGGGTTCATCGGTTCGCACTTCGTGCGGCAGACCCTCGGCGGCGCGTACCCTGCCCTGGCCGACGCCGAGGTCGTCGTCCTCGACAAGCTGACGTACGCGGGCAACCAGGCGAATCTGGACCCGGTCGCCGACAGCCCCAGATTGCGGTTCGTGCGCGGCGACATCTGCGACGCCGGTGTGGTCACCGACGTCATGCGGGGCGTCGACCTGGTTGTCCACTTCGCAGCCGAGTCCCATGTGGATCGCTCCATCGCCGGATCTGCCGACTTCGTGCTCACCAACGTCGCCGGCACCCAGACGCTGCTGCAGGCCGCACTCGACGCCGGCGTCACGAAGTTCGTGCACGTGTCCACCGACGAGGTCTACGGATCGATCGAGGAGGGTTCGTGGCCCGAGGACCACGTCCTGGAGCCCAACTCGCCGTACTCGGCTTCGAAGGCGTCGTCGGACCTGATCGCGCGCTCGTTCCACCGCACCTACGGTCTGCCGGTATGTGTCACGCGGTGTTCGAACAACTACGGTCCGTATCAGTTTCCGGAGAAGGTCATCCCGCTGTTCGTGACGAACCTGCTCGACGGCCTGCAGGTTCCGCTGTACGGCGACGGACTCAACGTCCGTGACTGGCTGCACGTCGACGATCACTGTCACGGCATCGCCCTCGTCGCCGAGTCCGGCCGCGCCGGCGAGATCTACAACATCGGCGGCGGCACGGAGCTGACCAACCGGGAGCTGACCGAACGCCTGCTCAGCGCCGTCGGTGTGGGCTGGGAGATGGTGCGGCCGGTCGAGGACCGCAAGGGTCACGACCGCAGATACTCCGTCGACATCACCAAAATCAGTAGCGAACTGGGTTATCGTCCTCGCATCGACTTCGAGACCGGGCTCGCCGAGACCGTGCGGTGGTACGCCGACAACCGCGCGTGGTGGGAACCGCTGAAGAACCGGTGAGGCACTGGTGTGGTGCCGGTGCTGTGCTGGTGTTGTGTCGGGTGTGGTGCCGGCTCGGCCCGCGTCCCGTGGTCGCACTCGTGTCGTCGTCGCTGATGAGGTGATCGGATGAGCCGCCTCGCCGTGCTCGTACCCGGGGGATCGGGCCAGCTCGGGAAGGATCTGTCCGCCGTTGGGGCCGAGCGGGACGCCGCGGTGCGGGCCACCTCCTCGTCCGAACTCGACATCACCAGAGCGGGCGCCGTGCTCGAAGGCGTCACCGAACTGGTCGAGACCGCACGCGCGGAGGGGCGGACGCCGGTCGTGATCAATGCGGCGGCGTACACGGCCGTCGACGCGGCGGAGGACGACGAGCACCGCGCGTTCGCGGTGAACGCGGACGGCCCGCGTGTGCTGGCGGCGGTCTGTTCCTCGCGGCGGGTTCCGTTGATCCACGTGTCGACCGATTATGTGTTCGCCGGTGACGCCACGACGCCCTATGAGCCGGATGCGCCGCTGGGGCCGCGCAGCGCCTACGGGAGGACGAAGGCGGCGGGCGAGGACGCCGTGCTGGGCTCCGGTGCTTCCGCGTGGGTCGTGCGTACCGCGTGGGTCTACGGCGAGGGTGGGTCGAACTTCGTCCGGACCATGGCGCGGCTTGCTTCGGAGGGTGTCGATCCGTCCGTTGTGGATGATCAGCGGGGTAGTCCGACGTGGACCGTGGACCTCGCGTCGGGGCTGCTGGAGCTGGCGTCGGTGATCGCAGCCGGGGACGGGCCGCGGCGGCGGGTGCTGCACTGCACCGGCGGCGGGGAGACGACGTGGTACGAGTTCGCGCGGGCGGTGTTCGAGGAGGTCGGCGCCGACCCGGACCGTGTGTCGCCGTGCACGACCGCGGAGTTTCCGCGCCCCGCGCCGAGGCCGGCGTACTCGGTGCTGTCGAACGCGTCGTGGCGCGAGGCCGGCCTGACCCCGCTCCGCCCGTGGCGCGATGCCCTGTCGGCGTTCGTCCGTGCCGGGAAGAACTCCCTCGTCGACTCGTAACCGAAGGCCGAACCGCGTGTTGCGTTCTCAGGGGCGCGTGTTGCGCCCTCGGGGTGGCGTGTTGCGTCCTCAGGGGTGCGTGTTGCGCGCTTGGGGGCTCGTGTTGCGGTCTTAGGGGCTTGTGTTGCTGTGGGTTCGGTACTCCGGACGCTGGGCCTCGGTTCAGGCCGCCACGTCTCCGCGGACGTGAATCGACAACACGGCACCCTGGATCCGCAACACGGGCTCCCGAATCGACAACACGGGTCCCTGGATCCGCAACACGCGCACCCGAGACCGCAACACGCGGCCCCGGGGTCGCAACACGGGACGTTAATGGGTTCCGGCGGCTGTTCGGTAGGCGGAGAGGGTGGCCTCCGCGCAGCGGAGCCAGGTGAAGTTGCCCGCGTGGGCGCGGCGGGTGGCGGCCGTCGAGGCGGCGTTCGGCTCCTCCACCGCGGCGCGCAGCTCACGCGTGAGGGTCTCCACGTCGCCGTAGGGCACCAGGTGCGCCAGACCGCCCGACACCTCCCGCAGCGCGGGCACGTCCGTGCACACCACGGGGGTGTCGCAGGCCATCGCCTCGAGCACGGGCAACCCGAAGCCTTCGTCCCGCGACGGCAGCACGAGCGCCGACGCGCCCGCCACCACGCGCTGCAGGTCGCCGTCGGACAGGTACCCCACGTGGTGTCGCCGCTCGCCCCGCGGGAACGAGCCGGGCCCTGCGAACACGAGGGGAGGCAGCTCGGGGTCCGCGGCGTGGGCGCGCAGCAGCCAGTCCAGTCCCTTGCGCGGGCCGGGTGCACCCGCGAACAGCAGATACCGCGACGGAAGGCCGAGTCGCGTGCGGGTCCGCGTGCTCGGCGGACGTCCGGTGAACCAGCCCGCGTCGACCCCGAGCGGCGTGACGTGGATCTTGTCGCGGTCGACGTCGAGACGTTCGGCCACGGCGTCGGCCACCGCGTGGGTGGGCGTGCAGATCACGTGCGCCCGCTCGGCACCGCGCCGCACGAGCTGGGGCAGCTCGGCGTCGCTCGGCGCGAGCTCGTCGGGTGCGTCGAGAAACGCCAGGTCGTGAATCGTCAGCACGCCCGCGCCGCGCCTGCTGGCGGGAAGGACGAAGTTCGTGCCGTGCACGACGTCGTAGCGGCCGGCGAACAGGCCGACGGGCGGGAACGACGAACGCACCCACATCTTCCGCAACGCGCGTGCGGCCACCGGCATCCCGCGCGCGGCCACGCCGTGGGGCAGGACCGTGCGTAGCTTGCGCCACCCGCGCAGTGTGAAGGCCACGGCACGCAGGTCGACCTCGTCGGGAAACGAGGCGAGCTGTTCCGACAGCGACGCGGTGTACCTGCCGATGCCCGTGCGGTTGCCGAGCAGCGGAGTGCCGTCGAGCAGTACCCGAAGTGGACGGCGGGTCCCACCGCGGTCAGCCACGGCGCAACCTCGTCCGCACGATCTTGCGCACCCGACCGGCGGCGCGCCGCGACAGTTCCGCGGGACCGCCGTCGGCCAGGTACTCCTTGACGAGGGCGACGTCGCGGCGCACCTTCTGAGCCCGGTTCAGCGGTGGCTCACGGGTGAGGTCCGCGGCGCCCGCGAGGCGGTCGGCCGCCGGGCGCGGGTCCCGGCAGAACCGCACCAGCGGCTCGAGCACGTTCGGCCACGTGTAGCGCTCGGCGACCGCGGCGATCCGTTCCCGGCAGCCGTCGGCGAACTCGGTGTCGTACAGGCACTTCTCGAGTGCCTCGGCGAGTGCGTCCCGGTCCTCGGCAGGGACGACGACCCCGAGCCGTTCCTCGCGCACCAGGTCGGCGAACGCGTCCCCGTCGGTGGTGATGATCGGCAGGCCGGCCCACAGGTAGTCCAGGACGCGGGTGCGGAACGCGAACGTGGTCTCGATGTGCTCGAAGTGGGTGGTGACGCCGCAGTCGGCGTCGAGCAGCCAGTTCTGCCGATCGTCGTAGGGCACCCACTGTTCGTTGAAGAACACGTGCTTGCCGGTGAGGCCCAGCGAGTCCGACAGTCGCATCGTCCGCGCCCCGATGTCCATTTCGGTCACCTCGGGGTTGGGGTGTTTCATGCCGAGGAACACCAGCCGCAGGTCGTCGTGGCGGGTGCTGACCTGCTCGACCGCGCGCACGAGCGTGAGCGGGTCGAACCAGCTGTACACACCGCCCGCCCACAGCACGACTCGGTCGCTTTCGGACAGTCCCAGGGTCGGCCGAAGTCCCGGTCCGGTGCGCCGCGGTCCGCGTGCCGACAGTCCGAACGGGACGACCGAAAGCAGCGACTGCATGGTCGGATCGGCGTCGTACAACCGCGGCGTGAGCCTGCCCGTCGCGGCGAGGTGGCCCAGCCACAGGTGCCGTTGCCGCTCCGAGGCGCAGAGGAAGAAGTCGCCGCGCTGCAGCTGGGCCTCCAGTACGCGCGTGACGCCTTCGAGATCGGCCGCGCGCCGGTCGTCCGGCACGTCCTTGGTCTGCTCGAGCAGCTCCAGGTGCATCGGGTCGTACAGGTCGCACACGACGATCTTGTGGGAGTACTCGGCGGTCAGCGCGGGCGCCATCTCGAGGACGTGCCCCTGCAGCACGACGATGTCGGCCCACTCGACGGGTTCGGTCAGGTCGCGCCTGCGTGCGGCACTCACGGGGAACGGCGCGGGCGGGGGATCGGCGAGCGGGTTGACGGTGACCAGGCGGACGTCGTGTTCGCCGGAGAGCACCTCGGCGATGTTCCACGCACGAATCGCGGGGCCGGCCATGCGTTCGGTGATGGCGTCACCGGTCAGGACCAGGATCTTGCGGCGCCTGCCGAATGCGCGGTCGATGCCGAAGGCCTCGACGAGGATGTCGTGGGCCGCGAGGTAGCTCGGGAGCGGGTAGGCCGGCTCCAATGCGTTGCGCAGCAGCGGAAGCAAGTCCGCGTCGGTGCGGACGCGGGCGGCCTGCTCGGTGGCGCGGGCCTCGGCCAGCGCGGGCAGCAGCTCGACGAACCGGTCGATGGCGAGCACGCCGGCCAGCGTGCTGCGCGGTACCGGGACCGGGGTGGTGTCGGCGGGCCCCGTGCCGTGTTCGAGGTCGAGCTGGTTCGGGTCGAGCTCGCCGCGCGCCGTGGCGCGGCGCACGGCCAGCGCGAGTGCGGCGGGCAGTGCCGAGGCGAGTGTCTCGTCGGAGGCGTTCTTGTACAGCGCGGCCAGCGCGTTGCGCTCGAGCAGGAACGTCTCCCGGCCGCTGTCCGGCGTGTCCACTTCGGACATCGTCGCGTGGTGGCGGTGGTAGGTCAGCGACTCGGGCACGTACCGCACTCGCCAGCCGCGCAGGTTGAGCCGCCACCCCAGGTCGACGTCCTCGTAGAACATGAAGAAGCGTTCGTCGAACCCGCCGAGCTCGGCGAACACCGACGCGCGCACGAACATCGCCGAGCCCGTGGCGAACAGGACGTCCTTGGCCACCTCGTGCTCGCCGGCAGGGACGTCGGCGATCGGGCCGCCCGCGTGCCGCTTGTAGCCCATGCCGAACCACGTCAGTCCGGCGTCGACGAAATCGGTGCCAGAGCCCTCCCAGTCGAGGACCTTGCTGGCGACCGCGCCGACGGTCGGGTCGCCGCGCAACGTGGCGACGGCGGCCTCGACCCAGCCGGGTGCGGGACGTGCGTCGTTGTTGAGCAGCGCCAGCACCGTGCCGCTCGCCTCGCGGGCGCCGAGGTTGCAGCCGCCCGCGAACCCGAGGTTGCTCTCCGAGGTGATCAGCCGAACGTTCGGTGCCGCCTCGCGGATGCGCGCCACGTCGTCGCCACCGGAGGCGTTGTCGACGCAGATGATCTCGAGGTGCGGGTAGTCGTGGTCGGCGAGCGCGCGCAGGCACGTGATCGTGTCGTCGGCACCGCGGTAGTTCACGACGATGACCGAGACCAGCGGCTGCGACGAGGCCTGCTGACTCACGGGCGCTCCTTCCCCTCGGCCGCCTCAGCTTATCCGGAGGCCCAGCGCTGCCAGACCACGGCTCGGCCGACGACGCCGCGCCGCGTGACGGCCCTGCGGGTGCGGTACACCCACGGCAGTCGGCGGCCGACGGAGGCGAGTACGCCCAGTCGCAGCCGGACCGCGAAGTTGGGCGCGTCCGGTCGGCTCCTCCGCAGCGGCAGGAGCGCGGTGAGAGCCGCGAACCGCGCGAGCTCGCGCAGTGCAACGGGCGCCGGTGCGCAGCGCAGCAGCGTGAGCAGGCGGTTGCGCTCGTTCCAGCGGTGGAACGACGCCGAACCGGGGCGCGAACTGGCGCCGTGCAGGTGGCGGACGTCGACCGCGGCGACCGCCACGTCCCAGCCGGCCAGGCGCAGCCGCCACGACGTGTCGGTGTCCTCGTAGTAGCAGAAGAACTCGGCCGGCACACCGCCCACGTCGCGCAGGGCCGTGGTGCGCAACAGGGCCGCGCCGCCGCAGAATCCGAACGCGGCGGACCCGTCCGTGCGGTCGTAGCCGTGACCGTCGGCGCTGAGGCCCACCCCGGTGGACTGGACGCCGCCGTCGGGCCGCACCAGGCGCGAGGTGACGGCGGCGACGTCCGGGCCCATCGCCTTCTCCAGGCTGTCCAGCCAGTGGGGTGGTGGCACCGCGTCGTCGTTCAGCCACGCCACGAAGTCGGTCGTAACCGCGGGCAGTGCGGCCGCGATTCCGCCCGCGTAGCCGGTGTTGACGTCGAGCCGGAGTACCTCGGGCCTGCTCGGATGCTCGGCGAGCACGCGAGCGGTGCCGTCGTCGGAGGCGTTGTCCACCACGAGCGTCCGATGTGGACGTGTCTGGGCGGCCAGGCCGTCGAGGCATGCGGCGAGGTGGTCGGCGCCGCGCCACGTCACGACGACGACGGTGGTGGCTGGCCGGGCGGGCATGGTCCGAAACTACAGCGTGCGGGACGCGGCGGTCTCGGGTGCAGAATGACCGCCGTGCGGGAGTTGACGGTCGTCGCCGAGCAGGTGCTGGCGCCGGTGCCGGGCGGGACGGGCCGGTACACGGCGGAACTGCTGCGCGCGCTGGCCGAGACCGCCCCCGAGGGCTGGTGCGTACGTGGCGTCGTCGCACGGCACGCCGACGTCGGACCCGCCGAGACCGCGGGGGTGCGCGGGCCGCGGGTGCTGCCCGTCTCACGCCGGGTGCTGACCGAACTGTGGCGGCGCGGCCTGCCGTGGTGGCCGGGCGGGGACGCCGTCCACGCGCCCACGCCGCTGGCACCGCCGCGTGCACCGAGCGGGCGGACGCTGTCGGTGACGGTGCACGACACGGTCCCGTGGTCGCATCCGGAGACGCTGACGCCCAGGGGAGTGGCGTGGCACCGGGCGGCGATCGCCACCGCGGCGCGGCGGGCGGACGCCGTCGTGGTGCCGACACGGGCGGTCGCCGACGAGCTCGCCACCCACGTCCCGGTGACCGCCCCCGTGCACGTCGTCGGCCACGGAACGACCGCCTGGCCCGAGGCCGAGCCGATTGCCGAGCCGGTGGGCACGTCGGGGCCCTACGTCCTCGCGGTCGGGACCCTCGAGCCGCGCAAGGGCATCGACGTGCTGATCAGGGCCATGGCCGAAGTGCCGGGTGCCGTCCTGGTGCTCGCGGGGCAGCCGGGGTGGGGTGGACTGGACCCCGAGGCGATCGCCGAGCGGTCCGGACTGCCCACCGACCGGCTCCGCGTGCTCGGCAGGGTCACCGATGCGCAGCTGGCGGGTCTGCTGCGCGGTGCGGCCGTCGTGGCGGTGCCCAGCCTGGCCGAGGGGTTCGGACTTCCGGTGCTCGAGGCCATGGCCGAGGGCGTGCCCGTGGTGCATTCGGACGCTCCCGCGCTGGTCGAGGTCGCCGGCGGTGCGGGCGTGTGCGTGCCGAGGGGAGACGCCGCGGCCTTGGCGTCGGCGCTGCGAGGCGTCCTGTCCGGTCCGGACCGCGCGCGGATGGCCGACGCGGGCCGGGCGAGGGCACGGGAGTTCACGTGGACGTCGGCCGCGCGGGCGGTGTGGCGGTTGCACGTCCCCTGACCGGGCTGTGACGTTTCGCGAAGTTCGGCGAACCCGCACCACGGACCTTCGGCGGGGTCGTACCCTGCTCGGGTGGCCGATCCCCGAGTTCTGATCGACGCCACCGCTGTGCCTGCCGACCGCGGTGGCGTGGGCAGGTATGTCGACTCGCTCGTCGCCGCGCTCGACGCCGACGGCGCCGCGATCTCCGTCGTGTGCCAACCGCGCGACGTCGAGCTGTACGCGGGTCTGGCCCCGCACGGGCGCATCGTGCCCGCCGCGGAATCGACCGCCACCCGCACCGCCCGGTTGACCTGGGAACAGACCACGCTGCCCCGGCTGGTGCGCAGACTCGGGGTCGATGTCGTGCACTCGCCGCACTACACGATGCCGCTGGCCAGCAGGGCCGCCTCGGTGGTGACGCTGCACGACGCGACCTTCTTCACCGACCCCGTGCTGCACTCCTCGGTGAAGGCCAGGTTCTTCCGCACGTGGACGCAGACGGCGCTGCGCAGGGCCGACGTGTGCATCGTGCCCAGCGAGGCGACCGCCCACGAACTCGAACGGGTGGCCCAGACCGGGCCGGCCCACGTCGAGGTCGTCCACCACGGCGTGGACGAGGAGCGGTTCCACGTGCCCTCACCCGAGGAGATGCGGGCGGCCAGGGCGGCGATCGGCGTGGGATCGACGCCGTACGTCGCGTTCCTCGGTGCGCTCGAACCGCGGAAGAACGTGCCCGCGCTCATCCGCGGGTTCGCCCGCGCGGTCGCCGACCTGTCCGAACCTCCCGCGCTCGTGCTCGCCGGCCAGCCGGGATGGGACCGGCAGGTGGAGGCCGCGCTGGAATCCGTGCCGTATCGGCTACGCGTGATCAGGGCGGGGTATCTGCCGTTCGACACCCTGTCGGGATTCCTCGGGAGCAGCGAACTCGTGGCGTATCCGAGTCTCGGCGAGGGATTCGGACTGCCGGTGCTGGAGGCCATGGCCTCGGGTGCGTGCGTGCTGACGACGCGCCGGTTGGCGCTGCCGGAGGTCGGCGGCGACGCGGTCGCCTACTGCGGCGTCGGCGCGGGCGACGTGGCGGCCGCACTGAGGGAACTGCTCGACGACCCGGCCCGCCGATCGAGGCTGGCGTCGGCGGCACAGCGCAGGGCGAAGGACTTCTCCTGGTGCGCGACCGCGGAGGGCCACCGCGAGGCCTACGCGAAAGCCGCCCACGCAGCGAGAGCCGCCGCCTGAGCGCCCGTGTTGCGCCCTCAGGGGCCCGTGTTGCGCTTCCTGGGGTCCGTGTCGCGTCCCCAGGGGTCCGTGTTGCGGATCCAGGGCGTCCAGGGACATCCGGGGCCATCCGGGGCGGCCGGCCGTGCGGGTGCAGAATGTCGGCGTGACCGAGCCGAAGACCTACGGCGACGGGGTCGCCGTGGTGACCGTGACGTACTCCCCGGGCGCGACGCTCGAGCGATTCCTCGACACGCTCGCCACCGCGACCGACCGCGACGTGCCCGTCGTCCTCGCCGACAACGGGTCGGTCGACGGTGCCCCGGAGAAGGCGGCCGAACGTGCCGACGTCCGGCTCGTGCCGATGGGCGACAACCTCGGCTACGGGGCCGCGGCCAACCGTGGCGTGGCCGAGCTCGGCGACGACATCGGCTGGGTCGTCGTCGCCAACCCCGACCTCGAATGGGACCCGGGTTCGCTCGACGCGCTGCTGGCGGTCGCCGAACGGTGGCCACGCGGCGGTGCGTTCGGCCCCCTGATCCGCGAACCCGACGGGTCCGTGTACCCCTCGGCGCGGCTGCTGCCTTCGCCGGGCAGGGGCATCGGCCACGCCGTGTTCGGCAAGATCTGGCCGGGCAACCCGTGGACGCGCGCGTACCGCCAGGAGACCGCCGCCCCGACCGAACGGACGGCGGGCTGGCTGTCCGGCTCGTGCCAGCTGTTCCGCCGCGAGGCGTTCGACTCGGTCGACGGTTTCGACCCGCGGTACTTCATGTACTTCGAGGACGTCGACCTGGGCGATCGCATGACCAGGGCGGGCTGGCTCAACGTCTACGCCCCGTCGGCCGCGGTGATGCACATCGGCGGGGAGTCGACGTCGAAGGCGTCGGCGACCATGCTCGCGGTGCACCACGACAGCGCCTACCGGTATCTGGCCGACCGCCACCGCGGGCTCCGGTGGAAGCCGTTCCTGGCCGTGGTGAAGCTCGGCCTGAAACTGCGCCTCAAACTCGAGACCCGCGGCGGCTGAACGGCCCGGTCATTCCCAGCGGAACAGGCGCGCCGACACCAGTCCGGCGACGACCGTGACGCCCCCGAGCGCGCCCACCTGACCTGCGTTCATCGGCTCGCCGAGCCACGCGGCGAGCATCGACTCGAGACCCGCGCCGAACGGCAGGTACTGCCCGGCGGTGGCCAGGGCGTCCGGCAGGTTTGCGGTGTTACCGAAGCCGCCGCCGAGCGCCATGATCGCGAAGAACGCCACGAGCCCGATCGCCAGCGCCGCGTTGGGCGTGGGCGAGACGGCGGCGATCAGCATGCCGACGGCGAACATCGCGGCCGTCGTCGCGACGAACGCCGCCACGAGCGCCAGCGGTGCGGCCGGCGGCGCGACGTCGAACATCATCGCCGCGACCACGAGCACCAGCACCACCCCGGCCAGCGTCTGCAGCAGGCCGACGACCACCTGCGCGACCAGCACCATCGACGGACTCGCGGGCGTGACCGCCAGTCGTCGCAGGATCTTGTAGCGACGATAGGTCGCCAGGAACGACGGCATGTTGATCACGCCGACGATCGCGACCACCATGACCATCGCCATCGGAAGCAGGAACGCGGTCTGCTGCGTCATGCCACCCAGGCCGGGGGCGGTGGGCGAGTCACCACCGCCGTTCATCACCATGATCAGCAGCGGCATCCCCAGCGGGATGAGCAAGCCCGCCGTGTCGCGGCGGACCATGCGGCCCTCGTGTGCCGTCAGTGCCAGCCAGGCGCGCGGGCCCGGACCGGTGCGGGGAATCGCCACCTGCGCGGTGTGATCGGTCATCGTCGCGGCTCCTCGTCGTCGGTCATCGCCAGGAAGGCCTCGTCGAGCGAGGCGTCGGATTCGCCGTGGGTGCGGGCGACCAGGCCCGCGGGCGTGTCCAGTGCCGCGATCCGCCCGCCGTCGAACACGGCGATGCGATCGCAGAGGTGCTTGGCCTCGTCCATGAAGTGGGTGACGAGCAGGATCGTCACGCCCGCCGAGCGCACCTGTTCGATCAGCTCCCAGGTGTCCCTGCGCGCCCGCGGGTCGAGGCCCGTGGTGAGCTCGTCGAGAACCGCGACGCGCGGCTTGCCGACGAGTGCCAGCGCGATCGACAGTCGCTGCACCTGGCCGCCGGAGAGGTCGTCGACGAACGTGTCGCGCTTGTGGTCGAGGCCGAGATCGGCCAGCAACCGGTGCGGGTCGTGCCCGTCGGCGTAGAACGAGCGATACAGCCGCACGAGCTCGCCGACCGTCGCCTTGTCCGGCAGGGTGCCTTCCTGCAGCTGCACGCCGAGGACGTTGCGCAGGGCCTTGCGGTCGCGGACCGGATCGAGCCCGAGCACCCGCACCGATCCGGAGTCGGGTCTGCGCAGGCCCTCGATGATCTCGACGGTCGTCGTCTTGCCTGCCCCGTTCCTGCCCAGCACGCCGAAGATCTCGCCGTGTTCGACGGTGAAGCTGACCCCGTCGACGGCGACGGTCTCGCCGTAACGCTTGCGGACGTCCTCCACCTCGATGACGGCCATGTCGCTCCCCTTTCCCTGGAAATCCCTGTGCACGGCAACCTAGGGACGGCGCGGCCTGCGTGTCGTCTGCCGAACGTCACGGCTCGCGGGCATGACTTTCGGCAGATGCCGGGGCGGGCGCGGCACTTCTAGACTCGGCGGATGAGGAAGGAACGCCTCGAGATCTGGATGGCGCTGGCCGGGTTGGCGATCTACCTCGTCGTCGGTGTGCCGGTCGTGGTCGTCGAGTTCACCAGCGGCGACGCGACGCGGGGACCGTTCTGGGTGTGGCTGTTGTGCTACGTCGGCTATCTCGCCGCGATGGTGGCCGTCCCGACGGCGGATCGCGGGCCCCGGCGCGTGAACCCGGCCGTCTTCGCCGCGCTCGCCGTGGTCTGCGGGGCCGCGACGGTGCTGCTCGCGGGCAACCACGGCGTGACACCGATCCTGCTCGTGTTCGCCGCGGCACTGGCGGCGCAGTTCCTGTCGGTGCGGGTCGCCGTCGGCATCGTCGCGGTCAACACGGCCGTCGTGGCGACGGCGGTGTTCTCGCACGGCCTCGGCTGGCCGGACGTGCTGCTCACCACCGCCCTCTACGCCGTGCTTCAGGTGCTGTACCTGTTCACCGCCTGGACCGAACGCCGGGAACAGGTGGCCAACGAGAACCTCGCGGTGGCCCACGCCGAGCTGCGCAGCGCCACCGCACTGCTCGCCGAGTCGAGCCAGGCGCAGGAGCGGCTCCGGATCGCGCGGGAACTGCACGACCTGTTGGGGCACAAGCTCTCCGCGCTGGCGTTGAACCTTGAAACGGCCAACCACCGGGTACGGGGCGAGGCTTCCGCGGACGTCGAACGCTCCCGCCTGCTGGCGAAGGAACTGCTCGCCGACGTCCGTTCCACGGTGGGCGATCTGCGGTCGCGGCCCCCGGAACTGCGTACCGCCCTCGACACGATCGTCCGCGACCTGCCGCGCCCGCGCGGACACCTCACCGTGGCCGACGACGTGGAGGTCGACGAACGGTGCATCACCGTGCTGATCCGATGCGTGCAGGAGATCGTCACCAACGCCATCCGGCATTCGGGGGCGGAGAACCTGTGGATCGACGTCCGCACGCGCGACGGCGGCGGGGTCGAACTCCACGCCAGGGACGACGGCAGGGGGACCGCCGCACTGCGACTCGGCCACGGGCTCACCGGCCTGCGGGAACGTGCCGAGGAACTCGGCGGCGAGGTGTCGTTCGACGGCCGCGGCGGCTTCGCGGTACGGCTCGAACTGCCGCCGGCGGCCGTCCCGGTGGCGGTCTCATGATCCGCGTGTGCGTGGCCGACGACCAGACACTCGTGCGGCAGGGCGTGCTCAGCCTGCTCGGCCTGTCGGAGGACGTGACCGTGGTGGCGGAGGCGGCCGACGGTGATGAGGCGCTGGACGTCCTGACCCGCGACGCCCCCGACGTCCTGCTGCTCGACCTGCGGATGCCGGGGCGCGACGGCATCGCCACGTTGGAGGCGATGCGGCAGCGTGGCCTCGACGTGCCCGTGCTCGTGCTGACCACCTTCGACGACGACGAGCTCGTGCTCAAGGCCCTGCGTGCGGGTGCGCGCGGCTACCTGCTCAAGGATGTGACGCTCGAGCAGCTCGTGCACGCGATCCGCACCCTTGCCCGTGGCGGATCGCTGGTGCAGCCCGCGCTCACCGAGCGGCTGCTGCGTGCGGTCGAGGTGGCCGACGACGTGCCCGACTTCGACGACCTGCCCGCACCCGAACCGCTGACCGAACGCGAACTCGACGTCCTGCGCCTACTCGCGGGCGGCTTCAACAACCGGGAGATCGCCGACGCGGTGGGCCTGGCCGAGGGGACCGTCAAGAACCACGTGTCGAACGTGCTGATGAAGCTCTACGTGCGCGACCGCACCAGGGCGGTACTTCGGGCACTCCACCTTGGCCTGCTGAGCAGACCATGAGAACCCGTGTTGCGCTCTCGGGAGCCCGTGTTGCGGTTTCAGAACCCGGTGTTGCGGATCCAGGGGCTTCCGGCGTGGTCACAGACCTTCGAGGCGGCGGGCGAGCTCGGACTGGCCCGTGGTCTGAACCTTCGTGGTCGGGACGAAGCCGTCGGAATCCGGCTCGTTCCGGTCGCCGCGTTGGTCGGCGGCCGGCTTCTGCACGGGAGCACCGGTGAACGTCATGTCGGCGGGGGCGTCCGGTGTGTCGAGCGGCTGGGTGCGCGCCGAGGACTGGGCCGCGGATCCGTCGGCCTGTGGCGTGGCCAACGGCACCGTGGGTGCGGGCTGCGACAGGTGGCTCTCGTCGTTGCGCTCGATGACCGACGTCGGCACCTTGGCCGTCGTGTCCGGGTCCTGCTCGGCGTCCGCGACCACGGACGAGGGGATGACCTGCGTATCGGCGGAGTCCATCGGTGACTCCATGTTGTCCGGCGTCACCACGCCCTTGCGCTGCTGCGCCCGAGCGAGTACGGCGTCCGCCCGATCGCGGGGATCCATGCCCACGTCCTCCCCGATACTTGCCCCGGCCCTCTCCCGGAAGGCCGCCGGATTCTGCGTCTAGGGTAGGCCCTCCGGTCCGATACCGTCAGCGTTTCCCCCCGGTTTGTCGCCGGCAGGGCCATGAGAAAGGGTAGGTGCACGGAGAATGGCGTCCTCGTCCGGAGGCAGTGCGGTCGATGCCGTGGTGCTCGTCGGCGGTAAAGGCACCAGGCTGCGCCCGTTGACCCTGTCGGCACCCAAGCCGATGCTGCCCACCGCCGGCGTGCCGTTCCTGGCCCACCTGCTGTCGCGGATCCGTGCCGCGGGCATCGAACATGTGGTGCTCGGCACGTCCTACCAAGCGGAGGTGTTCGAGAAGCACTTCGGCGACGGCGCGGAGTTCGGCCTCGAGCTCGAGTACGTCGTCGAAGACCAGCCGCTCGACACCGGCGGCGCGATCCGCAACGTGTACGACCGGCTGCGCGCCGACGACGTGATGATCTTCAACGGCGACATCCTCTCCGGCACCGACATCGGCGCGCTGCTCGCCACCCACCGTCGCTCCGGCGCCGACGTGACCCTGCACCTGCAGCGGGTCGCCGACCCGAGTCGGTTCGGCTCCGTGCCCACGGACGCCGACGGCCGTGTGACGGCCTTCCTGGAGAAGACCCCGAATCCGCCGACCGACCAGGTCAACGCCGGGTGCTACGTGTTCCGCCGCGAGGTGGTGGGCGGCATCCCCGCGGGGCGGCGGGTGTCGGTCGAACGCGAGACGTTCCCCGGGCTGCTCGAGGCGGGCGCCCACGTGCACGGTTTCGTCGACGACTCGTACTGGCTCGACGTCGGCACCCCCGAGACGTTCGTGCGCGGCAGCGCCGACCTCGTGCAGGGCGCCGCGCCGACGTCGGCGTTGCCGGGACCTGCCGGCGGGGCGCTGCTGCTCACCGGTGCGTCCGTCGCCGACGACGCCGAGGTCACGGGCGGGACCACCGTCGGAGCCGACGCCGTTGTGCGTTCCGGTGCGCGCGTCGACGGGTCGGTGCTGTTCGACGGCGCGGTCGTCGAGCCGGGTGCCGTGGTCGAACGCTCCGTGCTGGGCGTGGGCTCGCGGGTCGGGGAGGGCGCCGTCCTGCGCGACGTGGTGCTGGGCGACGGCGCGAGCGTCGGCGCGGGGTGCGAACTGCTCGACGGTGCACGCGTGTGGCCCGACGTCGATCTGCCGCCCGGGGCTATCCGGTTCTCCAGCGATGCGTGAACGTCGCTGGCGGCCCGATTTCGAGGTCGACGTCGATGCGGTGCTCGCCCCACTGCGCCGAGGTCGCGGCGACCCGTGTTTCCAGTACGACGGCGGTATCTGGCTGACGGCGACCACGTCCGAGGGTTCGGCGACGCTGCGCGTGACCCGTGCCGGCGGCGAGGTCGTCGGCACGGCGTGGGGCGCGGGTGCCGACGTGGTGCTCGACGGGTTGCCCACGTTGCTGGGTGCGGCCGACGACGACTCCGGGTTCGTCGCCCACCACGACGCCGTCGCCCGCGCGCGGCGAAATCTGCCCGCGCTGCGGCTCGGTGCGACGGGCCGGGTGTGGGACGTGCTGGTACCCGCGGTGCTGGAGCAGAAGGTGACGGGGTACGAGGCGCGGCGCTCGTGGCGGGAGTTGTGCCGATGGTTCGGTGAACCCGCCCCCGGACCGGCTCCAGCCGGGATGCGCGTGCCGCCGACCGCCGAGTCCGTGTTGTCGATTGTGGACTGGAACTGGCACAAGGCCGGTGTGGATCTGGCGCGCCGCAGGGCATTGCGTGCCGCCGCGACGGTGGCGTCGCATGTGGAACGAGCGGCGACGTTGGGTGGCGCCGAGGGGCGACGTCTGCTGCGGACCGTGCCGGGGATCGGAGTCTGGACGGCCGCGGAGGTCGCCCAGCGGGCGTGGGGCGACCCGGACGCGGTGAGCTTCGGGGACTTCCACGTGCCCGCAGTGGTCGGACACGCGCTGATCGGCCGTGAACTCGACGACGCGGGCATGCACGAGGTGCTCGCCCCGTACGCCCCGCACCGCCACCGTGCCGTGCGCTACCTCGAAGCCGCAGGCCACACCCGGCCCCGTTATGGGCCCCGCTACCCGATCCGCGACTACCGAGCCATCTGAACCGGCGCGTGTTGCGGGTTCGGGGAGCCGTGTTGCGGTTTCGGGGGGGGGCGTGTTGCGTCCTGGGGTGGCCGTGTTGCGGATTCCGGGGCCCGTGTTGCGGGGCTCAGGAGGCCGTGTTGCGTTTCGAGGGATCCCGTGGGCGATCCGTTTCGTCAGCGTTGGCGACGCTGGCCACGTTCGGTTTCGAACCCGGGAAGCAGTGACGGCCGAGGATGTCGCGTACCGGCAATGTTCCGAGTCGTCAACGACATCGGACTCGAGGACGGTGCGGACACCGGGACGTTCGCCTACCGGATCGACGGCGAGCACCGTGAGTACGACGTGGAGAACAACGGCGACTGGGGCGACGGCGACGTCGTCGGCGGCATCCTGGAGGACGTCGGCCCTCCCGGGCATCGGCCCGTGTACTCCAGTGACGCCGTGGCCTGGGTTTCGGCACAGCACGCGCTCGCGTTCTCCGAAGCGCTCGGGATGTGAGCTGACGCGCCTCGGATACGCAACGCGGGCCCCTGAGCCCGCAACACGGCACCCTGAGCCCGCAACACGGCACCCTGAGGGCGCAACACGGCACCCTGAGGGCGCAACACGGCACCCTGAGGGCGCAACACGGCTCTTGCGTTAGGGGAAGGCGTCGAGGAGTTGGCGTTCTGCGGTGGTGAGGTACTCCTCGAGGGCGGTGGCGGCGGCGTCGATCTCGCCGGCGGCGAGCAGGCGGGCGAGGTCCCGGTTCATCGCGATGTAGGGCTCGTGAAACGGGCGCAGCTCCGACATCGCGTGGAACGCCAACCGGAGCTCGGCCGTGAGCTGCCGCATGATCTCGTCGGTCCGCGGACTGCCCGCCAGCGCGGCGATCGCCTGGTGGAAGCGCATGTTGGCGCTGCCGACGTCGAGCCAACGTTCGTCGGCGGCTGCCTGCTCGGCGTCGGCGACCGCAGCCTCGACGGCGGCCACGGCCTCGGCCGGAGCCTCCGCCGCTCGTCGGATCGCGCCGGTCTCGAGAAGTCGCCGGGTGCGGTACAGGTCGGTCACGTCGTCGGCGTGCAGCACCCGCACGTACACCCCACGGTGGAACTCGTGCACCAACAGACGCTCGTGTCCCAGGAGCCGGAACGCCTCGCGCAGCGTGTTGCGGGACACCGCGAGCGCCTTGCCCGCGCTGTGCTCCGACAGCCGGGTGCCGGGACGCAGTCGGCCGTCGATGATCAGCTGGCGCAGTGCGTCGGCGACCCGCTCGGCGGTACTCGTGCGGTCGAGGAGAGCGTGGTCCTCGGCGAGCAGGTCGGACCACGGATCGTCCCGGTCGTGCGCAGTGGGTCCGGCCATCGGTGGACGTCGCCCTCCGTTTCTGGGTGGTACGCGCAGGGTAACAAACAGATTGCCCTCTTGTCGGATTGTTGAACAACTAGCTACCGTCTTGCGAAACCCACCGACCTCGGGAGGCCGACATGGCCGACGACGTGAGCCCGGAAACCCGCGACGACGCCGGTCGCGGGAACGGTCCCGACGGACCGAAGACGGCACTCGCCGGCGCCACGAAACGCGGAGCGCTCGCGGGCGCGATCTTCCTGATGGCCACGAGCGCCATCGGACCCGGCTTCATCACGCAGACCACCGAGTTCACCGCGCAGCTCGGCGCCGCGTTCGCGTTCGCCATCCTGATCTCGATCCTCGTCGACATCGCGGTGCAGCTGAACGTCTGGCGCGTCATCGGGATCTCCGGACTGCGGGCGCAGGAACTCGGCAACAAGGTGCTTCCCGGCGTGGGCTACCTGATGGCCGTGCTCGTCGTGGTCGGCGGACTCGTGTTCAACATCGGCAACGTCGCGGGCACCTCGCTCGGCCTCGACGCCCTGTTCGGTCTCGACGTGAAGATCGGCGGCACGCTCTCCGCGGCCATCGCGATCGCGATCTTCGTCAGCAAGCGCGCAGGCGTCGCGATGGACCGGCTCGTCGTGGTGCTCGGTTTCGTGATGATCGCGCTGACGACGTACGTCGCGATCGTGTCCGGACCGCCGGTCGGCGAGGCGCTGACACAGGCGGTCGTGCCCGACACCATCGACGTCCTGGTGATCACCACCCTCATCGGCGGCACCGTCGGCGGCTACATCACCTACGCGGGCGCGCACCGGCTCATCGACTCCGGTGTCAGCGGCCCCGACGAGGTCGTGCGCGTGTCCCGTAGTTCGGTGACGGCGTTGCTGGTCACGGGTGTCATGCGCGTGGTGCTGTTCCTTGCGATCCTCGGCGTGGTCGCCGGCGGTGTCGCGCTAACCGGAGGCAATCCGACCGCCGAGGCGTTCGGGCACGCCGCCGGCGAGGTCGGCATGCGGCTGTTCGGCATGGTGCTGTGGGCCGCGGGCATCACGTCGGTCATCGGCGCGTCCTACACGTCGGTGTCGTTCATCGTGTCGTTCTCGCCCGCGCTCAAGCGCAGGCAGAACTGGCTGGTCGCCGGGTTCATCGTCGTCTCCGCGGTCGGTTTCGTCGTGCTCGACCAGGCGCCCACGACGTTGCTGATCCTCGCCGGCGCGCTCAACGGGCTGATCCTGCCCGTCGGCTTCGGTGTGCTCATGTGGGTGGCCGCGCGGAGGAGCGACCTGATGGGCGGCTACCGGTATCCCCGGTGGCTGCTGGTGATCGGTGTGCTGGCGTGGTTGCTCACGCTCTACTTGGGCTGGAACTCGCTGAGTGGCATCGGCGACCTGTGGAGTTGACGATCCGGAGTCGACGGTTCGGATTGACAGGAGCGGGGACGGTCATGGCGGCGACAGGGTCCACGGGCCAGATGGGCGAGACAGGTGCGGCACCGCGCGTGCTGCCGTGCGGTGATGCCGGATTGCTCGTCGAGTTGTCCGGTTTGGACGAGGTGCTGGCGTTGCACGGTGCGCTCGAGGACCGCCCTCCCGCCGGAGTCGTCGACCTCGTGCCTGCGGCAAGAACGCTGCTCGTCCGCTTCGATCCACTGCGCACCGGGCCCGGCGAGGTCGAGCGGGCCGTGCGGGAGGCAGAGCCGGTTCCGGTGCAGCGGAAGTCGGGCGAACTTGTCGAGGTACCGGTCGTCTACGACGGACCCGATCTCGCCGACGTGGCCGAGCACACCGGACTGTCCGAACCCGAGGTGATCGCCGAGCACACCGCGACGGAGTGGACGGTCGCGTTCGGAGGGTTCGCGCCCGGATTCGGTTACCTGACGGGAGGTTCCGGGCGACTCGACGTTCCCCGCCGTGCCGAGTCACGTACGAGGGTGCCTACCGGCGCGGTCGGCCTGGCCGGAACGTTCAGTGGCGTCTATCCGCGGTCGTCACCGGGTGGGTGGCAACTGATCGGCCACACCGATCTGGCCATGTGGGACGTCGACCGCGATCCGCCCGCACTGTTGCGCCCCGGCGTGCGCGTACGGTTCGTGGATGTGCGGGGAGGGGGATCGTGACCGCCGTCGAGGTCATCGCCACCGGTCCGTTGTCGACTGTGCAGGACCTCGGCAGGCCGGGCAACGCGGGCATCGGCGTGGGCGTGTCCGGCGCGGCCGACCGGGGCGCGCTGCGTTCGGCGAACCGGATCGTCGGCAACCCCGAGGATGCGGCGTGCGTCGAGGTCACGCTGGGCGGTTTCGTGGCGCGGGCGTCTGCGCCGTTGACGATCGCCGTCACGGGCGCGCCGTGTCCGGTGACCGTCGACGGCAGGGCAGCGGCTCCGCACAGCGTCGTCCGGGTTCCTGCGGGAGCCGAGTTCCGCCTGGGGACGCCGGACCGTGGACTGCGCAGCTACGTGGCGGTGCGCGGAGGAATCGCGGTCGCACCCGTGCTGGGTTCGAGGTCGACCGACGTCCTCGCCGGTCTCGGGCCGGAGATCCTGAGGCCGCACACCGTGTTGCCGGTGGGCCCGCCCCCGGAGGATTTCCCTGTCCTCGACAGCGTTCCGGTGCGGCCGCTGCCCACCGACACGGTGAGTCTCCGGGTCGTGCCGGGTCCACGTGACGACTGGTTCACCACGGACGCGCTGGAAACCCTGCTCGGCGAGCGGTACACCGTGACGTCCGAATGCGACCGGGTCGGCATGCGGCTTGATGGGCCCGAGCTCCCTCGTTCCGGGGTGGGGGAGCTGCCGAGTGAAGGCATGATGCCGGGTGCGCTGCAGGTTCCGCCGACGGGCACCCCGACGCTGTTCCTGGCCGACCATCCGGTGACCGGCGGCTACCCGGTGATCGCCGTGGTGCTCGGGTCCGATGTCGACAAAGCGGCCCAGGCGCGGCCGGGGATGCGTCTGCGGTTCACCCCGTCCCGGCGGTGATCCGCCGTGTGTCGGAACGTGGTTCCGGAGACGAGGAGGAAGTCATGACCGCTCTGTTCACCGAGCCGTTCGAGGCGCGTGCCGCGTTCCGCGGCGGCACGGTCATGCCCACCGCCGGACTCTGTCCGGGATGGACGCAGGCCAACCTGATCGCGTTGCCGCAGGACCACGCCGAGGACTTCCTGCGCTTCGCCGACCGCAATCCCCAGTCGTGTCCCGTGCTCGGTGTGACCGAGCCGGGCGCGGTCGGGCTGTCGATTTTCGACGGCGATCTGCGTACCGACCTGCCCGCCTACCGAGTGTACGAGAACGGGGAGCTCGTGGCCGAACGCGCGGATGTCACGGATGTGTGGCGCGGCGACCTGGTGGCCGTGCTCATCGGATGTAGTTTTACCTTCGAGAACGCGCTCCTGGAGGCGGGCGTTCCGGTGCGGCACATCGAGGATTCGTCGAACGTGCCGATGTATCGCACCTCCGTCGAGTGCCGCCCCGCGGGCAGGATGTCCGGCCCGCTCGTGGTGTCGATGCGGCCGATTCCCGTCGACCAGGTGGAGCTCGCCATGCGGGTGACGTCGCGGTACCCACGCGTGCACGGCGCACCTGTCCATATCGGACAGCCGGAGTTGCTCGGTATCCGTGACCTGGACCGGCCGGACTTCGGTGATCCCGTGCGCATCGAACCGGGGGAGGTGTCGGTTTTCTGGGCGTGCGGGGTCACTCCGCAGGCCGCTGTGATGCGGTCGAAGCCACCGCTGGCGATCGGTCACGCACCGGGACACATGGCGATCACCGACGCCAGGGACGAGGACTATCTCGTCGAGGTCTGACACCTCGTGGCCCTCGCGGTGGGTGGCGGTAACCCTGAAGCCGCAACACGCGGCCCGGAATCTGCAACACGCGACCCTGGGGGCGCAACACGCGGCCCGGGATCCACAACACGGGCACCCGAATCCGCAACACGGGCTCCCAGGGGCGCAACACGGTTAGGTGGCGCGGATGGCTGCCTTGGCGATCGCGATGGCCTCGTCGTCGCCGAGACCCAGTTTGCGTGCGGTCTCGGCGTAGCGTTGCGCCGCCTCGCGCGCCTGCTGGCGCGACCGATCGCCCGTGGAACCCACGAAGGTGCCCGAACGGCCCTTCGTCTCTATCAGCCCGGCTTCCTCGAGTTCGCGATAGGCACGGGCGATCGTGTTGGCCGCGATCCCGACCTCGGCCGCGAGTCCCCGCACGGTGGGCAGTTTCGTCCCGACGGCCAGCGTGCCGTCGTTGATCTTCCTCGCCAGCTCCGCCCGCACCTGTTCGTACGGCGGGACTTTCGCCGTCGGATCGACACCGACCAGCGGTTCCGTCTCGCTCATCGTCGAGCACCCTCGCATACGGCTGCTGACCGGGGCAAACGGTACGACGAGCCGGTCAGGCACGCTCCAGTGCCGCGGCGATGACCTCGGTGAGGTCCTCGGTGCCGGGCGGCAACGCGTGCACCGGCCACCACCGCAGGTCGTCGGACTCGTCGCTCGCGACGGGTTCGGCACCCTGCGGCGCGCGGACGAGGAACTGCACGTCGAAATGCCGCGTCGGCACTCCGAGTGAGCACGTGATCGGGTGGACGTCGAGCCGCAGCGGGTCGTCGTCGATGGTCAGGCCCGAGATCCCCGACTCCTCGGTCGCCTCGCGCAGCGCGGCGCCGGTCAACGTGGTGTCCTCGGGTTCGCAGTGCCCGCCGAGCTGCAGCCACCTGCCCACGCGCGGGTGCAGGGTGAGCAGCACGTGTTCGGCCGCGGCGTCGAGCACCACCGCCGAGGCGGTGAGGTGCCCCGCCTCGCACGAGCGCGCGCACGCGTCGGCGCGTCCAGCGAGGAAGCCGAGGTAGGCCTGGCGCAGGGCCTCCTGTCCCGGCACGGACGGCTTCCAGTGCTCGAGTGTGGACAGTGCGGCCCCGTGGAGTTCGCTCGTCCCGGACCCGCTCGTCCCGGTCCCTGTAGGCACGGGTCCTGTAGGCACAGTTCCTGGAGGCACGGTTCCTGGGGTCACAGTTCGAGCAGCCCTTCGTCGAGTTCGCGTGGCGGTCGCGGTCCGGCGGTCTCGGTGGGGTGGCCGACCGCCACCGCACCGAGCGGCTGCCACGACGGGTCCAGGTCGAGCGCGTTCCGGACGACGTCGGCGGCGAAGATGGTCGAGCCGATCCAGCACGATCCGAGTCCCTCGGCGGCCAGCGACACCAGCAGTCCCTGCACGGCCGCGCCGCCGGCCACGGTGAACATCGTGGACTCGCAGGCGTTGCGGCGGTCGTCGGGGTAGGTGTGCGCGCCGTCCGGCACCAGGAACGGAACGACGACCTCCGGCGCGTCGAAGAGGATGTCGCCGCGGCGCAGCCGCTTCGCGATCTGCTCCTCGGTGAACCCGTCGGCGGCCAGATCGGCGCGCCAGGCGTCCCGCATCGCCTCGAGCAGCTTGGTGCGCTGCGGGCGGCTGCGCAGCCAGACGAACCGCACCGGCCTGGTGTGGTGCGGCGCAGGCGCGGTCAACGCGGCCCCCACGGCCCTGCGCATCGCCTCGGGGTCGACCTCCTGGTCGGTGAAGCTGCGTACGGACCGCCGCAGCAGTACGGCCTCGCGCCTGCCCTGGTCGATCGCCTCGTTGGTGCCCAGCCGGAACAGGTCGTACTCCACCGGCCGCACCAGATCGCGTGCCGTGGACGGCTCGGACTCGCCCGCGCCGATCCGCAGGCCGCGCACGACGGCCACCGGCAGCCTGCCGAGCTTGCCCTTGACCAGGTCGGCCGCACCCGCGATCTCGTCGGCAACCGCGATCTCGGTGACGGCCAGTTCGTTGCCGTGGCTGTCGACCTGGCCCTCGTAGGCGTGCAGCACGCGCAGTCCCGAGGCGCCGATCGTCTCGTCGGTCTGGCCGTTGCGCCAGGCGCGGCCCATGGTGTCGGTGATCAACACGGCCACCTCGACACCGAGGCGCTCCCGCAGTCCGTTGCGCAGGGCCAGCGCCGAGGCGTCCGGGTCGTAGGGCAGCAGTGCGATCTCGTCGAGCTCCACATTGGATGCGTCGACACCCGCGGCCGCCTGCACGATGCCGTTGCGGTTCTGCGTGATGAGTGTGCGGCCGATTCGCGCGAGTACGCGTTCGGACTCCTCGTCGATCAGCCTGCGCCGCGCCGCGTCGCGTCCCTCGGGATCGGAGGGAACACGGATCAGCCGTCCCTCCGCCTTGGACACGATCTTGCTCGTGACCACCACGACGTCACCGGAACGCAGCCACGGGGCCGCGGAAGCCAGCGCCCCGGTGAGGTCGTCGCCGGGGCGGAACTCGGGAAGGCCTTCGACGGGGAGGATCTCGACGCGCGTGCCTGCGTGGTCAGTCAACGTGCACTCCGGCGAGGTCGAGCGCGTCGCGCGCCATCTGCGCCGTGGCGTCCACATCGGACATCATGATCGGCACGGCGCGCACCGCGACGCCGGGCACGTCGACACGTTCTCCCGAATGCACCAGCCAGCCGTCGATCAGGCCCTCGTCGGAGGTCTGCCGCGAGCCGTAGTGCGCACCGACCGCCTCGGCGGACGTCTCGACGCCGATCGCCGACAGGCACGCATCGCCCATGCCGCGCAGCACCTTGCCGCCGATGATCGGGGAGATGCCCACGACACCCGCCTCGGTCTTGCGGAGCGCGTCCCGCACACCGGGCACCGACAGCACCGAGCCGATCGACACCACCGGGTTCGACGGCGCGAACAGTACGGCGTCGGCCTCGCCGATCGCATCGAGCACGCCCGGCGCGGGGGCCGACTCCTCCGCACCCACCGGCACGATCGAGTGCGTGGGCAGTTCCGCACGGTGGCGCACCCACCACTCCTGGAAGTGGATGGCCTTGCGCTTCGTCGGGTCCTCGGGGTCGTCGACGACGACGTGGGTCTCGACGCGGTCGTCGGTCATCGGCAGCAGGCGCACGCCCGGCTGCCAGCGCGCGCACAGCGCCTCGGTGACGGCCGAAAGGGGATAGCCCGCGCGCAGCATGCGCGAGCGGATCAGGTGCGTCGCGATGTCCTTGTCGCCGAGCGCGAACCACGTCGGATCGGCGTTGTAGGCCTCGAGCTCGGCCTTGATCGACCACGTCTCGTCGGCGTGGCCCCATCCGCGTTCGGTGTCGACCCCGCCGCCAAGCGTGTACATGCAGGTGTCCAGGTCGGGGCAGATGCGCAGACCGTGCATCCAGACGTCGTCACCGGTGTTGACCACCGCGGTGACCTCGTGCTCCGACCCGGCGTCGGAGGCTCCCGTCGGCGGCAGTCCCAGCGCGGCTTTGACCCCCAGCAGGAAGCGGGCTCCGCCCACTCCGCCGACCACGACCACGACCTTCACGTTCGCCCGCCTCTTTCGTCGTTCGTCCGCCCCTCGTTCCTTACCTCGCTCGATCCTCGCACGGCGCCCAGTAGCGGTAACGGTGGTGTTCGCGGAATCCCAGACGTTCGTAGAGCGTGAGCGCGGCCGTGTTGTCGGCCGAGACCTGCAGCACGCAGGCCGGTGCGCCGTGCCGTTCGCCCCACGTGCCGATACCGGCCATCAGGGCCGTTGCGAGCCCCGTGCGCCGGTGTTGCGGGCGCACGGCGAGCCGCGCCACGAACAGCAGGCCGCCGCCGAGCGCTCCCCGCACGGCCCCGCGGGTCCCGTCGGGGCCGGTGACCAGCCCGTACCCCACCGGATCGCCGCCGGTGAGGACCTCGCGTTCGGCGTCGGTGGGCTGCTGTCTGCCCACCGTCAGCTCCCACCACCCCGGCGTCGGTTCGGCGCGCACCTCGACGCGGTGCCCGGGGACCGGCACGGGCGGAACCGCCGGGCCGAGCAGCACCGCCACCTCGCCGCCGGCGGGACGGTCGTCCTGCGGTGCCCAGCCGAGTGCGGGCAAGGCGTGCTCGATCGGACCGCCGCGCACCGTCTGCAGTAGCGGAGAGATGGCATGGTGGTGGGAGAACTCACAGACCGCGGTGAGTGCGGCAGGCAGGTCACGGCCGGGGTCGCCCACGGCGAGCGCGCTGTTGGCCCGCCCGGTGAAGCCTCCCGCCGCGCGCAGCCGCCATTCGCCGAGCGGCTCGTCGACCTGGGCGGGCCAGGCATCGGCGCAGGCGTGTTCGAGACGCGTCACACTGATCATGTCGGTATGCGTACCGGCAACGGGCGAAAGGAGACGCATGAATATCTCGCGCAGGGACGACCGTCACAACGCCGACCTCGCGAAAGAGATCTCCGACAGCTTCAACCGCGCGATCGGCGAGAAACGAGAGCGGACTGACCAGCCCGGCGACGGGAACGACGAGTCCCAGGATGCGGGCGAGCAGCAGGCGCCGCGCTTCGTGGTGACCGGCGACAAACGCGATACCGGACGCAGGCCCCGCAGGTAAGCGTTGTTCGTCACGCCCGTTTCCCGGTCGGATAAGGGTGGCCTCAGCTTAGGATGCCAGCCGACACCACGTAATGTCCGAAAGTGTCCGCTACCGCGTGCGGACCGGCCGACCGGCTAGAGGAACACAGCAACAGCAGGAGAACGCAGTGACCTACGTGATCGCCGAGCCCTGCGTCGACGTGCTCGACAAGGCATGCATCGACGAGTGCCCCGTCGACTGCATCTACGAGGGCGAGCGCATGCTCTACATCCACCCCGACGAGTGCGTCGACTGCGGAGCCTGCGAGCCGGTGTGCCCGGTGGAAGCGATCTACTACGAGGACGACGTCCCCGACGAGTGGGCCAGCTACACCAAGGCCAACGTGGACTTCTTCGACGAGCTCGGTTCGCCGGGCGGCGCGTCGAAGGTGGGCAAGACCGCCCACGACCCGCAGTGGATCAAGGACCTGCCCCCGCAGGGCGAATGACCCGGCTCCAGCTCCCCGGCTTTCCCTGGGACACGCTGGCCGGGCCCACCGCGCGGGCGAAGGCGCACCCGGACGGCATCGTCGACCTGTCGGTCGGCACACCGGTCGACCCGGTGCCCGAGGCCGTTCGGGATGCCCTGGCGTCGGTGTCCGACATCCCGGGCTATCCGACGACCCACGGCACCCCGCAGTTGCGCGAGGCCGCCGTCGGCGCGCTCGAGCGCAGGCACGGCGTCACCGGCGTCTCGCCGGACGCGGTGCTGCCCACGATCGGGTCGAAGGAACTGGTCGCGTGGCTGCCGATGCTGCTCGGTGCGGGGGAGGGCGACGTCGTCGTCATCCCTGAGCTCGCGTACCCGACCTACGAGGTCGGTGCCCTGATCGCAGGGGCCGAGCCGCTGCGGGCCGACAGCACGGTCGCGCTCGGCCCGTCGCGCCCGCGCATGATCTGGCTGAACTCGCCGTCCAATCCGACCGGCCGGGTGCTCGGTGTCGACCACCTGCGCAAGGTCGTCGAATGGGCGCGGGAACGTGACGTCGTGGTGGTCTCCGACGAGTGCTACCTCGCGCTCGGCTGGGACGCCGACCCCGTGTCGATCCTGCACCCCGACGTGTGCGGCGGCAGCCACGACGGACTGCTCGCGGTGCACTCGCTGTCCAAGTCGGCCAACCTGGCGAGCTACCGCGCCGGATTCGTGACCGGCGACCCTGCGCTCGTCGCCGATCTGCTGGCGGTGCGCAAGCACGCGGGCATGATCGTGCCGCGGCCCGTGCAGGAGGCGATGCGGGTGGCGCTCGCCGACGACGACCTGCTGCAGCGGCAGCGGGGGCTGTACGCCGCGCGGCGCGAGACCCTGCGCGACGCGCTCACCGGTGCCGGTTTCCGCATCGATCACTCGGAGGCGGGCCTGTATCTGTGGGCCACCCGCGACGAGCCTGCCGACGACACGGTGGCGTGGCTGGCCGAACGCGGCATCCTCGTCGCGCCCGGCACGTTCTACGGCCCCGGCGGCGGCTCGCACGTGCGGGTCGCGCTGACCGCCACCGACGAACGCGTCGCCGCCGCCGCGAAACGTCTGGCGGAGTAACCCCTCACGCCGTGTTGCGTCCCTAGGGCCCCGTGTTGCGTCCCCGGGGCGCCGTGTTGCGTCCCCGGGGCGCCGTGTTGCGGTTTCCGGGGCCCGTGTTGCGTCCCTGGGGCCCGTGTTGCGGCCCAGCGTGGTCACCGGGTCGTGGTCTGCGCAGCAGGGGCGGGTGCTCCCATCGGCTCCGGTCGGGTGACGGCGGCGATGTAGCCGTCCGGGCGGATCTCGACCCGCATGCCGTTCCCGGCGCCGTACGTGGCGAAGGCGTGCCCGTCGACGTCGACGAGTCCGCCCAGCCCGGTGTCCTCGGTGCTGGCCGCCCTTCCGATGCGGTGAACGTGGGCCCCGTCCGGTAGCGGCCCGTCGCCGAACACGAGCGTCGTGGGGTGCGGGCCGCGGAACAGGTCGAACAACCGCACCAGCCGGCCCTCCGGGTCGCGTAGTGGCGCATCCGGCGCTCGATCGCCCGCGCAGATCCCGCCCGCCGAGTCGTTCTTGGTGCGGTAACTGATGCCCAGCTGGCGGGTCTCGGTTCCCCGCTCGTGGGCGTCGGCGGCACCGTCGACGTGCTTGCGCAGCAGCCGGGTGGACAGCCCGAGTACGTCCTGGGCGACGGCTCGGCGCTCGGTCTCGTACGTGTCGAGCAACGCGACCGAGCCCTCGGCGAGCTTCCATCCCAGGTTGTAGGCGTCCTGGACGCCGGTGTTCAGGCCTTGTCCGCCGGTCGGAGGGTGGACGTGCGCGGAATCGCCCGCGAGGAACACACGCCCCTTCCGGAAGTGCCGTGCGAGGCGGACGTTGACCCGCCACAGGGTCGACCAGGCCAGCTCGGTGAGGCGGACGTCGGCCCCGGTCGCGTCCAGTGCGGTCTGCAGGGCGTCGAGGGTGGGCGCATCCGTGGCGTCGTCGACGGGCGGGGTGACGAGTTGGAAGTGCCTGCCGCCCGCGAGCGGCGTGAGGCCGACCCCACCGGCTGGATCCGCCGAGCTGTGGAACCAGTGGCCGACGGAGTGGTCGAGCGCATCGGCTCGGACGTCGGCGACGAGTGCGCGGATCGACTCGTCGGTCGTGCCGTCGAAGGGAATGCCCAGTGTCTTGCGCACCGTGCTGCGCCCGCCGTCGGCGCCGACGAGGTAGGCGCTGCGTACGGTCTCGCCGGTGGACAGCGACGTCGTCACGCCGTCGTCGTCCTGGACGAATCCGGTGACGGCGGTCGCGGGTTCGACCGTGACGCCGAGGTCGGAGAGGCGGCCGCGCAGGATCTCCTCGGTGCGGGCCTGGCCGAGCATCCACCCGTTCGGATAGGGCACGTCCGGCGTGGGCTCCTGCCACGGTGCGATGCGCCGCACCTCCGTGAAGACGCCGTCGACATAGGTGTGCAGGTCGGGGACGGCTCTGCCGGCGTCGAACACCGCGTCGAGCACGCCGAGGTCGTCGAACACCTCGAGCGTGCGTGGTTGCAGGCCGTCGCCCTTGGATCCGCCGAGGGGGCGCTCGGCTGCGTCGACGATGCGCACGGGGACGTCACGCCGGGCCAGCTCGATGGCGAGCGTCAGGCCGGTGGGGCCGGCGCCGGCGACCAGGACATCAGGGTTCATGGGCACTCCTCCGGGGGCACACTCGAGTGAATCGAGATTCAGTGAATTAATATTCAGATTGCGCGCTGTTAGCGTTCGGTGTCAAGTCACGAGGAGGAAGCACGGATGGCGACCGCGCGGAAGGCACAGTCGGCGGAGACGGCATCGGCGCTGAAGGCCGCTGCGCGGCGCGTGTTCGCGCGGCAGGGGTACCTGAGCGCCAAGATCACCGACATCACGCGGGAGGCGGGACGCGCCGCGGGGTCGTTCTACAACCACTTCGCGGGTAAGGAGGAGCTGCTCGAGGCGTTGCTCACCGACATGCTCGCCGAGGCCGACCTCGATGTGTACGCCGACCCCGAGCACAGTGAGGACCTTCGCGATCGGGACGCCGTGCGCTGGCACGTCGCGGCGTACTGGCGGTTCCATCGTGCGCACGTTCCCGAGCTCACCGCCCTGCGCCAGGCCGCGATGGTCGACGAACGGTTCGCCGGGCGGATGCAGGAGATCACGGCCGCCGACCGCGAGCACCTGAGCCGCCATCTGTCCCACGTGGACGGTCTTCCCGGCGACCCGCAGCTGGTCGGCTCGGCGGTCCGGGCGTTGCTGGAGCAATTCGCCTGGACCTGGCTCACCCTGGGCGGCGACGGCAGCGGCCGTGAGCTGTCCGACGACGAGGCGATCGAGTTCCTGACCGACTTCATCCACCGCGCCCTGACGTGTGGGGCGGCCGCGCAACCCGGGTGAACACGACGACGCCGCCGGGCTCGCGGGCCCGGCGGCGTCGTTGCAGGTATCAGTCAGTCGTTGGCGTGCAGCGCCTCGTTGAGCTCGACGCCGGTGCCGGTGCGGGGCACGACCTCGACCGAACCGGTCGTGGAGTTGCGGCGGAACAGCACACCCGAGATGCCGGACAACTCGCCCGCCTTCATGGACTTGCCGTCGACCAGCACCTTCGTCCCGGCCGTGACGTAGAGGCCCGCCTCGACGACCGAGTCGTCACCCAGCGAGATGCCCACGCCGCCGTTGGCGCCGATCAGGCAGCGCTCACCGATCGAGATGACCTCCTTGCCGCCGCCGGACAGCGTGCCCATGATCGACGCGCCGCCGCCGACGTCCGATCCGTCGCCCACGACGACGCCTGCCGAGATACGTCCCTCGACCATCGACGCGCCGAGCGTGCCCGCGTTGAAGTTGACGAACCCCTCGTGCATGACGGTCGTGCCGCTGGCGAGGTGGGCGCCGAGGCGGACCCGGTCGGCGTCGCCGATGCGCACGCCGCTCGGCGAGACGTAGTCGACCATGCGCGGGAACTTGTCGATGCTGTAGACCGTCACCGGACCGCGGGCGCGCAACCGCATGCGCGTGGCCTCGAAGCCCTCGACCGGGCACGGGCCGTGGTTGGTCCACACGACGTTCGACAGGTAGCCGAACTGCCCGTCCAGGCTCACGCCGTGCGGGCGCACGAGCCGGTGCGAGAGCAGGTGCAGCCGCAGGTAGACGTCGTGGGCGTCGGCCGGTGCCGTGGCCAGCGTCGCCAGGGAGGTGCGCACGGCCACCACCTCGACGCCACGCGCCTCGTCGGCGCCCAGCAACGCGGTCACCTCGGAGCCGAGCGACTCCGCAGCCTCCTCGGCCGACAGCCGCACGGTGCCGGGTTCGGCGACCGCGTCGGTCAGCCGCGGGTTCGGGAACCACGTGTCGAGCACGGTCCCGTTCGTCGTGACGGTGGCCAGCCCGACGCCGACGGCGCCGGTCGTTTCGGGATCAGGGGTCTGCTCACTCACGCCGTAACGGTAACCCGCGGGCCGGGCGTGCTACCCGGACACCTCGGGCAGCTGCCGGACCCCGGCCTGGACGTCCCCGAGCGCGTCGGCGATGTCCTGGAGGCTCTGCGTGCAGGCCTCGGTGTCGCCGCTCGCGCCGGGATCGTCGCCGCACCCGCCGCTGTTGTACGCGCGCAGTCCCTTGCCGAGCGTGTCGGCCGCCGACGTCAGCTCCGGATGTTCGTTCTTGGCGTAGTCCCGCGCCTGGCCGGGCACGCTGCCGAGCTGGGTGACGTACTTCTGGCACTTGGGCGGATCGATGTCGCCGGGTGCGCGGTAGCACACGTCCTGCGTGATCGCCCGGAGCTTGGTGGCCAGTGCCGAAGGACCCGGGTCCTCGCCGCCCCCGGTCGGTGTCGGCCCGGCTTCCCTCGAACACGCCGACGCCAACACCATCAGCACGCCTGCCACGGCCACGAGCAATGTCCGGATACGCACGTTCTCACCGTACGCATGGTCGCGGCCGCGGCGCCGCCAGGTCCTCCCGCACTCTGCGCTCGGCGTGGATCTCCGGCACGGTGCAGCACACGCGCCGGTAGCGGCTGCACGTAATCTGGCGGGCATGACCGCGCTCGATCTGCACGCCGATCCCGTCGACCTGACCGCCGCGCTCGTGGACATCCCGTCCGAGTCGAGGAGCGAGAAGGCGATCGCGGACGCCGTGGAGGAGGCGTTGCGCAGCCAGGCGCCGCACCTCGAGGTGGTCCGCAACGGGGACGCCGTGCTGGCCAGGACCAACCTCGGCAGGCCGTCGCGCGTCGTGCTCGCCGGGCACCTGGACACGGTGCCCGAGAACGCCAACCTGCCGAGCAGCCGCACCGACGACGGCGCCATCCTGCGCGGTCTCGGCACCGTGGACATGAAGTCGGGTGACGCGGTCTTCCTGCACCTCGCGGCCACGCTGCCCGAGCCGGACCGCGACATCACGTTCGTCTTCTACGACTGCGAGGAGATCGACGCGAGCCTCAACGGCCTCGGCCGGATCCAGCGCGAGGTGCCCGAGTGGTTGCGCGGCGACCTCGCGATCGTCGGCGAACCCTCGAACGGGTCGATCGAGGCCGGATGCCAGGGCACGATGCGCATCGACGTCACCACGACCGGAGCGCGCGCCCACACCGCACGCGGCTGGATGGGGGTCAACGCCATTCACGCGCTCGCCGAACCGCTGCGCAGGCTCGAGGCCTACGAACCGCGGGTCGTCGACATCGACGGCCTGACCTATCGCGAGGGGCTGCAGGCCGTGCGGATCGGCGGCGGGGTGGCGGGCAACGTCGTGCCCGACGAGGCGGTCCTCGGCGTCAACCACCGGTTCGCGCCCGACCGCGACGTCGACCAGGCCGAGGCGCACCTGCGAGAGCTGTTCGACGGCTACGACGTCACCGTCGTCGACGCCTCGCCGAGCGCCCGGCCGGGGCTGTCGGAACCGGCCGCGAAGGAACTCGTCGCCGCCGCGGGTGGCGTGGCCACGGCGAAACTCGGCTGGACCGACGTGGCCAGGTTCTCGGCACTGGGGATGCCCGCGGTCAACTTCGGCCCCGGCGACCCCACCCTCGCCCACACCCAGGGCGAGCAGGTGTCGGTCGCGGAGATCCGCCGGGTCGCCGACGCGCTCCGGACGTTCCTGAGCGCCGGCGCCTGACCGCATCGGCGCGGCGGGTCGCCCGAACGGAATCCCGACATGCCGCCTCGTAGTCTGGCGACGTGACTGATGGCGTGAACACCCCGGAAGAACGGCCCTCGGAGGCGTTCCGCGGGCCCGTCGTGTTGCGGCGCGAGCAGAAAGCAGGCCCCGGCTCGACCACCGACCAGCGGCTGCTCGACTCGCGCGGGCCCACCGACTGGGTGCACACCGACCCGTGGCGGGTGCTGCGCATCCAGGCCGAGTTCGTCGAGGGTTTCGGCGCGCTGGCCGAGGTCCCGCGCGCGGTGACGGTGTTCGGTTCGGCACGCACGCCACGCGAGTCCGCCGAGTACGCCGCCGGACTGGAGATCGGCGCGAAGCTGGCGCAGTCCGGCTTCGCCGCCATCACCGGCGGTGGCCCCGGCGCGATGGAGGCCGTCAACAGGGGCGCCTCCGAAGCGGGCGGACTGTCGATCGGCCTCGGCATCGAGCTGCCCTTCGAACAGGGCCTGAACCCGTGGGTCGATTTGGGCGTGAATTTCCGCTACTTCTTCGCCCGCAAGACGATGTTCATCAAGTACTCGCAGGCGTTCATCTGCCTGCCCGGCGGATTCGGCACGCTGGACGAACTGTTCGAGGCACTGACCCTCGTGCAGACCAAGAAGGTGACCAAGTTCCCGGTCGTGCTGTTCGGCAGCGACTACTGGGGCGGGCTGTACTCGTGGATTCGCGACACCGTGCTGGGCGGCGGCAAGGTGGGGGAGGCGGACGTCGACCTGCTCTACCTGACCGACGACGTCGACGACGCGGTCAAGGTCGTGCTGGAGGCCTACAAGGCATGGGAGGACACGCACTAGTGCTGCGCCGGATCTGTGTTTTCTGCGGGTCGTCGCCCGGCAACGACCCGGTGCACCGCGAGGCGGCGGCCTCGCTCGGGAAGCTGCTGGCCGGACGTGGTCTCGGGGTCGTGTACGGCGGCGGCGACGTCGGGCTCATGGGCACGGTCGCCGACGCGGCGCTCGAGGCGGGCGGCGAGGTGATCGGCGTGATCCCCGAGCACCTGGTGCAGGCTGAGGTCGCCCATCACGACGTGACGGAACTGCGCATCGTCGAGGACATGCACGAACGTAAGGCGACGATGGCGTCGTTGTCGGATGCGTTCCTCGCCCTGCCCGGCGGAATCGGCACCCTCGAGGAACTGTTCGAGATCTGGACGTGGGCACAACTCGGCCTGCACGCCAAACCCGTCGGCATCGTCGACGTGGCCGGCTACTACGCCAAGCTCGGCGAGTTTCTCGACCACATGGTGGACTCCGGATTCCTGAACACGCCCGGTCGCGAGATCGTCAGTATCGACTCCGATCCCGAGAAGCTCCTCGACGCGTTCAGCACCCACTCGGGCGTTCCGGTCAACAAGTGGGACGTCTGAGCCTGGTCCACTGACGTCGGTCCCGTCGGACGGGGTCCACGCCGAGGGCGGGACGCGGCGGGACGCGACGAATTTCCGCAATGTCCATTGTGGTTTTTCGGTGGTTCTCCCATGTGGACGTTTCGGCGCGCGTTCGGTTGCGTTTCTCGAGTCATTTTCCGCGGTGAGATCGGTCATCGTGACTTTGCGGAACCGATCCCTATGATCACGCGGCCCCACGGGCGATTCGAGGAATTGGGCGACATTCTTGGGGGCCGAGATGATTTCCACACGGGCGACGTTGATCGCCGCCACCGTCGCAACCGGACTCCTGGCGAGCGGGTGCGCGGTCCAGCAGTCGGGTGGTGACGACCAGACCGAGACGACGTCGGCGCCGGCTTCGGCGCCGGCGAGCGCGGGCGCGTCGGAGTCGGCAGCTGCTTCGGCGTCGGAATCGGGCAACCCGTCGCAGCCGTCGCAGCCGGCCACTCCGGCCTCGGCGAGTGCGGAGCCCGTGCCCGCCGACACGGCCACCCCTTCCTCGCCGGGTGCGGGCGAGGCGGGCGAGATCCCGTGCACGGCCGAGTACCTGAGCGCGACGTTCAGCGCCTATCGCAACCAGGACGGCACGATGCAGCAGTCGGCCGACGGCTCGTTCAGCGGCATGTTCCAGTTCGTCAACAACGGGCCTCAGGCGTGCACCGTGGACGGACACCCGGACCTGGTGAAGAGCAACGGCCACGCCCAGACGCCGGTGACGGTGTCCCACACGCTCTCGCCGGGGCCGTCCCGCGTCGAGATCGACCCCGGCGGGCAGGCCGCCGTGTACGTCTCGTGGTTCGAGACCGGTTCGAGCAACGCCTGCTACCACAAGATCCCCTCGTTCGAGGTTCACCTGCCGCCGAGGTCCGGCGGGCAGCCACCCGCCGAAGAGGCTTCGGACGTCCAGCCGATCATCGTCGACATCCCCATGAGCGAGATGACCAACTGCGCGAGCGAGTACAACACCAGCGCGTTCTACGTCCCGTGAAGCGCTGAACGGGCCCCGGAATCGGCAACACGGGCCCCTGGGTCCGCAACACGCGCCCCTGGGTCCGCGACACGGCACCTTGGATCCGCAACACGCGCCCCTGGGTCCGCAACACGGGTTCCTGGGTCCGCAACACGGGACCCGGAGAGCGCAACACGGCGTCTCGGGTCAGGCGGCGTCGTTGTCCGGGCGTTTGTGGTAGGCGTCGACGTACTCCTGGCCGGAGAGTTCGAGGATGGCGTACATGACCTCGTCCGTGACCGCCCTGCGGATCGGCGGCGACGCCGCGAGGCCGTCGTAGCGGGAGAAGTCGAGCGGCTTGCCGAACCGCACCGTGACCTTCACCGGCCGAGGGATCTTCTTCCCGACCGGCAGCAGCCGCTCGGTGCCCTCCAAGGCGACCGGGACGACCGGCGATCGCGTCTCGAGCGCCAGCGCCGCCACGCCCGTGTGCCCGCGGTGCAGCTTGCCGTCCAGCGAACGGGTGCCCTCCGGGTAGATGCCGAACGCCCCGCCCTCGGCGAGCACCTTCTGGGCCGCACCGAGCGCCGCGAGACCCGCCGCCGCGTTGCCGCGCTCCACCGGCACGTAGCCGAGCGCCGACAGGAACCCGGCGCGCAGCCGATCCTTCGGGCTCGACCCCTCGAAGTACTCGGCCTTGCCGAGGAACGCGACCGGCCGCGGAGCGACGATGGGGATCACCGCCGTGTCGATGGCCGACCGGTGGTTCGAGGCGAAGATGACGGGACCGTCGAGCGGTACGTTCTCGGCGCCGTGCACCTCCGGGCGCCACAACGTCCTGGCCAATGGTGCGAGTCCCCGGCGGATCAGCAGATGCAGCACCCCTCAAGCATCGCACGCGGGGCCGTCGCGATGTGACGTCCGCGCGGGCCAAGTGGGGCCTGTGCCACGATCGGCATGTGACCACCGCGCTCATCTACCTGCTCGTCATGCTGCTCGTGGCGGCGGTCGTGTTCCTGCTCGCAGCGCTCGTGTTCGGCCGCGGTGAGGAACTCGCCCCGTTGCCGCCCGGCAGCTCGCCCACCCGGTTGCCCGCCGACGACATCACCGGCGAGGACGTCGCGGCGGTCAAGTTCCAGCTCACGGCACGCGGCTACAAGATGTCGGAGGTGGACTGGGTGATCGCGCGGCTCGGCGGGGAGATCGACGGTCTGCGTGCGCGGGTCGCCGAGCTGGAGTCGCAGCTCGACGCGCGTGCCCAGCAGCCCACCGGCGGGGCGCAGTGAGCGAACTCGTCGAATCGGTCGAGGTCGCCGCGCCCGCGGGCACCGTGTGGCTGGCGCTGACCGACTGGGAGCGCCAGGGCGAGTGGATGCTCGGTACGCACGTGCGGGTGACCGAGGGCAACGGCCGCAGCGTCGGAACCCGGCTCGAGGCGGTGACCGGCCCCGTCTCGGGGGTGGGCGTCAGCGACCCGATGGAGATCACCGCGTGGGAGCCGCCCGTGCGGTGCACCGTGCGGCATCTCGGGACCTTCGTGCGCGGAACGGGGTCGTTCCACGTCCACCCGCGTGGGGCGCACCGTGCGGTGCTGGTGTGGTCCGAACGTCTGGACCTGCCGTTCGGACCGGTCGGCAGGCTCGGCTGGCCGGTGGCGAAACTGCCGCTGGCGCTCGGACTGAAGGTGTCGCTGCGCCGGTTCGCGACGTTCGCCGAGACCTACGAGGTGGGAGCATGACGGTCGACACCGAACTGGCCGGGCCCGACGGGCTGACCCGCTGTTCCTGGGCGAACACGGCGCCCGACTACGCCGACTACCACGACACCGAGTGGGGCGTCCCGTTGCGCGGGGTGACCGCCCTGTTCGAGCGCATGTCGCTGGAGGCGTTCCAATCGGGTCTGTCGTGGCTGACCATCCTGCGCAAACGGGAGGCGTTCCGCGCCGCCTTCGCGGGGTTCGACCCGGTCGCGGTCGCCGCGTTCGGCGACGACGACGTCGCGCGGCTGCTGGCCGACGCGGGCATCGTGCGGAACCGCGCGAAGATCCACGCCACGATCGGCAACGCCAGGGCCGTGGCCGAACTCGACACGCCGCTCGACGACCTGCTGTGGTCGTTCGCGCCCGATCACCACGACCGCCCTGCGCGGATGGCCGACGTGCCCGCCGTGACGCCGGAGTCGACGGCGATGGCCAAGGCGCTGAAGAAGCGGGGATTCACGTTCGTCGGGCCGACGACGTGCTACGCGATGATGCAGGCCACCGGCATGGTCGACGACCACGTCGAGGGCTGTCACCGCGCCCGTTGACGCTCCCGAGGGCCCCATAGTCGCGTTCAACGCGACTATTGTTCCCATCGCGGACGCACGAGGCGTGAGGTCCCGCGAAGGGAAGATTGGTTGCGTTCAACGCGACCAAAGGGCCCTCGGGAGCATGTGGCCGCGGCTATTTGCCGGTGAAGATGGCCTTGCGCTTGTTCACGAAGGCGTCGACGGCCTCGGTGTGGTCGGCCGTTCCGCCGAGCTCGGCCTGCGCCTGCTCCTCGGCGGCGAGCGCGTCGTCCAGCGTGCCCTCCGCGGCCGTGGCCAGCGTCGACTTGATCTTGGCGTAGGCCACCGTCGGCCCGGCGGCCAGCTTCAGCGCCAGCTCCTGCGCCCTGCCCGCGAGCTCGTCGTCGGCCACGACTTCGCCGACCAGGCCGATCCGCAGCGCCTCCGTCGAGTCGACCGTGCGGGCGAGCATCATCAGCTCCTGCGCACGCCCGTAGCCGACGAGCCGCTGCAGCGTCCACGACGCGCCGCTGTCGGGACCGAGGCCCACGTTGGCGAAGGCCATGAGGAAGTTCGCCGATCCGGCCGCGATCCGCAGGTCGGAGGCGTAGGCGAGCGCGGCGCCCGCTCCCGCGGCAGGACCGTTGACGGCCGCGATGACCGGTTTCGGCATGCCTGTGATCGCCTTGACGATCGGGTTGTAGTGGTCGGCGACCGTCCGCAGCGGTGCCGGGTCGCCCTCCTGCAGCAGGCCCACGTGCTCCTTCAGATCCTGCCCCGCGCAGAACGCCTTGCCCGCGCCCGTCAGCACCAGCGCGCGCACGCTCTCGTCCTCGCTCGCCTCGGTGAGCGCGGCGAGCAGGCGCTCCTTCAGCTCGACGGTCAGCGCGTTGTATGCCTTGGGGCGATTGAGAATCAGCGTGCGCACACCGCTGCCGGCATCGCCGTCGACCACCTGCAGGACGTCGTCTGTCGTCACGGAAAGCCCTCCGAATCGTTCGTCTCGGCCGCCGAGTCTCTCAGGCCTGTGAGGCGCATACCAGCGCCTATGCCCCGACGCTAAGATCGGTCCGGCGTTCGCCGCCAACCGTCGATGGGGGACAATGGGTGGAGACCCGGTGTGACGCGAACGCGAGCCGGGCGCTGGTTGAAGATGGAGGGAGCACGCTATGGCGGCCATGAAGCCCCGGACCGGAGATGGTCCCCTCGAGGTTGCTAAGGAGGGACGGGGCCTCGTGATGCGTGTACCGCTGGAAGGCGGCGGGCGTCTCGTCGTCGAGCTGACGGCCGAGGAGGCCAAGGACCTCGGCGCGGCCCTTCAGGAGGCCACGAGCTAGGCCACGCCCGACAACTCTTCCCAGTCCCCGCTGCCGGTCGGGTCGCGTCGTCGTCCCGACCGGCTGAGTTCACTTGTGCCTGGAGGCCCTCACATGGCGCGCGCCGTTCTGTCGCCCGTCCCGAGCCCGATCGCCGACGTGGAGGTGGGCGGCGCCGCCCAGCGTGGTGAGCTGATCGCCCTCGTGCACGCGGGCCCGGAGGCGCTGGCGGAGGCCGGTTCACCCCATGCCGAGCTGGCCGAGGAGCTGCGCGCCACGGGCAGGGCGGCCGAGACGGTGACCGTGCCCGGAGCGCGGTCGACGGGCACGCCTCGGTGGCTGGTCGGCATCGGCGACGGTGAGCCCGCGCGGTACCGATCTGCCGGTGCCGCCTTCGTGCGCGCCGCGAACTCCTACGCCGAGGCCGAGGCCGGCGCGGGCAGGAGGGCGCCGACGAAGGTCGCGGTGTGCCTGCCCGACGGGGTCGACGCCGAGCAGATCGCGGCCTTCACCACCGGTGTCCTGCTCGGCGGATACCGCTTCCGCGTGACGGCCGACAAGCCCCGGCCCACCGTGACGTCGGTGCGCTTCGACGGCCTGACCGCCGACGCCGTGGGTGCCGACACCGCGTCGGAGCTGGCCACCGCCGTCGCGCGTGCCCGCGAGTCTGCTGCCGCCACCGCGTTCGCCCGCGATCTCGCCAACACGCCGTCGAACGTCAAGAACCCGGCGTGGCTCGCGGACGTGGCCGCCACGGTCGGCGAGCGGACCCGCGGCCTCACCGTGACCGTGCGCGACGAGACGTGGCTGGCCGAACAGGGCTTCGGCGGTGTCCTGGCCGTGGGCGGTGGGTCGGAGAGCGCGCCGCGGCTGGTGGAGCTGGCCTACCGGCCGCGTGGCGCCACCGCGCATCTGCTGCTGGTCGGCAAGGGCATCACGTTCGACACCGGCGGCATCTCCATCAAGCCGGCCGCGGGCATGCACCTGATGCGCACCGACATGGCCGGTGGTGGTGCGGTCATCGCCGCGATGCGGGCCATCGCCGAGCTGCGCCTGCCGGTGAAGGTCACCGCGCTCGTGCCGTCGGCCGAGAACCACGTGTCCGGGTCGGCCTACCGTCCGGGCGACATCGTGCGCCACTACGGCGGGCGCACCAGCGAGGTCGGCAACACCGACGCCGAGGGGCGCATGGTGATGGCCGACGCGATCGCCTACGGCATCCAGCGTTTCCGCCCCGACGCCCTCGTCGACGTCGCGACCCTCACCGGCGCGATGAAGGTCGCGCTCGGCCTGCGCACCGGCGGCGTGTTCGCCACCGACGACGCGTTGGCCGACAGCGTGTGCGCAGCGGGAGAGCGCGCAGGTGAACAGTGGTGGCGGATGCCGCTGCTCGAGGACCACATGGGCGACGTGCGCAGCGAGATCGCCGACGTCAAGCAGGCCGCGCCCGGACCGGGCGGGGTGACGGCGGCGCTGTTCCTGCGCGAGTTCACCGGCGGCCTGCCGTGGGCGCACCTGGACATCGCAGGCCCCGGACGTGCCGAGTCGACCTACGACGAGGTCGTGCCAGGAGCCACCGGATTCGCCGCCCGCACCCTCGTGGAGCTGGCCGCCTCGTACGGCTGATCGACCGCATCCGCCGTTTCCGCCGGTCCGCGCGCGGCTTCCTGCGCGCGGCTCAGGTCCTGGTGCGCTGCACGAAGTCCCGGAACGCCGCCACGGCCGGTGGCAACGGGCGCAGGCTCGGCCAGGCCAGTCCCACGGTCCGTGTGGCTCTCGGCCGTAGCGGGACCTCGACGATCCCGGCCGGCGTGCCGGGCTCGAACTTCGGCAGCAGTGCGACACCGAGTCCCGACGCGACCAGCCCGCGGACCGTCTCCGATTCCTGTCCTTCGAAGGCCACCTCGGGTTCGAAACCCGCCTGGGCGCAGAGCCGGTCGGTGATCTGCCGCAGGCCGTAGCCGTGTTCGAGCATCACGAACGGTTCGGCGGCCAGGTCGACGAGACGCACGTGGCCGGCCGCGGCGAGCGGATGCGTCTCGGGCACGGCGACGAACAGCTCCTGCTCGGTCAGCGGGATCGAGGCCAGCCCGGCGGTCTCCGGTGGAGGGGCCACCAGCCCCAGGTCGACCTCGCCGCGGACGAGCCGGTCGACGATGTCCTGCAGCGAGCCCTGCACGAGGGTGAACCGTGCGTGCGGATGGCCGGCCCGGAAGTCGCGCACCAGGCCGGGCACGAGCGAACGGCCGAGCAGGTGGAGAAAGCCGAGTGCGACGTGTCCGCGTTCGGGGTCGACCTCCTCGTGCACCTGGCGGACGCCGTGTTCGAGCTCGGTGCCCGCGCGCTCGGCGGCGTCGGCCAGCAGCGCCCCGGCGCGGGTGAGCCGGATGCCGCGGCCGTCCGGCGCGGTGACGGGGGTGCCGAGGAGGTCGGCGAGTGCGGCGAGGCGCCTGCTGGCCGTCGGTTGCGGGATGCGCAGTTCGGCGGCCGCGCGCGTGAGATTGCCCGTGACCTTCAGCACGCGCAGCAGGGCGACCGACGGAGCGAGATCCGCCGCGACCCGCGCGTTCTCCGAGTCATCCATCATCGCATCGATTATCGCTGCCTGGCGTATTGGACGCATCATTCGGCGGATACTTAGCGTCGGTAACCGTGAGTACCGAAACAGGCGCCGTGTCCGTCCGCCGGGTCACGCTCGCCATCGCGGCGGCGGGCATCTGTTCGTTCACGTTGCTCTACGCGCCGCAGCCGCTGCTGCCGCAGTTGGCCGAGCAGTACTCGCTCGATCCGGGACGCGCGGCGCTGGCGATCAGCGTGGCCACCGGCGCGCTGGCCGTCGCGGTGCTGCCGCTGGCCGTGCTCTCGGAGATCGTCGGCAGGAAGCCGATCATCGTCGCCTCGGTGCTGACCTCGGCGCTGCTCGGACTCGCCCTTCCGCTTGCGCCGACGTTCGAGGTGTTCCTGGCGATCCGCGTGCTGCAGGGCGTGGCGATCGCCGGCTTTCCCGGTGTGGCCTCGGCCTACCTCGCCGAACGTCTGGGCACGGCCGGCGTGGCGGCCGCCGTCGGGGCGATGATCGCGGGCAACACGATCGGCGGGCTGTCGGGACGGCTGTCGGTCGGCTGGACCACCGACGCGCTCGGCTGGCACGGCGCACTCGCGGTCGTCGGCGGCATCGGCCTGGTCTGCGCGGTGGTCACGACGGTGACCCTGCCGGGGCTGCCGCCGCGTGCCAGGCGGCCGAAGCTCGGCGACGTCGGCAGGGGACTGGCCACGGCCGTCGGGGACCGCACGCTGCTGGCGCAGTATGCCGTGGCGCTGCTGGCGATGGGCTCGTTCGTGGCGCTCTACAACGTCGCGGGTTTCCGGCTCACCGGCGACCTCGGCCTCAGCCCGGCCATCGCGTCGCTGGTGTTCCTCGCCTACGCGGGCGGTGCGGTCGCCTCCAGCAGGGCCGGACGCCTCGTCGCCCGGCTCGGCCGGGTGCGTGCCGCGTCCGCGGGCCTCGTGCTGACGATCGCGGGTGCCGCGCTGACCCTCCCGGACTCCGTCCCCCTGGTGGCGGCCGGATTCGTGGTGCTCACGATGGGTTTCTTCACCGCGCACTCGGTCGCCAACGGCTGGGCCGCGGCCGAGGCACCCGCGGCCGGACGTGGTCAGGTCGGCGGGCTCTACAACGCCTTCTACTACCTGGGCAGCAGCATCGGCGGGGCGATCGGGGCGTACGTGTACGGCCACGCGGGCTGGGGCGGGCTCGTGGCGACCGTGTCCGCATGGCTCGCCCTCGGCGTCGCGGCGGTGCTGACCACGCGGCTGCGGTCCCGGACCGTGCGGCCGAGCGAGCACGAGCAGACGGCGGAGCGGACCACGGAGCAGGGCACGGCGCCGGAGGGCTCAGACGGGTTCGGCCACGACCGCGCCCGCCAGCAGCCCACCGCCCAGTGGCAGCACGGCAGGGCGTAACCGCTCGTCGTCGCGCATGGCCCTGGCGACGTCGCGCAGCGCCAGCAGACCCGGGTCGCGCTGGGCGTGGTCGCCGATGCGCCCGTCGGCGAGGACGTTGTGGAACACGATCACCCCGCCCGGCCGCAGCAACTGCACGCCCTGGGCGAAGTAGCCCGGGTACTCGACCAGGGTCGCGTCCGCGAAGACGAGGTCGTAGCCGCCCGAGGTGAGCCGGGACAGCACGTCCAGGGCTCGCCCGGTGATCGTGCGTACCCGGCCGGAGGGATACCCGGCCGAGGTGAACACGCGGCGCGCGGCCCGGTGGAACTCCGGCTCCCAGTCGATCGTCGTCAGGATCCCGTCGCCTGCCATGCCGCGCAGCAGGTGCAGACCGCTGACCCCGGTGCCGGTGCCGATCTCGACCACGGCCCTGGCCTGCACGGTCGTGGCCAGCAGCGACAGTGCCGCACCGGTCGCGGGTGACACCGGAAGACAGCCGAGTTCGCCGGCGCGCGCCCGCGCACCGGCGATCGCGTCGTCCTCCGCCGCGAAACCGTCGACGAACCCGCCGACACCGTCGGCGAGCGCCGCGGCGGGATCTGTTTCCGATGTCACGCGCAGAAGGTTAGCGCGCCGCTTTCGCCGGCCCCTGTCACCACGCGGTGACCCAGGTCAGCCGACCTCTCGGCGACTCTCAGGCCCTTCTCAGGCGCACCTCATGGAATCCGTAAGGAAACCGGCAAGACTGTGTCTCACGAGGGGAACACGGATCCGGCGGGAACATGGACCACACGCCGGACGTTGAACGGCTACGAAGGGGACCAGGCCGATGGAGGTGCCTCCGCTGTCACAGAGCAGCACGACGCCGACGGTGCAGCCCACCGACGAACACGCGACCGTGCCCGCACAGGCCGGGCAGGCGACCCAGCAGGTGGCCACGCCGAACGACGCCGTCTCGACGGGCGCCGCCCCACAGCCGGCCAACAACACCCGGGCCGACAACACCCGGGCTGACAACACCCGCGCCGACAACTCTGTTGCGCCGCTGGAGGACGCCACCGAGGCGTGGACCCCGCCGACCTGGGACGAGGTCGTGCGCGAGCACGCCGACCGCGTCTACCGGCTCGCCTACCGGCTCAGCGGGAACGCCCACGACGCCGAGGACCTCACGCAGGAGACGTTCATCCGCGTGTTCCGGTCGCTCGCCTCGTACAAGCCCGGCACGTTCGAGGGCTGGCTGCACCGCATCACCACCAACCTCTTCCTCGACATGGCCCGCCGCCGCTCCCGCGTGCGCATGGAGGGCCTGCCCGAGGACACCGACCGCATCGTGGGCGACGACCCGAGCCCCGAGCAGGTCTACTCGGAGACCCACCTCGACCCGGACCTGCAGACCGCGCTCGACGAACTGCCTCCCGAGTTCCGTGCCGCCGTCGTGCTGTGCGACGTCGAAGGACTGTCCTACGAGGAGATCGGCGCGACGCTCGGCGTTAAGCTCGGCACCGTACGCAGCAGGATCCACCGCGGCAGGCAGGCGCTGAAGGCGTCGCTGGAGCGGGCCGCGGCCACACGAAGTCGGGAGGCGCTCGGATGAGCCGTCAGCTGGGGTTCGGCCTTCCGGAGTCGCACCTCCTGCCGGACGCGGTCGTGGCGTTCGTGGACAACGAACTGTCCCCGGCCGCGACCGAGCGTGCCGCCGAACACCTGGCGCACTGCCCGTGGTGCGCGGCGGACGTCGAGACCCAGCGTCAGGTGCGCTCCGCGGTGCAGGACGCGCGCGAACCGTCGATGTCGGCCGGGTTCCTCGCCAGTCTCCGGTCGATCCCCCAGGACACCGACGTCGACGCCACCCCGGACAACCTCGCGGTCACCGAGGACGGCCAGCTCGTCGCCGTGCAGCGGCCCGGCAGGATCGCCGGACTGCGTGGACGCGTCGGCGGCACGACCCCGCTGGGCGGTTCCGCGCCGTTGGGCAGATCCGCGCTCGGCAGGTCGGCCCTCGGCGGGACGACCCCGCTCGGGCAGTCGGGAGCCGCGCTGGGCGGCCGGACGCCCCGGGCCTCCACATCCGGCGACACCACCGACAAGCCCGGCAACCGCACTGGTCACGGCACCGGCCACGGCGCTGACCACGGACCCGACCACGGCAACAGCCACGGCAACGGCCGTGGCAGGCGGCGCGCCGTCCAGGGAGCCGGCGTCGTGGTGTCCGGGCTCGTACTGAGCGCGCTGGCGCTCGTCGGCACCACCGCGAGCCCGATCGGCGACGAGGACCGCTCACGGACCGGCGGCGATCAGCCGAACACCGGGGTGCTGCGCGCCCAGTTCGGTGGTGACCGCGCGTCGACCACGTCTCCCTCCGGCGCGGCCCGCGCGGGTGCCGCCGACTCCACCGCGAAGTCGCCGGCCGCCGCGACGGCCACGTCGACCACCACTCCGGTGTCCACGACGACGCCGGTGGCCGTGCCCACCCCGCGGGCGACGACGGCCGAGCCGGTCGCACCGCAGGCCGCCGAGCAACGCTGAGCCCCCACGCCGGCACCACGGCTCACGACCGCGGGGACGGCGACGGGCGGCGCTTCCCACGCCGACTTCACCGCCCACGCGACATGATCGGTTCGGATGCTCCCGGGGCGTCTGTGCGTCCCGGCCCGCACGCGTAGTCTCCGTTCGAGTCACGAGCACGCGACGAACCGTTTGTCAGGGGAAGATGAGCCAGCCACCGAACTCGTCCCAGGAGGGCCAGGAGGACGGCCGGGAGCCGCGGCTCCGACCGCGTCCCATCTCGCGTCCCGCGGTGGATCCCGCCGCGGCCGCGACGTTCGGCCGGCCCCGCGGTGTGGCCGGTTCGTTCGACACGCTCTCGGCGGGCCGTGGCACCTCGGAGCAGGCGCCCGCGGTGTCCGCGCCGCCGGCCCCCGAATCGCTCGCCGAGGCGTTCAGCAGGCCTCCCGGCGCCGACGACGTCGTGCTGCAGCGGCCGCACGGGGACCACACCGGTGACGGCCGCCGCGACCCGGACGGCGAGGAACCGCTGTGGGGCTCCGACACCGACCCGTGGCGCGACCCGGGCGCCGGTGCGGTGCTCAGCACGCCCGCCGTGACGGCACCCGACGACGAGGGTGAGGACACCGACAAGCCGCGTGGAGCCCAGCTCAGCCTCCCCGAGGTGCTGTTCGGCAGGCGCGTCAAGCCGGTCGCGTTGGCGCTGCTCGCGGTCATCGCACTCGGCATCGGTGCCGCGGGTGGCCTGGTCGGATGGGCCGTCGGCACCACCGGCGACGAGCTCCGCGGCGAACTCAACGTCGCCGAGGCGGAGGCCGCCAAGGAGCGGCCGGCCGGATCGATCGCGGGCATCGCCCAGCGCGTGGCCCCCGCCGTCGTGTCGATCGAGGTCACCTCGGGGCAGAACGGCGGTGTCGGCTCCGGTGTGGTGATCGACTCCGACGGCTACGTGCTCACCAACCACCACGTGATCTCCCAGGCCGTCGGATCGGACGGATCCGACATCTCCGCCGTGTTCACCGACGGAACGCGCGTGAAGGCGCAGGTCGTGGGCACCGACCCCAAGACCGACCTCGCCGTGATCAAGGTGAACGTGTCCGACCCGGTCGTGATCGAGGTGGGCAAGTCCTCCGACCTGGCGCCGGGTGACGGCGTCGTCGCCGTGGGCTCGCCGTTCGGTCTCGAGAACACCGTCACCGAGGGCATCGTCAGTGCCGTGGACCGTCCCGTGACGGCGCCCGGCGAGAACGGCGACCCGAACGTCACCTACGACGCCATCCAGACCGACGCCGCCATCAACCCCGGCAACTCGGGTGGCGCGCTCGTCGACTCCCGCGGCGCGCTCGTGGGTATCAACTCGATGATCCGCACCGTCGGCGAAGGCGAGGGCGGCAGCATCGGTCTCGGCTTCGCCATCCCGGTGGACCAGGCCATGCGCATCGCCGACTCGCTGATCCGCGACGGCGAGGTCAAGCACGCCGACATCGGGGTGAACGCGGCGTCGGTGTCGGCCAACACCTCCGAAGGCGCCCAGGTGCAGAACGTGCGAGGCCAGGGGCCCGCGGCACGGGCGGGCATCCGCGAGGGCGACGTGATCACCAAGGTCGGCGAGCGCCAGGTGCGGAACGCGGCGGAGCTGACGGTCGCGGTGCGCGAACACGAGGTGGGCGACACCGTCCCGGTGCGGCTCGTGCGGGACGGTCGTGCACTTACCGTCGATGTCACCCTCGGTTCAGACTGACCTAGTAGTCTGGGCGTGAGCGGCCGAAGAGGCGGAGGTTTCCCAGGTGTTCGAGAACATTGGCTGGAGCGAGATCCTCATTCTCCTCGTGGCGGCACTGTTCATCCTGGGTCCGGAACGTCTGCCGGAGGCCGCGGCATGGCTGGGCAAGTCCGTACGCAAGGTGCGCGAGTTCGCCACGGGCGCGCGGCAGCAGCTCAAGGACGAGATGGGGCCGGAGTACGAGGAGTTCCGCAAGCCCATCGAGGACCTTCGCCAGCTGCGCAGCTTCGACCCGAAACGTGCCGTCACCCAGCACCTGTTCGACGGTGACTCCGACCCGATCGGCCTGAAGGACATCAACGCCACGCGGCCCGTGGGCGGCGACGGCGTCCAGAGCAACGGATCGAGCACGGGTGTGGGCGGAGCCGGCAGCGCGAACGGCGCGGGTACCCATGGCTCCGCACGTCCCGCCGAGCCGCTCAAGCCGGGGGAAAACCCTCCGGTCGACCCGGACGCCACCTGACCCGGACCCCACCTGGTTCGGACGCCACCTGGTTCGGACGACGCTCGACGCCTGCGCCGCGGCCGTGTCGGCGGAGTGGTCGCATTCGCAGCCGTTCTGCGGCGGTGTACCCGAGGCACCCACCCCCAGTCTCGGGTGCCTCGGGCCCGCCCTCGGGCATCGCATGCCCGTCCCCTTCGGAAGGCGCCGGACGAAGATCCCCGGCATGAGAGTCACGCCGGGGCGATCCGGAAGGTTGCCGTCATCCGACGAAAGTAGGTGCGGATCTCGCCGGCTGCGCCAGGCTCGCCGGACGAGTCGAGTGCCGACCCCACGACACACGAAGGCCGGGGTTCGACCATGCGAACCCCGGCCTTCGTCGTGTGGTCGGTCGGGTCAGCGGCCCGCGGGCGAGACGTTCAGCATCATCCCGGCCAGGCCACGCGCGCGGACCGACAGCTTCTCGGCCGCCGACCGCAGCACCTCGGAGGCGGCCGCCTCCGGGTCGGACAGCACGAGCGGCGTTCCGGCGTCGCCCTGCTCGCGCAGCTTCGTCTCGAGCGGCACCTGGCCGAGCAGCGGCACCTCGGAACCGACGGACTTGGACAGCGAGTCGGCGACGGTCTGCCCACCGCCGGAACCGAAGATCTCCATTCGCGAGCCGTCGGGAGCCTCGAACCACGACATGTTCTCGATCACGCCTGCCACCCGCTGGCGGGTCTGCAGGGCGATCGCACCGGCGCGCTCGGCGACCTCGGCGGCCGCCTGCTGCGGCGTGGTGACCACGAGGATCTCGGCGTTCGGGATCAGCTGTGCGACCGAGATCGCGATGTCCCCCGTGCCCGGAGGCAGGTCGAGCAGCAGGATGTCGAGGTCGCCCCAGAACACGTCGGCGAGGAACTGCTGCAGCGCGCGGTGCAGCATCGGGCCACGCCACACCACGGGTGTGTTGCCGGGCGTGAACATGCCGATCGAGATCACCTTCACGCCGTGTGCCTGCGGCGGCATGATCATCGAGTCGACCTTGGTGGGCTTCTCGTCGGCGCCCAGCATGCGGGGCACCGAGTGGCCGTAGATGTCGGCGTCGACGACGCCCACCTTCAGTCCGCGCTCGGCCATGGCGGCGGCCAGGTTGACCGTGACGCTGGACTTGCCGACGCCTCCCTTGCCGGAGGCGACGCAGTACACGCGGGTCATCGAACCCGGCTGGGCGAAGGGGATCACCGGCTCCTCGGCGTCGCCCCGGAGCTGTTTGCGCAGCTCGGAGCGCTGCTCGTCGCTCATGACGTCGAGCTCGACCCGCACCTCGTTGACGCCGGGCAGCTCGCTCACCGCGGCCTTGGTGTCCTTGGTGATCGTGTCCTTCATGGGGCACCCGGCCACCGTGAGGTACACCGCGACGGTGACGACGCCGTCGTCGCCGACGGTGATGTCCTTGACCATGCCGAGCTCGGTGATCGGTTTGTGGATCTCCGGGTCCTGCACCGAGTTCAGCGCGGTACGGACGGTCTCGACACTGGGCTTGTCTTGCATGGTGGTCACTGCTCGGGCACCGACCTTCTGTCGCTGGCGGTTGCTTGTGCTGCCCTCATGCTACGTGGCTGCCTGCCGTGTTCTCCGCGTAACGCCTCGTGCCTCGTCCGCCGGCCCTATGCGGTGGGGTGATGGGCGCAGCCCGCGCCGGTGCGCGCCCACTCGTGCCTGCTCAGGGCGTAGGCGACGTCGCCGTGCTCGGCCCCGTCGAGCGGGTCGTCCCAGGCGGGGAAGAAGGTGCGCACGAGCCGCAGGCCGCACTTCTCGAGCACGCGGCGGCTCGCGGTGTTGACGGCCATCGTCGTGGCGACGACGCGATCGGCACCGAGCGTGGTGAACGCGTCCTCGACGAGGGCGCGGCCGCCCTCCGTGGCGTAGCCGCGGCCCCACGCGGCGCGCTCCAGCCGGTAGCCGAGCTCGAGCGCCCCCTCGTCGGGGCCGGCGCGCAGCAGCGACTCCTCGTCCACCCTGCGCAGCATGAACCAGCCCACGACGCGGGCGTCGTCGCGGGTCTCGGCGGCGAGGTAGTCGGGACGGCCGCTGTGCGGGTCGACCCGCAACAGCCGGGGCAGGTGCTCGCGCCGCACCGTGTCGATGTCGACCGGCCGCCCCAAATAACGCAGTACCGCGGGATCGGTGTGCAGCGCGACGATCTGCGGGGTGTCGGACGCGCTCAGTGGGCGGAGCCGCAGGCGCGGGGTGAGTAGTGTCGTGGACACGGGCGTCGAGCATGCCCCCGGTCGTGGCACCGTCACAACCGGAGCGCGGTGACAACCGGTGTGAGGTGACAACCGGTGTGCAGCCGGTGACGGTGCCGGTGGTGTACGTATTGTTACGTGGGGTCCCGTTGTCGGCGAGAAGCCCGCCGATGCCGGCCCGCCGGGAAGCGCACCAAGCGCGGACAACACGGAGAAGTCGAAGGCACAGGTGATGATCGTGACCGGTCCACTTTCGTCAGGACGACAGGCGCCGGGGCTTCCGCGGCTGCCCACGCCGCCCACCGGCTGGCCGATCGGCTCGTACAACACCTACGAGGAGGCGCAGCGCGCCGTCGACTACCTCGCCGACAACGACTTCAAGGTGCAGGACGTGACGATCGTCGGCGTCGACCTGATGCTCGTCGAACGCGTCATCGGCCGGCTCTCGTGGGGACGGGTGCTGGGTACCGGCGCGGCGTCGGGCGCCTGGTTCGGTCTGTTCGTCGGCCTGCTGCTGAGCATGTTCAGCAACGCCGAGGGCATGGCACTGGCTCCGATCCTGATCGGCCTGGTCGTCGGTGTCGGGTTCGGCATGGCCTTCGCCGCGGTGAGCTACGCGTCCACGCGCGGCCGGAGGGACTTCTCGTCGTCGAGCCAGCTCGTCGCGGGCCGATACGACGTCCTGTGCCAGCCGCGCAACGCCGAGCAGGGACGCGACCTCCTCGCCAAGCTGAGTATGGGTACGCAGGGTTGAGCGGCGAGGCGGCCTGCGCCGCCCGCCGATCGTTCGCGATAGTGCTTTAGTCGGATTTTCCGGCCCCTGCGTCCCCTAATCGTTACAGTGTGTGCTTGCCGCCGGCGGCTGCGGGGAATACCTTCCCGAGCTGATCACCCGAGCGGTGGATTCACTGTGTTCTGAGCCCATGCACGACGGCGTGCGGAGCCTGCGCTCCTCGATGCCGATACGTGCTCGGCGTGGAGGAGGACGAGGAGATGGCGATACCGCGGACGCGACCTCGCCGGCACCGGCCGCCCGTGCGGGCGCTGGCGTCGGCCTGCGCGTTCCTGACCGGAGCGGGCGTGCTCACCGCATGCGGAACCGACGACAGCACGGCGATCAACGTCTATTACGCGCCGGAGGACAACTTCCAGACGGTCGTCGACAACTGCAACGAGCAGGCCGACGGCCGATATCGGATCGTCTACAACAAACTGCCGCGCGACGCCGACGGCCAGCGCGAACAGATGGTGCGCAGGCTCGCCGCCGGCGACGAGACGATGGACGTGCTCGGCCTCGACGTCACCTGGGTTCCCGAGTTCGCCGAGGCCGGCTGGGTCGAGGAGTGGAAGGGCGCGAACAAGGCGGAGGCCGAGCGGGACGTCCTGCCGGGCCCGCTGAAGACCGCCCAGTGGCAGGGCAAACTCTGGGCGGCGCCGAAGAACACCAACGTCCAGCTGCTCTGGTACGACGACCGCATCGCCTCCCAGCCGCCCAAGACGTGGGACGAGATGATGCGCACGTCCCGCCAGCTCAAGGACAAGGGCGATCCGCACCAGATCCTGTTCACCGGCGCCCAGTACGAAGGTCTGGTCGTCGTCTACAACTCCATCGTCGAATCGGCGGGCGGGCGGATCCTGTCCGAGGACGGCCAGCGCGTGATCATCGACGAGGGCGCGGTGGAGGCGCTGCGGATCCTCAAGGAGGTCAGCAGCACCGGCCTGACCGATCCGTCGCTGACCAACCAGCAGGAGGACGAGGTCCGGCTGGCGATGCAGCAGGGACGCGGTGCGTTCGAGCTGAACTGGCCGTTCGTCTACGCCTCGTACGCTGCGGAGAAGCCGCAGGACCTGAAGCACTTCAAGTGGGCGCAGTACCCGGGCGTGCGCGAGGGCGAGCCCGGCCGCAGCACCATCGGCGGCTACGACCTCGCGGTGGCGTCCTCGTCACAGAAGAAGCCGGAGGCGTTCGAGGCTGCGCTGTGCCTGCGCAGCGCCGAGCACCAGAAGTTCTCGGCACTGCGCGACGGCGTGCCGCCGACGATCGAGTCGGTCTACGACGACACCGAACCGCTCGACGCGTCGAAACCCGCGGATCCCGAGGACAACCCGAGTATGGCCACGGAGTATCCGATGCGCGACGACATCAAGGAAGCGCTGAAGACCGCCGCCGTCCGGCCGCTCACCCCCGCCTACCAGAACCTGTCCACGGTGATGGCGAAGGTGCTCTCCCCACCGTCCGAAATCGACCCTCAGCGCACGGCGGAACGGCTCCGTGAAGAGCTGACCGACGCGCTCGACTCGAAGGGCGTGATCCCATGAGCGACACCGTGACCGGCACCGCCGACGCGCCGCCGGAACGCCCCGCGACACCGAAGAAGGCCGCGCTCAGCGAGGGCAAGAAGGCCGAACGCAGGCTCGGCTGGCTGCTGTGCGCCCCTGCGGCGATCGTGATGCTCGCCGTCACCGGGTACCCGATCGTCTACTCGATCTGGTTGTCGCTGCAGCGCTACGACCTGCGTTTCCCGGACGACCGCGAGTTCGTCGGATTCGACAACTACATCGCCGTGCTCACCAACTCGTACTGGTGGACCTCGTTCGGCACCACGATGCTGATCACGGTCGTCACCGTGGCCATCGAGTTCGTGCTCGGCATGGGGTTGGCGCTGATCATGCACCGCACCCTCGTCGGCCGCGGTCTGGTTCGGACGGTGGCGTTGATCCCGTACGGCATCGTGACCGTCGCCGCGGCGTTCTCCTGGTACTACGCCTGGACGCCCGGAACCGGATACCTGGCCAACGCGCTCGCCGACGGCGGGGCTCCACTCACCGAGTACGGACCGTCGCTGCTCATCATCGCGCTGGCCGAGGTGTGGAAGACCACCCCGTTCATGGCGTTGCTGCTCATGGCGGGCCTGGCACTCGTACCGGACGACCTGATGCGAGCGGCCTCGATGGACGGCGCCAACGCGTGGCAGCGCTTCGTCAAGGTGATGCTGCCGGTGATGAAACCGGCCATCCTGGTGGCGCTGCTGTTCCGCACGCTGGACGCGTTCCGCATCTTCGACAACATCTTCGTGCTCACCGGCGGAGCCAACGACACCTCGTCGGTGTCGATGCAGACCTACAACAACCTGATCAAGGGGTTGAACCTCGGCATCGGCTCCGCCATGGCGGTGCTCATCTTCCTGACGGTCGCGATCATCGCGTTCGTCTTCGTGAAGGGCTTCGGCACGGCGGCACCGGGCAGCGACGACGGAGGTAAGCGCTGATGGCAATGCAGACGGCCACCGCAGGCCGCAAAGCCCGCTGGGCGCTGCTCGACATCATCGTCGTGGCCTACGCCCTCGTTCCCGTGCTGTGGATCGCGTCGCTGTCGTTCAAGTCGAAGGAGACCCTCGCCGACGGGAACTTCTTCCCTCGCGAATGGACACTGGACAACTACCGCGACATCTTCGCGATGGGCGAGTTCGTCCGCCCGCTCATCAACTCGATCGGCATCTCGCTGATCGCCACGCTGATCGCGGTCGTGCTCGGCATGATGGCGGCCTACGCGATCGCCCGGCTCGACTTCCCCGGCAAGAAACTGCTGGTCGGGGTGTCGTTGCTGATCGCGATGTTCCCGCAGATCTCGTTGGTCACCCCGCTGTTCAACATCGAACGCGAGCTGGGGCTCTTCGACACCTGGCCCGGACTGATCCTGCCGTACATCACGTTCGCCCTGCCGTTGGCGATCTACACGCTCTCGTCGTTCTTCAGGGAGATCCCCTGGGAGCTGGAGAAGGCGGCCAAGATGGACGGTGCGACGCCGGCGCAGGCGTTCCGGAAGGTGATCGCCCCGCTGGCCGCGCCCGGAGTGTTCACCACGGCGATCCTGGTGTTCATCCTGTGCTGGAACGACTTCCTGTTCGCGATCTCGCTGACCTCGACCGAGGCGTCGCGAACCGTGCCCGCGGCACTGTCGTTCTTCACCGGTGCCTCGCAGTTCGAGGACCCGACCGGGACGATCTCCGCGGCGGCCGTGGTGATCACCATCCCGATCATTCTGTTCGTGTTGTTCTTCCAGCGCCGCATCGTCGCGGGGCTGACGTCCGGTGCCGTGAAGGGGTAAGGCAATGGCAGAGATCGTGCTCGACAAGGTGACCAAGCGCTACCCCGACGGAGCGCTGGCCGTGTCCGAGATGAACATCGAGATCGCGGACGGCGAGTTCATCATTCTGGTCGGCCCTTCCGGATGCGGGAAGTCGACCGCGCTCAACATGATCGCGGGGCTGGAGGACATCTCGGGGGGCGAACTGCGCATCGACGGTGAGCGTGCCAACGAGAAGTCGCCCAAGGACCGCGACATCGCGATGGTGTTCCAGTCGTACGCGCTGTACCCGCACATGAGCGTGCGCGAGAACATGGCGTTCCCGCTGCGGCTGGCGAAGGTCGACGACGCGACCGTGAAGTCCAAGGTGGAGGAGGCGGCGAAGATCCTCGACCTGACCCAGCACCTCGACCGGAGGCCGTCGAACCTCTCCGGCGGTCAGCGGCAGCGCGTCGCGATGGGCAGGGCGATCGTGCGCAGCCCCAAGGCGTTCCTGATGGACGAACCGCTGTCCAACCTGGACGCCAAGCTGCGCGGGCAGATGCGGACGTCGGTGTCGAAACTGCAGAAGCAGCTCGGCACGACCACCGTCTACGTCACCCACGACCAGACCGAGGCGATGACCCTCGGCGACCGGGTCGTGGTGCTGCGCGGTGGTCATGTCCAGCAGATCGGCAGTCCGCAGTTCCTCTACGACCAGCCGGCCAACCTCTTCGTCGCCGGATTCATCGGATCGCCGTCGATGAACTTCGTCCCGGCCACGCTCGAGGGCGGTGCGCTGAAGAGCGCACTGGGCGAGGTCCCGCTGACCGATCGCATTCGGACCCTCGTCGAATCCTCCGGCGCGGGACGGGAGGTCGTGGCGGGCATCCGTCCCGAGCACTTCGAGGACGCCGCACTGGTGGACGAGCAACACCGCGCACGCGGCGCGACCTTCAGCTCCACGGTGGACGTCCTCGAGTCGATGGGTGCCGAGAAGTACGCGTACTTCTCGCTGGAGAGCGAATTGGCCCAGACCGAGGAACTGGCCGAGATCGCCGCCGACGCCGGATCGGCCGACGTGCCGGGTAGCGGAACCACCATCGTCACCCGGCTGGACGCGGCCTCGACGGCCAAGGAGGGCGAGACCCTCCAGGTGTGGTTCGACCCCGACCGCATCCAGCTGTTCGACCCGAAGTCGGGCAGGAACCTCACGTTCGAGGACTGACCGCGCATCGACGGCTCGGGGCGGATCCGGACAGCGGGTCCGCCCCGAGCCCCAGTCAACGGGCCGGCAGCACCGGTCCGGTTGCGACCGGCCAGCCGTCCAGCCGTCTCAGGTCAGCGGCGGCGGGAACGCAACGCCTCGATCACGTCGTCGTCCCAGTCGTGGTTGCGCATCAGGTGGTAGCGCTCACCCGCCACCCACAGGTAGGCCTCGGCCTCGGTGCGGGTGCCGACGAGATCGGCCTGCCTGAGCATGCGCACCACCGGCTGGTACTCGTCGCTGTACCACCGCGCGGCGACCGTGGTGCGGTCGAGGAACCGGTCCTCGTCCTGCATCAGGCGAAAACCCCACGCCTCGACGTGCTCGCCGAGTTCGGCGTAGTCCCAGGGGTCGGTGACGACGACCGACGCACGTGCCTCACCCGTCAGCGGGACGCGTTCGAGGAACAGCCTGCGGTAGTCCTTCACGATGAGATCGCCGCGGTGGCGGATCCCGGAAGGGTCCAATGTGGTGCGTACTTCGGTGACGTAGGCGTCGATCGTGTCCAGGCCCAGCGCGTGCGCCACCGACACCCGGTGGTGGCCGTCGATGACGAAGTGCAGCTCCCCGACGCGGTAGACCTCGATGGGCGGGATCGACTCGCCGCGCCTGCTGGCCACGGCGAGCCGTTCCCAGCGTTGCCGCACCCGCCCGGACGTGGGCCGGAAACGGCGGTCGAAATCGGCCTCGCGGTTGACGCTGCCGACGATGGTGTTCAGCTTCACCACGCGCAGGCCCAGCCTGCGTTGACCCGCCCAGCCGAGCGCGGCCACCACCTCGTCGAACGGCAATGTGATGTTGACGTCGTCCGGTTCGCCGCGCAGCCACGTCGCCAGGCGCGACAACACCTGCCTGCGCCGGGCGCGCAGGAAGTCGTGTTCGGCGTCGGCGCGGGGAAATCCGGTGTCGCGTTTCATCTCGATCCCACGAACGCTCCGAGGTCGAGCACGTGCGCGCCGACGACGTTCCGGACGACGGTGTCGCCGATGCGCCGGTCGGGCACCTGCTCGCCGTAGGGGTGGATGTGGCCGTGGAGCAGCCAGCGGGGCCGTAGCCGCCGGACCGTCCTGTGCAGACAGTCGAAGCCGTGGTGCGGCAGATCGTCGCGATCACCGAGCCCGCGCGGTGGGGCGTGGGTGAGCAGGACGTCCACCGGCCTGCCGCGGGAGCGCCACGTCAGCAGCCGTGCACGCCGGGCCTGCTGACGCTGGGTCCACTGGTTGGGGCCTTCGCGGTAGCGCACCGAACCGCCGAGGCCCGCGATACGCAGTCCCGCGACGGTGGCGACCCGCCCGTCCACGTCGATCCCGCCCGCAGGCCCCGGCCACGACGCCGGCATCCCGCCGCGCAGTGCCAGCCCGCGGTACCGCGTGAAGCCCGTGAGGTCGGGGTCGTGGTTACCGGGGACGAACGCGACCGGCGCGTTCAGCATGTCGGCGAGGTGCTCGAGATACGCGAACGGCAGATCGCCCGCCCCCAGCACGACGTCGACGTCGAGATCGAGGGCGCGCTGCCCGCACCACAGGGTCTCGTCGACCTCGTCGGCGACCACCAGTGCTCGCACCATGGCGACAGGGTACGCCCGCGCGAACGCGGTATCCGCGCGTTCGGCGCACGCACCGTCAGTGGGCGACCACGGCTCCGTCAGTGGGCGACCACGGCCGCTTCCGGGTTCACCGCGATGAACGCGATGACCATCAGCACCCACGCGATGCTCAGCATCAGTGCCCAGAACTTCAGGTCGGTGAGTTTGCGGATCATGTTCTCTCCCCATCACAGCAGTCGAATACCGGCGCAGGTCCCCCGACGTACGGGCTCGAGCGACACGCTCAGAGCCAGTCGTTCTTCCGGAATATTCGATAGAGCAGCAGGCACAGCCCGAGAATGATCGCGAGCACGGCCGGATAGCCGTACTTGAAACCCAGCTCAGGCATGTAGTCGAAGTTCATGCCGTAGATACCGGCGATCGCCGTCGGCACAGCGATGATCGCCGCCCACGAGGTGATCTTGCGCATGTCCGAGTTCATCTTGCGCATGTCGGTGTTCAGCTGGAGCGTGAGCTTTCCGAGCGTGGCGTCGACGAGCGTCGTGAGCATCTCGTCGAATCCCTCGACCCGCTCGGCCACCGTCGTCACGTGGTCGTGGACGTTGCGGAAGTAGGACCGCACGTCCTCCGGCACGAGCCGCGTGTAGCCCTCGGACAGCCTGCGCAGCGGGGTCGCCAGCGGGGACACGGCGCGCCGCAGCTCCAGCACCTCGCGTTTGAACAGGTAGATCTGCTCCGACGTCACGTTCGTGCGCGGTGCGAAGACCTCCGCCTCCATCTCGTCGATGTCGTCCTCGATCCGGTCGGTGACCTCGAGGAAGTGGTCGACGACGTGGTCGGCGATCGCGTGCAGCACGGCGGAGGGGCCGTGCTCCAACTGTTCCGGGTCCGCGTCGAGCTCGCGCCGCAGACGCGCGAGACCGGAGTGGCTCCCGTGGCGCACGGTGATGATGAAGTCGTGGCCGAGGAAGGCCATGAGTTCGCCGGACTCGACGATCTCGTTGGCGGTCGTGGGCGACTCGTGCTCCACGTAGCGCACCGTGCGGAACACCATGAACAACGTGTCGTCGTAGCGCTCCAGCTTCGGCCGCTGATGCGCGTGCACGGCGTCCTCGACGGCGAGCTCGTGCAGGCCGAACGTGTCGGCAATGCCCTGGATCTGCTCCTCGGTGGGCTCGTGCAGCCCGATCCAGACGAACCCGTCGCCGCGTTCGCGGACCGCGTGGATGGCCTCGTCGTGCGTCCACGCTCCCTCTTGACGCCGGCCACCGACGTACACACCGCAGTCGACGACCGACGCCGACAGCGGCTGACGGGTGGGGGCGGGCGGCGGCAGGGCGGCACCGGCCGTGGCGGGACGGCGGTTGTCCCGGCCGCGGCCTCGCAGCCCGCCGAAGGACGGAATCGCAGGCATGGGATCTCCAGGCTGGATGTCGCTGGACCTCACGATGTGCCGAGGGGACATGCTCCCTCACGGCACGACTGAACGCTCGTGGACCGCTTCCGCGCTGGATGGCGACGGAGCAGAGGTGCCCCGTCTCGAAACCGAGTTCGCCGCAGTATCAGGCGATGTCGGACCGGCGTGAGGAAGCGGTGCCGATACTGGGAGGCGAACTGAGTGGGTTGTCGCCACTGTTCATCTGCGTTCCTCACCTCCTCCGGTCCGCGTGGTGTTGCTCGCGTTGACGCGTTGTGCGCCGATGGTCAAGGGTACTCGTAGGGCAGGTGCTCGTCGCCGCGGGGGATCGCGGGGGAGTCCTCGCGGGGCGTCCCGACGTGCGACGCACCGCGCGATGCGGATGTCGGAACACGGAGAGGGCTCGAGTCCATGGGCGAAGTCAACGCAGTGAACGCCGCCAAGGAGCGACTGCGGAGGTTCGCCGAACACGAGGCCGCGGGCATCTCGCCGCTGTATGCCCACCTGGCCGAACACGCGGCGGACGACGACGAGATCGCGGGCCTGCTCGCCGAGGCGGGCACGGAGGCCGACGCGCATCCGACGCTGCTGTTCGCGGTGGCGCACCGACTGATCCAGGCCGACCCGATTCATCCGCTGTCGCGCTACTACCCGTCGCTCGGCGGTATGGACGGCGTCGACGGGGCCACCTGGCCCGAGTTCCGCAACTTCCTCCTCGAGCGCGCCGACCGCGTGCGCGCGCTCGTCCGTGAACGCTTCACGCAGACCAACGAGGTCAACCGGGCGGCGGTGCTGTATCCCGCGGTGGCCCGCGCGGCGAAGGCGGCCAAGGGCAAGGTGGGCCTGCTCGAGATCGGCTGCAGTGCGGGTCTGCTGCTGGGCATGGACCGGTTCGCGTACCAGTACCGGCTTCCCGGCGGTGAGCAGTTGGCGGCCGGTCCGAAGAAGACGCCCGTGGGCCTGCACTGTGCCGTGGAGCTCGCCGACGGTGCCGCGGCGCCTGCCGTCCCCGCGAAGCTGAACGTCGCGGCCAAGGTGGGTCTGGACCGCCATCCCGTCGACGCCCAGGACGACGAGGAGCTGGCGTGGCTCGAGGCGTGCGTGTGGGCGGACCAGCCGGACCGGATCCGCATGCTCCGCACCGCCGCGGCAGCCCAGGCCAAGGACACGCCCGAGCTCGTCGAGGGCGACGCCGTGAACGACCTGGCCACGGCCGCCGAGCGGGTGCCCGAGGAGCTCCCGCTGGTGGTGTTCACCAGTCACGTGACGGCCTACCTGGATGCCGATCGGCGAGAGGCGTTCGTCACTGCCCTGGGTGAACTCGCCGGGCGCAGGCGGTTGTGGTGGGCCTCGCTCGAGGCGTACGAGGCCGGCCTCGCCGGGGTGCTGCCCGGCAGGGACGAGCTGGCCTATGCGGAGACCGCCCGGCCGACCCTCGGGCTCGTGACCTGGGAGAACGACACACCGAACGCACAGGCGCTCGCGCTGGCCGATCCGCACGGCCAGCGGATGACGTGGCTCGGTGGGTAACAGTCCGTGAACGAAGGGTGGCCTCAGTCCGCGTCGTGAGGCAGGGCACTCCATGCACGCAACGTGTCGGCGAGTCCCCCGACCAGCCCTCCCGTGCGGTCCAACAGAGTGAAGGTGTCGGTGTCGATCCACCGGGCGTCGGAGGCGTCGTCGCCCGCCTGCAGTCGTCCCCCGAGGACGCGGCAGCGGTAGTCGTGGATGACGAACGGATCGCGCAGGACAGTGCCCACGAGTGCGCCCGGTTCGACGTCGAGGCCGGTTTCCTCGGCGAGCTCGCGCACCACTGCCGCGTGATCGGTCTCGCCCGCCTCTACCCGGCCTCCCGGCACCGACCACAGCCCGCGTCCTGGATCGTTCGCACGCCGGATGAGCAGGAGCCGGCCGGCCTCGTCGTGGACGATCCCGCCCACACAGCGAACGTGGCTCACACCGATTCGACCCCGCAGTCACAGTCCGTAGCAGTCGAGCTACGATCTTCGCGCGCACTGCCCCAAGTGCAGGACTTACCTCCCGTAGCGACAGGCAGTGCGGTACAAACTTAGTGGCACCTCAGTCAACAGGTCCAACCAACTGGTCTTGCACTCGAGAGACGGGATTGATCGCCGTGAACGCGAAGAAGCTCGCAGGAATTGCCGCTATCGCGTTGGTTCTGTTCTTCGTGATCGCCCAGCCAGGTCAAGCTGCGGGTTTTGTCAACAACATCATCGGCTTCCTGCGCGACGCCGCTGAAGCCGTGATCACGTTCGTCAGCAACATCTTCACCTGACGAGCGCTACGCTCGACCTATGTTCGCGCCACGCGACCCTGACGAGTACCTGCTCGACACCGAACGCCGGGTGATCCGCATCCGGCGGCACTGGGCGTGTCTCGGGTGGAACATGTTCGAGGCCATCGCGATGATCGCGATCTGCGTGATGATCTCGTACATCCTCCCGCCCGCGGCGTGGGTGTTGCAGAACATCCTCTGGTACGTCGCGTTCGTCGTCGTGCTCTGGTTCGCCTACAAGGTGATCGAGTGGTGGGTCGAACGGCTGGTGGTGACCGACAAGCGGTTCATCATGACCAAGGGCGTCTGGACCACGCAGGTGCTGATGATGCCGATCACGAAGGTCACCGACCTGACCTACGAGCGGACGTTCGGCGGCCGCATCTTCGGTTACGGCACGATGGTCGTCGAATCGGCCGGTCAGATCCAGGCGCTGAACCGCATCCACTACCTGCCGAACCCCGAGGAGTTCTACGACACCATCTCGGAGCTGGTGTTCGGGGACAAGCAGAAGCAGGCCGAACGGTTCTCGATGATCAAGGCCCAGCGCGCCGCACGCGGTAACAAGCGCAAGAAGGCCGTTCGCTGACGGCCACCGGCCGTCATCCCAGCGCACAGCTTTTCGCGCGGGCGTGTGCTCGCGCACCGGCGCGGCCCGTGGACGGTGCCGTGTTGGACAATGGTGGTCGTGCGCATCGACCTGCATACCCATTCGACGGCCTCCGACGGCACGGACAGCCCGGCTGAGCTCGTCGCCGTCGCGGCTGCGGCCGGTCTCGGTGCCGTGGCCCTGACCGATCACGACACGACCGCCGGATGGCGGGCGGCCGTCGAGGCGTTGCCTTCGGGTATGCGGCTGGTGCCCGGCGCCGAGTTGTCGTGCGAATCGGACGACGGCAGGGGCGGCCGGATCGGCGTGCACCTGTTGGCGTACCTGTTCGACCCGCAGGCCCCGGCCATCGTCGCCGAGCAGCGGCGGTTGCGGGACGAGCGCAGGGCGCGGGTGCGCACGATCGCCGACCGGATGGCGGACGACGGCCTGCCGGTGGACGCCGACGAGATCCTCGACCTGGTGGGCCCCGAAGGGACGGCGGGCAGGCCGCACGTGGCGCAGGCGCTCGTGCGGGCGGGACTGTGCGAGACGGTCGACGAGGCGTTCGCCAACTATCTGTCGGGGCGGCGCGGCTATTACGTGCCGCGGCGCGACACCCCGGTCGAGGAGGCCATCGCCATGATCTCGGCGGCGGGCGGGGTGACCGTGCTGGCCCATCCGTTCGCGTTCGGCAGGCGTCCCACGGTGGCCCCTGAGGTCATCGCCGATCTGGCGCGCCGGGGGCTGACGGGCGTGGAGGTGGACCATCCCAATCACGACCCGGCCGCGCGCGAGGAACTGGGGGCGCTCGCGAAGGACCTCGGTCTGGTGCGTACCGGGTCGAGCGACTACCACGGCACCAACAAGACCATCGGGATCGGACAGGAGGCGACGGCCGTCGAGGAGTTCGAGGCGCTCGTCGCGCAGGCCACCGGTACGGGCGTCGAGGTCGGCTGACGATGGACTACTTCAACCTGACGATCTTCATCGAGGCCACGATCACGCTGGTGGTCATCATGGACCCGCCCGGCACGGTGCCGGTGTTCCTGAGCCTGGTCGGCCGCAAGCCGCCGGCGGCGCGGGCGCGCGCGGCGCTGCAGGCGGTGCTGGTGTCGTTTCTCGTGGTCGCGTTGTTCGCGGTGGCGGGGCAGGCGATCCTGGCCTACCTCGGCATCGGCATTCCCGCGTTGCAGGGCGCCGGCGGTCTGCTGCTGTTGTTGATCGCTCTGGAGCTGTTGACCAGCAAGGGCGGGGCGGAGCCGGAGGCGGCCGACGACGTCAACGTGGCGTTGGTGCCGTTGGGTACACCGCTGCTGGCGGGTCCGGGTGCGATCGCGGCGACGATCGTGTTCGTCAGGGAAGCGAACGGGCATCTGGGCGGCTATGTCGCGCTGGGGTGCGCGATCGTCGCGGTCCACGTGATCCTGTGGGCGTGCATGCGGTACTCGGGCGTGCTGATCAAGGTGCTGCGGGAGAGCGGCATCACGCTGCTGGCGAAGATCGCGGGTCTGTTGCTGGCCGCGATCGCGGTGCAGCTGGTCGCCGACGCGGTGCGCGGTTTCATCGCCGGCGCGTGAGCTGTCGGGAGGTGTCGATACGCTGCGCCGGATGGAGCAACTGGGGTTCGATTTCGGGGTGCAGCCGCGCCGGCTGATGAAGGTGACGCCTGCGCGGTTGTCGACGTTCGACGACTGTCCGCGGCGGTATCGGCTCGCGTACGTCGACCGCCCGACGCCGCAGCGCACGGGACCGTGGGCGCACAGCACGCTGGGTGCGGTGGTGCACAACGCGCTGCGGGAGCTGTTCGACCTGCCGGCGGCCGAGCGCACGTCCGCCCGCGCGGCCGCGTTGGTCGGCGCGCATTGGAAGGACGCCGGGTTCGCCGACGCGGAGCAGGCGGCCGAGTACCGGCGGATCGCCAAGGAGTGGGTGGCCGACTACGTGGAGACGCACGACGTCGGCGCCGATCCGCGCGGCCTCGAGCGGTGGGTGTCGGCGCCGACGTCCGGCGACGGCGGGCACGCGTCGATGATCGTCGAGGGCAGGGCCGACCGGATCGACGAACGCGACGGCGAGCTGGTGATCGTCGACTACAAGACGGGCAGGCGCACGCCGGACGAGGCGGAGGCGCGGTCGTCGCAGGCGTTGGCGTTGTACGCCGTGGCGGCCGAGCGCACGTTGCGGACGCCGTGTCGCCGGGTCGAGCTGCATCATGTGCCGACGGGCACGGTGGCGGCGGCCGAGCACACGGACGAGAGTCTGCGGCGTCAGCTCACCCGCGCCGAGGAGACGGCGACCGATGTGCAGGATGCGACGGATAAGCTGAGCGCGGGCGGCGACCCCGACGAGTTGTTTCCCGCCCGCACCGGTCGCCGCTGTTCGTGGTGCGATTTCCGTCCGAGTTGTCCTGTTGGGCAGGCGGCGGCGCCTGCGGCACGGTCGTGGGAGCTGCTCGCGCCCACCCGGGTCGACGCCGCGGGTGCGGATCGGCCGGGTGGCGATGGGGGAGACGCCGGGAGCTTCCGTGCCGAATGACCTGAACAGGACAACCATGACCGCCGACCGCACCGAACCGCTGGAGCAGCCCGTGAACGAGCCGGAACGGTCGCGGGCCGGTGGGCGGGCCTGGCGTGGGTTCACGGGGTCGGTTGCCGCGGGGCTGGCGGCGTTGGCGGTGGTCGTGACGGTGGCGTCCGGGGTGTCGGATTCGGGCGGGCCGGGGGCGTCGGTCGTTGTGTGGCACATCGTGGCGGCGGTGGCTGCGCTCGGTTTGCAGGTGGTGTTCGTCGACCGGCGTCAGGGCGCGGTGGCGGGCACGGCGGGGCTGGGTGTCCTTGTGGTGACGGGCGTCCTCCTGTGGACGTGCTGGTGGGCCTGAGCGCGATGGCGCGCGTTGTGGTTCTGGGGGCGCGTGTTGCGGTTCTGGGGGCTCGTGTTGTGAATTCGGGGGCTCGTTTTGCGGATCCGGGGACTCGTGTTGTCCCCGGACCCACAATGTGAGCGCCCCGTAACCCGCAACACGCGCCCCTGAGGTCGCAACACGCGCCCCGAACCGCGGTCAGGCTGAGTCGGTCACCTTGACGACCTGGGCGGGTACGCCGGCGACGAGGGTGCCGGGGGGAACGTCGCGGGTGACGACGGAGCCGGCGGCGACGACGGAACCGGCGCCGAGTGTCACGCCCTGCGTGATGACGGCTGCGGCGCCGATCCACACGTCGTCCTCGATGACGATCGGGGCGAAGGAGAGGTACTCGCGACGTTCGGCGAGCGGCAGCGGGTGGCCGCCGGTGATGAGGCTGACCTTCGGGGCGATCATGACACCGTTGCCGATGCGGATCCCGCCCTTGTCCATGAAGGTGCAGCCCTGGTTGACGAAGACGTTCTCCCCGAACGTCGTGTTCAGCCCGTGCTCGGTGAAGAACGGTGGATAGATGGTCACCGACTCCGGAAGCGGCCCCCCGAACACAACGGACAGTAGTTCGGCGCGTGCGTGGACGTCGCTGAACGGCACGGTGTTCAAGCGCGACGTCGCGTCGGTGACTTCCGCGATGCGTTCCGTGTGCTGAGCGAATTCCGGACTGTGGGCGTACATGATCTGATCTGTTCGGGTCGACATGCGCTGATCCCAGCGCGTCCGCCGCGTCGGATCAAACAACCGACACAAACCGCGGTAACAACCTTTGGTTGTGTGGCTACCGTGGCCGGGTGGATGTCGACGCATTGCGTACCTTCGTGGCCGTCGCCGGGACCGGCCAGTTCCAGGCGGCGGCGGACGAGCTGCGGGTCAGCCAACAGGCGGTGTCGAAACGGATCGCGGCGCTGGAGCGACACCTGGGGGTCACGCTGCTGGTCCGGACCTCACGCGGCTCCTCGCTGAGTCTGGACGGGCAGGTGTTCCTCCCGCACGCCAGGAAGGTTCTCGCGACGCTCGAGCAGGCCGAGCGGTCGGTGCGGCCCGGGGCCAGGCCGTTGCGTGTCGACGTGCTCAACCGGCGCATCGCTCCGGCCCAGGCCGTGTACCGGTTCTATCGCAGCCGCGCCGAGCCGAATCTCGACGTGGTGACGTTGGGCGATGCGAACGCCGGCCAGGCCGTGCGTGCGGTGCTCGAGGGAACCGTCGATGCGTCCTTTCGCGCCCTTCCCGACGACGAGATTCCCGCGGGAATCAGCGCCGAGCGGATCCTCGACACTCCGTTGGAGCTGCTCGTGGGGCCTGCCCACGCGTTGGCCGATGCAGCGTGGGTTCGGCCTGCCGACCTGGTGCGGCATCGCATCTGGATTCCCGGGATCCGACAGGGAACGGAGTGGGAGGCGTACTACCGGGCGCTGTCGGAGGCCTTCAACCTGAGTATCGATGCGCTCGGACCGCACTTCGGCGACGAGGCGTTGATGGACGCGCTGGCCGATTCGGGTTCACTGGCGACTCTCGTCGGCGCAGGCGATCGGTACCTGTGGCCCGAGAGTCACGACCTGCGCCGAATCCCGTTGCACGAGCCGACTCCCGTCTACCCCCACGTGCTGGTGGCACGCCGGGAGAGCCGGCACCCGCTGCTGAGGGAACTACGCGACCATCTGCGCGCCACCGCGCCGCGAACCGACGGCGACATGTGGGTCCCCGACTGGATCGCCATCGGCCTCCCCTGAACCGGCAACACGGGCTCCCGAGTCCGCAACACGCGTCCCCGGATCCGCAACACGGGCTCCCGGATCCGCAACACGCGCCCCCGAGTCCGCAACACGGGGCCCTGGACCCGCGACACGGGGGTCAAAGCCAGGCTCGCCATTCGGCGAGGAGGATGTCGAGCAGGGCGTGGGGGTTCTCGGTGTTGGGGGAGTGGGCGGCGCCGGTGACGACGGCGAAGGTCGCGGCAAGCCTGCGGGCCATGTCCTTCTGCTGGTCCACCGGCCAGGCGTCGTCGTGTTCGCCCGAGACCACGAGGGCGGGACGATCGCCGAGCGCGGCCGCGAGTTCGTCGGTGCGGTCCGATTCGGTGCGCAGCGCGTGCGCCATGCCGAGCAGTCCGGCAGCACTGGAGTTGACGAACCGGTCGCGCAGGAAGGCACGCAACTGCGCGCTGGGCGGACCGCCGAGCTGCTCGCGAAGGGCGTACACCGCCTCGATGCCGTGTTCGCGCAGCAACGGTTCACCGGCCTCGAGCGCCTGGAACCGCAGGCCGTGGGGGAGCTTCTCCGGACCACTGTCGAGCAGGGTCAGCCCGGCGATCGGTGCGCCCGCGAGCACGGCTCCACGGGCGACGAGACCGCCGTAGGAATGTCCGAGCAGGACGACGGGCCGGGCGAACTCGTCGGCGAGGTCGGCGACCAGTTCCGCGACGAGCGCGCCGAGGCGGTCGGGCAGGTAGGCGTCCTCGTCATCCGGGCCCGGCGACTCGTACTGGCCGGGCAGGTCGATCGCCACCGGGTGCAGCCCGCCGTCGGCCAGTCCGTCGAGGAGCGGTGCGAAGTCCTCTTTGGATCCGGTGTATCCGGGGACGAGCAGCGCGGTGCCGATCGGGTCGACGTCGGCCGCGGGCTCGGGCCCCGACAGCGCCGCGACGTCACCCGCCAGCGTCAGGCGCTGCGCACCGTGCGGAGAGAGCTGAGAGAACGTCGTCATCGCAATCCCACCACCGTGTCACCGCGTTGTTCCAGGAGTACGGGTCCGGCTGCGGCCATCTCGATCGGCCCGCGGTAGTCGCCGCGGTCGAGCGCGATCGTGCGCACGGTCCGGCCGTCGGCCGGATCCAGCACGGCGAGCCCGCCGCCGATCGGCGTGACGTAACGGCCCGCGTAGGCGACCCCGGCCCCGCGCGTGTTGTGCACCGTCCACCGCGGAGACAGGTCCTCTGTGGACAGCGCGATGGTCCGCGATCCGGTGAACCAGTAGACGTTCTCGGGTCCGCGTGCCGTCGGCAGCACCCCGTCGTCGGGCTCGGCGTCCAGATCGGACTGCGGAACGTCGAGGGGATACCGCAGGCGTTCGTTGCCCTTCGGGTCGTAGAGCACCAGTTCCCGCGCCTGGGGAAGCACCACGGCCGAACCGCCAGGCACCATCGCGACGAGCTTGGCGCGGCGCTCGGGCAGCGAGACGGAGAACTCCTCCTCCGGCTGGTCCGATTCGTCGGGCGCGGCCTTGAGGACCGTCAGCCGCGCGCCGTCCTCGCCGGGGCAGCGTTCGATCACGCCGACTCTGCCCGCCGCCGCGGCGACGGTCCCGTACCGGCAGTTCGGACGCGGTTGGTAGCCGGCGTTGACCTGCGCGTACACCCGGCCGAACTCCATGCTCTTGACGAGATCGTCGCGCCAGGTGTTGAGCAGACGTTCGCCCGTCGCCGTGACGTAACCGCCGTCGCCGACGAGCCGGGTGCCGAGCTCGGCGTCCCCGTTGCGCTGCGCCGTGCGGTGCCCTGTCCTCGCGTCCAGCTGGGTGACCTCGCTGCACCCGTCCGACTTCCGGTACACGGCCAGCGCCCGGTCCCATTCGGACCCGACGGTGCACAGCGGCAGATCACGGGCGTAGCGCCACCGCTGCTGTCCGGACGCGGCGTCCCGGCCGACGACCTCGCCGCCCGAGGCCGTGACGACCATGCCTGCCTCGGACACCGGGACGGGCGTCGCTCCGCTCGGTGCGCGCCAGGCCTCGTTCAGCGTCGACGGCACGTCGGCGGGTTGTGCGGGCGTGCCCTCGGGTGGGGGAGCGGTCTCGCTGACGGTCGCCCTGCTGTCGCTGCCCGCCCACACGGCGAGGCCCGCGACGAGCGCGGCAACCGCGATGACCGCGGCGGTCACCCGGTCACGCCTCCGGTTCCACGGAGAACGGCGGCCCCGCACCTTCGTGGGTGCGGAGCCGCCGTCTGCGGGGCCGGTCGCCGCGCCCTCGGGCGCGGATGATTCGGTCGAGCTCACGAGCTCAGTCTGCCGTGGCCGACGTTTCGCTCGCGTGTGCGTTGGTCGCGCTCTGCTGAGCCTGGCCCGCGCCGGAGCCGCCGCGACCCCGGCCACCGCGCCGCCTGCGGCGCCGGGCGGGACGTTCCCCTGCCTCGGACTGGCCCTCGGTGGACGCGGCCTTCTCCGTGGTGGCGTGGCTCTCGGTCGCCGGCTTGGAACCGCTGCCGCCGCCGCGCGTGCGACGCCGCGAACGTGACCTGCCCGAACCGGACTCGGAGTTCTCGGCGCCCTCACCGGTGGCCTGCGCGTCGTCCCCGGAACCGGACGACTTGGCACCGCGGGTGCGCTTGCGCGGCTTGCGGGTCCGCGACCTGCCGGAACCGCCGTCGTCCGAACCGGAGGAGCGGCTGCGCCGCTTGTCGCCCAGGTCCTCGGCGTCCTCGGCGGCCAGGCCGGCACGGGTGCGCTTGCTCAGCGGCAGCCTGCCCGTGGCGTCCTCGGGGATGTCGAGGTCGGTGAAGATGTGCTTCGACGTCGAGTACGTCTCGACCGGTTCGGGCTGGCCGAGGCCGAGCTCGTCGGAGATGAGCTTCCAACGAGGGATCTCGTCCCAGTCCACCAGCGTCACGGCGACGCCGGTCTTGCCCGCACGGCCGGTGCGCCCGATGCGGTGCACGTAGGTCTTCTCGTCCTCGGGCATCTGGTAGTTGATGACGTGCGTGACGTCGTCCACGTCGATGCCGCGCGCGGCGACGTCGGTGGCCACCAGCACGTCGACCTTGCCGGACCGGAACGCCCGCAGCGCCTGCTCCCGGGCGCCCTGACCGAGGTCGCCGTGCACGGCCGCCGCGGCGAAGCCGCGCTCGCTGAGCTCGTCGGCCACCTTCTGGGCGGTGCGCTTGGTGCGGGTGAAGATCATCGTCAGGCCACGTCCCGCGGCCTGCAGCACCTTCGCCACCAGCTCCGGCTTGTCCAGCGAGTGCGCCCGGTAGATGAACTGCGTGGTGCGCTCGTGGACGGCGCCCGCGTCGTTCTCCTCGGCGCGGATGTGCGTCGGCTGGGTCAGGAACGTCCTGGCCAGGTTGATGATCGGGCCCGGCATGGTCGCCGAGAACAGCATGGTCTGCCGCTCGTCGGGCACCATCCGCAGGATGCGCTCGATGTCGGGCAGGAAGCCCAGGTCGAGCATCTCGTCGGCCTCGTCGAGCACCAGCGAGCGGATCTTGCCGAGCACCAGGTGGCGCTGTTCGGCCAGGTCGAGCAGCCTGCCCGGCGTGCCGACCACGATGTCGACGCCCTTGCGGAGCGCCTCGATCTGCGGCTCGTAAGGGCGGCCGCCGTAGATCGACTCGACGGTGATGCCGAGGTTCGCACCGGCCTCGGCCAGGTCCTTGGTCACCTGCACACACAGCTCGCGCGTCGGGACGACGACGAGTGCCTGCGGCGTGCCGTCGCCTGGCGTCTCGAGCCGCTGCAGGAGCGGGACGCCGAAGCCGAGGGTCTTGCCCATGCCGGTCCTGGCCTGCCCGATGACGTCGTCGCCCTTGAGCGCGAGCGGCAGGGTCAGTGCCTGGATGGCGAAGGTGCGGTGTTTGCCGGACGCCTCGAGCGCCGACACGATCTCCGGCCGGATGCCGAACTCGGCGAACGTCGGGGTGTCGGCCTCGGCTGCGGCCTGCGACACGTCGGGCTGCAGGTCCGAGGTGCCCGAGACACCCGAGGCGCCTTCGGTGGTTTCGATGTCGTTGTCGTTCTGCGGATTCCCGGTCGCGGCCTTATCCGTCTCGGTGGCCGCGGAGTCCGAAGTACCCGCTGTCGTCTGATCTTGAGTGATTTCCGATCGCCTCTCTCATACCGGCGCGCAAGCCAGGCATTACCGCGATGGCTCGACCACACTCACATACTGGCTTTTCGCGTTTTCGATCAGCGAAAAAAGCCGGTGTGGGAACATCGCCGAGGCGTGCACGCACATTGCCTCCCACCTGCGTGTTCCCCGTCGCCGATCAGTCGGTGCCGGCCACGTCGGCGGGCTCGCCGGCGCCGGAACACGAGTGGTGAGAATCGCTCTCGCCTCCAGAGTGTACAGAGACGGGCCCGCATATCGGGACAGCCGTAGCGACTTCGATCACGTGTCGTTGGTAACTGCCGGCCGGATTCGGGCCTCGACTACGGTGAACGCCGTGACGGAGGCGCATGGGGAAATCAGTACCGGGGTCGTGGATCTGCTCGGAGTGCTGGCGTACAGCGAGTTGTCGGCGTTCGACCGGCTCGCCGAGGACGCGAGGTCAGCTCCGACGCTGGCGGGCAGGGCCGCGCTGGCTTCGATGGCGGCGGCCGAGATCGGCCACTACGAGATGCTCGCGAAGCATCTGCACGCCCACGGCGCGTCGGTCGAGGAGGCCATGCAGCCGTTCCGCAAGCACATCGACGCCTTCCAGCAGTCGACGGCGCCGCGCACGTGGCACGAGTCGCTGGTCAAGGCCTACGTCGTGGACAACCTCGCCGCGGACCTGTACCGGGAGCTCGCGGGGGTGCTCGACGACGAGGTGCGCGAGCTCGTGCTGACGGTGCTCGCCGACACCGGGCACTCGGCGTTCGCCGAACGCGAGGTCGCGGCCGCCATCGAGGCCGACAGCACGCAACGCGACCGGCTGGCGTTGTGGTCCCGGCGCCTGCTGGGTGAGGCGCTCACCCAGGCGCAGTACGTCGTGGCCGAGCGGGACGGTCTGGCCGAGCTCATCGTCGCCGGATCGGTCGACCTGACGGGCATCGCGGCGCTGTTCCGCAGGCTGCAGCAGGGCCATGCCAAACGCATGCAGGTGCTGGGCCTGGGCTGACCGCACTCCGCTCCCGTGGACCGGCAGGCGAGGCCCGGGCGCCCGCGGGGCGGGTGAGCTGTGGGCGAACGCCCGGGCGGATCGCCGAGGCGGCGCGCTAGCCTGGACGGTGAACGAGCAGGTCACTTTTCGCAGCGGAGGTTGCACGTGGAGGTCAAGATCGGCATCAAGGACACCCCGCGGGAACTGGTGGTGTCCAGCGGCCAGACGGCCGAGGAGGTCGAGAAGCTGGTCGCCGACGCACTCGGCGCCTCCGACGGCCTGTTCAGCCTGACCGACGACAAGGGCCGCAAGTACCTGGTCCCTTCCGACCGGATCGCCTACGTCGAGATCGCGCCGTCGGACGTCCGCCGCGTCGGCTTCGCCGTCGGCAACTGACACTCGCCGGCACCGGAGGCCGAGCCGGTCCCGCATCAGCACCGAGGCGCCGCACCCCAGTCGGGTGCGGCGCCTCGTTCCGTTCCGGGCTCAGGCGGTCGCCTCGATCTCCTCGAGGGTGGTCGGCACGGTGAACGGCGGCGTGCTGGTGCCCATGATGCGGTAGCGGTCCCACGGGTCCGGGTCGGAGATCTCGCCGTCGGCCGCGCCCTCCGGGGTGCGTAGCCGCACCTTCTTCTTGCGGCCGCCTGCCAGTTCCATGAGTTCGTCGTGCGGCTTGATCCGCCCGTACCAGCGGTAGTAGCCGTCGATGGGCTGGAAGTGGCCGCGCAGGTCGACCTCGACCGTCAGCTCCTTCTCGTCGACCACCAGCGTCGCGCGCCCCTGGTAGCCGTCCTCCCCGTGATCTCCGTGAACTGCGTGGTCTTCGTGAGCTCCGTGGTTCTCGTGCTCGCTCATCGGGCCTCTCCAGCGTCGTCGGTGGTGGGCACGTCGGTGTCGTCCGAACGGTTGAACTGAACGATCTTGTTGGCGTCCACCGGCCGGTCGGGGTCGATGCGGATGCCGTGTTGCCTGGCCAGGCCGTCGATGGCGGCCCAGATGATCTGCGTGAGGTACTCCACGACGGCGTCGCGGCTCATGGTGCGCTTGGCCAGCCACCACTCGCCGGTGTTGTGGACCATCCCGACGACGCCGTGCGCCCACGGTTCGGCGGCACCGGAGTCGACGTTGAACATGCGCAGGTAGTCGCCGAGCAGTGCGGTCACGGCGTTGGCGATGAGGGCCTTGTCCTCGGCCACGACGTCGGTGACGTCGCCGTCCAGCGGCCGGTCGGCGAACCGCCTGCGGGCCAGCAGCCGGTACAGGTTGGGGTGCTCCTCGAGCACGGTGAAGAACGCGTCGAGTGCCATGCGGATGCGCGGCACGGGCGCGAGTTCGGTGTTGATCGCGGGCATCAGCCGTTCGAACAGGATCTCGGTGCCGCGGTCGCCGAGTGCGAGGTAGAGGTCGGCCTTGTCCTCGAAGTGCCGGTAGAGCACCGGTTTCGTCACGCCCGCCGCGGCGGCGACGTGCTCCATGCCCAGGTCGGGTCCGTGCTCCTCGAGGGCTTCCAGCGCGGCGTCGACGAACTCGGCCCTGCGGGCGATGCGGTGTTTACGCCATCGGTCCCGCCTGGCATCGCCGCTCTTGCCACCACCCTGGGTGCCACTTCTGGGTGTGCCCTTGCCGGGCGTCTTGTCGCTTCCCTGCTTGACACGGTCGACCATGCACCGCATGCTACCAGAAGTAACTGTTACCGGAAGTTACAGAAACCTCCGGGCAGGGACGTCGGACATCCGAACAGAGACGTCGGAACAGTGCCGTTCCGCAGGCGGGAAGGTGGTGGCCGCGATGACGCGGACCCTGGACGACGGCGGCCGGGAGAAGACCGCCGAGCGGCTCCTGAAGTCGTCGGCGAACAAGTTCTACGACCCCGAGGTCGACATCGACTGGGATGCGCCTCTCGTCGAGGGCAAGCGGTTCATCCCGGAGGAGCGCTCCAGCCTGTACGGCACCGACCTGTGGGAGCAGCTCACCCCCGAGCAGCGCATCGAACTCGGCAAGCACGAGATGGCCAGCATCGCCACCAACGGCATCTGGTTCGAGGTCATCCTCATGCAGCTGTTGCTCAAGGAGGTCGACAACGGCGATCCGACCACGAGCCACGCGCAGTACGCGCTGACCGAGATCGCCGACGAGTGCCGACACTCCACGATGTTCGCGCGCATGTCCAACACGCTCGGCTGCCCGCACTACGGCCCGGTGAAGTGGCGCCACAAGCTGGCCAAGATCCTGCCGATCATCGGCTACGGCCCCGCACTGTACGGCTCGATCCTGATCGCCGAGGAGATCCTCGACCGGCTGCAGCGCGAGCAGATGAACGACCCGCAGATCCAGCCGCTGGTGCGCATGGTGAACCGCATCCACGTGCTGGAGGAGGCGCGGCACGTCACGTTCGCGCGGGAAGAGGTCACCCGGCGCATCAAGGGCATGGGCAAGGTCGAACTGGCCTACCAGCGCTGGCTCATCGCGTTCGTGTCCTGGCACATCACCCGCAGCCTGATCAACCCGCACGTCTACAAGGCCGTGGGCATCCGGCCGAAGGACGGTTACCAGGCGGCGCTGAACAACCCGCACTGGCGGGCCACGCTGCTGTTCTCGGGCGAGAAGATCATGCCGTTCCTCGACGAGGCGGGTCTGGTCGGTGCGCCGGGGATGCGCCTGTGGCGCAGCGCAGGCCTGCTGCCGGCGAAGTGAGGCCGCCGGTGTCGCAGGTCATCACCTCGGACGGGACTCGGCTGAACGTCGAGATCCGGGAGCCGCGTTCGGCCCCTACGGTGACGGTCGTGCTGGTCCACGGGTGGACGCAGGATCTGCGCACGTGGGATCACGTGGTCACCGGGTTGGCGCGGCGCTCGGGTTCGATGCGCCTGGTTCGCTACGACCTGCGCGGTCACGGCGACTCCGAGCCCGCCGCGCCCGGCACGGCCACGATCGAGCGGCTGGCCGACGACCTGGCCGAGATCATCGCCGAGACCGCACCCTCGGGTCCGCTCGTGCTCGCGGGCCACTCCATGGGCGGCATGACGATGATGGCGCTGGCCGACCGCCACCCGGACCTCGTGCGCACGCGCGTTGCCGGCGCGGCGTTCGTGGCGACGTCGTCGGGAAACATGGATCGCATCACCCTGGGACTTCCGGGCGCGCTGGGCAGGGGTGCAGCGCGGCTGGAACGCCGGCTCGCGAGGCTGATGCTCGCGTACCGGCGGGAGCGGTTGCCCGTCGGCGGTCTGCCGGCGCGGCTGGGTGCACGGATGTTGGTGTTCGGGAAGAAGCCGCACGCCGACGACGTCAAGTGCGTCGCGGCGCAGTTGCGCAAGGCTCATCCCCGCAGCGTGGGCGGGTTCCAGAACGCCATCTCCCTGCACAACCGCTCGACGGCGCTGGCGGCGCTGCGCACGGTGCCGACCGTGGTGCTCGTGGGCGATTGCGACCGGCTCACGCCCGTCGAGCACGCCGAGGCGATCGTGAAGGAGTTGCCGGACGCGCGACTGGTGCTGTTCCCCGGCGCGGGGCACATGATCACCCAGGAACGCCATCCCGGGGTCACCGACGCGATCCTCGGTCTCGTCGAGGACGCCTCGGCGGTTGCCGCTACTGCTGGTTCTGCAGCGGGAAGCCGGCGCCGATCCCACGCCACGCCAGCGTCGCGGTGAGGCGCACGGCGTCGTCACGGCTGACGTCGGCGTCCTGGTCGAGCCAGTAGCGGGCGCTGACCTGGCTCATGCCGACGAGGCCGACGGCGAGCAGCCGGGCGCGCTCGGCGTCCAGGCCGGCGTCCGACATGATCGTCTTGGCGATCGCGTCGACGGTCGCGGTGGTGGCCCTGTCGACGGCGCGCTGCACGTCGGGCTCGCCGCGCAGGTCCGATTCGAAGACCATGCGGAACGCGCCCACGTCGCCGTTGACGAAGTCGAAGAACGCACCGACGGCGTTGTGCACGCGCTGCTTGTTGTCCGTGGTGGAGCCGAGCGCTTCCTCGACGGCGCGCACGAGGGTGTCGACGTGGCTTTCCAGCAGCGCGATGTAGAGGTCGAGCTTGCCGGGGAAGTGCTGGTACAGCACGGGCTTGCTCACTCCGGCCTGTTCGGCGATGTCGTCCATCGCGGCCGAGTGATAGCCGTTCGCGGCGAACACCTGCTGTGCCGCGTCCAGCAGCTGGGCACGTCGTTCCGTGCGGGGCAACCGCACGCCCTTGCCGTGCGCCGTCTCAGTCATCTCTCGCCTCCATACTTCTCGCCGCACATTACTCGCCGGTATGTAAGGAACGCCAAACATCGAGTTCATACGGCATGCTGGACGGCGTGACCGAGACCGTGCCCACGACCGTGTCCCCGTCCGCTCCGTCGCGGAACACCGCTCCCGGCCGCGCTCCGCTGACGCATGTTCCGTTGTCGCGCACGCCGCTGCCCGGCTACGACCCGACGCTGCCGCCATGGGAGGGCTCCTGGGAGTGTGTCCCGGCCGGCCCGTCCGGACAGACCTGTGAGCTGCACGTACGCCGCACGCCCGGCGGCGACGGGCCTGCGGTGGTGTACGTGCACGGCCTGGGCGGCTCGTCGACGAACTGGACCGACCTGGCCGCCCAGCTCGCGCCGCATGCCACCGGCATAGCCGTGGATCTGCCCGGTTTCGGCTTCTCCCAACCCACCGACGGCTTCGGTTACGGACTCGAGGACCACGCCGACGTACTGGCGCGCTACCTGGAGAGCCTCGACGGACCCGTGCACCTGGTGGGCAACTCCATGGGCGGTGCGGTCGCGATGCTGGTCGCGGCACGCAGGCCGGAGGTGGTGCGCACGCTCACGCTCATCTCGCCCGCGATGCCGGATCGCAGGCCGGATCCGCGCCGGTTGTCCGATCCGAGGATGGCGCTGGCGTTCCTGCCGGTCGTGGGCAAGTCCGTGCGCCGCGCGTTGGCGCGGATGACGCCGGAGGAGCGGGCGATGCAGACGATCCGGCTCGTCTACGCCGACGCCGAACGGTTCCCGAAGCACCGCATCACCGAGCAGGCCGAGGAGTTCGCGGCCCGGTCGTCGTACGCGTGGGCGGCCTCGGCGATGGCACGCAGCACGTTCCAGATCTTCCGTACGTGGTTCGCGCAGGGGAACCGGTCGCTGTGGTCCGTCGCGCCGCGCATCACCGCGCCGACCCTCGTGGTGTGGGGCAGCGAGGACAAGGTGATCTCGGTGCGCAGGGCGAAACGCACCGCCGAGGTGATCCCGTCGGCCAGGCTGCTGATCCTGCCGCGCACCGGACACGTCGCGCAGATGGAACGTCCGGTGACGGTCGCCCGAGCCGTCCTCGGGATGTGGGAGTACGTCGACGACGGGCGCTGGTAGCCCGTACGGGTGAGGCCGGGCGCCGTTCGTGGGTCGGAACCGCGGAGGCCGGTCACGGGCGGCGAGCGCCACATCGCCGGATCCGGGGTGCCGTGCGGGCCGCGCGCGGTGTGGCAGTCTTGACGTGTGGACAGGGTGTCGCACGAACCTCGGCGAGACGGCTCGCGGACCGGTCAAGCCGGCCGCGACTCCGGCCGTGTTCGCTACGCCCGCACCCCGGGTTCGAGGCCGCTCGACGCGCGATACGGCCCTGGCGCCCGGCGTCCGGGTGAGCCGTTGCGTGCCTCGTGGCGGCCCCACGAGACCGGGTCGATGCCCTCGGTCGACGAACGCGACTCCCTCGGCGCCGACGCAGCCGACGGAACCGATGACGGCGGTCCCGGCGATCGGGCGGGTGGCCGGGGCGATTCCCAGGAATCCCCACGCCGGAAGAAGTCCGGTCTCGGCAAGCTGCTGGCCACCTACGGCTGGCGCGTGTACGCCATCCCGGTCCTGCTCGTGGTCACGGCCCTGGTCGTGGTCGACACGACGCAGAGCGGTTCCGGGGAGCCGAACTCGGGCGGGGCGGCCTCCGGCTCCCAGTCCGCCGATCCCGGCGGGCCCGGTGGGGTGAGCGAGATCCCCGCCAAGGCACAGGACCTCGACATCCCGACCGCAGAACTGCCCGACGGGCCCGACTACACGAAACGTGGCCAGGGCACGTGGCACATCGTGCCCGGCAGCAGCGACCTCGCCGGTGACCGCGGCCAGGAGTACTCCTACGCCGTCGACGTGGAGGACGGCATCGACCCGTCCAGCTTCGCGGGCGAGGACAGCTTCGCCTCGACGGTCGAGGGTGTGCTCTCCGACACCGAACGCGGCTGGGTCAGCACCGGCGAGGTGAAGCTGCGGCGCGTCGACGCGAGCGGACCCGAGGCCGACTTCCACGTGAGCCTCACCACTCCCGAGACCGCCAAGGAGATCTGCGGCGACGCGATTCCGTACCCGGTGTCGTGCTACCGCAGCGACATGGACCGCGTGGTGATCAACCTGGCGCGGTGGGTGCGGGGTGCCAAGGCGTTCAGCGCCGACCTGACGGGTTATCGCTACTACGCGGTGAACCACGAGGTCGGGCACGCCTTCGGCAACGGTCACGTGGGCTGTGAGCGGGAAGGTGGTGCGGCCCCCGTGATGATGCAGCAGACGTTCGGGGTGTCCAACGACTACGTCGCCAAGCTCAACGACACCGAGGGCGGCGACTACGGCACGGTGCCGGCCGACGGCAAGACGTGCCGTCCGAACGCGTACCCGAACCCGCAGGCTCAGTGAGGTGAGCCGGCACCGGCATGTCCACGATGTGGACGCCGGGAAGGTTCCGGTCGCCGGAGCGGTTATGAATGTACGGACCGCGACAAGCGCGATATGGAGGACGTGATGTCGACTGCGCTGCCGCCGCTCGTTGAGCCGGCTGCCGAGCTGACCAAGGAAGAGGTCGCCCGGTACAGCAGGCACCTGATCATCCCGGATGTCGGAATGGACGGGCAGAAGCGGCTGAAGAACGCCAAGGTGCTCGTGATCGGCGCGGGCGGGCTCGGCAGCCCTGCGCTGCTGTACCTCGCCGCGGCAGGGGTGGGCACGCTCGGCGTGATCGACTTCGACGTCGTGGACGAGTCGAACCTGCAGCGGCAGGTCATCCACGGTCAGTCGGACATCGACAAGCCGAAGGCCGTGTCGGCCAAGGAGTCCGTCGCGGAGGTCAACCCGTACGTCAACGTCGTGCTCCACCAGGAGCAGCTGACCAACGACAACGCGCTCGACGTCTTCGCCGGCTACGACCTGATCCTCGACGGCACCGACAACTTCGCGACGCGTTACCTGGTGAACGACGCCGCGGTGATCCTCGGCAAGCCGTACGTGTGGGGTTCGATCTTCCGGTTCGAGGGCCAGGTCAGCGTGTTCTGGGAGGACGCGCCGAACGGCAAGGGCCTGAACTACCGCGACCTGTACCCGGAGCCGCCGCCTCCCGGCATGGTTCCCTCGTGCGCCGAGGGTGGCGTGCTGGGCGTGCTGTGCGCGTCGATCGGCTCGATCATGGTCACCGAGGCGATCAAGCTCATCACGGGTATCGGTGAGCCGCTGCTCGGGCGTCTGATCAGCTACGACGCGCTCGAGATGAAGTACCGCGAGGTGAAGATCCGCAAGGATCCGGAGACGCCGAAGATCACCGAGCTGATCGACTACGAGTCGTTCTGCGGTGTCGTCTCCGACGAGGCCCAGCAGGCCGCGTCCGACAGCACGATCACTCCCGCCGAGCTCAAGGCGAAGTTCGACGCGGGGGAGAACTTCGAGCTGATCGACGTTCGTGAGCCGCACGAGTACGAGATCGTCAACATCAAGGGCGCCAAGCTCATCCCGAAGGACCGGATCCTGTCCGGCGAGGCGCTCGCCGAGCTGCCGCAGGACAAGCCGATCGTGCTGCACTGCAAGTCGGGCCAGCGCAGTGCCGAGGCGCTCGCCGCCCTGCACAAGGCCGGTTTTTCGAGTGCGACGCACCTCGGCGGCGGCGTTCTGGCATGGGCGAAGCAGATCGACACGAGCCTGCCTACATACTGATAGGTGACGGCCTCGGTTCGTCGAGCTTCACGAACGAGGCGTCGTCTGCGGTTGCCGGCTGAGACTTGCTCAGGCCATCTGGCCGGTTGCAGGGTGCGGCGAGGGCCCCGGATCGGAAGACCCCGATCCGGGGCCCTCGTCTTTTTACCGGCGGCTGTCTTTCCCAGCGGCCGGCTTTTCCGCTGGCGGCTCGGGTCGTGACCTGGGTGTGACTTCCGGGGCCCCTCACCCGGCCGTGGCGTGACAGCGGTAACGTCCGGAGTCGTGGTGCCTGAATCCGAACGTCCACCGGCGCATGTACGCGCGGCGTTCGGCCTCGGCGCGGCCGGCGAGTCCGACATCGAGCGGTTGCCGGGCGAGGCCGTGTGGCGGTACGGCGACGTCGTCCTCCGCCGGGTCGCCGACCGGACGCACGCCGTGTGGCTCGCGCGCACGTTCAGCGTCCTCGAAGTGCCGGAACTGCGTATCGCGCGTCCGCTGAACACCACCGACGGCCGGTGGGTGATCGGCGGGTGGGCCGCCAACCGGTTCGTCTCTGGGCGTCCGGAGAACCGTCCCGACGAGACGGTGCTGGCCGCGGTGAAGCTGCACCGCGCGACCGCGGACCTGCCGAAACCGGACTTCCTGCCCGGCAGGCAGGGCATCGCTGCGGACGCCGAACGGATGGCGTGGGGCGAACAGCCCGCCGAGATCGACGAGGCGGGCGGCGGGCGCTGGTTCGAGATCCTCGCGCCCGCCCGTAAACCGCTGGCCTCACCGGACCAGCTCGTGCACGCCGAACTGTTCGGCACGGTGCTGTTCGACGGCGACGCGGCGCCCGGGCTCATCGACTTCGTTCCCCACTTCCGCCCCGCGGAATGGGGCGCGGCGGTGGCCGCCATCGACGCGGTGGCCTGGGGCGGGGCCGACATGTCGCTGCTGGGCCGCTGGTCGCACCTGCCCGACTGGCCGCAGCTGTTGCTGAGGGCCACGCTCTACCGGCTCGCCTACCACGCACTCCACCCCGGCGCCCGCGACGTCGAGACGACGCGGCTCCGCGCGGCCGCCGCTCAGGTCAGCGAACTGCTCTGAGGGTTCTCACCGCCGGCACGAGCGAGGCCGGGAGCAACGTCAAACGCCGGAAACATCAGCGCATTTTCGGGTAACACGCACTTCCTACCGTCGGCGGCATCCGGCGAGTCGTAGGAGGTGCTCAGCGTTGACGCTGACCGACGTCACGGCCCCCGAGCAGCGGGCCGACAGCGGAACCGCGTCGCACTGTCCGTACTGCGCGCTGCAGTGCGGGATGTCGATCAGCGGCGCCGGTGCGGTCGCGCCCCGCGAGTTCCCCGCCAACGGCGGTGGCCTGTGCCAGAAGGGCTGGACCTCGGCCGCGCTGCTCGACTCGCCGGCACGGCTGACGACACCGCTGATCCGCACCGGCGGCGAATTGCGTGAGGCGAACTGGGACGACGCCCTCGACCTCGTGGCCGAGCGGATCACCGACCTGCAGGCCGCCCACGGCGCCGACTCCGTCGCGGTGTTCGGGGGAGGCGGGCTCACCAACGAGAAGAGCTACCTGCTCGGCAAGTTCGCCAGGGTGGCGCTGGGGACGTCGCAGATCGACTACAACGGCCGGTTCTGCATGTCGTCGGCGGCGGCCGCGGGAACGAAGGCCTTCGGCGTGGACCGCGGCATGCCGTTCCCGATGACGGACCTGGCGCAGGCCGACGTCGTCGTGCTCGTCGGTGCGAACCCCGCCGAGACGATGCCGCCGTTCCTGCGTCACCTGCGGGGCGCTGCGGCCAAGGGCGGGCTGGTCGTGGTGGATCCCCGGCGCAGCGCGACGGCGCAGCAGGCGAGCCTGCACCTGGCTCCCGCGCCGGGAACCGACCTCGCGCTGGCGTTGGGCGTGCTGCACGCGACGGTCGCCGAGGGGTTGCTCGACGACGACTACGTGACGCGGCGTACGGCCGGGTTCGACGACGCGTGGCGGGCGGCGGCCGCCTACTGGCCCGAGCACGTCGAGCGGATCACCGGAGTGGCCGCCGCGGACCAGCGCAGGCTGGCGCACCTGCTCGCGCGCGCCCGCAACGCGTACGTGCTCACCGCTCGTGGCGCGGAACAGCACGCCACCGGGGTCGACACGGTCAGCGCCTGGATCAACGTGGCACTGGCGCACGGACTGCCCGGCAGGCGGGGATCCGGGTACGGCTGTCTCACCGGGCAGGGCAACGGTCAGGGCGGGCGCGAACACGGTCAGAAGGCCGACCAGCTGCCCGGCTATCGGAAGCTGACTGACCCGGCGGCGCGCGAGCACGTGGCGCGCGTGTGGGGTGTGGACCCGGCCGACCTGCCCGGACCTGGACGGTCGGCCGCCGAACTGCTCGACGCGCTCGGCGAGCCCGGTGGGCCGCGGGCACTGCTGGTGTTCGGCAGCAACGTGGTCGTGTCGGCGCCGCGGTCGCGCAGGGTCGCCGACCGCCTGGGGTCGTTGGACCTGCTCGTGACCGCGGATCTGGTGCTGTCGGAGACCTCGGCGATGGCCGACGTCGTCCTGCCCGTGACCCAGTGGGCCGAGGAGGACGGCACGATGACCAATCTGGAGGGACGCGTTCTGTTGCGCCGCAAGGCGGTCGACCCGCCGGAGGGGGTGCGCAGCGACCTGGACGTGCTCGCCGGCCTGGCGCGGCGACTCGGCCAGCCGGAAGGTCGGTTCCCCGCGCACGCCGAGACGGTGTTCGGTGAACTTCGCGCCGCCTCGGCGGGTGGTCCCGCCGACTACGCGGGCGTCACCTACGACCGGCTGCGGGCGGGCGAGGCGTTGTACTGGCCGGTGCCGCACGTCGAGCACTCCGGAACGCCGCGGATGTTCCTCGACGCCTTCGCCCACGACGACGGCAGGGCGCGGTTCGTGTCCGTGGTCCACACCGGACCGGCCGAACGGCCCGACGAGACGTTCCCGCTGTACGCCACGACGGGCCGCGTGCTGCAGCACTACCAGTCCGGTGCCCAGACCAGGGCGGTGCCCGACCTCGTCGGCGCGGTGCCGGAGGCCTACGTCGAGGTGCACCCGGACACCGCGGCGCGCGCGGGGGTGCGTGAGGGCGAGCAGGCGGTGGTCGAATCACGCCGCGGCCGGGTCACGGCTCGCGTCCGCTGCAAGCCCACCCTGCGGCCCGACGTGGTGTTCGTTCCCTTTCACTTCCCCGGCGCGCAGCGGGCCAACCTCATCACCAACCCGGCACTCGATCCCACCAGTCGCATGCCCGAGTTCAAGGTGTGCGCCGCGCGCCTCGTCCCGGTAGTAGAGTCCGGAAAGGACGGTGCAGCGTGATGCCGCGCAGAGTGGTCGTGCTCGGGTACGGCATGGCGGGGGCCCGGCTCGCGGACGAGATCCGGCGCAGGGACCCCGACGGCGACCGGGTGGCGGTGACGGTCGTGGGTGCCGAGCCGCATGCGGCGTACAACCGGGTGCTGCTGTCGGCGGTCGTGGCCGGAACCATGAAGCCGGAGAGCGTGCGGTTGCACGACGAGGAGTGGGCCGAACGCAGGCACATCGACCTCCGCCTCGGCGTCGAGGCGCGCCGTATCGACCGTCCGAACCGGACCGTCGAGCTGTCGGACGGCGCGGTGGTTCCCTACGACGCGCTTGTCCTGGCCACCGGCAGCAGGCCGTGGGTGCCTCCGGTGGAGGGACTGGTTACCGAGGGCGGCGAACTCGCTGCAGGGGCGCTGGCCTTCCGCACGCTCGACGACTGCGACCGCATCCTCGCCGCGGCCGCCGTCGGGGCTCCGGTCGCCGTGCTCGGTGGTGGCCTGCTGGGATTGGAAGCCGCCCGCGGACTGGCCGGACGCGGCAATCCGGTGACGGTCGTCCACCCCGCCGACCATGTGATGGAACGCCAGCTCGACCGCGGCTCGGGACGGGTGCTGGCCAGGACGCTCGACGGCCTCGGCGTCGATCTGCGGCTCGGCAGGTCCGCCGCGAAGTACCTGCCGGGCGACGGGCTGAAACTCGACGACGGCAGCCACGTCGCGGCCGACCTGCTCGTGGTGTCGACGGGTGTGCGTGCGGAGTCCGCTCTCGCCGTGGCCGCGGGGCTCGAGGTGGATCGCGGGATCGTCGTCGACGACGCCCTGCGCACCAGCGACGGGCGCATCCACGCGCTCGGGGACTGCGCGCAACATCGCGGCGCACCGGGCGGGCTCGTCCAGCCCGCGTGGGAACAGGCCGCCGTGCTGGCCGATCTGCTCACCGGAACCGACACCGCCGCCCGCTACCGGGGGACCTCCGTGGTCACGAGGCTGAAGGCGACGGGGATCGACCTGGCCGCACTGGGTGACACGGCGACGGTGTCCGAGTCGGTGGACCGCGCCGACGACACCGAGGTCGTGTGCGTCGACGACCCCGCCCGCGGTCGGTACGCGAAGCTCGTGGTGCGCGACGAGAAGGTGGCGGGCGCGATCGTCCTCGGCGTGCCCGACGCGGCCGCCACCATCACGCAGCTCTACGACCGGGGCGTACCGGTGCCGGAGGACCGGCTCGGTCTGCTGCTGGGCCGCGCGCTGCCCGCCGCGACGACGCAGGCGGCAGGGCCGGCAGACCTGCCCGGTTCGGCGATCGTCTGCCGCTGCAACTCGGTCACCAAGGCCGGGATCATCGAGGCTCACCGCGCGGGAGCGTCCACAGCGGACGAGATCGCGCGCGTCACGCGGGCGAGCACCGGGTGCGGCGGCTGCCGTGACGCCGTGTGCGGGATCGCGGACTGGCTCGCCAGCACCGCGTGAGCCCCGAGCCGACCTGGGTCGGGTCTGACACGCCGGTCTCACAGCCACGGACCACCTGCGGTGAGCAGACCGTAGCGCCCACGCGATCCACGACGAGTCCCGCCGAAACCCGCCGGCCCTAGTTTCGGCGAAACACCGCAGGCCGACGGTCAGCTCAAGGAGGAATCCGATGTCCGCACCGACGCGATCCGGGAAACGCTGGATCGAGCACTGGGACCCCGACGACGAGACGTTCTGGGAGAACTCGGGAAGACGGATCGCCCGCCGCAACCTGTGGATCTCCATCTTCAGCGAGCACATCGGGTTCTCGATCTGGACACTGTGGTCGGTGCTCGTGCTGTTCATGGGCCCCGAGTACGGCCTGTCTGCCGCCGACAAGTTCCTGCTCGTGTCGACCCCGTCGTTGGTCGGTGCCTTCCTGCGCATTCCCTACACGCTGGCGGTGGCGAGGTTCGGTGGCCGCAACTGGACCGTGGTGAGCGCGGCACTGCTGCTGATCCCGACGATTCTCGCGGGCATCGTGATGCAGCCGGGCACGCCGTTGTGGGTGTTCCTGCTCGTCGCCGCGATCGGTGGCGTCGGCGGGGGCAATTTCGCCTCGTCGATGACGAACATCAACTCGTTCTTCCCCGAACGGCTCAAGGGCGCGGCGCTCGGACTCAACGCGGGCGGCGGAAACCTCGGCGTCGCGGCCATCCAGGTGGTCGGCCTCGTGGTCATCAGTACCGCCGGACCGAACGCGCCGCAGATCCTGTTCTTCCTCTACATTCCGCTGATCGTGGTCGCGGTGGCCTCCGCGGCGCTGTACATGGACAACCTCGCGGGCGTGAGCAGGGAGGGCAACGCGATGCGCGAGGTGTTGAAGGACCGCCACTCGTATGTGATGTCCTTTCTGTACATCGGCACGTTCGGTTCCTTCATCGGTTACAGCTTCGCGTTCGGTCTGGTGCTGCAGAACCAGTTCGACCGCACGCCCCTGCAAGCGGCGCAGGTGACGTTCGTCGGAGCGCTGCTGGGATCGGCGATCCGGCCGGTCGGCGGCTGGCTGGCCGACCGCATCAACGGCGCGTCGGTGACACTGTGGACGTTCCTCGGCATGGCGGCGGGCACCGTGGTGTGCATCGTGGCCTCGAACGCCGACTCGCTCGCGTTGTTCACGACCGGGTTCATCGCGCTGTTCGTGTTGTCGGGCATCGGCAACGGATCGACGTACAAGATGATCCCGGGCATCTTCCACCGGCAGGCGCTCGAGGCCATCGAGGCCGGAGAGCCGCGGCAGCAGGCGCTCGCGCACGCACGGCGACTGTCCGGCGCCCTCATCGGCGTGGCCGGTGCGGTCGGTGCCGTTGGCGGTCTGCTGATCAACCTGGCCTTCCGCGAGTCGTTCGCCGCGACCGGCGGCGGGGTGCCCGCGTTCGTCTCGTTCCTCGTCTTTTACGGCGTGTGCTTCGTCGTCACGTGGGCGGTGTACCTGCGCGGTGCCGGTGCGCGCGCGGCACGGGCGAAGAAGCAGGCCGCGCTGGCCGGCGCGGGCGCCTGACCCGCGGGTGAGCGGTCCCACACCGGCTCCCAGCTGCGGTGGGAGCTGTTGGTAACGCCACGGAAACAGCAGAGAAGCGTGCCGGATACGACGTCCGGTGAGCATGGCAGCAGTCCTTGTGGAGGGTGGCTCATGAGTCGAACGTTGGTGGTCGCCGGGCACGGCATGGTGGCCCACCGCCTCGTGGAGGCGTTGCGCAGTGACGACGTCGACGGGACGTGGCGGATCGTCGTGTTCGGCGAGGAGGCCAGGCCCGCCTACGACCGCGTGGCGTTGACGTCCTATGTGGATACCTGGGAGCCCGCCGAACTCGCCCTGCCCGGAGCGGGCTACGAGGGTGACGACCACGTCGAACTGGTGCTTGGCGATCCGGTGGCCACGATCGACCGCACCGCCAAGCGGGTCACGACGGCGAGCGGGCGGACGCAGTCCTACGACGCGCTCGTGCTGGCCACCGGTTCGCGGCCGTTCGTTCCTCCGGTGCGGGGCCGGGACCTGCCCGGTGTGTTCGTCTACCGCACGATCGAGGACCTCGACGCGATCCGCGCGGCCGTCGACGAGGCACGCGCGGGCAGGGGCAGACCCGCGGCCGCGGTCGTCGGCGGTGGGCTGCTCGGACTGGAGGCCGCGAAGGCGTTGCGCGACATGGGACTGTCGCCGCACGTGGTCGAGATGGCACCGCGGCTGATGCCGCTGCAGGTCGACGACGGCGGTGGGGCGTTGCTGAACCGGCTCGTCACCGACCTCGACGTGACGGTCCACACGGGAACGTCGACCGAGTCGATCGAACGCGACGGTGACCGGTTGCAGGCCAAGCTCGGCAACGGCACCGAACTCGACATCGACCTGCTCGTCTTCTCCGCGGGTGTGCGTCCCCGCGACGAGCTCGCCAGGGAGGCGGGCCTCGAGGTCGGCGAGCAGGGTGGGGTGCTCACCGACGCCGCGTGCCGCACCAGCGATCCGGACATCTTCGCCATCGGCGAGTGCGCCGCGCTCGAGGGGCGCGTGTACGGCCTGGTCGCGCCCGGCTACTCGATGGCCGAGGTGACAGCGGCGACCCTGCTGGGCGCGTCGGCCTCGTTCCCGGGTGCCGACACCTCGACGAAACTGAAGTTGATGGGCGTCGACGTCGCCAGCTTCGGGGACGCCCACGCGGCCACCGAGGGGGCGCTGGAGGTCGTCGTCAACGATGCGGTGGCCGGGTCGTACAAGAAACTGGTGGTCTCCGACGACGCGAGGACGCTGCTCGGCGGCGTGCTCGTCGGCGACGCGAGCGAGTACACGCTCCTGCGCCCGCTCGTCGGCAGCGAACTGCCCGGCGAGCCGGCCGCGCTGATCGGCCCCGCCGGGGGAGGCGACAGCGCGGTGGGCGTCGAGGCGCTGCCCGACGACGCCCAGATCTGCTCCTGCAACGCCGTGACGAAGGGGGCCATCAACAGCGCGATCGTCGAGGACGGCTGCGACAGCGTCGGCGCGATCAAGGGATGCACTCGTGCGGGTACGTCGTGCGGATCGTGCGTGCCGATGCTGGGCAAGCTGCTGTCGGCGTGCGGCGTCGAGCAGTCGAAGGCGCTGTGCGAGCACTTCCCGCAGTCGCGTGCCGAGCTGTTCGAGATCGTCCAGGCCACGCGCGTCACGACGTTCAGCGAGCTGATCATCAAACACGGCACGGGCACCGGCTGCGCGGTCTGTAAACCTGCGGTCGCCTCGATCCTCGCGAGCATCGGCAACGGGCACGTGCTGGCCGGCGAGCAGGCCACGTTGCAGGACACGAACGACCGGTTCCTGGCCAACATGCAGCGCAACGGCACGTACTCGGTGGTGCCGCGGGTGCCGGGCGGCGAGATCACGCCGGACAAACTGATCGTGCTCGGCGAGGTGGCCAAGGAGTTCGGTCTGTACACGAAGATCACCGGTGGGCAGCGCATCGACCTGTTTGGTGCCACCGTGGATCAGCTGCCGCGCATCTGGCGGCGGCTGGTCGACGCCGGCTTCGAGTCGGGGCACGCCTACGGCAAGGCGTTGCGCACCGTGAAGTCGTGCGTGGGGACCACGTGGTGCCGGTACGGCCAGCAGGACAGCGTCGGCCTGGCCGTCGAACTCGAGCTGCGGTACCGCGGGCTGCGTTCGCCGCACAAGCTCAAGTCCGGCGTGTCGGGCTGTCAGCGTGAATGCGCCGAGGCGCGGAGCAAGGACTTCGGCATCATCGCCACCGAGCACGGTTGGAACCTCTACGTGGGCGGCAACGGCGGCGCGGTGCCCCGGCACGCCGACCTGCTCGTGTCCGGAGTGGACACCACCGAGCTCATCCGGATCATCGACCGGTTCCTGATGTTCTACATCCGCACCGCCGACCGTCTGCAGCGCACAGCCGCGTGGCTGGACGAGCTGGAGGGCGGGCTCGACCACCTGCGAGCCGTGGTGGTCGACGACAGCCTCGGCATCTGCGCCGAGCTGGAGGCGGCCATGGCCGAGCACGTCGCCTCCTACCGGGACGAGTGGCGGGGTGTGCTGGAGGACCCGGAGAAGCTCGCGCGGTTCACCTCGTTCGTGAACGCGCCGGAGACGCCGGACCCGACGATCTCCTTCCGGACCGAACGTGAGCAGCCCGTGCCCGTGATGCTGGGCGTCCCGGAGGTGGCGAACCGATGACCGTACTGCCGCGCGAACAGACCGGCGAACAGACCGGCGAGGTGCTTGCCGGGTGGACCCCGGTGTGCCCGCAGGAGCGCGTTCCCCGCAACTTCGGGGTGGCGGCACTGCTCGCCGGGGGCGTTCAGGTGGCGATCTTCCGCACCGGCGACGACGAGTTCCACGGGCTGTCGAACGTCGACCCGTTCTCCGGCGCGGCGGTGCTCTCGCGCGGCATCGTCGGTGACGTCGGCGGAGTCCCCGTCGTGGCCTCGCCCGTCTACAAGCAGAACTTCGTCCTGGCCACGGGACGGTGCCTCGACGACGAATCCGTGTGCCTCGAGACCTATCCGGTGCGGGTCGTGGACGGCATGGTCGAGGTGGCGGTGCGATGACCGCGGTCCTGCCGCTCGCGGGCTACGCGGTCGGTATCACCGCCGCACGCCGGGCCGACGAGCTCGGCGCGTTACTGGTGCGCAAGGGCGCCACGGTGCGCTGTGGACCGGCGATCCGCATCGTGCCGCTGGCCGACGACTCCGAGTTGTATGCGGCCACGAGGCGTTTGCTCGACGAGCCGGTGGACGTCGTCGTCGCGACCACGGGCATCGGGTTCCGCGGGTGGGTCGAGGCGGCGGAGGGCTGGGGGATCGGTGACGAGCTGATCGACCGGCTCGGCGGGGCGAACCTGCTCACCCGTGGCCCGAAGGCGAAGGGTGCGGTGCGGGCCGCGGGACTGTCCGAGGTGTACTCGCCCGCATCGGAGAGCAACGCCGAACTGTTGCAGTACCTGCTCGACTCCGGTGTGGACGGACTGCGGATCGCGGTTCAGCTGCACGGCGAACCGCTTCCGTACTTCGTGGACTCGCTGCGCGCCGCGGGCGCCGACGTCGTGGAGATCCCGGTGTACCGGTGGGTCGGGCCCGCCGATCCGGGCCCGCTCGACCGGCTCATCGACGCCGTGCTCGACGGTGCGATCGACGCGATGCCGTTCACGAGCGCGCCCGCTGCGGCGAGCATGCTCGCGATGGCCTCGCGAACCGGGCGGCACGCGGGTCTGGTCGACGCGCTGAGCACGCGGGTGCTGGTGGCGTGCGTCGGCCCGATCACGGCCGGTCCGCTGGCCGCCGTGGGCATTCCGACCGTTCAGCCGAGGCGGGCCCGGATCGGTGCGCTGGCCCGCGAGGTGGCGGACACGTTGGTGGCGCGCTCGCCCCGGCTCGCGGCGGCGGGCAGGCAGATCGAGCTGCGCGGCCAGGCCGCTCTCGTCGACGGCGAGCTGCGCGAGGTCGCACCCGCGCCGATGGCGGTGCTACGGGCGCTGGCTCATCGGCCGGGCCACGTCGTGTCGCGCAAGGAACTGACGGCGGCTCTGCCCGGCGGGGGTGAGGAGCACGCCGTGGAGACGGCGATCGGCAGGCTTCGCACCTCGCTCGGGGAGGGAAAGCTGGTGCAGACGGTCGTCAAACGTGGTTATCGGCTGGCCGTCGCGGTGGGGGACGAGCCGTGATCGTGCTGGCCGCCCACGGCACGCGCGATCCCGCCGGGCCTGCGGTGATCGAGGAGCTCGCCGACCGGGTGCGGGCACGGGGCGAGTCGGTGACGGTCGCCTACGCCGACGTCCGCGAACCCGACGTCACGACCGTCCTTGACGGACTGGCCGCGCGGGACGGCGTCGGGGAACTCGTCGTCGTGCCGGCGTTCCTGGCCGCCGGATACCACGTGCGTGCCGACATCCCGGCGCAGATCGCGGCCAGCGCGCTGCCGCGCACCCCGATGACCGCGGCGTTCGGCCCGGCGCCGGAGCTGATCGACGTGCTCGTCGACCGGATGCGCCAGGCCGGGTACCGGACCGGCGATGCCGTGGTGCTGGGCGCCGCGGGATCGAGCGATCCGCGAGCGCTCGACGAGGTGTCGGCGGCGGCACGGGCTCTGGGCGCGCGACTGGGCGGTCCGGTGCGGATCGGGTACGCCGCGACCGCCGCGCCGAGTGTGGCCGACGCGGTGGCCGAGGCGCGCCGCGACGGCAGGCGGGTCGTCGTGGCGTCGTGGCTGCTCGCGCCGGGACTGTTCCAGCAGCGGCTGGAGGAGGCGGGAGCCGACGCCGTGTCCGCCCCGCTCGGCGCCCACCCCGCGGCGTCCGACCTCGTGCTGCGCCGATGCGCCGAAGCCAGGGCAGGGCGGTGGGATCGGAGCGCGGGTCGGGACCGGACGGTACGGCTGGCGGTGTGACCGCCGCGGTGACGATCCGCGCAGCGTCGGCCGGACTCGGTGCGCACGTGTCGAGGACGGTTCTCACTCGTCTGGCCACGGGTTGCGCACCGTCTGATCGATCAGATCGCGGTCGCGAGCCCACTCGGGGTCGGCCGTGCCGTCGAAGAGGTCCGCGACGTCGTCGTATGTCCGCCATCTGCGGGGGCCGTCGGTGGGCACCTGCTACGGCTGGAGCGGTTATCGTGGCCGTTCGCGGACAGCTGGCGAGAGCGAGGGTGCATGGCAGAGCTCGACGGCGTCACCATCGGCATCACGGCGGAACGGCGCTCCGGCGAGTTCATCGACGCGCTCGAACGGCGGGGCGCGACGGTGTGGCACGGGCCGACGTTGCACATCGTGCCCCTGGCCGACGACGACCGGCTGCGTGCGGCCACCGACGAGGTGATCGACCGCGGCGTCGACCTGGTCGCGATCACCACCGGCGCCGGGTTCCGCGGTTGGGCCGCGGCCGCCGACGACTGGGGCGTCTCCGAGGCGCTGCTCGAGACGTTGGCCGAGGCCCGCCTGTTCGTCCGCGGGCCCAAGGCGACCGGGGCGGTGCGCGGGCGCGGGTTGGCCGAGGAATGGTCGTCGCCGGAGGAGAGCAACCGCGAACTGTTCTCCCACGTGCTCGACCAGGGCGTCGAGGGGAAACGGGTCGCGGTGCAGCTGCACGGACAGGCGCTGCCGGAGTTCACCGATCCGCTGCGGGCCGCGGGGGCGTCGGTCGTCGAGGTGCAGCCGTACCGCTGGCAGTGGCCCTCCGACCTGGGCCCGGCACGTCGCCTCGTCGACGGCGTGATCGACGGGGAGGTCGACGCGCTGGCCTTCACGAGTGCCCCGGCGACCGCGAACCTGCTGCGCCTGGCCCGCGACGACGGCCGCGCCGAACCGTTGCTGCAGAAACTGGGCGACGACGTGCTGTGCGCGTGCGTCGGACCCGTGACCGCGGCACCACTGGTCGAAGCCGGGGTGCGGGTCGTCCAGCCGGAACGGCAGCGACTCGGTGCCCTCGTGAAACTGCTGGCCGCCGAACTCGGGAGAGGCTGAACAGCCGGGCTAGGCTGGGCAACCGGGCAGCGCTAGGCTAGGCAGTCGGGCCAGGCTGGGCAGCCGGGCGGAGCTGAGCGATCGTGGGCGTGGTGAACGCGCGCTTCGAACAAGAAAAACCCCGGGTAGCGCCGCGGCGCACTCAGCTCGTCGCCGCCGACTCGGCGAGGCTCTCCCTGCCGACCTCTTCCTCCGAGCGGCCCCTGCGCCAGTAGCCGGTGAACGAGATGGCGCGCTTGTCGACGCCGCGTTCGCGCACGAGGTGGCGGCGGGCGAACTTGACCATGTCGGCCTCGCCCGCGAGCCATGCGTACGGCGTGCCGTCCGGGAGCGTGGCGGCACGGACCTCGTCCAGTACCGCCTCGCCGTGGCCGCCGCGGCGCGTGACCCACCGGACGTCGACGTCGCCTGCGGCGCACCGCAGGTCGAGGCGATCATGCGGATCGCCGACCTCGATGAACACGCGGGCACAGGTGGAGGCGGGGAGGTGTTCGAGGATCGCGGCGATCGCGGGAATCGCCGACTCGTCGCCCACCAGCAGCTGCCACGTCGCGTGCTCGGGGACGGCGTAGATGCCGTGCGGCCCCATGAGTGCGACCTCGGCACCCGGCACGGCGCGGGTGGCCCACGTCGAGGCGGGCCCGCCGTCGGGGTGCAGCACGAAGTCGATGTCCAGCTCTCCGGCGTCCGGGCGGAACACGCGGACGGTGTAGGTGCGCATCGGGGGACGGACGTCGTCGGGCATGGCCAGGTAGGTGCGGTACCAGGACAGGACGTCGCCGTCGACGGGCGGCGGCATCTCCGGACGTGTGCGCCCCGCGTGCGGGAAGAAGACCTTCACGTACTGATCGGGTGCGCACGGGGTGAACCCGCGCAGGTCGTCACCGGTGAACGTGACGCGCACCAGGTGGGGCGTGAGCGGCCGGACCGCGGCGACCGTCAGCCTGCGATACGCGAGCCGCGGTTCCCGCCCGTTGTCGGCCCCGCGCGATTCCTGCGCGCGCTCCCGGGACGAGCGAACCCCGAGCTCCTGAACCTGCGTCTCCCGCACCACGGTCATTAGGCAAGGCTAACCGAATGCCGGGACGGGTGAACAGGGGTCGCGCGGAGTCGCCTGTGTCACGTGAGGTCGGGTCGGCCCGGCTGCCAGCGGTAGGTCCCGAGGTCGATCCTCTGCCCGTCGGCGAGAACGCCCTCGGCGCGCAGGAGCTCGAGTTGGCGATGCACCAGATGCGGAGCCGGGACACCGCTCGCCCGGAGCACGCGATGCCAGGGCAGATCGGCGCCGTCCTCCGACAGCACCCGCCCGACGAGGCGCGGGGTCGAGGCCCCCGCGACGGCTGCGACGTCTCCGTACGTGGCCACCGTGCCGCGCGGGATGCTCGCCACGACGTCGCGAATCCGTTCGTGCATCGCCTCGTCCATGGCGACCGAGCGTAGGCGGCCGCGACTCCGCCGCTCGCCGGACTCGCCGCCTTCGGGTACTCGCGGGGCCGTGCTCGCAGGCGTGTCGGGGGGACGTGGTTCCATCGGAGCGTGAGCGGCAGAAGCGGTCTGAACGCCCGGCTGGTGCGGACATCCGCGCCCGCCGCGCCCACGCGTGTCTGGGAGCCGGAAGCCGCGGAACTGATCGCCGCGCCGCGCGGATTCGTTCGCGTGCTCGGCGGTCCCGGCACCGGCAAGACGACGCTGTTGTCGACCCTCGCCGCCGAGCGCATCCGCGGCGGAGCCGATCCCGAGAACCTCCTGGTCCTCACGGCCTCCCGGCGCGCGGCGAGTGCGGTGCGCCGGGACATCACCCGCCGGATCGCCGAGCCGTCCGACTCTGCCAACGCAGCCGAGTCCACCGACTCTGCCGAGTCCACTGACGCCGACGTGAACCGCACGGTCCGGGAACCGGTGGTGCGGACCGTGCACTCCTACGCGTTCGCGGTGCTGCGCCTGCAGGCCAACCTCACCGGGCAGCCCGAACCCCGTCTGCTGTCCGGGCCCGAGCAGGACGTCGTGGTGCGCGAACTGCTCGCGGGCGACCTCGACCGCGGCGCTCCCGACTGGCCGGAACGACTCCGGCCCGCGCTCGGCGTCGCCGGGTTCGCCGAGGAACTGCGCGATCTCATCCTGCGGGCGGCCGAACGCGGACTCGGCCCGGAGGACCTGATCAAACTGGGCAGACACGAGGGCCGTGAGGAATGGGTCGCGGCCGGACGGTTCTGGCGGCAGTACGAAGAGGTCACGCTCCTGCACGGCTCGGGAGGCAACGCGCTCGGCACCCCCGGCGCGCCCGCGCTCGACGCGGCCGAACTCGTGTCCAGCGCGCTCGTCGAGTTGGAGGGCGACCCGGATCTGCTGCAACGCGAACAGCAACGCGTCCGCCATCTGCTCGTCGACGACGCCCAGCACCTCGACCCGTTGCAGATGCGCCTGGTGCGGCTGCTCGGCGGCACCGCAGACGACTTCGTGCTGGCGGGTGATCCGGACCAGTCCGTGTTCTCCTTCCGCGGTGCCGACCCGACCCTGCTGGCCGAGGCCGACGGCGGGGAGACCATCACGTTGACGCGCACGCACCGCATGGCGAGCGCCGTGCACGATGCCGTCGGGCGCGTCGCGCGCGGATTCGCGGGCTCGTCACGTTTCCGCGACACCGCGCCCGCCGTGAGTGGTGGGGCGGTGCACCCGAGGCTGTTCCCGACCCCGGCGGCGGAGGCGTCCTGGATCGCCGACCGGCTGCGCCGTGCCCACCTGCTCGACGAGGTTCCGTGGGAGGAGATGGCGGTCCTCGTGCGCTCGCCGACCCGGTCGATGCCGGTGTTGCAGCGCGCTCTCGCCGCGGCGGGCGTGCCCATCGCCTCGGCAGCCGAGGAGGTGCCGCTGGCGCGTCAGCCAGGGGTGCGGCCGCTGCTGGCGGTGCTGCGCCTGGCCGCCGAACCGGATGCGCTCGACGCCGACCTCGCCGAGATGTTGCTGTCCTCGCCGCTCGGTGGTGCGGATCCGCTGGCGCTGCGCAGGCTCCGGCGCGGCCTGCGCAGGCTCGAACTGGCCGCCGGTGGGGAACGCTCGAGTGACGAACTGCTCGTCGAGGCGTTGCGCGACGGCGATCTGCTCTCGGGGCTCGCCGATGTGGAGGCCCGGCCCGTCCGCAGGGTCGGCGGACTGCTCACCACCGCGCGCGAGGCGGCCGCGAGCGGCCTCGACGTGGAGAACGTGCTGTGGCGCGTGTGGCAGGCCAGTGGACTGGAGAAACGGCTGCTGCGCCAGATCGAACGCGGTGGTTCGCTCGCCGGGCAGGCCGACCGCGACCTCGACGCCGTGGTGGCACTGTTCGACGCAGCCGGTCGCTATGTCGACAGGCTGCCGAAGGCGAGCGTGGGCGGATTCGCCGAGTACCTGACGTCGCAGCACATCGCGGGCGACAGCCTGGCGCCGGTCGCCGCACGCGGGGGTGGCGTCTCGCTCCTGACCGCGCACGCCGCCGCCGGTCGGGAGTGGACGGTCGTGGCCGTCGCGGGTGCCCAGGAGGGCAGCTGGCCGGACCTGCGGCCGCGCGGCACGCTGCTCGGTGTGGAGCGACTCGTCGACCTGCTGTCCGGAGTGGACGACGACACCGTGTCGATCACCGCGCCGTTGCTGGCCGAGGAGCGCAGGCTGTTCTATGTGGCCGCCAGCAGGGCACGCTCGACGCTGCTCGTCACGGCGGTGCAGGGGGAGGACGAACAGCCCTCGCGGTTCGTCGAGGAGCTGCTGACCCACGGCGATGACGCCGCCGATGCGGGACCCGACGTGCGGATCTACCCGCGGGAGCGCTCGCTCGTGCTGTCCGAGCTGGTCGGCGAACTGCGCTCGGTGGTCTGCGACCTTGCCGAGGACCCGGACCGCAGGCGCAGGGCCACGACCCAGCTCGCGCGGTTGGCCCGCGCGGGCGTTCCGGGTGCGCACCCCGATCAGTGGTACGGAATCCACGACCCGAGCACCACCGAACCGCTGCGCAAGCCCGGTGATCCGGTGCGGGTGTCGCCGTCCACAGTGGAGATACTCGCGAAGTGTCCGCTGCGGTGGCTGATCGAACGCCACGGTGGCGCCGATCCCTCGCAGTTGGCCGCGGTGACGGGAACGCTCGTGCACGCACTCGCCCAGGCGGCGGCCGCCGGGGCCGAGACCGACGAGATCAGGTCCGAACTGGACCGTGCGTGGGCGAAGGTCGACGCGGGCGCTCCGTGGTTCTCGCGCAGGGAACGCAACCGCGTCGAGCAGATGGTGCAGAACTTCCTGACCTGGCTGCGGCAGAGCAGGCACGAACTGACCCAGCTCGCGGTCGAACAGGAGATGGCCGTCGAACTCCCGCTCGCCGATCCGGACGACGAGACGTCCGAGGAGACCGGAAACGCCACGGGAGAAACACCCGGCGGGGAGCTGCGGGTCACGCTGACGGGTCGGGTCGACCGATTGGAGGTCGACGGTCAGGGCAGGCCCGTGGTGGTCGACCTCAAGACGAGCAAGTCGCCGGTCAGCGCCAAGGACGCCGAACAGCATCCACAGTTGGCCGCCTACCAGCTCGCCGTTCTGCTCGGCGCGTTCGAACAGCACCTGGCGAAGTCGGACGGCGCGGGGCAGGCGCGCCAACCCGGCGGAGCGCGACTGGTGTACGTGGCGAAGTCGCACGCGAAGACGGGGGCGGGGCAGCGCGAGCAGCCGCCGCTCGACGACGACGGTCAGGTGCACTGGCTGCGGCTCGTCCGCGACGCGGCCAAGGCCACCGCGGGGCCGGCGTACGAGGCGAAGGAGAACGCCGACTGCGACCGCTGCCCCGCGCGGTCGTCGTGCCCGGCCCGTCCGGAGGGCAGGCAGGTGACGGGGCCGTGACGCAGTTGGTGAGTCCCGCCGAGGTCGCGCAGGCACTCGGGCTGCCCACGCCGACCGAGGAACAGGCCGCGGTGATCGCCGCGCCCGCCGAACCGTCGCTCGTCGTGGCCGGTGCGGGCGCGGGCAAGACCGAGACGATGGCGGCACGCGTGGTGTGGCTGGTGGCCAACGGTCTCGTGACCCCGGAACGCGTGCTGGGCCTGACGTTCACGCGCAAGGCGGCGCGTCAGCTGGCCGACCGCGTGCGCGCGCGACTGCGTGTGCTGGCCGGGTCGAACCTGCTGGACCGGATCGACCCGGGCGGGTCCCGGCGTGCGGCGGTGCTCGCGGGCGAACCGACCGTGCTGACCTATCACGCCTACGCCGGGCGGCTGCTCGGCGAACACGGGTTGCGCCTGCCGGTGCAACCCGGTGCACGGATGCTGTCGGAGACGGCGTCGTGGCAGCTCGCGCACCGGGTCGTGGCCACGTGGGACCACGACCTCGACACCGACCTCGTACCCCCGACGGTCACCCAACAGCTGCTCGGGCTGGCCGGCGAACTCGGCGAACACCTCGTCGATCCGGCCCGTCTCCGCGAGTACACCGAGTGGCTGTGCGGCCTCGTCGAGAACGCCCCGCGTGCCAAGGGACAACGGGCGAACCTGCCGGTCGACCTGGCCGACATCGTGCAGCGCCAGCGGTTCCGGCTGGCGCTGCTGCCGCTGGTCGAGGCCTACGAACAGCGCAAACGTGCCGAGGGGGCGCTCGACTTCGCCGACCAGATGTCGCTGGCCGCGCAGCTGGCCGAGGGGCATCCCGAGGTGGTCGCGGGGGAGCGGGAACGGTACGGGGCCGTCCTGCTCGACGAGTACCAGGACACCGGCCACGCACAACGGGTGCTGCTGCGGTCGTTGTTCGGCGGCACGGAATCGGCGCCGCTACCGGTCACGGCCGTGGGCGACCCGGCGCAGGCGATCTACGGCTGGCGCGGTGCGAGCGCGGCGAACCTTCCCCGCTTCACCACCGACTTTCCCCGCGCGAACCCCGGCACAGGCGAGCGGGAACCGGCTCGTGAGTACGGCATGCTCACGAGCTTCCGGAATCCGCCCGAGGTGCTGACCCTCGCGAACACGGTCGCCGAACCGTTGCGCGCAGGCGGACTCGGCGTGCAACAACTGCGGGCCAGGGACGGCGCCCCGACCGCCGACGTCCGTTGTGGACTGTTGCCCGACGTGCGCGGCGAACGCGCCTGGCTGGCCGACGAACTGGCCGCCGTCTGGTACGCCGAACGGGACGAGCACGGCACTCCGCCCACCGCGGCGGTGCTCGTGCGGCGCAGGGCGGACATGGCGCCGATCGCGGCCGAGCTGCGCGCCCGGGGCCTGCCGGTCGAGGTCGTCGGACTGGGCGGCCTCCTGGAGGAACCCGAGGTCGCCGACCTCGTCGCCACGCTGCGCGTGCTGGCCGAACCGCTGTCCGGTACGGCGGCGGCCCGGCTGCTGACCGGAGCGCGGTGGCGGCTCGCGGCCGCGGACCTCGGCGCGTTGTGGCGGCGTGCGGGCGAACTGTCCGCCGACGCCGACGAGATCGTCGCCGAACGGGCCGAACAGGCCGGCCTCATCGACGCCCTCGACGACCCGGGCGATGCCTCGCGCTACTCCGAGGAGGGCTACGCGCGGATCACCCGCCTCGCCAAGGAACTGGGCGCGTTGCGGGGACGGCTCGACCAGCCGCTGCCCGAACTGGTGGCCGACGTCGAACGCACGCTGCTGCTCGACGTCGAGGCGATGGCGAGGCCGGGCGGAGCGGGCCGCGCGCATCTCGACGCGTTCGCCGACGTCGTCACCGAGTACGCGGAGAACTCGCCCACGGGCACCCTGCTGTCGTTCGTCGACTACCTGGCCACCGCCGAGCACGCCGAGGACGGCCTTCCTCCCGGCGAGGTCGAGGTCGCCGCCGACCGGGTGCAGGTGCTGACCGTGCACTCGGCGAAGGGCCTCGAGTGGCAGGTCGTCGCCGTTCCCCATCTGGTCAAGGGGGTGTTCCCGGGGGATCGGCGGACGTCGTCGTGGCTGAAGACGGTCACCGATCTGCCCGCCGCGCTGCGCGGCGACAGCGCGGACCTGCCGGAACTGCGCCTGCACGGCGACGAGAACCGCAAGGAGATCCTCGAGGCCTGCAAGGAACACGAGGCGGCGTTCGCCGAGCGGCACGCCGAGGAGGAACGCAGGCTCTGCTACGTCGCGCTGACCCGCAGCGAACGGCATCTGCTCGTGTCGGCGCACTGGTGGGGCGAGAGCGGCGCGAAGCCCAAGGGGCCGTCGGACTTCTTCACCGAGGTCGTCGAGACGGTCGGCGGTGCGGACGGTGACGCTGCCGGCGAGGGAGCGACCGGCACGGACGGCGGTGCGGCGATCGGCACGGTGACGGCATGGGCTGAGCCGCCGGAGGAGGGCAGCGAGAACCCGCTCGTCGGGGAGGCCGTCGAACCCGTGTCGTGGCCGGCCGACCCGCTCGGGTCGCGCCGCGAGGCGGTCGACGCCGGTGCCGCAGCCGTGCTCGCCGAACTCGCGAAACCCGCCGAGCCTGCCGAATCCGATCGTTCCGGGCCGTCGGGCGACCAGCTCGCCCTGCCGCTCACCGCCGGGTCGGACGGCTCCACAGGGGAACAGGACGGCGAGCATGTCGACGACGATCCCGAGGGCTGGATCGCCGACACCGACGTACTGCTGGCCGAACGCGAGCGCGCGTCGGGGCGCACCGAGGACATTCCACTGCCCGGGCAGCTGTCGGTGAGCCAGCTGGTGGAACTCGCCGGCCGCCCGGCCGAGTTGGCGCGGCGACTGCGCAGGCCGTTGCCGTTCCCGCCGAACGCCTACGCCCGGCGCGGCACGGCGTTCCACGGCTGGCTCGAACGGCGGTTCGCGGGCGAGCGGCTGTTCGAGATCGACGAGCTGCCCGGAGCCGCCGACGTCGGCGAGGCGCCGGACGCCGAGTTGGAGGCGCTGCAGGAGGCGTTCGAACGCAGCGAATGGGCCCACCGCACGCCCTACGACGTGGAGGTGCCGTTCTCCACCGTGATCGACGGCATTACCGTGCGGGGCCGCATGGACGCCGTGTTCGCCGAGCCGGACGGTGGGTGGACGGTCGTCGACTGGAAGACCGGCGCGGTCCCGGACGACGGTGCGATGACGTCGCTGTCGGTGCAGCTCGCGGCGTACCGCCTGGCGTGGGCGGGGCTCACCGGGGCGCCGTTGGAGAAGGTGCGGGCGGCGTTCCACTACGTGCGCCACGACCACACGGCCCGACCCGTCGACCTGCTCGACGCCGCGGGTCTGCGGGCGTTGCTGCGATCGGTGGAATCGAGCGACTAGGGTTCCCCAGCGTGATCAAGGGACTGCTCCGGCAGCGGCCATTGGCGGACCAACCCGGCCACGCGCTCGTCGGGGTCCTCCGCATGCCGGAATCGAAGATCAGCCCCCTGCGGGCCATCATCCGGCGCATCCTGGGCGCTCTGTTCTTCCTGTTCGCGGCCGTGTTCATCGTGTACATCGGCCGCGACGGTTACACCGATTCGCGCGGCGACGGGATCTCGTTCCTCGACGCCGTCTACTACGCGACCGTGTCGCTGTCGACGACCGGCTACGGCGACATCGCGCCGGTCACCGACACCGCGCGACTGGTGAACATCGTCGTTATCACGCCGCTGCGAGTAGCGTTCCTGATCGTGCTCGTCGGTACCACACTGGAGGTGCTGACCGAGCGTTCGCGGCAGGCACTGCGTATCCAGAAGTGGAGGAACAAGGTGCGGGACCATGTGGTGGTCGTCGGATTCGGCACCAAGGGCCGCTCGGCGATCAACGCCCTGATGGCCGAGCAGGACGTCGAGCCGAACCAGGTCGTGGTCGTCGACACCGACCAGCAGGCACTCGACGCCGCCAGCGCGCTCGGCCTGATCACCGTGCACGGCAGCGCCACGCGTGCCGACGTGCTGCGGGTCGCGGGCGTGCAGCGCGCCAAGTCGGTGGTGATCGCGCCGAACCGGGACGACACCGCCGTGCTGGTCACGCTCACCGCGCGGGAGCTGGCGCCGAAGGCCAGCATTCTCGCCTCGGTGCGGGAGGCCGAGAACGTGCATCTGCTGAAGCAGTCCGGAGCCGACCAGGTGGTGGTCTCGAGCGAGACGGCGGGCAGGCTGCTCGGCATGGCGACCAGGACGCCGCTGGTCGTCGACATGGTGGAGGACCTGCTCACCCCGGAGACCGGGCTGGCGATCGCCGAACGCCCGGTCACCCCCGCGGAGGAGGGCGGTTCGCCGCGGCATCTGCCCGACACCGTGCTCGGCCTCGTCCGTGCGGGGCAGCTCTATCGGGTGGATGCGCCCGAGGCCGACGCGCTCGAACCCGGCGACCGGCTGCTGTACGTCCGGCACACCGCACGGCCCGACGACGAGGAAGACTGAGCCGTACCGGCCGAGCTCGGTGACCGACCCTGACCTGGACCGAGGCCGCACTGTGATGTTGGCGGCCCCTCGTGTCCTGGGCCGGTGCGCGCAGACCTGGCACGATTGAGGCCGTGCGGCGAGAAGCGGAATCGGGCAGACGTGCGGTCGTGGTTGGATGGCGGGCGATCGGCGTGGCTGCCGTGGTCGGCATCCTGATCACGGTGCTGGCGTGGCTGTTGGGCCCGTCGCTGTTCGCCACGTCGAGCGGGACCGCCGAGCGCACCGTGCAGGCGACCGTGACCGCTCCCGCCGACTGCACCAACCCGGACGCCCAGGAGACCGTGCGGTTCCAGGCCGACGGTGCCACCCACGAAGGCACGCTGAGCGGGTGCGGGCACGACAAGGACGAGCTGGTCCAGATCGCCGTGCCCGAGGAACTGCCGGACGGTCCGCTGTCGGTGCAGCTCGCCGCCACGCATGCGGGGATGGCCGACCTCGGCAGGCCGCTCGGGATGGCACTGCTGGTGCTGAGCTGTGCCGCGGGCGGGGTCTACTCGTTCCTCGTGGTCCGAGGCCCGCGACTCGCTGTGTGATCGGCCGGTGGCGGTCAGGAGACCGCCGAGGGTTGCGCCGAGAAGGTGTCGCAGTCGACGATGCGGTTCGACTCGGCGCCCGAGCGCCACCACTGCGCGTAGTTGGCGTTGGAACCGTGGTCGCTGTTTCCGGACGTGTCGTCCCCCCGCGTGTCCTGGTCGTACCAGGCGGTGTCGAACATCTGCTGTGTGACGCCGCGTTCGCCGCTGCGCCCGGTCTGCGCACCCATGAACATGCCGGAGAAGCACTGGGCCTGCAGTTCCCTGCGGCGGGACAGGTCCTGGCCCTCGTCGGTGCTCTCGCCGACCGCGTTGATGTGGGCCCACACCGCATCCATGATTCCCGCGACCTCCTGCACGTGGTGGCCGTACTCGTGGGCGATGACGGCCAGGTAGATGCCGGGCTGGTCGCCGTAGTAGTCGGTCTGCAGGCCGGAGAACGGCACGTACAGGTTGTCGTTGCAGTAGTAGGCCGCGGTGGTCACGTCCACCCGGATGTTCCCGCACGGCGTGCGGAACGCCTGCCCGTCGGGGAAGTGCAGCGTCGGCTCGCGGAACGGCAGGTCGTACTGGCGCAGGAACGGCTCCCACGTGCGGTTGAGGCAGTCCGTGGCCGCGGTGAAGAACAACCGCGCGCCCTCGGGGTTGTTCTGCCACGGGGGTAACGAGCACGGCACGGCCTGCAACCCGGCGTCCGGGTCCTTCATCATCGGCCGGTCGCCGATCGCCTTGATGTCCGAGGACACGGCCTCGGTGGACTGTGCGGCCCGGGGCGTACCGCCACCCGACGACGCCCCGCCCTCCGGCGCGGGCGTGGTCACGAGGTTCACCACGAGCACGCTCGCGAGGCCGATCAGCACGATCCCCGCCAACGCGAAGATCGTCACGGACGTGCCGGCGCGCCGCCGCGCCGCGTCACCGCGCTCACCGGAGTCTGCGGAGTCTGCGGAGTTTCCGGAGCCACCGGAGCCGCGGTCCTGAGGGGATTCGGTCATGTCGCCTGCGAACCTCGCTGCTGGGGTCCGCTCAGCATAGCGGCCGGCCCGGACGGGGCCGACCTCACGAAACGTCGGCTGCGTCGGCCAGCCACGTGTTGCACTGGTAGAGGCGGTTGTCGCGGCTGCCCTGCTGCCACCACGACGCGTAGTGGGCGTTGGAACCGTGGTCGGTGGTCCCCGAGGTGTCGTCGCCGCGCACCTCCTGGTCGTACCAGGCCTGGTCGAGCATCGTCTGGTTCACGCCGTTCGACCCGCTGCGTCCGGTGTGCGAACCCATGAACATGCCGGAGAAGCACTGGGCCTGCAGCTCCAGCCTGCGCGAGACCTCGTCGGCTCCCGTCGTGCCCTGGCCGCCGGCCTCCTGCATTCGCTTCCACGCGGTCTCGTAGATGCCGGCCAGGTACTGCACGTGGTGGCCGTACTCGTGCGCGAGGACGGCGAGGTAGACGCCCGCCTGGTCGCCGTACCGGTCGGCCTGCATGCCCGCGTACGGCAGGTAGAGGTTGTTGGCGCAGTACAGCGCCGCCTTGGCCATGCTCACCTCCTGCGTGCCGCACGAGGTGGTCTCGTAGGACCTCCCGTCGGGAAAGTGCAGCGTGGGCTCCTCGAAGGGGAGCCCGTAGGAGCGCAGCAGCGCGCCCCACGTGGTGTTCAGGCAGTCCGTGGCCGCGGTGAAGAACGCCTCCGCGGCCGCCGGGTCGCTGCGCCACGCCGGAAGCGAGCACTCCACGGCCGTCAGCCCGCCCTCGGTGTCCTGGAACAGCGGGTGGTCACCCAGCTCGTACACCTTCCGGCCACCGGAGCGCGGCGCGTCGGCTCCGTCCGACTCCTCGGTGAACGTGACGATGCTCGGATCGACGGTCGCACTCGTCTCGGTGGTCTCCGACGGCGACGAGGTGAGCGGCGTGGTCGACGGTGCCGAGGTCGAGGAGGTCGGGGAGGGCGGAGCCGGCGCGCCGCCCCGGTCCGCGGTGGGTTCCGGATCGCCGCCGGTGAGCGTCACCAGCAGCACCACGACGAGCGCCACCACCCCGACCCCGCCGAGGACGGCGGCCACGGCGGGCGCGTTCGACCGCGGTCCCCGTGGAGGCGGACCCATCGGACCCATCGAACCCATCGGCGGCCCGCCCCACGGCGGCGGTGATGGTTGCCCTGCGGGCGGTCCCGGCCCGGGCGCACCATGTCCGTACGGGCCCTGTGGGCCGAACGGTCCGGGCCCGTACGGAGGTCGGGTCATGTGGCGTGGCTCCCCCAGCAGCGATCGTGTGCGCGGTGAGCATAGCGATCACCCGCGCGCCCGACCGGGTTCGCGGGTCATGAGGATGGCAGGATTCGGACATGAGCGATTCCAGCGGAATGCCCGGCGGCGGTGCCGACCTGCCGCGCTATCCGTCGCAGGGCGGAGGTTTCCAGGGCGACCAACCCGGCGTGATCCCGCTGCGTCCGCTGCGGCTCGGCGAGATCCTCGAGGGTGCGTTCGCCACCATGCGCAGACACGCGGGCGTGGTGTTCGGCACGTCGGCGGTGGTGGCGTTCATCGGTGCGCTGCTGATGTTCCTGGCCGACCTGTACGTCCTTCCCGACGTGCGGATGATCGACCCGAACGCCACGCAGGAGCAGCAGCTGGAACAGGCGCGTCAGCAGCTGTTCGACACGTTGCCTGCCAACGGGGTGCTGCTGCTGGTGACGCTGTTGACCCAGACGCTCATCACCGGACTGCTGATGGTCGTCGTCGGACGAGCCGTGCTCGGCAAGGCCATCACGTTCGCCGAGGCGTGGGCCGACTTCAAGCCGCGCCTGCCCGCGCTGCTCGGCCTGACGATCGTCGTCACGATCATCACCATGATCGGCACGTTCCTGCTGATCATCCCCGGGATCGCCGCGTACGTGTTCCTCGCGTTGGCCACTCCCGCGCTGGTGCTGGAACGCGGAACCGTCGGCTCGGCCATGAAACGCTCGTTCAACCTGGTCAGCGGGTCGTGGTGGCGCGTGTTCGGGTATCTGCTCGTCGCGCTGCTCATCACGACGGTCATCAGCTTCGTGATCCAGTTGCCGGTGTCGATGTCGCTGCCCGTCAGCGGTGAGATGTCCACCGGCCAGCAGCTGATGAGCGAGATCGGCTACGGCATCGCACAGACCATCACGGTGCCGTTCGCCTCGGCCGTGACCGCGCTGATCTACATCGACCAGCGGATCCGCCGCGAGAACCTCGGACCGGAGCTGCAGCGCGCGGCCCAGCTGCCCGACTGACCCCGGCGCTCCCGCGAACCGGCCCGGCGGCCCCGTGCCGCCGGGCCGGTTCGCGTCCGGTGGGATCGGACACGAGGAAACGAGGACACGAGGCGAACCGGCGAAGGGGCCGTGCCGAACACAGCCACTCCCGTAGGGTGGCTTGCATGGCCGAACCCGTTCTCCACAGACTGACCCTGGACAACGGCCTGCGGGTGGTGCTCGCGCCCGACCGGAGTGCACCGGTCGTCGGCGTGAGCGTGCACTACGACGTGGGATTCCGTTCCGAACCCGAAGGCCGCACGGGCTTTGCGCACCTGTTCGAGCATCTGATGTTCCAGGGCAGCGAGAGCCTCGAGAAGCTGGCGCACTTCCGGCACGTCCAGGGCAGTGGTGGCTCGTTCAACGGGTCGACGCATCCGGACTACACCGACTACTTCGAGGTGCTGCCGTCGGCCGCGCTCGAGCGCGCGCTGTTCCTCGAGGCCGACCGCATGCGCGCGCCGAAGCTGACCCAGGAGAACCTCGCCAACCAGATCGACGTGGTCAAGGAGGAGATCCGGCTCAACGTGCTGAACCGGCCCTACGGCGGGTTCCCGTGGATCCTCCTGCCGCCGGTCCTGTACGACACGTTCCCCAACGCCCACAACGGCTACGGCGACTTCACCGACCTCGAACAGGCCACGCTGGACGACTGCGCGGCCTTCTTCGACACCTACTACGCGCCCGCCAACGCGGTGCTGACCGTGGCAGGGGACATCGAGGTCGACCATGCGCGCGAGCTGATCGAGAAGCACTTCGGCGACGTACCCGCGCGCCCGCGTCCGGAGCGGCCCTCGTTCGCCGAACCGCGTCCGACGCGCGAACTGCGCGACACGCACGTCGACCCGCACGCCCCGCTGCCCGCGCTCGCCGTCGGATACCGCATGCCCGACCCGATCGGCGAGCTCGACGCCTACCTGGCGCACCTGGTGCTGGCCAGCGTCCTCGTCGACGGTGACGGCGCGCGGCTGCAGCAGCGGCTCGTGCACGGCGAACCGCTCGTCACCGACATCAACGCCGGTGCCGGACTGTTCGGGCCGTTCGAGGCCCGCGACCCCGACACCTTCTCGATCACCGCGATGCACACGCCCGACGTGGGCGTCGACCGCATTCTCGGAGCCGTCGACGAGGAGCTCGAATCGCTCGCCGCGCAGCCGCCCACCAGCGACGAGCTCGCGAGGGTGACCGCCCGGTGGAGCGCGATGCTGCACTCGGAGCACGACCGGCTGGTCAACCGCACGCTGGGGCTCGGATCGTTCGAACTGCTCTACGGCGATCCGTCGTTGCTGCACGGTGCCGCCGACCGCATCGCAGCCGTATCGGCCGAGCAGGTGTCGCAGGCGGCCAAGAACCTACGGCCCGATTCGCGTGCCGTCCTTCTCGTCGAGCCCGCGCAGGGAGGTGCCCAGTGACCGTGTCCCACTCGCCCCACTCGGCGCAGTCGAACAACCACCGGACCGCGGAGGAGATCGGCCGCACGCCTGCCGGTCCGCGCGAGCTTCCTCCGCTCGGACAGCAGCGCGCCGCCGACGAGCCCGAGCACGTCGACACGGTGCTGGCGAGCGGGCTGCGTGTGCTCGCGGTACGCAAGCCCGGTGCCCCCATGGTCGAGCTGCGCATGACCATCCCGTTCGGCAGCGCCGTCGCCGACGGCATGCACACCGCCACCGCGGAGGTGCTGGCCGACACGATCACCACCGGCACCCGGAGGCGGGACCGGGTGGCGATCGACACCGACCTGGCCCTCATCGGCGGCGACCTCGGCACGGCCGTCGACCCGGAACACCTGTCGGTGTCGGCGAGCTCGCTCGCCAGCGGCCTGCCGACGTTGCTCGACGTGCTGGCCGACCTGCTGACCGAGGCGACCTACGCCGACCACGAGGTGCAGCGCGAGGCGGCACGTCTCGTGGAGCGCCTGGCCGTCGCGCGGACGCAGCCGCGTGTGATCGCGCGCGAGGCACTGCAGAAACACCGCTACGGCGATCACCCGTACACGCGTGAGGTCCCGCTGCCCGAGGACGTCGAACGCGTCACGCCGGAGGCGGTCCGCGCGCTGCACCCGGCCGCCGTGCTGCCCCGTGGGTCGGTGCTGGTTCTCGTCGGTGACATCGACCCGCAGTCAGCGCTGGCCGAGGTGGAGAAGGCGCTCGGCGACTGGCGGTCCGACGTCGCGGCCACCGAGCTGCCACCGCTGCCTGCGCTGGAGGGCGGCGACGTGCTGCTCGTCCCGCGCGCGGGTGCGGTGCAGTCGCAGATCCGGCTGTCGGCGCAGGGACTGCCGCGCACGCACGAGCGGTATCCGGCGTTGCAGCTGGCGAACCTGACGTTCGGTGGGTACTTCTCCTCGCGACTGGTCGAGAACATCCGCGAGGACAAGGGCTACACCTACGGTGCACACTCCGGGTTCGAGTTCACCGACGGTGCGGCGACGGTGCAGGTGGACGCCGACACCGCCAGCGACGTCACCGCCGCGGCACTGTTGGAGACGCGCTACGAACTCGGCAGGCTGGGCCTCGTCCCGCCGACCGAGGCCGAGGTGGAGTCCGTGCGCCAGTACGCCACCGGTGCGTTGCTGATCGGCTCGGCCTCGCAGGCCGGGCTGGCCAACCAGCTGATCGGACTGGCCTCGGTGGGCCTCGGCCTGGACTGGCTGCGGGGTCAGCCGGGGCGGCTGGCCGCCGTGACCACCGAACAGGTCGCGGAGGCGGCGCTCGAGTTCTTCGCGCCGACCAGGTTCACGGGCGTCATCGTCGGGGACGCCGACCTGCTCGGGCCGCAGCTCGAGGCGCTCGGCGGCGTGCGGATCGCGGATCGGCAGCTGTGAGGCCGTTCGAACTGGGCGCGGTCCCCGCCCTTTCGCGATCCACAGTGGACCGGCAGGAGACGTTGCGCACCGACCCCGACCGGTTGGTCCGGCGCTGGGCGGACGCCCGCGTCGTCGTGGTCGACCCGTGGGGCCGCACGCCGGTGCGCCGCGACGCCGTCGGTGCCGTCGGCGCGGCGTCCGGAGCGGAATCCGGCGGGGCGCCGGTCAGCACCCGCAAGGCGGCCGACCTCGCCGCCGCGCCACCGGAGGATGCGTCGTTCCTCGGCGAGTGGGACGGGGTCGACTACTGGATGCTCCCGGTCGACGCACCGTCCGAACTGGACACCGTCGAGGTCGACGGCGGATGGGGCGTGCGGCAGGAGATGCCCGCAAGCGACGACGAGGTGTGGCTCGAACTGCGGGGCCACGGCGCGCTGCTGGACGACACCTCGGCCGGGCTGCTCACGACCGCCGAGGCGCTGCGTAACTGGCACTGGCGTGGCCGGTTCTGCGCGCGGTGCGGTGCTCCCGTACGGCGGACCCAGTTCGGCTGGGCCACGCACTGCACGGGCTGCGAGCGCGAGGAGTACCCGCGCACCGATCCGGCCGTCATCTGCCTGGTGCACGACGACGTCGGCGTCAACGGCGCCAAGGTGCTCCTGGCCAGGCAACCGGTGTGGCCGCCGAAGCGGTACTCGGTGCTGGCCGGCTTCGTCGAGGCGGGCGAGTCGCTCGAAGGCTGCGTCGAACGCGAGATCAGGGAAGAGGTCGGCGTCGAGGTGCGCGACGCCCGCTACCTGGGCAGTCAGCCGTGGCCGTTCCCGCGGTCGATCATGCTCGGCTTCGCGGCACGCACCGAGACCGATGCGCCGCTGCGGCCCGCGGACGGGGAGATCGAGGAGGCGCGCTGGTTCAGCCGGGACGAGGTGCGTGCGGCGTTCGCGGGCGAGAACGACGAGCTGCTCCTGCCCGGGCGGACGTCGATCGCCTACGTGATGCTCCGTTCGTGGGCCGACGCCGACTCGTGACGCGACCGCAACCACGTTCGGTAGACCCTCGGCTACCCTCACCCCCGGTTCCCGCAGGCGCGTAGTGACGTCCCCGGCGTGACCGCGTCGGTATTCGTGGAAGGGCGGGTGCGCGGAGCGGGAACTCGGTAGGCTCGGCCGGTGAGTTCACCGGATTGGGGGTTTCGGGGCTGTGAGTGCATATCGGGCCGTCGGATTGTTACTCGGCGTGCTCGCGGACAGTCTCGTCGGTGAGCCGCGCCGGACCGCTCCGAAACGTCCCGTGGCGCTCGTGCCGAAGGCCGCCGCTGCCCTGTCGGACCGCATCGGCGGGAACGGCGCCGCGGTGGTGCTCACCGCGGGCAGCGTCGCGGTCGGCGTGCTCGCCGACCGCATCGCCGAGCGGCGGCCCGCGCTGCGGCTGGTGACCCTCGCGGCAGGGACGTGGTCCGTGCTCGGCGGCGCGCGCATCGCCGTCGACGGCACGGAACTGGCCCGCGAACTCGAATCGGGGGACCTCGAGTCCGCACGGCGTGACATCTCCGCCTCGGATCCGCGCTGTACCGCGGATCTCGACCTGCCCGCCCTGTCGCGCGCCTCCATCGAGATCGTGGCGGACCAGACCTCCGCCGCCGTGGTCTCCCCGTTGTTCTGGGGCGCGCTCGCTGGGACGCCGGGACTGCTGGGCGCGCGTACCGCCGCGGTGCTCGGCAGACGGCGCGGTGCGCGCGGTGAACCGGGCGTCGTCGCCAGGCGTCTCGACGAGCTCGCACACCTCGTGCCCGCCCGCCTGACCGCGATGCTGACGACCGCAGCTGCCCCGGTGGTGGGCGGATCGGCGCCCAGTGCCTGGCGGGCGTGGCGCAGGGATGCGGCCGCGCACCCCGATCCCAACGCCGGACGTGCGGAGGCCGCGTTCGCGGGCGCACTGGAGATCCGGCTCGGCGGCCGCACGGTGTATCCGGCGGGGGTGGCGGAACTGCCGGTGCTCGGTGCCGGACGCAATCCCGATGCCGGCCACGTCACCCGCGCCGTCGAACTGTCCCGTGTGGTCGGTCTGTGCGCCCTCGGAGTGTCGGTCGTGGTGGCGGCGCTGTCCGGACTTCGCCGCCGCTGACCCGGAAAAGCGGTGACGCCGGGGAGGGGGTCCCGGCGCCACCGCAGTCCGTCGAACCGTCCGAACGGGACGGATCAGCAGTTCGGGGCCTGGTGGTTCTGCGACGTTCCGTTGGCGACGTGCACGTGGTCGTCGTGGTTCGGGTAACCGGCGCCGAGGATCTCGGTGAAGCCGGCGTCGCGTGCCGCATGGTAGAGCGTGCAGTGTGCGACGGAGTTGGCACCGTTGCCGAGGTCGGCCGCGTCGGCCCACATGTGCCTGCTGCTGGCCGAACCGCCCACGGACGCGTTGCAGTCCACGCTGCGGATGCCCGACGTGATGCCCAGCGGGGTGTCGTCGAGCTTGTGGCGCATGGCCTCGAGCTGCCACATCACCCGGCGGGTGTTCTCCATGGCCTCGCCGGCCGACACCTTGCCGCCTTCGAAGCTGTTCGCGCCGCAGTTCTCGTCGAACTCGGAGTACTCGAAGTGGGCGGGGGTGCAGTCGCTGCTGGTCAGTTCGTAGATCTTGTTGAAGGTCTGCTCGCCGGCCACGCCGTCGGCCGACAGGCCGTAGCCCGACTGGAACCGCTTCACGGCCGCGGCCGTGGCGGGGCCGTACTCGCCGTCGATGGTGAGGTGTTCGCCCGTGCTCATCCAGCCCGCGACGCGGATCTGGAGCTCGGTGACGGCCTCGCCCGAGTCGCCTTCGGAGAGCGTTCCGCTCCACGTGTAGCAGTCCTGGGCGGCAGCGGGGGCCGGGCTCGTGACGGCCACGGCCGTCGTCAGTCCGCCTGCGGCGATCGCCGCCGCGGCGAGCAGGGACAGGGTGCGCTTGGCCATGACGTCTCCTTCGAGAGGGGGGCGGTGAGTAACGTCGATGCGCACGATTTCGTGACTTTTCGCCCGGTGTCAGCACAATTCGGGAAGTTGCTGCCGCCGGACCGCGACGAAAGTCGCTCCGGGTCGGTCGGTCACCCCACACCTGCGCACGGAAACGGGGCGGTTTCCGTGGTCCGGAATCCGCCCCGTCTCGCAGTCGGGCAGCGCGTCAGCAGTTCGGCGCGCGGTGGACCGTGCCGGTGCCGTTGGCGACGTGCACGTGGTCGTTGTGGTTGGGGTAGCCCGGCCCGAGGATCTCGGTGAAACCGGCGCTGCGGGCGGCGTTGTAGAGCGTGCACTGCGAGTGCGTGTTCGCTCCGATGCCGAGATCGGCCGCGTCGCCCCACATGTGCCTGCTGGTGGACGAACCACCCACCGACGAGTTGCAGGCGACGCTGCGGATGCCGGACGTCACGCCGATCGGCTTGTCACCGAGCTTGTGGCGCATCGCCTCGAGCTGCCACATGACGCGCTTGGTGTTCTCCTTGGCGGTGGCGGCCGAGACCTTGCCGCCGTTGAAGTTGTTGGCGCCGCAGTTGGCGTCGAACTCCGAGTAGGTGAAGTGGACCGGGGTGCAGTCGCTGCTCTGCAGTTCGTAGATCTTGCTGAACGTCTGCGAGCCGGCGATGCCGTCGGCCGTCAGTCCGTAGCCGGCCTGGAACCGCTTCACCGCGGCCTCGGTGGCCGGACCGTACTGACCGTCGATGGCCAGGTGCTCGCCGGTGCCGACCCAGCCTGCGACACGGATCTGGAGCTGGGTGACCGCGCTGCCGCTCGATCCGCGGCGGAGCGTGTCGCTCCAGGTGTAACAGCTGTCCGCCGCTGCGGGCGCCGCGGCGACGACCGTGGTCGCCGCCGCGCCGGTTAACACCATGGCGGCCGCCGCGAGCAGGGAGATGATTCTCTTACGCATGGAACCTCCGCAGGTTGTCCGTGTGCCGTCGGGGGTGCGGCACGGAAGGGAATCTGCCGGAGGCGGAACGGGATCGGTTGCGTAAATGGGAAAAACCGGACGTACGGTCTACTGCGAAAGTCTGCTCGGAAGCCGTTCGGCGTAGTTCGCCGGTCTCCCGTATCCCTGGCGAAACCGTGCCTCGCGGGAAGCTGTCTCGGTTGGGAGGCTGGGTCGCGGGGAGAAGAACGGGCGGAGTGTCAGCGCTGGGAGGATCCGGCGTCCGCGGAGGCTTCGGCTTCCTCGTCCTCGGCGAGGATCTGTGCCACCGACTTCCGCTTGGACTTCTTCGGACGTTTCGCTGCGGCCCGCCGGTCGGCGGGCGCGCCCGGCTGCGCCGGGGCGCCGGGTTCGGCGGTGCGGGGTTCCGCGCCGCCCTCGCTGTCGTCCCCGCTGTCGCTGCTATTCCCGCCGCTGCTGTTGCCGCTGGGGGCCGTGCTCCGGCTCGCGGGTGCGGGCTCGGCCGTGCGCTCCGGTTCCGGATCGGCGAGCGCACCGCCGGGCCTGGCTTCCCTGATCGTGAAGTACAGCCAGCCGAGCAGAGCCATCGCGCCGAACGCGATCCACTGCAGCGCGTACGAGAAGAACGGCCCAGCCTGCAGTTGGGGGAGCGGCAGCGCGTTGGTCACGCCGGGCTGGCCCGGCTCGAGCTGGAAGTAGCCGGGCCGGATGTCGAGACCCGTCGCGCGGGCGACCACGCGCGAGTCGACCGAGTACGAGTGCAGCCTGCCCCCGGTGCTCTCGTCGGCGAAGGCGTCGCGGTCGCTCGGGTCGTCCTCGTCGACCCGCACGCGGGCCTCGACGGTGACGCGTCCCTGCGGGGGCGGATCGAACTCCGACACCCCGGTGTTGTTGTCGGGACGCACGTAGCCGCGGTCGATCAGGACGACCTGACCGTCGGTGGTGCGCAGCGGGGTGAGCACCTCGAACGCCGGTTCGCCCTGCACGGTGCGCAGGCGGGCGATGACCTCGTCGTCAGGCAGGTAGGTGCCCTCGATCGTGACGCGTTTCCACTGCGTGTCGCCGTCGGGGGAGGTGCCGCGGGGCAGCACCTCGTTCAGGGGGCTCGGTGCGCCCGCGGTGGACACGGCCTCGTTCTGCGCGGCGCGTTCGTCGTGCCGGTGGAACTGCCAGGGGGCGAGCACGGTGAAGCACAGGGCGGCGAAGACGAACACCACCACCGTCAACGCCAGCCACCCGGGCTTGAGCAGGAATCTCCACCGCACACCCCCACGGTAGGGGGCGGGCGCCGCCGGGTCGCGGCGTGGTGGCCGGGAACGCGGCGTGCGTCTCACGAGCGCAGTTCGTTCACGAGCGCAGCGCGCGGCGTGCGGCGGCGAGCGCCTGGCCGGCGTAGCCGCCTCCGAACAGCACGGTGTGCACGAGCAGGGGAAACAGCTGGTGCAGGGGGACGCGGTCCTCGTGCCGTTCGGCCAGTGGCCTGCCCGCCTCGGCGGCGGCCTCGGCGTAGGCGCCCAGCACACGGTCCAGCTGGGGGACGCCGAACAGGTGCATCATCGCCAGGTCCGTCTCCCGGTGGCCGCCGTGCGCGGCCGGGTCGATGAGCCACACGGCGCCGTCCTCGCCCCAGTGGACGTTGCCGCTCCACAGGTCACCGTGCAGTCGCGCAGGCGGTTCGTCGCCGGGCTGCAACTCGGGCAGCCGGTCGCACACCGTGTCGAACACGGCGGCGTCGTCGCGGTCGAACAGGCCCTGGTCGACCGCGGCGCGCACGTAGGGCCGGATGCGTTCGCGGGCGTAGAACGTGGGCCAGTCGTCGTGCGGCCGGTTCGACATGCCGGTCAACCCGATCCACGCGTCGGCCGGACCGTCCGGAGGTGGACAGCCGAACGCCGGCGCACCGCTGAGGTGCAGCGCCGCCAACCCGCGCCCGAAGGCCTCGGCGCCCTCGGGAGTCGGCCGGCCCGGCTCGACGTAGTCCAGCACCAGCCAGTCGTCGTCCCAGCCGTGGACGTGCGGCACGGGCACCACGCCCGGTTCGGCCAGCCAGCGCAGACCCGCACCTTCGGCCGCGGCCGCGTTGGGGCCCGCACCCCGTTTCGCCACGACCGTGCCTGCGCGGCCGTGCGATCCGTCCCGCGCGTCGAGCCGCGCGGCGACGGCGTCCCCTCCCAACGGGCGAGTGTCGACGGGTTCGCTCCCGGTGTGGCGGGCGACGGCATCGGCGGCACCTGAGGCACCTGAGGCACCTGAGGCACCTGCGGAGTCGGAGCCGGTCACAGGCGCTCCTCGACCCACGCGATCAGGCTCGGCATCGCCCTCTCGATCATGCCGAGCACGTCGGTGAAGCCGTCGTCGCCGCCGTAGTACGGGTCGGGGACCTCTGCGTCCGGCGGTGCCGACGGGTCGAACCGGCGCAGCAGGACCACCCGGTCGGGATTGCCCACCACGTCGACGACGTCGCGCAGGTGGCTCTTCGTGGCGACGACGAACAGGTCGGCGTCGGCGTGCTCGTCGCCGAGCTGGGCCGCGACGTGCTCGTCGGAATACCCGGCGGCCCGCAGGGTCGCGCGGGCGCGGGGGTCGGCGGGTTCGCCGACGTGCCACGGCCCGACGCCGGCGCTGGTCACCGTGACGGCCTCGGACAACCCCGCCTCGGCGAGGTGTCTCCGGAACACGAGCGCGGCCATGGGCGAGCGGCAGATGTTGCCCGTGCAGACGAAGCAGACGTGCAGGGGCGCCGATGCGGAACGCTGGACGGTGGGCTCGGAATTCGTCACACGGTCAGTCTGCCGCACCGGACGGGACGGTCCAGCGGGGTGCGCGATCGTGCATGGGAGGATCTCGCCATGTCCGCCGACGTCTCTGCCACCCCTGATCCCGCGCCGGGCGGCACCACGGTCGCCGACGTGGTCGCGGCGCTCGACACCGCCTACCCGCGCGGCCTCGCCGAGTCGTGGGACGCCGTCGGGCTCGTGTGCGGCGACCCCGCCGAGCGGGTCGACCGCGTGCTGGTGTGTGTCGACCCGGTCGCCGACACGGTCGACGAGGCGTTCGAGATCGGCGCACAGCTGATCGTGGCGCACCATCCCCTCCTCCTGCGCGGCGTGCACGGCGTGCCTGCCGACACCACGAAGGGCTCACTCGTGCACCGGCTGATCCGCGGCGGGGTGGGGTTGTTCTGCGCCCACACCAACGCCGACTCGGCCGACCCCGGCGTGTCCGACGCGCTCGCCGAGGCGATCGGCCTGCGGGTGCAGCGTCCCCTCGCGCCGCACGCCGAGGGTGCGCGTACGGGACTGGGCCGCATCGGCGTGCTGCCCGAGGCCGAGCCGTTCGCGGCGTTCGTCGACCGGGTCGGCGCGGCGCTGCCCGCCACGGTGCCCGGCGTCCACGGCGCGGGCGATCCGGACCGGCCGATCCGGACGGTCGCGGTGTCCGGCGGGGCCGGCGACAGCTTCCTCGCGACGGCCACCGCCGAGGGGGTCGACGCGTACGTCACCGCCGACCTGCGCCACCACCCCGCTGGGGAGCACCTCGAACAGTCGGGGACCGTGCCCGCGCTGGTCGGCGTGACCCATTGGGCCAGCGAGTGGCCGTGGTGCGGGCAAGCCGCCGAGGTGATCCGCGCGGCGGGTAACGTCGAAGTTCACGTTTCCACGCGGTGCACAGATCCGTGGAACGTCCGAGCGAACGGGAGTACCAAGTGAAGGCAGATCCGTCCGTGCAGCGACAGCTGCTGGAGCTCGCCTCCGTCGACGCGGAGCTGGCGCGAGTGGCCCACCGTCGACGGAACCTGCCCGAGCTCGCCGAGATCGAGGAGATCGAGAAGGCGTTGCGCGACAAGCGCGACGCGCTCGTGACCGCCCAGACGGCGGCCTCCGACCTCCAGCGGGAAGTGGACCGCCAGGAGAAGGAGGTCGAGTCGGTGCGTGCGCGCGCGGACCGCGACCGCAAGCTCATGGAGTCCGGTTCCGCGGGCGCGAAACAGCTCACCGAACTCGAGCACGAACTGGAGACGCTGGCCCGGCGTCAGCAGGTCCTCGAGGACGACCAGCTCGAGCTCATGGAGCGCAGGGAGGCGGCCGACATCGAGGTGCAGCGGGCCGCCGCCGAGGTCGACAAGGCCGAGCAGGACCTGGCCGACGCCACCACCCGCCGCGACGAGGCGGTCGCCGATCTGGACGCCACCCAGGGCAGGCGCGACGCCGATCGGGCCGCGCTGCTGCCGACGTTCCCCGAACCGCTGCTCAAGGTGTACGAGCGGGTGCGCGACCAGCGGGGGATCGGTGCGGCGATGCTGCGGGCGCGCAAGTGCGAGGCGTGCAGGCTGGAACTCGACCGCAGCCAGCTGTCGGAGATCAAGGCCGCGGCCGAGGACGACGTCGTGACGTGTGAGAACTGCGGCGCGATCCTGGTGCGCACCCCGGAGTCGGGGCTGTGACCGCGCGCGTCTCGCACGTCGTCGTCGAGGCAGACGGCGGCTCACGCGGCAATCCCGGACCCGCGGGCTACGGCGCGGTGGTCAAGGACGCCGAGTCGGGCGAGGTGCTGGCCGAACGTGCCGTGGGGCTGGGTGTGGCGACGAACAACGTCGCCGAGTACAGCGGCCTCGTCGCGGGGCTCGAGGCCGCGGCCGAGGTCGGTGCGTCCACTGTGGACGTGCGGATGGACTCGAAACTGGTCGTGGAACAGATGTGCGGCCGGTGGAAGATCAAGCACGCGGCGCTCCAGCCGTTGGCGTTGCGCGCGAAGGAACTCGCGGGCCGGTTCTCGCGCGTGACGTACGCGTGGATCCCCCGGGCGCAGAACTCGCACGCCGACCGGCTGGCCAACGAGGCCATGGACACGCAGGCCTCGGGTGACGTGCCCGCGGCCGAATCGCCGGCCGACGAGGCCGAGCAGCTGTCGCTGACCGGCACCGCACCGTCCGAACCGGCCAGGGCGTCGTCGTCCGCGCCGTCGGATCGGGTGGCGCCCACCGGGTGGACGGGTGCGTCGGGCACGCCGACGCGCCTGCTGTTGCTGCGGCACGGACAGACGGAGATGTCGGTGGACCGGCGCTACTCCGGCGTCGGCGACGTCGCGCTGACCGAGACCGGTAGGTGGCAGGCGCAGGCCGCGGCGAAGCGACTGGCCGAAATGGACGGTGTCCGCGAGTCGGAGCCGGTGGTCGTGGCGTCGCCGTTGATGCGTGCGGTGCAGACCGCGCAGGCCGTGAGCGATGCGCTCGGCGGCCGGGTCGAGACGTTGCAGACGTTGCGGGAGACGGACTTCGGCGAGTGGGAGGGCCTGACGTTCGCCGAGGCCTCGCGCCGCGACCCCGACGTGCACGGCCGGTGGATGAGCGACACGTCCGTGCCGCCACCCGGCGGGGAGAGCTTCGACGCGGTGTACCGGCGGGTGCGGCAGGCGCAGGAGCAGCTGTTCGACCGGTACGCGGGTAGGACGATCGTGGTGGTCAGCCACGTGACGCCGATCAAGATGCTGCTCAGGCTGGCGCTCGATGCGGGGCCGTCGCTGCTGTTCCGGCTGCATCTGGACCCGGCGTCGCTGTCGATCGCGGACTTCTACCCGGACGGCAACGCCAGCGTGCGCCTGGTGAACGACATCTCCCACCTTCGGTGAATCGCGGACGGGTAGCGGAGTAACCTGGACGGCCGGACGAGTTGGCAGGGCGGCCGCGACGCCGCATCCACGAGGTGCGGTTTCGAGGAAAGTCCGGACTCCACAGGGCAGGGTGGTTGTTAACGGCAACCCGGGGTGACCCGCGGGACAGTGCCACAGAAAACAGACCGCCCGGCGGCTCCGGCCGCCGGGTAAGGGTGAAACGGTGGTGTAAGAGACCACCAGCGCCCCGGGTGACCGGGGCGGCTTGGTAAACCCCACCCGGAGCAAGGTCAAGAGGGAGCGTGCGCGCTCCTGCGCAGGCGTTCGAGGGCGGCCCGTCCGAGGCCTGCGGGTAGACCGCTGGAGCCTGCCGGCAACGGTAGGCCGAGATGGATGGTCGCCACCCACGGCACGTCCGTGGGCACAGAATCCGGCTTACATGCCAACTCGTCCTCCCTGCTCTCGTCCCACCCTGCCGCGTCCCCTCGGGAAGGCTCGGGTGGTGCCGTCGGCTTCCCGCGCGTCGAAAATCGGGTGAGGAACCGAGGTCGCGGGCGTAGCGTCGGCGGCCGTGATCGGTTCGGTGAACGTGGAGGACGACCCGGCTGACGGCTGGTTTCCCGAGAGTGTGGCCGCGGACTACGACGACCCGCGCGGTGCGAACGCGCCCGAAGTCGTCACGCCTGCGGTCGATGTCCTCGAGGAGCTGGCCGACGGGCCGGTACTGGAGTTCGCCGTCGGCACCGGCCGGATCGCGGCGCCGCTGGCCGCTCGCGGTGTGCCGGTGAGCGGGATCGAGCTGAGCCGCGCGATGGCGGCGCGCATTGCGGGCAAACCGGGCGGCGACGCAGTCGACGTCGTGCTCGGCGACATGACCACGACGCGGGTCGGCGGTCGGTTCTCGCTGGTGTATCTGGTGTACAACACGATCAGCAACGTGACCACGCAGGACGGCCAGGTCGACGTCTTCCGCAACGCGGCTGCGCACCTGCGGCCCGGCGGGCTGTTCCTCGTCGAGGTGGGTCTGCCGGATCTGCGCCGCCTGCCGCCCGGACAGGACACCGTCCCGTTCGCGATGGAGGCCGGCGCCGCAGGGGGCTACGTCGGATTCGACCAGTACGACGTCGTCACACAACAGTTCACGTCCAACCACGTCACGGTGTCGCCAGACGGGACGGGCTCGTTCCGCCGACTTCCGTTCAGGTACGCCTGGCCGGCCGAGATGGATCTGATGGCACGCATCGCAGGAATGCGACTGAAACACCGCTGGGCGGACTGGGACCGTTCGGAACTCACCGCTGACAGCACCAAGCACGTGTCGGTCTGGGAGAAGACCCGTGCATGACGGCGTTGGGCACCCCGCCTGTGGGTGAACCGGGCCGGGCGGGGATCCGGCGGTCCTCGTCGTGCGTCGGAGTCGTGGTGGAGTAGTCGTGGCGGACTAGGGCGTGTCTCCTAAAGATCTGTGGTGAGAGGGGGGATTGTTGATCGCATGTCACGTTCTGCGGTGCTCACTGACGCTCAATGGGCTCGGATTGAG
>NZ_JOIJ01000014.1 GCF_000719975.1 Prauserella rugosa
CCGAGCCCGCCAAGACCGAAACCCAGCGGCGGCAGTAGAAATTCCCCCAGAACCATTCACACCTAAAACTATACCGAACAAGTGGACGACCCACCATCATCCAATAGAGTCGCCGTTCGGTAAGCGAAGCGCCATCCCGTCGACCTGGCCCCAAAACCATCACGCTGCAGGCAGGGCGCAACCAACCACCCCAACGGAACGCACGGAAACCAACCTTGCGCCCTGCCTGCAGCGTGATAAACAAAAAGCCAGGTTCGACGGAATGGTGCGAAGCGGAAAAACGCCATCCCAGAGACCTGCCCAGCCGGGAATGGGCTGGTGATCGATCTACGTGCGGTGGTGTCGAGTGAGGATGTGCTGGCGAGGGGGCGGACGTTGCGGGACCGGACGCCCCCGACGGCGCATGACCACGAGGCGGCCTCGGGGGCGCGGCCGGGTGTGCTGGAGTTCGTCGAGGCGAGCAACGCGGGGCGGGTGCCGGAGTTGGTGCCGTTGCGGATCGAGCGGATGCTCGCCTCGCCGTTCGCGTTCTTCCGTGGTGCGGCGGGTCTGATGGCGGCGGATCTGGCGGGTACGCCGGTGAGTGGGATGCACGCTCAGCTGTGCGGTGACGCGCATGCGGCGAACTTCGGGCTGTACGGCACGCCGGAGGGCGAGATCGTCATGGACATCAACGATTTCGACGAAACGGCCCCGGGTCCGTGGGAGTGGGATCTGAAGCGGTTGGCGGCGAGCCTCGTGCTGGCGGGCCGGGAGGGCGGTGTGAGCGAGAAGCGATGCGTCGCGGCGGCGGAGGACGTGGTCACGTCGTACCGGAGGACGGTGCGCGAGTTGGCCGAGCTGCCGTTCCTGCGGTCGTGGAACGCGCTGCCGGACGCGTCGGTGCTCGAGCGGGCGAAGGCCGACGAACTGATCGACGACTTCGAGAAGGCCGCGGCGAAGGCGCGGAAGAACACCAGCGCCAAGATCGCCGCCACCCGCACCGAGGAGTACACCCAAGAGTCGGGTACGACGCGGTGGCGGTTCACCGAGGACCCGCCGAAACGCACCCGCGTCGACGACCGGACCGCAGAGGCGGTCATCACCGGCTTGGAATCCTATGTGGACACGCTGCGGGAGTCGCGGCGGAACCTCGTCGCCCGCTACACCGTGTCCGATGTGGCCTTCCGCGTGGTCGGCACGGGCAGCGTCGGCCGCCGCGCGTACATCGCCCTGCTGCGCGGGAACGGCGACGAGGCGCTCGTGCTGCAGGTGAAGGAGGCGTGCCCGTCGGCGCTGGTTCCGTATCTGGACGTCGAACCGTGGGAGCACGAGGGTCACCGCGTCGTGCACGGCACGCGGCTGGTGCAGGCCGAGACCGACATCCTGCTCGGGTGGACGACGATCGACGGGCGGCCGTTCATCGTGCGCCAGTTCCGCAACATGAAGGGCGACATCGACCCCACCGGCCTCGACGGCGGGCACCTCGACGACTACGGCAGGCTCGCGGGGGCACTGCTCGCCCGCGCCCACACGCGTTCGCTCGACCCGCGTCCGCTGGCGGGGTACTTCACCGGTGACCGCGACATGGACGAGGCGGTCGGCCGGTTCGCCGTGCGCTACGCCGACCGGACCGAGGCCGACCACGCCGAGCTCGTCGCCGCCGTCCGATCCGGTGCGGTAGCCGCCGAGGTGGAGGACGACTGACACCCGTATGTCCGATTCGAACAGCGCGCCGAACGCGGGGGCCCGGCCCCGTCGCCCGGTCGCGGCCGTCCCGCTCGTGGGTGCGGGCCTGGCCGGGTGGCTGGCGCTCGGACTCCTCGTGGCCGGTGGGCGCCGGCCGACCCCGCCGGATGCGGCCGTCGAATCGGCCGCCCTCGGCCTGCCCCACGCGCTGCTGGTCGCGTTCACGGTGCCGACCGAAGCCCCCGTGGCGTTCGCCGTGCTCGCGGTGGTCGCCGCCGTGGCGGCCCACGGACGCCGGTGGAGCGTCGTCGCGGTGGCGGTGGTGGCACCGGCGGTGACGATCACCGCCAACACGTGGCTGAGCAAACCGCTGTTCGACCGGTGGTACGACGACCACCTGGCTTATCCGAGCGGGCACACGGTCGTCCTGGTCACCACGCTGACCGTCGTCGCGCTCGCGACCGCAGGCACGGCGCGGGCCGTCGTCATCGTGGCCGGTGCCGGACTGACCGCCGCGGCCGCCGTGGGCATGGCGGGCCTGGGCTACCACTACGTCACCGACGTCGCCGGGGGCGCCGCGTTCGCCGTGGCCGTGACGACCGGCCTGATGGCCGTCCTGCACCCGACGGTGACCGCACTCGTCAGCGGAGCGCGGTCTCCTCGGCGTCCCGCGCGAGGGCGGTGAGCCTGCTGACCGCGCGCAGGTACTTCTTGCGGTAGCCGCCGGCGAGCATCTCGGGGGTGAACAGCGCGTCGAGGGATCCACCGGAGACCAGCACCGGGATCGCCCTGTCGTACAGCCGGTCGGCGAACGCGACGAGCCGCAACGCGATCGCCTGGTCCTCGGCGGGCCGCACGCCGCGCAAGTGGACGGCGGACACCCCGTCGACGAGCCGCCCGTACGCCGAGGGGTGAATGCCCGCCAGGTGGTCGCACAGCGCGTCGAACTCGTCCAACGTGGCGCCCTCACGCCGCTCGGCCGAGTCGACGAGGTCGTCGTCGCTCAGCGCCGCGGGCGGCTCGGGCAGACCGCGGTGCCGGTAGTCGGGCCCGTCGACGCGCACCACCCCGAACTTGGCCGACAACGACTGGATCTCCCGCAGGAAGTCGTCGGCGGCGAAGCGGCCCTCCCCGAGCTTGTCAGGCAACGTGTTCGACGTCGCCGCGACGAACACGCCGGCCTCGGTCAGCTCCTTGAGCAGCCGGTTGACCAACATCGTGTCGCCGGGGTCGTCGAGTTCGAACTCGTCGATGGCCAGCAGCCGGTGCCCCGACAGCCTCCGCACCGCCTCGGCGAAGCCCAGCGCGCCGACCACGTGCGTGAGCTCGACGAACGTGCCGTACGACTTCGGCCCCGGCACGGCGTGCCAGATGGAGGCCAGCAGGTGGGTCTTGCCGACGCCGAACCCGCCGTCGAGATACAGGCCCGGCTTACCGTCGGCCTGCCCGCCGTCCTTACGTCCGAACAGGCCACGCAGACCCGACCGCTTGCCACGCCCGGCGGCGACCCGTTCGGCGAACGCGCCGCACTCGGCCACGGCCGCGGCCTGGCTCGGCTCGTCCGGGTTGGGGATGTAGGTCGAGAGCCGCACGTCGTCGAACCGGGGCGGCGGCACGAGCGTCGTGATCAGCTCGTCCGCGCCGATGGTGGGCCGGCGCTCGGTCAGCTTCTCGACAGACATGCCCACCAGGCTAGTCGGCGGCCCGATGTGACCTGGGCCGCGCGCCCGTGTTGGGATGATCGACGTGCATCGTCTGTGGCCCACCGAACCGTCCGAAACGGCGCCCACGGCACTGTCCGACGCCGACCTCGAAGCGCTCTACGACTTCCCCGCCGGGCTCGACCGGCCGTGGATCCAGGCCAACTTCGTCACGTCCGCCGACGGCGCCGTCACCGTCGACGACGCCTCGGAAGGACTCTCGAGTCCGGCCGACCAGCGCGTGTTCCTCCTCGGCCGCGATCTCGCCGACGTGGTCCTGGTCGGCGCGGGCACGGCGCTGGCCGAGGGGTATCGCGGCGCGCGTCCCAGCGAACAGCGGCGGGAACGCAGACGCCGCCACGGTCTCAGCGACGTTCCCCCCATCGCGGTCGTCAGCAGGCGGTGCTCGGTGCCGCCGGACGCCCCGGTGATCACCGACACATCGGTGCCCACGATCGTGCTGACCACGACGACGGCCCCGGCCGACCGCAGGCAGGCGCTGGTCGACGCAGGAGCCGAGGTGATCGTCGCGGGCGGCGAGACGGTCGACCTGGCCGCGGCGGTCGCGCTGCTGGGCGAGCGCGGGCTGCTCCGCATCGACTGCGAGGGCGGGCCGCACCTGTTCGGCTCGCTGGTGGCCGCCGACCTCGTCGACGAGCTGTGCCTGACCTACGCACCGCTGCTCGCGGGCCCGGGCGCGGGCCGCATCGTGGAGGGCACGGCGGCGATGTCGGCGCCGCGGAGCATGACCCTGACGTCACTGCTGCACGAGGACGGTTTCCTGCTCGCGCGCTACCGCAGGACGCCGGCGCCGTGAGTGCGCCACCGGGTGGCGCGCCGGGCCTCACGGCACCCACACCGGCGGCGTGCGACGGTAACGTCACCGCAGCGGCCTGGCCGCCGGCCCGTTCCCGCGTGCCGTCGCCGTCCCTGCCGCCGTCCCGTCCGTTCCGAGCACTGGGAGACCTGATCGTTGCCGCGCCGTGGTCGTGACCGCCTGGTGGCGTTCGCCGCGCTGGTGCCAGTGGCGGTTCTCGCCGCCTGCACCGTGGGCCCGTCGACCCGGCCCGCCGTGGTCGAGAACGACGCGCCCGCCCCGCAGCAGCGCACCCCCGACTCCTCCCCCGCCCCGTTGCCGAAGGCCGAGGAGCCTGGTCCGTCGAGCGTGAACTGGTCGGACTGCGCCGACCAGACCAGGCAGGAACTCGGCGACGCGGCCCGCAACGACCTCAGCTACGAGTGCGCGAGCATGACCACGACGCTCGACGCGCCCGGCATGCCCGGCCACGGTCTGTCGCGCGTGGCGCTGCTGAAGGCGGGCGACGGCCCGATCCCCCTGGTGGTCGTCAACGACGTCGACGGCGAACCCGGCAGCCGGTACGCCGCGCGTATCGCGGCGACGATGCCGGACGAGCTGCTCGAGCGGTACTCCCTCATCGGCGTCGACCGGCGCGGCACCGGCGATTCCGACGGCGTGCGGTGCATCCCGTCGGCCGACCGTCCCGGCCTGATCGACAGCGACCCGGCCGACGACGTCGAGCGGCCGCTCGACGCGGCGCGCACGGCGGGTCAGCAGTGCGCGATCAACCTCGACGACGAGCAGGGCGCTTTCGACAGCTGGCGCACGACGGGCGATCTGGACACGCTGCGGGAGAACCTCGGCATGAGGCATCTGCACGCCCTCGGACACGGCGAGGGTTCGCGCGTGCTGGCCCTGTACGCCGCGCGTTACCCGGACAAGGCCGGGCGCATCGCGCTCGACGGCATGCCCGACCCCTCCGACGACCGGGCCGCGGTGCTCGACGGCGTCGCGGCCGGCGCGGAGGCCACGCTGGACACCGTGGGACAGCAGCTGGGGCGCGATCTGCGCGACCAGGTCGTCGCCATGGCCGACCGTCTCGACCGCTCCCCGCAGATGACCGCCGACGGCTACCGCATGACCGGGCCGATGGCGGTGCGGGCCGTGCTCAACGGGTTGGCCGAGCCGCACCGGTGGCGCGAACTGGCCGACGCCGTCGGTGCGGCCCGTGGGGGCGACGTCGGCAAGCTGGCCGTGTTCCTGCGGCCGCACCTGGTCGAGACCCAGGAGTCGGCCGCGCGGATCGACGGCACGCTCGCCACCCGGTGCAACGACACCGGCACCCGACTGCCCGCCGAACGGCTGGCCGGCACGGCCGACCAGCTCGCCGACGACCACCCCGTGTTCGGCGGTGTCGTGGCGCAGGAGCTCGTGTGGTGCAGTCCGTGGCCGACGCGATCCGGCGAGAACGCCGACATCGCCGGCGACGGCACCCCGCCGATGGTCGTGGTCAGCACGGCCACGGATCCGGTCACGCCCGAGGAGGGCACCGTGCGCGCCGCCGACCAGATGCCGTCGGCCGTACACGTGTCGTGGAAGGGCGCAGGTCACGGAGCGCTCGAGTCGTCGTGCGTCATGGAGGCGCTCGGCGGCTTCTACCTCGACGGCGACGTTCCCCGCGACGGCACGCTCTGCCCCGCGTGAGATCCGGCCCCGTCCGCACGTCCGCGGTCGTCGAGACCGGTGTTGATCTTCGCGCGCCCACGCCGGAGCCGCCGTCCACGGCTACTTGACGGCGGCGAGGCGGGATGTTTCGCTAGCGCGCGGTGAACCTTCTGTCGTTGCTCTCCGGTCTGACCAAGCACGACCCACACGCCATCATCGCGATCGACGCCGATCCCGCGCAGCCCGTTCACGTCAGCCGTTCGGAACTCTGGCGCCGAACGCTGCAGCTGCGCGCGGATCTCGCGACCGCGGGCGTGGGTCGTGGGGACGTCGTCGCCGTGTGCCTGCCGAACTGGTCGGACCTGCTCAGCTGGCAGGTCGCGACCGCCTCGCTCGGTGCCTGTGCCGTCGGACTGGACCCGCAGGGACCCGCGGCCGACCTCGTCGACACGGTCGTCGGCGCCCGCCCGCGGGTGCTCGCGCTGCACCGGGACGTGCCCGCGGAGGTCACCGACAGGCTCGGGTCGGCCATCGCCGCGGCTGCCGATCCGCAGGCCACCGAGACCCCCGCTCCGGCCGTCGCGGTCGTCCCGGGACCGCACGCGGATCCGCCCGTCGACCCGTCGCCGTGGGATCTCGGCGGCGGCGCGTGGCTGCCCAGCGCCGCCACGGCGGGTATGCCGATGCCCGACACCGACGGCGACGAACCCGCGGTCGCGTTCGCCCCGGGACTGGCCGCCTACCGCGAGTCGACCCTGATCAAGCACGCCACCGCCACCGCGGAGGCCCTGGGGCTCGCCGACGGTGACCTCGTGGTGTGCACCCGCCCGGCGACCCATCCGATCGCCTGGTCGTTCGCCCTCGCCACGCTGGCGGGCGGGGCGACGTACCTGTTCGACCCCCGCCTCGACGAGTCCACGCTGCCGGCCGAGCTCGCCCGCTTCAGCGCCACGCACCTGGTCGCCGACGAGACGACCGCCCTCCGCCTGGCCAAGGCGTGGCACGCCGACGGCTCCGGCGGCTCGGACGGCTCTCCCGAACCCCCTGACGCAGCGACCGGCGGGAACCCATTGCCGTCGCTGCGGTGGGCCGGGATCGTCAACGCCACCTCGGCCGACGCCGCGCAGAGCCTCGACGAGCTTGGCATCCCGGCTCGCGGCCTCTACGCCCCCGCCGGGATCCTGGCGCCGTTCGCGCTGTGGCCCGCCGACCGGTCGACCGCGGACCGGTGGCTCGGCGGCGGCACGCCGATCTGTTCGGACGTCGAACTGCGCGTCACCGACCCCGATGCGAGCTCCGGCACCGCAGACACCACCACAGACCCCGGCACGGGCACCGACCCGGGCACCACGGCCGGCGCGGCCTCCGGGGATCGCCGGGGCGTGCTCGAGATCCGCGGAGCCTGCGTGCCGGACAGCGCCACCGGATGGTTCCGCACCGGTGATCTCGCCTCCGTCACCGACGACGGCGACGTCCGTTACGAAGGGCCAGCCCACCACGGCGCGTGACCGGCCGCGTCCTCTACCGTGGACGACGTGCCGCGCCGGACCAAGCTGCTGATCGGACTCCTGTGCCTGGCCGGGCTCGTGGTCGCGGCGCTCCTCCTGCCGGTCCCCTCGCCCGCCGAGCTGCGGGCCTGGGCCGACGACGCCGGAGCCGGTGCCGCCTGGCTGTTCCTGCTCGCCTATGCGGTGTGCACCATCGCGCCGATCCCGCGCACCGTGTTCAACCTCGCCGCCGGCCTGCTGCTCGGTGAACTGCTCGGCATCGGCGTGGCCGTCACCGCCACCGTGCTGTCCGGACTCCTCGGCTTTCTCCTGGCCCGCGCGCTGGGCCAGGAGTTCGTCACGCGCAACATGCACCGCACACCCGTGCGGGCGGTCAACGCGCGGCTGGCGGCGGGCGGCATGCTCGCCGTCGCGTCGCTGCGCCTGATCCCCGTCGTGCCGTTCGCACCGCTGAGCTACTGCTGCGGTGTGTCGTCGATCCGGCTTCGACCGTATCTGGTGGGCACGGCCCTCGGCAGCCTCCCCGGCACCGTGGCCGTCGTCGTGCTGGGTGACGCGCTCACCGGCGACACGCCGCCGGCCCTGCTCGTCTGTTATGCGGTGTTCGCCGGACTCGGCGCACTGGGCCTGCTGAAGGTGATCCGGTCGGGCGGACCCGCGAACGCCCAGGTGGCGGACGCCGACCCGCAGCCGGAAGGCGCAGTCGAGTAGGTCGTCCCGGTTCACTCAGGCCCGTCCGAGCGGACCGCTACACTCGACACGGGCGCTAGCGGGGTGGCGCACCGGTCCCTTTCCGAGACCTCGAATCACGCCGACGAGCACGAGCGGCGATCGCGGGTTCGAGCAGCAGCCGAGCAGTAGCCGAGGAGTAGGCGTCATCGACACCGGTCAGTTGGTCGCAGGCCACTATCGCCTCGTAGAGCACGTCGGCACCGGCGCCATGGGCATCGTGTGGCGCGCCGTCGATGAACGCCTCGAACGGTCGGTCGCCGTCAAGCAGATCCTGACGCAGCCGGGCCTGTCCGAGGCCGAGCGCACCACCGTGCGCCAGCGCGCCATGCGCGAGGCGAAGAACGCGGCCCGATTCCAGCACCCCAACGCCATCGTCGTGTTCGACATCGCCGAGCACGACGGCGACCCGGTGCTCGTCATGGAGTACCTGCCGTCGCAGAGCCTGTCGGCCGTGCTGGCCGAACGCGGCCCGCTGCCGGTGCCGGAGGTCGCCCGCATCGGCGAGCAGGTCGCCGCCGCCCTCGTGGCCGCGCACCGGGCCGGGATCGTGCACCGGGACATCAAGCCGGGCAACCTGCTGATCGACGCGAACGGCACCTGCAAGATCACCGACTTCGGCATCTCCCGTGCCAGCGGCGACCTCACCCTCACGCAGACGGGGCTGATCGGCGGCACGCCCGCCTACCTCGCGCCGGAACTCGCGCGCGGAGCCGACCCGACGCCCGCCTCCGACGTGTTCGCCCTGGGTGCGACGCTGTACCACGCGATCGAGGGCCTGCCGCCGTACGGCGACAACACCAACCAGCTCGCCCTGCTCTACGCGGCGGCCAACGGGCAGATCAACCCGCCGCAGCACGCCGGGCAGGCCACCGCGCTGCTCATGAGCCTGCTGCGGACCGACCCGGACGAACGGCCCACCATGAGCGAGGCGCGCGAACGGCTCGGCGCGCTCGCCTCCGGCACGGCGGCGGCCTCCGCGCCGCTCGCCGCGACCGCGGTCTCGCCTGCCGTGTCCGACCACGGCGGTGGCCGTAAGCCCGCTGCGGCGCCGTGGCAGCGCGACCGGACACCGCCGCCGCAGCCGACCGCGGCGGGTGCGCCCGCGGCCGCCGCAGGCACGGCGACCGGCCGGTCCCGTAAGCCGCTGCTGCTGGCCGCGTTGGGGGTCGTCGTGCTCGCCGTCGCGGCGGTCCTGCTGTTCACGCTCGGTGGGGACGACGAACCGGCCGCGGGCGGCGGTCCGTCCACCACCCAGCAGCCGACGTCGTCGGCGCCGTCCTCGCCCACGTCCGCCCCGAACGCGGGTGGGCCCGTCGACTGGGGCCAGGCAGGCACCCTCGTGGGCGAGTTCTACAACGGCCCCGACTGGGACGAGCTGACGCCTGCCGCCCAGGCCGTGTACGGCTCGGAGGACGAGTTCGACTCCTACTGGGACCAGCACGAGCTCCAGGGCTGGCGCAGCGCCTCGGTGCCGAACGGAGCGAACGACGACGGTTCGGTCGACGTGCACGTCCAGCTTGACTTCGGCGACGGGCTGGCCCCCTACGTGGTACGCGTGGTCAACATGGGCGGCGACCTGCGCCTCGACGGCGACACCCGGCCGACCGGCGCCGCCGCGCAGTGACACCCCGACCGCCGCGGCGGGACGGCACACCGGGCGGGCGCGCGATAGGCACCGTCGGTGGCATGTCCTACGGTGGACGGCATGCCGGATGACGAGAACGCCCGCCGTCGGCGGCAGTTCGAGGACGAGCTGATCGGGCTCGACCCGGACGATCCGGAGGCCCAGGAGTTCGCCGACCATCTGCACAAGATGCAGCGCGCCGAACCGACGTTCACGGTGGAGAGTTCCCTGCGCGGGGTGGCCGAGTTCGCCGAGGGCAGCACGCGCGCGAGTGGGCTGCGCTGGTGGACGGCGGTGCTGATCGTCGTGCTGATCCTGCTGGGCGTGATCGTCGCCGCATGGGATCAACTCAGCGCGTTCATCGCGCACGTGTCGCAGTAGCCTGGACGGTATGGAGCCCGCCACGAACACCACCCCGCACGCCGGCACCGACACCCCGCGCGTCGTGAAATCCGACGAGCAGTGGCGCGCCGAACTCGACCCGGCCGCCTACGCCGTGCTGCGGAAGGCCGCGACCGAGCGGCCGTTCACCGGGGAGTACAACGACACCGACACCGAGGGTGTCTACGAGTGCCGCGGCTGCGGCGCCGAGCTGTTCCGCTCGACGACGAAGTTCGCCAGCCACTGCGGCTGGCCGTCGTTCTACGACCCGGCCGACTCCGACGCGGTCATCCTGCGCAAGGACACCTCGCTCGGCATGGTGCGCGTCGAGGTGCTGTGCGCCTCGTGCCACGGCCACCTGGGCCACGTCTTCGAGGGCGAGGGCTACGGCACGCCCACCGACCAGCGCTACTGCATCAACTCGGTCGCCCTCCGCCTCGTCCCCACCGAGTAGACCGTCCACGCGAGCCGCACCGAGCCCCGCCCGCGTGGGAGACCCCCTCACACAACACCCCTCACACAACACCCCTCACACAGTGGCAGGCAGGGCCTCCACGGCACACGGCAGCCCGTGCGCCCTGCCCAGCCGTGCATCGGCGGTCATCAGTGGCAGGTCGAGCCGGGCGGCCAAACTGACGTACAGCCCGTCGTAGAACCGGACGCGGTCGCGTAAGTCCCAGGCACCGCGGCTCAACGGCCCCGCATGGGGATACCGTTCGTCCACGACGAAGTCCATCGCCGCCAGCGCCGCCGACGCACCGTCAGCCGAGAGAGCACCCCGCAGGACGTGCTTCCGGAGCACATCGCCCACCTCGGCATCGACGACGTGAGGCGCGTGCACCGCACCCGCGGCAAGACGTCTGCCCAGTTCTTCCGCCCGTGGGGTCCGCTCGGTCAACATCACGACCAACGTCGAAGCGTCGGCGACGACGTCCTCACCCACGGTGCGCCGTGTTCTCCTCGCCCGGCCACGGACCGCGGATGTCATCGAGATCGGCCAGGACGCTGTCCGCGGTCACGCCCGCCTCGTTTCGCTCAGCCAACTCCGCCCGCAGACGTTCGAACACAGACCGCTTCCGGGCAACACGCGCCAGAAAGGCCGCTTGCTCCCGCATGTAGGACTGCAGCGACTTGCCCTCCGCACTTGCCGCGGCACGCAGAGCCTCGTACTCCTCGTCCGGGATGTCGCGGATCTGAATGGTCGCCATAGCGCTACTTTAGCGCTACGGCGACCAGCTTGGCCACTGCGCCCGCGTCAGGGCAGGTTCTTGACCAGGTCGCCGGGCTCGACGCGCGGACCGGTGTAGAACGGGATCTCCTCGCGCACGTGCCGCCGCGCCTCGGTGCCGCGCAGATGCCGCATCAGGTCGACGATGCGGTGCAGCTCGTCGGCCTCGAACGCGAGGATCCACTCGTAGTCGCCGAGCGCGAAGGCCGGAACCGTGTTGGCCCGCACGTCCGGGTAGTCACGCGCCTCCTTGCCGTGGTCGGCGAGCATCTTCCTGCGCTCGTCGTCCGGCAGCAGGTACCACTCGTACGAGCGCACGAACGGATACACGCAGACGTACTTCTTGGGGTCCTCACCGGCGAGGAAGGCCGGGATGTGGCTCTTGTTGAACTCGGCGGGCCGGTGCAGCGCGACCTGGCTCCACACGGGCGCCGACGCGCGGCCGAGCGGGGTCGCCCTGCGGAAGCCGGTATAGGCGGCCTGCAGCTGTTCGAGCTCCTCGGCGTGCCACCAGATCATGAAGTCGGCGTCGGCACGCACGCCCGCGACGTCGTACACGCCGCGGACCACCACGCCCTTGCCCTCGAGCGCGTCGAGGTAGTCCGCGGTCTCCTGCGCGGCGGGGCCACGCTCGTCGCCGAGGACGCCGGGTTCGACCCGGAAGACCGACCACATGGTGTAGCGGATCGTGCTGTTCAGTTCGTCGTAGTTCAACCGAGCCATGCGCCTATGATCCCACCGTGACGTGGGCCGCAACGCGCCGGGCGGCCGCATCGCCCGTGCCGATGCACGCGGGAATCCCCACGCCGTGGAGGGTCGCGCCCGCCACCGCGAGACCCGGGACCTCGGCGACGGCGCGTTCGATACGCGCCACCCGGTCGAGGTGGCCGACGCCGTACTGCGGCAGCCCGCCGCCCCACCGTTGCACGACGACGTCGACCGGGTCGGCCGTGATCCCCGCCAGCTCCGCCAGATCCGCACGGACGCGGCGGACGAGTTCGTCGTCGGTCGCCCGTAGCGTCGCGGTGTCGCCGAACCGGCCGACCGAACCCCGCAGCAACACGGGCGCCTCGTCGGCAGTCCTGTCGGTGGTGTTCTCGGTGTCGCCGGTGGCATCGGTGTCCTCGGTGTCTTCGGTGTCACTGCCTGCCTGGTGCGGCCATTTGCGCGAGGTGAACGTGAACGCCTTGGCGGTGAACGGCGTGCCCGCCCGCGTGCGTTCCCGTGCCCCGATCAGCACCCCCGAGGACGCTGGCAGCGGCGTCGAAGCGGGCAGTGCGAGCGTGACCACCGCCATCGACGCCAGCTCCACCTCGCCGTAGGCGGCCGCCGCGTCGGGAGCGACCTCGGCCAGCAGCCGTGCCGCCGCGGGCGCGGGGACGGCCAGCACGACCGCGTCGACATCCAGCTCCGGCTCGGCCGGCGCATGCGCGGAGGCGACCGCGCCCGTCGTCAGCCGCCACCCGCCGTCGGTGCGGCGGTTCAACGCGCGCACGGGCACACCCAGCCGCACGTCGGCGCCTGCCCGATCGGCGAGCTCGGTGATCAGGGCGGCCAGACCTCCGGAGAGCGTGCCGAACACCGGCGCGGGGTTGGGCGCGGCCGTGGAGTTCGACGTGCCTGGACCGGGCAGCTGCGCGGCGACGGCCGAGGACAGCGACGTCGCCCCGCGGTCCACGGCGGCGGCCAACGCCGGCACCACGGCGCGTAGTCCGAGACCGTCGGCACCTCCGGCGTAGACCCCGCCCAGCAACGGATCGACCAGCCGGTCGACCACCTCGTCACCGAGCCGCTCCCGCACCAGGTGCCCGAGCGACACATCGCCCGCGGGCATCCGCAGCGGCGGCAGGTCCCTCTCCCCTGCGACCCGCGCGGTCCCGCCGCCGGACAGCACGTCGGACACGGCATCGGCGTCGGCGGGAATGCCCATGAGGGTGCGCTTCGGCAGGCCCACGGTCCGGCCACCCGCGCGTACGGTCGAGGACGCCCCTGAGGGATGCCGCAACCGATCACCGAGCCCCAGTTCCCTGATCAGTTCCAGGGCCTCGGGCCTGCGCGCGAGAAACGCCTCCGCACCGACGTCACACGGCCGTCCGGCCACGGGCACGGTGCGCAGTTTGCCGCCGAGTTCCCGCCCGGCCTCCAGCACCGTGATCTCCGCGCCGGGGCCCAGCAGCGTGCGCAGCCGGTAGGCGGCGGTCAGACCGGACACGCCCCCGCCGACGACCGCGACCTTCACGACGCGCTCCTCACCGCGCTCCTCACAGACTGTGCACCAGCTCCACCACGCGGGTCAGCACCTCCGGATCGGTCTCCGGCAGCACCCCGTGGCCCAGGTTGAAGATGTGTCCCGCGGCGCCGCGGCCCTCCTCGACGATGCGGCGCACCTCAGCCTCGATCACGGGCCAGGACGCCATCAGCAGCGCCGGGTCCAGGTTGCCCTGCACGACCGGCTCCGGCTCGCCCGCGGCCCGCAGTCGGCGCGCCGCCTCGTCCAGCGGAACCCGCCAGTCGACCCCAACGACATCGGCGCCCGCCTCCCGCAGTGCGGGCAGCAGCTCGCCCGTGCCGACCCCGAAGTGGATGCGCGGCACGTCGTAGTCGGCCACCGCGGCCAGCACCGCCGCCGAGTGCGGCAGCACGAACTCCCGGTAGTCCCGCGGCGAGAGCGCGCCGGCCCACGAGTCGAACAGCTGCACCGCGTCGACCCCTGCGGCCAGCTGCGCCCTGAGGAAGGTCGTGGTCACGTCGGCCAGCCGCGCCGCGAGCCGGTGCCACAGCTCCGGCTCGGCGTGCATCAGCGCCTTGGTGTGTTCGTGGTTGCGACTCGGCCCGCCCTCGATGAGGTACGAGGCGAGCGTGAACGGAGCACCCGCGAACCCGATCAACGGCGTCTCGCCCAGTTCGCGCACCAGCATCGACACGCCCTCGGCGACCGGAGCCACCTGCTCGACGGTCAGCTCGGGCAACGCGTCGACGTCCGCGGCCGTGCGGACCGGATGCGCCACGACGGGTCCGGTACCCGGCACGATGTCGATCCCGAGACCGGCGGCGTACAGCGGGACGACGATGTCACTGAACAGGATCGCCGCGTCGACGCCGTGCCTGCGGACGGGTTGCATCGTGATCTCGGTGAGCAGCCCCGGGTCGAAACACGCCTGCAGCATCGGCACGCCCTCGCGGACCGAGCGGTACTCCGGCAGCGACCGACCGGCCTGCCGCATGAACCACACGGGCACGCGCGAGGGAACACCGCCACGCGCGGCGACCAACAAGGGAGCGTCGGGCAGGGAGCGGCGCGCGCCCTCCGGTGCCGTCGACGGGGAGAACGGGGCTGTCATCACGTTCATGGTGCCACGCCCGGTTCGTCGGCCCTCCGTCGGCGCGTCCTGGCGGCCACGCCCCACCGGACGCCTTACAGTCGCGGGGTGACCGCGATGACCCAGGCGCCGGAGGAGTTCCGCAACGCCGTCGCCGCGCTGCAGTCCCTGCGGCCGCGGCCGGAGGTGAGCCTCGAACCGATCAAGGCTCCGCAGCGACTCGCCCCCTGGGCCTACGCACTGAGCTGTGAGACCACCGGGCCCGGCGACGTGGAGGCCTCGGGACGCCTCGTCCTGCTCCACGACCCCGACGGCCAGGAGGCCTGGAACGGCGTGTTCCGGCTCGTCGTCTACGTGCGCGCGGGCATCGACAAGGAGCTGGCGACCGATCCGTTCCTGCCGTCCGTGGGCTGGTCGTGGCTCACCGACGCGCTCGAGGCCACGGCGGCCGAGTTCACCGCGCTCGGCGGCACCGTCACCGAGACCTCCTCCGCACGCTTCGGCGAGATCGCCGGCCCGACCCGGACCGACGACCTCGAACTGCGCGCCTCGTGGACCCCGCTCAGCTCCGAGCTCGGCCCGCACGGCGACGCCTTCTGCCAGCTCATGGCCAGTTACGCGGGGCTGCCGCCTGCCGGCGTCACCGTGTTCGGCCAGCGCCGCACGTCCTGACCCCGGCGCGGTTCCCCTCCGGCCTTCCCACGCCGCCGCTCCCCGCCACCTTCCGCGGACGGACGGCCCGGGCCCACACGCCCACCGTTCGTCCGTCCCGGCTGTCCGGCTGTCCGGCTGCCGGGCGGCCCTCGGACCCTCCGAAGGTCGGGTCTTCGCCCATTCGCCAACGGCTCCGGCCGCCCCGCGAAACGCCGGTCGGGACCCCCGGACGGCCCGCAGACCCGCCACCGGACGATGGGTCATACTGGGTTCGCGCACCTGCACGCGTCATATGCACGCCCAGTTCATGCACCGTAACCCGGCGATATCGCACCACCTCAGGCGCGCGTTACGGCTTTCTCTCGGATTAATCCCATCGCGCTACAGCGGAGGCGTCGAGAAGCAACTCGATCGGGATAGATACCCGTTTGATGCCCCCACTGCCCCACTCAGGCGGCTAGAGTGCCTCTCGACGACACCACTTTCGGTCTAAAGCTGGCGCGGCTGATCGGCCGAAAGTCCCGGTGCCGGTCGGGGGGCACGACCGACTCCAGGGAGGTAGTGACGTGGCTGCCGTCGGCTTTTCTCAGGCCGTTCGATCCACGCCAGCCGGCGCCTTGCCGGCGAGCATGGTTCCGCATCCGCGGGAAGAGTTGTTTTCCGTGATGGTGGTCGATGACCACCCGTTGTTGAGGGAGGCGATCGCCGCACGACTAGCCCAGATGGGCGCCGGCACGGTGCATGAGGCCGCCACGGTGGCCGAGGCGAGGGCGCGAGCGACGGCCACCGGGCCGTGCGATCTCGCCATCCTCGATCTCGGACTGCCGGACGGCAGCGGCATCGAGCTGGTCACCGAACTCCGCAGCAACGGCTGGCCGCGGGTGGTGGTCCTGGCCTCGTCCGACGACCCGTACGCGGTTCGCTCGGCGTTCCAGGCCGGCGCACAGGCCTACCTGCTCAAGTCCGCATCGCCCGTGGTCGTCACCGACGGCGTACGCCGGGTCCTCGACGGCGGCGTGTACGCCGACCCGAGCGTGGCTCCGGTGCTGGCGACGGGTACGCGGGTTCCCGGCACCGACAACACCCCGCGTGAGCTCTCGGCACGCGAGGTGGAGGTGCTGCAACTCGTGGCGGACGGCCAGTCCAACAAGGAGATCGGCGAGGAGCTCAGCCTCTCCGCCCTCACGGTGAAGTCGCACCTGTCCCGGATCGGGCGCAAGCTCGGCACCGGCGACAGGGCACAGATGGTGGCGCTGGCCATGCGTGCCGGCGTCATCCGCTAACACCGACCTGGCCCTACGGGACGGCTCGCCAGGGGCATGCGGGCCGTCCCGTAGGGTTCGTACTCGTGCACAACGCAGAACACGCCTCTCCCGCGACCGCCGCGACGTCGGCGCCGCCTCGTGAGGAGCAGGCGCCTGCACCCGAGCTGCTCACCGAGCCGGCAGGCGGCACTCCTCCGGTCATCGACGACGTCGACGCACTCCGCGCGGCGTGCGAGCGCCTCACCGCGGGCACGGGCCCGTTCGCGGTCGACACCGAACGTGCGTCCGGCTACCGCTACTGGCCGAAGGCCTATCTCGTCCAGATCCGCCGGGACGGCGCGGGCACGCTGCTCATCGACCCGGTCCCGCTCGCCGAGCACCTCCAACCGCTGGCGGAGGTCCTGGGCGAGGCCGAATGGGTCCTGCACGCCGCCTCCCAGGACCTGCCGTGCCTGGCCGAACTGGGTCTGACACCGCCGTCGCTGTTCGACACCGAACTCGCCGGCCGCCTGGCCGGACACGAGCGGGTCGCGCTCGGCACGCTCGTCGAGAAGCTGCTGGGGTACACCCTGGAGAAGGGCCACAGCGCCGCCGACTGGTCGAAACGACCGCTCCCCCGCGACTGGCTCAACTACGCCGCACTGGACGTCGAACTCCTGGTTCCGCTGCGCGACACGCTCGAACGCGAGCTCGACGAGCAGGGCAAACTCGACTGGGCGCGCCAGGAGTTCGAGGCCGTCCGCACCGCTCCCGCGCCCGCCCCACGGGCCGAGCCGTGGCGCCGCACGTCCGGGGTGCACAAGGTGCGCACGGCGCGGGGCCTGGCGGCGGTACGCGCGCTGTGGGAGGCCCGCGACGAGATGGCGCGCAAGCGGGACCGCGCGCCGAGCCGCGTGCTACCCGACAGTGCGATCATCAACGCGGTGCTGTCGGACCCGGGCACGACCGAGGCACTGCAGGCGCTGCCGGTGTTCGGCGGCCGGGTGCAGCGCCGGTACGCCGCGATGTGGCTCAAACACCTCAAGGCGGCGAAGGAGCTGCCCGCCGACCAGCTGCCGAGCACGGCGAATCACCACGACGGGCCCCCGCCGGTCAACCGCTGGGGCGACAAGGATCCCGACGCCGCGGCACGCCTCGCCGCGGCGCGCACCGCGCTGAGCGACATCGCCGAGCGGCACACGCTGCCGGTGGAGAACCTCCTGCTGCCCGATCTGCTGCGGCGCACCTGCTGGCGCCCACCCGCCGACCGCTCGCCCGAGGGCGTCGCGGCCGTGCTCACCGACGGCGGCGCGCGGCAGTGGCAGGTCGATCTCACGGCCGAGGCGCTCAGCGCCGCCCTGCACGCCAGCGCCTGACCGGGCAGGATCGGCTCGGACGCGCGGCTCCGGGCGGGCTCCCGCGTCGCGCGTCACCGGAGTGGGCGAGCCCACCCTGCACGATCCCAGGAAGCGGGACTACCATCGCGGTTACCGGCCGGTAACAAAGGCGTCGGCCGGGTCTCGAGTTCCCACTTCCCGAAGGAGCACCCGTGTCCGCACCCGCGCGCACCGTTGCCTTCGTCGACGGGGTACGAACCCCCTTCGGCAAGGCGGGCGACAAGGGCATCTACGCCAACACGCGGGCCGACGATCTGGTCGTCAAGGTCATCCGCGAGCTGCTGCGCCGCCACCCCGAGCTTCCGCCGGAGCGCGTCGACGACGTCGCGATCGCCGCGACCACGCAGATCGGTGACCAGGGCCTGACCATCGGCCGCACCGCCGCCCTGCTGGCCGGCCTGCCGAAGTCCGTCCCCGGCTACTCGATCGACCGCATGTGCGCAGGCGCCATGACCGCCGTCACCTCGGTGGCGGGTGGCATCGCCTTCGGCGCCTACGACGTCGCGATCGCCGGCGGCGTCGAGCACATGGGCAGGCACCCGATGGGTGAGGGCGTGGACCCGAACCCGCGGTTCATGTCCGACAAGATCGTCGACCCGTCCGCGCTGGTGATGGGCCAGACCGCGGAGAACGTCCACGACCGCTTCCCCGCCATCACCAAGGAGCGCTGCGACGCCTACGCCGTGCGCAGCCAGGAGCGCTACGCCGACGCCGTCAAGGCCGGCAAGATCGGCCCCGAGTTCGTGCCGGTCGCCACCCGCCACCCCGAGCTGGGCTGGGGCCTGGCCACCGAGGACGAGCCGCCGCGCCCGGGCACCACGATGGAGAGCCTGGCCGGTCTCAAGACTCCGTTCCGTCCGCACGGCCGGGTCACCGCGGGCAACGCCGCCGGCCTGAACGACGGTGCCACCGGTGCGCTGCTGGCGGGCGAGGACACCGCTCGCGAGCTGGGTCTGCCGGTCGGCATGCGCATGGTGGGTTACTCCTTCGCAGGCGTCGAGCCCGAGGTGATGGGTATCGGCCCGGTCCCGGCGACCGAGAAGGCACTCGCGCGTGCCGGACTGTCCATCTCGGACATCGGACTGTTCGAGATCAACGAGGCGTTCGCCGTCCAGGTGCTGTCCTTCCTGGACCACTTCGGCATCGACGACGAGGACCCGCGGGTCAACCAGTGGGGCGGCGCGATCGCCTGCGGTCACCCGCTCGCGTCGTCGGGCGTGCGGCTGATGACCCAGCTGTCGCGTCAGTTCGCCGAGCGCCCCGACGTGCGCTACGGCATGACGACCATGTGCATCGGGATCGGCATGGGCGGAACCGTCATCTGGGAGAACCCGCACTTCAACGGCAACAACGGGGAGGGCGACAAGTGATTTCCGCCGAGCAGGCCGCGCAGGCCTTTCCCGACGAGGTCGTCACCCGCGCCGTGACGCGCCTGGTCTCCGTGCCCGGTCTCGACAAGCCGGTCGCGCTCATCACGATCGACAACGGCCACGACCACACGCGCCCGTCCACGTTCGGCCCGCAGAGCCTGGTGAGCCTCGCGGCCGCGTTCGACGAGGCGGCCGCGTCCGACCCGGCCGCAATCGCGGTGACCGGCAAGCCGTTCGTGTTCGCCGTGGGCGCCGATCTGTCCGGTGTGGAGCAGGTGTCCGATCCCGAGCTGGCCCGCCAGATCGCGCAGACCGGCCACGACGTGTTCCGCAAGTTCACCGAGTCGCCGGTGCCGACGTTCGCCTTCGTCAACGGGGCGGTGATGGGCGGCGGGCTCGAACTCGCGCTGTCGTGCCACTACCGCACGATGGCCGACAACGTCGCCGCCATCGCCCTTCCCGAGGTCTTCCTCGGCCTGTTCCCGGGGTGGGGCGGCACGCAGTTGCTGCCGAACCTCGCCGGACCGGACGCCGCCGTGTCGGTGATCATCGAGAACGCGCTCAACCAGAACAAGATGCTCAAGCCGAAGCAGGCCGCCGAGCTGGGCATCACCGACGAGCTGCTGCCCTCGGCCGATTACCTCGAGCAGTCGCTGCTGTGGCTGGCGAAGGTCGTCCGCGGGGAGGTCACGCCCGCCCGCAGGGAGATCGACCGCGGCGACGAGTGGGACGCGGCCATGGCCAGGGCGAAGGCCGTCGTGGCCGGCAAGACGAAGGGCGCCTCGCCCGGCGCGGAGAAGGCCCTCGAACTGCTGGAGCTGGCCCGTACCGCGGACCTCGAGTCCGGCTACGCCGCCGAGACGGAGGCCCTGGCCGAGCTCCTGATGTCGGATTCGCTGCGGGCCGGGCTGTACTCGTTCAACCTCGTCAACAAGCGGGCGAAGAAGCCCGCGGGCGCACCGGACAAGTCGCTGGCGCGGCAGGTCGGCAAGGTGGGCATCGTCGGCGCGGGCCTGATGGCCAGCCAGCTGGCGCTGCTGTTCGTCCGCAGGCTGAAGGTTCCGGTCGTGCTCACCGACGTCGACCAGGAGCGCGTCGACAAGGGCGTGTCCTATGTGCACACCGAGATCGACAAGCTGCTCGACAAGAAGCGCATCGGGCAGGACGAGGCGAACCGGTTGAAGGCGCTGGTGTCCGGGTCGCTGGACAAGGCGGCGTTCGCGGACGCGGGCTTCGTCATCGAGGCGGTCTTCGAGGACATGGGTGTCAAGCGCCAGGTGTTCGCCGAGGTCGAGCAGCACGTCTCGCCCGAGTGCGTGCTGGCGACCAACACCTCGTCGCTGTCGATCACGCAGATGGCCGCCGAGCTCGAGCACCCGGAACGGGTCGTCGGCTTCCACTTCTTCAACCCGGTCGCGGTGCTGCCGCTGCTGGAGATCGTGCGCGGGGAGAAGACCGACGACGCGACCCTGGCGACGGCGTTCTCGGTCGGCAAGCAGCTGAAGAAGTCGAGCGTGCTGGTCAAGGACGCGCCCGCCTTCGTGGTGAATCGAGTGCTGACGCGGTTCCTCGGCGAGGTGCTGGCGACCGTGGACGAGGGCACGCCGTTCGACGTGGCCGACGCGGCGCTCGACCCGCTGGGCCTGCCGATGTCGCCGATGACGTTGCTGCAGCTGGTCGGCCCGCCGGTGGCGCTGCACGTGGCCGAGACGATGCACGAGGCCTTCCCTGACCGGTTCGGGGTGAGCGACAACCTCAAGCGGTTCGTCGAGGCGGGCAAGTCCGCCGTGTGGCAGTGGGACTCGTCCGGCGCGCAGACCGTCGACCCCGAGGTCGCCGAGCTGTGGCAGCAGGGCGATGCTCCGTCGACGGCCGAGCAGGTGCGCGACCGCGCACTGGCCGCGTTGGCTGAGGAGATCCGCATCATGCTCGACGAGGGTGTGGTCGCCGAGGCGCAGGACATCGACCTGTGCATGATCCTCGGCGCCGGGTGGCCGTTCTGGCTGGGTGGCATCACCCCGTACCTGGACCGTGCGGGCGTGTCGGAGAAGGTCGCCGGCAAGCCCTTCCTCGCTCCGGGCGTGGCGTCGGTCCCCACGGCGTGAGGTGAACCGACCACGGTGGGGCCGTGGACAGCCGCCCACGGCCCCACCGTATTGGTCGTTATACGAAGATCCGGTTCAGCCGGTCAGCCTCCGGAATTCTCCAACCGTTCCCAGGCACGCTCGACCTGGGAGCGCACTCCGGCTCCGTTCCCACTGTTGCCGGGGGCGGCCTCCTGCACGGCGCGCAGGAACTCCTCCTTCGACACCTGCGACAGCGGAAGCGGCAGCGAACCGGCCCGAGCGGCGTAGGCACCGTGCTCACGCGGGAAGTCGTCGAGCCCCTCGCGATAGCAGAACGAGATCCCGTCGGCGTCGCCTTCGAGGCCTCCGCCGCGGTTCATGCTCTGACTCTCCGGCCGCGCGGTCTCCCCGGGCAAGTCACGTCCGGACGGCATTCGGATGCCGAACTTCTCGCGCGTCTGGTCCTCCACGGCGCCGACGAGGCGGTCGCCGAGTCGCAGACCGTCGGCCAGCCGGCCTCCCACGTAGTCGGTGAGATATCGCTCGGCGTCGCCGGTCCGTCCCGCCGCGTACGCCCGCGCGGCCCTGCCGGCGACGCGGTCCTGTTCGGACAGCAGCTCGTCCTCGAACCTCTCGATCTCGGCCGTCACCGGCTTGTAGAACGTCTCCGGATGCTCACAGGTGTGATACATGAGCCGCTTGAACGTCCTGGTCGCGTACTCGGTCGCCTCGAGTGGCGCGTAGTCGGCCGCGATGTGCGTGGACGCGGTCTCGCTGGTCAGGTACCGGTGCTGCTTGAACTCCGGCGGCACGTCCCTGGCTCCGATGTAGACCGGCACGTACGGGGTGGTGACCGCTCCCGTGACCGCCGTCCACAGTGCGTTCAGTCCCTTGTGGTCGGGATCGGACAGCTGCGCGACCTGTCCGTAGCCAGCGCGGTCGTGCGACCAGCGCGGATCACGCACGTAGGCCAGCATGTCCTCGAGCGAGACCGGTCCGAGGTCCTCGGCCAGTTCGCGCTCGAGCTCACCCTGCACGTTGGCTCCCCACGGGTGCGTGGGGGTGACCTCGCGTTCGTTCGGCTGCCAGCCGCCGTAGACGGCCTGCGGGTCGAACTCGTCCTGTGTGGACGGATCGAACCAGCCCTGCTCGGTGGCGTAGTCGATGAAGTTGTCGGAGGCGAGGAACTCGTCGGGCCGGTCCTGGTAGTCCAGCGGCAGCGGGTCGAGGTAGCCGGGATAGGACACCCGGGCCTCGTCCGGGCCGAGTCGCTGCGCGGCCCACAGCCCCTGACTTCCGCCGTAGTTGACGAGGACCCAGCCCTCGTTCTCGTCGGCGAACAGGTGCGAGTTGCCGCCGTAGGTGGAGAACCCGTACTTGTCGATCAGCCCGCCGACGATCTCCACGGCCTCACGCGCGCTCGTCGCCCGTTCCATGGCGATGCGCGACAGGTCGCTGTAGTTGGGACCGGTCTGCGGGTTGTCGGTCTTGTCGAGCAGGCGGTCGCTGGTCGGCGACCACACGTCGCGGGCCGCGACGCCGTGCTCGTTGAGCCCGCCGTTGGTCAGCGGTGCGGGAAACCCGGCGAACTCGGAGTAGTTGGAGGAGATGTACTTCGCGGTGCGCCGGGCCTGTGGGATCTCGGTGAGCTCGCCCGGATAGTCGGCGTCCTCGGTCACCCCGACCGTCGTCGTGGCGCCCTCGTCGAAGCGGCGCTCGGGCACGATCTCCAACCAGTGGCTCGACGGCTCGTGTCCGAACCCGCCGAGCAGTGTCGCACCGTCCTCGGTCAGGTTCTTGCCGACGTAGAACGCGATGCTCTTCGTCGGTGCATCCGGCCGTGGCAGCGCGTGGCCCCCGTCGGCGACGGGACTGCCGGGGGCCGAGCCGGCCGCGGAGCTCGGCACGACCACGAGCCCGGCCGCCACCAGCACACTGAGCGCCGCTCCGGCGCACCGTTTCACCATCCGCGGGCGCCGATGGCCCGCTGCTGTCGTACGCACGATGGTTCCTTCCTCTCGGCGAACGTCCCGAGGAAGTTAGCAATGCGTACAAATGAAACCGAGCGGAATACTCCGTCCGTGCGACCCAGAACCGTCACACTGACACGGAGTGCGAGGAGTCGTTCACCGCAGGCACACGGCGGCCGCGTATAGGTCGTTATACGAGGCAGGTACGACGCCTGCCCGTCGCTGGTTACCAGAAACAACCGGTTTAGCCGCCCTGCCCAGGGACATCCTGGGATTCAACCGACAGGACCGGGGGTGGACCGATGGAACGTCGACACCTGGCGGCGGGCGCCGCACTGGCTCTCGTGGCCGTCGTCGGGTGCACCAAGGACGACCGGCAGACGCCCGAACATGCAGGCGGCGCTGCGCCGCCCAGGACCTCGGACGCGTTCGAGGAGTACCGCAGGCAGGTCAACAAGGCCGGCGGCGACGAACACGGCCGGCCCATACCGGCCGATGACACGGCACGCCAGGAGTTCCACGCGGGCAAGGCGGCTCTCTGCCGGATGTCGAAAGCCGACCTGCAAACCCTCAAGGACATGAGCGGTTTCGCGGATTTTCCGGCCGAGGGCCGGGAGTCACTGGAGGCACGAAAACAGCAGGCGCAGCGGCTGGCGAACCTGATCGGCGCCATGTGGGAGTACGGATGCGGAAACGGCCACGACGACGAGCTGTACCGCCCTCGTGCCGTGACGAACGACCCGATCGAACCCATGCCCGATCTGTCCATCCCGGAGCCTCCCTCGGACTGGCCTGCGCCTGCCGAGGGTCAGCCATGGCCGGACTGGCCGGGCGCCGTGTACACCCTCGGCGACTGCGACCCGGCTCTGCGTGCCTGGCAGCTACGGATGAACGTGTACGGCTACGACTTCGAGGGGACCGGCTGCTACGGCGAGAAGACCGAGGCTGCGGTGCTCGATCTGCAAGCCGCCAACGGGCTGCCGACCTCCGGCAAGCTCGGGCCGGAAACCTGGAACTCCGCATGGGTGGGCGTGGCGCCGAGGTAAGACTGTTCCGGGGCGGAAGCCGACTCGACCACGGGGACTCAGGTAGCGGCCGGCAGGTGCACCGTGACCGACAGGCCGCCGCCCACCACCGGCTCGGCGGAGACCGTGCCGCGGTGCGCCTCGGCGGCCGCGCGCACGATCGACAGGCCCAGTCCCGCGCCCGACCGTGCCGTCCTCGCGACCCCGGCCCTGCGGAACGGCTCGAACAGCTCCGTGACCGTGCCGGGGTCCAGCAGCGGACCCGAGGAGCGCACCGTCAACGCCGTGCGCCGCTCCCCCGCCGCGGTCGTGACCTCGATCCAGCCCCCGTCGACGTTGTGCCGCACGGCGTTCTCCAGCAGGTTCCCCGCGACCCGTTCGAGCAGCGCCGCATCGCCGGTCGTCGCCGCGGGCGCGAGGCGCAGGTCGATACCCAGTTCACGGCGTGCGGCCTCCGCCTCGACCGCGCTCCAGGCGCGCTGGACCACCTCGGACAGCTCGACCCGCTCGGTGAGCACGAGCCCGGCCCCGTCGGTGCGCGCGAGCAGCAACAGCGAGGAGACGAGCCGTTCGGCGCGTTCGGTCGCGTCGCGCACCACCTCGGCCATGCGGCGCAGCTCGGCCTCGTCGGCGTCCTCATCGGACAGTGTGACGTCGAGTTCGGTGCGGATGACCGACAACGGGGTCCGCAACTCGTGACTCGCATTGGCCACGAAGTGCCGCTGCGCGTCGAACGCCGACTGCAGACGGTCCAGCATCGCGTCGATCGTGCGCGCCAGCTGTGCCAGCTCGTCGCGTGTGGACACCTCACCGATGCGCTCGCCCATGGACTCGCCGGACAACCGCTCGGCGGTGTCGGTGATGTCGCGCAGCGGCTGCAGGACCCGCGAGGTGAACGTCCACGCCAGGATGCCGGCGGCGGCCACGACGAAACAGAACGCGATCCCACCGGCGACCACGACCCGGCCACGTGCCTGGTCCCGCAGGTGCTCGGCGAGATCCGCCGCCTTCACGTGCACCCCGTCGACCTCGACGATCGTGCCGGGCGGCAACTGGGGAACCCCGGCCACGGCGTCACCGACCAACGTCCACGCGAGCCACAGCAACAACGCGCTGACGATCGCGACGAGCACCGTCGCGAGGATCGTGATACGGGCGCGGAGACCGCGCGCCGGGATTCCCGTACGTCCGAGCACTTACGTCAGTGAACCGGACTCCGACGACGACCCCGCGCCGCCCTCTGCAGTACCGCCCTCTGCCGTGCCGCCGGTGCCCGCCACGTCGGTGCCGCCCGTGGCCGCTGCGTCGAGGTCGGAGCCGGATTCGGACGCCTCACCCGCGGCCGCGCCCGGGACGCGGTAGCCCGAGCCCACCACCGTTTCGATCACGCCCGGCTCACCGAGCTTCTTGCGCAAGGTCATCACCGTGACCCGCACCGTGGTCGTGAACGGATCGGCGTTCTCGTCCCACACCCGCTCGAGCAGGTCCTCGCTGCTGACCACGGCCCCACCGGCCGACAGCAGCACCTCCAGGACGCCGAACTCCTTGCGGGTCAGGTCGACGGGCTCGCCGCCGCGGTGCACCGTCCTGCGCGACGGGTCCAGCTCGATGTCGCCCGCCGTCAGCACCGGCGGCGCCGCGGGCGTGGCGCGCCTGCCCAGGGCGCGCACCCGCGCCACCAGTTCGGGGAAGGCGAACGGCTTGGCGACGTAGTCGTCGGCGCCCAGGGAGAGCCCTTCGACCCGTTCGGACACGGCCGTGCTCGCGGTGAGCATCAGCACGCGCGTCAGCTCGCCCGACTGCACGATCTCCCGGCACAGGTCGTCGCCCGACATACCGGGCAGATCGCGGTCGAGCAGCACGACGTCGTACCGCGTCACCGACGCCTTCTCGTGTCCGTCGTCGCCGTCGAACGCCACGTCGACGGCCATCCCTTCACGGCGCAGCCCGCGAGCGATCGCCTCGGCGAGCGGCGCCTCGTCCTCTACTACCAAAACGCGCACGTCGACCACGGTGCCATAGATTCCTGAGAGCTTCCTGGGATCGTCGGTCCGCGCGATCCATTTCGGACGTGCGGGCCGACGTGCCCACGACCGCACCCGGCCCGAGCCCGCAGCCCGAACCCACAGTCCGAGCCCGAACCCACAGTCCCGGTCGTCCCGTCAGTCCCGCGCGCCGTCGGCGGCGTCGGCCGCATCGGCGGTGTCGGACACGCCGAGCCTGCCCGCGGCCCATTCGGTGACCTTCCTGGCCACGTCCTGCGCGGTCAACCCCACCCCGGCCAGCACCTCGTCGCGGCTGCCGTGCTCGTGGAAGCGCTGCGGCACCGCCAGATCGCGCAGGGGCACGTCGCAGTCGGCGTCGCGCAACGCGGCGGCCAGCGCCGAGCCGAACCCGCCGTGCCTGCCGCTGTCCTCCACGGTGACGACGAGCCGGTGCCCGCGAGCCATCGCGACGAGCTCCTCCGGCACGGGCACGACCCACCGGGGGTCGACGACCGTGACGTCGATGCCCTGGTCGGAGAGCCGGCGCGCGGCCTCCAGACCCAGACCGGCGAACGCCCCGACCGACACCAGGAGCACGTCGGCACCCTGGTCCTGCTGCGGAGCGTGCCCGTTGTCCGTGCTCGCGACGTGCCCGGAGGATCCGCCCCGGCGCAGCACGTCCACCGTGCCGACCCGGTCGACCGCAGGCACCGACTCGACGACGCCGCCCTTGGAGAAGCGCAGCGCCGTCGGCCCGTCCGACACGGCGACGGCCTCGTTCAGCTCCTCGCGCAGCGTCTCGGCGTCGCGCGGCGCGGCGACCCGCATGCCGGGCACGAGCCCCAACAGCGACAGATCCCACATGCCGTGGTGGCTGGCGCCGTCCGGGCCGGTGATGCCGGCACGGTCCAGCACGAGCGTCACGGGCAGCCGGTGCAGGGCCACGTCCATCAGCGTCTGGTCGAAGGCCCGGTTGAGGAACGTCGAGTACACCGCGACCACCGGGTGGCGCCCGTCCATCGCCAGGCCTGCCGCCGACGTCACCGCGTGCTGTTCGGCGATCCCCACGTCGAACCAGCGGTCCGGATAGGCCTCGGCGAACGTGTGCAGGCCGGTGGACCGCAGCATCGCCGCCGTGATCGCCACGACGTCCTCGCGGTCGGCGCCGATCCGGGTGAGTTCCTCGCCGAACACCGATGTCCAGCTCGGCCCCTTCGCCGGGGGCAGGCCGGTCTCCGGGTCGATCGGGTCGGTCTGGTGCATCTGGTCGGCCTCGTGGTTCACGGCGGGCTCGTAGCCGTGCCCCTTCTCCGTGGCGACGTGCACGATGACCGGGCCGCCGAAGCTCTTCGCGCTGTGCAGCGCCCGTTCCAGGGCGACGAGGTCGTGGCCGTCGACCGGGCCCAGGTACTTCAGGCCCAGGTCCGAGAACATGACCTGCGGGCTGAACGCGTCCTTGATGCCCGCCTTGGCCGCGTGCAACGCCGTGTAGAGCGGCTTGCCCACCACGGGCGTGTTCTGCAGCAGTTCCCTGCCCTCGTCCAGCAGGCGCTCGTAGCTGGGGCGCAACCGCAGCGAGGCGAGGTGCTCGGCGAACCCGCCGATGGTCGGCGAGTACGACCGGCCGTTGTCGTTGACGACGATCACGACCGGCAGGTCCGGCTGGGCCGCGATGTTGTTCAGCGCCTCCCAGCACATGCCGCCGGTGAGGGCACCGTCCCCGACGACCGCGACGGCGTGCCGGTCGGTCTGCCGGGCGAGCCGGAACGACTTGGCCAGCCCGTCGGCGTACGACAGCGCGGTCGAGGCGTGGCTGTTCTCGATGTGATCGTGCTCGCTCTCGGCGCGGGCCGGGTAGCCGGAGATGCCGCCGCGCTGGCGCAGGCCGTCGAACTCCTCCCGGCGGCCGGTCACGATCTTGTGCACGTACGACTGGTGGCCGACGTCGAACAGCAGCGGATCGCGCGGCGAGTCGAACACGCGGTGCAGCGCCAGCGTCAGCTCGACGACGCCGAGGTTGGGGCCCAGGTGCCCGCCGGCCCTGCGGACCTTGTCGACGAGGAACGTCCTGATCTCCTCGGCCAGAGCCACCGTCTGCTCGTGGTCCAGCCCCTTGAGATCCGCCGGTCCGTGCACGGACTCCAGCAACGTCACTCTCCACCTCATTCGCCGTCGGGTCAGTACTAGGTCGCGACCTAACCGCTCAGTCTAAAGAGGGACACCCGCGAGCCGGTGAGCGCGACCCGGCTCAGCCCCGCCCCCAGAGTGCCACCATCGCGTCCCGCACCTCGCCCAGCAGGTCCCGCATGGCGTCCTCGGCGTCCCGTTCGCGCCCCGCCGCGACCGCCGCCGCGACGCCTTCGTGCGCCTCGAGCGCCTCGGGCACGGGGTGGTGCGGCATCAGGCCCAGCTGGGTCCGGCCCCGCAGCACGACCGCGACGACGTCGGCGAGGGCGGTGAACATCTCGTTCCCGCTCGCCTCCAGCAGCAACGTGTGGAACGCGATGTCGACGTCGAGGAACTCCTCGAGCAGTCCCGCCTCGCCGAGCCTGCGCATCTCGCCACCCAGTTCGACGATCCGCGCGCGCTGCTGGTCCGCGGCGTTGCGAGCGGCGGCGCCCGCGGCAAGGGGTTCCACGGCGATGCGCAGCTCGGTCAGCGAGCGCAGCTGGGCGTCGCGTCCGCTGCCTGCCAGCCGCCACCAGATCACCCTGGGGTCGAAGACGTTCCACGCCGTCACCTCGCGCACGGTGATGCCGATCCGGCGACGGGACGACACGAGCCCCATGGATTCGAGGATGCGCATGGTCTCCCTGGCGACGGTCCTGGACACGCCGAAGCGGCCCTGGATGCCCTCCAGCGTCAGGGTGTCACCTGCCGCGAGCTCGCCGGCGGTGATCTCCCGGCCGATGGCGTCCAGCACGGTGCCGTGCCTGCTCTCGATCCCCTCCCTGCGCACGCTCGCCAGGCTAGCGGGCGGCCGCCTCGACGGGGCGCGATGACGGGCGGGTTCCATCGACGTCACCAATGGTGTTACCTTTCCCCGATCAAAGGTAGTATCTTTCCGTTCGCCCTGCTCGTGACGTCACGAGCGGCGGACACGTTCACCGAGGAGCGGCCATGCCTGCCACATGTCTGGTGGTGATGGGAGTGTCCGGCGCGGGCAAGAGCACCATCGCCGCCCGCCTCGCCGGCGAGCTCGGCTGGCCCATGGCCGAGGCCGACGAGTTCCATCCCGAGGCCAACATCGCCAAGATGTCGGCGGGCACGCCGCTGACCGACGCCGACCGCATGCCGTGGCTGCACACCATCCGCGCGTGGATCGACGAGCACGCGAGCAACGGCACGAGCGTCGTGGTGACCTGCTCGGCGCTCAAACGCACGTATCGCGACGTCCTCCGGCAGGCCACCGCGGACGTGCGCTTCGTCCACCTCAGCGGGACACCGGACACGGTCGGCGGCAGGCTGTCCGGCCGCTCCGGGCATTTCATGCCGCCCGCGTTGCTGGAGTCCCAGTTCGCCGACCTCGAGCCCCTGGCAGCCGACGAGGAGGGGCGCGACGCCGTCGCCGTCGACGTGACGGCCACGCCGGAGCAGATCACCGCGGAAGCGCTCGACCGGCTCGGGCTCCGGCCCGGATCCGCGGGCACGGCGCACGACACGGCCGACCTCGGCTGAACACGGCAACAACGACGCTGTCGGAAACGGAGCCGGTATGAACACCGACGAGTGGACACAAACGCTCGGTGCGGGACCACTGCTGGGCATCGCCGCGGCCGCCGTCGCCGTACTGCTGGTGCTGATCATCGGACTGCGCGTGCACGCCTTCCTGGCGCTCGTGTCGGTCAGCATCGCGACGGCCTTCGCCGCCGGCATCCCCGCCGGTTCGGTGATGGACACGCTGACCGACGGATTCGGCTCCACGCTCGCCGACGTCGCCCTCCTGGTGGGCCTCGGTGCCATGCTCGGGCGGCTGCTCGAGATCAGCGGCGGCGCACGCTCGCTCACCGACGCGCTGATCCGCCGCTTCGGCGAGAAGCGGGCCCCGCTGGCACTCGGCCTCGCCTCGCTGATCTTCGGTTTCCCGATCTTCTTCGACGCCGGGCTCGTCGTCATGCTGCCGATCGTGTTCTCCGTCGCGCGGCGCCTCGGCGGCGGCGTGCTGCGGTACGGACTTCCCGCGGCGGGCGCGTTCTCGGTGATGCACATCTACGTGCCCCCACATCCCGGGCCGGTCGCCGCCAGCGGCCTGCTCGGGGCGGACGTCGGGCTGGTGCTGCTGTTCGGCCTTCTCATCGCCGTGCCGACCTGGTACCTGACCAGCTACCTCTACGGCGTCATGATCGGCAAGCGCATCGCCCTTCCGGTGCCCGAGATCCTGCGCGGCGGGTCGGACACGGACGAGTCGGAGGAGAATCCGCCCCCGGCCTCGACCGTCATCGGCCTCTTGCTGATCCCCCTGGTGATGATCTTCGCCAACACCGGGCTCAGCACCGCCGGCGAGGCGGGCTGGATCGACGGCGACGCGGGCTGGGTGCAGGTCGCGCTCGCGCTCGGCTCGACCCCGGTGGCTCTGCTGGTGACCGTGTTCGTGGCCGGCTACGTGCTGGGCCCCCGCAGGGGCAGGCGGCAGAGCGTCGTCGAACGGCTGCTGGACTCCTCGCTCGGCCCGGTCTGCGCGATCATCCTCATCACCGGCGCGGGCGGCATGTTCGGCGCGGTGCTGCGCGCCAGCGGCATCGGCGACGCCCTGGCCGATGCCCTGTCCGACGTGGGCCTGCCGGTGTTCGTCGCCGCCTACGTGATCGCGACCGTGCTGCGCATCGCGCAGGGCTCGGCGACGGTCGCGCTGACCACGGCGGCGGGTCTGGTGCAGCCGCTCGTGATGGCGGGGGCGTTCTCCAACGTGGAAGTCGTCGCGATCGTGCTGGCACTGGCGGCCGGTTCGGTGACGGCCAGCCACGTCAACGACTCGGGCTTCTGGCTCGTCGGCCGGTTCTTCGAGATGGACACCAAGACGACGTTGAAGACGTGGACGGTCATGGAGACCACGATCGGCCTCGTCGGGTTCGGCTTCGCCTCGATCCTCTACCTGCTCGGCTAGCCGCGCCGGGGCGATCCGGCCCCTGGCCGGGGTTGCCGCATTCGACGTGGCGGTCCCGGCCAGGGCCGCCTGCGGCACCGGAGGAACACGCGGGCACGCGAGCGCCGACTCAGCGCTCCAGCAGGGCGATGCACTCCACGTGCTGGGTCATGGGGAACGCGTCGAACGCCCGCAGCGCACGCAGCCGGTACCCGTGACCGTCGAACGTGGCCACGTCGCGAGCCAGGGCCGCCGGATCGCACGCGACGTACACCACCCGCTCCGGGCCCGCGGCCGCGATCGCCCCGACCACGGCCGCACCCGCCCCCTTCCGCGGCGGGTCGAGCACGACGACGTCCGCCCGCGGCTCCACAGTGGACACGATCCGTTCCACCCGGCCGACCCGCCACCGCAGCTGCGGCAGATCGGCCAGAGTGGACTGTCCGTCCCGGACGGCCCTGCGGCCCGACTCGATCGCCAGCACCTGGCCGTCCGCACCGACCTGCTCGGCCAGTACCGAGGCGAACAGCCCGGCACCCGCGTACAGATCCCACACGCGGCCGCCGGACGGCGCGGCCGCCCACTCGGCCACGACCGCGGCGAACGTCTCCGCGGCCGCGGGATGCACCTGCCAGAAGCCGTGTGCCGCGACCCGCCACGTGCGACCTGCGGCACGTTCGACGGCCACCCCGCCCTGCAACTGCCGGGGACGGCCGCCCGGCCGGATCTCGGCCACGTGCACCGTCGACCGAGCGTCCTGGGTCACCTCGAACTCGGTGCCGGGACGTGCGCGTCTGTCCAGTCCGGCCGCCGCCGCGCCCTCCAGCGTGATGGGGCAGTCCTCGAGCGCGATCACGTCGTGGCTGCGGAGTGCGCGCAGGCCCGGCCTGCCGTCGCCGCCGGTCACGAACCGAGCGCGGCTGCGCCACCGAAGCGGCGAGTCGGCGAGCGGTTCGACCTCGACCGGCCACGACAGGCCGGCGAGACGTTCGAGCTGCTCGGCCACCACGTGGGCCTTCAACCGGCGCTGCGCCTCCGGCGAGGCGTGCTGCCAGTCGCAGCCGCCGCAGAGTCCCGGCCCGGCCACCGGGCACGGGGGCTGCACGCGGTCCGGCGACGCCTCCAGGACCTCGACGGCGTCCGCACGGCAGAACGACTTGCCCGTGTCCTCGGTGACGCGTGCCCGCACACGCTCGCCGGGCAGGGCGTGCCGGACGAACACCACGCGGCCCTCGGCGCGCGCCACACAGTGGCCACCGTGCGCGACGGCCCCGACCTCGAGGTCGAGTTCCCGGCCCGTCCAGTCCCCCACGTCGCTGCGGCTCACCGGTTCACCCGTCACCCTTCGGCCGGCCCGCGCCGGCTTCCCGACCGTCCTGACCGGACGGCCTGCTGTCGGTCAGTCCCCGCCGCACGTCGCCGGCGACCGGGCGCGGCGCGTCCGGATCGGTGCGGTGGGCCCGCTTCGAGGACTCCAGCTGCCACGGCACGCTGGTGACCATCACCCGCGACTGGAACAGCAGCCGGGTCTTCAGGCGCAGCGCGCTCTGGTTGTGCAGCACCTGCTCCCACCAACGCCCGACCACGTACTCGGGGATGAAGATCGTCACGACGTTGCGCGGGTTGTCGCCGCGCACCCGCTTGACGTAGTCGAGCACCGGCTTCGTGATCTCCCGGTACGGCGACTCGACCACCTTCAGCGGCACGGAGAACTTGCGCCGGTTCCACTCGTCGGTGAGCCTGCGGGTCTCGGTGTCGTCCACGTTGACCGTCACCGCTTCCAGGACGTCCGGCTTCGTCGCCTTCGCGTACGCCAGGGCGCGCAGGGTGGGCCGGTGCAGTTGGGACACGAGGACGATGGCGTGGTTGCGCGCGGGCAACGTCACCTCTTCGCCCTCGACCTCCTTGATCTCCTCGGCCACGTGGTCGTAGTGCCTGCGGATGCCCCGCATGAGCGCGTAGATCGCCGCCATCGCCACGATCGAGATCCACGCCCCCGCGAGGAACTTGGTGACCAGGACGATGACGAGCACGCACGCCGTCATGACCAGACCGAAGCCGTTGATCGTCTGCGCGCGCCGCATCTGCCTGCGCGCGTTCGGGTCGGTCTCCACCGCGAGCCTGCGGTTCCAGTGCCGGATCATCGCGCTCTGACTCAGCACGAACGAGACGAACACCCCGACGATGTACAGCTGGATCAGCTGGGTCACCTCGGCCTCGAACGCGATCACCAGCAGCACGGCGAGTCCGGCGAGGAACAGGATGCCGTTGCTGAACGCCAGCCGGTCGCCGCGGGTGTGCAGCTGCCGCGGCAGGAACCGGTCCTGGGCGAGGATCGAGGCCAGCACGGGGAAACCGTTGAAGGCCGTGTTGGCCGCCAGGACGAGGATCAGACCCGTGAAGAAGATGACGTACCAGACCGCGGGCGGGAAGCCGCCGAACACGGCACCGGCGAGCTGGGCCACGAGCGTTTTCTGTTCGTATCCCTCGGGCGCGCCGATGAGCTGGTGCGCCGGATCCTCGGCCATGATCGCGCCGGTGACGTTCGCCAGGAACAGCAGCCCGAGGAACATGGTGACCGCGAGCACGCCCATCAGCAGCAGGGTCGTGGCGGCGTTCTTGCCCTTCGGCTTGCGGAACGCGGGCACACCGTTGGCGATGGACTCGACCCCGGTCAGTGCGGCACTGCCGGAGGAGAAGGCGCGCAGCACGAGGAACACGAACGCCAGTCCCGCGAGGTGGTGTTCCTCGGCGACCAGCTCGAAGTCGGCGCTCTCGGCGCGCACCTCGTCGCCGAGGAACACCGTGCGCACGAAACCCCACACGATCATGCCGAGGATGCCGACGACGAACGCATAGGTCGGGATCGCGAACGCGGTCCCCGACTCCCGGACCCCGCGCAGGTTCATCGCGGCCAGCAGCACGATCGCCACCACCGCGAACATCACCTTGTGCTCGGCCACGAACGGCACGGCCGAACCGATGTTCGCCGCCGCGGCGGAGATCGACACGGCCACGGTGAGCACGTAGTCGACCAGCAGGGCGCAGGCCACCCCCAGGCCCCAGTTCGGGCCGTGGTTGACGGTCGCGACCTCGTAGTCACCGCCGCCGGAGGTGTAGGCCCGCACGTTCTGCCGGTACGAGGCGACGACGGCGGCCATCACCAGGGCGACGACGACACCGATCCACGGGCTGTAGACGTAGGCCGAGGCGCCCGCGATCGACAGGACGAGGAGGATCTCCTCGGGCGCGTAGGCCACGCTCGACATCGGGTCCGAAGCGAACACCGGCAGCGCGATGCGCTTCGGCAACCGGGTGTGCGCCAGCCGGTCGCTCCGGAACGGACGACCCAGCAGCAACCGTTTCGTCGCGGTGGCGAACTTGGACACCCGTGCAGGGTAATCACGGCCGGTGCGCGCTCCGCGCCCGCGGCCGCCGCACGTGCCCCGCACCACGGAGCCGCTCGCCACGCTCGGACCCGGTGGGGCCGCACTCGGCGGCCGACCGCGCCGACCTCCCGCGACACGGTAGGTTCTGCGCAGTCGCCGGTAACGCACAAGGAGGCATCAGGCACCGTGCACGTGGTGATCATGGGATGCGGCCGAGTGGGCGCGTCCCTGGCCGCCGCCCTCGAACGGCTCGGCCACGACGTCGCCGTGATCGACCGTGACCAGGAGGCGTTCCGCAGGCTCGGCAGCTCGTTCCACGGCCAGCAGGTCGTCGGCATGGGCTTCGACAGGGACGTGCTCGAGGAGGCGGGCATCGAGCGGGCGGGCGCGTTCGCGGCCGTCTCCAGCGGCGACAACTCCAACATCATCTCGGCCCGGGTGGCCAGGGAACTGTTCGGCATCGAGCACGTCGTCGCCCGCATCTACGACCACAAACGTGCCGCCGTCTACGAACGGCTCGGCATCCCCACGATCGCCACCGTGCCGTGGACGACCGACCGGTTCCTGCGCACGCTGCTGCCGGACGGGGTGGCCACGTCGTGGCGCGACCCGACCGGCACCGTGGCGTTGCTGCAACTACCGCTGCACGAGGGCTGGATCGGCCGCAGCGTCCGCGACATCGAACGCGCCGCAGGCGTGCGCGTGGCGTTCGTGATGCGGTTCGGCACCGGGGTGCTGCCCGAGGCCGGAACGGTCCTGCAGGCCGACGACGAGGTGTACGTCGCGGCACAGTCCGGCACGGTCGGGGACGTCACCGCCGTGGCCGCTCGCGCGCCCGAGGAGGACGACTAGATGCGCGTCGCGATCGCCGGCGCCGGCGCGGTGGGCCGCTCCATCGCCGCCGAGCTCATCGAGGCCGGTCACACCGTGCTGCTCATCGAGCGGCTGTCCCACCAGTTCACCCCCGAGGTCGTCGAGGAGGCCGAGTGGGTGCTCGGCGACGCCTGCGAGATGTCGACGCTCGAGGCGTCCGGCATCGAACGGTGCGACGTCGTCATCGCCGCGACCGGTGACGACAAGGCCAACCTCGTCCTGGCACTGCTCGCCAAGACCGAGTTCGCCGTCCGGCGCGTGGTGGCGCGGGTGAACAACCCGGCCAACGAATGGCTGTTCAACGAGAGCTGGGGTGTCGACGTGGCCGTCTCGACCCCGCGCATGCTCGCCGCGATGGTCGAGGAAGCCGTGAGCGTGGGCGACCTGGTGCGCCTGATGACGTTCCGCAAGAGCCAGGCGAACCTCGTCGAACTGACCCTGCCCGACGAGACGCCGCTCGCCGGGACCCCGGTGGAACGGCTCAACCTGCCGCGCGATGCCGCGCTCGTGGCGATCCTGCGGGGCGAGCGCGTGATCGTCCCGCAGCCGGACGACCCGGTCGAAGGCGGCGACGAGGTGCTGTTCGTCGCGCCCACCGAGGTGGAGCCGGAGCTGCGCGCGGCACTCGGCCGCTGACCGCGACGGTTCGCGCGCGGACTGCCCGCACGGGCCGAGGGCCGGTCAGCCCGCCGCGGGCCGGTCGTACTTGGCGCGCAGTTCTGCCTCGATCTCGGCGTCGGTGCGCTCGCGTTCGGACCGCACGTCCTTCAGCCTGCGGTCCGAGCGGCGCACGGCCCAGACGACCACGAGCAGGGCCAGCCCCCACAGGGGATAGCCCATCGCGATCTTCGCGAACGCCAGCCAGCCGGTGTAGTCCTCGTCGTAGAGCCACCGCTGCACGACGAACCGGGCGGCGAACACGGCGGCGAGGGCGAGCGTGGCGATGTCGTAGCCCCGCAGCGACGGCTTGTCCTTGCGCCAGTCCATCCCGGTGCCGTTGAGGGCGTTCCACACGACCCCGGCCAGCGGCCAGCGGACGAGCACCGAGCCCATGAGGACCGCGAAGTAGACGACCGACGTCCAGATGCCGAAGAGGAAGAAACCCTTGGCCTCGCCCGTGCGGTAGGCGATGAACGCCGCGATCGCGACGCCCAGGAAACCGGAGATCGCGGGCTGCACCGGCTCCTTGCGCACGATCCGCAGCACGGTGATGGCCACGGCGCTGCCGACCGCGATCCAGATGCCCGGCATCAACCCGAACAGCGCGTTGGCGATGACGAACACGACCACGGGCACGCCGGAGTAGATCAGCCCCGACACGCCGCCCATCTGCTCGAGCATCGTGGGCTGGCGCTCGGTGTTCCCATCGTTTCCTGCCGAGTCCCCGTGGTTCGACGGGTCCTCGCGGCCGGTGGACGGGTCACCGGCGGCGTCGGTGCCCGGCCGGTTCTCCTGCGGCAGGGGCGTCTCGGGGGTCTCGGCCTCGTCCGGGGCGCCGATGCGGTCGGAAGTGCGGTCGGGCTCAGTCACGCGGGAACTCTCTAGGTCGGCTGCAGCAGTTCGTAGTACGGGTTGTACAGCACCTTACGGCCTTCGCGGTCGGCCATGCGGCCGCGGGCTTTGATGGTCCGGCCCGGTTCGATCCCCGGGATCCTCCTGCGGCCGAGCCACACGAGCGTCACCTCGTCGGTGCCGTCGAACAGTTCGGCCTCCAACGTCGCGACCTCGTCGGCCGGACACAGTTCCACGCTCCGCAACCGTCCGAGGACGGTCACCTCCTCACCGCATCGGCAGTCGCACGCCCGCTGGGCGCCGCCTGCCTCGGATTTCTCGGAGAGATCGTCGGCGTCGAGCGTCTCGACGTCACTGGTGAGCTTCTTGACCAACCGGCTGAAGTAGCCGCCGTCCTTGGCGGGCATAGTGCCTGCTCCTGTGCTTTCCGAGGGCCCCCGACATGGCATTCCACGGCCCGTACGCATTCAGCGTAGCTCCCGTGCAGGCACAGGGAATCCGACGGAGGTCGCCTGGTGCAACGTGACCTGCGTTATGCCCGATCGTGGGTCGGTTCTCGGCCGTGTCGGCGCCCGCAGCAGGATGGCCGGGTGGCTCGTGTCGACCCCTCGTCCTCCCCCGCCGTCCACACCGTCGTCCTGCCCGGAACGGGCTCCGACGAGGTGTTCACGCGGCGCGTGTTCGCTCCCGCGGTCGCCGCCTGCGGCGGCACGCTCGAGACACCGCCGCCCTCCCCCGGTGCCGCACTGGTGCCCGAATTCCTCGCCGCGTTCGACGCCGCCGCGGCCCGGACGGACGGCCCGCTGCTGGTGGGTGGGGTGTCGCTGGGTGCGCACCTGGCCGCCGAATGGGCGTTGCGGAACGCCGACCGGTGCGCCGGCGTCCTTGCGGTACTGCCCGCGTGGTCCGGTGCCGCCGGCGGCGGCGGTGACGGTGACGGTAACGGCGCGCCGGCCGCGCTGGCCGCGCAGGCGTCGGCGGACCTCGTGGAGCGGGAAGGCCTCGAACGGGCACTCCGCCTGTCCACCGAGGGAGTGCCCGCCTGGCTCGCCGACGAACTGAGCCGCGCCTGGCGCAGGCATGGCGCGGGACTCGTGGCCGGCCTGCGCGCGGCCGCCTCCCATCCGGCGCCGACCCTCGACGCGCTCGCCGAGTGCCGCGTACCGGTGGGCATCGTGGCGTGCACCGACGATCCGGTGCATCCGGCGTCCGTGGCCCACGCCTGGGCGGGGGCACTCCCCCGCGCGCAGGTGCGCGAGACGACGTTGGCCGCGTTCGGCGCCGACCCCTCGACCGCGGGCCGCGCGGCGCTGGACGCCTGGTCCCGCGCCGCGCGGACGTGAGACCCGCCAGCGCCCGGGTTTCAGCCCTGTGCGGCCTGTTGCTCGGCGATGTGCTGGGCCACCTGCTCGGGCAGGCGGACCGGAAGCGGCGTGCGCACGGGCATCGGGGCGTCGCCGCGGACGACGATCGTGCCGCGCACGATCGCCCGCAGCGCCTCCGGCGCCTGTGCGGCCTGCGTCTGCGGACCGGCGATCACGCCGCGCAGCATCCACCGCGGCCCGTCGACACCGACGAACCGCAGCGCCATCTCGCCCACGACCGCCGACAGTTCCATGCCCCACTCGCCGCGGCCGAGCGAGACCTTGGCGCCGTCGGAACGCAGTTGTTCGGCCAGTTCCTCGCTCACCGACCGCCACTGCCCACCCGAGCGCGGCGCCGCGTAGGCGCTGACGGTGACCTGCCCCTGCGGCACGACGATGTGCACCGCACGCACGTTGCCGCTCTGCTGGTCCATCTCGACCTGGACCTGAGACCCGTCCGGCACCGGCACGCGCACCGACCCCAGATCCATCCGCGCGATCCCGTCGTCCGGCGCCTCGGCCTCGTCGTACGGTCCGCTCGCGCCGTCGACCCGGTCGACGTCCTCGGCGTCGCCGTCGAGGGCGTCCCCGGCGCCGACGGTGTCGGCGGCCTCGGCGCTGTCGGCGGTGTCGGCGGTGTCGAAGGCGTCGGCAGCCTCGGACTCCTGTGCGCGACGACGTTTCCGTCCGAAAATCCCCACTACTTCTCCGTTCCCAGGGTCGCGTGCCCGCCCGTCGAACCGTAGCCGCTCGCTCCGCGTTCGGACGGTTCCAACTCGGCCACCTCCACGAACTCGGCCTGCGCGACCCGCTGCACGATCAGCTGAGCGATACGGTCACCGCGCGCGAGCTCGATGGGCGTGACCGGGTCGAGGTTCACCAGGCACACCTTGATCTCGCCGCGGTAGCCGGCGTCGATGGTGCCCGGCGTGTTGACGATCGACAGGCCGACGCGGGCCGCCAGGCCCGACCGGGGATGCACGAAACCGGCGTACCCCGGTGGCAGGGCGATCGCCACGCCCGTCCCGACGACGGCCCGCTCGCCCGGCGCGAGCACCACGTCCTCGGTCGTCACCAGATCGGCGCCGGCATCTCCCTGCCGGGCGTAGGACGGGACCGGAACACCGGGATCGACGCGGGAAAGCAGGACCTGCACGCTGGACACGGCTGGCGAGACTACCCTGATCCTGTGAGCACGAGTGCACGAGCGCGGTCCGGTCACACGCAACCGGACGAGACGGACACGCCCGAGGCGGTCACGGGCCCGGCCCGGTTCACCGAGCGGCTCTACCTGGCGTGGTGGGGCTGGCCGCTGCCGCTGATCGGCGCGGCCCTGCTGGCGGCCGAGATCCACATGGGCTATCCGGGCGTGCGGGCGTGGCTGCCGTACGTGATCCTGCTGCCCCTCGCCGTCGTCCTCCTGCTCGGTTTCGGCAAGCTGAAGATCACGGTGACCGGAGGGCGCGACCCCGAACTGTGGGCCGGTGACGCCCACCTGCCGCTGCGCTACGTCGGGGCGGTCGACGTCGTCGGCTCCGGCGACCGGCGCAAGGCTCTCGGCCCCGAACTCGATCCCGCGGCGTTCGTCGTGAACCGCGGCTGGATCCCCACGCTCGTGCGGGTCGAGGTCACCGACCCCGAGGACCCGACGCCGTACTGGGTGCTGTCGACCCGGCATCCGGAACGCCTCGCGACGCTGCTGCGCGAAGGCAGGCCCGCCGATGTCACCGACCCTGACCCGGCCGCCCCCGAACCTGCCGATCCGGCCGATGACGACCGGGGACCACAGGACCGTTGATGCAGGACCGTTGACGCCAGCACGGTGACGGCTACGAACGAGGGCCGGGCGATGCACGAAGCATCGCCCGGCCCTCGTCGTTCACGCCTGTTTCTCGTGCACCCGTCCGCACGCGCCACCCCTCACCGGCCCTCGGGCCGGACACGTACGCCGCGTGAGCCGCCCGCGCCGTGCGCGGGAACCGGCTCAGGCGCAGTCGCGGCAGATCAGCTGCGAGCCCGATTCCTCCGCGAGCCTGCTGCGGTGGTGCACCAGGAAGCACACGGAGCAGGTGAACTCGTCGGCCTGCTTCGGCACCACCTTGACGGTCAGGTCCTCGCCGGACAGCCCCGAGAGGTCGGCGCCGGGAAGCTCGAAGTTCTCGGCACTCGCATCCTCGTCGACGTCGACGACACCGGACTGGGTCTCGTTGCGCCGCGCCTTCAGTTCCTCCAACGAGTCTTCGGCGAGCTCGTCCGCCTCACTGCGGCGCGGAGCGTCGTAGTCGGTCGCCATTGTCCTTCACCCCTGCGATCAGCATTTCTCTCGATACGTGGACACCGGAATGGCCTTCCGGTAGTCCTCCGCTTCCGCTGGTCAACGTCCCAGCGCCTGTGTTTGTGCCCGGGAAAAAAGTGAGTGTCGTCTCGTCTGTGTTGCCAGATCGTCACTCGGCTCCACTGCCCGGGAGCCCGGAGAGGGTAGCCCACGGCGTACCCGGGGCCGAACCAGGTCACCCCAGGCACGCCCCATGTCACTCGAGCGGGGTATTTGGCTTCGGCGGCGCCCGGTTACCCCGTATGCGGCGGGGTCACGCACGCGCGATCGACCGGGACCGACGGTGGACGGAACAGGTGGACGGAAACAGGCGGACGGAAAGCACGGGAAGGACAGGGACCCGGGACACTGGGTCTTCGGTGCCAAGTGTCTTCGGCGCCGGTTGTCTTCGGCGCCAGGTGTCTTCGGTACCGGTTCTCGCGTCACGCGATCGGGTCGCGGTCGTCACCTCACGTGTGCGGGGCATGAGCACGAGCGCGCCTGCGGGGGACTCCGCACGGGGTGCGTTCATGCCGACGCCACACGCGGCGTGATGACATGCGCCGACGAAGGCACCTGACCCGTTCACGGCGGGTCGTGACAGGTGCCGCCGCTGTAACGCCTAGGCTGCTCAGCGGCGACAATGACGGTAGTTGGGCGGGGATCGGCGAAGGGACGGCGCAGTGGTGTCGGGGACCGGGGGCTTTCGGAGAAGCCGTGTCAAGCCGTACCGGAAGCACAAGCCGCTGCCTGCACTCATCTTTGTGGCGGTGCTGGGCGTGGCTGCTTCGGTGATCTGGATCAACGCGGTGGCCAACACCGAGGATCTCGAAGAGGCGATGCGCTGCACGCCGTCCGCACAGCCGCCGGAAGGGGTCACCTACACCCCGCAGCCCTACGACGCGCTCGCCAGCACCCAGCCCGCACCGCCCCACCGCGTCAACGTGCGCGTGCTCAACGCCAGCGGCCTGCGCGGCGAGGCCGGGATGACGACCATGGCGTTAGAACAGCTCGGATTCACGCAGACCGCCGAGCCCGGCAACGACGAGGCATTCCCCAAGGGTGAGGCGAACTGCCACGGCCAGGTGCGCTACGGCACCAACGGCGAGGCGGCCGCCCGCACGCTGCGGCTCATCGATCCGTGCCTGGAGCTCGTCGAGGACGGCCGTAAGGACGCGACCGTCGACCTGGCCATCGGCACCGCCTTCAACGACGTCCGCCCGAGCAGTGAGGCCGTCGAGGTCCTCGACCAGCTCAAGAAGTCCGGACAGGGCACCGAGGGCGGAAGCGAGCAGTCCGCCGGCGAGGAACAGTCCGGAGCGGGTGCCGGCGGTGGCTCGCTGATCGACAAGGAGCTGCTCGACAAGACGGTCGCCGAGCACTGCTGAACCGCCGGCTCGAACGGACCGGGCGTCGCGGCGTCTCGCGCCCGCCGCAGGCGAGGACGGGCGCGAGACGCCGGCTCAGGCCGACTCAGGAGTCAGGGGCGTCAGCGGCTCGCGCGGACTCAGATGTCACCCATGCCGCATTCGATGACGGCCGCGCGGAGGTCCTCCGCGATTGCGGGAGCGGCGACGAAGGTGCCGTCCGCACCCAGTTCCGGGTCCTGCCCCGGCAGCGAGACGACCGCACCCGCCTCCTCGGCCACGAGCGCGCCCGCCGCCCAGTCCCAGCGCGACAGGCCGTGTTCGGCGTAGGCGTCCAGCCAGCCCGCGGCGACGTGGCACAGGTCGAGGGACGCGGCCCCTCCCCTGCGGATGTCGCGCACGTGCCCGAGCAGCGAGGCCACCATCGCCGCCTGCCTGCGCCTGCGCTCGGCCACGTAGGCGAAACCCGTGCCCACCAACGTGACGTCGAGACCGCTCGGCTGCGACACGGCGAGCCGTCGCCCGTCGAGCCAGGCCCCGCCGCCGCGCACCGCCGTCCACCGGCGCCCGCTCACCGGCTCGACGACCACCCCGGCGACCGACACGCCGTCGACCTGCGCGGCCAGCGACACGCTGAAGTCCGGCAGTCCGTAGAGAAAGTTCACCGTGCCGTCGATCGGATCGATCACCCAGGTCACCGCACCGGGCGCGTCGCCGGCCGTGCCGCCGCCCTCCTCGCCGATGACGGCCTCCCCCGGCCGCAGCTGCGCGAGCCGCTCCCGCACGAGGCGTTCGGAGGCCACGTCCACGGCCGTGACGACGTCCGTCCTGCTCGTCTTCGACCGGACGTCGACGCCGGCCCCGTCCAGCATCGATGCGCGTTCCGCGGCGACGAACTCGGCCGCCTCGACCGCGACCTGTTCGGCCACGGTGAGCAGCGCGTGGGCGTCCCCGGATCCGTCGTTCACCTGTTCAGCAGCGTTCACACCGACTATAGGAACACACGGTGTTCAGCCGCCCCGCTACAGTCTCCGGCCAGGAATCTGAATCGAGCAGGAAGGGGCGACGCCGATGACGGCGACGCGGGGGTTCGGCATCGACGTCGGCGGCACCGGGATCAAGGGTGCGCTGGTCGACCTCGACACGGGTGAGTTCATCGGCGACAGGCTGCGCATCGACACGCCGCATCCGGCGACACCCGAGGCCGTGGCCGACGTCGTCGCCCGGATCGTCGAACACTTCGAGTGGGACGGGCCGCTGGGTGTGACGCTGCCCGCGGTGGTCAAGAAGGGCGTCGCGCAGACCGCCGCCAACATCGACCCGAGCTGGATCGGCACGGACGCCGACGCACTGTTCGCCGAACGCCTCGGCCGGTCCCGCGAGGACGTCGCCATGCTCAACGACGCCGACGCCGCGGGCATGGCCGAGATGCGCTTCGGCGACCCCGCGGCCAGGCGGGGCGTCACGGCACTGCTGACCTTCGGCACGGGCATCGGCAGCGCCCTGTTCGACGACGGCAAGCTCACGCCCAACACCGAGTTCGGCCACATCGAGGTCGACGGCCACGACGCGGAGACCAAGGCGGCCGCGTCGGCGAAGGAGCGGGAGGAGCTCTCCTACCCGGACTGGGCCGTGCGCGTGGATCGTTATCTGACCGTGCTCGAGAACCTGATCTGGCCGGATCTGTTCATCGTCGGCGGAGGCGTGAGCAAGAAGGCGCACAAATGGGTACCCCTGTTGACGAACCGGACGCCGGTCGTGGCGGCGTCGTTGCAGAACAACGCGGGGATCGTGGGCGCGGCGGCCGCCGCCGCGGAGGGCATCGAGCCCTGACGGCCACACCGGTCCCGCCGTCGACGAGAACGGTTCAGGCCGGCCGGAACGGCCGGGGTGAACCGCATTTCGGCGGCGAGAAAGGTGATCGCTCGCCGACTCTGCGCGGCGACGTCGTTACAATGGAACACGGCCCTCGTCTGCGGGACGCGAAACCGCAGGTTGGGGGCATGTCCCCCGAATCCAAGGCAGCCGGGACGCATGCGTACCGGTTCGTCATGATCGACCGCTGCGAAAGGGCGTACGTGGCAGCCGCAAAGACCGCAACCCGAAGCGGGACGAAGACAACGAGCGCCGCCGAGCAAGCGACAGCCGAGGAGACGGCGGCCGCCGACGGCGCCGAGGCGCCGGAAGCGACAGCGACCAAGCCTGCGCGCAAGACGGCCGCGAAGAAGTCTCCCGCCAAGTCCACCACTCGGAAGAAGGCGGCGGGCTCCGCCAAGTCGAAGAAGGGCGCCGAGAGCACCGACACCGAAGACCCGGATCTCGCCGTCGACGGCGCCGATGTCGAGGACGTCGACCTGTCCGACCTCGATGTCGACGCGGTCGAGGTCGACGTCGTCGACGCGACCGTGACCGAGGAAGAGGCCGAGGACGCCGAGGCCGAGACCGAGGAGGCCGGGGCCGCCAAGAAGAAGCAGGCGACGGCCGACGGCGACTTCGTCTGGGACGAGGAGGAGTCCGAGGCTCTCCGCCAGGCCCGCAAGGACGCCGAGCTCACCGCGTCGGCCGACTCGGTGCGTGCGTACCTCAAGCAGATCGGCAAGGTCGCGCTGCTGAACGCCGAGGAGGAGGTGGAGCTCGCCAAGCGCATCGAGGCCGGGCTCTACGCCGCCGAGCGCATGCGCGTCATCGAGGAGAAGGGTGAGAAGCTCACCACCCAGATGCGCCGCGACCTGAAGTGGATCATCCGCGACGGCGAGCGCGCCAAGAGCCACCTGCTCGAGGCGAACCTGCGTCTGGTCGTGTCGCTGGCCAAGCGCTACACCGGCCGTGGGATGGCGTTCCTGGACCTGATCCAGGAAGGCAACCTGGGTCTGATCCGTGCGGTCGAGAAGTTCGACTACACGAAGGGCTTCAAGTTCTCCACCTACGCCACCTGGTGGATCCGGCAGGCGATCACCCGCGCGATGGCCGACCAGGCACGCACCATCCGTATCCCCGTGCACATGGTCGAGGTCATCAACAAGCTCGGGCGCATCCAGCGTGAGCTGCTCCAGGACCTGGGCCGCGAGCCCACTCCGGAGGAGCTCGCCAAGGAGATGGACATCTCCCCGGAGAAGGTCCTGGAGATCCAGCAGTACGCCCGTGAGCCGATCTCGCTCGACCAGACGATCGGCGACGAGGGCGACTCGCAGCTCGGCGACTTCATCGAGGACTCCGAGGCCGTCGTGGCCGTGGACGCCGTGTCGTTCACGCTGCTGCAGGACCAGCTGCAGTCGGTGCTGCAGACGCTGTCCGAGCGCGAGGCGGGCGTGGTGCGCCTGCGCTTCGGCCTCACCGACGGCCAGCCGAGGACTTTAGACGAGATCGGTCAGGTCTACGGGGTCACGCGCGAGCGGATCCGCCAGATCGAGTCGAAGACGATGTCCAAGCTGCGCCACCCGTCCCGGTCGCAGGTCCTGCGGGACTACCTGGACTGATCGAGCCGGGCTCCACGAACGACGAGAGGCGGCCGTCGACCTACGGGTCGGCGGCCGCCTCTCGTGTCGTCGGCCCGAGTTCGCCGGCGGACCACTCGTCGGTGCGCCCGCCCGGCGTCCTCGCCGGCGCGGCGACCTGCGTCGTCCACAGCGGACGAATCAGGACGGATTCCCCGGATACATCGGGAAAATTCGGGCACCGTCCACTGCGGACGCAGGCCTCGAGCACCGTCACGGCGGTTCGCGCACGGACCGGTCGGTGTCCCCGGAACGCAGCAGGACGCCGCACACCACGGCGAGGATGCCGATCGCCTCCGGCACCGCGGGTACCTGTCCGAGCACCACGAGCCCGACGATCGTGGCCGTGACCGGCAGCAGGGCCAGCAGTACGGCGAACCGCGCCTGTCCGACCCGCCGCAGCACGACCTGGTCGAGGCCGTAGGGCACGACGGTCGACAGCAGGCCGACGCCGATGCCGAGCAGCAGCAGGTCCGGCGATCCCCACACCTGCCCCGTGCCGAGCGCCAGCGGGCTGAGCACGACCGTGGCGACCGTGAACCCGACCGCGAGACTGTCGATGCCGTTGCCGCCGAGCGCGACCTTCTTGCCGAGCACGATGTAGGCGGCCCACGCCGCGGCGGCGGCGAGCGCGAACGCCACGCCGGCCGGGCTGCCGCTCCACTGCACGTCGGCGATCGCCAGCACACCGGCGACGACGAGCACCAGCGCCGCGAAGTCTCGCTTCGTGCGTGAGCCGAGCGCGGCGACCAGCACCGGTCCCACGAACTCGATGGCGGTGGCCGTGCCGAGCGGCAACCGTGCGATCGCCTCGTAGTACACGACGTTCATCAGCGCCGTGACGATCCCGAACGTGCCGGCCAGCACCAGCGGCTTGCCCCGCCACGCCTGCCTGCCCGGCCTGCGCCATGCGAGAAGGATCACAGCGGCGCCGAGGCAGCGCAGCCAGGCCACTCCCGCCGGGGTCGAGGCGTCGAACAGCCACACCGCGATGGCCGCACCCACGTAGATCGAGATTCCGCTGAGAACGAACAGAGCCGGTGCCGGAACCGTGTCGATACGCCGTTTGGCCGCCGAGATGTCCACGTCGTCATGGTGCCTGAGCACCGAAAACGCCCTGCTGAGGGCCTGCTGTGCGGTGATGTGGGCGACGGCGGTGCGACGCCTGGAGTAATGCGACGTGACACAGCTCCCACCGGCGTGGGAACACTTGCGGACGTGGAAACGTCTGTAAGAGTGGAAGCAGCGAACGACGAAGTCGGCCGGCCCGGCCGGTTCGTTCTCGCGGCTGAATTGATGGCATCGGTTCGCCGATGCCGGGACGGAGGGAGACTCCCATGACTTCACCGACGCTCACCCGCCCCGAACTGACCCGCGCGGACCGCTGCGACCGGTGCGGAGCCGCCGCCCAGCTGCGGGCGGTACTCCCCAGCGGTGGCGAACTGCTCTTCTGCGGACACCACGGCCGCGAGTACGAGGCCAAGCTCAAGGAGATCGAGGCCGACATCCAGCAATGAGCCATCACCAGCCGTGAGCACGGCGTGAGGTGATCGGGGCGACCCGACATCACGAACGAAGGGGCGGAACCCACGACGGGTTCCGCCCCTTCGTCATGACGGCCCTCGTGAACGGCCCTGAGTACGACCCACAGCGCGACGCCGGCCGCAGCCGACGACGGGGCCCATCGGCGGTCACCACGAACGCAGCGTGGCGATCCGCTCCTCCAGCTGCTCGATGGTGGCCATGGCCGTCGGCGGCCCGCCGCAGATCCTGCGCAGCTCGTTGTGGATGGCGCCGTGCGGCTTGCGCGTGCGGTGGTGGTAGACGCCCACGAGCGTGTTCAGCTCCTTGCGCAGCGCGTGGATCCGCTCCCCGACCGCCTGCGGCTTGGGCGCCGGCTCGGGCTCCGGTTCGGCCTTCTGGGGCTTGCGGCGTTTCTCGTCGGCGAGCTGCTCCTCCTGCCGCTTGCGCAGCAGGGCCCGCACCTGGTCGGGCTCCAGCAGCCCCGGCAGGCCGAGGTACTCCTGTTCCTCCTCGCTGCCGGAGAACACGGCGGTGCCGAACGAGTTGCCGTCGTAGATCACCTGGTCGAGCTCGGCCGAGGCGCCGAGCGAGGTGAACGCCTTCTCCTCCTCGCCGGGCTCGTCCTCCGTCCGGTTGGCCGCCACGAGCAGTTCGTCGTCCCAGCCGTCGGACTCCCGATGCGGTTTGCCGAGCACGTGGTCCCGCTCGGCCTCGAGTTCACTGGCCAGTTCGAGCAGCACGGGCACACTCGGCAGGAAGATGCTCGCCGTCTCCCCCGGCTGCCTGGCACGCACGAAACGGCCGATGGCCTGGGCGAAGAACAGCGGCGTCGAGGCGCTGGTGGCGTACACGCCGACGGCCAGCCGCGGCACGTCGACGCCTTCGGACACCATCCGCACGGCCACCAGCCAGCGCTCGGTGGACTCCGAGAACTCCCCGATGCGCTTGGTGGCCTTCGGATCGTCCGAGAGCACGACCACGGGCTGCTCACCCGAGATCCGCTGCAGGATCTTCGCGTAGGCACGCGCCGAGTCCTGGTCGGTGGCGATGACCAGACCGCCCGCATCGGGCAGGCCGCCCGAACGCAGCTGCGTCAACCGGGTGTCGGCGGCCTGCAGCACCGACGGCACCCACTCGCCGCCCGGATCGAGCGCCGTGCGCCACGCCCGCGCCGTCTGCTCGGCCGTCAGGGGCTCGCCGAGCCGCGCCGTGAACTCGTCGCCCGCGCTCGTACGCCACGACGCCTCGCCCGAGTAGGCGAGGAACACCACCGGACGCACGACACCGTCGGCCAGCGCGTCGGCGTAGTTGTACGTGCTGTCGGCCTTGCTGCGCAGCGAACCGTCGGCGTCCGGCTCATAGGTGACGAACGGGATCGGGGAGTCGTCGCTGCGGAACGGTGTACCGGTCAGCGCGAGCCTGCGCACCGCGGGCGTGAACGCCTCCTCGACCGCCTCACCCCAGGACTTCGCATCCCCCGCGTGGTGGATCTCGTCGAGGATGACCAGGGTCTTGCGGTTCTCCGTGCGCACCCGGTGCAGGTTCGGATGGGCCGCCACCTGCGCGTAGGTGACCGCGACACCCTGGTAGTCCGAGGAGGTTACGCCGGTGGTGTTGCGGAAGTTCGAGTCGATGGCGATCCCGGCGTGCGCCGCAGACGCCGCCCACTGGTGCTTCAGGTGCTCGGTCGGCGTGACGATCGTGATGACCTCGACCGTGCGGTCCGAGAGCAGCTCGGCCGCGACCCGGAGCCCGAACACCGTCTTTCCCGCACCCGGCGTCGCGACCGCGAGGAAGTCCTTCGGCCGCTGGGTGAGGTACTTGGTCAGGGCCCTCCGCTGCCAGGCGCGCAGCGGGCGAGCGGTCGCATCGCTCTGCGGTTCGGGCGCGGCAACCGCGCGTTCGGCGTGCTGGGTCCGAGCCGCCTCATGGCCTGACGTCGCCGACAAAGCCGATGCACTCCCCTTCCCACCAGGACCGATGACCTGCGCCGACGACCGGAACCTGGGCCTCTCCCCCGCCCGGCGGCCGCCCTGGCCACGGTCGTCACACAGCAAAACCCTCACGCGGCAGGCCGGCTCCGGCGGCGGCCGTCGTGGTGAGGGCGCGTCGGAAAGAGTACCTGGCCGGTCCGACGAGTCCCGGCCTCGCCCACGGCCGCCGACGCCACCGCGAGGGCACTGCCACGGCCTTTTCGTGCGACACGCCGAGCCCCGATCGCATGGCCGGACGCGCCGTCGCGAACCGGATGGACCATGCTGGGACCCGCCATGAACGGACAGCACACGCACCGCGCCTCCGGCGACGAGGGCCCAGACGGTCCCGAGGGCCCCCGCGGCTCCGGCGGGACCGGCGGGACCGGCAGGTCCGGCGAGGGCGCGTCCCGCCCTGCGCCGAAGGCCAAGGTCAAGCGCAAGGGACCACTGCGCCTGCTCGGCCGCACCATGAACAAGGCGTGGGAAGGCAACATCTTCTCCGAGGCCGCCGAGGCCGCGTTCTGGCAGACCCTGTCCCTGCCGCCGTTGCTGCTGGGGCTGCTGGGCTCCATCGGGTACATCGGCGACTGGTTCGGCCAGCGCGTCGTGCAACAGGTGCACGACAACATCATCGGCTTCACCGACACGATCTTCTCCGAGAGCGTCGTCCACCGGATCATCGAACCGACGGTCGACGACATCCTCACCACCGGCAAGGGCGAGATCGTGTCCGTGGGCTTCCTGATCTCGCTGTGGGCGGGATCGTCGGCGATGTCGTCGTTCGTCGACGCGATCACCGTCGCCCACGACCAGTACGGGGTACGCAACGAGGTGTGGCAGCGGATCTTCGCGCTGCTGCTGTACATGGCGAGCCTGGCGCTGCTGGTGATCGGCCTGCCGATCATCGCGATCGGCCCCGAACTGCTGCCGGAGTTCTTCCCCGAAGGATGGCGGCCGACGATCGCCGAGTGGGTCGGCAGACTCTACTACCCGACCGTCGCGCTCATCCTGGTGCTGGCCCTGGCCACGCTGTACAAGCTGTCCCTGCCGCGGAAGCTGCCGTGGCACCGCGGCCTGCCGGGTGCGGTGCTGGCCATGGTGATCTTCCTGCTCTCCAGCGTCGGCCTGCGCCTGTACATCGGCTGGATCACCACCACCGGCTACACCTACGGCGCACTGGCCACCCCGATCGCGTTCCTGTTGTTCGCCTTCTTCATCGGGCTGGCGATCGTCGCGGGCGCCTACTTCAACAGCGCCATCCAGGAACTGTGGCCCGCCAAGCCCACGCGCAGGCAACGCCGCGCCTGGCAACGGCTCGAACGGGAACGGGCCGCCGAACGGCTCAAGGCGCAGTCGGGTCCGAGCCTGTGGGAGCGCACCACGATCCCGCTGCGCAGGCCGCGCAGGAACGGCGGCGCGGCCGGCACCGAGAACAGCTCCGGTTCCGAATCCGGTTCCGAATCCGGTTCCGAATCCGGAACCGGCGCGGACACCGAGTCCGGGAGCGGCTCGCCGGCGTCCGACATCCCGGCGCCCGACCACGACGCGCCCAACGGCACTGCACCCCCCGGCCAGAAACCCCACCGCGAGACACCCCACCGCCAGACGCTCCACGGCAAGGACCGGGGGCAGACCGGCACGCCCGGTACACCCGACTCACCCGCCGAGGGCAAACCCGGCGGGTGAGCGTGTGAACCGGCCCGGCGGAGCCGGGAGAGGCGCGGCGGCCTACTCGTCGCCGCCGGGCGGGAGGTTCTCGAAGATCTTCTTGCAGTCGGGGCACACCGGCGAGCCGGGCTTGGCCGACTTGGTCACGGGGAACACCTCACCGCACAGCGCCACCACGTGCGTGCCCATGACCGCGCTCTCGGCGATCTTGTTCTTCTTCACGTAGTGGAACACCTCGGGCCGGTCGTCCTCGGTGCTCTCGGTGCCCTCGGGGCGAGTGTCGACATCAGGCAGTGTTGCAGTGCTCATAGGCACAGTTTGCCACCCGCGGCCCCCGGCGGGCGGACCGATGGGCCAGGATTGCGCACCGTGACGAGTACATCCCGCCCTGCCGCCTCCGTACCCGTGACGCCGTCGGACGAGGTCGCCGACGCGCTGGAGGCCGGACGCCCCGTCGTCGCCCTCGAGAGCACGATCCTCTCGCACGGACTTCCGCCGGGGCGCAATCTCCGGGTCGGCGAGCGACTCGAGGACACCGTGCGTGCGGCCGGCGCGGTTCCCGCGACGATCGCCGTGCTCGACGGCCGCGCGCTCGTCGGGCTCACGCGGCCCCAGCTGGAGCGCGTGTGCGCCGCCGATGCCGACCTCGACAAGCTTTCGGCCCGCGACCTGGGTCCCGCGCTGGCCGGCGGCACCTCCGGGGCGACGACGGTCGCCAGTACCTCGGTGCTGGCCCACGCCGCCGGCATCGGGGTCTTCGCCACCGGTGGCATCGGTGGGGTGCACCTGCCCGCGCCCGGCGAGACCGCCACGTGGGACGTCTCGGCCGACCTCGGCGTCCTCGGCCGCGTCCCGGTGCTGGTCGTGTGCTCGGGCATGAAGTCGATCCTCGACATCCCCGCCACCCTGGAGGTCCTGGAGACCGGATCGGTGCCGGTCCTGGGCTACGGCGTCGACGAGTTCCCCGCCTTCTACCTGCGCTCCTCCGGGCTCCCCGTGCCGCACCGCGTCGACGATCCGGAGCAGGTCGCCGCCGTGGTCGCCGCGCACCGTGCGCTGTCACCGTCGGGTGTGCTGCTGGCCAATCCCGTGCCCGAGACCGCCGAGATGGACCGCGACCTGCACGACCGGCTGCTGGCCGAGGGGCTCGAGAAGGTCGCCCGGGCGGGCACCACCGGCGCCGACGTCACCCCCGTGCTCCTCGAGCACTTCCACACCGCCTCGAACGGGGTGAGCCTCGACGCGAACGAGGAACTCGTCGTCGCGAACGCCGCGCTCGCCGCCCGGGTCGCCGTGGAGCTCGCCCGATGAGGATCGTCGTGGTCGGAGACGCCGGCCTGGACGTCGTGGCCCGGCACGACGGGCCGCTCGTGCACGGCGGTGACACCCGCGCCCGCGTCGGGCTGACCGGTGGCGGAGCGGGCGCCAACACGGCGCTGTGGCTGCGGGCCGCGGGCGCCGAGGCGGTCCTGATGGCCCGGGTCGGCGACGACCCCGGCGGCCGCCTCCTGCGCGCGGAACTGGAGACGGCGGGCGTGCACTGCGCGTTCGCGGTCGACGCCGAGGCGACCACATGCTGCGTGGTGGTGCTCGTCGACGCCGACGGCCAGCGGACGATGCTGCCCGACCGCGGCGCGAACAAGCGGTTCAGCCCGTCGGACGTCGAACGGGTGGCCCCGACCGCCTTCGCCGGGGCCGAGCATCTGCACCTGTCCGGCTACGTGCTGCTCGACCCGTCCTCCCGGCCTGCGGGGCTGGCCGCGCTGGAGGCCGCGCGGGCCGCGGGGCTGACCACGTCGGTCGATCCCCAGGCCGCGGCGCTCATCACCGACCCGGACGCGTTCCTGGCCGACGTCCGCGGCGTCGACCTGCTGCTGCCGAACGCCGCCGAACTGGCGGCGCTGACCGGTGACGGGTCGCCGGAGTCGGCGTCGACACTGCTCACCCACGTGGGCGCGGTCGCGGTGACCACCGGCCTCGACGGCGCCAGCTGGGTGGACGGCGACGGCATCCAGGCCGTGCCCGCACAACCGGTGGACTGCGTGGACAGCACCGGTGCCGGCGACGCGTTCAACGCGGGACTGCTCACCGCGTGGCTGCGCGGGGAACCGGTGCACCGGCGTCTGGAAGCGGGGGTCCGGATGGGTGCCGCGGTCGTCGGCCGGGTCGGCGCCCAGCCTGCTCCGGAGACACTGCACGCCTGACCGCACGGTCCGCAGGCACCGCGGTCCTCGCGGCTCGTGAGCGGTCAGCCGCCGGCAGGCCGATCCGTGCCCTGCCCGTCGGCGGGGGCGTCCACGTCGATCACCTGGTGCGGCTCGATGGCCGGTTCCGGCGCCGCCTCGATCTTCCTGTGCTCGCGCTGGTACCGGTTGGCCTCCTCGGACTTGCGAGGCGGCCGGTCGTTCGCGATCAGCACGGCGACCCACGGCAACGGGATCGACAGCACCAACAGGGCCAGCGCGAGCCACCACGTCTGGTAGAAGATCCCGGCCAGGATCAGGCACGGGAACCGCATGCCCATGGTGAACATGTACTTGCGCTTGCGGGCCGCGAGCTCGTCGTCGTAGGAGGGCGCGGCCTCGGTGATCAGAACCGGGTCGCCGGACCTGTCGCGTTCTTCCACCGACCTCACCTCCACCGATCCATCGTCCCACCACGGCGGCCGTCCGGACAGGCGGGGAGGCCACACCACCGCCGGTGACCGCGCCCCGGCCGGACGGGCGTGCGACGATGACCCACTGTGAACAGTGCGCACAGTGCCTTGCCCGAACTCACGTCCGACGTACTCGCGCGGCTGCGCGAGGCCTTCCGCCGCTGTGGCTACGACGCCGACGGGGTGGTCTCGGCCCTGGGCGGCGCCGCACACGCGGCGCTGGGCCGCGGTGAGCCGTTGCCCGCGCTGCACGCCAGTTCGGACGCCGGCGAGCTGGGCGCGCTGATCCGGCTGTTCCTGCTCGGCCGCAAGGAACCCGCGACGTCGGTGGCCGCGGCGCTGTCCCCGCTGTCGACCGACGACGCCGTCGCGGCGGGCATTCTCCGTCCCGAGGGTACCGCGGGTGAGGCCTTCCGGGCGGGCCTGGACATCCGCCCGCACGGCGACGAGGCCGGCTCGTGGTGGGTGATCGCCGATCTCGACTCCGACCACCTCGGCAGGCCCGTCGACCGCGAGCACGTGCTGGGCGTCGGCCACGCGTCGCTGAGCCTCGTGCGCGCCACGAGCAGGCGTCCCGTCGGTTCGTTGCTCGACCTCGGCACGGGCAACGGTGTCCAGGCGCTGCACGCCAGCAGGCACGCCGAACGGATCACCGCGACCGACGTCTCACCGCGTGCACTGGCGCTGGCCCGTGCGACCTTCACGCTCAACGAGCTCGACGTCGAGCTGCTCGAGGGCGAGTGGTTCGCGCCCGTCGCGCGGCGCACGTTCGACCAGATCGTGTGCAACCCTCCGTTCGTGGTCGGCCCTCCGCGCGTCGACTACACCTACCGCGACTCCGGGCTCGCGGGCGACGACGCGAGCGCGCTGGTGGTGCGCCAGATGCCGTCGTTCCTCACCGACGGAGGCGTCGGCCAGCTGCTCGCCTCGTGGCTGCACGTCGGGGACGAGGACTGGTCGGACCGCGTGACCCGGTGGCTGCCGCACGGCACCGATGCGTGGTTCGTCCAGCGTGACGTCGCCGACCCCGCGCTGTACGTGGGCACCTGGCTGCGGGACGCCGGCATCGACCCGCGTTCCCCTGAGGGGCTGGCCAAGGCCGAGGCGTGGCTCGAGTGGTTCGCCTCCCACGACGTGCGGGGCATCGGATTCGGGTTCGTCACCCTGCGCAAGAACGCCGACGCAGACGCCACGCCGACCATCGTGTGCGAGGACCTGCGCCAGGCCTACGACGACCCGCTGGGCGGCGAGGCCGCCGCCTGGCTCGACCGCGTCGACTGGCTACGTCCCCGCGACGACGAGGCGTTGCTGGGCACGGCGTTCCGCGTGCCCGACACGGTGGTGCTGGAGCGCATCGACGGCCCGTCGGACGACGGGTGGGAGACGACCGTGCGGCGGCTGCACCGCACCGACGGTCCGGGCTGGCAGCACGAGGTGGACGAGCTGGCCTCCGCCCTGCTGGCGGGATGTCGCGGGATGCTGCCGTTGGAGGATCTGCTCGGACTGCTGGCCGCGGCACACGGCGAGGAGTTCCACGAACTGCGCGAGGCGGCCGTGCCGATGGTCCGCGAACTCGTCCGGCACGGCATGCTCGAACCGGCCGGAGGGACGACGCCGTGAGGGCGGTCGTCGCGCGCGTCACCGAGGCACGCGTGACCGTCGACGACGCGGTCGTCGGCGCGTTACCCGAGCCGGGTTTGTTGGTACTGCTGGGAATTCACGCCGACGACACGTCGGACAAAGCCGACACGATGGCGCGGAAACTGCACGAACTCCGGATCCTGCAGGACGAGGAGTCCGCCGCGTCGGCCGGCGCACCGCTGCTCGTGGTCAGTCAGTTCACCCTCTACGGCGACACCCGCAAGGGCCGTCGTCCATCGTGGACGGCGGCGGCGCGGCCGGACCACGCGGAACCGCTCGTGCAAGCCGTCGTCGACGCGCTGCGCCGGCGCGGCGCGCACGTGGAGACCGGCGAATTCGGTGCCATGATGCGGGTCCACAGCGTGAACGACGGTCCGTTCACCGTGCTCGTCGAGGTCTGAGGCAACAGCGCCCGCCCGTACCGGCACCACACCCGCCCCTCACCACCCGGGCACGCCGCCCGCGCCCGGCGGACACCTCCCCCGCCGCACTGCCCACACCACCGGCACACGCCCGCCCGACTCCGTTCCGCACGCAGGTGAAACGCGAACGTGACCCGTTGCACAGCGAGGAAAAAGCCCGGGAACGATTTCGCATGGGCCGACGTTGTTCGAGGTAACCGGCCACGAAGCCGGCCGGTGCGTAACGGTTCCGCAGGCTTGATCGACTGCTCTGGGGAACACACGCGCGGCAACACACACAGGCGGCGGGCATCCGCTCGTGCACGCGCCGCGTGGCACCACACGCGAGCCCGCCATCCGGGGAGGCAGAATGACCGTCCAGACTCTCGAACGTGAGGCCAGCGGCACCCGCGAGCACAACGCGGCGATGCCCACGGTCGACACGGTCACTGCGGTCGAACCGACCGCTGCGGAGGAGGCCGCTCCGGTCACGGCCACACCCACCGCGGTCGTCGAGGACCTCGACGCACAGGGACCGTCCGCCGACCTCGTCCGCGTCTACCTGAACGGTATCGGCAAGACGGCACTGCTCAGCGCGGCCGAGGAGGTCGACCTCGCCAAACGCATCGAGGCGGGCGTGTACGCCCAGCACCTGTTGGACACGGCCGAGGACCTGAGCGACGAGCGCCGCTGGGAGCTGCGCATGGTCGCCCGCGACGGCCGCCGCGCCAAGAACCACCTGCTGCAGGCCAACCTGCGCCTGGTCGTCTCGCTCGCCAAGCGCTACACGGGCCGCGGCATGCCGCTGCTCGACCTGATCCAGGAGGGCAACCTGGGGCTGATCCGCGCCGTCGAGAAGTTCGACTACGCGAAGGGCTTCAAGTTCTCCACCTACGCCACGTGGTGGATCCGGCAGGCGATCACGCGCGGCATGGCCGATCAGGGCCGCACCATCCGCCTGCCCGTGCACCTCGTCGAGCAGGTGAACAAGCTCGCCCGCATCAAGCGGGACCTGCACCAGAAGCACGGCCGCGAGGCCACCAACGAGGAACTGGCCGCCGAATCGGGCATCGCCGTGGAGAAGGTGGCGAACCTGCTGGACCACGCACGCGACCCGGTGAGCCTGGACATGCCGGTCGGCAACGAGGAGGACGCCCCGCTCGGTGACTTCATCGAGGACTCCGAGGCCGCCGACGCCGAGAGCAGCGTCATCGCCGGACTGCTGCACGACGACATGCGCCGGGTCCTGGGCACGCTCGACGAGCGCGAGCAGAACGTGATCCGCATGCGCTACGGACTCGACGACGGCCAGCCGCGCACGCTCGACCAGATCGGCAGGCACTTCGGCCTGTCCCGCGAGCGCGTGCGCCAGATCGAACGTGAGGTCATGACGAAGCTGCGGCAGGGCGAGCGCGCCGACAAGCTCCGCGCCTACGCCAGCTGACGCCTCCCCGTGCGCGCACGCCACGTGCCCCCGCCGTCAGGCGTTTCCCCAGGTCAGACGCTGGTACGAACATTTCTGCGCGAACGACGCAACCTTTCGCGCCACCGGACGTCTTCCTAGTGGGGTTAGGGCAACGTGGCATGCGCTTCCACGGAGCATGTCGCTGCCTGTAGAAGGCCGGGTCCCTCGGGGTGGGACCCGGCCTTCGTCTTGTCTTTCGCCTTGTCGTTCGTCCGGCCGCCCGCCGCGTGGCCGGTACGCCTGCCGCTCCGCCGGGACGCGCAGGCTCACCCCGCGTGATCTGCATCGCGCGGACTCGTCCTGCCCATCCGGCGGCATCGCGTTCCGTTGTACGGTCACCTCGTTTCGTGAATGACCGCCCACCACCGCGCGCAACGGAGCAGCCGTGACCTCTTCCAGCCCCCAGTTCGAGTACACCGACGTACTGCCGCTCGGCAAGGACACCGAGACCGAGTACCGGCTCGTGACCGACGAAGGCGTCCGAACCGTCGAGGCGGCGGGGCGCACCTTCCTCGAGATCTCCCCCGAGGCACTCACCACGCTCGCGCGCACCGCGATCACCGACATCCAGCACCTGCTGCGCACGTCGCACCTGCAGCAGCTGCGCTCGATCGTCGACGACCCCGAGGCCAGCGGCAACGACCGGTTCGTGGCGATGGACCTGCTGCGCAACGCCGCGATCTCGGCAGGCGGCGTGTTGCCGATGTGCCAGGACACCGGCACGGCGATCGCCATCGGCAAGCGGACCGAGGGCGTGCTCACCGGTGGCTCCGACGAGGAGGCGGTCTCCCGCGGCATCTTCGAGGCCTACCGCGACCTGAACCTGCGCTACTCGCAGATGGCCCCGGTGAACTTCTGGGAGGAACGCAACACCGGCACGAACCTGCCCGCGCAGATCGAGCTGTACCACAAGAACGGCACCGACCCGGCCGAGGGAACCGACCCGTCGTACGAGTTCCTGTTCATGGCCAAGGGCGGCGGCAGCGCCAACAAGACGTTCCTGTACCAGGAAACCAAGGCCGTCCTGAACCCCAAGCGGCTGGCCAAGTTCCTCGACGAGAAGCTGCGCAGCCTCGGCACCGCGGCCTGCCCGCCGTACCACCTGGCGATCGTCGTCGGCGGCATGTCGGCGGAGTTCAACCTCAAGGTCGCCAAGTTGGCCTCGGCGCGCTACCTGGACAACCTGCCGACCGTGGGTTCCCCGCTGGGGCACGGGTTCCGCGACACGGACCTGGAACAGCAGGTCCTGGAGATGACCCGCCAGTTCGGCATCGGGGCCCAGTTCGGCGGCAAGTACTTCTGCCACGACGTGCGGGTGATCCGCCTGCCCCGCCACGGCGCCTCCTGCCCGGTCGGCGTGGCCGTCTCGTGCTCGGCCGACCGCCAGGCCAAGGCCAAGATCACCTCCGAGGGCGTGTTCATCGAGCAGCTCGAGCGTGACCCGGCCCGCTTCCTGCCCGAGGTCACCGACGAGGACCTGTCGGACGAGGTCGTGCCGGTGGATCTGAACCGGCCGATGGACGAGATCCGCCAGCAGCTCTCGCAGTTGCCCGTCAAGACCCGGTTGAGCCTGACCGGCCCGCTGGTGGTGGCGCGCGACATCGCCCACGCCAAGATCGCCGAACGGCTCGACGCGGGCGAGGAGATGCCGCAGTACCTGCGCGACCACCCGGTGTACTACGCGGGCCCGGCCAAGACCCCCGACGGCTACGCGTCCGGTTCGTTCGGCCCGACGACCGCGGGCCGGATGGACTCGTACGTGGCGCAGTTCCAGGCCGCGGGCGGGTCGATGGTGATGCTCGCGAAGGGCAACCGCTCCAAGCAGGTTACCGAGTCGTGCAAGCAGAACGGCGGCTTCTACCTCGGCTCGATCGGTGGTCCCGCGGCCCGGCTCGCGAAGGACTGCATCACGAGCGTCGAGGTGCTGGAGTACCCCGAGCTCGGCATGGAAGCGGTGTGGAAGATCCAGGTCGAGGACTTCCCCGCGTTCATCGTCATCGACGACAAGGGCAACGACTTCTTCGCCGAGACCTCCGAGCCGGTACTGCAGATCTCGTTCCGCTAGCGGCAGGTTCCGGACGTCCGCCGGCCTTCGGCGGCTGGCTCCGGGTGTCCATCCGCTCGCCCCCCGACGGGAGCGGATGGACACCCGGACGTCACTGCGCGGCGAAGTGCCCGACGAGACGTTCGAGCGTCTTGGCGATCGCCGCCTTGTTCCGACGCGGGATCGGTGTGCGGTCCATGAGGAACGGGACGAGCGAGGGTGCCCAGTCGAACGTCTCGGTCACCTCCGTGGTGCCGTCCTCGTGGGGGCTCAGTTCCCAGCGCCAGCGGTGGCCGTAGAAGTGCCGCCACGCGATGAGCCGGTCCTGTTCGTACTCGACGACGGTGTTGGTGATGCGGTAGCGGGCTCCGAGTTTCATGTCCATCGCGAACCGCGACCCCAGCTCGAGCGTGGCGGGGTTGCCCTCGCGTGCGGCACGCACGGTGCCCGAGCCGTCGAGGATCGGATGCTGGGCCGGATCGGTGAGCAGCGCGAAGATCTCCGACGCAGGGGCCGGGACGGTGCGGCTGACGCTGACCTGTCGTGTCATGCGCTCACGCTAGGCGCTGATCACTCCTTGCGGGTCGTGTGCTCCAGCACAAGGGTCCGCTCCCCCAGCGGCGCGTCCAGGCGCACATCGACCGGCGGGTAGCGGATGTCCATCGTGCACATCATCTTGCCCGCGGTCTCGGTCTCGACCAGCAGGACGGAGACGGTGTCGGCGTCCTGTTCGGTCACCTCGGCGCTGGCCTTGCCGCATCCGCCTTCCTGCGCGGTGATGGTCAGGGTGCGCCCCTTCGCCGTGGCCTCGCGCGGAAACCCCTCGGGCAGGCCGCGGCCGTTGAGCTGGTCGGCCGGCACGGGGCCGTCCTGGGCCTCGTGGTCGGCCGGCTGTTTCTTGAGCGCCTCCGACGCCGATTCGGACGGCTCGTGCCCTCCGCCGGCCGGGGCGTCGCCGGGGGCCTGCCCGCATGCGGCCAGCACACCGATGCCCAGCGCGGCGCCCGCGATCGTCTCTTTCCATCTCATGTTCGTCTGGACGTAACAGCCCACGGGATAGGTTGCACGGGATGACTGCGGATCGACTCGCCCGCCGACTCGGCACTCGCCAGGCCGTGGTCGTGGGGCTCAGCGCGATGATCGGCGCCGGGGTGTTCACGGCGTTCGCCCCGGCTGCCGCGGCGGCGGGCGCGGCGTTGCCGATCGCGCTGCTCGTGGCCGGCGTGGTGGCGTACTGCAACGCGACGTCGTCGGCCCGCCTCGCGGTGCGGTATCCGGACTCGGGCGGGACGTACGTCTACGGCAGGGAACGTCTCGGCCCGTTCTGGGGGTACCTGGCCGGCTGGGGGTTCGTGGTCGGCAAGACGGCGAGCTGCGCGGCGATGGCGCTGACCGTCGTGGCGTATGCGGCGCCGAACCTGGAGGGCCCGTGGCCGGGTCTGCTGGCGGCGGCCGTCGTGGCGGCGTTGACGCTGCTGAACTATCACGGGGTGCAGCGGTCGGCGCGGGCCGCCGCGGTACTGGTGACGATCAGTCTGCTGGTGCTCGCGGCCGCCGTGGTCGCCGTGTTCGCCGCGGGCGAGCCGGACGCGGGCGGCCTGGACGTCACGGTGGGCACCGGCCCGCTGGGCGTGCTGCAGGCGGCCGGCCTGTTGTTCTTCGCCTTCGCCGGGTACGCGCGCATCGCGACCCTGGCCGAGGAGGTCCGCGATCCGGAGCGCACCATCCCCCGTGCCGTGACGTGGGCACTCGGCCTCGTGCTCGCCGTGTACGCCGCGGTCGCGCTCGCCCTGCTGGTGCAGCTGGGCCCGGACGGCATCGCCGACGCACAGGACCCGGTGGCCGAGGCGGTCGCCTCCACGGGGCTGACCGCCCTGGTCCCGGTCGTGCGGATCGGCGCGGTGCTCGCGGCGCTGGGCGCGCTGCTGGCTCTGGTGCTGGGTGTGTCCCGGACGGTGCTGGCGATGTCGCGGGACCGGCATCTCCCCCACGGCCTGGCGGCGGTGCACCCGCGTCACGGCGTGCCGCATCGGGCCGAGGTCGTGGTCGGCATCGTGGTGGCGCTGGTGGCGGCGACGGTCGATCTGCGCGGCGCGATCGGGTTCTCGTCGTTCGCGGTCCTGGTGTACTACGCGGTCGCCAACGCCAGTGCGTTCACGCTCGGCCGCCGGATCGTCCCCGTGGTGGGGCTCACCGGATGTGTCCTGCTGGCGGCCACCCTGCCGACCGTGTCCGTCCTCAGTGGACTCGCCGTCCTCGCGGCAGGCACACTCGCCTACGCACTCAGGCGTCGCTGATCTCGGTGAGGCGGGTGACGGCGTCGGTGAAACCCGAGGCGAGGTCGGCCACCACGTCGGCGACCGGGCGGACCTCGTTCATCCGCCCCACGATCTGGCCCACGGGCATCGACACCACCGACGGGTCGGACGAGGCGTGGATGCGGTTGTGCGCCGGAGCCACGAGCAGGTTCTGCAGTGGCATCGGCAACGGTTCCGGGGCGTCCGGTTGCGACCACGCCTCGGTCCACCGCGTCTTCAGCAGCCGCGCCGGTTTGCCCGTGTAGATCCGGGTGCGCACCGTGTCGGCCGACGTTGCGGCCACGAGCGCCTGCTGCATCGGCTCCGACTCCGGCATCGTCTCGAGGTATTCGCGCGTCGCCAACCAGATCGAGCCGGTCCACACCCCCTGGGCACCCAGCGCGAGTGCCGCAGCCGCCTGCCTGCCCGAGCCGATACCACCTGCGGCCAGTACGGGAGCGCGGTCGCCGACAGCGTCCACGATCTCGGGCAGGAGCACCATGGACGCGATCTCGCCCGTGTGCCCACCGGCCTCGTGGCCCTGTGCGACGACGAAGTCCACACCGCGCTCGACGTGCCGCGCGGCGTGCTCGGCCTTCCCGGCGAGCGCGGCGACCGGAACGCCGGCGTCGTGAGCCTGGGCGATGACGTCGGCGGGCGGCGAGCCGAGCGCGTTGGCGATCAGCGCGATCGGATGCTCCAGCGCCACCTCGACGTGCGAACGCGCCACCGAGTGCAGCCAGCCCAGCACCCCGTCCCGCCCTTGCCCCTCGGGCAGTTCCGGCACGCCCAGCTGCGCGAGGGTGCGGTCGACGAATTCCCGATGCTCAGCCGGAATCAACGTGGCCGGGTCGACGCCCTTCACCTCGTCCGGCACCTTCGCGGGCATGACGACGTCGACGCCGTAGGGCCTGCCGCCGGTGTTGGCGTCCATCCAGCCGAGCACCTTGTCGAGCTCGTCGGCGTCGTTGAACCGGACGCAGCCCAGCACGCCGAGTCCACCGGCACGGCTGATCGCGGCCGCGACGTGCTCGGACGGCGTGAAGCCGATGATCGGCAGGTCGATGCCGAGGGTGTCGCACAGGGTCGTGCGCATCGCATCCTCCTCGTGAGGGGTCGTCGGGGCCCGGACGCGGCCGTGACTAGGCCGTCAACTTCTCCGTGTCGGGCGCACGGCCGGCGGCGTGGCGCTGCGCCCACGGGTAGTCGGGTTTGCCGCTGGGGAGCCGTTCGACGTGGTCGACGACCCACACGCTGCGCGGCACCTTGTACCCGGCGATCTCACCCCGCACGTGGGCCTCCAGCGCGGCCAGGTCGAGACTCGCCCCTGCCCGCGGTTCGACGAGCGCGCCCACCCGCTGTCCCATGCGGTCGTCGGGCACGCCGATGACGAGCGCGTCGAACACGTCCGGATGCGACTTCAACGCACCCTCGACCTCTTCGGGGAAGACCTTCTCTCCACCGGTGTTCACGCACTGCGACCCACGGCCCAGCAACGTGACCGTCCCGTCGGCCTCGTAGCGGGCGTAGTCGCCCGGCACGACGTAACGCACGCCCCCGGCCTCCACGAAGATGGTCTCGCTCTTGTCGGGGTCCTTGTAGTAGCCGAGCGGGACGTGCCCGCGCCGTCCGATGCGCCCGACCGCGCCCGGTTCGGCGGGGACCACGGCATCCGAATCGTCGAGCAGCACCGCGTCCTTGCCGACGTTCACACGGGGACCCGCGGAGTGATCGGCGTCGCGGGCCATCATGCCGATGCCGGTGAATCCGCTCTCCGACGAGCCGATCGCGTCCGTCAGCACCAGGTTCGGGAACTCGGCCAGATACTCCTGTTTGACCGACTGCGAGAACAGCGCGGCGTGACTCGACACCGCGACGATCGAGGACGCGTCGTACGACCCGGACCGGTAGGCGTCGAGCAACGGCCGCGCCATCGCGTCGCCGACGATCGTGACGACGTTGACGCGATGGCGTTCGATCGCCCGCCAGATGTCGTCGGCGTCGAACTGCGGGACGAACACCACGGTGCCGCAGGCGAACAGCGCGCCGAACGCGGCCCACTGCGCGGCACCGTGGATCAGCGGCGCGGCGGGCAGGCGCACCATGGCACCGTCTCTGCCCTGCTCGGCGAGCGTCCACTCGTCGGCGACGTACTCGCCGGTGACGAAGTCGATGCCCCCGCCGAGCGCGCGGAAGACGTCCTCGTGACGCCACATGACGCCTTTCGGATATCCCGTGGTGCCGCCGGTGTAGAGGATGTAGAGATCGTCGCCGCTGCGGGCGGGGAAGTCCCGGTCCGCGCGGCCGGACGCCACGGCGTCCTCGTAGGCCGCCGCACCGGAAGGGGCCTCGACGTCCGACCCGTCCTCGATGACGAAAACGTGTTTCAGTTTGGGCAGGTCGCCCCGCACCGCCGACACCCGCGGCGAATACTGCCGCTCGTGCATCAGCGCGACGACGTCGCCGTTGTCGAGCAGGTGCTGCAGCTCGGCTTCGACGTAGCGGTAATTGACGTTGATCGCGATCGCCCGCAGCTTGTACGCCGCGAACATCGTCTCGATCATTTCCAGTGAGTTTCGCGAGTACACGCCGATGTGATCGCCCGCGCCGACACCACGCGACGCCAGATGGTGCGCGAGCCGGTTCGCCCGCTCGTCCAGCTCGGCGTAGGTCAGGCTTCGATCGCCACAGATGACCGCGGTGCGTTCGCCCGCGACGTCGACGGCGTGCTCCAGCAGGTCTGCGATGTTGAAGGCCACGCAACCAAACTAGAACATGTTATCGTTCCGGGCAATGGTCGGAGTGACCGGTCCCCGTCCCACGACACGAACGGAAGGCGAGGCGAGCAGCGATATGACCGAGGCGCACGCTCTGGTGGAACAACGCGGGCACACGCTCGTGGTGACGCTCAACCGACCCGAGGCACGGAACGCCCTCACCGCCGAGATGCTCGCGATCATGACCGAGGCGTGGGACCGGGTCGACAAGGACGACGAGATCCGCAGCTGCGTGCTGACCGGTGCCGGCGGGGCGTTCTGCGCGGGCGCGGACCTGAAGGCGATGAACAGCAACCGCCCCTCGGACGCCTTCGACAAGGGCACGTTCGACCCGAGCCGCATGGACGGTCTGCTCAAGGGCCGCCGGCTGACCAAACCACTCGTCGCCGCCGTCGAAGGCCCCGCGATCGCGGGCGGCACCGAGATCCTCCAGGCCACCGACATCCGCGTCGCGGGCGAGAGCGCGACGTTCGGTGTGTCGGAGGCGCGGTGGGGCCTGTTCCCCCTGGGCGGTTCAGCGGTGCGCCTGCCGCGCCAGATCCCCTACACGGTCGCTGCGGAGATCCTGCTGACCGGCAGGCACATCACCGCGACCGAGGCGCGTGACATCGGACTCGTGGGCCGTGTCGTCCCCGACGGCAGCGCCCTGGACACGGCCCTGGAGATCGCCGAGGTGATCGCCGCGAACGGCCCCCTCGCCGTGCAGGCCATCCTCCGCACGATGCGCGACACCGAGGGAATGCACGAGGAGGAGGCGTTCACGCTGGAGTCGCGGTACGGCGTCGGCGTGTTCGCCAGCGAGGACGCCAAGGAGGGCCCGCGCGCCTTCGCCGAGAAACGCACCCCGAACTTCCGCGCCCGCTGACCCCGCCATGCCCCCGGGGGCGTGTCAGCATGGGTCGGTCCGGTGCCGATCGCCGACGGGGTCATCGACCACACCGTCTTCGACAAGCCGGTGTTCCTCCGGACGCAGCGGCGCGCTGCCGATGCTCAGCCGGACAGGTCGACGTAGTTGGCCACGTCGGCGTCGATGCCCGCGTCGCGGTCGAGGAATCCCGGCTGCTGCCGCAGCACGGCGTGCGTGCGCTCCCACGTGGTCTCCGGCGAGGAAGCCGACGATAGAACCTCGACAGGACTCGAGGTCACGCATTCCGCTCAAATGGCGCGGTCGCGACCCTGCCAGTACGGGTCGCGCAGGCGGCGCTTGTACAGTTTCCCGTTGGGGTCGCGCGGAAGGTCGTCGCGGTAGTCGATGCTCTTCGGCAGCTTGAACTTCGCCAGTCGCCCGCGGGCGTACTCGAGGAGTTCCTCGGTCAGCTCGGCCGTGCCCTCGACCCCCTCGGCCGGCTGCACGACCGCCTTGATCTGCTCGCCCCAGTCCTCGTGGGGCACGCCGAACACCGCGACATCGGCCACCTTCGGGTGCACGGCGAGTTCGTTCTCGATCTCGGCCGGATAGATGTTCACCCCGCCGGAGATGATCATGTCGCTCTTGCGGTCGCGCAGGAACAGGTACCCGTCCTCGTCGAGATGGCCGACGTCACCCAGGGTGAACAACTCCCCGACCCGCGAACGCTCGGTCTTCTCCCTGTCCTTGTGGTACTCGAACCGCGAGCCCGCCATCTGCATGTACACCGACCCGACCTCGCCCAGCGGCAGCTCGCGACCGTCGTCGTCGAGGATCCGCACGGTCGAGTTCGGCCACGGCCTGCCCACCGATCCCGGTTTGCGCAACCACTCCTCGCCGCTGATCACGGTGCCGCCGCCCTCGGTCGCGGCGTAGTACTCCGTCACGACCGGTCCCCACCACTCGAGCATCCGCCGCTTGATCTCGTCGGGACACGGGGCCGCGCCGTGGATCATGACCCGCAGGGACGAGACGTCGTAACGCAGCCGCGTCTGCTCGGGCAGGGCGAGCAGCCGGTGGAATTGGGTGGGCACCATGTGGCTGTGGGTCACGCGGTGACGTTCGATCAGCCGCAGCATCTCCTCTGGGTCCCAGCGGTCCATGAGCACCGCGGGGTGTCCCAATTGGATCGAGATCGCGACGAAGTTCAGCACCGCCGTGTGATACAGCGGCGATCCGCACAGGTGGACGTGCCCGTCGAACGGTTCGATACCGAAGATGGCGAAGAATCCCGTCGACGCCACGGGGACGCCGTCGGGGTCCGCACCGGTCAGCGGCCGGCGCACCCCTTTCGGCTTACCGGTCGTGCCCGACGTGTACAGCATCGGCGAGCCGGCCGTACGCCGGGCGGGTCTGCCGTCGCCCTCGCCCGCACCGAGCTCCTCGATGCGGCGGAATCCGTCCACCGCGCCGACGGCGAACCTGCCGTGGGGATCGACACCCGCCTCGTCAGCGGCCGCGACGGCCGTGTCGGCGAATCGTTCGTGCGCGAGGAAGGCCTTCGCCTCGGAGTCGGTGAGCAGGTACGCCACCTCGGGGCCGGTCAGGTGCCAGTTCGCCATGACCACGTAGAGGCCTGACTGGATCGCCGCGAAGTAGGCGGCCACCAGCTCGACCCCGTTGGGTTGCAGCACGACGATCGCGTCACCGGTCTCCAGCCCGAGCGACTGCAGTCCCCTGGCGTAGGTGTTGGCCTTGGCCGCCAACCGGCCGTAGGTGATCTCGGTGCCGTCGGGATCGATGGCCGCGACCAGCTCGGGATGTTCGGCGGCGATGTTCCACAGTCCGATCGTCTCGGCTGCGCGGTCGGTCCCGGATCGGGCGGCACTCGTCGACGTCATGACGGCAAATCTAGAACTCGTTCCACATAGAGGCAACCCGTCACACACCATATGCGTGAGCACTTGCCGGACAAATAGAGAACGTGTTTCACTTCTGCTTGTGACTGCTGTCGAATCCGAGACACCGCTGTCCGCGCCCCTCGACGTGGGCTTCGACTACACCCGATCGGTCGGGCCGGTCCTGGGCCGGTTCATGACCGAACTGACCCGCCGCCGGATCGTGGGGGTGCGCGGCACCGACGGGCGTGTGCACGTCCCGCCCGTCGAGTACGACCCGACCAGCGCCGAGCCGCTGACCGAGTTCGTCGACGTCGCCGACGAGGGCACCGTCGTGTCGTGGGCGTGGGTGTCCGAACCGTTGCCGGGCCAGCCCGTGCAACGGCCGTTCGCATGGGCGCTGGTGCGCCTCGACGGCGCCGACACGGCTCTGGTGCACGCCGTCGACACCGGCGGCGACCCCGCCCTCGTCCACACCGGACTGCGCGTGCGGGTCCGCTGGGCCGAGCAACCGGTCGGACACATCCGCGACATCGCGTACTTCGTCCCGGCCTCCACGGCCGACGCACCGCCCGACGACGCCCCCACGCCCGAGGCACCACCGGCGGCCGAGCGATCCGGCGACACCGTCGAGACCGTGATCACGCCGGTGCACCTGAACTACGAGCACTCGGCGTCCATCGAGGAGACCCGCTACCTGCGCGCACTCGCCGACGGCAGGTTGCTCGGGCAACGCTGCCCCGGCTGCGACAAGGTCTACATCCCGCCACGCGGATCGTGCCCGACGTGCGGCGTGCCGACCACCGGCGAGGTGGAGCTGCCGGACACCGGCATCGTCACGACGTTCTGCATCGTCAACGTGCCGTTCCTCGGCCAGCGCATCACTCCCCCGTACGTCGCCGCCTACATCCTGCTCGACGGCGCCGACATCGCGTTCCTGCACCTCGTGCTCGGGTGCGAGGCCTCCGAGGTGCGCATGGGCATGCGGGTCCGCGCGGCCTGGAAGCCCCGCGAGGAGTGGTCGACCACGCTCGAGAACATCGCGCACTTCGAACCCACAGGGCAGCCCGACGCGCCGTACGCGTCGTACGCCCACCACCTGTAGGAAGGCCAGTGATGACGGAAGTCGCGGTGGTCGCGTTCGCCCAGGCGCCGAACGTCCGGCGAACCCACGGCACCACCAACGGCGTCGAGATGCTCGTGCCGATCTTCGACGAGGTCTACACCCGCACCGGACTGACGAAAAAGGACATCGGCTTCTGGTGCTCCGGCTCGTCGGACTACCTCGCGGGCAGGGCGTTCTCGTTCATCTCCGCGATCGACGCGATCGGTGCGTTCCCGCCCATCCACGAGTCACACGTCGAGATGGACGCGGCATGGGCCCTGTACGAGGCGTGGCTGAAGATCCGGATGGGCGAGGTCGACACGGCGCTCGTGTACGGCTTCGGCAAGTCGTCGGCGGGCGAGCTGCGGCGCGTGCTGTCCCTGCAGCTGGATCCCTACACCGTGGCCCCACTGTGGCCCGACGCGGTGAGCATCGCGGCGTTGCAGGCACGGGCCGGGCTCGACGCCGGACTGTGGAGCGAGAAGGACCTCGCCGAGATCGCGGTCCGCAGCAGGCGCGACGCGGCCACGTCGCCACGGGCACAGATCAGCGGTGAGGCCGACGTCGCGACCCTGCTCGCCGACGAGCCGATCGCCGACCCGCTGCGGGCCCACGACATCGCGCCCGTGACCGACGGCGCCGCCGTCGTCGTGCTGGCCTCGGCCGACCGAGCGCGCGACCTCGCCGACCGGCCGGCCGTGATCACCGGCATCGACCACCGCATCGACACCCCGGCACTCGGTGCGCGCGACCTGACCCGGTCCCCGTCCACGCGTCTCGCGGGTGAGGCCGTGGGCACCGCCGGCGTCGAGGTCGCCGAGCTGCACACCCCGTTCACCCACCAGGAACTGATCGTGCGCGGCGAACTCGGACTCGGCGACGACGTGCGGATCACCCCGTCGGGAGGTGCGTTGACGGGCAACCCGATGTTCGCGGCCGGACTGGCCCGCATCGGCGAGGCCGCCCAGCGCATCCTCGACGGCGACGCCCGCCGCACCCTCGGTCACGCCACGAGCGGGCCCGCACTGCAACAGAACCTGGTCGCCGTCCTGGAGAGGGGCTGAGGGCATGGCCAAGCAACGCGCCGCGGTACTGGGCACCGGACAGACCCACCACCGCAGCAAACGCACCGACGTGTCCATGCCGGGCCTGCTGCGTGAGGCGGTCGACCGCGCCATGGCCGACGCGCAGGTGGGCTGGTCCGACATCGACGCCGTCGTGGTCGGCAAGGCGCCCGACCTGTTCGAGGGCGTCATGATGCCCGAACTGTTCCTCGCCGACGCGCTGGGCGCCAACGGCAAACCGCTGCTTCGCGTCCACACGGCGGGTTCGGTCGGCGGTTCGACCGCACTCGTGGCCGCCGGCCTCGTGCAGTCCGGGGTTCACCGGCGGGTCCTGACCGTGGCGTTCGAGAAGCAGTCCGAGTCGAACGCGATGTGGGCCCTGTCGATCCGGGTTCCGTTCACCATGCCGGTGGGTGCCGGTGCGGGCGGGTACTTCGCCCCGCACGTGCGCTCGTACCTGCGCCGTTCCGGAGCCCCGGAACACGTCGGCGCGATGGTCGCGGCCAAGGACCGTCGCAACGGCGCCCTCAACCCCCACGCCCATCTGCGCCAGGCCGACATCACCGTCGACTCGGTCCGCGCCTCGCAGATGCTGTGGGACCCCATCCGCTACGACGAGACGTGTCCCTCCTCCGACGGCGCGTGCGCCATGGTCATCGGCGACGAACGCTCCGCCGAGGCCTGCCCGTCGCCCGCGTGGATCCACGCGACCAGCATGCGCACCGAGCCGACCACCTTCGCCGGACGTGACCAGGTCAATCCCCGCGCCGGCCGCGACGCCGCCGCCGACCTGTGGAAGCAGGCCGGCATCACCGATCCACTGTCCGATGTGGACGCCGCCGAGATCTACGTCCCGTTCTCCTGGTTCGAGCCGATGTGGTTGGAGAACCTCGGATTCGCCGCCGAGGGCGAGGGATGGAAGCTCACCGAGGCCGGCGAGACCGCGCTCGACGGACGACTTCCCGTGAACCCCTCGGGCGGAGTCCTCTCGTCGAATCCCATCGGCGCCTCGGGGATGCTCCGCTTCTCCGAGGCCGCCAAGCAGGTCATGGGCCGGGCCGGCGACTACCAGGTCGACGGCGCCCGCACCGCGCTCGGGCACGCCTACGGCGGCGGGTCGCAGTATTTCTCCATGTGGGTCGTCGGGGCCGACAGGCCCGCGTAACGCCACGGAGTGCAGCTCCCGGCCATGGCACCTGGCCGGGAGCCGCGCTCCGTGGCGTTCTGACCCACCCCCGGAAACCGCAACACGCGTTCCCGGAACCGCAACACGCGTTCCCGAAAGCGCAACACGCGCCCCGGAGACCGCAACACGGGGCCGTGGAAACGCAACACGCGCCCCGGAGACCGCAACACGGGGCGTCCCGGATCCACCGTGGATCCGGGACGCGGTTTCCGGTGTCTACTCGTAGGCGACCTGGTAGTGCTTGATGCCGTTGAGCCACCCCGAGCGCAGCCGGTCGGGCTCCGAGACCTCGCGGATGTTCGGCATGGCGTCGGCGATCGCGTTGAAGATCAGGTCGATCTCCAGCCGCGCCAGGTTCGCACCGATGCAGTAGTGCGCGCCCGTGCCGCCGAATCCGACGTGCGGATTCGGATCGCGCGTGATGTCGAACCGCTCGGGCTCGTCGAAGACGTCCGGATCGAAGTTCGCCGAACTGTAGAACATCGCCACCCGGTCGCCCTTGCGGATGTGCTGCCCGCCGAGTTCGGTGTCGGCCGTGGCCGTGCGCTGGAACGCCACCACCGGCGTCGCCCACCGCACGATCTCGTCGGCGGTCGTCGTCGGCCGCGTCCGCTTGTACAGCTCCCACTGGTCCGGGTGATCGAGAAACGCCTTCATCCCGTGCGTGATCGCGTTGCGCGTCGTCTCGTTGCCCGCCACGGCCAGCAGGATCACGAAGAACCCGAACTCGTCCGAAGCCAGCGACTCACCGTCCACATCGGCCTGAACGAGTTTCGTGACGATGTCGTCGGACGGATCCTGCCTGCGTTGTTCGGCCATCGTGAACGCGTAGCTGATGAGTTCGGCCGACGCCGCCATCGGGTCCACTTCGTACTCGGGGTCGTCGTAGCCGATCATCTGATTGGACCAGTCGAAGATCTTGAGCCGATCCTCCTGGGGGATGCCGATGAGGTCGGCGATCGCCTGCAGCGGGAGTTCGCAGGCGACGTCCTCGACGAAATCGCCGGATCCCTTCTTCTTCGCCTCGGCGACGATGGCCCTGGCACGCTCACGCAACCCGTCCTCGAGCCGCGCGATCGCCCGCGGCGTGAACCCCTTCGACACGATGCGCCGCAACTTGGTGTGCTGCGGGGCGTCCATGTTCAGCAGCACCAGGCGGTTGGCGTTCAGCCCGTCCTCGCCCATGTTCTCGTCGAACCGCACGATCGCGGTCTTCTCCCACGAGGAGAAGAGCTCACTGTCCTTCGACACGGTCTTCACGTCCTCGAGGCGGGTCACCACCCAGAAGCCGTCGTCGCCGAAGCCGGCGATGTTGTGCGGCTGGTCGTTCCACCAGACCGGAGCGGTGCGCCGCAACATCGCCAGCTCGTCGAGCGGCAGCCGCCGCGCCAGCAGATCCGGGTCGGTGAAATCGAAGCCTTCGGGTAACAGCGATGTCGTCATGCGCCAAACCTCCGCGAGGAGCGTCATGGAACTCGTTCTACTCGCCGAGTGAAGCATACGGTGTTAACCGGGAGAAGGTCTCAAGTGAAACCCGTTAACTGAATCGATTGGGATCTTGTCTACCACGAGGGGCGAGCAGTCCATCTTCGAATGCCACCCGCGCGGCCCACCTTGATACATAAGAGAACATGTTCTACTTTTGGAGCTACTCCGCCTGTCCACCAGGTGCCGACCCGAAGGAGCGCGACGTGGGCGATCCGGTCATCGTGGAAGCCGTCCGAACCCCGATCGGCAAACGCGGCGGCATGCTGGCCGGTGTGCACGCCGCCGAACTGCTCGGTGCGGCGCAGACGGCGGTGATCGCACGCGCCGGCATCGACCCGGAACTGGTCGAGCAGGCCGTCGGCGGCACCGTGACCCAGTTCGGCGAGCAGGCGGGCAACCTCACCCGTACGGCGTGGCTGCACGCCGGCCTGCCCGAGCAGTGCGGCGCGACGACGATCGACGCGCAGTGCGGCTCGGCCCAGCAGGCGGCGCATCTGGTCGCGGGCCTCATCGCGACGGGGGCGATCGACGTCGGCATCGCCTGCGGCGTCGAGGCGATGAGCCGCGTGGCCCTCGGCGCCAACGTCGGCGACGCTGGAAACCGCCGGCCCGCCTCCTGGGCGATCGACATGCCGGACCAGTACGGCGCCGCCGAACGTATCGCCCGCAGGCGTGGTCTGACCCGCGAGGAGGTCGACGCCTTCGGCCTCGCCTCCCAGCAGAAGGCCGCGGCAGCGTGGGCAGCAGGTCGTTTCGACCGGGAGACGACACCGGTGAAGGCGCCGGTCCTCGGCGACGACGGCGTCCCGACCGGACAGCACCATCTCGTCGAACGCGATCAGGGGCTCCGCGAGACGAGCCTCGAGGCCCTGGCACGCCTCACCCCGGTGATGCCCGGCGGACTCCACACCGCGGGCACGTCGTCCCAGATCTCCGATGGCTCGTCCGCACTGCTGCTCATGGACGCCGCCCGCGCCCGCGCACTGGGTCTGCGTCCCCGCGCGCGCATCCGGGCACAGGCCCTCGTGGGCGCCGAGCCGTACTACCACCTCGACGGGCCGATCCACGCCACCGAGCGGGTGCTCGAGCGTGCGGGCATGACCATCGGCGACCCGGACCTGTTCGAGATCAACGAGGCGTTCGCCTCGGTGGTCCTGTCGTGGCAACAGGTCCACCGGCCGGATCCCGACCGCGTCAACGTCAACGGCGGTGCCATCGCGCTCGGTCACCCGGTCGGCAACACCGGCACCCGGCTGCTCACCACGGCGCTGCACGAGCTCGAACGCCGGGACGGGGAGACCGCACTGGTGAGCATGTGCGCGGGCGGCGCGTTGTCGACGGCCACGATCCTCGAACGGCTGTGAGCCGTCCGCGGCCGAGCGTCAGCCGCGGCCGATGAACGGCATGCCGTTGGCCATGATCGTCACGAACGGGATGTTGGCCGAGAGCGGCAGGTCGACCATCGTCATCACGGCGTCGGCCACGTGCGCCGCGTCGAACGTCGGCTCCGGCTTGAGACTGCCGTCGGCCTGTGGCATTCCGACGTCGGAGAACCCGCTGGTCAGCTCGGTGGCGGCGTTGCCGATGTCAATCTGGCCGCACGCGATGTCGTGGGCCCGCCCGTCGAGTGCGATCGACTTGGTCAGCCCCGTCAGCGCGTGTTTCGTGGCGGCGTAGGCGACGGTCTCCGGCCGCGGCGTCTGCGCCGAGACCGAGCCGTTGTTGATGATGCGCCCACCGCGCGGATCCTGTTCCTTCATCAGGCGCACGGCCTGCTGGGCGCACAGGAACATGCCGGTCAGGTTCACGTCGACGACGGCCTGCCAGTCCTCCACCGAGAGCGTGTCGACCGAGCCCCTGGTGCCGGTCGCGCCCGCGTTGTTGAACAGCACGTCCACGCGGCCCCACGTCTCGCGCACGGTGGTGAACAACGCCTGCACGGAGTCGGGCGAGGTCACGTCGGTCGGCACGATGAGCGCCTCCGCGTGGCCGTCGGCCGCCTCCCGCAACCGCTCCTCCCGTCGACCCGCCAGCGCCACGCGGTGGCCGGCCCCGAGCAGAGCGCGCGCGACCTGCCTGCCGATTCCCGTTCCTGCACCCGTCACCACGGCAACCTTCGTCATGGGTGCAGACTATCCGGCCACCCGCGGCGCCAGGGCTCGGCAGGGCGCCACGGCAGGGCGTCACGGCACGGCAGAGCAGGCAACGCCGGCACGGCACCGCGGAACACCGCAGAGCCTCCTCGGCGGGCCGGTCAGAACCAGTCGTCCGGCCGCGGCCAGCTGAGCAGCCCGTCGGCCGGTTCCGGTTCGGTGACGGCGTACCGGCCGCGGTAGAACAGCAGCGGACGGTCACCGGAGGCACCGCCGAGCGCGCCGACCCGGCCGATCACCACGTAGTGGTCCCCCGCCTCGTGCACCGTCTCGACGGAGCAGTCCACCCAGGTCAGCGCGCCGTCGAGCAACGGCGATCCTCCGGGGCCGGCGTGCCAGGACACCGCGCCGAACTTGTCCCCTCCGCGCGAGCCGAACGCCACGCTCACGTCCCGTTGGTCGCCGGCGAGCACGTTCACGGCGAACCGGCCCACCCGCTCGATCACGGGCCACGTCCGGGAGGACATCGCCGGGCAGAACAGCACCAACGGCGGATCCAGGGACAGGGCGGCGAACGACTGGCACGCGAAGCCGACCGGTTCGCCGTCCTCGCACGCGGTGACCACCGCGACACCGGTGCAGAAGTGCCCCAGGACCGATCGGAACCGGCCGGCCACGTCCTCCTCGGTCGCGGTACCGCTGCCCGGGCTCATGACATCCCGACCGAGAAGTCGTGTCCCCACAGACTCACGGCGGTGCTCTCCCTGGCGATCCACGTCTCGTCGTCGACCTGGCGGCCCTCACAGCCGAACTCCACGTCGAACCCGCCCGGCGTCTTCATGTAGAACGACAGCATCAGGTCGTTGACGTGCCGGCCGAGTGTCGCCGACATCGGCACCTTCCTGCGCAGCGCGCGGTCGAGGCACAGGCCGACGTCGTCGGTGCTGCCCACCTCCACCATCAGGTGCACGATGCCGCTCGGTGTCGGCATCGGCAGGAACGCCAGGCTGTGGTGCCGCGGATTGCACCCGAAGAACCGCAGCCAGGCGGGTTCGCCGTCGGCGGGCCTGCCCACCACCTCCGGGGGCATGCGCATCGAATCCCGCAGTCGGAACCCCAGCACGTCGCGGTAGAACGCGAGCGCGGCCGCGTCGTCGTGAGTGGACAGCACCACGTGTCCCAGCCCCTGTTCACCGGTGACGAACCGGTGCCCGTACGGGCTCACCACCCGGCGATGCTGCAACGCGATGCCGTGGAAGGCCTCCAGGGTGTTGCCCGAGGGATCGGTGAACTCGATGAGCTCGTCGACCCCACGGTCGGCCTTCTGCTCCGCGGTGCCCTCCTTGAACGGCACCCCGTGCGCGGACAGAGCGGCGCGGACCTCGTCGAGTTCGGCGGCGTTGGCGGTCTCCCAGCCGACGGTCGCGAGCCGGTCGGACTCCCCCGGCACGATCACCAGTCGTGCCGGGAAGTCGTCCATCCGCAGGTACAACGCGTCCGGATCGGACCCCTGGCCCTCGACCATGCCGAGCACCTTGAGTCCGTACTCGCGCCAGGCGGCCATGTCCGTGGCCTCGATCCGCAGATATGCCAGTGAACGGATGCCCATCACGTGTCCTTGAGGAAGTCGGTGGTGATCCGGTTGAACTCGTCGAAACACTCCAGCTGGGCCCAGTGCCCGCAGCGGCCGAACACGTGCAGCTGCGCGCGCGGGATCGTCTTCAGAGCCACCAGCGCGCCGTCGAGCGGGTTGACCCGGTCCTCCCTGCCCCAGACGAGCAGCACGCGCTGGCGCAGCCGGTGGGCCTCGCGCCACAACATGCCCTTCTCGTAGTCCTCACCCGCGAACGAGGCACCCATCGCGCCCATCGCCGCGAGCGACTCCGGGGTGTTCGCGGCGGCGAACCGTTCCTCGACCAACGCGTCGGTGACGAGCGACTGGTCGTACACCATCACGCGGAGGAACTCCTCGAGCTTCTCCTTGCTCGGCCCCGGCGGCGCGGCGAACCGGGCGAGGTTCTTGACGCCTTCGGTCGGGTCGGGCGCGAACAGGTTCACGCTCAGCCCGCCGGGGCCCATGAGCACGAGCCTGCCCGCGCGGTCGGGATGGTCCAGCGCCAGGCGCACCGCCGTTCCGCCGCCCAGTGAGTTGCCGATCAGGTGCGCCTTCTCGATCCCGAGTGCGTCCATCAGGCCGACGACGGCCGCGGAGCTGTGCACGAAGTACTGCGGATGCTCGGTCGGCTTGTCCGAGCGCCCGAAGCCGGGCTGGTCGACGGCGATGGTGCGGAACGTCTTCGCCAGTTCCGGGATGTTGCGGGAGAAGTTGCTCCACGCCGATGCCCCGGGTCCACCGCCGTGCAGCAGGATCGCCGTGTCGGCGTGTTCCGTGCCCGCCTCGTGGTAGTGCAGCCGCAGACCGTCCGCGGTCGTGACGTACGAACCCTCGCTCATTCCGGCCTCCTAGACCATCGCGTTCTCGACGGGCAGGCCGAACGCCCCGGTGCCGAACATCGTGTACGCCCGTTCGGGATCGTTCGCCGCGTGCACCCGGCCCGCGTGCGCATCCCGCCAGAACCGCTGGATCGGGGTGCCCGCCTGCAACGCCCGTCCGCCCGAGTTCTCGAAGAGCCGGTCGATCGCCGCGATGGCCCGTTCGCTGCCGCGAACCTGGTCGCGCCGCACCCGCAGCCGGAGCTCGAACGGCAGCTTCTCGCCGCGGCACGCCAGCTGGTAGAGCTCGTCGATGTTGTGGGTCAGCTGCAGCCACGCGGCGTCGATCTCGCTCGCGGCCTCGGCGATCCGCACCTTGGCGAACGGGTCCTCGTGCGACTTCTCCCCCGCGTACGAGGCCCGCACCCGCCGGCGCTGGTGTTCGACGTGTGCGTCGTAGGCGCCCTGGGCCATACCGATGATCGGAGCGGTGATCGTGCTCGGATGCACGGATCCGTACGGCAGGCGGTAGAGCGGCCCGGTGTTCACCCGCTGGCCCGGAGTGTCGAGTTTGGACGTCAGCATGAAGCTCAGCGTGCGATGTCTCGGCACGAACACGTCGTCCACCGCGATGTCGTTGCTGCCCGTGCCCCGCAGTCCCACGGTGTCCCACACGTCGTCGACGGTGTAGTCGGCCGCGGGCAGCAGGTAGGTGCAGAAGTCCACCGGGTTGCCCTGCGCGTCGAACGCGGGTGCGCCGAGCAGGACCCAGGTCGCGTGGCCGCAACCGGACGAGAAGCTCCATCGGCCGCTGAGCCGGTATCCGCCGTCGACGACGTCCGCACGGCCCATGGGCGCGTACGACGAGGACACCAGCGTGTCGATCCCGTCGCTGCCGGGACCACCTCCCCACACGTCCTCCTGCGCCTGACGTTCGAACAGCCCCAGGTGCCACGGGTGCACGCCGAGAATCGAGGCGACCCACCCGGTGGAGCCGCAGGCGCTCGCGATGAGCCTCACCGCGGTGTAGAAGGTCACCGGATCGGCCTCGTAACCGCCGAAGAGGCGCGGTTGCAGCAGTTTGAAGAAACCCGTCTCCTGCAGGGCCTTGATCGACTCGTCGGGGATCCTGCGCGCGTCCTCGGCGTCCTGCGCACGCTCCCGGAGGACGGGCAGCAACTCCTCGATCCCGGCGATCACCGCGTGCGTGCCCTGCTCGCTCATACCTGCCCCGTTCCTTCTCCGCCGGGCCGCGATCCGGACCCGTCGCTCCCTATACCTGCCCGAGATTAGAACACGTTCTTGTTTTTGTCACGCCGAGGCCACTCGACCAGGACGTCGAGGAGCTACGACGACCGGGTACCCACGAGAACAGAGTTCACCGGCACGCGGAGGCCCGGAACACGGCCAGCGGGTTCCCACGAGGGCTCGGACGGTAGAACTGGAACACGTTCTCGTCTATGGTGTGCGGAGTCGACCGTTGTCAACCACGACACACATGGAACCTGTTACAGGACGCGGGTTCCCGGGCACGGATGGGTTCACGGGCACAGTCGCCCGGGGAACTGGAGGTTCGTCATGACGCAGGCAGGCTCGGTCCGCACGATCGACGTCGGCGCTCCCCCGGAACGGTTCGCCCGCGGGTGGCACTGCCTCGGCCTCGTGGAGCACTTCACCGACGGCAAGCCGCACGCGGTCCACGCGTTCGGTACCAAACTCGTGGTGTTCCGCAGCGCCGACGGCGCGCTGAACGTGCTCGACGGCTACTGCCGCCACATGGGAGGAGACCTCACCCAGGGCGAGGTCAAGGGCGACGAGATCGCCTGCCCGTTCCACGACTGGCGGTGGAACGGCTCCGGCAAGTGCACGTCGATCCCCTACGCCAAGCGCGTCCCCCTCCGCGCCCGCACGCGCGCGTGGCGCACGCTCCAGGAGAACGGACAACTGTTCGTCTGGCACGACCCGGAGGGCAACCCACCTCCCGACGAGGTCACGATCCCCCGGATCGAGGGCATCTTCTCCGGTGAGTGGAGCAACTGGACGTGGGACTCGGTCACGATCGAGGGGGCCAACTGCCGGGAGATCGTCGACAACGTCGTGGACATGGCCCACTTCTTCTACATCCACTACGGCATCCCGACGTACTTCAAGAACGTGTTCGAAGGGCACATCGCCTCGCAGTACCTCAACAGCAAGGGCCGCGCCGACATGGGCATGTCGTCCAACTACGGCGGCGAGGACAACCTGCTCGAATCCGAGGCCTCCTACTACGGCCCGGCGTACATGATCAACACGCTGCACAACGACTACAAGGGCATCAAGATCGACACGGTGCTGATCAACTGTCACTACCCCGTGAGCCCCACGTCGTTCGTGCTGCAGTGGGGCGTGGCGGTCCGCAAACCTCCGGGCATCAGCGACGACCAGGCCGACGGGATCGCCCGCAAGTTCGCCGAGGGCGTCGGGGTCGGCTTCCTGCAGGACGTCGAGATCTGGAAGAACAAGACCCGCATCGACAACCCGCTGCTGTGCGAGGAGGACGGGCCCGTGTACCAGCTCCGCCGCTGGTACGAGCAGTTCTACGTCGACGTCGCCGACATCGAGGAGGACATGACCCGGCGGTTCGAGTTCGAGGTCGACGTCACGCGGGCCAACGAGGTGTGGGAACGCGAGGTCGCCGAGAACGTCGCCCGTCAGCAACGGGAGGCCGCCGAACGATCCGCCGGGGCCGACACGGTGAGCGGGGTCTCCTGAATTGGCCGCCGACACGACACCCACCGCACCGCACACGCCGCCGGCTGGTCCCACCGCGATCGGGCCCGCACCGGTCGAGCAGGTACGCGCCCAGACCCGCGCCGATCGCGAGGAGTTCCTCACCGGTGGACTGCTGCCCGTCGGGTGCCACACGTGCGCGACGACGGTGCTGGTGAAGAAGAACAGCCCGCAGCACACCAGCATCCAGTGGATCACCGACGCGGCCACGAGCTGCCCGGTGCTGGCCGATCAGGTCGCGTCGGGTGTCCCGCCCGCGCGCGCCGGCACGTGTCCGCACCTGCGCGAGAGCATCACCGCCGCGGAACGGGACGGTGCGTTCCGGTATGAGTGAGCCCGAGCTCGCCACCGGCGCCGGGGCGGTGCTGCGCCTGCGGGTGGCCGACGTCGTCGAGGAGACGGCCGAGGCGCGGTCGATCGTGTTCGACGCCGACCTGGACTACCGGCCGGGCCAGTTCCTCACGGTACGGGTGCCCGCTGCCGACGGTGGTGCCGTGGCGCGGTGCTACTCGCTGTCGAGTTCGCCGCTGAGCGGCGACCGTCCACAGGTGACGGTCAAACGCGACGGATACGCCTCCAACTGGTTGTGCGATCACGTCACGGCAGGCGACGAACTCGACGTGCTGGCCCCGAGCGGCGTGTTCACCCCCGCGGATCTGGACACCGACCTCGCCCTGTTCGCGGGTGGCAGCGGGATCACCCCGATCCTGTCGATCGCCACCTCGGTCCTCGACCACGGCACCGGCAGCGTGACGCTCGTCTACGCCAACCGGGACGAGGCCTCCGTGATCTTCGCCGCGCACCTGCGCGAGCTCGAGCAGGCCCACCCGGGCAGGTTCACGGTGGTGCACTGGCTGGAGAGCCTCCAGGGCCTGCCCACGGCCGAACGGCTCGTCCCGCTCGCCGAGCCCGTCGCCGACCGGGCCGCCTTCGTGTGCGGCCCCACGCCGTACATGCGGGCCGTGACCGATGCGCTCAAGGCCGCCGGCATGCCACGTTCGGCCATCCGCAAGGAGACCTTCGTGTCGCTGGGCGGTAATCCGTTCGACCACGCCGCCCCCGCGACTCCCGGTGCGGCCTCCGAGGACCCCGGCGACACCGAGGAGGCGACCGAGGCCACGGGCCCGACAGATTCCGGGCACGCCGGTGACTCCGCGGCGACCTCCGACCCGGGAGCGCCCGCATCCGTGACCGTCGACCTCGACGGCGCGACGACCACGCTGGCCTGGGCGCGGGGAGCCAAGCTGCTCGACGTGCTGCTCGACGCGGGCCTGGACGCGCCGTACTCCTGCCGGGAGGGCCAGTGCAGCGCGTGCGCGTGCCGGGTGACCGCCGGCGAGGTGAAGATGCTCGACAACGAGGTGCTCGACTCCGACGACATCGCCGAGGGGATCGTGCTGGCCTGCCAATCGCTGCCGCTCACCGACGACGTGTCCATCAGCTACGAGTGAGGGAGCCTCCGATGCCCATCGACCCCGACGTCGCGATCGGCGCCGACCTCGGTGAGTCGGCCTTCGCGTGGTCGGCCTCCGACGTGCTTCTCTACCACCTGGCGCTCGGCGCGGGTGCGGCGCCGACCGATCCACGGGAGCTGCGGTACGCGTGCGAGGACGACCTGCACGTCCTGCCGACCTTCGCCACCGTCGCGGCGACGATGCGCGCGAGCGAGCCGCCCACGGTGCGGTTTCCCGGAGTCGACATCGACCTGGCCAAGGTCGTGCACGGCACCCAGCGAATCGTGGCGCACCGGCCACTGCCCACGTCGGGCACGGCGACCGCGCGGACACGTATCGCCGACGTGCTGGACAAGGGCAAGGCGGCCGTGATCGTCCAGGAGACCGACGTCGTCGACGCGGCGGGCGATCCACTCTGGACCGCCACCTCCAGCATCTTCGCGCGCGGCGAGGGCGGTTTCGGCGGCCATCGCGGTGAGTCCCGCCGCGTACCGCCTCCCGAGCGCGAGCCCGACGACGTCACCGACGTGGCCACGCTGCCGCAGCAGGCACTGCTGTACCGCCTGTGCGGGGATCGCAACCCGCTCCACGCCGACCCCGAGTTCGCGCGTGCGGCCGGGTTCGACGCACCCATCCTGCACGGCCTGTGCACCTACGGCCTCGTCGCCAAGGCCGTCACGGACACCGCGCTGGAGGGCGACGTCGACCGCGTCGGCACGTGGTCGGCGACGTTCGCCGGCGTCGTGTTCCCCGGCGAGACGCTGCGCGTCCGGATCTGGCACGAGGCCGACGGGCTCGTCGTCACCGCGACCGCGCTCGATCGCGGCGAAGCCCCCGTGTTGTCCGACGCCGTGCTGGTGCCCCGCTGACGATCGCGCCGGCGATCTCGGCCCACCCGCCCGGGCGGGTCACGGGGCCGTGAGGATCAGCCCGCTCGTGGGCACCCCCGTGCCCGCGGTGACGAGCACGGTACGGGCATCGGCGACCTGATTGGCCGCCGTGCCGCGGATCTGGCGCACGGCCTCGGCGATACCGTTCATGCCGTGGATGTAGGCCTCCCCCAGTTGTCCGCCGTGCGGGTTCAGGGGCAGGTCACCGTCGAGGCCGATCCGGCCGTCGGCGACGAAGTCCTTCGCCTCGCCGCGCGCGCAGAAGCCGAGTTCCTCGAGCTGCATCAACACGTACGGGGTGAAGTGGTCGTACAGCACGGCGACGTCCACATCGGACGGAGTGCGGCCGGCGTCCCGCCACAGCTGCCTGCCCACCACTCCCATCTCCGGCAGTGCCGCGAGGTCCGCGCGGTAGTAGCTGGTCATGATGTACTGGTCCGGCCCGCTGCCCTGCGCGGCCGCCGCGACCACGACCGGCGTCCCCGGCAGGTCCCGCGCCCGCTCGGCGCTCGTGATCACGAGTGCCACGCCGCCGTCGCTCTCCTGGCAGCAGTCGAGCAGATGCAGCGGTTCGGCGACCCACCGGGAGGCCTGATGGTCGGCGAGCGTGATGGGCTTGCCGTGAAACCACGCGTGCGGGTTCGTCGCCGCGTGCGCCCGTGCGGCGACGGCGATCCGGCCGAAGTCCTCGCTCGTGGCCCCGTACTCGTGCAGGTACCGCTGCGCCACCATGGCCACGGTCGCCGCCGGGGTCGCCAGGCCTGCCGGATAGTGGTAGCCGTTGTCGACCCCGGACGTGTTGACCTGCTGCGCGGCGGCCGACGAGACCTGGCCGAACCGATGCCCCGACCGTTCGTTGAACGCCCGGTAGGCCACGACGACGTCGGCTGCACCGGTGGCCACGGCCATCGCCGCCTGCTGCACCGTGGCCGCGGCCGCACCTCCGCCGTAGTGGACGCGGCCGAAGAACGTCAGCTCGGGAATGCCCAGTTCCCTCGCCACGGCGATCTCGGCGTTGCCGTCCATGGTGAAGGTGACCAGTCCGTCCACGTCGGACGCGCTCAGGCCGGCATCGTCGAGGGCCCCGCGTACACATTCGACGGCCAGCCGCAGTTCGCTGCGGCCGGAGTCCTTCGAGAACTCGGTGGCACCGATCCCCGCGATCGCCGCCGCACCCGCGAGCGCGCTCATCGGCCCACCTCGATCCGTACCGTGCCCGACACGTGCTCGCCCAGACCGTCCACGGCCGACACCGCGACCGTGACCTCGCGCCCGTCGACCGCCTCGACCCGGCCGGTGAAGGTGAGCGTGTCGCCGGCGTAGCACGGCACACCGAGCCGGATGTCGATCGAGCGCACCAGGGTGTCGGGGCCCGCCCAGTCGGTGACGAACCGCTGGACCAGGCCCGTGTCGGTGAGGATGTTCACGAAGATGTCCCGCGATCCACGGGCCACCGCCGCGTCGCGGTCGTGGTGCACGTCCTGGAAGTCGCGGGTGGCCAGTGCCGAGGACACCACGAAGGTGGGTGTCGCCTCGACGGTCAGGGAGGGTAGCCGGGTGCCCACGGCGATGGTCATGGTCGCGGCCTCCACGCAGGCAGGGTCAGGTCCTTGTCGAGCCGGTCGAAGTACACCTCGACCTCCAGTCCGATATGGACGTCCGGCGGGCACGCGCCGTACAGCCGGCCCAGGACCCGCACGCCCTCGTCCAGCTCCACCAGCGCGACGACGAACGGCAGGTCCTGGCCCGGTACCGGCGGGTGGTGGTGGACGAGGTAGCTGTACACCGTGCCCGTCCCCGCCGCGACGACGTAGTCGGGTTCGGCGTCGAGATCGCCGTCCGGCGACATCGGTCCCGGCGGGTGCCGCAGCACCTCGCCCCACCGTTGGATCCGCAGCTCACCGGCGCGCAGGCCCTCCCAGAAGAACGCGTTGTCCCTGGTGACCACCGGACGCAGGACCGCGCTCCGGTCGCCGGCCGTGGCCGCCGGGCCGCCCCCGTCCGTCCCGGCGCCGGCGCCGTCCTCGGTTGTCCCGGCACCCGCGGGCCGGAACTTCAGCACGCGGAAGGTCATCTCGGCCACCGGCTCGGAACCGACCGACCACGTGGTCCGGGTGGTCACGAACCACCCTTCGCCCAGCGCCGTCCGTTTGGGCCCCACCACGTCCTCGAGGCGGGTGGAGGCGGCGACGTGTTCGCCGGGGCGCAGATACCGGTGGTAGGTCTGCGCCGAGTTGGTGGCCACCACCGACGTGTATCCGGCCGCGTCGAGCACCTCCATCATGCGGGCCAGCGGGTCGTCGGCGCCGCGGCTTCCGTGCAGGCCGCGCATGGTCCACACCTGCGCCATCGCGGGCGGAGCGACGAGTCCGCCGTGGACGGAGGCCTCCGCAGCCCGCGGGTCGGTGTACACGGGGTTGGCGTCCCCGATCGCCTCGACCCAGTTGTTCACCATGGCCTGGTTGACCGGATCGCGAGCCGGCTGCGGCGCCGACGGCCCTGCCGCCGCGATGGCCGCGGCGGCCTCCTCGATCGCGTGCCGGGACGGCGCACCGCTCGGCGGACCCGCGGCGGTGCTCCGGTCGGCCGTGTCGCCCGTGGTCATCGCGGCACCCTCGGCAGTCCCAGCCCGAACTGGGAGATCAGTTCCCGTTGGATCTCGTTCACCCCTCCGCCGAACGTCAGCACGATGTTGCGTTTCGTCAGCGTGTCGAGCCACGCGACCAGATCGGCGGTGTCCGGATCGGACGGATCGCCGTGTCTGCCGACGAGCTCCTCGAGCAGGCGGCCGACCCGTTGGTGCCGATCGGAGGTGAGGACCTTGGTCGCGGACGCATCGGCGACCGAGCCAGCCTCGGCCACGGCGACCTGCCAGTTGAGCAGTTCGTTCACGCGCACGAGCGCGTACACCTCGGCCAGGGCGCGGCGCACGTCCGGCAGGTCGACCAGGGCCGTCCCGTCGGGCGTGGTGCGCTCCGCGGCCCACGCCCGCACGCGGTCGTACAGACCGCCGATCCGGCCTGCCGGGCCCAGCATCACGCGTTCGTGGTTGAGCTGCGTGGTGATGAGCCGCCACCCGGCGTTCTCCTCGCCCACCAGCATCGATGCCGGCACCCGGACGTCGCTGTAGTAGGTGGCGTTGACGTGGTGCGCACCGTCGCAGGTGATGATCGGCGTCCAGGAGAAACCCGGATCGGTGGTGTCGACGATGAGGATGGAGATCCCCCGGTGCCGCGGGGCGTCGGGGTCGGTACGGACGGCCAACCAGATGTAGTCGGCGTCGTGCCCGCCCGTGGTGAAGATCTTCTGGCCGTTGACCACATAGGACTCGCCGTCGCGAATGGCCGTGGTCCGCAGCGCCGCCAGGTCGGTGCCCGCGTCCGGTTCGCTGTAGCCGATCGCGAAATGCACCTCGCCGGCGAGGATCGCCGGCAGGAACCGGCGCTTCTGTTCCTCGGTGCCGTATCGCTGCAGGGTCGGCCCGACGGTCTGCAGCGTCACCGACGGCAGTTGCACGTCGGCCCGCGCCGCCTCGTCGACGAAGATGTGCTGCTCGACCGGGCCGAACCCGCGGCCGCCGTACTCCTCCGGCCAGCCGACACCGAGCCAGCCGTCGCGGCCCATGCGCCGCACGATCTCCCGATAGGTCGGCCCGTGTCGCTCGCTGAGCAGGAGTTTCCGTTCGTCCGGCGTGATCAGCGCGGCGAAGTACTCGCGGAGTTCGGCCCGCAACCGACGTTGGCCGGCGGTGAGCGCGATGTCCATCAGACACCTCCCACGGGCGTGCCGACGCGGTCGAGACACAGCGCAGCACCACCGATGCCCCGCACGAGGTCTTTCACCAGCGATGAGTAGCGGTGCAGCGGATACGTCTCGTCGAGGCCGATCCCGCCGTGCAGGTGATGGCACGTGGCCAGTGCCGCGGGCGCCTCCTCGGCCAGCCAGTAGGCCGCGACCGCCAGGTCGTCGTCCACGGCGGGACCGGCCGGACCGGCAGGCTCGGCGGTGCCGGGCGCTCTGTCCGCGCCGGGAGGGGACGACGGCGCCGTGGCCAGCCGCCACACGGCCGCGTCCGCGGCCAGCCGCACCGTCCGGGACGCGATGTAGACGTCGGCGATCTGCTGGGCCACGGCTTGGAACGTCGCCAGGGGCCTGCCGAACTGTTCCCGCGTCGCCAGGTGCCGCGTCGTGAGCGCGAGCGCGCCCGCGAGCAGGCCGTCACCGAACGCCGCGGCGCCGGCGAGCGCGTACCGGTGGAGCATGTTCAGCATCGCACCGGCCCGCTCCCCCGAGACACCACCGAGACGGAGCGGGGTCTCGGCGCCCTCGAGTCGCACGACGGCCTCGGGCCCGCCCGCGGCGGTGTGCACCGGTGTCATGCGCACGCCCGGCCGAGTGGGATCGACGAGGAACACGCCGGTCTCGCCGCCGGGCAACGTGGCGGGCACGAGGATGCGCTCGGCGTCGGTGGCGAACGGGACGGCGGTCTTGACCCCGTCGAGCCGCCATCCCGAAGGCACCGGTGCGGCCGTCGTGGCCGGCCGCTCGGTCATCGGGGACGACGGTTCGTGCAGGGCCGCCGTCAGCAGCGCCTCGCCCGCCCCGACGGCCCGCAGCAGTGCGGTGAGACCGTCATCTTCGCGGCCGTCATCTTCGCGGCCGTTCCCGTCGCGGTCGGACCGGCTGTCGGACCCGCCGTCCGGACAGGCGGCCAACGTCGGAAGTCCCATGCCCAGCGTCGCCCACGCGGGCAGGCTCATCCCCGCGCGGCCCACCTCCCGCAGCACCGCGGCCACCTCGCACAGCCCCAGACCGTGCCCACCGGCGGGTTCCGGCACGCCGAGCGACAGCAGTCCCGTGTCGGACAACGCCCGCCACGCCCGGGCGGGATCGCCCGCGGTGCGGGACAGGACGTCCTCGGCCAGCTGTGCCGCCGTGCGCTGGGTCTCGTCCGGGGTGAAATCCACGCGACTCCTCACGTCCGACGACCGACTCTCTGCAACATGTTCTAGTTTGTTCCAGGGATCGGCGCCCTGGCAAGAGTTCGTGCGCGATCGGCTTCCGAGAACGCGTTACCCATCGACCGATCCGAACCGGCACCGGACAACCCGGACACGGCCGGGATTACGCTGCGGTCATGCACGCGTTCTTCCGCGCCCGCCGGGCTCTGCAGTTGGCCTTGACCACGCACGCCCGCCGCCCGTGGACCGGACACCGCGTCTCGGTCCCCGGGTTCGTCGCGGGTTGGCTGACCTCCGAGCTCGCCCCGCACCTGCTGGCGCTCACCGCCGCCGACACCGCGGCCCACGTCGCCCGCCATCGGCGCTCGAGCGACCTGCCGGGACTGGCCATGGCCGCGGCGTCGGCGGCAGGCTCGGCGGCGCTGATCGCGTCCGCGCAGCGGGCACGCGGCGTCGTCGACGACGCGCTCACCGCGGCCCTGGGCCCCGACGAACGGGAGCCGGACGCCGCCGGGCTCGCCACGCCGTGGGGACGGATCGTGAACCCGTTCAAGCTCGACACCGACGGAGTCCGGCGCGACCAGGACATCGCCTACGCGCAGGGTGGCCGCCGCTTCCTGCTCGACGTGTACCGGCCCGAGGAGGGCACCGAGAACGCGCCGGTCCTGCTGCAGATCCACGGCGGGGCCTGGATGACCGGGAGCAAGAACGAACAGGGCAGGCCGTTGATGCTGCACATGGCCCGGCGCGGCTGGGTGTGCGTGGCCATCAACTATCCGCTGGCTCCCGCCGCGCGCTGGCCCGCGCACATCGTGGCGGCCAAACGCGCGCTCGCGTGGATCCGCGAGAACATCGCCGCCTACGGAGGTGACCCGTCCTACGTGGTCACCACGGGCGGCTCCGCGGGCGGACACCTCGCCTCACTACTGGCGCTGACGCCCAACGATCCGGCTCTGCAGCCAGGATTCACCGGCGCGGACACGAGCGTGCAGGCGTGCGTACCGCACTACGGCGTCTACGACTTCGCGGCCACCAGCGGGTCCCGCGCGAGCGCGGCACGCATGCGCGGCATCCTCGCCCGGCACGTCATGGGCCCCGATCCCACCCACGACGACTACGTCGCGGCCTCGCCGCTGGACCGGATCACCGACGCCGCCCCGCCGTTCTTCGTCATCCACGGCGACCAGGACAGCCTCGTGCCCGTCCGCGAAGCACGCCGATTCGTCGAGGCGTTGCGCGCGACCAGCCACCGGACCGTGGCCTACGCCGAGATCCCCGGGGCCCAGCACGCGTTCGACATCTTCCCGTCGATCCGCAGCGCCCACGTGCTGCACGGCGTCGAACGGTTCCTCGACTGGGCCCACACCCACCGCGAGTGACGCGAGCCGCTGGGTCGTGTCTGATGATCCTCCGCCGTCGCGAGCGGGGATCAGCGTGGCCCCCTCGCAAGGCGGAGGGAAGCCCTCGTACCGGGTCGCGCTCGGGCTTTCCGACAACGCAGCGAGGGGCCGCGCTGGCCCCGCGCAGCAGGCGACGGGATTGTCAGACGCGACCTAGTGCCGTGGCAGTCCCAGAATCCGCTGGGCCACCACGTTCGACAGCACCTGTGTCGTGCCGCCCGCGATGCTCAGGCACCGGGTCAGCAGGAACTCGTGCTGCGCCGCTCCGGGCGGCCCCGAGGTGAGCACCCCGTCCTCACCCCACTCGTCGAGGGCGGCCTCGGCCACCTGCTGCCGGTGACGCACACCGAGCAACTTCTGCACGCTCGACTCGGCACCGGGCTGACCACCGGCGATCCTGCGCACCGCGTCGCGGACCCCGAGCATCGACACGGCACATCCGTCGACGACCAACCCACCGAGTCGTTCCGGATCGATGCCCGGGTGCGCGGCCACCAGTTCCTCCACGGCCTCGCCCACCGCCGAGCCACCACCGAGGGCCACGCGTTCGTTGGCGAGGGTCGTGCGCGCGAGCGGCCAACCGCCGTGCACGGGGCCGACGACGTCGCGGTCGAGCACGAGGACGCCGTCGAGGAACACCTCGTTGAACCGCGCCTCCCCGGTGATCTCCCGCAGCGGCCGCACCTCGATCCCCTCGGCCCGCATGTCGACGAGGAAGTACGTGATGCCGCGGTGCTTCGGGGCGTCGGGATCGGTGCGCGCCAGGCAGATCGCCCAGTCGGCCTCGTGCGCAAGAGAGGTCCACACCTTCTGCCCGGTCAGCCGCCAGCCCCCGTCGACCCGTTCGGCCGACGTGCGCAGCGACGCCAGGTCGGAGCCCGCCCCGGGTTCGCTGAACAGCTGACACCACGTCAGCTCCCCGCGCAACGTCGGCAGCACGAACCGTTCCCGCTGGTGCTCGTCGCCGTGCTGAAGGATCGTCGGCAACGCCCACGCGCCCACGACGAGGTCGGGCCGCGGCACCCCGGCACGCTCGAGCTCGGTGTCGATCACCAGCTGTTGCGCGGGCGTGGCGTCCAATCCGTACGGCCGCGGCCAGTGCGGGACGAGCGCGCCCGTGTCGGCCAACCGCCGCCGCACGTACTCGGGAGTCGCGTCCGCCAGTTCGGCCGCGAGTGCGGCCGCACCGGCCCGGGTTCGCGCCAGGCTGGCCGTATCGATGACGTCCACAGTGGAACCGGAGTGCGCGGCGGCGGGCTCGGCGTCCTCGGCGGGGTCCACGGCACAGGCTTCGACGTCGACGCCCACCCGGCGCCGCGCCCCCTCGAGGGTCAGCTCGCCGGCCCGCCTGCGCCAGCGCCGTGCACCACCGAGCCACTGCCGCAGTGCCACGGCCCGCCGCAGGTAGCGATGCGCGTCGTGCTCCCAGGTGAAGCCGATCCCGCCGAGCACTTGGATACAGTCCTTGGCGGCGGCCACCGCCGCATCGGGAGCGCCCGCTGCCGCCACCGTGGCCGCCACGGTCAGTTGCTCGCGATCCCCGGCATCGGCCGCCCGCGCCGCATCCCACGCCAGCGCCGCCGCCGACTCGGCCTGGCACAGCATCTCGGCACACAGGTGCTGCACCGCCTGAAAGGCGCCGACCGGACGGCCGAACTGTTCGCGCACGCGGGCGTGGTCACACGCCGTGCGCACGCACCAGGCGGCCACTCCCGAGGCTTCCGCGGCGACGAGGGTGGCGGCCAGCTCGGGGACCTCGTCGCTGCCGAGCACGGCCTCGGGCGCCACGGGTACCGCATCCAGCTCGGCCGTGAGCGCCGGCCGGCCGAGATCGAACCCGTCCGCCACCGTCAGCCGCACCCGCGCCGCCGGCACCGCGAACCACACCGGCGTCTCGCGCTGTTCCGCGGCGAGCACGAGCACGTCGGCGTCCCGATCGCCCATCAGCACGGGTGTCGTTCCCGAGGCCACGAATGCCGTGTCCCCGTGCCCGTCGTGCGCGACGACCGTTCCCGCCGACACGGCGACCGCAGCACGCGCGCCGCCGTCGACCAGGGCGGGAGCGAACTCCTTCGCCACGGGCGCCTCGGGCGTGCGCGCCAGCGCGAGGGCCGCCAGTGCGCTGCCGAACGCCGAGGGCGCAGCGAGCCGTTCGGCCGCCGCTTCCAGTCCGGCCGCGAGGTCGGCGACCCCCGACCCCGCGCCGCCGAGCTCCTCGGGTACGGCGACCCCGGGCAGGCCGATCCCGGCGATCGCCGAGCTCGGATCGGCCGCTCCCGCCGCGGCGGCGACGGCGTCGGCCAGGGCACGCTGCTCATCCGTCATCGCGATACTCACGACGCGAATTGTAGAACATGTTTCACTTAACTGGGTGTAACCCGAGCATCGAATTCGGTCGCCGTTGGGTAGAGTACGACGCGGGAGTGGAACAGGTTCTGCACGAGCGCGCCGATCCGTCGACCACCCCACCGGACAGCATGCGACAACAACGATTCGACCACACGATTCGACAACCACCAGTCGACAACCACGAAACGCCGAGCAGGAGTCGTCGATGGCCAGCAAGCCCAAGACACCGGCCCCCACGAAGGGCACCTCGCGGAGTTCGACCGCACTCGGGCCGATGGGCGGCGACGAACCGGGAACGGCCGCGCAGCGCGACCGGCGCAAGCGCATCCTCGACGCGACCCTCGCGCTCGCCGCGAAGGGCGGCTACGACGCGGTGCAGATGCGGGCCGTGGCCGAACGCGCCGACGTCGCACTCGGCACCCTCTACCGCTACTTCCCCTCCAAGATCCACCTGCTCGTCTCCGGCCTGGCGCGTGAATTCGAACGCGCGCAGGAGAAGCTCGAACGCAGCAGCATCCCCGGTGACACCGCCACCGAACGACTCCTCGTGGTCCTCGGGCGCAACACCCGCATGATGCAGCGCGACCCGCACCTGACCGAGGCGATGGTGCGCGCGTTCATGTTCGCCGACACGACCGCCGCCGCGGAGGTCGAGCAGGTCGGCGCCATGATGGAGAACATGTTCGCCAAGGCCATGGGCATCGACGAACCCACCGACCACGACCGCGCCGTCTTCCACGTCATCGCCGACGTCTGGATGGCCAACCTGGTCGCCTGGGTCACGCGTCGCGCCTCGGCCGCCGACGTCGCCAAACGACTCGAACTGTCGGTCCACCTGCTCCTGGACTGAGCAGCCACGCCCCCGACACGCGGACGGCCACGGCCTGCGCTCCGATGGGGAGCACAGGCCGTGGCCGTTCCCGTTTCTCCGTTGCCGCTTCTCCGTGGGCCGCACCCGGGTCGGGTGCGGGCACGGGTCAGGAGTTGTAGCGCTGGGCGAAGGCGGCCAGCTCGTCCAGCTCGCGCAACGTGTCCGCCTCCGGGGCCGTCTCGAGCATGAACGTCACGTGGTCGACCCCGACCTCGGCCCAGCCTTCGATGGTCTTCTCGTCGGCGGGCGCGCCGAAGATCGCCATCGGCACGTCGGGACGCCCCTGGTCGGCGAACCACTCCTGAGCCTCCCGGATCGCCTCCGGCCGGGTGTGCGGGCGCGGCAGCCAACCGTCGCCGTAGGCGACCGTCCTGCGCAGCGCCGCCGCACTCTCGCCGCCGACGTAGATCGGGGGATGCGGCGAGCTGACCGGCTTCGGCCAGGCGTACACCGGATCGAAGTCCACGTGCGTGCCGTGGAACTCCGCCTGCTCCTCGGTCCACAGTGCCCTGATCGCCTGCAACTGCTCGTTCATCAACGCGCCGCGGGTGGCCGGGTCGGTGCCGTGATTGCGCATCTCCTCCCGGTTCCAGCCCACACCCACGCCGAGCACGAACCGTCCACCCGACACCAGATCGAGGCTCGCGGCCTCGTTGGCGGTGTGGATCGTGTCACGCTGGGGCAGCAGCGCCACCCCGGTGCCGACGGTGAGTGTCCGCGTCGCCGCGGCCGCCGCCGTCAGCGCCACGAACGGGTCGAGCGTGCGGTAGTACTTGCGGGGCAGGTCACCGCCCTCGGGAAACGGCGACTCCCGGCTGGCCGGAATGTGCGAATGCTCCGCCAGGAACAGCGAGTCCAGGCCGCGTTCCTCGAGCGCAGCACCCAGCCGGCCGGGCAGGATTCCCTCGTCGGTCACGAACGTCGAGACACCAAACTTCATGTCCACCCCCAACCGACGAGACCCGCCGTGCATTCCCGGCCGTCACCGCCGGGAGTGATGCCTCACCGTGCCAGGCGTTGGCCACGAAGCGGCCCCGACGTCACACGTTGCGCCGGTACTGTCCGCCGACCTCGAAGAACGCGTCGGTGATCTGCCCGAGCGAGCAGACCCGCGCGGCGTCCATCAGCACGGCGAACACGTTCTCCCCGCGCGTGGCCGCCTCCCGCAGCCGCTTCAGCGCCACCTGCGCCTCCGCGTGATGCCTGCTCTGGAAGTCCTCGAGCCTGCGCAACTGCGAACGCTTCTCCTCCTCGGTCGCCCTCGCGAGTTCCACCTCGGCCTGCTCGGCCTCGCCGCTGGGATTGCGGAACGTGTTCACCCCGACGATCGGCAGCTCCCCGTTGTGCTTGAGGCGTTCGTAGGTGATCGACTCGTCCTGGATCCGGCCGCGCTGGTAGCCGGTCTCCATCGCCCCGAGCACGCCCCCACGCTCGGAGATGCGTTCGAACTCGGTCAGCACCGCCTCCTCCACGAGGTCGGTCAGTTCGTCGATGATGAACGAGCCCTGCAGCGGGTTCTCGTTCTTCGACAGGCCCCACTCCTTGTTGATGATCATCTGGATGGCCATGGCGCGGCGCACCGAGCTCTCGCTCGGAGTGGTGATCGCCTCGTCGTAGGCGTTGGTGTGCAACGAGTTCGCGTTGTCGTAGAGCGCGCAGAGCGCCTGCAGCGTCGTGCGGATGTCGTTGAAGCTCATCTCCTGCGCGTGCAGCGACCGTCCGGAGGTCTGCACGTGGTACTTCAGCTTCTGGGACCGCTCCCCCGCGCCGTACCGCTCCCGCATGGCCACGGCCCAGATCCGCCGCGCCACCCTGCCCAGAACCGAGTACTCGGCGTCCATCCCGTTGGAGAAGAAGAACGACAGGTTCGGGGCGAACTCGTCGATGTCCATTCCCCTGGCCAAATAGGACTCGACGTAGGTGAACCCGTTGGCCAGCGTGAACGCCAGCTGGGAGATCGGGTTCGCCCCGGCCTCGGCGATGTGGTACCCGGAGATCGACACCGAGTAGAAGTTCCGCACCCCGTGGTCGATGAACCACTCCTGGATGTCCGACATCATCCGGAGACTGAACTCGGTGGAGAAGATGCAGGTGTTCTGCCCCTGGTCCTCCTTGAGGATGTCGGCCTGCACCGTGCCGCGCACCTGCCGCAGCGTCCACTCGCGGATCTCGGCGGCCTCGTCGGCGCTCGGCTCGCGGCCGTGTTCGTCCCGGAAGGCGTCCATGCGCTGGTCGATCGCGGTGTTGAGGAAGAACGCGAGGATCGTCGGCGCGGGGCCGTTGATCGTCATCGACACCGACGTCGTGGGCGCGGTGAGGTCGAACCCGTCGTAGAGCGCCTTCATGTCGTCCAACGTCGCGATCGAGACGCCGGAGGTGCCGACCTTGCCGTAGATGTCCGGCCGCGTGTCCGGGTCGAAGCCGTACAGCGTGACCGAGTCGAACGCCGTCGACAGGCGCTTGGCCTGCGAATCGGACGAGAGGTACTTGAACCGCCGGTTGGTGCGGAACGCGTCGCCCTCGCCCGCGAACATCCGCGCCGGGTCCTCACCGTCGCGTTTGAACGGGAACACCCCGGCGGTGTACGGGAAGTAGCCGGGCAGGTTCTCCCGCCGCAGGAACGACACGAGCTCGCCCTTGTCCTTGTACCGTGGCAGCGCCACCCGCGGAATGCGGCTCCCGGACAGCGTGTCGCGCCACAGCGCGGTGCGGATCTCCTTGTCCCGCACCGTGAACGCCAGTTCCTCACCCCGGTAGGCCTCCGCGAGCTCCTCCCACCGCTCGAGCAGCGCGGCCGTCTCGGCATCCACATCGGACTCCGCACCGGCCACGAGCTCGTCGAGCGCAGCGGCATCGTTGCCGGACGCGGCGAGCTCGTCGCGGGCGATAATGAGGTGTTCGCGCCTGCGCACGGCGTCGGCCTGCCGCTCGGTCTCGGCGTGGTAGGCGCGGACCGTGTCGGCGATGTCGGCCAGGTACCGGGTGCGGTTCTGCGGGATGATCGTGGCGATGCGGGTCGACACCTTGCCCTCGACCGCGGGCAGCACCCCCGCCGACACCGACAATCCACTGCCGGCGAGCATGTCCCGCAGGTGCTGGTACAGAGCCGTCACCCCGTCGTCGTTGAACGTGGCGGCGCTCGTGCCGTACACCGGCATGTCCTCGGGGTCGGCGCCGAACGCCTCGCGGTTGCGGACGAGCTGACGGGCCACGTCCCTGCGGGCGTCCTCGGCGCCGCGCCGCTCGAACTTGTTGATGGCCACCACGTCGGCGAAGTCGAGCATGTCGATCTTCTCCAGCTGCGAGGCCGCACCGAACTCGGGCGTCATGACGTACAGCGAGTGGTCGACGTGGTCGACGATGCCTGCGTCGCCCTGGCCGATGCCGGGCGTCTCGACGACGACGAGATCGAATCCCGCCGCCTTGCAGGCCAGCACCGCCTCGTCGAGCCCTTCCGGGATCTCGCCGCTGGTCGTGCGGGTGGCCAGCGACCGGAAGAACACCCGGTCGCCGTCGAGGCAGTTCATCCGGATGCGGTCGCCGAGCAGCGCACCGCCACCGCGGCGGCGGGTGGGGTCGACGGCGAGGACGGCGATCCGCAGCTTGTCCTCCTGGTCGCTGCGGAACCGCCGCACCAGTTCGTCGGTCAGCGACGACTTGCCCGAACCGCCCGTGCCGGTGATGCCGAGCACCGGCACGCTCCTGGCCTCGGCGGCCTGCGCGATACCGGTGTGCCACTCCGCGGGCAGCACGTTCTGCTGCAGCCGCGTGATCGTCCGCGACAGCGTTCGCACGTCCCCGGCGAGGAGATCGTCGAACGCGCCGGCGTCGTTCTCGGCGAGGTCGACGTCGCACTCGCGGATCATGTGGTTGATCATCCCGGGCAGACCGAGCTCGAGCCCGTCCTCCGGGGAGAAGATGCGCGCCACGCCACGCGAGTGCAGCAGGTCGATCTCGTCCTGGACGATGACGCCGCCACCGCCACCGAACACCTTCACGTGGCCCGCGCCCCGCTCGGCGAGCAGCTCCACGAGATACGTGAAGTACTCGACGTGCCCGCCCTGGTACGCGCTGATCGCCACACCCTGGGCATCCTCGGCGATCGCGGCCGTGACGACCTCGTCGACGGAGCGGTTGTGCCCGAGGTGGATCACTTCGGCGCCCTGCGACTGCAGGATGCGCCGCATGATGTTGATGGAGGCGTCGTGCCCGTCGAACAGGCTCGCGGCGGTCACGAACCGGACGGGGTGCACAGGCCGGTGCAGCTCGGTGGTCATGCCTCCAAAATACTTGGACTTCCTACTAATTCAAAGACGTCCGAGCCGGGCAACGACCGGGTTCGCCCGTGACGACCGTCTCTCCCGTGGTCGCGGCCGGCGCGCTACCGGCCGCCACGGGAGGCCGTCAGCCGACCGGCCTCGGGTCGTTCATGCCCCGGACCGCGAGCCACTGCTGCATCGCGTACTCGACCATGGTGATCAGCGTCTGCTTCGTCGACTCGCGTTCCCTGGCGTCGCAGCGCACGAGCGGGATGCTCTCGTCGATGGACAGCGCCTCACGCACGTCGTTCAGGTCGTGCTGCAGCACCCCGTCGAACGTGTTCACCCCCACGATGTACGGCAGTCCGCGGTCCTCGAAGAAGTCGATCGGGGCGAACGAGTCCGCGAGCCTGCGGGTGTCCGCGAGCACGACCGCACCGATCGCACCGCGCACCAGGTCGTCCCACATGAACCAGAAGCGCTCCTGTCCGGGGGTGCCGAACAGGTACAGGATCAGGTCCTCGTCCAGGGAGACACGGCCGAAGTCCATCGCCACCGTGGTGGTGGACTTGTTCGGCGTGGCCGCGAGGTCGTCGATGCCGGTGCTCGCGTCCGTCATCATCGCCTCGGTCGTCAACGGCACGATCTCGGAGACCGAACCGACGAACGTGGTCTTGCCCGCACCGAAACCGCCGGCCACGACGATCTTGGCCGAGGTCATCGTCTTCGGCGCGGCCTGGCGCGGTGCCTTAAAGCCGACGGAGTCCACTCAACACCCTTTCCATCAACATAAAATGCGCTTCGGCGTTCTCGCTGCCCGATGCGGTCCTGTGCACGGTCACCAAGCCCGTGTCCGCCGCATCGCTGATCAGCACTCGCGCCACTCCGAGCGGCACTCCGAGCACCGCAGCGATCTCGGCCACCGAACGTGGAGCACGGCATTCTTCCATGATGACCTGATGCTCGACCTGGTCGGGGACCGGCAGCACCGCTGCATCACGGGTGGAGATCAACGTTTCGAGTTCCAGCGGATAGTTGGCTTTCGTCCGGCCGCCGGTGATGGCGTAAGGACGGACGAAACCGGTTTCCTCAGCCGGGATCGGTGGCTCCGCCACCGGTTCGACGGGGATAGCTTCGGCCGACACGAACTGCTCCTCTCCGGTCGTTGACCGGTCGTGGTCGTCCTGCCCCGGCCACACCACATCGGCGGGCTCGGGTTCGGTTGACGACGGTCCTCCCCGGTTGTCGTCCTTCTCACCGGGTTCGTCCCTGCGTCCCCCTCGTTTCCGACGGCGCAACCCGGACGTGAGCGCGAAGCCGTTGAGCACGTCAGCGATCGCGCTCTCGTGGTCCTCGCTCCCGGATCCGGATTCGGTGCTCATCGGCTGGGTCATCCCACCGATCCGCCGACCAACGGGCCACCCGCACCCTGCAGCTGCGCACGCAGCTCAGGGGTGAGGATCTGCCCGACCCGGTCGACGAGGAGCGTCATCTCGTACGCCACCTGACCGATGTCGCAGTTCGGCGCGGCCAGCACGGCCAGGCACGAACCGTCGCTGATGGACATCAGCACCATGATGCCGAGCTCCATCTCGACGACCGTCTCGTTCACGGCGCCCGCCTCGAAGCATCGAGCGGCGCCCTGCGTCAGGCTGATGAGGCCGGATGCGACCGCGGCGAGCTGATCGGCGCGGTCGAGCGGCAGTCGGTTCGACGCGGTGAGCAACAGCCCGTCCGCCGACACGACGACCGCGTGCGCGACGCCCGGCACTCGCTCGGCGAAGTCGTTCACCAGCCATCCGAACTGGTTCTGTTGGGGCTGAGCCCGGTCCGGCGCGGTCATTCACCCTCCACTTTCTGTTCACTGCTGTCGCTCGCCTGAGCGGTCCGATGCCGACCTCGGCGAATTCCCTGCTGGAAACTGCTGAGCCTGCCCTGCACGTCGGCGGGGTCACGCTCGCGCCGCGGCCGGCTGCCGGCCGGTCCCGTCGACGTCGCACTACCCGGCATCAGCTGCTGGCCACGCTGGCGGCGTGGCAGCCCGGCCGGGGTGTAGCCGGACGGCGTCGCATCCGACGCCGCCTGCACCGTGCGCCACCGCTCGTCGGCGGCGAACGTCCAGTCCGCTGCGGTGTCCTTGCCTGCAGCGGTGTCACTTCCTGCGACGGTGTCACTGCCCGTGGCGGCCGCAGTATCCGCATCGGCCGCGGTGTCCGCGTTCGTCGAGTCCACCGCCGTCGAGTCCACCGCCGACGAGTCCGTGGTCGTCGAGTCCGCCGTGGTCGTGGTGGCGGTGTCGTCGACCGTGGCCGTGGACTCGGCCGTCTCCGTGCTCGCCGACACCGCACCGGCCGACTCGGCCGACGTGCCGCCCTGCGACTCCTCGGCCTGCGCGGCCTTCGACCGGGTGGCCTCGGGCTGGGTGGACTTGGGCTGGGTGGCCTCGGGCTGCGCGGCCTTCGGCTTCCGGCGGCGCTGCGGCAGGCCCGCGGCCGTGGTCGGCGTGTCCTGCTGGGCCGACACGGTCGAGCCGGTCTCCGCCGTGCCACTGTGCGCCGTGCCAGTGTCCGCCGTGCCACTGTCCGTCGAGCCGGTCTCCGTCGTGCCGGACGCCTGCGGGGCGGTCCCGGATGTGGCCGGTGCTGCGGACGCGTGGCCGTTGACGGCGCCGGTCGATCCGGCCTCACCGCCGGCGTCCGGGGCCGTGTCCGGTTCCGGCTTGCGCCGCCTGCCACGGCTCACGCCCTGCTGGAAGCTGCTGAGCCTGCTGCGGACGTCCGAGGCGTCCCGTCGCGGCGGAGCGGGCTGCGGGTGCGCAACGCCGTTCACGCCGTTCACCGCGGTCCCGCCGGCCCGTCCGGCGTCGGTGGCGCTTCCCGGCATGAGCTTCTGGCCCCGCTGCCTGCGCGGCAGACCCGCGGACGTGTAGTCCTCCGGCTCGGCCTTGGCGGCCTCCTCGGCGTTCTTCCTGCCCGGGTCGGCCGCACCCCAGCCGGGGTCGGACGCCGGGTCACTCTCGCTGCGGAACCACGCCGACAGGGTGTCGTTGAAGATCGGCGTCGTCTCCGAGCCGTCCTTCTTGCGCTGCCCGGACGTGGCCGGCGAGGCCGCGGAGGCGCTCGACGCCGGACCGGAGGACCCGGCCGTCGCCGCGCCGCCCGCGTCCTCGGTCGAGGAGTTCGCCGTGCCTGCCGTCTTGGCGTTCCACCAGTCGGTGACCTCGGTGTTCTTCGGTGCGAACAGCGCGGTCCCGCTCAGGTCCTCGCCGGTCTCGGGCTGCGTGTCGCCTGGCGTGTCACCGGCCGCCGCATTCGAGGCGCCCGTGCCGTCGGCGCCCTCGGCAGCCGGTGCCGAGGTGCCGGGACGCGGTTTCCTGCTGGCACCGGGCCTGCGACGGGGCAGTCCGGAGGTCGTCCCACCGGCGGCGCCGTCAGCGCCCTCGTCCGTGCCTTCGTCGGCGGGTCCGCCCTGCTGCGGGATCGAAGGGCCGCCGCCCGGGACCGCGCTGGACGTTCCCGACGAGTTCGACGAGGACGGCGAGGACGGCGAGGACGCTGTCGTGCCGTTCCCCTCCGCGGAGCCGGTGGTGGGGGCGCCCGGCCGAGTGCCGTTGCGACCCGTGCCGATCTGCCCGGTGCCGTTCTGCCCCGTGCCGTTCTGCCCCGTGCCGTTGCGGGAGGAACCGTCGGAGCCGCTCCCGTCGGTTCCCGCGGAGCGGTCGTCGGTGATCGGGCTGAACAGCGCTGTGCCGGACACCTCGTTCTCCGACGGCGCGTCCCCGCCCTGCGTCAACGGGGCGAAGGCGGTCGGGACGGACGCGCCGTGGTGGGAACCGCGCTGCGGAAGACCGCTGCGCGTGGTTCCGACCGGGGTGGACCCGGTGGGCCCGCCGGCGGATCCGGATGCCGGCGACGGGGCCTGTGCGGGCACCAGCTCGGTGGGTGCGCTGTGGTCGACGATGACGACGTCCTTGGGCACGCGGACGACGGCGGTCACGCCGGTGACGTCCTTACCGCCGCGCAGCTGCACCTCGAAGCCGTGCCTGCCGGCCAGCCGGCCGACGACGAACAGGCCCATCCGCCGCGAGGTGGCGATGTCGACCGGGCCCGCGTCGGTGAGTCGGCCGTTGGCCTCCTCGAGTTCGGCCTCGTTCATGCCGATGCCGCGGTCGACGATCTCCACCTGGAGCACGCCGTCGTCGAGGGTGCTCGACACGGTCACGCGCGTCTCGGGTGCCGAGAACGCGGTCGCGTTGTCGAGCAGCTCGGCGACGAGGCGGACCAGGTCGCCCGCCGCGTACCCGACGATCCGGGCCTGCGGCGGGGCGTTGACCGCCACGCGCTGGTACTGCTCGATCTCCGACACCGCGGCGCGCAGCACGTCGGTGACGCTGACCGGACGGCCCGACCGCCGTCCCGGTTCGTCGCCGGAGAGCACCATGAGGTTCTCGTTGTTGCGGCGCATGCGGGTGGCGAGGTGGTCGAGCTGGAACAGCGTGGCCAGCTGGTCGGCGTCCTCCTCGTCGCGCTCGAGCCGCTCGATGAGCTGCAGCTGGCGCTGTACCAGGCTCTGGCTCCGGCGCGAGAGGTTGACGAACACGCCCGCGTAGCCGGCGCGCATGCCGGCCTGCTCCACGGCGAGGCGCAGGGCCTGGCTGTGGACGGCGTCGAAGGCGCGCGCCACCTGTCCGATCTCGTCGTCGGTCGACACCGGAACCGGGCGGACGACGGGGTTGTGTTCCTGACCGTCCTGGATGGACTGCACCGCCTCGGGAAGCGCCCGGTCGGCGACGTCCAGCGCGGAGGTGCGCAGCACGTTGAGCGAGCGCAGCAGGTGCCGGGTGATCACGAACACCACCACCGCGGCGAGCGCGAGCGCCAGCACGAACAGCACCGCCAGCCACACCACACCGGCGTGGGCACCGCTGGCCCGTTCGTCCGCGGTGGCCGTCACCTCACCGCCGAGCTGGCCGCCGTACTCGCCCATGGCGCCGAAGACCTCGTTCGAGGCCTGCTGCCACTCCTGCGCGGAGACGTCCCCGAACGCGGCGTTGGCGTCCTGTCCGGCCAGCAGCCCGCGCATGATCGACTCGCGGGTGTCGAACGCGTCGCCGCGGACGGTCTCGTTGAACGCGGCGCGTTGGGTGACCGTGGCTGCGCTGGAGAACTCGGCGAGCCGGTCCTCGAGCCGCACGGACGAGGTGCGCAGCTGGTCGAACTCGCTGGGCGCGAGTCCCCCGCGGTCGATGCCGTAGGTCACGAGCGCCTGTTGGATCGAGACTTCCTCGCTGGCCACCATCACGTCGTGCAGGGCGGTGGGCGTACCGCCGATCGCGTCGTCGCCCATGCCGGACACCGCGGCGACGTCCACGGTGAGCAGCGACGAGGTGATGACCGAGTAGGACGAGGTCGCCTGGATCGCACCCAGCTGCCCGGTGCGGACCCGCTCGCGCAGTGAGGAGAGCCGGTCGAGCTGCTCGTTGAGCTGCTCGCGCGGTTCGGCGAGTGCGTCGAGGTCGGCCGAGGTGGTGTTCAGCGCCGAACGCACCGGCCCGACGGCCTCGTCGACGTCGGCGCGCACCTGGTCGAGCCGGGCCGTGTCGGTCCCGGCGCCGGTGGTCAGCGCCGCGGCCGTCTCGGTGCGCTCCCGTTGGAGGGCGTCCAGGAGGGTTCTGGAGGCCGCGTTCAGCTGCGCCAGCTCGGCCACCTGGTCGTATCGGTCGGCGCGGTCGAGCTGTGTGCCGAGCGTCAGGCCGCCCAGCACCAGCGCGATCACGATGGGAATCAGCGTGACGGCTCCGAGCTTGGCGGGCAGCTTCCAATCCCGCCAGCGCGCCAGAGCCTTCCACGGGGACGGCTTCGGGGCGTCCTCACCGAGGAGTTGCCCCACAGGCACTCGGCCTTCTCCTGCAACGGTCACGTACGTGACTCCCTCTCAGGCTCGCTCACGGGTACGACGGCGGGGCCCACCTGCGGGGACGGCACAGTCGACCGCTCCGGCGCGGCCGGGCACGCCGACACGACGCAGCGAAGCGGAGGCCGTCCGCGCATCGTGCACCGCAGATGCATGCCGGGTCGATCCTTCCCTGTCCACGGCTGCCGGATCCGTTGTGCTGGTCCCTGCGCCGTGTCTTCGCTGTCGGTCGGGTGTCGGTCTGGCTGGTCGCTGTTCGCTGTCGGTCGCTGTGTCGCTCGGCCCTGTTCGCGTGGGCCCTGTCTGTGTGGGTCCTGTCTGCGTGGGCCCTGTTTGTGTGGCGGTACTGTCCTCTCCGGCGCAGCCTCGTGCGCCGGAGACGCCAGCGGTCGCCGTCGTTCACGTCCGCCCCGGCCTGCGCGCCCTCCCCCAGGACGCCGTCCCGGCACGGTGGCCCGTACCTGGCAGCGGCCGCGATCCGCCACCTGCGATCTGCACCTTGAACGAGCAGATCCCGTGCGTGGCTTTCGAATCGCTTGCCGGGGCGCCAGAAATCGTACAGCCAAACGGGTTGTCGCCAAATGATCTCGATATCGAGTGGATGACCAGCACAAATGAGGATTCACCCGACTCGGCGGCACTTCGATCCGCCGGCTGGGCCGTTCACGATCGTTTTCCGGTCACCGAATTCATATCGTTTCCCCGGTCAAGCCTCACCCACATAGCCCAAGTCGTTGTAGGGATTCACCCGTACAGCGGCATCGACTACACCGGACCACTACGGTGCGAAGTCAAAGAGTCCACGATCTAGTAGCGTTACCGATCCGCGACCTCCGTCGCCCGCTCCCCCGACCCGGTGGCGCGGATCGCACGCACACCGGCCAGGAAACCCCGGTTCATCGCGCGAAGAACCAGCCGCTCACCGGCTCGACACCCACGCGGACACCGCGGGCCACGCGACGCCCGAGTCGCTACCGTCCGCAACCAACGAGGGGTCAACCACTGCGGGCATCACTCGTTCTGGTGGCCTCCGCTTAGTGGAACCGGTTACTCGATCTCGGTCAGTGACCACGAAAGATCACCCGGGCACGGCCGGGACGGATACGAACCCACCGCAGCGCCAGATTGTCGAACAATGACGTTTCCGACTTCCGCTTCCGGCGAACACCCGGATCCGCAAGAGGGATCTCCCGTGAGATCCGCGACGAAACCGCGGAGTCCGCAGAACCACTATTTCTGGAATGGCACAGCAATTCCACTCAGAGCAGTAGTTCAGGGCTTCACATCACCCGAAGGAGTGTCTCAAGTTGCATGTCACACCGGGCGGGACCGCACTCGGAGCAGCCATGGGCCGGTTGAGACCCTCACGCCCGTGAGCATCTCCGACACCGCACCGACGGCAGGTCGCGCGGCCACTCCCGCGCCTGCGGCCCGTCGGTTCCTCGACGAGCACGACCCACCCACGCCGTGCCTCGTGGTGGACGTCGACACGGTCGTCGACCGATACCGTGCGCTGGCCGCGGCCTTTCCCGACACGCGCGTGCAGTACGCCGTGAAGGCCAATCCGGAACCCGCCGTACTGCGCGCACTCGCACGCGAAGACGCGTGGTTCGACGTCGCCAGTCCCGCCGAGATCGACCTCTGCCTCGAGGCCGGCGCCGACGGCGGACGGCTGTCCTACGGCAACACGATCAAGAAGCCCGCCGACATCGCGCGCGCCCACGCTGCGGGAGTGCGTGAATACACCTGCGAGGCGGACGGCGACCTGGACAACATCGCGGCCCACGCGCCGGGGGCGCAGGTGTCGGCGCGGGTCCTGGTCGAGCCGCCTGATTCGGTGACCCCGTTCGGCCGCAAGTTCGGCTGTGTCCCGGACCGGGCGACCGCGCTGCTCCTGCGCGCCGCGGAACTCGGTCTCGACCCGGTCGGCGTCAGCTTCCACGTCGGCTCGCAGCAGCTCGACACCGCCGCGTGGGACGTGGCCGTGGAGGCCGCGGCCTCGGTGTTCGCCGGGACCGCAGCCCACGGCCTGCACCTGCGCAGGCTCAACGTGGGCGGGGGGATCGGCGCCTCCTACCGGGACACCGCCCCGGAACCGACCGCCTACGCCAGTGCGATCGGCGAGGCCCTCGCGCGGCACTTCCCCGACCGGGCCCCGGAGCTGGTCCTCGAACCCGGGCGCGCGATCGTCGCCGAGGCAGGCGTGATCCGCACCGAGGTCGTGCTCGTGACGCGCAAGGACCCGGCCGACGAACACCGCTGGGTTTACCTCGACGTCGGGCGCTACAACGGGTTGGCCGAGACCGAGGACGAGGCCATCGCCTACGCGCTCGAGCCCGTCGGCGACCACGACGGGGCGAGCGGTCCGGTGATCATCGCCGGGCCCACCTGTGACGGCGATGACGTGCTGTACCAGCGCACTCCGTACCGGTTGCCGGAATCCTTGCGTGCCGGGGACCGGATCGACATCCTTGCCGCCGGCGCCTACACCGCGAGCTATTCGTCGGTGGCGTTCAACGGCATTCCGCCACTCCGTACCCACTGCATCCACGAAGGGAGGCCGACCAGTGCCGACTGACTGCCGCGAGGTCGGTGTGTTCTCGGGCACGCACGTGCTCGCCGAACTCGACGGTGTCGAGCCGCGTCTGCTCGACGACGACGTCTTTCTGCGCACCACGTTGGCGAGCACGCTCACCGAAGCGGGCGCGACCGTCTGCGACGTCATCGCCCACCGGTTCGAGCCCCAGGGCGTCACCGTGCTGGCGATGCTCGCCGAGTCGCATGCGTCCGTCCATACCTACCCGGAGATCGGCGCGGCGTTCGTCGACGTGTTCACGTGCGGCGACCAGGCCGATCCGACGAGGGCCGTCCAGCTGCTCGGCGCGGCGCTGGGCAGCGCCCCTCCCGCCATGTCCACCGTCCGGCGGGGCCACCCCGCACCGCAGACCGCGACGACAGGGAAGTGAGAAGTGGCCGCAGAGACCCGCACCGTCAACGAACCGCTGTCCGAGGGCATGAGCCGCGTGTGGCGCGTCGACGACGTGGTGGTCGACACGAGGACCGAGTTCCAGCACGTCCTCATCGGCCGTACCGCCCACGGCACCACGCTCTTCTGCGACGACGAACGCCAGAGCACCGAGACCACCCAGCTCGTCTACCACGAGGCACTGACCGTGCCGCCGCTCCTGTTGGCCGACGAGGTGAACACGGTGTTGATCATCGGTTCGAGCGAGGGCGTGGCCAGTGCGATGGCCGTGGCACACGGGGCCTCCCGCGTCGACCACGTCGACATCGACGCCGAGACGGTGCGCCTGTGCGCCCAGCACCTGCCCTACGGCTACACCCCCGACGACCTGGCCGCCGCCGAGGCGCACGAGGGCCCGATCCGCCTGCATTACCGGGACGGATGGGACTTTCTCGCCGAGGCGCAGGAACGCGGACTGCGTTACGACGTCGTGCTCATCGACCTGCCCGACGAGAGCACGGATCCCGAGGCCCAGCACAACCGGCTGTACGAGGCCGACTTCCTGAGCCGGTGCGCGGAGGTGCTGACCCCCGGCGGGGTCGTGACCTGCCAGGGCGGCTGCCCCACCATGTGGCGCAACCAGACCCTGATCACCGCGTGGCGGCGGTTCACCGAGCTGTTCGGCACGGCCGTGTACTACGGCTCGGACGAGCACGAGTGGGCGTTCCTGTCCGGCCGCAGCGACCGGATCGACGATCCGGTGGGCACGATGACCGACCGGCTGCGCGCGTCGATCGAGTCCGGGCGGGGTTACCTGCCGGACTCGATCGACGCGGACGCACTGCGCGGCTGCACCGTGCCGCCGCACGCGGTGCGCGCCGCGGTCAGAGCTTCTTCCCCGCAGTGACGCGCTGGTGGACCTTGCGCTCGACCCAGAAGGACAGGAAGGGCACACACCCGGCCAGCAGCACGCCGATCGTGCCCTTGACCGACCAGCGGGCCTTGAGCGCAAGGTCCACCGCCAGCACCAGGTAGGCCATGTAGATCACGCCGTGGATCGGCGAGTACACGGCCGAGGGGCCCGCGTTGTCGAAGCCGTAGCGGATGATCATCACGACGACGAGGCCCAGCAGGCCGATGCCGGTCACGAAGGCGGCGACGCGGAACCGGGTCAGCGGTCCCCTCAGCGCTTCGGGAACCCGTCCGGCCGTGGTCGTGGCGGCCCCGCCTTCGGCGTCGCGGTCGGTCGTCACCATGTCGTCACTTCACCTCTTGATCACGTGCGTTCAGTTCGGCCAGATAACGGTTGTAGTCGGCCAACTCGGGGTCCTCGGTGTTGCCGTCGGTGTTGCCGCTGCCCACGCCACCTCCGCCCGAGGTCCCGCGTGCGGCGCGGTTGGGACCGAACGGCCGGGCCGCGCGGCGGGTCGGCGCGGGCTCACTGCGGGTCGCCTCCGAACCGGTCTCGGTCGGCTGCGCGGCGGACTCCGACGGTGGCGCGGCGACCGACGACTCCGCGAGGTCGGACGGGCTCGGGGAGTCGGCCGAACGACGGCGGCTCAGCACCCGCCAGCGCCACACCATGAATGCGGGGAACAACCCGAACAACGGCCACTGCAGGACGTACCCGAGGTTCTGATAGGTGCCGCCCGCGGACGAGAACCGGTCCCACTGCCACCACGCGAGGCCGAGGCACACGGCCAACGCGGCGACGCACAGCACTCCGATGCCGACGGCGCGCACGGTGACGGAACGGGAGTTCACCCTTCCGACGCTAGCAGGCGTGACGAGGTGGGCACGGTCACAGCCCGCCGAGTTCAGCCCTGCGTACCGGCCGCCTGCGCCGCGTAGGTGTCGGCGAGTCCGAAGACCTTCTGGCCGTACTCGACCGAGTTGTTGTACGACATGATCCCGGCCCACCAGCCCTCGGCACTCGACATGTCCCGCCCACCCGCGCACAGGTAGCGGGCGGCGGTGAGGGCCGCGTCGTCGATCTGCTGGGGGTCGGCGTTGCCGTCGCCGTTGCCGTCGCTGGCATAGCGCATCCACGTGCTGGGAATGAACTGCATCGGGCCGACGGCACGGTCGTGGTGCGGATCGCCGTCGAGGCGGCCGCCGTCGGTGTCGGTGATGGTGCGCACGCCCGGTGCGCCGTTGAGGGGGACGCCGATGATCGGGATCGAGGGCCTGCCGTCCTCACCGAGCATCGCCCCGCCGTAGCGGCCGTGGTCGGATTCGACGCGGCCGATGCCGGCCAGGGTCGCCCACGACACCCGGCAGCCGGGTGAGTGTTCCCGCATGGCCAGTTCCGCATGGCCGTAGGCGCGCAGCGCACGGGCGGGAACCGACGTCGCCGCGGCGGTGCGCTCGGCCCACGCGTCGAGTGAGTCCGGTTGACCGTCCTCGGACGGCGGTTGCTGTGCCCCTCCCCCGGTGCTCGCCCCTTCGTCGGGCGCGGCGGCCTCCTTCGCCGGAGCCGCCGACCCGGGGGTCACGCTCGCGGGCCGGACGTCCATCGCGGGCACGTCGGTCGTGGTGGGACTCGCCTCCGGCGTCGCGGCCCTCGCCACGAGCCACACGCCCCCTGCGCCCACGGCCACGACCAGGACGACGACCGCCAGCCGCACGGCCGCGGGCCCGAGACCACGAACCGCCGACAGACCTGCCCGAGCTGCCGTCGCGGCACCACCGCGGTGCGGACCATCGCCTTCGGGCTCCCCTGTGCGCACCGCTTGCCCCTCCGTGTACCGAACTCGCCCATGAGAACAACGACCGGAGGCACCGTAACGTTATGGGCCGCGGCGGTCGTTCTCGGCGCGCCGAGAAGCGGTGGGCGCAGGAGAACCGGTGCCGGGCTGGCGACCCGCGCACGGGGCCTCAGCTCGTGACGGTTCCGCTCCTGATGGTTCAGCTCGCGGCGTCGCGGCGCTGGCGCGCGAGTCGCGCCACGCACCACGCGGGCGCCGAGCCGCGTCGGAGGTGCTCCAGCACGGTCAACGGACCCAGCCACTTGGCCAGATCACCGGGCGTGAGGCCGGCCGCACGGTAGTCGAGGGCGCGCTGGTCGAGCGGGCTGATCCCGGCGTCCCACCAGGCCTCGGCCTCCCGCACGTCGCCGATCATCTGCCACCAGCCTGCGGCGGCGACGAGCAGCTCGTCGGGGGCGTCCGGCAGCCGCTGACGCATGGCGTCCAGGTAGGTCGTGTCGGCGGTGTCGAGCGCGGCCCAGGCGCCCGGCCCGGTGGCTCCGCGCTGCCCGGGGATTCCCGGGGCCGCCTGTGGTGCCTCGGCGAGCCAGGAGGAGGCGATCTGCCGCGCCTCGATCTCCTCGGCACTCTGCTCACGTTCCGAGGTCCACTGCTGGATGACCGCGTCAACGCCGGGATCCTGCATCCCTGCCTCCTTCTGCAACGCACTGGGAGTCGCTTGCGGAAAGACTGTCGAGCGCTGTTCGAACCGGCCGGCGAACCACCGTCGCATCGGCTCGATCACGCAATGTGAGCACCGTAGGAGAGCACCTCGGCTCCGCGCCAGACCCTCTCGGCGACGGATCCGTTGACCTGCGCTTTAGCCCCGGGAATCCACCCGGATGGTCCAGTCAATGGGGTTGAAAGCGTCCGAATACACGCTCAGTGATCACCGCATTGTGCGGACACGACGTTTCCCCGAAGTCGCGTTTCCGACCTCGGGGAAAGCGGCTGTTCTACATCGTGGACACGACGGCGTAACCGTCAGGAAAACAAGCTCTGTACGAACGTCACGAGGGCCTCGGCACCGTCTCCGAGCCAGCTCAGAGCCGTTTGCACGGCGTCGGCCGACTCGGTCGGCCTGCTGATCAACAGGAAGAGGACGAGAGCGACGACACCGAAGATGAGGATTTTCTTGAGTCCCGGTGACATGGCTTCACCCAATTCTTTTCGTCGGCCGTCTCGCCCGCGTTCGGCACCGACCCGCCGAGCGGCCGGTGCGTCGTGACAGCCCGATGAACACCCGTGAACGGGACGCGTCGCGGCCCATTCAACAGCATCCACACCACCCCGGGGGCGGACCGCGGTCTTCCCCCACGAATGGCGTAGGCCTGTCACTGAACGTGGCCGGACCCCGTCGTCCAGCCGTGCCAGCGTAGGCGGACCGGGCGGCCGTCCGGCGGACCGACACGCCGCCCGGTCATGACCGGAGGGCTCGGACGCGGCCAGCCGCTCGGCCCCGCCTCGATCACCCGCGCCAGATCACTCCGGCTCGCCCACCCCGGGCCCGGTCCTACGCGATCGCGCCGGACGACCGCAGCGCCTCCACCGCGTCGGCGGAGTATCCGAACTCCCTGAGCACGTCGTCGGTGTCCGCGCCCTTCTCGTGCGGGGCCTCCGGCTCCGGCGGGGGTGTGCGGTCGAACTTCGGCCCGGGAGCGGGCTGCACCACCCCACCGACGTCGGTGAAGCTGCCCCTGGCCACGTTGTGCGGGTGCTCCGCCGCCTCGTCGGGCGACAGCACCGGCGTCAGGCACGCGTCGGTCCCCTCGGCCTTGGCGACCAGTTCGTCCCGCGAGTAGCGGCCGATCGCCTCGGCGAGGATCGCGCGCAGCTTCGGCCACTGCGACTGGTCCAGATGCACGGGCAGCGTCTCGGCGTCGAGTTCGAGCACCTCGACCAGAGCCGTCCAGAACCGCATCTCGATCGCCCCGACCGCGACGTACCTGCCGTCGGCGCACGCATAGGTGTCGTAGAACGGAGCGCCTCCGTCGAGCAGGTTCTCGCCCCGCGCGCCGCCCCAGACGCCGGCCGCCCGCATGCCGTACAGCTGGGTGGTCAGCAGCGCCGACCCCTCGACCATCGACGCGTCGACCACCTGGCCCTGTCCCGACGACATCCGTTCGTACAGCGCCGCGAGCACGCCCATGGCGAGGTACAGACCACCGCCGCCGAAGTCGCCGAGATAGTTGACCGGAGGCACCGGCCGCTCACCCGGTCTGCCGACCGTGGCCAACGCCCCCGACAGGCCGATGTAGTTGATGTCGTGTCCCGCGGTCGGTGCGAGCGGGCCGTCCTGTCCCCAGCCGGTGATCCGTCCGTACACCAGCCGCGGATTGCGGGCGCGCACCTGCTCGGGACCGAGCCCCATCCGCTCGGCGACGCCGGGCCGGAAGCCCTCGATCAACACGTCGGCCTGCTCGGCGAGCGCCAGCACGACCTCGACCCCCTCCGGGGTCTTCGTGTCGACGCCGATCGTCCGCCTGCTGCGGGTGAGCGGGTCGTTCGGGATGCCGAGCACGTCGGCCCCCGGAACGGCCCTGTCGACCCGGACGACGTCCGCACCGAGGTCGGCCAGCACGGTGCAGGCGAACGGCGCGGGTGCCAGGCCGGCCAGTTCGATCACCCGAAGCCCGGCGAGCGGTCCGGCGTTCATGGTTGTCCCCTTTTCGTCGCCGGACGTCACAGCGTCCTCGAGATGATGTCCTTCATGATCTCGCTGGTGCCGCCGAAGATCCGCGAGATACGCATGTCGGCCCAGGCCCTGGCGACGGGGTACTCGGTCATGTAGCCGTAGCCGCCGAACAGCTGCACGCAGTCGTCGATCACGCGGTTGGCGCGCTCGGTGGTCCACAGCTTCGCCATCGCGGCACCCTGCACGTCGAGTTCGCCCCTCAGGTGGCGCTCGATGCACTGGTCGAGGAACGCGCGCGACACGGCGACCTCGGTGGCGGCCTCGGCGAGGGTGAACTTCGTGTTCTGGAACTTCGACAGCGGGCGGCCGAACGCCTCCCGTTCGTGGGTGTAGGCGATGGTCTGCTCGACGGCGGCCTCCATGCCGGCGACCGACGTGATGGCGATCAGCAGGCGCTCCTGCGGCAGCTGCTGCATGAGCTGGATGAAGCCGAGCCCCTCCTGGTCGCCGAGGAGGTTGGCCGCGGGCACGCGCACGTCGTCGAAGAACAGCTCGGCCGTGTCCTGGCCCTTCATGCCGATCTTGTCGAGCGTGCGGCCCCTGCGGAAGCCCGCCGCCGAGGTGGGCACACCGATCAGCGACATGCCCTTGGCGCCGGCCTCCGGATCGGTCTTGCAGGCCACGACGACGAAGTCGGCCATCGCCCCGTTGGTGATGAACGTCTTGGAGCCGCTGATGACGTACTCGTCGCCGTCGCGCACGGCCCGCGTCTTGATGCCCTGCAGGTCCGATCCGGTGCCGGGTTCGGTCATGCAGATGGCGCCGATCCACTCGCCGCTGGCCAGCTTGGGCAGCCACTCCTTCTTCTTCTCCTCGCCGGCGTAGGCCAGGACGTAGTGGGCGACGATGCCGTTGTGCACCGACACGCCCCACGCGCTGTCGCCGCTGCGTGCCTGCTCCTCGTAGAGCACGGTCTCGTGGGCGAAGGTGCCGCCGCCTCCGCCGTACTCCTCGGGGATGGACAGGCACAGCAGGCCCACCTCACCGGCCTTCGTCCACACCTCGCGGTCGATCTGCTTGTTCTCGATGAAGCGGTCCTGGTGCGGAGTGAGCTCCTTCTGGCAGAACGACCGCGCGAGCTCGCGGAAGTCGTCGAGTTCCTCGGTCAGCCACGAGCTCCTGGGCAGTTGCAGCGGCACGGCGGGCCTCCTTGATCACCTGGCACGTCTGGGGTGGAAAACATTCCGACCGGAATGTAAGTTCCGACCGGAATCTACAACCGCCGCCCGAGCCGGTAAAGGGGTCGCCGTGACGACAACGCCACGCAGCCACCGCACTCAGGCCGAGCGGCGCGCCCAGACGCGCGCCGCACTGCTGGACGCCACCATCGACTGCCTCGTCGAACTCGGCTACGGGCGCACGTCGATGCAGGAGATCTGTGCCAAGGCAGGGGTGTCCAAGGGCGCCTTCCAGCACCACTTCACGTCGAAGTCCGAGCTGATGGCCACCGCGGTCGAACACCTGACGACCCGTATCCAGCAGCAGAGCGCGCCCGACGCCGGTGCACTCCCCGACGGCCCCGAGCGCATCGCCACCGCGATCGACCTGCTGTGGAACTCCTATTCCGGCACGCTCGCCACGGCGGCGATGGAACTGTGGGTCGCCGCGCGTACCGATCCCGAACTGCGCACGGCGATGCGCCCGGTCGATCGCGCCCTGGGCCGTTCCACGCTGGAACTGCTCACGACGCTGTCCGGCGACCTTCCGGACGAGAAGGCGCAGTCGCTGTTCTGGCTGACGGTGAACCTCACGCGCGGACTCGCCCTGGACGCCGAACTCGGTGGTGATCCGCGACGACGGGCGCAGCTGCTCGAGGAGTGGAAACGCATCGCGACGGTGCATTTCGGCACGTGACGGGCCGCTCACAATCCCGTTCGCCGCCACGCCGTCGCCCGCGGCTGCGACGCGGGGGTTGCGTCCGCCGGTAATGTATTACTCGCGAGTAACAGTTTTCGCCCTTCGGAGGATCCCGTGACCAGCACCGTGCCGAGCACCCCGCGCCAGTCCGGCCAGATCGGCGGACCGGCCGATCCCATCGGCGGGGTGCCCGGTGCACCGATGACGAGCAGGGCCGCCCAACTTGTCGCCCGGGTGGCCACCGGTCTCGACGGAGCACCGGTGCAGATGCCCGCGCCCTACACGGGCCTGCCCGTCGCGACGCTGCCCCAGGCAGGCGCCGCCGAGGTCCGCGACGTGTTCGGCCGGGCCCGCGAGGTGCAGACACGGTGGGCCGCACGGCCGGTCCGCGAACGCCAGCGGGTCCTGGCGCGGATCGCCGACCTCGTGCTCCAGCACCAGGCCGAAGCTCTCGACCTGGTCCAGGTGGAGGCGGGCAAGGCTCGGCTGGACGCCTTCGACGAGGTCAGCGCCACGGCACTCGTCGCGGGCTACTACGGCAAGCACAGTGCGCGGATCCTCGCCCCGAAGCGGGCCGCGGGCGTGCTGCCGCTGTTGACCACGGCGAAAGAACTGCGCCACCCCAAGGGCGTCGTGGGCGTGATCTCCCCGTGGAACTACCCGCTCGCGCTGACGGCGATGGACGTGTTGCCCGCACTGGCCGCGGGCAACACGGTCGTGCAGAAGCCCGACAACCAGACGGCCCTGTCGGCGCTGTGGCTGCACGAACTGGCCGAGCAGGCGGGTCTGCCCGCCGACGCCTGGCAGATCGTGCTGGGCCGCGGGTCGGTCATCGGCGACACGCTCGTCGAGGAGTCCGACTACGTGTGCTTCACCGGTTCGACCCCGACCGGCAAGCGGCTGGCCGGTCAGATCGCCGAGCGGCTGACCAGTTACTCGCTGGAACTCGGTGGCAAGAACCCGATGGTGGTCCTGCCCGACGCCGACGTGCGCAAGGCCGCGGCGGGTGCCGTGGCGGCGTGCTTCTCCTCGGCGGGCCAACTGTGCGTGTCCGTGGAACGGATCTACGTGCACGAGAGCATCCACGACGAGTTCGTGCGAGCCCTGGCCGAGCGGACCGAGGCACTCACCCTGGGCGGGGCGCTCGACTTCCGCGCCGGCATGGGATCGCTCACCTCGGAGGACCAGCTCAGGACGGTCTCGTCCCATGTGGACGACGCGCGCGCCGCGGGGGCGACGGTGGTCACGGGCGGACGGCCCCGGCCGGACCTGGGGCCGTACTTCTACGAGCCGACCGTGCTCACCGGCGTCACCGAGAAGGCCACGCTGTTCCGCGAGGAGACCTTCGGCCCCGTGGTGTCGGTCTATCCCTACTCCGACGTGGACGAGGCGGTCGCGCGCGCCAACGACACCGACTTCGGGCTCAACGCCAGCGTGTGGACCCGGGATCCCCGCCGGGGCGCGGAGGTGGCCGCACGGATCAAGGCGGGCACGGTCAACGTCAACGAGGGCTACGCCGCCACGTTCGGCACCGTGGGGTTGCCGATGGGTGGCATGAAGGACTCCGGCGTGGGCAGGCGCAACAGTGCCGAGGGCCTGCTGAAGTACACCGAGGCCCAAGCCGTGGCGGTGCAGCGGGGTCTGCGACTGCGTCCGCCGCGCGCCGTGCCCGCACGGGTGTGGACGCGCGTCATGACGTCGGGGATCGCCGCGCTGAAGCGCCTCCCCCGCCGCTGACCCGTCCACGCAACAGGCCGCGTTCGTACGCCGCGCCCACGGCGCCACGCACCGGCCCCTGCCCGTCCCTTACCGGCCAAAGGGTCCGCCGGCGCGGTCCGGGATCAGGGAAGGTCGAGCGTGCCGCGCCGAACGGCCGTGAGCAGCGCGTCCCACTCGGACGCCGACAGCCGGAGCATGCCGCCGGACGGGTTCTTCGAGTCGCGGACCGCCGCTCCCCCGGGTACGAAGGCGACCTCGACACAGTCGTTGCCGCCACCGCTGTAGGTGCTCTTCCGCCACGCGAGCGCGCCGGGCTCCACGGATGCGGAGCCGAGGGACGACGAACGGGTTAACGGGGCGCTGGCCATCTGCTCTCCTTGTCGACGATGTCGGTGCTCGTGCTTTCGGTGCTCGTGCTCTTCAGGGCTCGTGTGCAGAGCTCGTGCGGTCGGTATTCGATGTGCGGTGCGCGGGCCGGTCCTGCCGGTCGCCGAGCAGGGCCGCCGCTCGGGAGTCGACCCGGCCGACGCCACCGGCACAGGCCGGCGTCGATCCCCGAGGCTCGCCGGCCCGGGCCCTCAGACGTCGTGCTTCTCGAACCTCCGGGCGGCGGCCTCGATCAGATCGAGCGAATCATCCGGCTTCGCCGCGGCGGCACGCAAATGATCGAACATCAGCGCGTAGCGGTGAACCTCCGCAGAGTCCTCGAGATACAGCCCGCCATTCGTGCTGTCAACGTAAACGACGTCCTGATCGGCCTGCTCCGGAAAACCGAGAATGAGAAACGGGCCCTCCATTCCCGGGTGCGCGCCTCCGGTGAACGGCACCACCTGGATCGTGGCGTGCGGCAGCGTGGCGATGTCGACCATCCGCCACAGCTGTTCGGCCATCACCTCGGGACCGCCGACGGAGCGGTGCAGCACGGCCTCGTCGATCACCGCCCAGTACTCGGGTGGCTGGCTGTCGCGCAGCAGGGCCTGCCGTTCCATGCGGGCGGCCACCCTGCGCTCGATCTCGTTCTCGGTCGCGTCGGGCCGCATCGCCCTGATCACCGCGTGGGCGTATCTGCGGGTCTGCAGCAGGCCGGGCACCAGCAGTGCCTGATAGGCGCGCAGCGAGCTGGCGTCGGCCTCCAGCCCGACGAACGTGCCGGTGAACACCTCGTTGTAGGCGTGCCACCAGCCGCGTTTACGGGCCTCTCTCGCCAGCTGGACGAGCGCTTCGAGCTCCTCGCCCGCCACTCCGTACAGCTCGAGCATGTCCCGGGCGTCTCTCGGCGTGACCCCCACGTTGCCCGTCTCGACTCTGCTGACCTTCGACGCCGAACACTCCAGCCGCTCCGCCACGTCGTCGATCGTCAGGTCCGCCGCCTCGCGCAGCCTGCGCAGTTCCCCCGCCAGCCTACGGCGGCGGACAGTCGGGCCGTGCCCACGCGTCATCGCTCACCTCCACCTCGTCGCGCGCCCCATCTAACCACCGAGGGCGCCGAAAAGAACTGGCGGTGAAACACCTCGCCGCGGTTCCCGCCACCTTTCGCAGAAAGTGCAAATTGCACTTCTCACGAATCGCTGTGAAGGCTCGGAAAACACGCACACATGCGCATCCGGAAGCGACGTGGTCCGGACCGCACCCGAGGTTCCGGGGCTCCGCGCGGCCGGGGCATGGAGCCGGCCCGGCGCATGACAGGGTCAGCGCCCGCCGACGACGTGAGAGCCCGCCGACGACGTGAGAGCACCCGGCCGACGTCAGAGCACCCGGACGAGCCCCTCCTGCACCACCGTCGCGATGTGCGAGCCGTCGTGGGCGAAGAACTGACCCGTCGCCAGGCCGCGCGCACCGGAGGCGGTGGGCGAGGTGCTGTCGTAGAGGAACCAGTTGTCGGCCCGGAACGGGCGGTGGAACCACAGGGCGTGGTCGAGGCTGGCCCCGAGCACCTGGTCGAACTCCCAGTACACGTCGTGTTCGGCGAGCACCGAGTCGAGCAGGGTCAGGTCCGAGGCGTAGGTGAGCACGCACACGTGCAGCAGCGGATCGTCGGGAAGAACCCCGTCGGCCTTCATCCACACCTGGTTACGGCCCTGCCAGTCGCCGGTCTGGCGGGTCACCCACGGCGGGTCGTTGACGTAGCGCATGTCCAGGGGCCGCGGCCCGGTGCGCATGGTGAGGGTGTCCGCGTAGGGCTCGATGCGTTCGGCGAGGGTCGGCAGACCCTCCGGGTCCGGCACCTCGGGCATGGGTCCCGAGTGCTCGATCCCGGCCTCGGCCTTCTGGAACGACGCCGACAACGCGAAGATCGCCTTGCCGTGCTGCACCGCGGTCACCCGGCGCGTGGTGAACGACCGCCCGTCGCGGATCCGGTCGACCTCGTAGACGATCGGCACGGTCGGGTCGCCGCCGCGGATGAAGTAGGCGTGCAGGGAGTGCACGTGCCGTTCGGCCGGCACCGTCCGCCCGGCCGCGACGAGGGCCTGGCCCGCGACCTGGCCTCCGAACACGCGCGTCGGCGAATGCGGCGGGCTCACCCCACGGAAGATGTTCTCCTCGATCTTCTCCAGGTCGAGCAGATTCACCAGTTGGTCGAGCACCGGTTGGCCGGTGGCCGCACCGTCGGCGGCCGCGGCGGCGGCACGTGCCAGTTCCGTCATGGCCCGATTCTGGCACCGCCGCGCCGGCGCGGCCGGTCAGCCAGGGTCAGGCGTGGTCGTCCTCACCGAGGCGGTGCACCCGGATGAGGTTGGTCGACCCGACGGTCCCCGGTGGCGATCCGGCGACGATGACGACGAGATCGCCCGGCTGGTAGCGGCCGGTCTCGAGCATCGCGCGGTCGCACTGGTGGATCATCCGGTCGGTCGAGTCCGCCTTGGGCACGAGCTCGGTGTGGGTGCCCCACGTCAGCGCCAGCTGGCTGCGCACGCTCTCCAACGGGGTGAACGCGAGCAACGGCAGCCGCGTGTGCAGACGTGCGAGCCTGCGCACCGTGTCCCCGGACTGCGTGAACGCCACCAGCGCCTTCGCGTTGAGCCGTTCGCCGATGTCCCTGGCCGCATAGGAGATGACGCCCCGCTTGGTGCGCGGGACGTGCGACAGCGGCGGCACCGCGGGCAGGTCGGCCTCGACCGCCTCGACGATCCGCGACATCGTCTGGACCGTTTCGATCGGATAGCGGCCCACGCTCGTCTCACCGGAGAGCATCACGGCGTCGGCGCCGTCGAGGACGGCGTTGGCGACGTCGGAGGCCTCGGCGCGCGTCGGCCGGGAGTTGCCGATCATCGAGTCCAGCATCTGCGTCGCCACGATCACGGGCTTGGCATTCTCGCGCGCGATCTGGATGGCGCGCTTCTGCACCAGCGGCACCTGTTCGAGCGGCAGTTCGACCCCGAGGTCGCCGCGGGCCACCATCAGGCCGTCGAAGGCGAGCACGACGGCCTCGAGGTTGTAGACCGCCTCGGGCTTCTCGAGCTTCGCGATCACCGGGACGCGGCCCTTGCCGACCCGGTCCATCACCTGGTGCACGAGGTCGATGTCCGCGGGCGAACGGACGAACGACAGCGCCACGAAGTCGACGCCGAGTTCCATGGCGAACTCGAGGTCCTCGATGTCCTTGTCGGACAACGCGGGCACGGACACGTCCATGCCGGGCAGGGACACACCCTTGTTGTTGCTGACCGGACCGCCCTCGGTCACGGTGCACACCACGTCGGGCCCGTCGACCTCGTCGACCACGAGTCCGACCTTGCCGTCGTCGACCAACAGCCGGTCGCCCTGCTTGGCGTCGTCGGCCAGGCCCTTGTAGGTGGTCGACACCCGGTCGTGGGTGCCGACGACGTCCTCGACGGTGATGCGCACGGTGTCGCCGGTGCGCCACTCGACCGGGCCGCTGGCGAACGTACCGAGACGGATCTTCGGGCCCTGCAGGTCGGCGAGGATGCCGACGGCCCTGCCGGTGTCGGCGGCCGCCGAGCGTACGAGCTCGTAGACCTGCTTGTGGTCGTCGTGGTCGCCGTGGCTGAAGTTCATGCGGGCGACGTCCATCCCCGATTCGACGAGGTCACGGACCTTCTCCGCCGTCGCGGTCGCGGGGCCCAGGGTGCATACGATCTTCGCTCGTCGGCTCACGCCTGCACAGCCTAGACCGTTCGCGCCGTCACGTCTTGACCGATCCGGTCTTCCCCGCCGGGGTGGCGTGGTGTACCTGGCGTCGGCACCGGTCAGCGGCGTGGGAGTTCGCTCACACCGACGTGATCACGTGCCCATTCGTTCAGCGGGCGCAACTGCCGCCAGGCGTGGCGAACCCGGTCGAGACACGTCGGCTCGTGCAGCGTGTCGTCCGGCTCCCAGGTGTGGATCGCGTACAGCCGCCGGTGCCGCAACAGCTCGAGCCGGGGATGTTCGGGGTCCACGCCCCGCGGCCGGGTCTTCAACCGCTCGCCCGCGATCTCCCAGCCGCGGCCGCGCAACGCGTCGAGGACCGTTTCCAGCGCCCTGCCGTGCACCTCGGTGTCGACCGCCTGCCGGAACCGCGCGAGCTGGTCGGCGGCCAGGTGGAAACATCCGCCACCGACGCGCAGCCCCGCGGGGCCGATCTCGACGTAGTAGGCGCCGCCGCCGCGACCCGCCTCGATCACGCCGCCGCAGTGCGTCTTGTACGGCGTCTTGTCCTTGGCGAACCGGACGTCGCGGTACGGGCGGAACACCTTCGGTTCGCCGAGATCGGCGAACTCGTCGGCCAGTTCCGCGAGGAGCTGTTCCATCGGCGCCCGCACGTCCCGCCGGTAGGTCTCCACGTTGGCGTTCCAGTAGGGCTTGGAGTTGTCGGCCACGAGGCCGTCGTAGAAGTCGATGGCGTACTCGCCGAATCCCGCGAATCCCACGGACGCCAACCTAGGCCATGTCGCCGACGGGCCGAGCGCGTCTCCTGCCACCCCTCCGCGACGTGCGCGTGGCCGCTCAGCCGAAGAAGACCTCGGCCTCGGCGTAGCGTTCGGGCGGCACGGTCTTCAGCTCCGCGGTCGCCTCGGACAGGGCGACCCGGACGATGTCGGTGCCGCGCAACGCCGTCATCACCCCGAAGTCGCCCTCGGCGACGGCGTCGACGGCGTGCAGTCCGAAGCGGGTGGCCAGCACCCGGTCGTAGGCGGTCGGTGTGCCGCCCCGCTGCGTGTGCCCGAGCACGACCGCGCGGGACTCCTTGCCCGTCCGGTGGGCGATCTCGTCGGCGAGCCAGGAGCCGACGCCACCGAGCCGCACGTGCCCGAACGCGTCCTTCTCCCCGGTCTGCAGGACCTCGGCACCGCCCTGCGGGAGCGCACCCTCGGCCACGACGATGATCGGCGCGTACTCGCGTTCGAACCGGCGCTCGACCCAGCTGACCACCTCGTCGACCGAGAACGCGCGCTCCGGGACGAGGATCCCGCTCGCTCCTCCTGCCATCCCCGAGTGCAGGGCGATCCAGCCTGCGTGCCTGCCCATCACCTCGACGACGAGGGCGCGGTGGTGCGACTCGGCGGTGGTGTGCAGGCGGTCGATCGCCTCGGTCGCGATGTGCACCGCCGTGTCGAAGCCGAAGGTGTAGTCGGTGGCGCCGAGGTCGTTGTCGATCGTCTTCGGCACGCCGACCACGGGGGTGCCCTCCCCCGCGAGCCGCTCCGCCACGCCGAGGGTGTCCTCACCCCCGATGGCCACCAGGGCGTCGATCCCCTGCGCGGCCAGCACCGACCGGACGCGCTCGGCACCGTCGTCGGTGGAGTACGGATTCGTGCGCGACGAGCCGAGAATGGTGCCGCCGCGCGTGAGGATCGGCTCGACGTCGTCGACACCGAGCGGGCGCGCGTCCCCGGTGAGCGGGCCCTGCCAGCCGTTGCGGAAGCCCACGACGTCCCATCCGTGCTCCCCGACGCCCTTGAGGACGACCGCACGGATCACGGCGTTCAGTCCCGGGCAGTCGCCGCCACCGGTCAGGACACCCACGCGCATCGCTCACACCCTGCCTCTCGCACGTCACTGTGTGCACACAGGATAGCTGGATCGGCGCAGCGGGAGGTGGTGCCGCACGGCGTGCAGGACAACCGGCGTCCGCCGAATCCGGAACCGGGGACATGGATCACTGCACCGGTCAAGCAAGGTAAGCCTGTGCTACGGTCCTAGCGATGCAGCGCTTCTACTGGTTTACGTGGCCGGCCCGGAGGGGGCCGGTCGGCGTGACCGTGCGCTGACCCAACACCCCACTTCGAGCCGGAAGCCAAGCCGGCTCGGCGTTGCTCGGGGCGGCTTGCGGAAAGGAAGTCACCCCGATGGCAACTCCGTCCACGTCCACAGCGGACAGCTCCGCACCGGACAGCATCGCCTCCGACCCCGACGATATCG